>JACKKO010000001.1 GCA_024236395.1 Hyphomicrobiales bacterium
GTATCACCCCGGTGGAACTACCTTCCGACGTCAGAAAAATGCGGGAATTCGCCGTCACTGCACTTTCAGATACCGTCACCGCTCCACTGCTCAAACCGGCACTACCGTGTGCCGTAATCCCACTGGCCGGAACCCAGACAGTGCCATCATAGCTATACAGCCTGTTCTCGTCATTGACCCAGATCGTCATCCCTTCATTGGGCAGGATAAAACGCCAGACCTGCTCATAATAGGCCAGCCGGTCTTCGTACCCTGTCCAGTCCCCGGTGGCGGACGCCGCCACAATGTACATATCCCCTGCCGTGGGAGAACCGGGAGGCGTATTCAAATCCTTATCTTCAACCCCTCGGTTTATCACAGCATCCAGCCTTACCAGGGCTTCGTTCATTGTCACTTCCTTCTGAGACTGGCTTTGTTCCAGGAGGGTCAGGCTTAAATTGGTTGTATTGGTCATCGGTACCTCTTTTTTAGAACCAGCTTACGTCCGTTACGAACAGCCCGGAAGGGTGAAACTTTTACGCAACCCTTCCGTGTAATCTATGTCCTATTAACAGTCTTTTTTTGCCATTTACCGGTTTTTCCTTATCATTAATATATGCATACACCCATTCTGATTGTAGAAGATGAGCCCAGCCAACGCATGACGCTGGCCCGGCTGGCCGGGGAAAAATTAGGCTATCAGGTATTCCAGGCGGAAAATGGCAAGCAGGCGCTGCAGGTACTAAAGGATAGCGAACACATCCAGCTGGTACTTCTGGATTTGCGGATGCCGGAAATGGATGGACTGGAAACACTGCGCACCTTACGTGAGACCCATCCCACACTGCCCGTGATTATTATCACGGCCAGTGATGATTTACAGGACGCTGTCTCTGCCATGCAGCTGGGTGCCAATGATTTTATCATAAAACCCGTCCCGCTGGAGCGCCTCAAAATATCCATCCTCAATGCGTTGAAATTCTATACGCTGACGGAAGAAGTCACGCGTCTGAAGCGTTCCCAAAGTGGGGAAACCAAATTCAGCGACCTCATCGGCCATCAGGACGGCCTGGAAAATGCGGTGACTATCGGCAAAAAGGCGGCAGCATCAGATATCCCGGTATTGATCAGCGGCGAAAGTGGCGTGGGGAAGGAATTATTCGCCCGTGCCATCCACGGGGAAAGCAGACGGGCGGGAAAACCGTTTGTAGCAGTGAATTGTGGAGCCATCCCCGAGAAACTCGTGGAAAGCACTCTGTTTGGCCATGAAAAAGGGGCATTCACTGGGGCCGTGAATCGCGCGATTGGCAAATTCCGCGAAGCGGACGGTGGTACGCTGTTTCTTGATGAAATTGGCGAATTGCCGCATGAGGTGCAGGTGAAGCTGTTGCGCGCACTCCAGCAAAAGGAAATTGAGCCGGTGGGTGCCAGCAAAGTGGTGAAAGTGGACGTGCGGATTATTTCTGCCACCAACCGCCAGCTGCCGGAGGAAGTCCGTGCCGGGCGTTTCAGGGAGGATTTATTCTTCCGCCTGAATGTCTTCCCACTCACCCTGCCACCACTGCATAAACGCAGCAAGGATATCCCAGACCTGATCCAGTTTTTCATTGAGCGGTTTGCGGCCTCTGAAAATAAGCCGGTACGCATGATCGCACCCGAAGCAGAAAAGACACTCATTTCCCACCGCTGGCCCGGCAATGTCCGTGAATTGGAAAATGCGATTTTCCGTGCCGTGGTCATGGCAGAAAGCGATACACTGACTAAAGAGGACTTCCTGATGCTGGAAGATCTGGATTACCGCTTCACCCATGAGCAGGAGCTACACCACCCGCCAGAAGGCCAAACCACCGCCCACCCCGCCTTCTTTAATCTTCTGTTTGAGGATGGAAAGATGAAGAAGATGGCCGATATTGAATGGGAGGTCATCCAGTATGCGTTGACGCAGGCAGAGGATAATGTGGGGCAGGCCGCCAAATTACTGGGTATGAGCCAGTCCACCCTATACCGCAAACTGGGCGAACGCAAATAAACCACTTAGCGTTTTCCGCATACACCTTGAAATCCAAAGGTTTTTAGGCAATACTGGCAACGTGTTATCTACCGATACTACCTATCAGCATCTATTCCTGCGCAATACCGCCCTCGCCGAGTTATGGGATATAGAACATAGCCAACATCCTTTCCCTTCGGAAAACCCTTTCGCATTCCTGGAAAATACCCCAAGCGGAGGAAAAACCCTGAAAATGGACTTAAACCAGGCAATCCCCGGCTACTGCGCAAAAACGCTTTTCTGGCTTGTGTTTTACGATAAACTGCTTTATGTAAGAGCACCTTACACCTTGGGGGTGTAGCTCAGTTGGTTAGAGCGCCGGCCTGTCACGCCGGAGGCCGCGGGTTCAAGTCCCGTCACTCCCGCCATTTCTTACAGAAATATCACCGGGTTAAGGTTAGACTATTAAAGCGTTCTCTGGGCATCGTCTCCGGACATCCTGTTCTGCTCTTCCCTAGCAACCCATTCATTAATTCTATTTAATACAGCCGCGTTCGCGCGTGGTAATGGTAAAAAGCGGTCGCTATTTTGCGCTATTAATTCATTTCTTTCTATTCGTTTCTCATTCTCCCGCATATCCTCAAATTTCTGTTTCTGGATATCTATAATATCGCTTTCCAAATCCCTCATGATGGTGGCTTCCAGCCTGCGGAAAAGATTGTAGGCTAATTTCTGCCGATCCTGATCACCCAGCCTGCGATGACATAATTGCCCCAGAAGATCCGACACATCCTTCTTTAATTGCCTCGATTCCCTTGCGGTGAGGCCTTTATCCTTAAATACCGCCATTACCTCCGGCTCTAACCTCTCTATAGAGTCCTTCTTTGCCCGCGCCGCCCATCCTGTTGCTGGATCAAATACATGGACTTTCAATGCTTCAAGATCTTCAAATGCCTTTGTCATCAGGCTCTGAACGTCCTCCGGCAATGCTGTGTCCAGCACCTCGGCCATATTCTTCAGTACTTCTGCCAGGTAGAACCCTGTGTGCTTGGCATCTTCAAATACCTGGTGATACACAACACCTCCATCCGCCCTCACGACTTTAGCAAGCGCATATGTGCCGGTAATATCGATTGTGCCTTTTTTTGCATCAAAGCCAATGCTTTTTAGAAACAACGCTCCCGCCTCTTTCGCAGTTGCAGCCAGGCTTCCGGCGAGTGCCGCCCCATGCGTATTGTCAATAAAATCATCCCTCCCTGATGTTGCTACTAATACCGGTGTCTTCGCATCAATATTGCCGGAATTAAAAAGGTCGAGGGTGTTATAATTATCTTTGACTTTCTCTGCGATGTATTTTGGGTCAAGCCCCGGAAACATGTATGCAACCTGTTCAACAAAAGACGTAAATGTAGAAAAATACATCAATGCTTTCTTATAGTCAGCAACCGCGTCTTTATGTCCTTCGGAAAGGCGACCCCCGCCCATGGATATACCCATGCCAGCCAGTTGTTCTTGCGGAATTTTTAGTTTCTCTATGAGGTAATGATTGATAGCTTCGGCATTTTTCTGATCCGCTTCTAATCCTGCCTCTCCCGCCTGCCTTTCCTGCCCGGCAGGGATAACCGCGACGTAGTTAATCCCGGCCGCTTCCATGAGCTTGAGTAAATTTGTACGAAACTTTCTCCCAATGTGACTGCCTATCCCGTGGTAAAATACTACCGTGGGCCTGTCTTTTCCTGCACCGTCGTAATGCCAGAATGAAGCGTTTCTCTTATCTTCGGTAGGAACCGTAATTTCTTTCGCCTGCAGCTGATAGTTTTCCTTGGGATCTCCCAAACGGTCTTTCTCAGGGTCTCCACGGGCATATACAATCTTTTCAAACAATTCACGATGGGATAGAAGATAATCAAAAACCTTCTTCTGCATCCAGTCCGGTGCTGATCCTATAAAGAAAAGCGGCCGCCCGCTATCCATCGCTTTTGACAGATACTCCAGCTTTTCTCCTAACCGTATTCCTTTGGTAAGATCCCAAACCATGTTTCTTCCTCAGTATAGTAGTGATGCTACCATGCAAAGGTTAATCTTTTGTTAACGTATTAGAGAAGCTAGTGATTTGGGTTAGCCTCTGTTTTTGAAGCATAACAGGCGCGGAATCATGAACTAGAACTGCCTATTTTCAATGAGATGTAAAGCAAATTTGACTTTGTTGGTTTGCAAAGACGTAAAAACTGGAGCGGGCCTCTTCCGATATAAGTTATCTACTTGAATCATAATTATTTTTCAAGATTGAAAATCAATCACCCCTTAATTTTACCTTACTTTAATTTGATTGTTTGTTACGAAAGGTTCTCTCTTTCTAACAGGCTCTTTTTCAACAGGCTGTACTTATAACATATAAAGCGAGTAGCGGTGTATATGTCCTGGATACAGGTAATCATTTCTAAAGGGGCATATAAATCAGGCTTGTAGCCTACTCCACGAAACTCCGTATCATCTTTACCTCGCTTCTTGGTGAAGTAGTATTTGCCTGAAACGTAAATCAAATCTATCGGTTCATATTGCATCTCAGGGTGTTGCTTAAAAGGCTATCAATATGCTTTGACAGGGCTTCACCGCTAATAGCATCCGATGCAAATACGACTTTGTAAGGCCAATTTTTGTATTGCGGTTTCTTCCTATCAGAAAGCCATAGATTTTGGTCTTCGTAACCTTCCATTGTAGGAGCTTTAAGGCCCAAGTTTTGTGTAGTTTTCATCCCTCTTCACTTGGAGAAAAGAGAGATTGGCGGTAGAATGGAGAGCGTAAGGTTATTAGCGCATCATATAGTTCTTCTTGTTCAACTGGATTTGACAGAAATAACACTAACCGTCCCATCGACGCAGGCAAAACTCTTGCCATCAAGATAGCGATATTGGGGACTTGAATCAGTAGTTACAATAACATCCAACTGTTTTGATTCAGCACCTTCCATATTGAAAAGAAATCCACTGAGAAGGACATTGCAACTACTCGGAAGATGATTTTCAAGAAAAGATTTGAGCAATTTCTCTCTGATAATACCGATGTCTGTCGTATTCAATAGTACCTCTGCTGCTCGGAGTCCCACGTAATGCCTTTCCTAACGCTGTGAAATAAACCCTACTCTATCAAGAAAACACTTTGCCATTCAAAATGTCCTAACCTTCACTTGATCTTCAGGTGGCTTCCACAAATCATTTCTTTCCTAAGGTTATGGTAATCTTAGCCTAAAACGCTACCATCATCGGTGACAATATGAATCTGAAGCAAAATGAGGTGCTAAAAGCATGTATTATATTATGCGTTTCATGCTTTCATAAAAGCTTTAACATCACTTACCAAAAGGACTCTGTGTGATTAGGTTTCCAGTTTAAGGTATTGTTTTTGAGGTACCACGAGTCCGTAGCATAGAAATCTAGCGGGTTAACCATCCAGAATCCCCAGGAGAGGTAATTTCCAGAAAAAAATGAAAAGGGTATGCGTACAGGAACTTGTCCTTTGTTGGTGATGTGAACAGTTAAATATCTGGGCCTTATATCGCTCTGTCCTTTATCTACGATAAGACTGATTTGTGCTGATACTACAATCTTGGGCTTTAGGGCGTTTTTCCAGAATGCTAGCCAGAGTGAAACTATAATAGCGTAAGCGTACTGAAAGAGCCTATCGCAGCAATGGTGTTACTGTAATCTCGGAAAAAAGCCTCTACTGCATCCATGTTGAATTACCTTTACTCACGGTAAGAACTACTCGTAATTATAGTGAAAGGCTATAAAAAACCTGATACTTTTAAACACCATGTATGATTTGTTCATTCAGTCTTGGAATTTTATTGGCGACAATATTGCCTCGGTAATTGCCGGTTGTGCGTTGGTACTTACCATCGTTGAAATTCATCTTTCCCAGAGGCATAACCGTTTATCTGCCAAGCCGTATCTGACAACATTTTCAAATAAAGGGACTGATAAACAAAGAAAGTGGGCAAATGTAGAATTAATGAATAATGGTACGGGGCCAGCCTTTATTAAATCGTTTAAGGTATACCACGAAGGAAATTTCGTCTGTGATACAGATTATGACGAGATAGAAACGTTTTTAACGCAAACACTTCCAAAAGAATGTAATCATCATTTTGAGACGTTAGGTAAGGATTATTCCATGCCTGTAAATGAAAAACGTAACTTGTTAATGCTTGAATTTTCAGTAGATGCATCAGAGCATGACCCCAAAACCATTATCAATAAATTCGACCTTGTTGTAGACTATGAATCTATCTACGGGCAGAAATTCACCTATGATTCTCGGGAAGATTAACTCTTCCTTTTTTATTGGGAAGAATACCTCATCACTCTTTCCTTGATAATTCCCCCACTTAGTCAATAATGATCCCCGAACGGCGTATGCTGTTCCGGGGCTTAACAACCTCGTCAGTGGCGGTTGGCATCAACCGCAATGATGTCGCTTTCCGTGCTTTATGGCCGGGAGGCGACAATACATGTCCAGCCTCGCGGTAAAAATTGTCGCGGTCATCCACTGATGATTTGTTAACTCCCGGCTACCAGTCTTTGATTGGTAGCCTTTTCTTTTTACTTGATAAATAGGATGGGAGGTAAGGATGTTGGAGAAAATCAATCAGGCTTGGTCTATGATTTTATTAATGATACTGTTGGTCTTACCTACTTCCGAAGCAGCTTTTGCAGTAGAGAAAACAAAATGTTTTGATAGCATAGATGCTATTCGATATGCGTTAAAAGATATTCCTGAGAAAAATATGCTTTACACCTTTTATACAGGTGAAAAAGCACAGTATTACCTAGTAATGGAAGAATACAGACCGTACAAAGATGGAGGCACTGCCGAACAGAAAATTCTCTGGCGGTTGCTTGAGCGGTCGGGAGATTATAACTGGTGTTTAATTGGAACAGGCTCAAGCGTTGAACTCTTGCTCTCAATTCATAGCATGCCTGAATCGAAGGAAAAATTTGGTATGCCCGGCTCTGGTTATAAAAGATGTAATGACAGTAATGGTGGTATACTTGAGACATTAGAGGTAAGAAAGTGGGCAAATAAGGAATTGGGTGACAGCTTTGTTCAGCATTTTCAGTCTGAAATTAGCAACGAAGGATTTACGTTTTTAAACGCTAAAAAACTCGTCAATGGAAATATTCCATGGATATTAATATCATCAGAAAGTAATGATGATAAGAATATGACATCCTGCTATCGTGGGAGGGGAGACAAGGTGATTTTGTATAAGGACTATAAAATTAAGGCACAGTTACGTTAATAATCCCTAAGTATGGCGTAAAAGTGTAAAATGTCTATCCTCACTTGGAATAACTCCCATACCTTTACCTGCTTCCTTCACCATTACGTGAATGAGTCGTTGCACCGACTCGGCAGGGGAGACACAAAGTCAATTAAGTAGGGGTTCTGCAACTTTTCGATGTCATCCTTCAGAATATCCACAATCCCCCGAGAATGCATTGGGGTGACAAATTCTGAGGGCATCGTAAAATGCCTCAACATCTGACGTGACACCTCCTTCTTGCTGAGATGTGGGGAGTTGTTTTTCAACCGTTTTGACCTTGTTATGCCTTTTACTCATTCTGTGCAGCCCTGAGGTTCCCCGCTTGTTGTGCCAAGACTCTTCAACACCTCGATACGAGTTTCTCCAGATTCTTGGCCTCCTTGTAACCCGCCGTAGATGCTCCAACTTATGGCTATGGTCTTTTCCCTCATTTGGTGTTAACTCGCGCCTCTCCAACAGCCTGTAAAACGGAAGAGACAGCGGTTGGAATGTCGAGGATAGACTTCTACCTGTGGAACGATAAAATAAACTGGTGAGCCTGATTCTCTCTCCAGGGGTGGCAGCACCCTTTTAACTTCCAACCAGATAGCCGCCATATTTCACTTTCTTGGCAAGCTCAATAGCCTTTCTGGTGACTAACTCTATTTCCCCATCAAAAAGCGATTCAGCAGCAAGTGTCAGCGATTACAGGCATATAGGCCGACCATTAAGTTTACCACTTTTCCCTTTCTGGAAGGCCGTCCTCGCTGTTTTATGTACTTTCAGCAATATCATCATGCTTATACCTCCATACCACCATGTATTTCAGATTGTTCCGTAAAATCTCTCTGATGAAAATGATACCGCCAGTAGCAGAATGCAAAAACCAGTTTTCTTTTCATGTACTCTTATGAATAGTGTTTTTAGTGTAGTAGGAAAACTATCCACACTATTCTCACAATAAACTTATTGCAGCAAGAACACATTAAGCATACCTTGCTGCCACTTACTCATAACGGCCTCCATGGTCTGGGATTAATTTTGGTAATCTGTCTTATACCATGCGTAAAAGTATTGCCTTCTCGTGCAAAATCTAGGCGCACCATTCCGCGGTAAATTCTTCAAGCTACAACCGCCAGTCGTTTTTTATCCTTTAGAAACCGGCTGCACGCAGGAAAGCATAGGCATTGATTATTTTTCGGACGGTGATGTTTTATCCACCGCGCCACATCTAGAGTATCCTTTGCACCTGCAGGCTGCATCTCCCAAGCTCCTTGAGCCATAGACAAGTAGTAATCACTCTAGCGTACTCTGGCTGAGAGAACATAATTGCTCACTGATATAAAAGTCAGTTCCGGCCTTGTATGTTCTAAAAGACTACTCTAAATAACAAATTACAGCAAAGACGAAGCGCCAGACATCTTTACTGATGTGTGGGAAAGCGAAGGACCGGATGCATGCTTCTTTCTCTAGCTGTTTCCACGCCATTCCACTTAAGAGTGGCGTTCTGAGAGAAACACACGGCCTACAGGGTTTCCTTGTTTATCTATGAAGTTGGTTTTAATGGCATGTAGTTTTTTAAATACATAACAATAATGCGTCGTCTGGAAAGATGTGGGCCGCTGAAAGTTGGTGTTTCGGCCATATATAAGAGAATCTTGCTGCCATCCCGTCATCAGAACCGCGCACATCAAAGAGTATGAAGAAGACGATCTGTGCGAATACCACCGATAATTGAAAGTGATAGGGAAGGAATGATAATAGGGGTGTTATACTTAACGCGATCAACAGTATATAATCGACCACCATAAGCCTCCAGATAAAAACTACGATCTGATCCATTCCATCGCTCGAAATTTTCCAATAATCCCGATAGAATTTCATCCGATATGTAACCCTTTGATCTTGCTTAAGAATGGCTGTTTTTCACTGGTTGCATCAGTAACTATAATTCGTGACCTGATTGGCTCCTCTGGCGCTATAGCATTTTCCGGCTTAGGAGGAATAGTTCCACCATTTTTTACTGCCTTTTTTACTTGTTCCTGCCATGCTGCTTCATATTGCTTCGCTATCTCCTTTTTTGCTTCATAGTCTCTGACAGTTGTTGTATATGTTTCTGCACTTTCTGTCTCCAACTTGCGTATTACATCCATAATCACATCTACTGCCGGTGATTTTCCTGTTGAAGGCAGTCCAACTAAGGCTCCCCACAGTATGCACGGTTCCTGCCATTGTTTCCACGCCTGAACAGCAACGGCATTGCCGAGCATTCCAGCCACCCCTATGAATAAGCTATGTGCAATAAAGTCAGGAGGACAGTTCTTTGCTGTTGCAGAATGTAGCACCCACTTTCTCCAACCTTCCGGTAAAAACTCCAGTGGAAAAGCCGGAGCCGGTTGCTTGACTTCTTTCACTAAAGACACATCAGGTTTATGCCAAAGCGTTTCCATTGATGTTGCTTTCTCCACTCGGTCTTTTATGCTAGTGGCCGTCATGCCATCCTCCGTAGCTCATCGTTAAAATCTTTATTGCCGCTTGCAGGATAAATTACTGCGACCTTTCTTCCTTCTGAACGTAATCGCCTCTGTGCAACCTCAGCAGCCTTCCTGCCACCAGAATCATTGTCTCCTGCTATCACTACCTCCGAAACATTTTCTGGCAATTCTATCCCTCTCAAACCGGACGTACCAAGGCAGGCCCATACACTTACTCCAGGGCAGGATTGCAAAATGGATAGCGCATCCTCTACACCTTCTGTAAGCACAAGCCTTTTACTCAATGCAGAAAGCCGAACTGCTCCACCTTTCACAGTACCAAAAGAAAGGCGTGAAGGCGTATTATCCAATATTACCTTATTTCCGGTATCCGGGTTCAGATACGTAGCCTGTATGCCAGTAACATTGCGGTTTATTCCCTGCACAGCCGCTACCATTGCCGGAAACGCCATATTGGGATTACAGGCATACGGCAAACATGGATGAAACCGCAGTGATGGAGGTAAGGCGATAGTAATACCTCTATATTCCCGTAAGTACTTCTCTGCTAATGTGCCGGATATTAGGGAGCTTTCCTGCCAGATACGTCTCGCTCTTTCTGTACGGTAATGGAGGTTTTTTTCTTTTTTACGGCTGGCAGCACAGTGAATAGGGTTGATAGGTACGGAATGATGTTTATTCCTCCCGTAAATAACGGCAGCGCCATACGCAATAGCGCTTCTGAAATCACAGCCCTGCACATGTTGTATGAGAATTATTAAATCACCACCTCTTCCTACCTCATGGTCGAAGAAAACTCCTTCCTGCCTATCTATGGAAATGCTGCCGTGTTGTCCTATACGTATCTCTTGCCCGTTTGTAACAATCCGACGTTCAGGAAACAGCATTGAAGCAAGTGCATCCACCTCGCTCCGTAACGCACTGCCTATAGCAACAGTATCGAAATGACTGTGTGTCATACCTGTGCCTCAGATTGTTTTGCACTATTGGGTACTTTTCTAGGCATGTAGGCAGGTAAACTATTTATATACCGTTCATCTTCCTCACGAGAGATGTAGGTTTTATTACCGATCTTTATGGCCTTGATTTCACCGGAGTTAAGGATTTTGTAGCCTGTTGTCCGACCAATATGGTGACTGTCACACCAGTCTTTGAATGGAATAAGATTGGGTTGCATGATATTCTCCTCTTTGTAACCAAAAACGTTCACCTGTATGCGAACGTTTTGATTAACTCACAGAAGAACTCAAAAGTCTAAGTACGATGGGAATGTTATAGTTCCTGAGCAGGAACTATTGTGTGAATCTATGTTACAGGCCAATCTGGTTTTATTCCGAATGGAGTTTCCACTTTATCTTTTTTTTGTAAGGCTTTTATTCTGTCCGCCGCTGCCTCATCCGAAAAATTCAATTTGAAGCCCTCATAGCAAAGCCTGAGGAAAGGGAGCACTTCACCCGTTACAGTGTGATCGGAGCCAACAATATCTCTATTGCAGCCGCTATAGCTTAAAGTAGGAACTTTCCCTGTATATTTATAAAAGACATTGCATAAACCTATAAAAAATCCCCACTCATACTTATTCTCCCTCTTTCCGAGTTTTGTTTTTTTTACCTCAGTGTTCTGGTCTGCAATTTCCAAACATGAATCAAACCACTCCAATTCTTCGTAGAGTCTTTTTACTCGTCTATCAAACTCATAGACACGATCACCGCCTGTTTCCGCTTCAATCATGGCAGAAATATGGACTTTGGAATCGGGTTGAATCTTATCTCTTTTGCTACTTCTTCTCGCAGCCACCCGTAACTTTGCCAGAAGAGCATTATCAGCAACTTCTCTTTCGAGAACTTCTTTAGAGCTGCCTTCCCTGATAATTGATACATGCTTACATATTTTTTCCATGCATCCTTTTACTGTATTTCGCAGAGTCTTTATCCGGGCTTTTTGTTTTGAGGGGTGAATTGCCTTATTTTCCAGTAATGTTGGGGGACTTGTCATATATGCCCCCATAATATCTATTGATAGCTGTTCCCTTTTCGGACGCATACACGATGGCAGTATGCCTTGTCGTATATCAATATCTTCACCCTCCCCAATCTCTAGTAAATCAAAAATTCTTTCCGCACACTCTGAGGAAAACGTCTCTAGGAAGCTGTCATAAATATTATTTGATGATTGCTCTTTGAGCTTTGGCATTATGCCCTCTTTTTACCAAAGTCCGCCTTCACCACTTTTCCATGAGTGACTATACCATCCAGATAATCGGCCCAGTGCTGCATCATCTTCTTCCGGATGTCCAGAAACCTCGCCCGGTCGTATGCTTCTCCCAGAGGCCCGGAAGCCTTATGGGCAAGCTGCTGCTCAATGACATCGGGTTGGTAATTCAACTTCTCCCGAATCGTGGTCCTTGCTAATGCCCGGAAGCCATGTGCCGTCATACGTCCTCCGAAACCTAGTTTCTTAATTGCCACCAGCACCGTACCATCACTCATGGGTTTTCTAGGGGATACCTGGCTAGGAAAGACCCATTCCGTATTGAGCCGTCCTGTTTCCTCCTTTTGCTCCTCTAGGATGGTCAGCGCCTGTTGGGAAAGGGGCACGATGTGGTCCCGGCCCATTTTCATCCGCTCCCCCGGAATTGTCCATTCGGCCTCTTCAAAATCGATCTCTTCCCACTTTGCCTGCCGAATTTCACCCGGTCGTACAAAGGTCAGCATCGATAAATAAATCGCACGCCGCGTTCTTACATAAAGCCGGGCATCATTACGCTCTAATGCCCTTAAAAACTCAGGGATTTCTTTTATATCCAGCGCAGCAAAGTGCTGGGTCTTTCTTGTTCTGAGGACTCCGTTTCCTTTTAGCTGCTCTGCTGGATTTTGAGTGCATCGCCCTGTCTGAATACCATAGCGGAAAATCTGACTACAAATCTGCCTTGTTCGCTTCACGATATCCAACGCTCCCCGCTTTTCGATTTTACGCAAGACATCAAGCAATTCAGGAGGGGTAATACCAGAAATGGGCCGGATGCCTATATATGGGAAAATGTCCCGTTCTAATCTATGAAGGACATTCTCAGCATGGCCCTTACTCCATCGCTCCTTTTGGTTCTCATGCCATTCAATGGTTATAACTTTGAACGTATTCTCGGCATTCCGTACCATCTCCCTTGTTTTCTCTTTCTTTGCAATAGAGGGGTCTACTCCTTCCGCCAGCATCTTCTTTGCCTCCGTGCGCTTCTCTCTGGCCTCAACAAGAGAAATGAGGGGGTATGGGCCAAACGATAAAAGCTTCTCTTTCTTTAAAAACCGGTACTTCATGCGCCAGTGCTTTGCCCCATTTGGTGATATAGAGAGGTACAAGCCCTCATTATCTGCCATTTTATAAGGTTTATCCTTGGGCTTTGCGTTTTTGCACGCTGTGTCTGTTAATGCCATTTATACCCCCACGAAAATTACGATACCCCCAAACGGTACCCCCAATTCTCGTGGATGTAAATAAATTAGTACGAACACACAAAACCAGAAACACAACTGTATAGCTTGATTATGTGGTATTTCGTGGATTTCGATGAACACTAATGAAGGTACTTGAATCAATTTCTGGAGGCCCGGGCCGGAATCGAACCGGCATACAAGGATTTGCAGTCCTCTGCATCACCACTCTGCCACCGGGCCAGAAAGAGATCAGGTCTAGTTTCTAGGGATTAAAATAATAAATTGCAAGATATTAGAAAGAAATTATTCTTTGGAATACGGACCCATAACTTTCATAGATGGGTACCAGACAATATAATACGTCCACACTTTCCCATCAGGGGTACAACGAACCATATATTCCCCCTCATGTCTTAAACTCTTCTTAAACTCCACCCACCCACATCCAGATATGTTATTGTGTGTCAGCACTTTAATAGCATCCAAATACAACTTCTCTGTCCAGCTTCTTTCATAATCTGGACTGGATCCAAAGGCATCTACAGCTACACACCATAAAAGAAAAAACAAACTTAGAAGAATTTTCATTGATCTAAATCTATTCCATATGGTGTCCACCATTAACGGAAATGGTTTCCCCGGTGATAAATCCGGCATCGTCCGCCGCCAGGAACACCACGCAGCGCGCGATATCTTCCGGTTCCCCGACACGTCCTACCGGGATCTGTGCGATGATTTTTTCCATCACCTTCTCCGGCACCGCCTGGATCATCTCAGTATTCGTGTAACCGGGCGCTACCGCATTGACGGTAATACCCTTAATGGCATTTTCCCGCGCCAGTGATTTGGTAAAGCCCAGCATCCCGGCTTTAGCCGCCGCATAATTGGTTTGCCCCATCTGTCCCATCTGGGCATTGATGGAGCTGATATTGATAATACGGCCAAAGCCCCGCTCCCGCATGTTAGGAATGACGGCACGACTCATATTAAAGCAAGAGGTTAAGTTTGTTTCCAGCACATGATGCCAGTCTTCCGAGGACATTTTATGCAGCATACTATCCCGTGTAATCCCGGCATTATTAATCAGCACATCGACCGGCCCACCGAGATCTTTTTCTAGCCTGGCCACCCCTTCCACGCATTCATCCAGATTTTTAACATTCCATTTAAATACATGGATGCCGGTTTCTTTATGGAATGCTTTCGCGGCGGCATCATTTTTTGCGTAATTGGCGGCTACAGTATAGCCTGCCTTCTGTAACGCGATAGAAATCGCATGGCCGATACCACGTGTTCCCCCGGTGACTAATGCAATACGTTTTGCCATTTTACTACCCTTTATCCCGTTCCACTGCCAGTGCAATACCCATGCCACCCCCAATACACAGGGTTGCCAGTCCTTTTTTGGCACCCTGTTTCTGCATGGCATGCAGCAGGCTCACCAACACCCGGCAACCGGAGGCACCAATAGGATGTCCTAGCGCAATCGCCCCACCGTTGACATTGACCCTGGTCAAATCCCAGCCGAGTTCCTTATTGACCGCAATCGCCTGCGCGGCAAAGGCTTCATTGGCCTCAATCAGATCCAGATCATTGATCTTCCAATCGATTTTTTGCAGGCATTTTTGCGTCGCATAGACCGGGCCGATCCCCATGATTGACGGGTCCACCCCGGCATGCGCCCAGCCCACAATGCGCGCCAGTGGCTTCAGACCGCGTTTGGATGCTTCGGCCTCTGACATCAGCATCACCGCTGCGGCCCCATCATTAATCCCGGAAGCATTCCCGGCAGTCACCGTTCCTTCTTTATCGAAAGCCGGACGGAGTTTCGCCAGTGTTTCTAATGTCGTACCGTGACGGGGAAATTCGTCCGTATCCACGACCACTTCTTCTTTGCGGCCTTTGATGATAACCGGGACAATTTCATCCTTGAATGCTCCTGCTTTCTGTGCCGCCTCCGCCTTCTGCTGCGAGGCAGCGGAAAATGCATCCTGTTCTTCCCGGCTGATGGAAAATTGCTTCGCCAGATTTTCAGCAGTAACGCCCATATGGACATTATTAAATACATCCCACAACCCATCATTCACCATGGTATCCACCATGGTGGCATTGCCCATTTTCACCCCATTGCGCAATAGCATCGCATGGGGTGCGTTGCTCATCGATTCCTGGCCACCGGCCAGTACAATCGCGCTATCGCCCTGCTGGATGGCCTGATAACCCAACGCCACTGCGCGCAAACCCGAGCCGCACACCTGGTTAATCCCCCATGCCGGGACTTCTTTGGGAATACCCGCACCTATGGATGCCTGACGGGCAGGATTCTGCCCCTGCGCCGCATTTAGCACCTGCCCCAGAATAACCTCGGACACATCCTCCGCGGCCACTCCCGTACGCACGAGAGTTTCCTTCAACACCACTTCTCCCAACTTGTGTGCCGGAAGGGAGGACAATCCCCCCAGAAAATTCCCGATTGCCGTACGCAATGCGGAAACAATAACGACTGATTGTTGAGCCATAAACGAACCCCTTTGTTTTTGCTGTTTGACCCTACAGGCTAAGCGCCCATTTTTCAAGCGCCTTCCAGAGCTGATCCGGTGCCTGCCGTCCGGCCACCATCCCAATATGCCCACTGGGGAAATGCTGCACAAGCACATCCGGTAATTTTCCGGCCAGCAGGGCACTGCTGCCCGGTGGTACTACCTGATCCCCTTCCGGAATCGCCATAAAGGCTGGACATGCGAGCGTTTCGGGCTTTACCGGCGTACCGCCAACTTCCCACGCATTCTTACCGGTACGGTTTTCATGGGGCCAATACAGAAAACAATCCCGCGCGACACCGCGCGTCAGCGGCACGGCATCATGCAGCCAGTATTCCCGCGCCAGAAATAACTCCCTATCCTGTGCGTCCGTTGTATGGCTGCCAAGCCGCGTATATTTCTCAATTACCGCGCCTGGGTGCAACCAGAAAAACAACGACTGCGTGACTTCCGGTGCAATGCATTCTGCCCCTTCATCGTGGGCGGCAAACAACGTATCCAACCCTTGCCACGCTACATCCGGAAAGCTGGCAAGCCGCACATCGGGATGGTGAAAATCCCACGGGGTGGCCAGCAGTGCCAGTCCGGCTACTTTCTCAGTATGATGCAGTGCCGTAGCCAGTGCCATCATGCCGCCCATGCAATAGCCCACCAGAATCACTTTCCGACCGGTCTGTGCGTGTAACCATGCCAGTACCGGCTCCAGCCGCTCTGTGACATAACCCGCAACATCCAGCGCCATTTCGGCTGCACCCGGCTGGTTCCAGTCCAGCAAATAGGTTTTTATGCCTGCCGCTGCCAGATGACGCATCATGCTGTGGCCCGGCATATCCAGAATATAAGCACGGTTAATCAACGATGGCACCACCAGCATAACGGGGCTATCTGCCGATGATGTGCGCACCTGATACGGCCTGAGACACGTTGTCTCACATTCCCAAACCGGCGCAGGTAATTCCGGCGGCTGCCACTGCGCAGCAAACGCATCAAACGCCATCAGCCCGCTGGCAAACGCTTGATAGGCCTGTAACGCCTGCTGTTCCACTGCTTCCTGAAAACGTAAGTGATTATGATTTTTTAGGGCGTTTTTGAGCTGTTCTGCCTGCGGCTTTAAGAGCGGATTCCAGGGCTGCCACCCGTGATTCCAGAGCGTTGAGGCGGGCGCCGCACTCAGATAATGCATCGCCGCGGCCTGTAGATACTGCACCCGCAGTAGTGGCCCCAGCAGTGGCATGGAAGGGAGGTTGGGCAGAGGTTGCGGCATGCCAGAATTCCTGTTGCATCCGCGTCAGGCTTTCCATCATATGCTGTGCCGCTTTCGGATCACGAAATGCAGCATCGGCCTGTTGCTGCCAAAGGCTCAGAAATGCCTGTGCTAACGCGGAATAGGGTTCATTATTCGTCACACCGCCCATACTAGAACGTGTTGCACCAATCGGCAAGCATTGTCATCGCAGGCAATGCAACCGGGCGCTTGTCGCCCGGTGAATTACCGGTATGATAGCGGCATGAACCACCACGCTATCATCACATCACTGACCAAAATGCTGGGAGAAAACGCCGTACTGACCCAGCCGCAAGATCAACAGCCCTACGTCACCCCCTGGCGAGGGGCCATTGCCGGAAAGGCGCTGGCAATTGTTTTTCCCACTTCCACTGAGCAAGTCGCTGGCACGGTAGCGCTTTGCGCACAGCACCATATCCCGCTGGTACCGCAGGGCGGCAATACCGGTCTGGCCGGGGGTAGTGTGCCCGATACCAGCGGGACGGAAATTGTGCTCAGTCTTTCACGCATGAAACGCATCCGTGAGATTGATACCACAAACCATACCGCCATTGTGGAGGCTGGCTGCATTCTGGCCAGCCTGCACGATGCGTTGGTGCCGCATGATCGCATCTTCCCCATGCATATTGCTTCCGAAGGCAGCGCCATGATCGGCGGGATTATCGCCACCAATGCCGGCGGCAACAACGTCCTGCGCTATGGTACCACGCGGGAACTGGTGCTGGGGCTGGAAGTCGTGCTGCCAGATGGAAAGATCTGGCACGGGCTGAAGAAATTGCGCAAGGATAATACCGGCTATGATCTCAAGCAGCTTTTTATGGGGGCGGAAGGCACACTGGGGATTATCACCGCCGCCTGCCTGAAACTTTTCCACACACATCGGCAAACGGAAACCGCCTTTATTGGCCTGCCCTCTGCTGAAGCCGCATTGGCATTGTTGACAAAACTGCGCCAGGCTTCCGGAGATCGTGTGCATGCGTTTGAGTATATTTCTGATACGGCGCTGACGCTGGTCACCACGCATATTCCCGGTCACCCGCACCCGCTGGGGGAAATATACCCGTGTTATCTGCTAATCGAACTTGCCACGGCACAGCCGGGGGATGATCTGCGCTCGCTGCTGGAATCCACTTTAGCTGATGCGATGGCAGAAGGGCTTGTGCTAAATGCTGCGATTGCCGAGAGCACATCACAAGCGCGTCAGTTCTGGAGCCTGCGCGAACATATCTCCGAGGCCGAACGGCAAATCGGTAAGGGCATTCATTTTGATATCTCGGTGCCGGTTTCTGCCGTACCGGCATTTCTGACACACGCCGATGCAGTCATTGCACACGCGATTCCGGAAGCCACCATCGTGGCCTTTGGCCATATGGGAGACGGTAATATTCATTACAATCTCTCGCTCCCCAAAACCATTACGCCAGAGGCCTTTGCTGAAACAAAAAACACCGCCGCCAAGGTGATTTACCCATTACTCAAAACACATCACGGCAGCATCAGTGCCGAACACGGTATTGGCACCCTGCGCCGGAGTGATTTAGCGGCGTTTAAGCCCGCGCTTGATCTTCAGCTGATGCGAAAAATCAAGCAGGCGATTGACCCGGAAAACCAGATGAATCCCGGACGGGTCATTACAACCGATTAAGCCTCAGCTTTCTCTTTACGCAACTTCGCCCAGTACTCCAGGCGTTTTTGAATTTCACGTTCAAACCCGCGTGCCACTGGTTGGTAATAGTGCTGCCTCTCCATTGCCTCGGGAAAATAATTCTGCCCGGAGAATCCTTCTTTCGTATCGTGATCGTAAGCGTAATCTTTGCCGTACCCTTCTTCCTTCATTAATTTTGTTGGCGCATTCAGGATATGTTTCGGCGGCATCAGGGAACCATGTGTTTTTGCATCCCGCATCACGGCTTTCGAGGCTTTATAGACGGCGTTGGATTTGGGCGCCGTCGCCAGATACACCGTGGCCTGCATAATTGCCAGTTCTCCTTCCGGACTCCCCAGGAAATCGTATGCTTCTTTCGCCGCCAATGCCTGATGCACCGCTTCCGGGTCTGCCAGACCAATATCTTCCACTGCGAAACGCACCAGCCGGCGCACGATATAAAGCGGGTTTTCCCCACCATCCAGCATCCGCGCCAGCCAGTAAAGGGCGGCATCCACATCCGAGCCCCGCAGACTTTTATGTAACGCACTGATAAGGTTGTAATGGCTATCCTGATGTTTGTCATACACTGGCAAACGGTGCTGTACAAACGCCCCCAGCTTTTCCGTATCCAGTATCTCCCCTTCGGGCAGAGCAAATAACGCTTCGCACAGATTCAGCAGGTAACGCCCATCCCCATCCGCCAGTTTCGGCAGGGCAGACCGCGCCGCCTCATCCAGCGGCAGCGTACGTTTTTCAAAAGCTTCTGCCCGTTCCACCAGCATTAGCAGCGCGTCATCTTCCAGCCGTTTCAGCACCAGCACCCGGCAGCGCGAAAGCAACGCCGGGTTAAGCTCAAAGGATGGGTTCTCCGTGGTGGCACCGATCAGCGTGATCGTTCCATTTTCAATGTAAGGAAGGAACAAATCCTGCTGCGTGCGGTTGAAACGATGGATTTCATCCACCAGCAATAATGTATTTTGTCCTTGCCGATGGCGTTTTTCCGCCTGCTCGAAGACTTTCTTCAAATCCGCCGTGGCGTGGGAAACCGCCGAGAGCGAAGCAAAATGATATTCTCCCTGTTCGGCTAACACACGGGCAAGCGTAGTCTTGCCGCATCCCGGTGGTCCCCACAGGATGAGCGATGGCACCTGCCCCTGCTTGAGTGCTAAATGCAATTGCGTACCTTCGGCCAGCACGGCTTCCTGTCCGATGATGTCTTTCAGCACCCGTGGACGCATGCGCTCCGCCAGCGGGCGATACCCTTTAGCATGTTCCGGTTGTGCCGGTTCGTCTAAGCCCAGCGAAAGCGGTTCCATGGCGTTACAGCCGTAACGTAAGGGTCAATACCTGCGGCCCACGCTTAATTTTTAGCACCCATTCCCGCTGCGGTTTGGCAACTGCGCTCCCCACTTCCTGCACCGATTCCATACGCTGATTATTGATATTAGCGATAATATCGCCTTCACTCAGGCCCAGCCGCGCCGCCGTACTCCCACGTTCCACCGCCAGAATCACCACACCGGAAACCGCATCAAGGCTCAACTCGTCGGCAATCACCGGGGATAGATTAGCAATCGTTGCCCCGGAAAGCGGATGATCACCCTTTAGTGCTGTTTCCTCACGCGGCACATTCTCCGGTGGTGGTAAAAGGGTAATATGCAATGTCTGTGCCTGGCCATCACGCAGGATAGTAATTGGCACCACCTCGCCCAGGGTTCCCGTGGCGATCCGGAAGCGCAGCGTCTGTCCGTCTGGGATAGTATGGCTACCCAGTTTGGTAATGATATCACCCACTTTAATTCCTGCCTGTGCCGCCATGCTTTCCGGATGGACATCGGTTATCAGCACGCCAACTGGCCGCTCCAGCCCCAGTGAGTCGGCAATATCTGCTGTCACGTCCTGCCCGCCAGCCCCGAGCCACGGACGCACCACGCGCCCGCCGGAAATATGGCTGTGCAGAATACTGCGTACCATCGTCGCCGGAATAGCAAACCCAATCCCCAGTGATCCCCCGGTTTTGGAATAAATTGCGCTTGGCACCCCCACGAGCCTTCCCTGCATATCAATCAGCGCCCCGCCGGAATTCCCCGGGTTAATCGCTGCATCGGTCTGGATGAAGAACTGGTAATCCGCGACACCCACCGTCGTCCGCGCGAGTGCCGAAACAATCCCGCTGGTCACTGTCTGCCCGACGCCAAACGGGTTGCCGATCGCTAGCACCAGATCGCCCACCTGCAGATGTTCGTCATCACTCAGCGGCAGGTACGGCAGGGCTTCCTTCGGTGCAATCCGCAGCAGTGCCAGATCGGATTTCTCATCCCTGAGCACGACCTCGGCATCAAACTCGCGCCGGTCGTTGAGCACCACTTTGATATCTTCACTATCCTGCACCACATGGAAATTAGTGATAATCAGGCCTTTTGGATCAACAATCACCCCGGAGCCCAGCGAATTGACTACCTTTTCCTTCAACGGGCCCAGAAACAGGTTTTTATCAAAGAACTGATTAAAGAACGGGTCTTCCATAAAGGGCGAGAACCGCGACCGTACCCGGACCTTACGGCTGCTATAGATATTCACCACCGCCGGGGCCGCCCGCTTGACCAATGGGGCATAGGAAAGCTGGATTTCTGCCTGTGTGCTGGGAATTTCCCGCGTGATTTCCTGCGCCCGGGCTTGAGTTTGGCTGAAGAACGCGCTACATATAGCGGCCAGCAGGAGTATCGCCCCCGCCTTCCGCCAGATTGGGAATATCGTTTGCATAGGTGAAATATAGTGCCGCTTTCTGAGAATACAACGCCCAACACGCAAAAGCTCAACAGCCTTGGTGTGCCCAAGGCACCAAAGGATACGCGCGTGGTCGTAGCGATGTCTGGCGGGGTGGATAGCTCCACCGTTGCCGCGCTACTGGCTGAGGAAGGCTATAACGTGATTGGCCTGACCATGCAGCTTTATGATCACGGCGAAGCGCTGGCCAAAAAAGGAGCCTGTTGTGCCGGGCAGGATATTCACGATGCCCGCCAGGTAGCCGAGCAGCTGGGCTTTCCGCATTATGTACTGAATTATGAAAGCCGCTTCAAGGAAGCAGTGATGAATGCGTTTGCCGAAAGTTACCTGCGCGGGGAAACACCGATCCCCTGCGTGCGCTGTAACCAGACCGTGAAATTCCGCGATATGCTGGGCATGGCCAAAGAGCTGGGCGCAGATGTACTCGCCACCGGGCATTATGTCCACCGTACCGACGGGCCGGAGGGCCCTGAGCTCCACATCCCGGCAGACCGGCAGAAGGATCAGAGCTATTTCCTGTTTACTACCACCCGGCCACAACTGGATTTTCTTCGTTTCCCACTTGGTTTATTAACTAAAGAGGAAACAAGACTGCAGGCAAAGCGTCTGGGGCTTCTGGTGGATGATAAACCGGATAGTCAGGATATCTGTTTTGTCCCCGGCGGGAATTATGCCTCGGTGGTGGCGAAGTTGCGCCCGGAGGCCTATGACCCCGGTGAAATCGTCCATCTGGATGGCACGGTGCTGGGGAGGCATGAGGGAATTATTCATTTCACCGTGGGGCAGCGACGGGGATTGCGCGTGGCGGTGGGAGATCCGCTTTATGTCATCCGCGTAGAACCGGAAACCCGCCGGGTGATTGTCGGCCCACGAGAAGCGCTGGGGCAAACCGAACTGTGGATACAGGATATTAACTGGCTGGCCGCTCCCATCCCGGCAGACGGGCTGGAAGCCAGCGTGAAACTGCGCAGCACCATGGCGCCCGTCCCGGCCACGCTCCACCCACCCGATACGAACGGCAAAGCCCGTGTGGTGCTGCATCAGCCGGAAGACGCCATCACGCCCGGCCAGGCCTGCGTGGCTTATGACGGCACACGTGTGCTGGGGGGTGGCTGGATTATCAGAGGGTAGCAGCACCAGCAGGCGCTACACATTCGCGCCGTAGGTATCGCGCAGGTGTTGTTTCAGCTCTTCGGAAGGCTCACCCCAGCCGGAGGCCACAATATCCCCATAATCCGGCAGATGGATGGTAGCATCCTTTTTCTTTAAAAGTGCGTCAAATCGTTTTTCCTTACCCAACGCAACATTCAATACATAGTAAGCCTTCTGGTAGGGAAACGGTTGTGTTTCAATATAGCGTATGTTTCTTCTGAGAATGGGTACTTTTCCGGTATTCATTTCATCGCATAATAGTTGTATAGGGTGGCTGTTGAAGATGCTTAGTTACCTCATCTGCACTTATTGTTTCTGTTGGTTTCTGCTGGACGTTACGTAGAAATTCCTCAAAAGCACTGAGTGCATTTTCTTTCACAAATAGTTGTAAGCCTACTAATCTTTCCTCTTCTTGTTTTATTGATGTTGCCACGATAGCGCAGCTATCCTCCCCCATTTCTTGTTTGCCAGAGGTAGGGAGCTGATCCAGCACAGTTTTAAAATGCTGGGCCATAAGTGCTTTAACATACGCCGCAGCCCCCACGCTATTTTCTTGCGGAAGATAGATATCCATTTGATAGGTTCTACCGCTAATATTTCTTTGTTTACGGTCTATTGCATCTAGAATCATCCCTGCTACATGAGGAATTGGCTTTCCCTCATGTGCAATTGCAAACTCCTTTAACTGAGTTTGCAATTTTTCATTTGTTAGGTTTAAGGTTAGCTGGGGATTTTCCTCAAATTTAGCGGCCTGTGCTACTTTTAATATATCTTGCCTCAACGTTTTATTCGTTGGCAATCGTAAGGTTACATTCTGTGTGGTTTCATTATACCCCACATAAAATTCTTTCCGTTTAGCTGCAGGAGGTTTGTAGGCATCCTCTATCTTCACATATCCCGCTTTTTCCAGGATACGTTTGATTTCTGCCACTACAGCAACTCCTGTTTCCTTATTAAGTTTAAGCTGAATATTTGCAGCATAACCTTCCTTATTTATATTAATTTTCTCACCAGAACCTAGATTTAGTAATTCGACCGTACCTGTTTCGGAACCAGAACTTGGCACCTTATCCAGCGCAAAAATCATTGCAGTAGCAATATTACGGTTTTGTTTGTCTGTCTGCATTCTAATCTCACTAGATTACAATAGCGTAAGGCACCTATATACATGTCATATTAGCTGTTAATAGCTAATAATTCATTAAAAGAAGAAAACAGTAAAGAAAAATTAGAAACCGGTATCGATCACTTCCAGCGGACGCTCAACGGCAGGCTGTTGTTCCAGCGGACGATTTTCAACGATATATTGCTCAAGGAAATGTACAAATGCCGCAGCACTGGCCACCGGAGCCATCCGTGCACGGCAGATAATGGTCGTCGCGCGGCGCTCTTTTTCCACCAGCCCGGCTTTTTCCAAAATACGAATATGCTTGGAAACTGCTGCCAGCGACATATCGAACGGCTCGGCCAGTTCACCCACACTGCATGGTTCATTCACCAGACGCGCCAGTATCTTGCGTCGCGTACTATTGGCCAGCGCACCGTAAACGGCATCAAGTTCTTGTGAGCGATATTTCTTAACCATGTGCGCGACTATACCAGCGTTTAATGGAGAGTCAATGGGTTTATTAACAAAAATTAGTAAAAACACACATTTTTAACGCACAAGCGTTAACAACCTATCTCCCTGAGGTCATGCCAGATTATTATTTCACTCCTTTAGAAATGCTTAATTTTATGGGGTTTTTGCGTTTTCCCTGTGTAACCTATCCCAACAGGCTACGCGCAAAACCCTCCGGCTCAAAAGGCTGCAAATCTTCAATGGACTCTCCCACCCCGACGGCATGGATCGGCAGGCCAAACCGTTCAGCCAGCGCCACCACCACACCGCCCTTGGCGGTACCATCCAGCTTGGTGACGATCAGCCCGCTTATCTGCACCATCTCACTGAACACTTCGGCCTGTTTATGGGCATTCTGCCCGGTTGTCCCATCCAGCACCAGCACGGTATCATGCGGAGCATCTGGATCCAGCTTCTTCAATACCCGCATGATTTTGACCAGTTCCTCCATCAAGCCGGCTTTATTCTGCAACCGTCCGGCGGTATCAATAAACACAATATCCACCTCTTCCGCCCGTGCTTTCTCCAGCGCGGTATAGGCCACACTGGCCGGGTCAGCCTGTGGATTGCCGCGCACCAGTTCGCACCCGGAACGCTCCGCCCACACCGCCAGCTGCTCCGCGGCGGCTGCTCGGAAGGTATCACATGCCACTAGCATGACCTTTTTCCCCTGCTGCCGTGCCCGCAGCGCCAGCTTACCCAGCGTGGTCGTCTTCCCGTTACCGTTTACCCCCACCATCATCACCACTTGCGGGCGGGCGGGCTTATCCAGTGAAAGGGGGATCGCCACCGGACGCAGCACCTCAGCGATCTCCTGCGCCAGTGCGTTTTTTACTTCCTCCGAACTGATATCCTTGCCAAATCTTGTCCGACCAAACCGTGCCACTACCCGTGACGCCACTTCCGAACCCAGATCTGCCATGACCAGCAGATCTTCCAGCTCCTCCAGCATGGCATCATCCAGCTTGCGATGGGTGAAAATGGTGCTGATGCCTTCCGAGAGCTTACTGGAGCTTTTGGATAACCCGGCTTTTAAGCGTGAGAGCCAATTCATTCCTTACCTATTTATTAATACGATTTTAACGCTATATCCGTTTTTGCCTATTTTTCTGCATTTAGTTAAAATTTTGTTAACCTTTTTTTGCTATCCTGACACTATAGAGTTAAAGGAATACGATTAGCAACATGCGCTTTCCAAATTTTACACCCACTGAATCGATTGCTTATTTTTACAATACGTTAAAGGAACTCAATATTTTCACATTAGGAAGCTCACGTTACGAACACGCTATCTTTCGGATGTTTCGTGAGTACGATGAATCCTCTTTCGTGGAGAATGAGGAAGAAAAAAAGAAAAAGGACGAAGACGGAGAAGAACTTGCTCAAATCGGTGCCGAACAAATGCAGGCGGAGTTAGAGCAATTTTCTGTTTTTATTAAGTCACCTCTAAAATCAGCGCGGCGCTGGTGGGATAATTTATTTTCGCATCGTTCGGATACTCCCGATTACTCGGGGGAGAAGCAAGGGGGTATCCGAACTTTTTCAGAAGTGCTTAGTGGTGCGGTATTATTTACCAAACTTCATCCTTCCCTTACTCCCTATACGGCACCATTAAATGCCTTGGCACAGGCCACATCACTAACTACTACTGGTGTTATTAGTTCTGTTGCCAGCAATATGACCTTAGCCTCAGCAATCACTTCTGACACAATTGCCCCAACAAATACCACTCCTCCCCCCGTCCCAACAGTACCTGAAACCCTCCAAATAAGCCGCAATAGTGAACAGCACCTTCGTGCCAACGAGACACTTATCCTATTATCTCCAAGTAGTTTGCCCGAGAATCTCTATTTCTATGTACGCCCTGGTAATCCGAATGCATTACTACTTTTCCCGGACACGAGTCCAGACATCAATAGCACTCTGCCATTTACTTCACCGGGCAAAATGGACCTCCTGGAGGGTTTGAAGGCAGTCTTACCGGCAGAACATTATGATGCATATATTACATCCCTGAAACAGGAGCTGAAACGGGCTCAAGAAACTAATACACCTGTCATGGTGTATGCGGGTCGTGATGCGGATGGTAATGTCACATTGCAGACCAAACAATACCCTGTCGAAACCCATCGTTCAAACAACAATCCGCAGCCACGCCAGTTCCTGGATGCTCTGTTTAACCAAACACCTGATATATCAAGTGACCCCATTACCCCAGCCACCTCTCTGTCTCCCCCTGCAATCGAATCCGTATCCGGGATAAAACAGCGGGAAAATGGCTACACACCGGATTTCTTCGCCCCATAATCTATCTCCGCCTATAAAACGACGATTTAGACTGGCCAAACCGGCCAAAATGCGTTAATCAGCCCTGCAACAGATTCACACGAACAAAGGATTCTCTATGTCACTGATTGCCGAGCGGATGCATGCCATCAAACCGTCTCCTACCATTGCCGTTACAACCAAAGCCGCCGAACTGAAAGCCGCTGGCAAGGATGTCATCGGGCTGGGTGCCGGAGAGCCGGATTTTGATACGCCAGACCACATCAAAGCCGCCGCCAAACGTGCCATGGATACCGGGGATACTAAATATACCGCGGTAGACGGTACCCCAGCGCTGAAAAAAGCCATCTGTGACAAATTCCGCCGTGAAAACGGGCTGGAGTATGCCCCGGCCAATATTACCGTTGGCACCGGGGGGAAACAGGTTATTTTTAACGCCCTTCTTGCCACGCTTAATGCTGGGGATGAGGTGATTATCCCGGCACCGTACTGGGTATCCTATCCGGATATTGCACTGCTGGCAGGGGGCATACCGGTGTTTATCAGCTGTGCGGCGGAAAACGGCTTTAAACTGCAACCGGCGGATCTGGAAGCCGCCATTACACCCAAAACCAAGTGGCTGATCCTGAACTCTCCCAGCAACCCCACCGGGGGTGCCTATACACAGGCAGAAATGAAAGCGCTCACCGATATACTGCTAAAACATCCACACGTCCACATTATGAGCGATGATATTTATGAGCATATCGTGTATGACGGGTTTACGTTCTGCACCCCGGCACAGGTAGAACCGCAACTGAACGATCGTACACTCACCATTAACGGGGTTTCCAAGGCCTATGCCATGACGGGTTGGCGTATTGGTTATGCCGGTGGCCCGGTGGAGCTAATTAAAGCCATTGCCAAATTACAATCACAAAGCACCTCAAACCCCTGCTCCATTGCCCAAGCGGCTGCAGTAGAGGCCCTGAACGGCCCGCAGGATTTTCTGCAGGAATGGGTGGAGGTCTTTAAGAAGCGCCGTAATTTTGTGGTGGATAGGCTGAATGCTATCCCTGATATTCAGTGTAATCGCCCGGAAGGTGCCTTCTATGTCTTCCCAAAGTGCAGTGATCTGTTTGGCCGCAAGGCCCCGGATGGCACGGTTATCGATAATGGTAACGCCCTGGCCACTTACCTGCTGGAGCATGCACTGGTCGCTGTGGTTCCGGGTATTGCGTTTGGCGCGGAGCCGTTCTTCCGGATTTCCTATGCGACTTCCGATAAGACGCTGGATACTGCATTGACCCGCATTGCCGACGCTGTTGCTAAGCTTTCTTAGGCAGTAAGAAGGATTACTCCTCTTCTTCATCCTCTCCTGGTTTATCTATCGTATACCCGGCAGCGCGAACGGTACGGATCACCCGCTCCAGCCCTGGAGCAGCTTCTTCAAGCACCTTCCGGATGCGACGGATATGGACATCTACCGTGCGAACATCCACGTAGGCATCCTGCCCCCACACACTGTCCAGTAACTGTTCTCGACTATAGACCATGCCCGGGCGCTCCATCAGCCGGCAGAGCAGGTAAAATTCCTTCGGCCCCAGATGCACCTGCTTACCCAGACACAGTACGCGATGGGCATCCAGATCAATCTCAATCCCGGCATATTCCAGCTTCTTTTCTTCCAGTACCGGGCGTGTGCGGCGTAATACGGCATGAATCCGTGCAATCAGTTCCCGCGGGGAGAACGGCTTGGCAATATAATCGTCTGCTCCACTATCCAGCCCTTTGACCTTATCAGACTCTTCCCCACGCGCTGTCAGCATAATGATCGGCACCGAGCGTGTCACATCCTTCTCGCGCATGCGGCGGCATACTTCCACCCCGGAAAGCGAGGGCAGCATCCAGTCCAGCAACACCAGGTCTGGCACGTTCTCTTCCACCATCCATAGTGCCTCTTCACCATCGTCTGTACAGTCAACGGTGAAACCTTCTTTTTTCAGGTTATAGGCAAGCAACTCCTGAATGGCAGATTCATCCTCCACCACCAGAATGCGTGCTTTGAGTCCTTCGTCTACCATCGCCTAGCCAAATCGCCCTTTGAGGTAATCCTTGGTTTCTTTTTCTTTCGGGTCTTCAAAGAGTTTCTTTGTCGCACCATCCTCTATGATACGTCCCAGATGGAAAAATGCTGTATAATCCGAAATCCGCCTTGCCTGTTGCATGGAGTGCGTCACCATCACGATGGTGTATTTCTCCTTCAGTTCTTCAATTAGTTCCTCAATGGCCTCGGTGGCAATCGGGTCCAGTGCCGAACAGGGTTCGTCCATCAGCACCACTTCCGGATTGACGGCAATGGCACGGGCAATACACAAACGCTGTTGCTGTCCACCCGAGAGTGCTGTCCCCGGCATATCCAGCCGGTCTTTTACTTCCTTCCAGAGGCCGGCACGTTTTAGCGCTTTATGCACGATGGCATCGGCTTCCTCACGGGTTTCATACAAGCCATGAATACGCGGGCCATAGAGTACGTTATCATAAATAGATTTGGGGAACGGATTTGGCTTCTGAAAGACCATCCCGATTTTTTCCCGCAGCAGCCCCACATCCACTTCCGGCGCATAAATATCATACCCATCCAGCAGCACCCGGCCTTCCACACGGCATCCTTCAATCCGGTCATTCATCCGGTTAAGGCAGCGCAGAAACGTGGACTTCCCACAGCCAGACGGACCAATCAGCGCGGTCACGTTGTTTTTAGGAATACTCAGGCTCACACCAAATAATGCCTGCGTCGCTCCATAAAAAACGCTGACCTTCTTTGCTTCTAATCGTGCTTTCTTTTTCTTCGGCATATTACCACTTATATTCGAATTTTCGGCGCAGGAACACCGCTAAAGCATTTAAAATCACCAAAACCCCTAGTAATACCAGAATAGCACCGGCGGTTTTCTCCATAAATGCCCGTTCCGGGCTATCTGCCCATAAATAAATCTGTACTGGTAATGCGGAAGCAGGATCCATCAGTGTGTGCGGTACATCCGCAATAAATGCCACCATGCCAATCATCAACAGCGGCGCAGTTTCCCCAAGCGCACGTGCCAGGCTGAGAATTGCACCCGTCATGATCCCCGGCAGAGCAAGCGGCAGAGTGTGGTGCAGTAATATCTGCATGGGGGATGCCCCAAGCCCAGCTGCCGCATCCCGAATGGAGGGCGGCACTGCCTTCAGGGCGTGGCGCGTGGTAATCACCATGGTAGGCAGCACCAGCATAGAGAGGGCAAGGCCCCCTACCAACGCCGAAGAACGCGGCATTTCAAACAGGTTCAGGAAAATCGCCAGCGCCAAAAGCCCAAAAATAATGGAAGGCACGGCA
Source organism: Hyphomicrobiales bacterium (assembly GCA_024236395.1). Taxonomy (GTDB): domain Bacteria; phylum Pseudomonadota; class Alphaproteobacteria; order Rickettsiales; family JACKKO01; genus JACKKO01. The sequence continues at coordinate 29,878 of JACKKO010000001.1, forward strand.
GCCAGATTATTGATGTTGACCTCAATGAAGTCCGTCCAGCGATTTTTGGGTGCAAATTCTTCCAGGTAGATGGCCGCCCCCACCCCCAGTGGCATCGCTACCAACAAGCAAACCAGCACAATATATAACGAACCAACAAAACTACCCAGCACCCCAGCCTGTTCCGGCTCACGGGAATCTGCACGGGTCAGGAACATCCCATTAAAACGCCGTGCCACCCGGTGTGTTTCCTGTAGTTTCTTAATAGCATCCAGCTGCTTCGGCCCCAGCTGCGCAGCCGCAGGGGTACCTGGTTTAATGCGCCCCTTCACCACCATATCTATGGTGGCAGACATCGGTACCCATACTTCCTGCCGGGTCCCCAATAATTTCGGGTCTTTTTCTACCATGCGACGGAGCACCCTGCCAGTTTCATCACTCAGCATCCCATAGAGCTGGAAGCGCCCGGCACGTCCCGTTACGCTGGGAAACAGTTCCCGTAGTGACGCATGGGCTAATGCCCGGAAGTTTGCTTTATGGATTGATTCGCCCAGTTTTTCCGGTGCCACCCCCTGCGGCAGATGCAATATCTCGCGGTCAAACTGTATCGGCAACCGCACCTGCGTCTGGATAAACGCCCCCATTCCGGTTTTAATGATGGTCACCACCAGTACGATCAGGAAAAAACAGGCAATCGTTACAGCGATCCGGCCATACCATCCGGCACGCGTCTCCTGTGCCCGGCGTTTGCGCATCAGGTCACGCTCCCCGGTACAGGCCGCCAGTGAAAGCGGGTGCAAACCAGCGTTTTCAGCAAATGTATCGGGGTGCAGATCAGTCATACCGCTCCCTGAACCGTTTCACAATCACCAGTGCCGCAATGTTCAGCAATAGTGTTAATACAAATAATGTTAGCCCAAGCGCAAAGGCAGAAAGGGTTTTAGCACTATCAAATTCCTGATCTCCCACCAGCAGGGTGACGATCTGCACGGTGACAGTGGTCACCGGTTCCAGCGGGCTAAGCGTCATATTCGCCGCCAGCCCTGCCGCCATCACCACGATCATGGTTTCCCCAATCGCCCGGGAAATCGCCAGCAGAAATGCCCCCATAATCCCCGGCAGGGCCGCCGGAACAATCACGCGCCAGACCGTTTCTGCCCGCGTAGCACCCAGCGCATACGAACCATCACGAAGCGCCGTTGGCACGGCATGCATCACGTCGTCCGTCAGGGACAGTACGAACGGAATAATCATGATTCCCATCACCGTTCCCGCTACAAAAGCACTTTCCGTAGCGACATCCATTCCCATCCAGCTGCATACTTCCCGCAGGGTCGGCCCGAAGAGCACCGCCGCAAAGAAACCATAAACCACGGTGGGAATTCCCGCCAGAAGCTCTAGCACCGGCTTCAGAATGGCACGGGTATGCCGCTGGGCATATTCCGAAAGATAGATCGCCGAAAACAGGCCAAGTGGCCCTGCTACACCCACGGCGATTGTCGTAACCAACAACGTTCCGGTAAAGACTGGCACGGCACCAAAATGCGTTCCCAGTGTTTCCGGCGTGGCATACCCGGCAGATTGTGGGCTCCATTTCGTACCAAAAAGAAAATCATGAAGCGGAACTTCCTGAAAGAAATGCACGGACTCCAGCAACACCGAACCTACAATTAGCAAGGTTATCAGGATGGACATTGCGGCCGCCAATTTCAGCACCAACATCAGCCATTGCTCAACATGCTTGCGGGCATGAAAACGGGGTGAAATGAGGAGCCATACTAAAAAAATCGCCAGCACCGCCACCAGTAATGGTAGCGTATAATTATCTTTTGCATCGGTAAATATACCCGCCAGATAAATCATACCCGCAGGTAGCACCGCCCATATTACCGCACACCAGCCGTAATAGTGTGGCAGCGCGGCTAAACGCTCTCCTGAAACGTGCCGGCGTTTATTAACTTGTTGTTTGGTAATCTGAAACCCTAGAGAAACGATCACCAAAGCACTTATGAGAAATTGCAGGGTCGTCATACGGGTTTGCCTTTAGCTACGGCCATAGTCACCCTATACGGCAGAAATTCCTCAATTGCAACCATTATGCCGATGATTTTTCCTGCTTTTTTGTTTTTTCTACTATTGGAAGCAGAACGGTAAAGGTGCTTCCTTTGCCAGGGGAGCTGACAACATCCAGATAACCGCCATGACGTTCCAATATATGCTTCACAATGGCTAAACCCAGTCCTGTACCGCTTATCTTATGGGTTTTTGTACTATTGACGCGATAAAAACGCTCCGTCAGACGTGGAATATGTTCCCGGGGAATGCCGATGCCATCATCGATTACATCCACCGTTATATAGCGCCCGGTTAGTCGCTTACCATCACATGCGAGTAAAGGATTGCCCTTTTCTTGCATGCTCACAATCACTTTACCCCCTTCTTTGCCATATTTAATGGCATTGGTAACAAGGTTATCAAATAGCATCTGTAACTGCCCGCCATCCCCATATATTTTAGGGAGCGGTGCTTCCGGTTCATTTAGTAGCAACGTTATGTGGTGTGCGTCAGAAGAAAAACGTTCCTGGTCAATAACATCCTCAAGTATATTCCATATATTTACCCGTTCTGTAGGTGAAGAGAAGCGATTCATCTCGATTTTAGATAACGAGAGCAAATCATTTACCAGCTGCTCCATACGCTCTGCCTGTCCGGCCATTAGTTCCAGAAAATGCGCCTGTGCTTCCGGATCATCCCGTGCTGCCGTTTGCAATGTTTCCACAAAACCTTTTAGACTGGTAAGCGGGGTGCGGATTTCATGGCTGGCATTTGCTACAAAATCTGCCAGTGTTTTTTCGGTACGCTTCTGCTCTGTGACATCATGGAATGACATGACCAGGGCGATTCCTCCCTGTGATGGCACCGGAAAACGCTGCATACTAACCTGGTACTCACGTAAGCGACTTCCCTGATATTCTACCGTCCGACCCTTCTCTTTGAGCAAGACATTATTTGCTGCTTCCCGAATAACCGGACTTTCTATTACCTCGGGCAAATGCTCCAGCAGCTCACCGAATACACGTCTGGCAGTGTGATTTGTACGGACAACGCGCAGCTGTTCGTCCAGCATTACGACAGCATCGGGCAAAATATCCAGCAAAATTCGGTTCTCAATCACTGTACTTTCCAGCCGTGTTCTGCGCACTTCCCAGGAATGATGCAGGCGACTGATGGCTTCTGTCAGTTCTTCCACATTATTCAGAAAGCTCAGGTTTGGCGGTTGGGCCTTATGATCCTGTGATAATTCATTTACATAATGGGTAAGTGCCAGCAGGTTAGCGATATACGGCCAGATAAACAGGACCGAAAGTATAAAGATGAATAGTGCCCCGACCAAAGCATGCGTAAGATTAAGTACACCAAAGAACACATAGGCTGCCAATAGCATGTACGCTGCCAGGCCAATGATCGCTGTTCCCTTCAGAATGGTACGTAAGGGTACACGCTGGCTTAATCCAGGGGAGAACCACAGCGGCATTACACGTTTCCTCTCGTTGCTCTCAACCATGTCGCATTGTCTCAAATTGCTCCAACCCTGTCAAAGTAAGCCTTATCTTGAGATAAAAGAAAAGGGCGCCAATAGGCGCCCTTCCCTTTACCTTAGGTCGGATCTGACTAGACGAAGTCGCCAGAGGCCAGGTCACCCGCAGTGACACCTGCCAGTTTGGCAATGACTTCAATTTCGCCAGAGTCAACGTCACCGCCGCTATCCACGGTGTCATCCCAGCGCCACAGCACCACGTTACCGGAACCATCGTTGATGGCGAAGATCATGACATCATCCGCTGTCGCCGTGTAGTTCAGGTTGCCAATGACGTTCGCAGCACCGGTTTGCGAGGTCGCGGTTTGACCGCTGATATCCACCGCAATCACTGTACCCGTCACTGCAGTACCCACTGCGGTAACCGACTGGAAGCTGATACCTGTCGTGGTACCATCAACCAGAGCCGTACCATTGTAATCAATGTTATCATCGGAGGTTGTTCCGCCCGCGTTGAAGTTATTGATTACGTCACAGGCTGTACTGGAAGTACCGGTCACATCCGCTTCCGCGAATATGAAGGTATCCACACCATCACCACCATCCATGGTATCGTTACCCGTACCACCCGTGATGATATCGTTACCCGCACCACCGGACAGCACGTCGTCATTCGCACCACCGGTAATACTATCAGCACCGGAGCCACCGGTAATACTGTCATTACCGTTACCGCCGGAAATGGTATCGTTACCCGTACCACCTTCCACCGTATCGGCAGAGGTGCTACCCGTAACCGTGATGGCCACACCGTCTTTACCAACAACGCGGCTACCACCCACCAGCGTTACCGCGGAAGTGGTTCCGATAATCACATCATTGGTTGAGGTTACAGCGGAAGTATCGAGGCTGACCGCATCGTCACCCGCAATCTCCACACCGTGGCTGCCTGAAGTACCGGCCTTGTTAGTGGCATCAGAGGTTGCGACAAAGCTATCCGACAACACCAGCGTGTCCGTTCCCGAACCACCGGTCAGCGAAATCACTTCAAAACCAACAGTGTTAGCCAGATCGGTGCCGTTAATAGCGTATTCCACCGCACCGGTCAGTGACAGGGTATCCGTACCCGAGCCACCAATTAGTGAATCATCAGTTGTCAGGTTATCGGCCGTGAATTTTACGACATCATTTCCGGCACCGCCATCAATGAAGTTATCACCGGTGCTACCATCCAGCGTATCGTTACCATCACCACCGGAGATGGTTTCGTTACCACCGGCACCCGTGATGCTGTCGTCACCGGCATCACCACTCAGGCTGGAATTACCAGCACCACCCGTGATGATGTCGTTCCCGGCACCACCGCTGACGGTATCATCACCAGCAGAGGTGGACAGGCTGTCATCACCGTCACCACCACTGATGCTATCATCATTAGCACCACCGTCAATGGTATCATTCCCGGCACCACCGTTAATGGTGTCGTTATTGGCACCGCCGTCAATGGTGTCATCACCCAGGTTACCATTCAGACTATCAGCACCGGCACCACCGGAGATGGTATCGTTACCCTGACCGCCTTTCAGCGTATCCGCACCGGAACCACCGACCAGGCTGTCATCACCCGCGTTACCATTAACACTCAGCGTACCCGTACCACCGCTGCCTGTGATGGTATCGTTACCATCACCGCCAACCACCGTGGTCACATCACTGTTTGTGGAACCCGGAGCAACGGTAATGCTGTCATTACCCGCACCGCCATCCACGTTATCGGAACCCGAGGAACTGCTAATGGTATCGTTGCCGTCACCACCAGTAATCACATCGGCACCGGTACCGCCCGTAATGCTGTCATCACCCAGGTCACCTCTCAGCGTATCATTCAGACCGCCACCGACGAGGGTATCATTCCCCTGGCCGCCGCGCAGACTATCACTACCTGCACCACCACCCATACTATCGTCACCGGCGTTACCGTTGACGTTAAAGGAAGAAGCGGCACTACCCGCACCCGCCGTATTGAGAGAATCGTTACCGTCACCACCGTAGATCGTGATACCGGTCACCTGGCTTGCTGCCGTCACCGTGTCATCACCATTATCCCCGTAGATCACGTCATTACCGGTGCCGGCCGCAATCGAGTCGTTACCCTGGCCACCGCGCAGCGTTTCACTACCCGTACCACCCGTAATGGTATCGTTCCCGGCATTACCTTGAATGTAGCTGCTGCCGGAACCGCCCGTAATGGAATCGGCACCGTCACCACCATACAGCTTGTCGCTACCACCACCGCTGGTGATGGTATCGTTACCACCCAGACCGAAGGCCAGGTCATTCACACCCGTACCGCTAATCGAGTTGCCTACACCGTCCAGCGAGGTATTGGTTGTATTGTCACCCACCGTCACTGTGCTGCTATCGGAGAAGACCAGCGTGCTGCTTGTCAGCGCTTCGTCCGTGAAGCTGCTGATCGTCACATTACCAAGCGGCGTGCTGATCGTTAGATTCCCGCCACTTTCGGACAGCGTAATGTCCGTTGCGGAAATCAGCGTGTTATTGAAAATATCAAACGTGAGGGTATCCGTACCCGCCACGAAGCTGCTTATCGTCGTTCCAACTACCGACGAAAAATTGTAATTTGCCATGAATCTAACCCCTTATGTTAAATTACAGTTTACACCCAACTACCCTGCGGAACAGGGTACGTGGGATATATACCGCGTCCCCCTCCCTCCACAGAAGGAAGAAATCACTACGTCATGTAGACGAATCGCGTTAAAAGTACAAGCACTTTTACACGCAAAGTTCAACAGATTTTGCCAATACAACATATTTACCACACCATAACGTGCCGCCACAAAATAAAGCTGTTGCATTAATGCAACAAGCTACTTCATGCCACTTTCACCCTTTGGATAGCGTTCTTCCAAAACCATTCGCACTGATTCTGGCATCGCATATGTTGTGTTTTCAAACACACGTTTTTGCAATTCTGCATCCTGGATGTCATCATATATCTTAGCCGAGATTCCCAAATGCTGACAGACCTTCTTCAGAAACTGACGCGGCTCCGTCTGTAACAGCTCAAATGGCAGCACACAGAACTGACTCTCCGGGAATACGGATTTCCAGCGCACCAGAATTCCTGCATAATCCCCTCGCTGGCGTGAGGCGTCAGAGATTACATGCCGCTCAAACCACTCCGGCGGCGTGGTCTCTGGCTTCCGCCCCTGTTTCGTTAAATCCATCAGCGCATGCGACCAGGCCCGCTCCATAGGATCACGGGTGATGAACAGAATCCGTAATTTCGGATTTAACGCATAGATCTCTTTTATACGCTCCCGGCTAAGCAATGCATAGGCCGGCGTAATCTCACCCTGCACTTTCCCGGTTTCGGTAAAGTGGGAGCAATACCATTCTACCCCCCGCGCGTGATACATATCCCAGAAATGCATTTCTTTGGCTGGCATGTAGATATCCGGATGCCGTGCCAGTTGTGCATGCAGCCATGTCGTGCCTGCCTTCTGCGCACCGATACACAGAAAATCAGGTTTGTACTGCTTTTGTATCCGGCCAAATTTCGGCAAGGAGAATATCCGTTTCTTTTTCTGCACTTCCGTTTCTTGCCGGAGAACCGTTTCATAGAGCGCCTGATCCAGCTCGGTTAGTGTTTCGATTTTTCTTTGCAATCCCGGAGCAAGTGGCTCTGGTGGCCGGGGGGCAGCATTCAGCAGCGGTACCGCTGCATCATCAAACTGCCAGTCAAATATACGCTCCAGCCGTTCCACCATCTCAGGCAAATGCTCGGTTGTCCCGACCGCTGTGCACTGCTTTAGCCGCTCCTCTGCCAGATAAAACAAATCCGGCACATCAAGCGGCGTGTCGCCATAGGCCATTAACCGCCCGAGGCTAGGGGGTACTACCGGTTGGTCTTCATGATCCAGCACTTCCCTGGCCAGATTCCATGTTTCGGCGAGGTTCCGCGTCTGGAAGTTGGTCACCAGCTTTACCAAGGGCGGATATTCCAGCATCTCCTCCACGGAAACATCGCGTCCGGCAAAGACCGGGTGCATCCAGTGGCTTTGCTCGCGCTGAATATGCCGGCAATGCGAAACCGTTCGCGCCACCGGGTCACGCAACAGGGTAATTACCCGTGGCCGCGCGGGCAGATACGGCACCAGCGTCCAGCCCATATGCCCACGGATAAAAAGGTATTCTCCCAATGTGTTGGCATCGCCCCGCCGGACAAACTCCGCCAGCTCGTGTGTCAGGTAAACCGGTGCAATTTCCTGCTCCGTAAACCGGGATTCCAGAAGCGTACGAAAGGATGTACCCGCCGTTTTAGCAATATGCAGGAAATAGATTTGCCGCCCGTTCCGTGTGTGCATGATAGCCCTTTATAGCCCCTTGATTGAGGCTTGTGCTTCAAAATCGACGGTACCAGTGGCCGTCAGCTCTGCCTCATCGGCCACCCGGAACATACAGGCATCCACAATCCGGTGCAGCATCACCCGCTCACCCTCCACCATGCCACTGCATCCGGCATTGGTAAAATAATTCCCCGGCAACAACCGGCAGCAAAAACGAAAGCAGACTTCCAGCACCGTGCCTTCCGGTAGTGACGCAATGGCCTGCTTTTCGGTATGCGAGGTAGCACCCCCCAGCACCACGCCGCGCAGCGTCTTCAGATTCATGCCAAAGCGCACCCCGGAAGCCTCTTCCGTAAACGTGACCGTATAATGATACTGGTAAGTTTCGCCCCGCGTTAGTACATTGACTTCTTCCCCGGCCAGTGTCGTGATGCGTGGGTTAGAAATCTCCGCCCCGCGGGGAACATACGTGACCGTACTTTCCGGCTGCATCCCCGCATCCAGCTGGCCACCTTCCTCCACGCCCTCCTGGGGAACACCACCACGTATTGCCTCACGGATTTCCCCTACCTGCGCCTCCGGCGCAAACAGCAAACGGTGATACTGCCCGAGCACAGCCTTGGGCGATCCATCCATCAGCATCTCGCCGCCATCCATCAGGATGGCACGGGTACAGAGCTCCTGCACGGTCCCCGGCGCATGCGATACAAATAAGATCGTTGTGCCATTCTGCTGCATCTGCTGAATCCGGGAAAAGCATTTGCGCTGGAATGCCGCATCTCCCACCGAAAGCGCTTCGTCCACAATCAGAACCTCCGGGTCTGAGGCCACTGCTACGGCGAAGGCCAGCCGTACATACATCCCGCTGGAATAGGTTTTAACCGGTTGGGCAATATGCGCCGCATCAATGCCAGAAAACGTTACGATAGCATCGTATTTTTCGGTAATCTCCCGCCGGGACATCCCCAGCAGCGCTCCGTTCATATAAATATTCTCACAACCGGAAAATTCCGGGTTGAACCCCGCCCCCAGTTCCAGCAACGCCGAGATACGCCCATCTACCTTCACCGTCCCCCCGGTAGGAAACACCGTCCCACAGATCAGTTGCAGCAAGGTGGATTTACCCGAACCGTTCCTCCCCACAATCCCCACCGTTTCCCCACGCTTAATTGTCAAGTTCAGCGGCTTTAACGCTTCAAACGGGGTGAACCATTGCCTCCACCGGAAGATATATTGTTTCAGCCGGTCAGACGGGTGGGCATAGAGAAAATACGTCTTGGAGAGGTTCTGGATGGTAATGGCCACATCAGAGCACATCGGCAAACCCCCGTTGCGTTTTGCGGAACCAGACATAGCCTGAGATTGCCACCAATATGGAGACTGCCAGATATTTCAGCCACACACTCCATAGCGGCACCTGCCCCCACAGCGTCACCCGGCGCAATTCATCCACGATATAGGAAAGCGGGTTGAAGTATACATAATCTCGCACCAATTCCGGCAAGGCCTCCGCGGGATAAAAGATCGTACTCAGAAATAGCAGGATGGTGGTCAGCACACTCATCAGCTGCGCAATATCACGCAGATACACCCCGAGCGAGGCCAGCCACCAGCCCACTCCCAGCATGAGCACCACAAACGGGAGCAACACCACTGGCACATAAAGCGCTGTCCAGGGGATACTGCCCATGATCCAGAACATCCCGGCAAACAGCACCGCCAGCCCGACCAAAAACTGGAACCCGGCGCGCCCCACCAGCACCGGCATAAGCACCGGAAGAGGAAACACCACGCGTTTGACGTAATTACTATTGGAAAGAACCAGCGCAGGCGCTCCCATCAGGATTTCCGAGAACCAGCCATGTAGCAACAGGCCAGAGAACAGCATCAGGGAAAAACCGGCATTATTCTCCGCCGCAATCAACGGCGTCCCGCCCCAGCGCGCTTTAAATACAAACCCGAATACCAGCGTATACACGCCCAGCATCAAAAGCGGCGTTACCAGCGCCCAGAGCACCCCCAATACTGAGCCGCGATACCGGGCGGCGATCTCCCGCCGCGTCAGCGTCCATAACAGGAAGAACCGCGAAGAGTACGTACCCGCCGCCATATCAGGACGCTAGTACGCGCCCGCCTTTCCATCATCCAGCACAAAGTAATAGCCTTGTCCCTTATGCTGTTGTTTTACCGGCATATCAACACGGTGGTTGATCCCGCTATAATGTGTGATGATCGTCCGGCGCTGAAGATTACGGTTTTTGGGCTCTGTTCCCCGATGCATCAGACGCGAATGCCAGATTAGCACATCGCCCTTTTCCGCCAGGAAATACTGCGACTTGATGCCTTTTTCCTTCACCTTGTCTTCAAAAAGCTGTGTGAGAAACCGTTCGGATTGTTTTGGCCAGGTTTCCTTCCCCCGCTCTTCCGGGGAGATATATTCCAGTACCTTATCGCGCCGCACCAAATCCCATTTATGTGAGCCCGGTACATATTCAAACGGCCCGGCATCCGGATGAATCGTATCCAGCGCCATCCACACCGCCACATACCAGCCAGCCACCCCCGGCGGGTTCAGATATTCATCCTGGTGCCAGTTGCGCTCGGTACTGACCCAGCCCGTCAGGTTCAGGTGCATCCCCATAGGCTCGCCAAATAACTCTTCCAGCTTGCCTGTCAGCGGCTGATAAAGGCAAAGGTCTTTAATTTCCTCCACGTTCATGTACGGAATCGGCGTAGGATACCCGCCTGGCAAGTTTAGCCGTTCACGTTTCGCCACATAGGCGTCTACCAGATTCTCTGGCAGGAAATCTTTCAGAATGAGGAAGCCCTGATCGCGAAAAATTTTCTGGTCTACAGTCAGCTTGGAAATATCAAGCACCTTGCGGTCAATTAGCGGGATGCGATCATCCGGCATATCCTCCACCAGATCGTCCCAACGCGGCATCTGCTCCCATTTCGGGATGTCTGCCTGCGGCTGTTTCTTCAAGAATTTAAGCATATGTGCCTCTGTCATATGGGTTAGGCATGCACGGAGTATTACCGGATATCACGCCAAGGGTCAATGCGGGCGCTAGCGCAGGAGTAATGGCATAGTTACCACGCCCCACACCAGCAAGGCCAGTACCACACTTACCAGCACGGCGGCTGAAGCAGCATCCTTGGCCTTACCCGCCAGCGCGTGATGGTCTTTTGTCACCAGATCTACCACCGCTTCAACCGCGGTATTCATCAACTCGACTACCATCACTAACAGAATCGCACCAAGGAGTAATACCTGTTCCGAAATGGATACCGGCATCCACCACACCAATGGCAGTGCAACGACTAATGCTACCACCTCCAGCCGAAAAGCCTGTTCCGTTTGCCAGGAGGCCTTAAGCCCCATAAGAGCATAGGTGGTGGCTGCAATAAGTTTTATGACGACTTTATGCATTTTAAGCCGCTTTGCTTAGACCAATTTTTAGAGCCAGCCCATCCAGTGCACTTTCTGAAACATGGGTTTCATTGGCAGCATCTTCTGTGCTCAGTGCCTCTGCCAGCGTCTGGGATTGCACATAATCCCGGTTAGCCTCCAGCGCCGCCCGTACTGTATCCGGGCCTTCCACTGCTAACCGAATCGTATCGGAAATATGCAACCCGGCCGCTTTACGGGCCTCCTGCACCAATCGCACGATATCCCGCGCGATACCTTCGGCCTTCAGTTCCGGCGTGATTGCCAGATCCAGCACCACCAGCGCGTCGTTGCTGGAGAGCGCCTGTGCGCCCTTGATGCCCGGCTTTGCTTCCAGCTTGATTTCGTATTCGCCGTCCTGCAGCATTTCGCCCCCGGCTTCCACAGCACCATCGGCGTGCACCTGCCAGTTGCCCTGGCGGGCCGCACCAGCCACCGCTTTCATTTTTCCACCCAGTCGCTTCCCGGCCACGGGGAAAAAGATCGCCAGCGTACGCTCTGCCACACCTTCCAGCGCATCGGAGAACTGCACCTGCTTGACGTTGATTTCATCGGCAATCAGTGCCGCAAAAGGCTTCAGACGTTCCGCCCCCGCGCCCAGGAAAGTGAGGGACGCCAGCGGTTGCCGCACCTTGGCATTTGCCCGGCTGCGTACCGCCAGTGCGGCGGTACATACATCGCGCACCCGGTCCATATCCGCCATCAGATCAGCCTCTTCCGGAATCGCCGACACCTCCGGGAAGTCCTGCAGATGGAGGGATGCACTCTCGCCGCCCTGCAATCCCTGCCAGACGGCTTCCAGTGTTAGTGGCAGCAACGGGGCGGCGGCACGGCACATCAGCTGCAGTACGGTAAGAAGCGTATCATACGCGGCCTGCTTATCCGAATCGGGAATCGAGAACCGGGAATCGGGAATATCGCTTCCTGATTCCGGTATCGCCCGCCAGAACCGGTCGCGGCTGCGGCGAATATACCAGTTATTCAGCACCTCAAAGAAATCCTGCACCGCCTGGCAGGCATGCGGTGTATCAAAGGCCGCCAGCGCCGAATCAATCATCTCCACCGCCTGCCGGCATTTGGCGAGGATATAACGGTCCATGAGGCTGGTTGATGATTGATGGTCTGTGGTTGATAGTGCGAGTAATGACCTGGCCTGCACCCCATCGGCATTGGCATAGAGCGTGAAGAAATGATAGGCGTTCCAGATCGGCTTGATGGCCAGCCGCACCACGTCGCGAATATCGCTGCCGTCGGTACTGACAATCAAATCCCCGCCATGCATCACATTACCGGAAATCAGGAACCAGCGCATGGCGTCCGCGCCGTAGGTATCGAACATCTCCACCGGGTCAGCGTAGTTCTTCAGGCGCTTGGAAAGCTTTTTATGCCGGCCGAATTCGTCTTTCTGCTCGCTCAGGATCACCCCGTGGCAGATACAGTTCTTAAACGGCTCACGGTCAAATAACGCGGTGGAAAGCACCATCAGCGTATAGAACCAGCCGCGTGTCTGCGCCACATATTCCACGATGAAATCCGCCGGGAAATGCTGCTCAAACCAGTCCTTATTTTCAAACGGGTAATGCACCTGCGCAAACGGCATGGAGCCGGACTCAAACCAGCAATCAAACACGTCCGGCACGCGCCGCCAGACTTCACCATTTTCCTCTTTTATCAGGCTATCGATGAAGGGCTTATGCAGATCCGTTATTGTATAACGCCCCTGCTCCGGCTTACTAGCCTCCGCATTGGGCTTTAGCTCAAGGCTGCCGGATTTTACTAAATCCGCTTTTTGTTCCTCGCTCATGCTAGGTAAAAAGAACTCTTCCAACTCGGCAATGGAGCCAAACACCTTCACCTGCCCGCTCTCATTCTTCCAGACCGGGATCGGCGTTCCCCAGAAGCGGTTACGGGAAATCGACCAGTCCCGTGCATTTTCCAGCCAGTTGCCAAACAACCCGTCGCGGATATGGCCGGGAATCCAGTGGATATTCTGGTTCAGTTCCACCATGCGCTGCTTGAATTTCGTTACCTCCACATACCAACTGGGCACCGCTTTATAAATCAGCGGCTTGTCCGTCCGCCAGCAATGGGGATAATTGTGGACAATCACATCCTGCCTGATCAATTGCCCGCGCTGCTTCAGCCAGTCGATGATCCGCAGATTCACCAGCCCGAATTTCTGCAGCTGTTCGTCTTTGTACGGCTCATCACCGGCTTTTTCCGTCGCTGCGATGACATTCAACCCTTGCAGTTTCAAATCCGGCAGATCAAAAATCTCTGCCGTATACGCGCCTTTTTCATCCACCGGACACACGATATCAATCCCGTGTTCGGCACAGACGCGCTGGTCATCCTCCCCGAATCCCGGCGCCAGATGCACCACGCCCGTGCCCTCGCCCTCTTCAATGAAATCCGCCGGAAGCACCCTAAACGCCTTCGGCTGGTCTTTGAAATACGGGAACAGCGGCTCATACGAAAGGCCGATGAGTTCATTTCCAGAAATAAATGTAATTCCTGTGTTGGTAAAATCCTCGATATGCTGCTCCGGAATTAATAGTATGTAGTAATACTCACCGTCATATGAGTATACCTTAACTTGTTTGTTTTTAGACTCTTTTGATTTTTCTAAAGAATTATTATGATTGAAACCGTAAGATCCCGTTTCAGCTATTAATATTTTATTATTTTTCTTAACTTTCTCATTACTACATCGATATCCTAGACTTTTAATTGACCTTATAAAGCAATTCTTTCCTTCCAAGTAGACTGCGTAGTCCATCTCTTCACTCACCGCCAACGCCAGATTGCTCGGCAATGTCCAGGGGGTGGTTGTCCAAGCGAGGAGGTAGTAATTTTCTGCTTCACACACGGCTTTAATTTTTTTTGGTATCTCCTTCAGCTTAAACGCCACGGTGACGGCTTTATCCTCACGTTCGCGGTAGGAATTATCAAGCCGGGTTTCAAAATTGGAAAGTGGGGTTTCCGCCGCCCAGCTATAGGGCATCACGCGGTAGGACTCATAAACCAGCCCTTTTGCATGCAATTGCTTGAATGCCCACAAGACCGATTCCATGTAGTCCCGGTCCATGGTTTTATAGTCATTATCAAAATCCACCCAGCGGGCCACCCGGTGAATATAACGTTGCCACTCGCCGGTATATTTCATCACGCTTTCGCGGCAATGCGCGTTGAATTTATCCACACCGAATGCCTCAATCGCCGCCCGGCCGGAAATCCCCAGTTGCTTCTCCGATTCCATCTCCGCCGGCAGCCCGTGGCAATCCCAGCCAAAGCGGCGCTGCACGCGGTGGCCTTTCATGGTCTGGTAACGCGGGTACACATCCTTCACGCAAGAAGTCAGCAAATGCCCGTAATGCGGCAACCCGTTGGCAAAGGGCGGGCCATCGTAAAAAATCCATTCGTTGGTAACATTACCTCCCGCTTCGGCCTCCTTGCCTTCGCAATGAGGCGCGCTCAAGGCTGACTCGGACGTACTGTCCTCGCTCTTATTTCCCGATTCCCGATTCCCGGTTCCCTGTTCTGGTATTATCGCTGGACGCTGCACAACCGAAGCCTCAAACGTATGCTCGGCGTCCCATTGCTTCAGCACCTGCTCTTCCAGTTTGGGGAAGTCCGGGCTGGAGATGATATCGGGATAATAGGGTTTTTTGCTCATAGGCAGGGTTTTAGCCTGCCTGCGGCGGGAATGCCAGTCTTTTTCATTAAGGCAGCGGAATCCCGTTGGCATTCCGGCAAAAGCCATGTAACCTGCCCGCCGCCTGGCGCGAATACCAGGCAGATCGCCCCCAAATAGGTAATCATTAGGGGACATCGTTAGCGCAATGTTATTAACAACAGGAGACTGTATGAAGAATTCGACAAAAATGCTGGCCGCCGCGGTGATGACCATGGGTGCTACTTCAGTAATCGGCATGGCTGCCACCGCTGAAGAAGGTGCGGAGAAAGAAAAATGCTACGGCATTGTCAAAGCCGGGAAGAATGACTGCGGGGCCGCCGATGGTTCACATTCCTGTGCCGGCAGTGCCACGGCAGATAGCGGTGCCAATGAATGGATTTTCCTGCCCAAGGGCACGTGTGACCGCATTGTCGGCGGTTCTACCACCGCACCAGGTGCTGAATCCGACGAATCCGCTTCCTAAGCGGTAAGGCGTACGTAGGGGAATCGCTGTGTCTGAGCGCATCGTTTCCCCTGCTCCGTCCCTTACGGGTGTTGGCATCGGCCTGCGCCACCCCCATTTTCAGGATATCCTTGATACCCAGCCAGAGATTCCCTGGCTGGAAGTCCATCCGGAGAATTATTTTTTCCCTGGCAGTTCCGCCTGTCACTGGCTGGAGGCGATTCGTGCGCATTACCCCCTAAGCGCCCACTGTGTCGGGCTTTCGCTGGGCTCTGCCACACCGGTGGATATGGAACATCTGGCCAGTTTGCAGGGTTTTATCGAACGTTACGCTCCGAGCCTCGTTTCCGACCATCTTTCCTGGAGTGCGGTAGACGGCACCTTCCTCCCGGATTTACTGCCACTACCCTATACCGAGGAGGCACTAACAGTGCTGTGCCGGAATATTAGCCAGGTGCAGGAATCGCTGAACCGGCAGATTCTGATCGAGAACCCTTCCAGCTACGCACAGTTTGCCGCCTCTTCCATCCCAGAATGGGAATTCCTTAAAGAAGTGGTGAAACGCAGCGGCTGCGGGTTGTTGCTGGATGTGAATAATGTCTATGTCTCGTGTCAGAATCATGGCTGGAATAGTGACGTTTATCTTGAAGCCCTGCCGCACGAAGCGGTGCAGGAGTTGCACCTGGCAGGGTTCAGTATCTCCATAGAGGGCAATGACCGGCTGCTGATTGATACCCATAGCGCCCCGGTTACCCCGGAGGTGTGGGAGCTCTACGCCCAGGTCATTCGGAAACTGCCGAACGTACCGACACTCATCGAATGGGATAAAGACATCCCGCCACTGGCGACTTTACTGGCGGAAAAACAGAAGGCCGAAGCGATCGCCCGGGAGGAAAGTGTTCATCAGGCAACCTGAGATCTGTGGCGTCCCCGCGCATGCGGTTCCTGTTCAAATAATTCCGTCAGTGCGCTGACCATGGTATCACCCAGCTCGTCAATTTCCCGGATGGTGATGGCCCGGCTATAGTAATCCCCCACATGATGGCCAATACCAATCGCCAACAACTCCACGGCCTGTGCACGCTCAATCTCGTGGATGACGTCCCGGAGATGCCGATCTAAATAATCCCCGGTATTGGCGGAAAGCGTACTATCATCCACCGGCGCACCATCGGAAATCACCATCAGGATTTTACGGTTCTCCGCCCGCGCCAATAACCGCTGATACGCCCAGAGCAACGCTTCACCGTCGATATTCTCTTTCAGCAGCCCTTCCTTGAGCATCAGCCCCAGATGTTGCCGTGTCCGCCGCCAGGGAGCCCCGGCCGGTTTATACACAATATGGCGGATATCATTCAGCCGTCCGGGGTTCGGTGGGTTACCGGCTGCCAGCCAGTCCTTCCGCGACTGGCCGCCTTTCCACTCCACCGTGGTAAAGCCGAGCACCTCCACTTTCACCCCGCAGCGCTCCAGCGTCCGCGCGAGGATATCCGCGCACAGTGCCGCCACCGTAATGGGCCGCCCGCGCATGGAGCCGGAATTATCAATCAGCAAACTCACCACCGTATCCTTATCCCGCGAAGGATTCTCCCAGCGATAGGGCGTGGGAAAGGAAGGATCAATAATCAGGTTCGCCAAACGGGATGGATCCAGCATCCCTTCCTCGCGATTATACTCCCAAGAGCGTAGTTGCTGTGCCAGTAACCGTCGCTGCAACCGGTTGGCCAGACGGTGTGTAATATCCCTGAGGCCCGCCAGACGGTGATCAATCTGCCCGCGCAGACGGGTTAGTTCCTCTGGGCTCGCCAGCATATCGGCCCGTACCACCTCGTCATACACCACCGTATAGGCGCGGTAAGCCATAGGCTGATTACTCTGTCGCACCTGATAACGCGGCATGGCACCGGAGGGGATTTCTGATTCGTCTTCTGCTTCTGATGGTTTAGACGCCACCTTCGGCAATGGTGCCTTATGCTGCGGGTGGGCTGGGGCCGGGCTGGCGGTTTCCTCCACCATAGGGGCATCCGCACCAGGCAGCGTATCCTCTGCCGGTTGTTCTTCCTGCTCCCCGCTGGCACTGGCTGCCGACGCATCCTGTGTTTCCACCTGCTCGCTGGCACCGTGGGGCAGGGAAAGCCGTGCCATCATCTGCAACATCAACCGGGCGAATTGCGCCTGATCCTCCAGCGCTGTATGTACATCCGGCAGTTGCTTCGCCAACTTCTTATCCAGAATAGCGCCCCAGCTTTTCAGGATGCGTGCCGCTTCCGGCGGCAATGCCTGCCCTTCCTGCGCACGCAGCAGAATTTCCAGCGCTTCGGCCATCGGCAAATCCTTGATCCGCGCCGGGTCGTGATAGCCATGCTGATAAAAACGCAGCACGTAGGCCGCTTCCAGATTCTTCGCCGCGCCGGGATAATACTGACTCCCCAGCAATTCCGTCCGTAAGCGTTCCATACGGTCCAGCCATTCTCCGGCAGTCCCTTCCCCGCGTAATTCCGCGTGGGTATGGGGATTATGCAGGCGCATCCATAACGCGGCGGCGTCGTAATGCCCGCGTGTACGCGCGAGATCTTCCGAGGTCAATGGCTCCCGGATAGGAAGCACGGCCTGTTTTTCAGTACGGTCTATTGAAACCGGTGGAAGTACGGAACCGGAAGACACCGGCACGGTCTGGAATACTGTTTCCTTGATCGCTTCCCCGGCCAGTGCACGAAACGCCGCAGCCAGTGATTCGCGCGCGATGCCGGACTGGTCATCCCCTGATGCCATATCAGGCCGCCATGGTTTCCGGCAATTCCATACCAAAACAGCGCTGGAAATATTCCGCAATGGTGGCGCGCTCCAGCTCGTCGCATTTATTCAGGAAGGCCAACCGGAAGGCCTGCACCAAATCGCCCCCAAAAATCTGCTGGTTTTCTGCCCAGGCAATCACCGTACGCGGCGACATCACCGTGGAAATATCGCCCTTGGCAAATCCTTCCCGCGTTAGCCCGGCCAGCCGTACCATGCGTTCCACTTCCTTGGGCTTGGCTTTGGCAACTTTGGCCCGTATAATCTTGACTTCCTCCTCCTGTGGCAGGTAGTTCAGCTGCACCACGATATTCCAGCGATCCATCTGCCCCTGGTTAATCGGGTTGGTGCCGTGATACAGTCCGCTGGCATCACCGAGCCCAATCGTGTTAGCCGTAGCAAACAGGCGGAAATTTGGGTGCGGTGTCACCACCTTATTCTGCTCGGTCAATGTCAGCCTGCCGTGTGATTCCAGCAAACGCTGGATGACAAACATTACGTCCGGCCGCCCGGCATCGTATTCATCAAACACCAGTGCAATCCCATGATGCATGGCAAATGGCAGCAACCCTTCGCGGAACCGCGTGACCTGTTTTCCCTCTTCCAGCACGATAGCATCCCGGCCAATCAGATCAATCCGGCTGATATGCCCATCCAGATTAAGCCGGATCAGTGGCCAGTTGAGACGTGCCGCCACCTGCTCGATATGGGTGGATTTACCCGTCCCGTGATAACCCTGGATCAACACCCGTCGGTTATGCACAAACCCGGCCAGAATCGCCCGGGTACATTCTTCGTTGAAGTGGTAGTCCGGATCCATGGCGGGAGTAAACGTGGAAGGCTCTGAAAACGCCTTTATTTTCATATCTGGTTTTATATGGAATAGTTTAGAGGCAGAAACGCTTTTGGTAGGGGCTTCTTCCGGCGTTATTGGGTTTTCGTCCGTCTGGTTAATCATGTTTATTTCCATTTTTGAGAATGTTAGCCGCGCGCATACTGCCATATTCTGTGCCTAATGCCAAGCAGTATGCCCGCTTACGTAAAGAGGGGCGAGCGAACCAGAAGACGGTAAGCTTCGTTGATACGGCGGAAGCGTTCCGCGTGCCCGTTTTCACTATCGGGATGAAATCGCTTTGCCATTTTGCGGTATTGCCGCTTGATTTCCTCAAGGCTCACCGGCCAGCCCAGCGAAAGGATCGCCAGCGCCTTGCGTTCTTCTTCCCGCAGGCCGATGGGTATGGGCTTTTCCGGCATGGGACGCATGCCTGCACTATGCCGCCACTGTGCCGCCTGCTCCAGCAGGGAGGCCTGCATCGCCATGAAGTGGGCACGCGGCCACGTCGGCCGGTTGCCATAGACAATCTGATGCTGCAGTGTTTCGATTTCCTCGGCACTGCGGCCGGAAAGATAATCCCACGCTTCATTATAGCGACGTATATGCTCCTGACAGAACATATATTCCTTCCCATCAGAGTACTCCGTCTTCACTGTTCGTGATGATTTTGGTGCTTTATACATGCCATTGCTACCGCACCCCGGCCAATCGCAAACCGGCGTGGCTTCCTCTTTTGGGAAAAATTGTACTCTGCTGATCGTGTGTTTAGGCATTGTCACTGATTATGACGCAGCGCCTTATTTACGGCAAGGATTGTTTCTTAGTGGGTTATTTCAAACTGTTTTTTCTGAAATGAACGCTCTGCAAGGTATGAGCAATCCTCTTTATCACGATTCTCCTGCATGCTGTCTAGCCGAAGATTTTTTGCCTCTAGAAGGATAATATCTGAGTAATCCCCTTTATTAAATTGCATCGCCATAGCGTCTGTTATTGGTGTATCACATGTAAAGGTACAGTCTGATGGTACACGGATCTGCTTAAATTCATTCCATAATTTCTCCAGCTTAGGATATACCGGCTCACCCGGTGTATTAATCATATTCTCTACAACTGTTTCCTGCATCCTTTTGAGGAGAACACGTTGTTCAGAATGGGAAAAATCAAATACCAGAAGCACCCTCTCGCCAAAATACGGGTGATTCCCGAGCCATTTATCTTTATATTTCCCCCAGTCAAACTCCGGATGCTTTTCTTCTAACTCCTCCCATGCGGCTTGAGATACTTTCTTTTTATCCAGCCCCTGTTCCGTAAGGTACTTTGCCGCCAGATAATCCATATAGATATGGTCGTTTTTTGTGACGCGCGAAATATGCTGGAACGTTTCTTTACTTAAGTTGAGATACCTGTCCATATCCACGCGGGTTTCTCTCACTCTTACCGCCATCGCCGCGAACGATCCCAGCAGTCCCATCTGCTGGTCCGGTGAAGCACTCAGTAATTTTTTCATATCCTTAGTAAATTGTTCATCAAAGCTAATAACACCTGAAGCCTTGAAATACTTACCGCGAACCACCTCTGCTCTTTTCTCAAACTCACCCAGAATTTGATACTCATCCTTTATCTTGCTTTCTAATTGCTCCAGCAATACCGGGTTTAATGTTTTGCCATCTGCATTGGTAACGTGGTCTCTGATAATTCTTTGTAATGCCTCATAATCCTCTTCAGGCATGACATCTTTCAGCGCCCTGAGCGCACGGGCAAAGGTTATCAGGCTTTTTATCTGTGGCGGTTGAGGTTGGGAAATAGCGTCATTCATATGACTGCATTATACAAGAATTTAATTAAAACTTTATTAACAGCGCGCTGTATTTTAGTTGTAAATTCTTTGCAAATTCAACCCTAGCGCGGATTTAGGCGAAAGCGCAGTGCATTGAGGCGAATAAAGCCCGCGGCATCACGCTGATCATAGGCAGTATCTTCCTCAAACGTGGCAATATCAGAATTATAAAGACTGTTGGGTGATTTCCGGCCGATTACCGTAGCACACCCTTTATAGAGCTTTACTTTTGCTGTTCCTGTTACCCGCTGCTGACTATGATCGATTGCAGCTTGTAACATCTCCCGCTCCGGCGACCACCAATAGCCATTATAAATCAGTTCTGCATAGCGCGGCATCAACTCATCTTTCAGATGGGCCGCCCCGCGATCCAGCGTCAGGCTTTCCACCGAACGGCGCGCTTCCAGCAGGATCGTCCCGCCCGGCGTTTCATACACGCCACGGGATTTCATCCCCACATAGCGGTTTTCCACGATATCAATCCGCCCTACTCCATGCTTACCGCCCAGCGTATTGAGCGCTTCCAGCAACGCGGCAGGCGATAATTTTTTGCCATTGACCGAAACCGGGTCACCCTGCTCAAAATCAATTTCGATGATTTCCGGTACGTCCGGCGCAGCCTCCGGAGCGACACTCCGGGTAAACATACTCTCTTCATAGGGTTGCCATGGATCTTCCAGTACGTTACCCTCATAGGAGGTATGCAGCAGGTTTGCATCCATGGAATACGGTGGGGCATTGCGCTTTTCTGCCGGCACTGGAATATTATGATCGCGGGCAAACGCCAGCAGTTTGGTGCGGGAATTCAAATCCCACTCACGCCAGGGTGCAATGACCTTAATATCTGGCTTGAACGCGTAATAACCCAGCTCAAACCGCACCTGGTCATTTCCCTTCCCGGTGGCACCGTGTGAAACGGCATCCGCACCGGTTTCCAGCGCGATTTCAATCTGGCGCTTGGCAATCAGCGGCCGGGCGATGGACGTCCCCAGCAGATATATACCTTCATAAAGCGCATTGGCACGGAACATCGGGAAGACGTAATCCCGCACGAATTCTTCGCGCAGATCTTCAATATATATTTCCTTGATGCCCGCAGCCTCGGCTTTGGCACGCGCCTCTTCCACCTCACCCCCCTGTCCAAGATCAGCCGTAAATGTCACAATCTCGCAATCATAGACATCACGCAACCAATGCAGAATCACCGAGGTATCCAGACCGCCGGAATAGGCCAGTACTACTTTCTTCACTGTCATAGGGACTTATCTAGGGGGTGCCGCGCTAGGCGTCAACGGTTTCTTTTGCAGTTTCCTTATGCCGATCTGCTTTGACACGTTTTTCAGCATCACGACGTTCTTTCGCCGTCATTTTAACCATTTTCTGGTTCTTAGTATCCCATCGGTACTGATAAACAACGGTTTTCGTGCCGGTTGTAATAATATCGCCATTTTCCAGCTGCAGAACATCAAAGCCTTTTTGCAGCGCATCAGTGATGATTGACGAAGATTTTCGCAGATATTCAGCATCCTGCATCAGTTCAATACCAGATGTAGTATCGTCAGATGTAGTGCTATTCTTGATAATCTCTTTAATGTCACGTATCATGGCTAGAAAGTTTAACTCTTTGTTAATACGTCAAGAATACGGTTAATTTATTCAGGGGTCAAGCAGGAAGTCGCCATCTTGTTATAAACTCGTGGTAGAACAATTCTGTGTGATGCTAAAATGCGGCACTGCATAGCTTCACACTCTTATCTTAGAAACTATACCGCACCCCGGCATAGATATTGCTCGTATCCTCAAACTGCCCAAAGAAGGAGGTATGGCGCTGGCCGTAAAATAGGTTCAGCCCTGTCTCCAGTTGCCAGTGGTCGTCCAGCTTGTAATTGACGCTGGCACGTGTATACCCGTCACCTGCCGAGGGGCTGTAGAAATTAAACAGGGAAAGTTTCAGGTTCTGCTGCATCAGCAGCTGGGTCAGACGCAGGGTCAGCACCTGGTGATTTGCATCCTCTACCACCGCCCCAGCCGGCAGGCTTTGCCGATAGGCCGTATGATCCTGCATATGCTCTATGTAATATTGCATTGACCCGGTTAATTCCGGCACCAGCTCCTGCTCATACCCCACCAGCACCCGCCATTCGCTGTTACGCACCAGCGGGTTGACACCTCTCCGGTCATCGCGGCTGTCATAATAACCAAGTTCGGCATTGGCAATCCCTGCCAGCACTGGCCCACGTACACTGGCACCATAGACGGAAAGACGCGGGAACGTATACCGCCCACTTAAAGGGTTCTGCCCGGCCGGGCTTTTCCAGTAGCCCTGATAGTAATAGAGCGCGGTTTCATAAGCCTCTACCAACCGGTGCAGACGCAGCGCCAGTTCATCCCCATGGAACCAGCCATCCCGCGCCTCGGTATTTACCGGAAGGTTTCGCCCCGCCACCGAGCCAGCTCCGGCATTGTAATACGAGATGCGCCGCCCATCGATAAAACGGTCAGCATCAAAGCGTGGGGTATACACCACATCCAGATTCACTTCCGGGTGATAAAACGCCAGCTTCACCGCATCTGAAGGCGCTTTCAGATATTCCACATCGCGCCCGATGAAAAAACTGTTCCAGTCCTTCGGGAATAAATCGTTGATGAAAAGCAGATCGCCCGTCCCCCAGGTCAGAATCTGCCGCCCCAGCTTCACATCCGCATTCTCAGCCGGACGGAAAAGCACATAAGCCTCACGTACATCCAGCACCCCGTCTCCATTTTCCAGATCGGGTTCGTATTCATCTGCCACCGGATCATAGAGCAGGTCCCCGCTCAGCCCTACAGTCAACGATTCGTTACTCTGGAGAGCCTGGAGGTGTAAGCGCCCTTCGCCCAGGCTAGCGCGTTTCTGCTGCGTATCCCGATGCAGGCGCATGCCATAGCGCGTCTCTATGAACCCACTCAGGTCAAACGGTAATGCATCCCGCCACACATCTGCCCGCTCTTGCGCAACGGCTTCCTCTTTATTGCCATCCCCAAGACCCATCGGCAGCGATGGTTCGGAAGAAAGCCCTTGCGGTAACGCTGGCACATCTGCAGGCGATACCACGCCCAGTCCCATAGGCAGGGCGGGCTCTTCTGCATGTGCGACCGGGTTCAGAAGCATACACCCCAGCAGAGAAAAGAGCACCGGTCGCTTCATGGGTATTCCTTATCGCAGGTATTTCCGTGGGGCCGCACGCAGATAGCGCTCGGTGAAAATATCCTCCGGCAGTCCGATATCATAGCCAACTTTGCCGTATTCCATGACCGTATACCCACCAAGATTCTTATCCGACATCTTAGACTGCGTCACCGTGGCATGCCCATCAATCGTATCCACCTTCAGCGCCTCATAGGTACGATACGCGGTATCGGCACTGTCATAGAATTCCGTTTTCACCGGGATAAAAGTCGTCTTATGAATCCAGTTTTTGTAATAGGCAAATTCCACCGCGTCCTTTTTCTTCGGCACACTTTTCAGCACGTAGAAATTATCGGTTTCCTCCACCAACGTATGCGTATCCTCACTGGGGGTGCGGCCGGAAACATCTTCATAGAAGAAATGCGACCCCACAAAACTGGTGCGCTCATCGCTGGCAGCGATCCGTTTCACCAAATCCAGCGCTGGCAAATATAGCCAGCGGTCATCCTCTGCCTTGGTATGTTTCCATACCAGAAATGCCGTTTTATTGACGTCTGCCGGGCGGGAAAAATACACGTAGAATTTCTGTTCGGTATCCCCCTTATCGTCCGTGTCGGTACGCAGGATCGTGAAATCGCGCGTGCGCTCGCGGCCCTGCGCATCCGTAATCACCATATGCACGCTGGCACGGCCATCCTTACCCTGATAATAGGCGGCATGATTTGCCTTCGCCACAATCTCCTCCACCGAAAGCGCCCAGGCCGGCGTGGTGAGCAATGCCAGCAGAATGGTCAGTATATATCGACTACGCATATTTAGTTCCCCTTCTTCTTGTTCTTAAACAGGGTTTTTTCAAAAAGTGCAATCAGCGCAGGCAATAATAACAGCGATGCCGCTCCCGCAATCACCAGTATCGCCGAGATGAAGAATCCCACCGTCTGATACGGCACCAACGGCGCGGCCAGCAACGGCAGGAAGCCCATACCGATCACGATCACATTTCGCGCAATGGCGCGGGAAGGCTCCCCGAATATCGCGGGAATCGCTTTTTCCCAACTGCCATACTGCGCCACCATCTCGCGGCTCCGTGCCAGGAAATGAATGGCATAGTCCACGGCCAGCCCCAGGCTAAGCGCCGAGAGCACCGCCACCGGCATGTCGTAATCTTTCCCGACCAGCCCGATCACCCCATAGATCAATGCGATCGTCACGGTTAGCGGAATCATTGAAAGAATCCCCCACCATAGCGACCGGAACAGGAACACCATCATCACCAGCACAATCACAAAACTCCCGGCAAACGCTTCCAGCATTCCTGCCACCATCTTCTGTTGCCAGATGACATTGATGTAGGTCAGGCCGAACCATTGATGGGTTAAGGCCAGCGGCGGGGGATTATCAGCGATAAACGCATCCACCGCATCCACCAGCTGCTGCATGTCTTTGTTGTCACCACTCTTCAGCTGAATCCACAGATTCGTCTTGCGGTAATCCGGCGTCACAAAATGCCAGAGATCCTGCGGGCGGTGACTGCCCTGATAGGTAATCAGGGTTTGCGCGACCGCCGCCGCTGTATCCGGAATATGGAACGCATCTTCCTTGCCAAGGAATAGCTCACGGTGCACCGTCTTCACCACGTCTGGCAAGGCGTTGCTTTTTCCCACCAGCCCGGTCGTCAGCATATGCTCCTGCAAGTTGGCGAGATAACGCAGCACGTCCGGACGTTTAAACACTTCCTGTTGTTGCTGCCTGGCTTCCAGCCGGAGTGCCACCGCATCCCATGCTTCCCAGTCAGCATCCGATACCGCGGCATCCTGCGCGGCAAGGATGGTTTCCTGCACGTCTTTCAGCGGACTCCCCAGCAGAGGCTTTAGTACCGTAACGACCTGCTCTGGCAACCCGTCCAGATCTACCTCTTCTAGTACCGGCCCGGCCCCTTCGGGTGCTTCCAGCGTCAGGTACGCCATATACGTTCCGGCAAAGGCTTTATTCAGTGCTGCATCGGCCACGCGGATCGGGTGCTGTTCCTCAAACCATTTCACCGGGTTATCATTGATGGTAATCCGGCTGATCCCATATGCTGCCACCCCACCAAGCACCACCGTGACCAGCAGGATCGCCTTCGCATAGCGGTAGGTCGCCGGCCCCATGCGCATCAACAGCCGCGCCAGCGGTGAGAGCGCCGCACCGTCTTCCCCCATGCCGAACCCTTCCAGCGAGCGCGCCGGCAGCAGCATGATATACGCCGGTACCAATGTCACTGTCAGCAGCCAGGCAAGGAACACACCGATAGCAATAAAAATACCGAATACCTGCACCGGCGGTATTGGCGTAAACGCCAGTGACCCAAAACCCGCGCAGGTGGTCAGGGATGTGAACAACATCGGTTTAGAAAGCTCATCCATGACATGACGAAGTGTGTGTGTGCGGTCTTTTGTTTTCGGGTAACGATCAAAAAAATCCGAAAGAATATGCACTGCATCCAGCACCGCAATCGGCATGATAAAAATCGGGATCATGGAACTCATGATGTGCACCGTGTTCCCGGTGACAACCAGCAGCCCCATCGTCAGGATTACGGAGATCATTGCCACAATCATCGGCGCGATAATCAGTGTCACGTGGCGGAAGAAATACCACATCAGCAGAAAGATCAGCAGCATCGCCAACGGTGCAGAAATCGCCATCTGCTTGAACATCTCCACCCCAAACTGATCCTGCGCGATCGGCAGGCCGGTGATGTGGTAGGTATCCTTTGCTCCAATCTCGGCTATTTTAGCACGCAGCTTTTCGGCCACCGTGTAACTATCCGATTTAAACGCAATCGGCAGATAAAGCGCCAGTGCTTTTCCGTCCTCCGACACCAGCGTATTATTCAGGAACGGGATGTGCTTGGCTTTCATGGCAATAGACGCCGCCCCTTCCGGCGTTTCCGGTGGGGTTTTCATCAACCATTCAAACCGCACCGTACCCAGCCCGGCCTGCTCGATATTATCCATTGTGGAAGGTGCAATCACATCCGCCCCAATCACACCGTGCCGAACCCCGCCTTCTTCCCATACCAGCGTTTTGGCGTAGTCCGTTAGAGCATGAATATCGCTTAACGACTGTGGATTAAACACCCCCTCGGGGCGGGCATCATTCACTACGCCCACCACCACCATATCGTACATGGAAAATTCCGACTTCATGCGGTTATGGAACACGCGCACCGGCTCATCGCCTGCCAGCATATTTTCCGGGTCGGTATCAATATGCAGCGGATTCAGGTACGCCGTCAGCGCAGGGAACACCACCGGTAGACCCACCAGCACCAGCATCAGCACACTCAGCACTACCGAACCCCTAAACCACCCGGCAGGATGCCGGACCGCATGCTCCGAAAGTAATTGCATCAACGCCTCCTAGAACGCTGCACCGGGCTTGAACCCCAGCTTCTTCAGGATGATCGCCAGCGGACAAAAGCCCGTAAACGCGGCCTGAAGCATATTCAGCCCCACAAACCCTGTGAGAAAAAACCAGTACGGGTGCATAAAATACCCCAACAGCACACTCCCCACAACCACCGTTCCGGCAAACGCCAGAATAAAACGATCAATATTCATAGAACCTCCGAAACCGATAAGATTAGCTAGATATAATATTACCATCTTCTAATTTTATACTTTACTAATGTTACTAGTCAAGCTATCATTTCATCATGGCATCTAAGAAATTATTTTTTGATACAAAAGACGGCGCCGCATTAATGAAAGCCGTGGATATGCTGAAACTACTCAGCAACCCGCACCGCCTGGCCATTCTCTGCCATATCGGTGAAGAAGCGCTTTCTGTTAATGAGATCGCAGAGCATATCGGTATGAGTCAGTCTGCCCTTTCCCAGCATCTGGCACGGCTGAAGAACGCCGGACTCGTCTCGTGCCGTCGGGAGCATAATAAAATCTATTACGCACTCAGCAGCAAGGAAACCGAGTCCATCATTACCTTGCTGCGCAAACTTTATTGCCAATCCATCACGTCTTGTTGATACTACAGGAAAAGAGGGGGTATTATGGTGCATGTTGTGATTATCGGAGCGGGCATCGGGGGCATTCCAGCCGCATTTGAAATCCGCGAAGCGCTGGGGACTAACGTTGATATTACTGTCATCTCCGATAGTGATACGTTCCATTTTGTTCCATCTAACCCGTGGGTCGCGGTTGGCTGGCGGAAACCGGAAGCCATCAAGATACCGCTTGCCCCCATCTTTCAGAAAAAGAATATCGCTTTTAAAGTCTCCGCCGCCAAGCAGGTACAGCCGGAAACCAATACTGTCCTGTGCGCGGATGGCGAAACCGTCTCCTACGATTATCTGGTGATTGCCACCGGGCCGGAGCTTGCCTTTGATGAAATCGAGGGACTGGGACCAGAGCATTATACCCACTCCATCTGCCACGTGGACCATGCCGAAAAAACCTTTTCCGCCTGGCAGGATTTTATCGAGAATCCCAGCCATATTGTGGTGGGTGCCACGCAGGGCGCCTCCTGTTTTGGCCCGGCTTATGAGTTTGCCTTTATTCTGGATACGGAACTGCGTAAACGCAAAATCCGCCATAAAGTCCCCATGACCTTCGTCACCCCGGAACCCTATATCGGCCATCTCGGCCTGGGCGGTGTCGGTGATACCAAAGGATTGCTGGAATCCGCCTTACGTGAGCGGCATATCAAATGGATTACCAATGCCAAGCTTACGAAAGCAATTAAGGGCCACCTACACGTCATGGAATGCGATGCCAAGGGTGAACCAGCTGCCGAGCATGTGCTGGAATCCCGCTACGCCATGTTCATTCCGCCCTTTAGAGGCATTCCTGCGGTTCGGGAAGTCAAAGGACTTTCCAACCCACGTGGGTTCATCCTGATTGATGAGTACCAGCGCAACCCTACCTACCCGAATGTGTATGCCATTGGGGTGTGCGTGGCCATTCCCCCGGTGGAAACGACGCCCGTCCCTACGGGTTGTCCCAAAACCGGCTATATGATTGAAAGCATGGTTACGGCCACGGCACAGAATCTAAAACAGGCCCTTCAGGGTGAGGCCCCCTCGCATAAAGCCAGCTGGAATGCGATCTGCCTGGCGGATTTTGGCGATACGGGTGTCGCGTTTGTAGCGCTGCCACAAATCCCACCACGCAATGTCAACTGGTCCGCTTCCGGTAAATGGGTGCACCTGGCCAAAATCGCATTTGAGAAATATTTCCTGCGTAAAGTCCGGAACGGTGTCAGCGAAACGATCTACGAAAAATACCTCCTGAAAACCATCGGTGTCGAACGGTTGGAGTAGTATGTTTGATGACCGCAAAATGGTGATCCCGACAGGATTCGAACCTGTGACCCACTGATTAAAAGTCAGTTGCTCTACCGACTGAGCTACGGGATCCACGTGCCCTCAGGCAAAAAGAATCCGAGCGTTATAAACGAAGCCTCTGCAGATGGCAAGTATTTCGGCGCGTATCCTGCTGTTTTTGGTGCCATTTACCATACTTGGCACCGGCTCCTGTGCCCAAACGGCCCTTTTACGCCGGCTTGGGCTATACCCGTTGCTGAAAATATGCTAATCACAGCGCATGAGCGCACCACTCCTTGCTATTGAAGATCTTTCCGTTGCCTTTCAAGGCAGTGGCGGCACAGTCATCGCGGCACAGAATGTCTCGCTGGCGATCAGCCGGGGGGAAATCCTGGCATTGGTGGGGGAAAGCGGTAGCGGAAAAACGATTACCGCACTTTCCGTGCTCAAACTGCTACCCTATCCCAAGGCCTCACATCCCTCCGGCAAAATCCTGCTGGAAGGGAAGAACCTGCTGGATCAGACCGAAGCACAGATTCGTACCGTCCGTGGCCAGCGTATCAGCATGATTTTTCAGGAGCCTATGACCTCGCTCAACCCGCTACATACGATCGGACGGCAATTATCGGAGATCGTGCAGCTGCATACGCCAACCCTTACCAAACCAGAAATCCGCACACGAATTCATCAGTTGCTGGCGGATGTTGGGCTGGAGAAATTACAAGCCCGGCTGGATGCTTACCCGTTTGAACTTTCCGGCGGGCAACGTCAGCGTATTATGATTGCCATGGCACTGGCCAACGCACCGGATTTGCTGATTGCTGACGAACCCACCACCGCACTGGATGTTACGGTACAAGCGCAGATTCTGAAATTATTGCTGAAGCTCCGTAAGGAACGCAACATGGCGATTCTGCTTATTACCCATGACCTCTCGCTGGTGCGTCGCGTAGCCGACCGCGTGGCCGTTATGCAGCAGGGAAAGGTAGTGGAGCAGAATACGGTAAACGCACTCTTTGCCGCGCCACAGCATATCTATACCAAGCAATTGCTGGCTGCTACGCCCGGTGGTGCCCCGGCACCCGCCCCGGATGATGCACCACCCTTGCTTACCGTAGAGCATCTGGATGTGCATTTCCCGGTAAAAAAAGGGGCGTTTGGCCGGGTACGCGACTGGGTACGCGCCGTGGATGATGTGACCCTCACCGTGCGCAAAGGCCATACGCTGGGGATCGTGGGAGAAAGCGGCAGCGGCAAAACCACTCTGGCACAGGCCGCCTTACGGCTGATTGCATCCAAGGGAACTATTCACTATCGCGATATCCTGCTTTCCGGACTGCGCTACCGGGAGTTACGCCCGTTGCGTCAGGAATTGCAGTTTGTGTTCCAGGATCCATTCAGCAGCCTCAACCCCCGGCTGAACGTTTCCCGTATCTTACGCGAGGGACTGATCGCCCACCGTATCGGCACCCGGCAGGAACAGGAAGAACGTGTGGCACAGGCACTCACCGAGGTGGGGCTGAAGCCGGAAATGCAGTGGCGCTATCCGCATGAATTTTCCGGTGGCCAGCGGCAACGGATTTCCATTGCCCGTGCGCTAGTGCTCCGGCCCCGCTGTATCGTGTTTGATGAACCGACCTCGGCGCTTGATGTTTCTACCCAGTCCGATATTCTGAAGCTGCTCAAGTCTCTACAGCAGAAGTACCAGCTGACCTACCTGTTCATCAGCCACGACCTGCGGGTGATCCGCGCACTGGCACATGATGTGATCGTGATGCGCCATGGAAAGATTGTGGAACAGGGCAGCCGCGAGACTATTTTCAACCACCCCAGAAATGCCTACACCAAAGCGTTGCTGGAAGCTGCCCTGCTGGATGCCTAGCGGGATTTATTCCGTCGTTTTTCAATCGCATCCCAGAGCCTGGCATGGTAATTCACCCCATCTAACGCATTATGCACCTGCATTCCACCGGGGCAGGTGGTATTAATTTCTATAAGATACTTACCAATAATATCAATTCCAACGTGAAAAAGTCCGCGTTCTATGAATACTATGCCTAGTTTCTGAGCCATTTCTTTTTCATGATTACTTAGGGAGTGACGCGTTTGTATCCAGTTTTCACTATTATCTTTCGTGCCATCAATATACTCGATTTTACGTGCCGTAACCGGTTCACCATCAATGAAGAAAACCCGTATACGACCATTCTTAATTTCTTTGAGGTATTTCTGAAAGACAAGAGGATAAATTGTTTGCTTAAGCATGTAGCCAATAATTGCTTCGATATTTTCATCCCCCGGCTGAAGGCGCATCACGCCGTGTCCATAATAATCATACGGTGGTTTCAAAATAACATCGCCATGCTTTTCTAGGAATTTTGCAATTTCTTTCTTATCCCGTGTAATCAGTGTCGGCGGCATGAATTCCGGGAATTCAAACGGAAATAATTTCTCCGGACAATTACGTACCCAGTAGGGATCGTTAACAAACAATACCTTCTCACGCAACCGCTCCAGCATATAGGTAGCGCTCAGATATTTCATGTCAAACGGCGGGTGGTTCCGCATGAAAATGACATCCATCTCACCAAGCATTAATGTTTCATCTTCACCTAACCGGTAATAGTCTTTCTTCGATTGATCTACCCACACCCGGCGTGCGGTGGCATGCACATCGTTATTAGAAAGCGACAGTTCTTCTGGTGCATATTGCCAGACGTCGTAGCTTCGCTTCTGTGCTTCTTCGATAAAGAATAACGAGTTGGTGAAACCTTTCTCGCTTTCTGTCAGCGGCTCCATCTGAAAGGCTACCTTCATAATTACTTACTCCGGTTATTTTGTTCATTACGCCGCCGCGCATTGCGGATCTTCCAGTCTTCTACATACTGGTGCAGATCATCGAGTTTTTTATAGGGATCCTTCACATTCGGGTGCAGCAACTCCGCGCGCGAAACTTCCTTCTCTTCCACCTCTACATGATGCCTGAGCAATTCTTTTAGAAGCGCCCCGGCACGCATCATTACCTCATGCGGCACCTTGCCTGCCTTCAGGGTTTTCTGCCGCAAATCTTCCTCGATGAAGCGCCGCACCAATCGCTTATTATCCTCGGTGGGTAGCACTCCCAGCACCCGCAGTACTTCCATGAAGATATCAAATTCCTGCGCATCCACCACGTTATCTTCCATGAAATGTTCGATCAGCGGTTCCAGTTTCTGGTAGATCGCGTAAATGGCGTCTTCGTTTTCGGGTAATATACTCATGGTTCCTTACTTCTTTGGGTTTAACGCATCACGGACGGCTTCGCCGATAAAAATCAGCAGGCTCAGCATCACCGCCAGCACCATGAATGCCGTCATCCCAAGCCATGGTGCCTGCAGATTATTTTTCCCCTGCGCCAGCAATTCCCCCAGCGAGGCCGAACCGGGGGGCAGACCAAAGCCCAGGAAATCCAGCGAGGTCAGGGTGGTAATCGCACCGTTCAGCATGAACGGCAGAAAGGTCAGTGCGGCCACAATACTATTGGGCAGGATATGCCGGAACAAAATCACCGGCTCACGTACCCCCAGTGCACGGGCCGCTTTGACATAATCCTGCTTGCGCGTCTTCAGCACTTCCGCCCGCACCACCCCCACAATCCCGATCCAGGAAAACAGCGCCATGATCCCTAAGAGCCACCAGAAATTCGGTTCCACGAAACTGGCCAGAATAATCAATAGAAAGAGCGTCGGCAGACCACTCCAGATTTCAATCACGCGCTGGAACAGCAGGTCTGTCCAGCCGCCAAAATACCCCTGCAGCGCCCCGGCAATCGTCCCGACCGTGACGGAGATCGCCGTCAGTGCCAGCCCAAACAATACCGATATCCGGAACCCGTAAATCAGCCGCGCGACCACATCGCGCCCCTGATCATCTGTCCCCAGCCAGTTCTCCCCGGTGGGCGGCGAGGGTGCCGCCGTCGGCAAATCGTAATTCACCGTGCGATAACTGAACCGCACCGGCGGCCATACCATCCAGCCCCCTGAATCCCTGATGAGGTTTATCAGATACGGGTCACGGTAATCGGCTTCGGTTTCAAACTGCCCCCCAAGCTCTACTTCCGTATACATCTTGAATACCGGGAAGTAGAATTGTCCCTGATGGTAGACCAGGATAGGCTTATCATTGGCGATCACTTCCGCCAGCAGCGCCAGCACAAACAGCACAAGGAAAATCCATAGGCTCCAAAAGCCACGTGCATTGGTCTTAAAACGCCGCCATTGTTGCTGCCGCAGGGACTCGCCCATCATACCTCCCGGCTTTCAAAATCAATGCGCGGATCCACCAGCACGTACGTCAGGTCACTAATCAGCGCAACCACCAACCCCAGCAGCGAATAGATAAACAACGTGCCGAACACCACCGGGTAATCACGCCCGATAGCCGCTTCAAACCCCATCAGCCCAAGCCCGTTCAGCGAGAAAATAATCTCAATCAGCAGCGAACCGGTAAACAGGATCGAAAGAAACGCCCCCGGAAACCCGGCAATGACAATCAGCATCGCATTGCGGAACACATGCCCGTAAAGCACCTGCCGCTCGGTGCAGCCCTTGGCACGGGCGGTCAGCACATATTGCTTGCTTAGTTCCTCAATGAACGAGTTCTTGGTCAGCATCGTCATGCTGGCAAACCCGCTGATGACCATGGCGATAATCGGCAGCGTCATATGCCAGAAATAATCGAGGATTTTTTCCGGCCAGCGCATCAGCTCCCACCCTTCCGAGGTCAAGCCCCGCAGGGGAAAAACATTCCAGAAACTCCCCCCGGCAAACACTACAATCAATAGCACCGCGAACAGGAAGCTGGGGATGGCATACCCAATCACCACCACTGCACTGCTCCAGATATCAAAGGCTTCCCCATCGCTCACCGCCTTGCGTATCCCCAGCGGGATGGAAACCAGATAGACCAGCAACGTTGTCCACAGACCCAGCGAAATGGAAACGGGTAGCCGTGCAAAAATCATATCCACCACTTTTTCACTGCGGAAAAAACTCTCCCCAAAATCAAAATGGGAATAATCGTTGAGCATTTTAAAGAAGCGTTCATGCGCAGGCTTATCAAACCCATACATTTTTTCGATGCGGGCAATCAGCTCCGGGTCCAGTCCTTGTGCCCCGCGATATTTGCTGCTGGTATTGGTGCTGTTGGCCTGCTTGAGCATCCCGGCACCACCCATTGTTTCATGCCCGCCCCCGGCAATCCGTTCCGTCGCACTACCCTGCATCCCGGTTATTTCGGCAATCGCCTGTTCCACCGGCCCGCCGGGTGCAGCCTGCACAATAAGGAAACTCACCAGCACAATGCCAAACAAGGTGGGGATCATCAACAGCAGGCGTTTGAGAATATAGGCGTACATGGGCGGAATCTAGCGTGGTTACTGGCCAGCGTCCAGCAAAGATGTCCGGAGCATCAGGCCGTGCGTTTTAACGTACCGGCAATGGTAAAATGCGCTTCGGTTTTCTCACGGATTTCATCGACCGTGACATCATGCGCATGCTCCGTCAGCACCAACCCATCGCCGGAGACATCAAACACACCCAGCTCGGTGATGACCCGATCTACCACGCGTTTCCCGGTCAGTGGTAACTGGCATTGTTTGAGCAACTTCGGCGCGCCACTTTTTGCAGTATGCGACATCAGCACCACCACGCGCTTCACCCCGGCCACCAGATCCATCGCGCCACCGGGGCCTTTGACCATCTTCCCCGGAATCATCCAGTTGGCCAGATCGCCATGTTCGGACACTTCCAGCGCACCGAGAATGGAAAGATCAATATGCCCCCCGCGAATCATGCCAAACGAGGTGGCGCTATCGAAATAGCTACTCTCCGGCAGGGCGGTGATCGTCTGTTTGCCGGCATTGATCAGATCCGCATCTACTTCCGCTTCCGTGGGAAACGGCCCCATGCCGAGCATGCCGTTTTCACTCTGCAGCGTGACCTGTACACCGGGAGGGATATAATTCGCCACTTCCGTTGGCATCCCGATTCCCAGATTCACATAGCACCCGTCAAAAAATTCACGCGCCGCAATCTTGCACATCTCTTCGTTTGTATATGGCATCAGGCGGCAACCTCCCGTGTGGTACGGCGTTCAATGCGTTTTTCATAGGCACCGCCTTTGAACAGACGCTGCACGAAAATACCCGGCGTGTGAATATCCTCGGCAGCCAGTTCCCCCACTTCCACGATTTCTTCCACTTCCGCCACCGTGATACGGGCGGCCGTGGCCATGATAGGATTAAAGTTACGCGCTGTTTTGCGGTAGACCAGATTTCCCGCTTTATCGGCCTTCCAGGCTTTCACGATCGCCAGATCGGCGAACAAACCAAATTCCATCACATACGGTTCACCATCGAACTCGCGGGTCTCCTTACCTTCTGAAAGCACGGTACCGTAGGCAGTTTTGGTGTAAAATGCCGGAATGCCTGCCCCCCCTGCGCGGATACGCTCTGCCAAGGTGCCTTGCGGATTGAGCTCTAGTTCCAGCTCACCATCCAGATATTGCTTTTCGAAGGTTTTATTCTCCCCGACATAGGAGGAAATCATCTTACGGATCTGCCGCGTCTGCAGCATGATGCCGAGGCCAAAATCATCCACCCCGCAATTATTGCTGATGACCGTCAGGTTTTTCACCCCCGAATCGCGAACCGCCAGAATACAATGTTCCGGGATACCGCATAGCCCAAAGCCACCTGCCATAATGGTCATCCCGTCTTTTAACAGGCCATGTAAGGCGGTGTTGGCATTTTCAAACAGTTTATTGCTCATGTGCCTATTCCTAGCGCAAAAATAACGACCCGAGCAAGAAAAAAGACTTGTACATTTGTATCTGTACGCGTATACGTCCACTTTATATTCCATATATGTGCATTTTTAGAAGTATGAAGTATTTGTCTCTGTTTTTCCTTGCTCTCCCTGCCTGCAGTGCTGATCTTTCTTATCTCAATCACTCGCGTATCGATTCCAATTATGTATCCATATATGAACGTTACGTCGTACAGCCCTGCGCCGGGGATACGACATGTATGCAGCAACGCAATAAAGATTACTTGCAAATGGTAGAAAATAGTAACTTCTCTTTTGCAGCGCGTTGACGTATCTTTGCGCATACTTCCAACGAATACCCGTAGGAAGTTATTTTTTGACGGAGGTTTCGTATGAAAAAGAATATGGGAAAAACAGATAAATCGATTCGTTTAGTGGCTGCCGTTATTTTGATAGCCCTGATTGCAACAGGAAACGTCACCGGCACTCTGGCGATTATTCTGGGAGTGGTCGCTGCTGTGTTTATCGCCACTTCTCTAATTAGTTTCTGCCCGCTTTACCCCATCCTCGGCATCTCCACCTGCGGCAAATGCTGCGGGGGCGGATGTAAAAAAGACAGCGATGCCGGAAACGCCGCCTAATCATACTTCGCTGGCACAGCTTCAGCAGGCATTTTGTCGCCTGATTCTGGATGACGCACCTGTGGCTTCCGGCATGCTTGCCAGTGCTCATCGCGACCCGGCACGTATCCAAAATGTTTATCGCAACAACCTACTGGGTGCGGCAGGGGGTGCGCTGGCACTGACATACCCCGTCTCACAGGCTTTGGTGGGAGATCGTTTTTTTCAACATGTCATCACTCGCTATATCCAGAAGAACCCACCCACAACAGGCAATCTGGATTGTTACGGGGAAGATATTCCCACCTATCTAAGCACACTCCCGGACGTTGCATCACTGCCATACCTGCCCGATGTCGCCTGGCTGGAATGGGCCTGGCACCAAAGTAGCCTGGCGGAAAACGCCCCGGTACTGATGCCGGAAGCACTGCAATCCCTACCGCCTGAGACCCTGCCGGAACTGTGTTTCATCCCGCACCCGGCGCTGCGCATGCTCCACTCGGAATATCCTGTACACCGCATCTGGGCACTGCATCAGGACGAAGCCAACCAAGCATCCACCGTGGATCTTTCAGAGGGTCCGTGCCAGCTGGCCATCACCCGCCCGGCCCGCCAGATCCTAATATCGCCGCTGGAAGAACCAGAATACCAACTGCTTTCCCGAATGGTTAAAGGGAACTGCCTGGGTGATGCCGTGGAGAAAATCTACGCGGCGTTTCCGCATTTTGACCTTGCATTTTCACTGGAGCGGCTTATCGTAACGGGCTGTTTCAGCGGCATAAAGCCCTGATATAAACTGGGAGAATTGTATGGCACGGCATCATAAGGAATTACCCCTTTGGCTCCGCGTGGCAGATATTAAACTGCGCGTGGCCGAACAATTTACTGATCCGGTAATCCTGGGTATTCGCCTGTGGCTGGCCAAGGTCTTCTGGACATCGGGCACCCTGAAGCTGGATACGGGCTTTCTGGGCATCGGCCAGGGCAACTGGGAATCGACACTGATTCTGTTTGAATACGAATACCAGGTACCGATTCTGACACCTCAGGCCGCCGCCTATCTCTCCACCGCGGCAGAACTGATCTTCCCGATCCTGTTGGTATTGGGACTGGGGAGCCGGATTGCTGCCTTTGGCCTGTTGTTTATGACCGCCGTGATCGAGTTTACGTACCAACACAGCCCCGAACATGTGATCTGGGCGTTATTTCTGGGTACCGTACTGACCTACGGGCCGGGCCGTATCGCACTGGATTTCCTTATCAGCCGTCGTTTTCTCCCCCATCGGCACGACTAACAGCACACGAATACGAAAGCATTTATGAAAGAACTACCGAAGCAATACGACCACAAGGTCACCGAGAAACACTGGCAGCAATACTGGGAAACCACTAAGACCTACGCATGGGATGAAACCGCTCCGCGCACCGATACGTTTGTGATTGATACCCCACCGCCGACGGTTTCAGGCGTATTGCATATGGGGCATATTTTCTCCTACACGCAGGCGGATTTTGTCGCACGCTATCAGCGTATGTCGGGCAAGACCGTATTCTACCCGATGGGGTTTGACGATAACGGGCTGCCCACCGAGCGGCTGGTGGAAAAGGTCAAGAAGATCAACGCCCATAAATACATGCAGGAACATGGACGGGAAGGGTTTATCGAGCTGTGTGAGGGCGTGGCGGAAGAGGCTCGCAAGGAATTCCGCCGCTTGTTTGAATCGGTGGCACTTTCGGTGGACTGGCGGCAGGAATATCATACGATTTCCGAAGAATCACGCCGCATTTCCCAACTTTCTTTCCTTGATCTGTTCCATAAACAGCATGCGTACCGGAAGCTCCAACCCATGCTGTGGGATCCGGTGGACCAGACCGCCATCGCCCAGGCCGAAGTAGTGGATCAGGAAATCGAGAGCCACTGGAATGATATTACGTTCGGGCTGGAGGGCAGTGATAGCGAGATCATCATCGGCACCACCCGTCCGGAATTGCTGGCGGCCTGCGTTGCCGTATTCTACCACCCGGAGGATGCACGCTATCAGCACCTGAACGGCAAAACGGCCATTACCCCGCTCTTTGGGGTGCCTGTCCCCATCCTGCCAGACGAAGACGTGCAGCAGGATAAAGGCACCGGGCTGGTGATGTGCTGTACCTTTGGCGACGAGCAGGATATTCGCTGGTGGGAGCGGCACAATCTGCCCACGCGCGTAGTGCTCAATACCTATGGCAAACTGGATTTCACCCAGGCCAGTGATCCGGCCGACTGGGCCAGCGCCCCACGGGAAGCCATCGAGAAACGCAAGACCTCCAATAAGGATCCGAAACATCCCGGTGCGCGGGAAGTCACCCTGGAGCTGCTGAAGGAAGCTGGACTCTTGGTCAAACAGGAACCCATCACCCATGCCGTGAATTGTGCGGAGCGCTCTGGTGCACCCCTGGAAATCCTGCCCACGCATCAATGGTTCGTCCGCGTGCTGGATAAAAAAGACGCATTGAAACAACGCACCAAGGAATGCACCTGGTACCCGGATTTCATGCGGTTGCGCTGTGAGCAATGGATCGACGGGCTGAACTGGGACTGGTGTATTTCACGCCAGCGTTTCTTCGGCGTCCCCTTCCCGGTGTGGTATTCCAAACGTGCCGGTGAAGAAGGTAAAATCCTGATTGCCGATAAAGACCAGCTCCCGGTGAACCCGCTGGTGGATCTGCCAAAAGGCTACACGCGAGAAGAAGTAGAAGCCGAAGCCGATGTCATGGATACCTGGGCAACCTCGTCGGTCAGCCCGCAGCTTTCCAGCAAGGCGATCTCCAACGAATACGCGGTGGATTACGCGCGCCATCAAAAGCTCTTTCCGGCGGATTTACGACCGCAGGCGCATGAGATCATCCGCACCTGGGCATTTTACACCATCGTGAAAGCACATCTGCACGAAGAGACGATTCCGTGGAAGAACCTGATGATTTCCGGGTGGTGCCTGGCCAGCGACAAAACCAAAATGTCAAAATCCAAGGGCAATGTGGTGACGCCGGTGGATTTGATCGAGGAAAAAGGTGCAGATGTGGTGCGCTACTGGGCCAGCACCTCGCGGCTGGGCGCGGATACGGCTTTTTCCGAAGACGTACTGAAGATTGGCCGCAAACTGGTCACAAAACTTTGGAACGCGTCCAAATTCGCCGCCATTCAGCTGGAAGCCGTCCCCCGCGACAGCTACCCGCTGGAGGCCGTAACCGAGCCGCTGGATCGCTGGGTCTTGACCCGCCTGCATCGTGCCATTGCGAATGCCACCGCCGCGTTTGAAAAGTTTGAGTATTCCGGCGCCCGTGCCGCGGTAGAGGATTTCTTCTGGAATGATTTCTGCGATAACTACCTGGAAATGATTAAAGGCCGCGCTTATGGTGGCGAAGACGTTTCCGAGGTCGCACAGCACAGCGCGGTGATTACGGTATATCACTGTCTGGAAGCCGTGCTCCGGCTTTTTGCGCCCATCCTGCCGCACATCACCGAAGAACTCTACAGCCATATCTTCGCGGCAGAACATCAGAAACTGGGCAGCCTGCACGCGCGGGGCACCTGGCCAAAGGCGGAGGATTATCCGCTGGACGAAACCGCAGAGGCGATTGGCATTGCCGCGCGGCAAATCCTGGATGTGGTACGCAAGCAGAAGGCCGAGGCCAATGTGTCCCTGAAATATCCGCTGACTAAGTTATGCATTGCACCAGCCGGGAAGCAGGCAGGCAAACAACAAGTGGATATGACACGCTGTCTGGCCGACCTGACCAACGTCACCAACACGGCGGAGATTGTCCTTGGTGATGCCACCGACGGCGACCTCAGCGAAGATGAAAACTGGCGGATTACGATTGAACTCGCGGCAGAGGCTGATACCAAAACCGCCATACAGTAAGGCTATTCGTCGTTAAACTGCGCCAGATACTCACCGTAACCCTCTTCTTCCAGCTTGTCTTTGGGGATGAAACGCAGCGCCGCGGAATTGATGCAGTAGCGCATCCCGCCTTTTTCCTTCGGCCCGTCATTGAATACGTGCCCCAGGTGGGAATCCCCCACATTGGAACGCACCTCCATCCGCGACATTCCGTGACTGGTATCTGCTGCCTCTTTGAGGCTTTGCTGCGCTATTGGCTTGGTAAAACTGGGCCAGCCCGTACCGGAGTCAAACTTATCCCTCGAGGAAAATAACGGTTCGCCTGTTACCGCATCTACGTAAATTCCTTCCGCGTGATTATCCCAGTACGCGTTCTGAAACGGCGGCTCGGTACCGCTTTCCTGCGTTACATGGTATTGCATCGTGTCCAGCTGTTCAATGGCCTCCGGTGTTCTGGTATAGGTTTTTTCCAGCATCATGGTTTCTCCTTCTGCAGCAAATGCCATGACCGGACCTAACATTCCGGCAAGCACGATCATACGTATTGATTTCATAACGTCCTCCTACTCAGATTGCCATATCTTACGCAGCGTATCCTCGCGCTTACTGGCATCGTGGTACGCCTTGAAGCGTAACGGGTGTTTCTGATGATAATTTTGATGATGCGCTTCAGCAGGGTAAAATGGCCCGGCAGGTTCGATGGTTGTTACGATTTTTACACCTAGGCGCTCCTCCGCCACCACCTTAGACGCCTCTGCCGCAGCACGTTCCTCTGCATCTTGTACGAAAATTGCTGTACGATATTGTGGCCCACGGTCATAGAACTGCCCGCCTTTGTCCGTCGGGTCGATACTCCGCCAAAAAACCTCCAACAGCTGATCATAGGAGACTTTTGTTGGATCATAGGTCACCCGCAACGCCTCAGCGTGACCGGTGCGCCCGGTGCCTACTGCTTCATAGGAGGGATTTTCCACATGCCCGCCGGTATAACCGGACGTAGTTTCTGTTACTCCCTCCACTGCGTCAAACGCTGCTTCGGTACACCAGAAGCACCCACCGGCAAAAATCGCCTGTTTGGTTGCTTCTTCAGCCACGGGGGCCTCCGCATGCACAGAAAACGCCATCAGCCCCCACAGGGGAAACACCCATAACCATCTGAATAACATAGCATGCTTCCTGTTTTCTCATGATACCTATTGTCACAGGGAGACTCCCCTGCTTTCATAAGTATATTCGCAGAAAACCCGGAAAACGTTACATAGCCTCAAAGCTTGTCAATCAAGGTGGTAAGCGGGGTCACCGGACGGGCACCAAGAAACTTCACAACCTCTGCCGCACACAAACTGCCCAGCCGACCGCATTTTTCCAGCGGATACCCGCTGACATACCCAAACAGAAACCCGCTGGCATAGAGATCGCCAGCCCCGGTCACGTCATAGACTTCTTCCACCCGCTCAGCGTCCACGTTGTGGATGGCTTCCCCTTGTAGGATATACGATCCTTTTTCACTTCGGGTTACCACGGCCAGTTCACAGAGTTCTTTTGCGCGGTAGAGCTGACGGCGGATATCCGGCTCACCCAGTAGCGCACCAATTTCATGCTCATTGCAGAAAAGAATATCCACATGGTTGGCGATAAAATCCAGGAAGGTTTCTTTATGCCGCTCCACCAGCAGCGCATCGGAAAGGGCAAACGCCACCTTCGTCCCCCCTTCCTTGGCCGCGTGCACGGCTTTATAGATGGCTTCCACGGCATCCGGTCCATCCCACAGATAGCCCTCAATAAACAATACTACCGCCTGCTGCACTAACTGGGCATCCACATCGTCAGCATGCAACTCCGTACAGGATCCCAGATACGTTGCCATCGTGCGCTCCACACGGGTGACGGGGCCTTCCGGATTGAACCGGTTCTGCTCCTGCGTCACAAACACCAGACAGCGGGCCGTCGCCTTCCCGGTTTTGCACGGTGCGGTAGGGAAATGCACATTCTCAGATTTCACGTCGTGACGGAAAATACTGCCAAACTGGTCATCACTCACCCGGCCAATAAACGCTGCACGTCCGCCCAGACGGGCGATCCCCGTCACGGTATTGGCTACCGATCCGCCAGAGCATTCTGTTGCCGCACCCATTTTTTCGTAGAGTTCAGCCGCACGTTTTTCATTCACCAGCGTCATCGCGCCAATAGGAAGCTTGTTCTTTTCCAGAAACGTTTTTTCAGCGTAGGCCAGGATATCTACAATTGCATTGCCAATTCCTACTACGTCATATCGTTTTATGGCATCATTCATCGTATTCCCCTAATAGCTTGCGTGCTTTTTCCAGATCTTCCGGCGTATCCACCCCAAACGGCACTGTATGGGAGATGGCCACCCCAATCACCATGCCTGCTTCCAGGGCGCGTAATTGCTCCAGTCGCTCCTGCTGCTCCAGCGGACTGGCTGGCAAGGCGGTGAACCGCCGTAATGTCTCCCGCCGATAGGCATAAATTCCAATATGGTGCCAATGCGGCCCTTCTCCGGAAGGGGCCGGCGCACGGGTAAAATACAGTGCCCGGCCCGTATCCCTCTTCTCATCGAATGACACCACCGCCTTTACCACATTCGGATTGTGCAATTCTTCAGCGGATTCAATCGGGGCCACCAATGTGGCCATATCCATTTCCGGGTTGACCAGTGGACGAAGGACGTCCTGGATAATCTGGGGGGACATGGTGGGCAAATCTCCCTGAACATTTACCACCACATCATAATGGTGATCGGGATCTATTTTTTCCAGTGCCTCTGCAATACGATCCGTACCGCTTGGGTGATCCGGGCAAGTCAGCACCGCATTGCCACCCTGTGCCGCAACGGCATCGGCAATTTCCTGTTCAGCACACGCGACATAAACCGGCCCGGTTTCTGCCCGCTCTGCCGCTCGCAATACGTGCACAATCATTGGCGCACCGGCAATCGTTGCCAACGGCTTACCGGGCAGGCGTGTAGACGCCATCCGGGCCGGAATAATACTGATTGCCTGTATCACCATTTACGCTTGTAAAACCACTTTTTATCCTGTAAATAACCCCCATCTTAACCCGTAATCACATGGAGTGAAAGAAAAGAGATGAAAGGTCTTGATTTCAATAAACTGGCAGCGGGCGTACTGGTTGCTGGAGTAATTGCCATGGTGGCAGGGTTTACAGCCAATGGTCTGTATCAGCCGCCGCATTCAGAAGAACGGGGTTTCCGTATTGAAGTCGTGGCCAACGAAGCCTATGCAGATGAAGCGGAAGCCGCTGCACATGCAGAAAAGCTGGATATTGCCGCTCTTCTTAGTGCTGCTGATGCCGAAGCAGGAAAAGCAGTAGCCAAGAAATGTGCTGCATGCCATGTCTTTGAAAAGGGTGGTCCAAACCGTGTCGGGCCACGTCTGTGGGGTATTGTTGGCGCCAATAAGGCACACACGGAAGATTTTAGCTACTCCAAGGCTCTGAAAGAAGCTGGTGGTACGTGGGATTATGAAGCCCTGTTTGCCTATCTGGAAAACCCGAAGAAAGCCGTTCCCGGGAATAAAATGGCCTTTGCCGGCATCAAAAAGCCAACGGATTTGGCTAACCTGGTCGCTTATCTGCGTACTTTGAGCGATAATCCATTGCCGCTACCGTAGTTCTGCAGTAAACTTCAGCGTATGCTGGAGTCGCTGCACACATACGCTACTACAAATCCAGAGATATTCTGGTTGGTGG
Organism: Hyphomicrobiales bacterium; assembly: GCA_024236395.1. GTDB lineage: Bacteria > Pseudomonadota > Alphaproteobacteria > Rickettsiales > JACKKO01 > JACKKO01. The sequence goes on from JACKKO010000001.1 coordinate 74,357, forward strand.
TGGCTGGCGTATGCCTTGTGGTAGAAGTTTTCTTCATACCTGCCATTGGATTTCTTTTTGCTGGATTTGCTGCACTCACACTTGGGGGTATGTTGGCATTCAAATATTTTGATGATAGTGCTGCAGTTTATCATGACCTCTATACACAGATCGCCTGGTTTTTTGGTCTGACGGTCAGCTGGGCTATTTTGCTATGGTACCCGTTAAAACGTATGCAAAAGAGCCAGGCAGAACACCGCTTTAACGATATGGTGGGTACAACTGCGTTTGTTGGACCGGAACCCTTAATAAAGGGCAAGACCGGAACGATTCGCTGGTCCGGTACTACTATGCGCGGTCGATTAGATCCGGAATACTCTGGTGAAACGGTAGAGGCCTTTACCGAACTAAACGTTGTAAATGTGAACAGCAATATCATTATTGTCCGCCCGCGGGAGGACTAATGACATCACGAGAAAGGGATTTAAATGCCTGTTGATACGTCTACCCTGTTTACGATTGTTTTTTTACTGATCTTTATGATCGCCCTGGTCAAAGGGGTAAAGAAGGTGCCACAACAACAGGCGTGGATTGTAGAACGGCTGGGACGCTTTCAACGTAAATTAGAGCCAGGTCTGAATTTTCTTATCCCGTTTATTGATGAGGTGCGTTACAAACATTCGCTGAAAGAACAGGCCATTGACGTACAACAGCAAACAGCGATTACCAAGGATAACGTTACACTGCGCATTGACGGCGTACTGTATGTGAAGATTATTGATGCCGTATCCGCAGCTTATGGCGTGGAAAACGTGCATTATGCCGTGGTGCAACTGGCCCAGACCACCATGCGTTCCGAAATCGGGAAGATGAGTCTGGATACCACGTTTGAGGAACGCGAAACCCTAAATGCCAATATCGTTACCGCCATCAATGAGGCCTCCAGCAACTGGGGCATTCAGTGCATGCGCTATGAAATTAAGGATATCGACCCACCGCAAACGGTCCTGAAAGCGATGGAATTGCAAGTAGCCGCTGAACGTCAGAAACGCGCCGAAATTCTGGAATCCGAAGGAAGACAGCAATCTATGATTAATATTGCGGAAGGGGAAAAGCGTGAAGTGGTGCTGGCCTCAGAAGCCTCAATGACCGACCAGATCAATCGCGCCAAGGGGGAGGCCGAGGCCATCCGTGCCGTGGCCGAAGCCACCGCGCAGGGTATTCAGTTTGTGGCCGAAGCCATTAAGAAAGAAGGTGGCAGTGACGCTGTCTCCCTGCGTGTTGCCGAGCAATATGTGAAGGCCTTTGAAAAACTGGCCAAGGAAAGTAATACGCTCCTGCTGCCAGCTAGTGCTAACGATGCCGGAAGCATGGTGGCACAGGCGCTGACGGTGTTTGATGCCATCCGTCGTGGCAAGAGGCCTTCTGGAAAAGGCGCGCCAAAGATATCTTCTGCAAGTCCTTCTCCTTGGGGCGAGGATTAGCGAAGCCTCCCGGTGTTTAAATAAGTAGTCACATCTTCCGCCGCCAGGTAATGCATCGTAAGCGAGTTTGCAACGGCTCCCGCATTGAGCGTAAGTGTTTTCTGACCACCAAGCCCCGATTCCAGCTTCACACTATTAGTGAAAAAATCAGGATTCGTGCCACAAACATCCGCTTTCGTCAGCACCTTACTTAGCGCAGCGTGGATGGCATCAATTTTACTCTCCGGTCCCTCAAATTGCAGTGCTGCGAGTCTTTCTCTGGGCTGTTTTATATCCCAATTATTACCTACCCTGATAACCTTCCCACCCAAATCATCTTTGTCAGTTCTTTCCAGCATACGAATAGATTGATTAGGTACCGTCGTAAGGTCTTCGATCATATTCTCAAAAAGCGCGATCACCTCTTCTGCCGAAACCTCCATCGGCGTGTACAAATCCAGCTTGCGGGGATCAAACCGGTATTTCAGCACCAGCCGCGCTATTTTCCTTGCCGTCACGTCACCGCCTAATCTCCCCTGAAACCTCTCTGAGCTAAGCTGTAATGAGTATTGATCCCCCACACCTTTTTCGTTTGTTTTCTCATAGAATAGATGCGCACCTAAACCGTCTTTTTCTAACGCCTCTTTTATCCCTTCCAATACCTCACCGATCCCGGCATCATGCGTCTGCAGAACAACGATCTGGTAGCCCTGCCAGTGTTCTGCCCGCTGGAATAGACAATATGCGCTCACTTCATCCCCATAATCACGCGATCCCCCCATACCTCCCGCGGTAGCGTCATAGGCATAGGTCATAAGCTCACGCATGTTTCTGAGCAACTCGTGTTTATTACTCGCCATGTTCACTCCGTTTCTTATCTTATACTCCGGGGGGCCGTCCGGGGATAAGGATTCGCCTTGACGCCCCGGCCGGATCGTGGATGTTAGGGGGGATGCATCGGATCCGGTCTCTTTTCGGCGTTTTATGTCTGCTGGCGGCGTTCCCGTCCGCAAGCATCAGTGCCGAATGCCCGGATTATGCCACATGTAGCCATGGCCTGTCTATATGGGGAGACCTTAAATACCCCAAAGATTTCGACCATTTCGATTACACCAACCCCGCTGCCCCCAACGGCGGGCGTATCCGCTATGCCGAAACCGGCACATTTGACAGCCTGAATAAATTTATCCTCAAAGGCGTGGATGCTGCCGGGCTTGACCTGATTTACGATACCTTACTCACCTCCTCCTATGACGAACCCTTCTCGGAATATGGGCTGCTGGCGGAAACAGTGACGCTGGCCAAGGATCGCAGCTGGGTGATCTTTGATCTGCGCAAGCAGGCCAAATGGCACGATGGCACCCCCATTACCGCCGAGGATGTTGCCTTCACCTTCCATACGCTGATGGAAAAAGGGCATCCCTATTACCGCGCCTATTACGCGGAAATCAGCGGAGTGGAGGTGCTGGGCAAACACCGGGTAAAATTCACCTTTGCCAACAAGGATAACCGAGAATTACCCTTGATTATCGGCCAACTGCCCATCCTGCCCAAACATTACTATGACACCCAGGATTTCGAGGTCAGCACCCTTAATCCGCCGCTGGGCAGTGGCCCCTACCGGATTGACGGGGTAGAAGCCGGCAAATGGCTGCAATACCGCCGCGTGGAGGATTATTGGGGCAAAGACCTACCGGTGAATCGCGGGCGTAATAACATAGATATCCTTCGTTACGATTACTATCGCGATGCTGCGGTGGCCGTGGAAGCCTTCAAGGCCGGGGAGTACGATTTCCGGCTGGAAAATATGTCCAAAATCTGGGCGACCGCCTATAACGACTTCCCGGCGCTGGCACAGGGGCGCGTCAAAAAGGAACGGCTGCGGCACGAACTGCCCAGCGGCATGCAGGGCTACGTGTTCAATACCCGCCGCCCCATGTTTGCCGACCGGCGGGTGCGCAAGGCCATCGCACTGGCGTTTGATTTTGAATGGTCGAACCGCAACCTGTTCTATGATGAATACCAGCGCACCACCAGCTTCTTCGCCAATTCCGATTTCGCCGCCAGCGGCACGCCCAGCCCGGCCGAACGGGCGCTGCTGGAACCGTTCCGCGACCAGCTGCCGGAAGCCGTCTTCGCGGAAGCCTATACCCCGCCCGTCACGGATGGTTCCGGGAATATCCGCACCCTGCTGTTGGAAGCCGATCACTTGCTGAAAGAGGCCGGGTGGGTCGTACGCGATGGCGTGCGCGTGAACGCCGCAACCGGAGAACCGCTGACGTTTGAATTCCTGTTTATCTCCCCGGCGTTTGAGCGCGTTACCGGCCCCTATATCCGTAACCTGAAACGACTGGGCATCAATGCCCGCATGCGGGTGGTGGATAGCTCGCAATATGCGCGGCGGGTAGAGGATTTTGATTACGACATCATTATCAATGTCTATGGCCAGTCACTCTCCCCGGGCAATGAACAGGTGGATTACTGGCATTCGGCAAAGGCCGATGTGAAGGGTAGCCGCAACCTGGCTGGCATCCGCAACCCGGCCGTGGATGCCATGATTGAGGCACTGCTCAAAGCCAAAAGCCGCGAGAAGCAACTCACCGCCCTGCATGCGCTGGATCGCATCCTGCTGGCGGAGCATTACCTGATTCCGCATTTCCATAGCCGTTATTTCCGTATCCTCTACCGCAATGCGTACGATCGGCCCCAAACCCCGCCCAAATACAACCTGGGGCTGGACTTATGGTGGGCAAATCCGGAAAAAGAAGCCTGCCTGCAGCAACCGGGGGATGTGCACGCCTGCCTGGAGAAGGCAGAAAGCCACTAGATTACAGAGGGTTAAAAAATGATTAACAGCGCGCGTTGGGAGATAGGAAAAATTTGATGAAAATATGATTTTTATTAATGTTTCTTTAATAAAGACGCGGTATAATAAATTTATAAGGAAGTTAAAGGAATAAAATACAATGCCCGCACTTTTTCCATTTCAAGGTGGTATAGGTCTAGACGATATGCTCGAGCAAGTTGGCGCCCCCGGAAAGAAGCTTGCTGCCGGGATACAGTTCCTTCAAGGACCCGGTGGTGGGGCCGATATAATGGCCGGTGGTGGTGGCCACGATTACTCAGGTAGCCACATGACAAATAATCTTATGGCAATGATGGCTTCCCGTGGCGGTGGCCATGGACGATAATAATTAGAAAGAATTTTGGTATACGCGGAGAATGATTTAACCCTACATAACCACTTTCTTCCGTTTCTTCCGTTTCATTCTTCGCGAAAGCCCGCGTCCCTTCCAACGCGGGCTTTTCCTTTCCATCCGGAGAGAACAATGGCCAGGTATTATATTGATTCAACATTTCCCCCCAACACGGTGATCCTGGAAGAAGGTGATGTTACCATGTCCTTATCGCGTACTTCGCTAACAAACGACCAGAACGAACCGCTTTATCTTAAAATCAGTACCGACCATGGCAGTACACCTGCAGAAGGCAGCGTTTCGTATATCAGCGAACGGGAGGCGCTGGCATTTCTGGACGAAAAGTTCTCGGTGGCACTGGCGGTGATACGTAACCAGATGCACCACGAAGCGGGGAGTGACCCATATGAGGGTCTTACCCCTGAAGAAGCCTCGCAGTTCACCCATAACCTCGCGCAGGCAAAGGACGATCACTATTTCTTCAAGGCACGTTCTTCGTATAACGAAGAACCGCGCAAAGACACCCATGACTATAATTACGCGGAGATCATCTCCCTGCATCAGCGTACCCGGGAAGCCTTAGATGGAAAAAAGCCTGACGAGAAGGCAACACCACTCTATTCCGGTAGCAAGAAATTCGTTGCCATCGATCCGGAAACCCTTTCTGCATTACCCGTTGCGAATATAACGGATACCAATCATCCAACGCCCGGCCACCTACAAGGACTGCCCGATGCGCGTGAAGTCCAAACGGGAGACCTCCCTCCCATGGGTTAACCGCATCGCATCCACATACATTACGCAATTCCTGCAAAAAACCCTTATATTTTGTAATCCTCTTTGAGTTTCGGTCGGTTCTGGCGTATAATAAAGCTATGGCGCTGGCAAAGAAAATCTCCAAGAAATCGGAGAAGAAAAAACCAACCCGTATCGCTCCATCCCAGCGAACGGCCAATGAGGTGATGAGTGAATCTGAGGTGGAGGAATTCCTCCCCTATACCTGCCACTATGACCCTCATACGCTGCTCACCAAGAACGGCGAACTGGTACAGGTTATCAAACTGACCGGTTTCAATTTTGAAAGTATCGCTTCTGCTAATCAGGAGCGTCTGCCGGTACGTACCGCCATTCGCAAAGCCATTGCCGAAGCGATCCAGGTGCCGGAATATGCTATTTGGCTTCACACGGTGCGACGGCGCACAAACCTCGCCCCAACCGGGAACCATAAGGACACATTCAGCAAAATGCTCAACCAGGCATGGGTGGAGCGGCACGACTGGACCCATAAATACATGAATGAGCTCTATATTACTGTCATCATTCAGGGTACCTCTCTGGCGCTTAGCGAGCCAAAAAACTTCCTGCGCAGTTTGGCCGTGTGGAAAGAGCGGCGCTATCACACGCAATTTCTGGAAAATTCCTGTGCCAAACTTACTGAAGCCGTAGACATCCTTCTTGAAAATTTGCGCCCGTTTGGCGCACGCCGCCTGAGTACGATCAAGGGCCGGGACGGCATTTACTATTCTGAGCCGATGCAGTTCTTCTGTAAAATCATCAATCTTGAGGAAGAGCCATTCCCAATGGCGCTCCAGGATCTTTCCGAGGTGATGCCACAACGGCACCAGGTATTCTTTGGTTTTAATGCACTGGAAGTCAAAAGCCCTAAGAGCCGGCATTACGGCGCGATCCTGACGGTAAAAGAATACCATGAGGTGACCACCAGTTTTATCGACCGTTTTCTGCAACTGCCACACCGTTTTGTCATTACGGAAACATTTGATTTTGTGAACAACGAAAAGGCCCTGGCACATTTCGAACAACAACACACTTATTATACGCTTTCCAAAGACTCCGAAATGGAGAAACTTTCCGGCATTCGTGATATTTTAGACTCCGATACCGGTTCTCCCGTAGATTTCGGTGAACACCAGATCAATATCCTGTTACTGGATGACGATTTGCCGGAACTGGAAGAAAGCGTACGCGATATGGTTAACGCGTTTCGGCAGCTAGGCATTGTGGTTTTCCGGGAAGATTTGTGTATGGAAGATTGTTTCTGGGCACAATTGCCGGGTAATTTTGAGTTTATCCGCCGTATGTCCTATATCAATACACGGCGGATTGGCGGTTATGCCTCACTGTACAATTTCCCGGCGGGAAAAATTAATGGCAATCACTGGGGGCCAGCGGTCACCATATTTTATACAACCCAGCAAACCCCCTATTTTTTCAATTTCCATTACGAAGATAACGGGCATACGATGATTATCGGCCCCTATGGCGGGGGCAAAACGGTTCTGTTGAACTTCCTGCTCTCTGAAGCACAGAAGTTTCAGCCGCGCTTATTTTTCTTTGACCGCGACCGCGGTTCAGAAATCTTCCTGCGTGCACTGGGGGGTAATTACCGTCGTATCCTGCGTGAACCCGATATGACGCAATTGCGGCTAAACCCGCTACTCCTGCCTGACTCGCAAGAAAACCGCGGCTTTGTACGCACCTGGCTTGGGTCACTGATTGCCCATGATCCCAAATTGATTACACCCGAAGATCAACAGAAAATTCAGGATGCCGTGGAGTATATTTTCTCTTTGCCGCTGGCCGAGCGCCGCCTGAATAAGGTTATTCCACGTTATTGGCCACTGGATAATGATACGGAAAATAATAACACCCAGGAAATTCTGGAACAGCTCTTGCAGGGCGAGCGTGGTGCCCCGGTTTCCGTAACAGAACGTTTATCCATCTGGCATAGTAATGGGGCTTATGCCCATTTCTTTGATAATGAGAAAGATGACCTTTCTTTTGAGGATGGACGTATTTTTGGATTTGGCGTGACGCATATGGTGGAAGATGGCATTACACTTATTCCGGTGCTCTCTTACCTTTTCCACCGCATCCGCGCCATGCTGGATGGTTCACCTACGATCATGGTGCTGGATGAAGCCTGGCAGATGATTGATAATCCTATTTTCGCGCCGCACATTAGTACTATTCTCGATGAATTCCGTGCAAAAAATGCCATCGTGATTCTGGCCACCGAAAGTGTGGATGACGCCCGCAAGAGTTCTATTACCCGTATGCTAACAGAGAAACTACAGACTGCAATCTTTCTTCCTAATCCCAAAGCCAATGAGGCATATGGAGAGGTGTTCGGCCTTAGCGAGGAAGAGATTGCCTTCATCCAGACAATGCGTACTAACAAGCGCCAGTTTTTGATTAAGCACTACATTGATTCGGTCGTTGCAGAGCTGGATCTTTCCGGGATGGACGCGCTCCTGGCTGTGCTCTCGGCCACTCCCCAGAATCTGGCCGTTGCAGAAGGGCTGATCAAGGAAAAGGGATCAAAACCAGAGGACTGGCTATCTACCTTTATGGAGAAGGCGGTGACGTGAGGATATTCGTCATACTACTCATTTGCTTTCTGGGGCTGATCACTATCCAGCCTGGGGAAGCATTTGCCCAGGGCTGGACTCCCGCTGAAGCCACCTGTGAATTTGATGGCGGACTGACAACGTATACCATCACCGCGGAAGATAACCCCCAACTCGTTAAACCATGTATTACCGGTGAAGACCCTAGTGGTAATGTACTGGTCATGGAGGTCATGGCCTCCGCTGTCTGCGTGGTTCGCGCCGTTATGGCACAGGCCATGTTTGATGTGTATTGTGAGATTGCCAGGGGAATGCGCCCGATCTTCATGATTCTGATGACACTCTATGTGATTTTATATGGTATCTCGTTTATTTTTGGTATCGCCGATGTGGATGGCCGGGATTTTGCCATCCGCCTAGCTAAAATTATGGTGCTCTACAGTATCGCCTATAACCCGGAATTCTTCTATCGAACCATGTACCTGTCGTGGTTCGCGTTGATTGACGGCATTGGACAGGCCATGTCCGTCCTCTATCCGGCAGAATATTTTACGCCGGAATACCAGGCCTCTATGGATCAGTCTGCTTTATTAGCGGCAAAATATGGTTCCACTTACCAAGGAGGCAGTGGACATCTGGGGTTCTACGTCCATCTGGATCACCTGTTTCAGCAGTTAGTAGGTAAAGAGCAACTTTACGGGCTTATGCTAATGGCCGTTACGTTCCTGTTTTCCGGCAGCGGTTTCTGGGTTGGAATGCTGATCATGATCGGTGTTATAACCGTCTTAATCTCCATTATTATGGTAGTCGTGGTATATACGACGGCAGTCATCGCACTGAATTACCTTCTTTTGTTTACCCCTATTTTCTTTGCCATGTTCTTATTCAAGCCCACGCAGAAGGTGGCCAATGGCTGGATGGCCGCTATCATCAGCTATACCCTGCAGCCTATCCTGATTTATATCATTGTGATGATCGTTGGCAGCACCCTCAGCGCTGGCGATGCAATTATGGACATTCTGGAGCCGGCGGATGCTGGCGTGTGTGCAAGTGCGCGTTCTTCGATGGAGCTGCGTTGCTCTCCTGGTCCTAGTTTTGACCCTAGTCTTTGTGTCGCAGAACAGGAAAATGTTGAGGTATCTTGTTATCCAGCAGCCGTAGCATTACAGTCAGAAATTGAATTCCAGGTGGGTTTGGCCAACGTTGCCATTGTCAATGTTCCCAAATTTCGCCAGGAGCCCGTAACTATTGACCCATTAACAGGTCTGGCTACAGATCCCCCCCCATTAGATGGCAGCCCAACCGAAATAACTACTAACTTCAACCTATTGAAGAACAAAGCTTTGCGGAATATTGTTGCCTTTATCATTATCGGGGCTATTGTTGGACAGTTTGTCAGCTTTGCTCCCATGCTGGCCCAGCGGCTTTCCATCTGGCGCTCCCAGCGCGCCACACCGGTCATTGGCGAAACACAGGGAATGGGTTCTTTGTTTGGCGGCAACCAGGATAGAGGTACGTTCGGCATCACCTCCTGGTTTGGGGTAATCGCCGGGCGGGGCATTAGCGCCGCTGCCAATTATAAAGGAAGCACTGCCTTGGGGGCAATTGCCACTGGCGCCGCCTACATGCTGGGTGGGAAAGAGACTGCTGCCCGCGATAGTAGTTCTGCTCATAGCATTTCCACAGAAACCACAGGTCGTGAACAATATGCTGCTGCCGGTATCTCCGATAAGACCACTTACCGCTTTGGCGTTGGGAAAGAAGGCGGGCTACAGGCATCAAATTTTGTCACTAAAAGTAAAAGCCCACGGGACGCATCTTTTGCCTCTGGCTCTAGCACTGATCCTGAGAATGTGGTGTGGACCCCACGGGGTCATCTCTCCGACTTCTGGGCCTCCAGCCTACCTGGTGACTATGGCACTGTTAAACGTGATGCCCGTAATTTCTTTAGGAAACTTAACCCCATCAAATATAAAATCAAAAAGGATGACGACGGCAATGATGATGGCGGTTCTTGGGCATAACATTTTTCTCTTATTGCCCACCTACTCTAACAACTTGACTTTTCAACGGCTCTGCCTAGTCTTGGCGCCGTATGAATCCACTGGATACCGAACTTGCCCTCTCCAGCCGTGCCTGGCCATTTGAAGAAGCCGGACGCCTGCTGAAGCGCCTGAACGGCAAAACACCGGAAAAGGGCTACGTGCTGTTTGAAACTGGTTATGGCCCTTCCGGTCTACCGCACATTGGCACGTTTGGTGAAGTGTTCCGCACCACGCTGGTGCGCCGCGCCTTCCAACGCCTGTGCAATATCCCCACCAGGCTCTTTGCCTTCTCGGATGATATGGACGGGCTGCGTAAAGTACCGGATAATATTCCCAATGCCGACATGGTATCAGCACATCTGGGCAAACCGCTGACTGCCATCCCGGATCCGTTTGGTACGCATGAAAGCTTCGGCGCACATATGAACCACCGGCTGCAACAATTTCTGGATCGGTTCGGGTTTGAATATTCCTTCAAAAGCGCGACAGAATGTTACAAAAGCGGCTTGTTTGATACGACATTGCTACGGGTACTGGCACAGTACGAAGCCATCCAGAAAATTATGCTGCCCACGCTGGGAGAGGAGCGCCGGGCCACCTATAGTCCCTTTATGCCGATCTGCCCCAAAACCGGGAAAGTGCTTCAGGCACCCGTTACCACAACCAATGCTGAAAAAGGCACCATCACTTATACCGATGAGGATGGGGAGAGCGTGGAAACACCTGTCACTGGCGGGCGCTGTAAGCTGCAGTGGAAACCGGACTGGGGCATGCGCTGGGCTGCACTGAACGTGGATTATGAAATGCACGGGAAGGATCTGATTCCTTCCGCGCAGCTTTCCGCCAAAATCTGCCGCGTGCTGGGAGGCACCCCGCCAGAGCTTTTTGTCTATGAACTCTTTCTGGACGAACATGGACAGAAGATTTCCAAGTCCAAAGGAAACGGGATTACGCTGGATGAATGGTTGCGCTACGCCACCCCGGAAAGCCTGGCGTTGTATATGTACCAGTCACCCAAGAAGGCCAAGCGGCTGCATTTTGATGTGATTCCCAAACATGTGGACGAATACCTCAGCCATCTGCAGAATATCGACGCACAGGAAGAAGCGAAGAAACTGGCCAACCCGGTCTGGCATATCCATGACGGGTCACCACCCGCGCAGGATATCCCCATCAGCTTTAACCTGCTGCTGAACCTGACCAGCGCGTGCAATCCGGAAGATAAATCCGTGCTCTGGGGATTCATCACCCGCTATGCCCCGGATGCCACGCCGGAAAAATTGCCGGAACTGGATATGCTGGTGGGGTACGCCATGGCGTACTATGAGGATTTCATCAAGCCTACCAAGCTATACCGCCTGCCAACCGCAGCGGAAAAGGATGCGCTGAAAGCATTGGCCACTGCGCTGGAAGGACTGGAGATCTCCGCCACGGCGGAAACCATCCAGAATACTATTTACGAAATTGGCAAATCCCACGGGTTTGAGAATTTGCGGGACTGGTTCAAGGCTCTCTATGAAATTCTGCTGGGGCAAGAACAGGGCCCACGTATGGGATCCTTCATTGCGCTTTACGGCGTGAATGAAACACTCCAACTCATTCGCCGCGTGCTGCGCGGGGAAAGTCTGGCTGCCTGATGGGAATGTTCCGGCGCTATGAACGCCTGGCAGAGCTGGCAGGCGGTTATTCTGGTTTTATTCTCGATTTATGGGGCGTCATCCATGACGGACAGGCGCTTTACCCGGATGTGCTACCGGCCTTAGAAGCATTGCGGGAACGCGGCAAACGGATCGTATTTCTCTCTAACGCCCCACGCCGTGCGGCAATGGCTGAGGCCGTCTTGCAACGCCTTGGCGTTCCACAAGCGCTCTATGATGGGATTGTCACGTCCGGTGAGGCAGCATTTGACTATGTTTGCAAACTCACGGAAAACTCCCAGCTCGCCACCAGCCAGTATTACTATATCGGCCCGGACAAGGATGCTAATATCTTGTACGGTCTGCCACTTTCCCGCACATTGATTGCCTCAGAAGCGGCCTTTGCTATTGTGACCGGGTATGATCAGGATCACTCGCCGCTGGATGAGAAAGAGGGCGATATTTCCGCCTGCCTGGAGGCAGAGCTACCACTCTTGTGCGCCAACCCGGATCATTACGTGGTTCGCCACAGCGGTGTACGCGTTCCCTGTGCCGGGCTGATCGCCGAAACCTATGCCGAGCGCGGTGGCCGTGTTACCTTCTTCGGCAAACCGCACAAGGTCGTCTATACACGCTGCTTGGATTTGCTTGGGGTCTCGACGGAGAACACTTCCGATGTATTGGCCATTGGTGACAATCTGGATACGGATATCCTCGGCGCCTCCATGCAAGGGCTGGATTCTATCCTTGTGACCGGCGGGGTGCTATTGGAAACATTCGGCACGCCATTCGGAATATTACCCGAATCACCCGCGCTGGAGAATGCCTTTAAGGAGGTGGGGGTATATCCTGGGGGGGTGCTACCGGCGTTTCGCTGGTAATTTCGGATGGCTCGTTCAGTAACGCTTCCATGTCCTTCCGGATATCCGGCTGCATCCAGTTCAAGCCTCCCACCATGCGTCCGGCTTCCCGGCCTTGCCGGTCAATGATGAGCGTGGTTGGCAGCGCTTTCAGGCGTAGTGCATTGTAGAGCTTACTTTTTGGATCCCATACCGGGTTCAGTGCTTCCAGCCCGTTGCGCTTCAGAAAGCCGGGAATCACATCAAACCCCCGGAAATCTTCAGAAACCGCCAAAAGCACCAACCCCTGATCCTTGTATTTTTCCTCCAGCGCCATCAACGAGGGCATTTCCTCAATGCAGGACTGGCACCATGTCGCCCAGAAATTCAGCAACAGCACCTTCCCCTCATACCCCCGCAGCGTCACCTCTCCCTCCTCTGTTTTCAGTGGAATATCAATCGGCAACAGCGGGGCACTTTGTGCCGGAAACGCGATAAAACAGCATAGAATGGCGCTTGCCAACCATGTACGAAAACGGCTATGGTGCAGCGCATACAAGGAATTCGTCATATGGATCATCATACAGGGCAACCACCCCGCAAGGCAAACCCTTTATGGGGCGGGCATTACGCTGAAGGACCATCGGAAATTATGGAGCGTATCAATGCCTCCATTGGATTCGACCAGCGATTATACAGGCAGGATATCGCGGGCTCCATTGCACACGCCACCATGCTGGGCAATCAGGGGATCCTCTCACAGGAGGATGTGACGGCGATTATCTCTGGCCTGAAAGCGATTGAACAGGATATTGCCGAAGGAAATTTCACCTTTTCCACCGCGCTGGAAGATATTCACATGAACATCGAAGCGAGCCTGAAGGAGCGCATTGGCGATGCCGCCGGCAGGCTGCACACAGCACGCTCCCGGAACGATCAGGTCGCCACAGACTTCCGCCTGTGGGTGAGGGATGCGACAGACGCCCTGGGGGAGGCCATACAATCCTTGCAGGAAGCTCTGATTAACCGGGCAGATGAATACGCCGAGGCTTATATGCCGGGCTTTACCCATTTGCAGACGGCACAGCCGGTCACGCTGGGGCATCACCTGCTGGCCTATGTGGAAATGCTGGGGCGTGACCGGGGACGGCTGGCCGATACCCGTAAACGCTTAAACGAGTCTCCGCTAGGAGCAGCCGCGTTGGCCGGCACATCCTTCCCGATTGACCGTGAACAAACGGCGCGCGCGCTGGGGTTTGACCGCCCGATGGCCAATTCCATCGATGCCGTTTCCGATCGTGATTTCGCACTGGAATTCCTGGCAGCCGGCAGCATTCTGGCTATGCATCTCTCACGACTGGCGGAAGAGCTGGTGCTGTGGGCCAGCCGACAATTTGGCTTTATTCGCCTAAGCGAGGCCTTCACTACCGGTAGTTCCATTATGCCACAAAAGCGCAACCCAGATGCAGCAGAGCTAGTACGCGCACGGGCCGGGCGGATTTTTGGAGCGCTGATCGCACTGCTCACCGTTATGAAAGGTCTGCCGCTGACCTATAGCAAGGACATGCAGGATGATAAGGAACCCGTGTTTGAAAGCACCGAAGCGCTCATGCTGTGCGTCCGGGCAATGGACGGGATGATCCGGGATTTCTCCGCCAACCTGCCCGCACTGGAAGACGCTGCCGCCTCCGGCTTTGCCACCGCCACTGACCTGGCCGACTGGCTGGTACAGACGCACGCGATTCCGTTCCGGGAAGCACATCACATTGTGGGGGCGGTGGTGCGGGAAGCTGAAACACAAGGCTGTCGGCTGGATGAACTTTCGCTGGACTCCCTGCAGGCCATTGAACCCCGTATTACGCAGGCTGCGCAGGAAGTGCTGACGGTACGCGCCTCCGTGGCGCGTCGTACCAGCCAGGGCGGCACGGCGCCAATACGGGTAAGGGAAGCCATTCAACACGCAAGGAAACGGTTCTTATGATGCGGTTATCGCTAATCTGTGCATTGGTCATGTTGGTAGTATCTGGCTGCGGTGTGAAGGGTGATCTGCGCCTGCCAGCGCCGGAAACCACCGCAACTCAGTAACGCTAGGCCCATGGATCATTTTACCTACCGGAATGGAATACTCCATGCGGAAGACGTCCCCGTCCCGGCGATTGCCGAGGCCGTGGGTACGCCGTTTTATTGTTATTCCACCGCCACCCTGACCCGGCATTACACCGTGCTGGAGGAAGCGTTCTCCGCACTCTCACCATTATTCTGTTTTGCCGTAAAGGCCAACTCCAACCAGGCCGTACTGCGCACGCTGGGGCAATTGGGTGCCGGGGCGGATTGTGTGTCTGGTGGCGAGGTACGCCGGGCAATTCTGGCCGGCATTCCGGCGGAGCGGATTGTATTCTCCAGCGTGGGTAAAACCGTCCCGGAACTGGAATATGCCGTGCAGGAGAATATCCTGCAGTTTAACGTGGAATCCCTGGCTGAATTGCATATGCTGAGCGACACGGCCACACGCCTGGGCAAAACCGCACGCATTGCCTTGCGTATCAACCCGGCAATTGATGCCGATAAGGATGTGGGTACCCACGCCAAGATCAGTACCGGGAAAAAAATCCATAAATTCGGCATTGCCTTTGAGAAGGCTGAAGAAGCCTATGCGCTGGCAGCCAACCTGCCAGGCCTAAAAATTACGGGTATTTCGGTGCATATCGGCTCGCAGTTTACATCGCTGGAACCGTTCCGCTGGGCGTTCCCACGGATTATTGAACTCACCACCCGTCTGAAGCAGAACGGTTTGCCGATAGATTCCATTGATCTCGGTGGCGGATTAGGGATTCCCTATCACGAGGAATCGCCACCGCAACCGGATATCTACGCCGCCATGATCCGCGAGTTTGTGGAGCCGCTCAATTGCCGCCTGATCCTGGAACCGGGCCGGGTGATTGCCGGTAATGCGGGGATTCTGATCACGTCCGTTATCCTGACCAAACATACCGGCGAACGGGAATTCGTCATTGTGGATGCTGCAATGAACGATCTCATGCGCCCAAGCCTCTATGATGCATACCATGAAATCATCCCGGTCACCGCGGCGACAAACCCGGAAGATACACGGCTACTGGATATTGCCGGGGCCGTCTGTGAAACCGGAGATGTATTTGCCCGCGGGCGCTTGCTGCCGCCCATGCAGGCCGGTGACTTGCTGGCTTTCCGCTCTACCGGGGCATATGGCGCGGTGATGGCCGGAAATTACAATACCCGGCTGCTCATCCCGGAAGTGATGGTGCATGGTAATGCGTTTGCCATCGTGAGAAAACGCCAGACTTATGATACGTTGATTGGCATGGACGAACAGCCGCCCTGGCTGGCCTAGGAACAAGAGATACGAAGGGGAAATCGTATGGACGCTATTTTTGACCTGTTTGCCAAAGGTGGTATTGTGATGGGCATTATTTTCTGCCTGTCCATTTATGTCACCGCGGTCATTATCTATAAATTCTATCAGTTCTACCGCATGCAGACGTTAAACCCCCTCTTCATCGACCAGATCGACCAGACGATGGAACGCGAAACCATGAAACAGCGGCTGATGAATGCCCGGCTGGACACCAACCCGGTTGCCCGCGTCATGCTCTCCGCGCTCCAGTCGATCGACCGGGTCACCGGCACACCCGGCCATGTCTCGCTGGATCTGGTGAAAGAGGAGATCGCCCGGGCCGGCAGTACCGAAGTACGCTACCTGGAATCCCATATGCGTGGGCTGGAACTGGTGGCAACCATCGCACCGCTGCTTGGGTTGCTGGGAACGGTGATTGGCATGGTTTCCGCGTTCTCTGCCGTGGAACAATCCGGATCCCGCGTAGACCCATCCCTGCTGGCCGGTGGCATCTGGACCGCACTGCTCACTACCGTGGCCGGGCTAGCCGTCGCCATTCCGGCACTCGCAGCCCATTATCTGTTTGATGAACAAATCGAAAAAATGCGCGTCTGCATGCAGGATATTGCGACGCGCCTGCTGTTTAATACCGAGCTGCAGCAAACGCTGGAAGTTACCACGCAGAGCGCCACCCCACGTGGGCCTGCCACTCCACGACTGCAGGCCATCCGGCGTAATACCCCCCCCACGGCAGCCGGCTGATGGAAATCCGGCGTTCTTATCGCGCACATCCGAAGGTGGGATTGACGCCACTGATTGACCTGGTGTTTCTGCTGGTCGTGTTTTTTATGCTTTCCACTACGTTTATTTCACATAACGCGGTATCGGTTGGTTTTGCCGATAGCGCCGGTAAAAAAACGGACGAGGCGCTGGTAGCAGAAGTCCGCCCCAATGCTAAAGTCAGCCTGACAGGAAAAACTTTCTCCCTGTTTGAATTCCCCGAAGCACTGCTGCAGGCAATGGATGTTACACATACCCAGACTCTTGTACTGCGCAGCCATAAGGATGCCACGATTCAGGATATGATGTGGGCGGTGGACCAGGCCGGGAAAGCCGGGGTAGAAAACCTGCTATTTGCGGAGTAACCCTATGGAAATCCCCCGCCGCAAAACTTCCCGCAAAGAACTTAGTATCATTCCTCTGATAAATATCATTTTCCTGCTATTGATTTTTTTCCTGTTGGCGGGCACCATCGGAACACAAGACGACCCGGTACAGGTACCGGAAGCCGAAAGCGGGGAACAGGTTCTCCACCCTGATCCACTGGAAGTGCTACTGACTGCCCAGGGCGGCATGCAGTTGAATCATCGCCCGGTATCGCCAGGGATGCTGGAGCAGACGTTACGCTATCGCCTGAATGTTATGCCGGGTCAGCCCGTTATTATTTCCGCGGATGGCTTGTTACCCGCTGCCCAGTTGATCGAAGTCATGCGGATTGTGTCCTCGGCAGGTGCCCGGGATGTCATGATCGCCACCGCCCCACGGGAGGAGGGATAAATGCGCATCCCCCTACCCCGCCTGTATCTGCCGGACGATATTTCGGCGCCGGAACGCTCCCTGCCACTACGCGCTTTTTTGCGCGCCATACGGCTGACCTTTTATGCTTGTATTGGGATGGCTGTTTTCTTACACGTTATTGCGTTGGTTGCCCTTGCACTGGGGGATAGCCATACGAATGCGCCACCAACCTCTTCCGTTACCAAGGTGCGTTTTGGCAGCATTGCCGCCCGCCCACGTAAGGTGAATGATTTCAGCCGATATCGACAACACGCTCCGGTACCCGCCACCGCACCGGCCGCACCTACGGCCAGCCCCATACCTGCTGCAGAAAATACCCCCAGCCAACATGCACACAGCTATAAACAGGAAGACGATACGCCGAAGGAAAAAGAGAAAGAAAACACTTTACCCGGTATTTCCTTCCTCGAATCAGCACTGCAAGCGGTCGTTTCCCCGGGCAAGCCGTTACCGGATAATACTCCCACACCCACCACAAGGCCACCGTCCCTGGCTGAAGATTACCCACATGGTGACGCTACGGAAAACACCGAAGGAAATCCACTGGGGAATGAGCTGGCATCCATGGAGTTGATTATCCGCGATTATGATCAGCTCATCAGTGAGTGGGTCAAGCGCCAGCAGCGTTTCCCCGAAGAGGCACGACGTAAAGGACTGACCGGGCGGGGCGTGATTCGGGTCAAACTCAACCGTTTGGGTCAAACCCAAGGCATGCGTGTGATTGTTTCCACTGGCCATGATCTGCTGGATGAAACCATGCGTGATATGGTGGAAGCGGCTGACCCCTTCCCGCCAATGCCAGATGCCTATAGTGCCGATTTCCATTATGCCGATATTCCTATCAGTTTCGGATATGCGTCGTGATTGTGATCGTAGTATCTTCCTAATCCGGAAGGACGCAACTCCTTGCAGCCCATGCATTGATGCGCTATACAACAGCAAATAGCTTATCTGCACAGGAGGAGAGGACGTGCCCCAACCTAAAACACTTTTGGTAACTGGAGGCGCCGGCTTTATCGGCAGCACCTATGTTGAACAACAGGTTCAAGCCGGTAACCGCGTGATCGTACTGGATAGCCTGACCTATGCCGGACATCGTGAAAATCTTTCTGGCTCCCTTGGTGACCGCTGTGAACTGGTGGTTGGTGACATTCGCGACGGTGCATTGGTACTGGATTTATTGAAGAAGCATGCCATTGATGCGGTGGTGGCCTTTGCTGCAGAATCCCATGTGGATAATTCCATCACTGCACCGGCTGTATTCATTGAAACCAACATCATGGGCACCTACGCATTGCTAGAAGCCGCACGTAGCTGGTGGAGCAGCCTCAGCGGCAGTAAAAAAGATCACTTTCGCTTCCTGCAGGTTTCCACCGACGAGGTCTATGGCACACTCGGGGATACCGGAAAATTCCATGAAGAGCATCCTATTCGTCCGAATTCACCTTATTCCGCCTCCAAGGCAGCAGGTGACCATTTGGCGCGGGCGTGGTTTGAGACCTATGGCTTGCCTACCATCATCACCAATTGTACCAACAATTACGGCCCCCGGCAGTTCCCGGAGAAATTGATCCCGCTGATGATTACCCGCGCACTGGCCGGCAAACCGTTGCCGATTTACGGTGAAGGCAAAAATATCCGTGACTGGATTCATGTGGCCGATCACTGCCGCGGCGTTCATTTAGCGCTGACCAACGGAACGCCAGGCGAAGTTTACTGTTTTGGCGGCAACGCCGAGAAACAGAATATCGAAGTCGTTCACACCATCTGCGATGTGCTGGACCGTATTCAGCCTAAGGCAGGCGGTGGCTCTTACCGTGAACAAATGACCTTCGTGAAGGATCGTCCGGGACATGACTGGCGCTATGCCATGGATGACAGCAAAGCAAAAAAAATACTGAGCTACGTACGGGAATATAATTTTGAATCCGGCATTGAAGCCACCATTCAGTGGTACCTGCAGAATAGCAGCTGGTGCCAGAGCGTGACACAAAAAGCAGCATAGGAAATATCCATGGCAAAACCTCCAATGAAAGGGATCGTACTGGCTGGCGGCAGCGGCACCCGCCTATACCCGTTAACCGCCTCTATCTGTAAACAACTGCTCCCCATCTACGATAAGCCGATGCTGTATTATCCCATTGCCACCCTGATGCGCATGGGCATTCGGGAAATTATGATTATTTCCACCCCACGCGACCTGCCTATGATGGAGGCGTTACTGGGTAGCGGTGAACGGCTGGGCGTCTCTTTTACCTACAAGGTGCAGGAAGCCCCGCGGGGCATTGCTGAAGCCTTTATTCTCGCTGAGGATTTTATTGGCAATGGTTCCGTCTGCCTGATTCTGGGGGATAATATTTTCTACGGCACCGGACTGCATGAAAAACTGCAAAAAGGCATTAAGAACCTGAAAGGAGCCACGGTGCTTGCTTACCACGTCCACGATCCGGAGCGCTATGGTGTGGTTGCGTTTGATAAGGAGTATACTGCTGTCAGCATCGAGGAAAAACCGGCCAGGCCTAAGTCCAACTGGGCCGTCACCGGGCTCTATTTTTATGACAACCAGGTGGTTAACATTGCAAAAAACCTCAAACCTTCTGCCCGTGGTGAGCTGGAAATTACCGATGTCAACCGCGTCTATCTGAAACAGAACCAACTCCGCGTGGAAATCATGGGGCGTGGAGCGGCATGGCTGGATACCGGCACGCCCGGCTCCCTGCTGCAGGCCGCGGAGTTCATTGAAACACTGGAATCCCGCCAGGGGTTAAAAGTCGCCTGTCTGGAGGAAATTGCTTACCGCATGGAGTATATCACCAAAAAGGACCTGCTTGCACTGGCGCGTGAATTTGGTCCGGAAGGTAAGAATGGTTACGGGGATTATCTGTATCAGGTGGCGCGGGAGAAGCTGGGCGAATGGTTGATCTAACCAGCACAGTACCCAAAGCGCCCGTTCTGGTATTGGGTGCCAGTGGGCAAGTTGGCCGTGCGTTAGCACGCCGTTTAGGTGATGCCTGCGTTGCCCTTACACGCCGTGAGGCAGATCTCGCACACCCGGAAACACTGGCCGACATTCTGGCATCGTATGGCCCCGCTATCATTATCAACGCGGCTGCTTACACCGCCGTTGACCGTGCTGAAGAGGAACCCGAACAGGCACATACCATCAATGCCATCGCTCCCGCGGAGATTGCCGCGTACGCTTTCCGGCATGGCATTCCCTTTGTTCATTACTCCACGGATTATGTCTTCCCCGGCAAGGGAACCACTGCCTATCAGGAAGACGACGCAACGGCTCCACTGAACGCCTACGGCAAAAGCAAACTGGCCGGGGAACAGGCTATTTTGGCCGAAGCCGCAAAGCATCAGCGTGCGCATTATCTGATCTTCCGCACCTGTTGGGTCTATGATGAGCTGGGGAAGAATTTTCTCAATACCATGCTGCGCCTGGGGCGGGAAAAAGAAACACTGGGCGTGGTCAGTGACCAGATCGGGGCCCCTACCTATGCCGGAGATATTGCTGAATATACGCTAAAAGCACTGGCCAGCGCCCAGAAACAACCCAACTTCCCCAGCGGTATTTACCATTTGTGCAATCAGGGCGAAACCAGCTGGCATGGCTTCGCCACAGCTATTTTCGACAGTGCACGACGGCATAATATTCCACTTTCTGTCAATGTGGTGAACCCGATTGACAGCAGCGCGTTTCCCACACTGGCCACACGACCGGAAAATTCGCGCCTTTCTTCTGCCAAGCTCGCACAGACATTTGACCTGACTCTGCCAACATGGCAGGATGCGCTAAATCGCTGTATTACCGCCAAACAGAAACAGGACGCTGCCTTTATGGAGCAGATCGCATGAAAACAGAAGCCACCCCGCTAAGCGGTGTAACCGTCGTACATCTGGATGTCTTTGGTGATGAACGTGGCTTTTTTACCGAGCGGTTTAATGTGCAAAAGTTCGAGGAATTAGCGCTTCCCACTTCCTTTGTTCAGTTGAATCACTCGCGCTCTGCTCCCGGTGTCTTGCGTGGTTTGCATTATCAGGCCACCCCTCCACAAGGGAAACTGGTGGGAGCAACCCGCGGACGTATCTGGGATGTCGCGGTGGATATTCGCCCGCATTCCCCCACCTTTGGTCAACATTTCGGGCTGGAACTCAGCGATATGAATGGGCTGTTATTGTGGATACCGGCTGGCTTTGCGCATGGGTTTTGTGTACTGGGCAATGGACCGGCAGACGTACTTTATCTCTGCACAGCAATGTATAATCCGCAAGGCGAAAGCGGTATCCGATATAACGACCCGGACCTTTCCGTTGCATGGCCGTATGATGCTATGGGTGCGAATGTCATTGTCTCAGAGCGAGATACCAAGCAGCCCTCTTTTTTAACTTATCGGGAAAGCCCTCCGCCATGGGAAACCATTCTCACGTAGAGGAAGCCCCATCGGTTAGCGTTATTGTCGTTTCGTACAATACCGGGACAATCCTTTCGCGTTGCCTGTCTGCTGCACTGAAACAGGAGGGGTTGAAAGAAGTTATTCTTGTCGACCATGGTAATAGTATCCCGGTCATTCAATCGATTAACCGGTTGGCAGCCAAAGATAAACGCTTGAGAATCATACGGGGTCAGGGAAATATCGGATTTGCTGCAGGCTGCAATCTTGGCGCCTCAGAAGCACGGGGAGATTATCTTTTTTTCCTTAACCCGGACTGTATTCTGCCAGAGAATGCCTTAAAGCATATGGTACACGCCATGCAGCAACATCCGGAAGCCTGGTTGGCTGGTTGTACGATGGTGGATCCGGATGGCACCTCCCAGGGCGGTAATGTACGGAATTTGTTAACCTTGCGGGTGGCACTTACGGAGTCGTTACATCTTTATCGGATTTTCCGCAATAACCCTCGTTTCCCGCGCCTAAATATTGATGAGCATTATGCTCACCTGCTGGAACCTACGATTGTCCCTGCGATTTCCGGTGCTGTTATGTGTATTCGCCGTGCCCGATATCATACGTTGGGCGGCATGGACGAACGTTATTTCTTCCACGTGGAAGATTTGGATCTTTGTTATTTTATCACTAAGCACGGAGGAAAAATCCTCTTTGTCCCAACCATACGCTGTATTCATCACCGCTCCAGTAGCGATGTTCCTCAGTCCTTTATTGAACAAAATAAAAGCCGTGGATTTATTCAATATTTCGACAAGTATTTTCGTCATTCTTTTTTTCCTGGCGTGTTTGTCCTGCTTAAGATAGGAATTCGTTTTCGTTTATGGTTACGCTTACTCGGCTTGCGCCTGCGACGCAAAGGGACGCCAGCAAAGAAGAGGGTACAAAAACCGGGGAAAACGCCACTGGTCGCTGGATCCATTGCTTCCTCCACACCAACGCCCGCCATCGTCCGTGCGTCAGAAAAACAGAAAGTGGTGCCGCTATCACCAGACATCTTACGGCGGCAATTGCTGGAAATGCCCGTTGCTCCCTTTGATTTAACGATTCCAGAATCCCTACAGCCCGTACTACTCACAGGCGCATCCGGGCAGGTTGGTCTTTCAATTCTTCGGTATTTGCTTGCACAGAATGTGGAAACCATTGCGCTTTATAACCAACATGCCGTGCTTTTCTCCAAATCTGGTTTACACTGGCAGAAGGCCGATCTGGAACTGCCTTTGTCTGACGATGTCTTTGAGCACAAGCCCAGAACCCTGATTCATACTCCCTCCATTTGGCTGCTTCCTCCTCATTTGAATAAATTATCGGAGAAGGGCATCAAACGTATTGTTTGTTTCTCATCCACA
This sequence comes from Hyphomicrobiales bacterium, assembly GCA_024236395.1. Lineage (GTDB taxonomy): Bacteria > Pseudomonadota > Alphaproteobacteria > Rickettsiales > JACKKO01 > JACKKO01. Next base: position 97,636 of record JACKKO010000001.1, read on the forward strand.
TCGATTACCAGCAAATCCGGTTCTACCAATGCTGCTGAACAGGTCGCTATTCGTAACATGGCCACGGCAGAAGAATCCATTGCCCGTATGTGCAGTTCTTTGAACATTGACTGGACCATCTTTCGCCCTACTCTCATTTATGGCATTGGACTAGACCGGAATGTTTCCAGTATTGTGCGTTTCATCCGCCGGTTTGGCTTTTTTCCAATCTATACACACGCCTCAGGCCTCAGGCAGCCTGTGCACGTCGATGATCTGGCCTGGGCTACTGTGGCAGCCCTGGGGAACAAAGAAACGCACAGCAAAACCTATGTCGTGAGTGGTGGAGAAGCACTTTCGTATCACCAGATGGTAGTACGAATCTTTAACACATTGGGTATTTCGCCCCGCGTTATTCGCGTACCCTTCTTGCCAACCCTGCTTAATATTGCCACATTTTTTTATCGCTCTTCCGAAATTAACGGCGAGGTCGCCCGACGAATGAACTTGGATCAGTCTTATCCTTTTGATGAAGCTGCCGCTGATTTTGGCTATGCCCCAAGAGACTTTCTAACGGGCGGCATGGAAGATCTTGAGCCTTCACTGGAGCACGAGGAGTTTTAACCATATGACAACACTGGTTACTGGCTGTTCAGGGTTCATTGGTTTTCATGTAACCTATGCACTGCTCTCTGCTGGCCACCGTATCATTGGTGTGGATAATCTGAACCGTTATTACGATCCCACCCTCAAGGAACACCGCTTAGCTCTTTTAAAAGAAAGCACAGGATTTACGTTTCACCGTTTGGATATTGCTGACCGCGGAAAAATGCATGACTTAGCAAAACTATATCCAGATATTGATTACGTGGTGCATCTGGCCGCACAGGCAGGTGTGCGTTATTCATTGGAAGAACCGTACACTTATATTGATAGTAACATTACCGGGCAACTTTGTGTACTGGAACTCTGCCGTCACCTGCCCGGCCTGCGCCATCTGGTATATGCCAGTTCCAGCTCGGTATATGGTCATAACGAAAAAGTGCCCTTCTCAGAGACCGACCGGGTAGATGCCCCTGCCTCACTTTACGCCGTAACAAAACGCGCCGGAGAATTAATGGCTGAAAATTACAGCCGTCTCTTTTCCTTTCCAGCAACAGGACTGCGTTTTTTCACGGTGTATGGGCCATGGGGGAGGCCGGACATGGCGTATTTTATCTTCACCCGTGCATTGCTGGAAGGAACTGCACTGACATTAACTCATGGTGGTCAACAGGAGCGTGATTTTACATATATTGACGATATTGTGGCCGGAGTGATGTCTGCATTAGAGCGTCCGCCCAAGCGACATGCGCTTTATAATTTAGGAAATCACCACTGTATCTCATTGCGAAAACTGCTTTCCACTCTGGAAACACTCACTGGCAGGCAAGCTGTGATTAAGGAAGCGCCCCTACCAGCCGGAGACGTTCCTAGAACATTTGCGGATATTACCCGTGCTTCTCAACAACTAGGATACCACCCCCGTACCAGCCTAGAAGAAGGGCTTCCCCACTTCCTGAACTGGTATCGGGAATATTATCAAGTTTAACTGGTGAACTACCATGGGTTTACACCCATGGCGTACTTAGAGTTCAAGCTCCGCTTGACCGGAATCTTCTTCCCCTTGATGCTCTATGTACTTACGGATAACCGCATTGTCTATGCCCACCGTTGACACGAAATAGCCATCCGACCAAATACCGTCCGTACCCCAATATACTTTCTTCAAAAACGGAAAACTCTGCTTATACCACGACTCGTATTCGCTTTTAATGCGCACCACGCTACTTATGCTCATTTTAAGGCGGAACCGACAGCAACAGGTGGATATGGTCGCGCATGGCTGGTTTCTGACGAAAACCAACTCCGGATAGTGTTTCGTATCCTTCCAGTTTCTTGCGTATAAAAGCGAATACCCCGTCGTTGAATATCTTGCGACGGTATTTGGTCGAGATGACTATGTGATACTCACAGTGATATAGACAATGCGCCTGCTTGCGATACTTCATCCTCCAGAAATACCACGAAGATTCCGGAGGCGCTACATCTCACGGGCTTACGCCCGGAGGGTTACTAAACGCTAAAAATCCTCAATCAAACTGCGAATATGGCTCCGGCTGTCCTGTGCGCTATTCTGTGGCGGCTGCGATTCCAGTGATGGCTCCTGTGGCTCCGGCGGCATTGGAAAACCACTTCCATACGTTCCCGGCGGAGCCGCTGGTGGGGGTGGGGGCGGTGGATATGCTGAGACTGGCGGTGGCGGTGGAGGCACCATTGCTCCCGCCGGTGGGGACGGCGGCATTGCCCCTGCTGGAGGGAGTGGAGGCGGTGGGGGGGCTGCCTGATAATTAGGTACCCCTGGCGGAGCTGCCGGTGGCGGCGGCGGTGGAGGAGACGTATTAACAGACCAGCCATCCTGCCCACCTTGTGGTTGTGTCTGTTCTGCCACCTGCCCTTTTTCTTCTATGGGTCGAATATCCATCTCAACAATTGTCAGATAGGACTCCACGCGTTTAACGCCAGGAATGTGCTGTGCTGTCTCTACAGCACGTTTGGCTACTACTTCAGCGGGCATCGTTCATAAAGGCGCACCACACCATCTGGAGGTTACCGCATAAACCGTCAATACTTTGTGAGATCGCCACCTAACAACCGTTTCGTTAATTCCGCCGTGATCGCACTATCATCCCCACTCATCGCAGGACCACCTGTTCCTTTTGCCATATTTTGGGCCATTACCGCTGCCGGCGGAGGGGTGGTGGGGTGGCGGGGTTGCATTTGGTGCCGCCATCGGGCGTGACATCGCCATTGCTGGTGGCACCATTCCGGGCGGGGGCGGTGGGGGCATATTATCATTCATCCCCTGAGGGGCGCCGATAATTGGCGGTGGCGGTGGGGGCATATCCGCCAGCATTTGCCGTGCAGGCGGCACCTGTGAAGCGCCACGCATCATTTTATCTTCTTCTACCTTACGCGTCGCATAATAGGTTCCTGCACCACCTGCGGCTGCTCCTACCAACGGCCAACACCCATTCAGTACGGGCAACACGGTTAGAATAAGCACCGTGTTTCGTACCACTTTACGGGGATGCCGTGGCATCCCTTTAATAATTTCCATCCGTAACTCCTTGCTTTTTGTGGAGAATCGCTATACACCATAGCCTATTTTAAGCCAAATCTGAAGCAGATTCTTTCGCAAACGCGCTATGGAGACTATTTTTGCCCTAAGTAGCGGCCTTGGACAGGCCGGCGTCGCAGTGGTACGCCTTTCCGGAGAGCGTGCCGGACCAGCACTCGCACGGCTGACAGGGCGAAAAACGCTCCCTACCCCACGTCTGGCCACGTATGTGACTTTCCGGCAGCCTGATACGCAGGAAACGCTCGATCATGGTCTAGCGCTGTGGTTTCCTGCTCCCGCCAGTTTTACCGGCGAAGATGTGGTGGAACTGCATATTCATGGCAGCCGGGCGGTTGCCCGGCAATTGCTTCATGTTTTAGGACAGGAACCCGGGTTACGCCTCGCAGAGCCAGGGGAATTCGCCCGTCGTGCTTTCCAGAATGGTAAAATGGATCTAACACAGGCCGAAGGCATTGCCGATCTGATTGCCGCCGAAACGGAGGCGCAGCATCAACAAGCCATTCGTCAGATGGATGGGGCACTAAAGATACAGTGTGATGCCTGGCGGAAAATGTTGATTGGCCTGCTGGCACAAATAGAAGCCTATATTGATTTTCCCGACGAAGACTTACCTGCCCCGCTTTTACAAACCTGCGTGAACGAAGCAGCAACATTGCTTGATACCCTAACGCAGCATGTTGCTGACCATCGCGGGAAGCGCATTCGCGAAGGCATCACCATCGCCCTGCTTGGCGCACCTAATGCCGGCAAGTCCAGTCTGCTGAATCATCTTGCGCGACGGGACGCTGCGATCGTTTCGGAAACACCGGGCACCACACGGGACGTACTGGAAGTACCGCTCAATATCGGCGGGTATGCCGTCACACTCATCGATACTGCCGGGTTGCGCGAATCAACCGATGCGATCGAATCCGAAGGGATACGCCGCGCGAAAGCACGTGCTGAGGCCGCAGAGATCACGCTTCTCCTTTTTGATGCCGCCGCCCTGCCTGCACTGGACACAACGACGCTTAGCCTGCTGGACGATCGTGCAATAGTACTCTTTACCAAGGCCGATCTTATTGAAGCGCCTTCCACACCTCCTCTTACCGACCATACTCCACTTGTTATCTCCGCCCAGACCGGAGAAGGCATCGCGGCATTGCTGGCACGTATTGAAGAAAAACTGGGCCTGCTGATGACAGGAAAACGTGAAGATCCCCTAGTCACCAACGAGCGCCAACGGTACGCCATTACTCACGCAATCCATTCGCTGGAGCAATTCTTAACCAGTCAGGAGCTTAACCATCCCGTTGAACTGATGGCCGAACACTTGCGGCATGCTGCTTCGCAGTTAGGGCATGTCACCGGGGTAATTGGATTGGAAGACATTTTAGACGCCGTCTTCTCGCGCTTTTGTATAGGCAAATAAGCAATTTCATGCTACAAGCAGCCGAATTTAACCGGTGGCCTTAGTCTTGTTTTAGCACTTTATTAAGCAGTTTCACGTGGAGGTAGAAAATCCACATGTCGTTTTATACGGATGTGATTATTATTGGCGGAGGACATGCGGGCTGTGAGGCGGCGGCGGCGGCGGCACGTGCTGGCGCCCATGCCACCTTGCTTACGCGTTCCATTGCCACGATCGGCGAAATGTCCTGCAACCCGGCCATTGGCGGCGTTGCTAAGGGCACACTGGTGCGCGAGGTGGATGCATTGGACGGCGTGATGGGCCGTGCCATCGACCGCGCTGGCATTCATTATCGGATGCTCAACCGCTCCAAAGGCCCGGCCGTATGGGGGCCACGTGCGCAGGCCGACCGCGCCCTCTATAAGCAGGCAATGCAGGATATCCTGACCTCTACACCCAAACTGAGGCTTCTGGAGGGCGAGGCCACCGATCTCATTATCGAGGGCGGCAAGGTGGCAGGCGTCATTACCCATACCGGGGAGTGCATTTCCTGTCACGCCGTAGTGCTAACGACCGGCACTTTCCTGCGCGGGCTGATCCATATTGGCGAAACGAAAATTCCCGCCGGGCGGGCGGGCGAAGCGCCCAGCATCGGCCTTTCCGATACGCTGGCACGATACGATTTCATGCTGGGGCGGCTCAAAACGGGCACACCGCCACGGCTGGATGGCCGCACGATTCAATGGGACATTCTGGAGCCACAGCCCGGTGATGCCGTGCCAACACCATTTTCTACGCTAACTGATCGCATCACCTTGCCGCAGATCCATTGCCATATCACTCACACCCAGCCAGACACGCACGCCATTATTCAGGAGAATCTACACCGTGCGCCAATGTATTCCGGGCAGATTGAGAGTGCCGGGCCACGCTATTGCCCGTCCATTGAAGATAAGGTGGTGCGCTTTTCGCACCGTGAGCGACACCAAATTTTCCTGGAGCCGGAAGGGTTGAATGACCATACCGTCTATCCAAACGGCATTTCCACCTCCTTGCCGGAAGAGGTGCAACTTGCGTTGCTGAAAACCATCCCCGGGCTGGAAAAGGCTATCATGATACGTCCCGGCTACGCGATTGAATATGATTATGTTGACCCGCGCGAACTCAAAGCCACGCTGGAGACTAAAAAACTTTCCGGCCTGTATCTTGCGGGGCAAATCAATGGCACCACGGGCTATGAGGAAGCGGCGGGGCAGGGGCTGATCGCCGGGCTGAATGCCGGTTTCGCCACACTGGAAAAAGCACCGTTCACGCTTGACCGCTCCGAGGCCTATATCGGGGTAATGATTGATGATCTGATTACACTGGGCACGCAGGAGCCGTACCGCATGTTTACCTCACGTGCGGAATACCGTCTAAGCCTACGGGCGGATAATGCCGACCTGCGCCTGACCGAGAAAGGCATCGCAGCAGGCTGCGTCGGGGAAACGCGAACATTGGCGTTCCAACAAAAACAGGAAGCGCTTCATACCGGACGCGCCCAGCTGGAGACCCATACATTGCTGCCAAAAGATGCGGTGCGGCATGGGCTGGTGATGTCGCAGGATGGCACACCCCGCACGGCACGGCAGATTCTTGCTTACCCGGATATGGACTGGCAGAAACTATGTGCGATCTGGCCGGACTTTGCGGTGCTCCCCAGCACCATCGCGGAGCAGTTAGAAATCGAAGCGCTCTACCATGGCTATCTCGACCGGCAGAATGCGGAGATCCGACAATTCCGTAAAGACGAATATATTCGTATCCCCGATGATATTGATTATGTACAGGTCGCCAGCCTGTCCAACGAAGTGCGGGAGAAGTTACAGCGTATCCGTCCGCATACGCTGGGGCAGGCCGGGCGTATCCCGGGGGTCACCCCGGCTGCTATCACCGCCGTGATGGTGCATATCCGCCAGCGCGAATCCGGAGCGAAAACGAAGCAACAACATGGCTAAAATCCCCCCGCTGATTCGCCAGTTTCTTGCTACCCGTGGTCTGGATAACGATACCACGCAGCAACGCCTGCAGTGCTACGTTGAAACTTTGCTGAAATGGACCCCGCGTATTAACCTCATCAGCAAAAAGGATGTACCATATCTCTGGGATCGGCATATTCTGGATTCGGCCCAACTCGTTCCTTTATTGCCGACACGCGCTAAAACGCTCACCGATTTCGGTAGCGGCGGTGGATTGCCTGCACTGATTGTTGGCGCTTTACGTCCTGCACTTTCCATCCATTGTATCGAGAGCGATGGACGGAAATGTGTTTTTTTGGAAGAAGCCATACGCTTAATGGGATTACCCAACGTAATGGTACACCATGCCCGCATTGAAACACTTTCTCCCTGGCCGAGCGATGTTGTCACCGCGCGTGCATTAGCTACATGTAGTCAGTTGCTGCGTTATGTAACCCCGTATTTAGCAAAAGAACATTTGTGCCTTTTCCTAAAAGGGTGTAATGCTATGAGCGAGGTTGCGGACGCTGGAGAGCACTGGACGTTCGTGTGTGATACGTACCCCAGCATCACCGCCACAACCCGGGGGGACGCAACAGGAATGAATGTGGGAGAGGAAGGCGTTGTGCTTGCCTTACGGCAGGTTAAACCGAAAAAGGAAACGACCACATGAGTACTGAAATTATTGCCGTCGTAAATCAAAAGGGCGGGGTAGGGAAGACCACCAGCGCCGTCAATCTGGCCACAGCCTTTGCGGCGGTGGAAAAACGCACCCTGCTGATTGATCTGGATGCGCAGGGCAACGCGAGCACCGGGCTAGGCTTTCCGGAAAGTGAGCGCGTCCGCACGACCTATGATATGATCCTGGGGCAGGTACGCTTGCCGGATGTCATCGTCAAAACCGGTATCCCAAAGCTGGATTTATTGCCCGCATCCATCAATCTTTCCGCCGTGGATGTTGAGCTGGCGGATATGTCGGGTCGGGAATTTGTTCTTAAACAGCAGCTTCAGCAAGCCCTCGCAAACTACGATTATATCTTCATTGATTGCCCACCGTCGCTTGGGCTTTTAACCGTTAACGCGTTGACGGCAGCAACCGCTGTATTAATTCCACTGCAATGCGAATTCTATGCGCTGGAGGGGTTGAGCCATCTGCTTAATACCGTTGCACTGGTGCAGAAGGGGCTGAACCCGACACTTTCTATTCTGGGCATCGCGCTGACGATGTATGACCGGCGCAATCGCCTGACCAATGAAGTAGAGAAGGACGTACGCGACTGCCTGGGCGAACAGGTATTTGAAACCGTGGTACCGCGTAACGTGCGCCTGTCAGAAGCCCCGTCTCACAGTAAACCGGCGATTATATATGATATGCACTGTCCGGGTTCACGCGCCTATATCTTCCTGGCGAAGGAAATCCTGGCACGTTATACTGCCCGTACCGTCGCCGAAGAACAGGCAGCCCGGCAGGCCGCACAGGAGCAGGCTACTAAAGAACGCATCTTACAGGATGCTTAATATCACGTTATAGTTATTCATCACGATCGCTTTAGAAGGAGCACATCAATGGCAAAAGGGTTAGGAAAAGGGCTTTCAGCCTTGCTGGGCGAACATCCGTTGGCAACACCGGGCCAGCCAGCGCCGGAGGGAAATAACATGCCAGTCAGTACGCTGCCGGTGCGCTTACTCACGCCAGGTCAGTTTCAACCACGCCATTTCTTTAACGAGGAAGAGCTGGAAGATCTCTCCGAGTCTATTCGCACCAAGGGCGTGGTACAGCCCATTATCGTCCGTAAAAAACGGGAGAGCGACCTGTATGAAATCATCGCCGGGGAACGTCGCTGGAAAGCCAGCCGCATGGCCGGGCTGAGTGACGTTCCGGTGATTATCCGTGAACTCTCTGACCGTGAAGCGCTGGAAATTGGGCTGGTGGAGAACATCCAGCGGCAGGATTTAACGCCGATTGAGGTTGCCGAAGGGTACCAGCGGCTGATCCAGGAATTCGGTTATACCCATGAGGCGCTTTCCGAAGTGGTGGGGAAAAGTAGCGGGCAGGTTTCCAATATGATTCGTCTGCTGGGTCTGCCTGTCAGCCTCAAGGATGCACTCAACAAGGGCACGCTGACCACCGGACATGCACGCGCATTGCTCGCGGCAGAAGACCCGGAAGCACTGGCGAACGTGGTTTTAAAGCGTGACCTAAACGTGCGGCAAACTGAAGCGCTAGTGAAACAGGCCGCCAAATACCCACGCATGCAGAAGCGTACACAGGCAGTGAAAGACGATGCCATTCTGGCCATCGAAAAAGACCTGGCACGCAGCCTGGGAATGCCCGTTACGATACAACCCCGTGGCGAACGCGGCACCGTGAGCATTCAGTACCATTCACAGGCGGAACTGCATACCATCCTGAAGCGTCTGGATGCTGAGGAAGTGGCTCCTGCACCAGCAGTAGAAATCGCTGCCGCACCGCTTCAGCCAGAACCGACTCCACAGACCACCGTTCAGGTTCCGGAAGAGTTACTGGAACCGGTTAGCTAATACCCGGCAATCCCATGGCTCCTGGTTAGAATAACGAAAATCATCAGGGACATAAGGTGTCTTTTAATTTCTTAACCAAACGGCGTGGCTTTACGAATCGAGCACAGAAGCTTGTAGACGCGCTGACACCACCCATTCTACGCGATAGTAGGTGGTTCTGTTGGCTGCTTTATTATCCATTTCTGAAGAGTAAGACAAAATATTTCTTTTCATTCCGGGAGAATACACATGCACTTAGTATGGAGGAATACACCAGCTATTACCAAAACACACAATCTATTCTGGAACGCGATACGGACTTAGGCATTGATGGACTGAATAAGCTCTTAGGGTGTATTACACAAAGCAACGTGTTAGAAGTAGGCTGTGGGACGGGTTATCTGGCCAAAGCACTGAGCAAATCAAATACCGTAACTGCAACAGATATTCTTATATCGAATGAGATACGGGAAGATAATCCAGAAATTACGTTTGTTTCCTGTCCTGCTGAGCATTTACCCTTTGAGGACAAGGCATTTGAAACAACCGTTTGTACCCATGTGCTGGAACATGTGCTGGATTTTGAACAATGTGTACGTGAACTTCGCCGAGTCACCAAAAAAGAGCTACATATTATCGTGCCTTTACAGCGGCCTGCAAAATATACACCCGATTTACACGTATCCTTTTTTCCCTATCCGGAAAGCTTCTTACTGCGCATTAAACCCAGAGGAGTGCATCATTTCCAGATCCTTGACGGTGATCTCTATTACGTTGAGAAATGCGATAACTGAAGGATGTTCCGGGATGCTGTGCATCATGAAGACAGTTTGGGGATGTACATCTGAGGCAAGACCACATCGTGGAGCACCCCGGAACACCGCCAACCTATACAACCCTTGGTTGTTTGACAAGGATTATTTTCTATTATACGTATAATGAGCGTATTATTTCTGAGACTGATAATTCGGCGCTTCCTGTGTGATTGTCACATCGTGCACATGGCTTTCTCTTAAGCCTGCATTGGTAATACGCACAAAGTTACAACCACCCTGCATGGCAGCAATGGTGGCATTACCGGTATAGCCCATGGAGGCACGCAAGCCGCCCACCAACTGATTAATCACCACACTGACCGGCCCTTTATACGGCACCCGCCCTTCCACACCTTCCGGTACGAGTTTCAGCGACTCCTGTACATCCTGCTGGAAGTAACGGTCTGCTGAGCCACGGGCCATCGCCCCCACCGAGCCCATACCACGATAGGTTTTATACGAGCGCCCCTGATAGAGCACCACATCCCCCGGGCTTTCCCGCGTGCCAGCAAAGAGCGAGCCAATCATTACCGCATCAGCGCCAGCGGCAATTGCCTTGGCGATATCACCGGAGTATTTTACGCCCCCGTCAGCAACCACCCGTACCCCACGTTTCTTACAGGCAGAAACGGCATTCAGAACTGCCGTCAGCTGCGGCACACCCACACCAGCAATCACCCGTGTCGTACAAATCGAACCGGGTCCAATTCCTACCTTGATAATATCTGCACCCGCATCCATCAATGCCTCTGCCCCGGCCGCCGTGGCGATATTCCCGGCCATAAGCGCTGCTTCTGGATGGCGCTTACGTAATTCTGCAACGGTTTCCAGCACCCCTTTGGAATGGCCATGCGCCGTATCCACCACCAGGATATCCGCTCCGGCATCCAGCAACTGTTCTGCCCGCTCCAATCCGTTTGGACCCACACCGACCGCCGCCGCTACCCGGAGCCGCCCCATACTATCTTTACAGGCTTTTGGGTATTTCTGCGATTTCTCAATATCTTTTACGGTAATCAGACCAATGCACCGCTCTTTCTCATCCACCACCAGCAGCTTCTCGATGCGAAATTTATGCAGCAGTTTCTTTGCTTCCTCAATGGACACCCCTTCACGCACGGTCACCAGCTTGTCCTGCGTCATCAGTTCGCTCACGGGCTGGTTCGGATTATCGGCAAAGCGCACATCCCGGTTGGTGATAATCCCGACTAGTCTATCTTGGGCATCTGTCACCGGTACGCCAGAAATATGGTTGGCATCCATCAGGGTCAGCACATCTTTCAGCGGCGCATCCGGGCGCGTGGTAATTGGATTTATCACCATGCCGGATTCAAATTTCTTGACGGTGCGCACCTCATCCGCCTGTTCTTTCGGCGTCAGGTTCTTATGGATCACCCCCAGGCCGCCATGCTGGGCCAGCGCAATGGCCAACGCACTTTCGGTGACTGTATCCATCGCAGCGGAAACCAGCGGGATGCCCAATTTTATCTTATCGGTTAAGAATGTGGATGTGTCGGCCTGAGAGGGCACAATGTCAGAGGCAGCCGGCTCCAGTAATACGTCGTCAAAGGTCAGGCTTTCATGTATCTGCATCGCATCCGCTCATCTGTTTTGCGGAGGCTGTAGCATAGTTTTCCCGCCCTGCCAAGCGGGAAAAGACACTGTTTACCTGAGCTTTTACCCTGAAATTAGGCCTGGGCGCGTTTTGGGGCGTTATTTTTGTCCAGCTTCTTACGCAGGCGCTTGGCCGCTTCCACCATGTGAATCAGCGCCGGTTCCACCTCTTTCCAACCACGCGTTTTCAACCCACAATCCGGGTTCACCCAGATTTGCTCCGGTGTCAGCACGTCCAGTGCCTTTTGCAGCAATTGCTCCATTTCTGTGCTATCCGGCACCCGCGGGCTGTGGATATCATACACGCCCGGCCCGATTTCATTCGGGTATTTGAAGCGCGTAAATGCATCCAGCAGCTCCATTTGTGAGCGTGAGGTTTCAATGGAAATCACATCCGCATCCATCGCCGCGATTGAATCAATGATGTCATTAAATTCCGAGTAGCACATATGGGTATGAATCTGCGTTGCATCCGCCACTCCACAGGAAGACAAGCGGAAGGCGTCCACTGCCCAGTTCAGGTATTCTGCCCAGTCAGCCCGGCGCAGCGGCAGGCCTTCGCGGAAGGCCGGTTCATCAATCTGGATGATGTGAATCCCGGCTTTTTCCAGATCCTGCACCTCGTCACGAATTGCCAGACCAATCTGCATCGTCGTGTCTTTGCGTGGTTGGTCGTCACGCACAAAAGACCATTGCAGGATAGTAACCGGGCCGGTCAGCATGCCTTTCATCTGACGATCGGTCAGGCTTTGTGCATACTCGGCCCAACGTACCGTCATCGGTTGCGGACGGGAAACATCACCAAAAATCACCGGCGGTTTCACACAGCGGGAGCCATAGCTTTGCACCCAGCCGTTTTTGGTGAAGGCAAACCCTTCCAGCTTTTCGCCAAAATATTCTACCATGTCGTTGCGCTCAAATTCGCCGTGCACCAGCACATCGATATCGGCTTCTTCTTGCTTGCGAACCGCGTTTGCGGTCTCTTTTTCCAGAAACGCATCGTATTCCTCACGCGAGATACTGCCTTTTTTGAAGGCGGCACGCATTTTGCGCACTTCCTGCGTTTGCGGGAAGGAGCCAATCGTTGTCGTAGGCAGAAGTGGCAGCCCTAGGGCTTCTTCCTGTGCCTTGCGGCGCTCCGAATACGGATGTGCACGAGATTTCATGGATTCGGCAATGCCCTTAACGCGATTCTTAACGTCCGGATTATGAATCCGGCGGGATTGCGCGCGGGATTCCAGCGCTTCCGCATTGGCTTTCAGTTGGGCCAGCACACTTCCTTTACCCTCGTTGATCGCCCGGGTCAGCAGGCTGACTTCATCCAGCTTCTGGGTAGCAAAAGCCAGCCAGTTTTTCAGCTCTGCATCCAGATCGGTTTCATTTTCCAGATCCACCGGCGTATGCAGCAAAGAGCAGGAGGTTGCTACCATGATATTGTCACTACCGCGTGCCGTAACGGCTTTTTCCAGCACAGCCAGCGCACTTTCCAGATTGGTTTTCCAGATATTCCGGCCATCCACCACACCCAGAGAGAGGATTTTATCCTTCGATAAAGCGCCAAGCACGGCGTCCAGCTGATCCGGTGCGCGCACCAGGTCAACATGCAGCCCTTGCACTGGCAGAGATGCTGCTAACTCCAGATTATCTCCCAATGCGCCAAAATAGGTTGTCAGCAGTAGCTTGATCCCGGAGGTTTGTTCCAGCACTGCATAGGCTGTACGGAAGGCCTTCTTTTGGTTTTCATCCAGATCCAGCACCAACAGCGGCTCATCAATCTGAATCCATTCCGCTCCCAGCGTTTGCAGGCGCTGCAGGATTTCCTGATAGATCGGCAGCAACTTCGGCAGGTAGTCCAGCGCATTGACACCCTGCTCACGCTCCTTGGAAAGCAGCAGGAAGGATACCGGACCCAGCACCACCGGCTTCGTGGTAATGCCTGCCTTTTTGGCTTCTTCATATTCATTAAACACTTTGCTTGAAGAAAGCGCGAACGCCCGGTCACTCTTGAGTTCCGGTACAATGTAGTGGTAATTCGTATCGAACCACTTGGTCATTTCCATAGCGGTTACGTCGGTTTTCCCGTCCTGACGGCCGCGCGCCATGGCAAAATACGTATCCAGATCCATTTCCCTTCCGGAAAAACCATAACGCTTAGGGATTACCCCAAGCGTGGAGGCCATATCCAGTACATGATCATAGAGCGTAAAATCATTCGACGGAATCAGGTTGATTCCGGCATCTTTCTGGCGTACCCAGTTAGCCTGCCGTATCGTAGCGGCTTCCCGTATTAACTGTTCATTGGAAATATCCCCTTTCCAATAGGATTCCAGAGCTTTTTTCAGCTCACGATTTGGGCCAATGCGGGGAAACCCCAGAATGTTGGATAACGCCATGTTAGACTCCTTAAACGAAAAAAGGCTTGATTCTTCTTATTGTACGATATACCGCTTCGGCTACCCTTTTACGGTTTTTTGGTGAAGATTCAAGCTTTTCCTTTATTCCGGCAAGAAAGCTTCTATACTGCGCAAAAAATTTTACAGGAGAGATTATGGCAGAAGATAACAAAATCCCAGAACAGGTCACTACCGGTACTGATACCTTTCCGGATCGTCAGGTAAAGGTGAATGCTCAATATATCAAAGATTTATCTTTTGAGAACCCGAATGCACCCAAAAGCCTGATGCGTAGCAAAGAGCAACCAAAGATTGATATTAATCTTGATCTGCGTCGTTCGCATTTACAAGATAATACCCATGCGCTCGATATGCATATCCATGCTAAAGCCTATACTGATGAACAAACGCTATTTGTTCTGGAGCTGGTTTATGGTGGCTTATTCACACTGGAAAACATTCCGGAAGCAGAGATCGAGCCCGCTATGCTGATTTTTTGCCCAACCCTGCTTTTTCCCTTTGCACGCCGGGTTGTCTCCGATGTTACACGTGACGGTGGCTTTCCTCCACTAACACTAGAGCCTATTGATTTTGGAAAACTCTACCTGCAACGCCAACAACAAGCAGGTGGTGGAGAAAGCGCCAAACATTAGTCTCCATTCTTCCCTCCGGAGATTTTTTTCCAGAGTGGGTCTTTCAACATTTCAATGAATGCAGCGTGGGCTGTCTGCTCTTCTTCTTTTAATGGGAAATACCTTACGTTTCGTTGTTTACGTTCCATTTTCTGTTGGGCTTTCTGGTTTCCTGCATTTGACGATAACGCCATGGAAACCTGTAGCCCACCCACCAGCTCCAGGTACATATCAGCCAACAGTTCCGCATCCAGTAATGCGCCATGCAATGTCCGGGCACTGGTATCAATATTAAACCGTTTACACAGCGCATCCAGGGATGCCGGAGACCCTGGAAATTCTTTACGGGCACGCATTAATGTACACAGTATCTGATCCTCTGGAATTACAGGTTTTCCAATATTCTGACATTCCCAGTTAATAAACTTCATATCGAATTGTGCATTATGGATCACTAACCTGGCATCATCAATAAATGTCATAAATTCATCAGCAATCTGATCAAATGTCGGCTTATCAGAAAGAAATTCACTAGATAGCCCGTGTACTGCATAGGCTGCTTCCGGTATATCACGCCGCGGGTTAATATACACATGAAACACCTTACCTGTACGGACATGATTTATCATTTCCACACAACCAATTTCCACAATCCGGTGCCCTTGTTGTGGATCAAGTCCTGTAGTTTCCGTATCTAGCGCGATTTCACGCATAATCCTGCCTTATTTTCTGATAAACAATTTCCAGCGATTGCTGTGTTTCCTCCACCGTGCAATCGGTATCTATGATATAATTCGGGTTTTCTGTCCGGTAAACGGTTTCATCCTGCCGGGCCATGATGGCTTTCAGTTTTTCCTGTGTCATACCCGGTCGCGCCAGCACTCGATCCATACGTACTTCGATGGGTGCATTAACTAGAATAACCACGTCACATAATGCATCTGCCCCTGTTTGATACAACAGAGCCAGCTCCAGAATCGCCGTTGTTTTCCCTGTGTTCCTGGCAGATTCTAGAAAGGCTTCCTCCTCCTTACGCACCTGTGGATGTACCAGCTTCTCGAGTACCTTTATTACCTTGGGATTCTTTGCGATAATTTTTCCTAATTGTTTACGATCAACAGTTGAATCATGAACTGCTTCAGGAAACTCCGATGCAATGGCCTTTATTAGCGCTCGATCCTGTTGATAAAGCCGATGCACGCAGGCATCTGCATCAAAGACAGCCACCCCCTCCTGTGTAGCAAACCATTTTGCTGCTGTGGATTTTCCGGAACCTATTGGCCCGGTAATACCAATAACAATCATACATGACCCCTGGCTTCTAAAACGATATTTCTTAACTCTTGTGTCACTTCTGGTTTCTTACCAAACCATCCTTCAAAGCCAGGTACCGCCTGGTGTAATAGCATACCAAGACCATCCACTATTCTATTCCCTCTGCCCTCTGCTTCCTTCAGTAACTCCGTTTTAAGTGGAACATATACAATGTCCGTGACTACAGCGTCCGGATGTAAATTTGTCAGTGGTATATTCAGTGAGGGTTTTCCTAGCATTCCTAATGACGTTGTATTAACAAGAAATCCAACTTCCATTAACGGTAGTTCCCTTTGTTCCCATGGAATGACCTGTATTTTTTCTCCATATTTTGTTTCTATATATACGGCTTTAAGCGCTTCAGCTGTTGATTGCGTCCGGTTACTGAGAATAACCGGTATATCTTGCCGGTAGAGACAATACAGCACTCCCCTCGCAGCCCCACCCGCACCCAATACCATTACCGGACGGCCAGACTTGCGAAGTTGTTCGAAGAAACCGGGAACGTGTTGTAAAATATTTTGTTCAAATCCATACCAATCGGTATTAGTGGCATCACAAATTTCTCCATCTTTACAAAACACTGTATTTACCGCTCCAATCCGTCGGACAGCTTCATCCCTCACATATTCTTCTAATACATAAAATGCTGATTCTTTAAAGGGTAGGGTAATATTTATCCCACAGAATATGGAAGGCATTTCCCCTAATAGAAAGGCTTCTAACTGCTCCGGTTTAACCTCATGCGTAATATAATCGCCTTGGATGTTATAGCGCTTGAGCCAGTAACGATGTACAACCGGTGATAGCGAGTGCTGAACCGGATAACCAATGACTGCAGCGGTATTAGGCAAGTCCTTCACGTTCCAGTTTCTCCCGGTGTTTTGCATAATGCTGCATGATCGTGGCTGTTGTTTCTTCTACTGATTTACGGGTCACATCAATGACTGGCCACCTATATTTGCTGAATAATTTACGCGTTTCAACGACTTCCTGCTTAATTGCTTCAATATCCACATAGGAAGTATCGCGATTTTCATTTATTTGTTGTAACCGAGTTTTACGTATCTGTTGTAAACGCTCTGGGTTAATCACTAGTCCTATAATCAATGGTTGTTTCAGTGCAAATAAATTTTCTGGAAGCGGACACCCACTCACATAAGGAATATTTGCAGCCCTTAATCCCCGATAAGAAAGGTAAACACACGTTGGTGTTTTGGAGGTACGGGATGCTCCTATCAATACCACATCCGCTTCTTCCAGTTCATGCGTATTTTGTCCATCATCATGGGCGAGTGAAAAATTAATTGCTTCCACCCGGGAAAAATATTCTTCATCCAACACATGCTGTCGTCCTGCATGCCCGCTTGCTTCTACTCCTATATAATTCGATATTTCACTAATCACCCTGGATAACACCGGAACGCAGGGAATCTTCAGTTTTCGACATTCATTTTTTAATATCCGACTCAGTTCCTCATTAATGATTGTAAACAGAACAACACCGGGCCGTTCACGAATACCATCCAGTACTTTTTCCATCTGACCACGGGTACGTACCAGTGACCACACATGTTCGTCCGCCTCTACTTCATCATATTGTGAAAGTACTGAACGTGCAACACTACTAACCGTCTCTCCGGTTGAGTCTGATACCAAGTGTAAGTGAAACTGATTCATATCCTTCTGTGATAAGCCTGTGGATAAATCCTGCATTAATTTATGAATTTTCCTTTCATTTTATAACCTGTAACATTTATCCTAACGTTTTTCATGTGTTATGCACAGTATAGATTTTATCATTTCTACTGTGGAAGATAATGTTTGATATATCAATCTATCCGCTGTTTTCACAATGTACATTTTATCATTCATTTTCAGTGCAATATATTATTAATCCACAGAATTTTTCATTACTATTTTATCTGGATAAAATAGCTATATCAAAATGTATATTCTGTGAATTATTTGTTTTTCACTTCTATTATTAAAACAACTAATCTTTTTTCACTTTTATTTATATTAACAAACACAGATTACTTTTCATGTCATGATATGTTTTATTTCCTTTCAAAATAAAACCGTATAGAAAACACCATGCGAGAAAATTCTACAAAAAAATTACTTTCCGTTTTACAGGGACATATTTCCGAAATCCCTCCTGTTTGGCTAATGCGACAAGCAGGACGTTATTTGCCAGAATACAGGGAAATCCGCAGTAAAGTCCCCTCTTTTCTAGACTTGTGTTATACACCTGATTTAGCGACAGAGGTGACATTGCAACCGATCCGAAGGTTTGGTTTTGATGCGGCGATCCTGTTTTCCGATATTCTGGTGGTACCGCATGGGCTTGGGTGCCATGTGGCATTTCAAGATGGCGAAGGTCCGGTCGTACAGGCAATCACGGGGGAAGATGATTTTGCGATTCTCCAGCCCGAGCGGGTGACAGAGCATCTCGTCCCGGTTTATGAAGCGGTACGGAATATCCGTACCGCACTACCAGAATCCGTCACATTGATTGGATTTGCCGGAGCGCCATGGACGGTGGCAACCTATATGCTGGAAGGGAAAACCAGTAAACAGTTTCAAACGGCAAAGAAATTTGCCTACCAACGCCCCGACTTATTTCAGAAATTACTGGATATTCTGGTGGAAAGTACGGCACAGCATCTCATCTTTCAGGCAAAAGCCGGGGCGGAAGTATTACAGATTTTTGATTCCTGGGCCGGAGTAGTACCGGCACCGGTATTTGATGCATGGATTGTTGCTCCTACGCATGCGATTGTAGAAAAAGTGCAGGCAACCGTGCCGGGTATCCCTATTATCGGCTTTCCGAAAGGAGTCGGATTACAATTTTCCCGCTATGCCAAACAAACAGGAATCACAGCCATAGGCCTGGATTATACAGTACCGGTTTCCTATCCGGCGGAGCAACTTCCACAACCATTTCCGGTGCAGGGAAATCTGGATCCGGTTCAACTCCTCGCCAGTAAGGAAGGAACCATTGCAGGCGTCAGGAAAATTAAACAGGCCTGGAAAGACCGGCCTTACATACTAAATCTTGGACACGGTATTTTACCTTCTACTCCCATTTCACACGTTGAAACGCTAATTGAAACGGTAAGGAATAATCATGTGGGATAACTATTATCTATGGCTGAAAGCACTGCACATTATTGCGGTGATTAGCTGGATGGCAGGGATGCTCTATTTGCCGCGTCTGTTTGTGTATCATACGCAGGTGGAAAAAGGATCGGAAGCCTCTGAAATGCTGAAAGTGATGGAACGGCGCTTGTTGCGTTACATCATCAACCCAGCGATGATTATGAGCTTCATTATTGGAATTTTGCTGATTATTGAAACCAAACTAGGGGCTCCAGGCGGAGCAAAATGGATTCATGTAAAAATCGGTCTTCTTTTATTAATGGTTACGGTCCATGGGATACTGGCACGGCATCGAAAACAGTTTGTACGGGATGCTAATATTCATAGTGCCCGTTATTACAGGATATTAAACGAAATTCCGACTGTTCTAATGATTTTTATCGTAATTTTGGCAGTTCTAAAACCCTTTTAGTTAAACATATAATAAAAAATTGACAATACTGCCAGAATTGTTAGACTAAATGGCAGGCAAACTCACATGCCGACCATTCCATCCAATCAATTTTCAGGTAGTCTCTACAGGCTGGTACGCCGTTTTCACTCACCATTTCCGACACAACCATTCAGAAAGTCATACTATGCCAACAGAACCGCAGGAAAAGCAAGGTCGCGCTTCCGATTATTCCAGAGATAATAACCGGGGACGTCGTAATCCGCGTCATGGAAATCGCTCGAGCGGAAATCGCCGCCAGACAGCAAACCAGTTCAACGATAGTGGTATGCAACAACCGACCCATCCTGAGAAGTATCTGCCAAAAGAAACGGATGAGCTGGAACAGGCGGATGAGCAAAATAATAAACCGAGAGGTGAAGTACCAGGCGGTGTCCTGCGGATCAAGGATCTGAAAAATAAAAAGCCGGAAGAGTTAATTGCACTGGCAGAAGAAGCTGGAATTGATAACGCGGGAGGGATGCTGAAACAGGAAATTATTTACGCGATCCTACGTCAGATGGCCAGCCTGGAAGGAACCATTATTGCAGAAGGGGTGTTGGAAGTACTGCCAGACGGATTTGGATTCCTGCGTTCCCCGGAAGCCAATTACCTCGCCGGGCCGGATGATATCTATGTGTCGCCAAGCCAGATTCGTCGGTTTTCCCTGCTGACCGGAGATACGCTGGAAGGAGAAATCCGCCAGCCAAAAAGCGGAGAGCGCTATTTTGCCCTATATAAAGTGGATAAAATTAATGGCGTTGAACCGGCAAAGGCAAAGCATAAAATTAACTTCGATAACCTGACACCGCTTTATCCGAATGAACGTCTGCACATGGAATCGGATATCCATGACGGTAAGAAAAAGGATATGAGTGCCCGGGTAATTGACCTGATTGCACCTATTGGCAAAGGTCAGCGTGCGCTCATTACTGCTCCGCCTCGCACGGGTAAAACCATCCTGCTGCAAAATATTGCGCATGCCATTACCGCAAACCATCCTGAAGCAGTGCTGATGGTGCTGCTGATTGATGAACGTCCGGAAGAGGTAACGGATATGCAGCGTTCGGTCAAAGGGGAAGTCGTCAGTTCTACATTTGATGAACCCGCTCAGCGTCACGTGCAGCTATCAGAAATGCTGATTGCCAAGGCAAAGCGCCTAGTAGAACAAGGCAAGGATGTGGTGATTCTTCTGGATTCAATTACCCGTCTGGCCCGTGCATACAATGCCGTAGTGCCTTCCTCCGGGAAGGTATTGACCGGTGGGGTGGATGCGAACGCATTGCAACGTCCGAAGCGTTTCTTTGGCGCGGCACGAAATATCGAAGAAGGTGGTTCTTTAACAATTATTGCTACTGCGCTGATTGATACCGGTTCTCGGATGGATGAAGTCATTTTCGAAGAATTTAAGGGAACGGGTAACTGTGAAATTATTCTGGATCGTAAGCTTTCTGAAAAACGCGTCTTCCCGGCAATTGATATACTGCGTTCAGGAACACGCCATGAGGAACAGCTTTACGGGCCAGGCGAAATGCAGAAGGTTTGGATTCTGCGCAAAATACTGCAGCCGATGAGTACCATTGATGCAATGGAATTCCTCAACAGTAAATTGCAGGAAACCAAAACCAATGATGATTTCTTCGATACGATGAATTCGTAAACTTGGAATAATGGATTCAAGGGTATTCCCTGGAAAACGCTGGACGCACCGGAAGGGGAAGCCCTGATTTCTCAGTCTCAGTTTCTGGTATTTCCGCATAGAGTCGTTTTTCTGCCTCCACGATCCATACACCTCCAACCGGGCGTAAAAGCCAACGGGTAATAATGCGCCACAGGGCAGAGCTTCGTAACCCTTGACGACGGGTTACAGGCGGCATAAAAAGCGCCGGGCGAGCGTGTAGTAGGTGAAATTGGCTTTCCTGTAGCAATTGTTCCAGCTGTGCCAGTGAAAACGGCGTACCGTAGCCAAAAGGGGTGGAAGTCAGACGTGCCCACAATCCCATCCGGTTTGGTACGATCAAGAGTACCCGTCCCATTGGAACCAGCAGATTCCAGATATTCTGCAGAAACAAATACGGGTCACGAATATATTCCAGCCCGTGAATAACCAGAATACGGTTTGTACTATCTTTTCGTACGGGAAATTGGGCGGAATCAATGACACTGCCTTTTTCGGGGAGAATGTCTTTTTGCCGGTATAATTCTCCAGGTAAAAAATGCCAGCAGGAAGAAAATGCACGTTCATCGTTTATGTATGGGATGCAATATCCAATACCAACACAGGTTTCTTCCTTTCCGCTATTGATAAAATATTGAATATGCCCACAAAGACGTGTACGGGTTGTCTCTCCCTGTGCACTGGCATAGTACTCAATAAGAAATGTCAGATCAGGTGTAGACATTTCGGTCACCAAAAATCGCGCTGCCAACGCGGACATAGGTTGCCCCAAGTGCTACCGCTATCTCATAATCAGCGCTCATTCCCATACTTAGCTCTTTTAGGCCGGTTTTTTCTGCCAGTGTTCGTAATAAAGCAAAATGGGGGGCTGGTTCATCGTCCACCGGTGGAATACACATCAACCCCACAATCGGTAAATGCAGATCTTCTCGGCAATAGTGAATAAACGCCTCGGTTTCAGAAGGCGAAATACCTGCCTTTTGAGGTTCCTCACCGGTATTCACCTGGATAAAACAGGGCAGAGATTTTCCCTGTTTGTGCATTTCTTCAGCCAGGGATTTTGCGAGCTTAGGGCGATCAACGGTCTCAATGACGTCAAAAATTGCCACCGCATCCTTTACCTTATTCGTTTGTAATGGCCCAATCAGGTGCAGGGAAATATCCGGGAAAAGTTTTTTTAGTTCCGGCCACTTACCTTGTGCTTCCTGCACTCGGTTTTCGCCGAAACAGCGATGCCCAGCCTCTAAAACCGGGCGGATAGCGGTGGCATCAAATTGCTTACTGACAACAATCAGGGTTGGCAGAGAGGTGCCTGGCTGGAATAGTTTATGCGATTGTGCGATACGATCACGGATCAGAAAAAACTGCGCTACTGTATTTTGAGGGCTTGTCATACAGAAAATACCTTATATAGTAAATTTTCAAACGTCGAGGCAAAATAACACTGCATTAAATTAATGAGTATTTAGAAGCAACACATTGATAGGTATTCGAAATATAAAAGCCAATGCGTTGGCCAGAGCGGAGAGTGTGTTTTATTTACAACACCGTTGCCTTAAAGATACGCATCCGTTATAAGGGGCCTGCGAAAGCCATTGCGAGCTACCCCTGAACGGCGTAATCCTGAAAGGGTTCGCACGGCTTAGGCTGACGCGATCTTAACATTATTAACATAATGACAGGATGTTAGGCATGAAAAAAATTCTTTTAGGTACTTCGGCACTGGTCAGTGCTGTGGCACTGGCTGGTTCAGCGAGTGCAAACAGTCTGGATGTGACCGTTGGTGGTTTTATTGATTTTCAGGCTGGATTTACGGATCAGGACAGTGCGTTTGAGACGGGAGCGAATAGCCGAGAAGCGAAGTTTCAAAATGACACGGAAGTGCATGTCAGCGTTGATGGTCAGGCGGATAATGGCCTGAAGTATGGTGCTGTGATTGAACTGAACGCGGATGTAAGCGCGGACGGTAATGGTGACGGCGGCAACGCGGATAAGACATACATTTACCTTGAAAGCGATGCCGGTCGTCTGGAACTGGGTGCCAATACGGGTGCGCAGAACACGATGGCGGTAAGCGCTGCAACGATTGCCCGTGCGACGGGTGGTGTTGATGGTGACTGGTATGACTTTGTGAATACCGGTGGCACGACGGGTACGGTGCCGTTTATCCTGACGCAGGAACTTCCGGGTGCGGAAGCTGCGGAAGGCGGTACTCGCGAAGATGCGAACAAGATCACTTACTACACGCCGCGTTTTTCGGGTGTTCAGCTGGGTGTGAGTTACACGCCGGATGAAGGTGATAGTGGTACGGCCGCTGCCTTTACGGGTGAGCTGAACGGCGACAATGAAAATGTCTTTGGTCTTGGCCTGAATTATGCAGGCGAGATGGATGGCGTTGGTCTGCATCTGTCTGCGACGGGTGAGTTTGGGAACAACGAAGTTGCAACCACGGAAGATCTGGCGGCCTATGCGCTGGGTGCGGTTGTGAGCTTTGAAGGGTTCTCGCTGGGTGGTTCGTGGACGGACTGGTCGGACAGTGGTTTGGCAGTTGGTACGACGAACGACACGCAACAGGCCTGGACGCTGGGAGCAGCGTATGAGACGGGTCCGTTTGGCGTGAGTGTGACGTATCTGGACAGCGAGCAAACGTCCAACGACTTTACGAATCTGGTTGTTGGTGCGGATTATCAGCTGGCACCGGGTCTGGTACCGTATGTTGAAGTCAGCTTCTTTGACCTCGACCAGGGCGGCACCAGTGTCGATAACGATGGAACCGTCGTTCTCGTCGGTACCGAACTAAACTTCTAGTTTCTCTAGTCGTTTAGACGGACAAGAGAGGGGTGGCTTTTTGCCACCCCTTTTTTGTTGCCCGCTTTTTTGTTGTTTAGCGCCGTAATTTTCGCTATGACACGGGAGTGTTACAGGCACACAACCATCATACAGAGGAAAGATATCATGACATGTGGCGCACGAAATTTCGCTCTTATCATCATGGCAAGCATACTGGCTTCCTGCAGTGGGTTGAAGCCTGATGCAGAAACCAACTATCCTATGGACCCAAATGATGCCCGGCGGGAAAAGCGTGGCAGTCTGACAGGTGGTGAGGGACTTCAGCTCTTTGGTGGTGGAAACAAAGAGGCCTCGGGCAGCAGCATTGGCGTCAATAGCTATCTGTGGCGAGCTTCGCTGGATACGGTATCCTTCATGCCTCTGGCCTCGGTAGATCCGCATGGCGGGGTGATTATCACCGACTGGTATGAGGACCCGGATATCCGTGGCAGCCGGTATAAGCTGAATGTGGTGATTCTTGGGGAAACATTGCGGGCCGATGGCGTGCGGGTGTCGGTATTCCGCCAGAGCCGTGATGGTACGGGTGGCTGGCGTGACGCCAAGGTGGATGATGCCATGGCCCGGCAATTGGAAGACGCGATTCTGACCCGGGCGCGGGAATTGAAAATCGCCCACGCCAACGGATAGTCCTGAAAAGAGTCTTTTTATGAACGTACCTTCCTATACGCCACAGGCGATTGAAAGCAGTTGGCAGAAACGATGGGACGCCGCCGGAGTGTTTCGTGTTGCGAATATCGATAGCCGTCCACCTTATTATGTACTGGAGATGTTCCCGTATCCGTCCGGACGGATTCATGTGGGGCATTTGCGAAATTATACAATTGGGGATGTGATTGCGCGGTTTAAGCTGGCGCAGGGCCATGCGGTATTGCACCCAATGGGTTGGGATGCATTTGGTTTGCCGGCGGAGAATGCCGCTATCAAACAAAAGGTGCATCCGGCCATATGGACAAAAAAGAATATTGCCATTATGCGCGAACAGCTGCACCCGGTGGGGTTTGCCTATGACTGGCAGCGTGAAATTGCCACCTGTGATCCGGAATATTACCGGCATGAGCAAAAAATGTTTCTGGATTTCCTGCAAGCAGGCCTGGCATATCGTAAGGAAGCGTTGGTTAACTGGGATCCGGTGGATCAGACCGTGCTGGCCAATGAGCAGGTAATTGATGGCAAAGGCTGGCGGAGTGGCGCACCGGTGGAACGGCGGAAGCTTAACCAGTGGTTCCTGAAAATCACGGATTTTGCCGAGGATTTATTGGATGGCCTGAAGACACTGACTGGCTGGCCGGAACATGTGCGGTTGATGCAGGAGAAATGGATCGGAAAATCCGAAGGGGCAACAATCTTTTTCACGATTGAAGGACGAGAGGAAAAACTGGAGGTCTATACTACCCGGCCGGATACGCTATTTGGCGCGGCATTCTGTGCCATAGCGCCCGATCACCCGCTTTCTCTATCGCTGGCGGAAGGGAATGCAGAGCTCGCGGCGTTTATTGAGGAATGCAGTCATCTGGCGGTCAGCGAGGAAGTGCTGGAGAAAGCGGAGAAAAAAGGCTTCGATACCGGGCTTAGAATTCAGCATCCGTTTGTTGCCGGGGCGACTTTACCGCTATATGTGGCGAATTTCGTGCTGATGGGGTATGGCACCGGGGCGATTTTTGGTTGCCCGGCGCATGACCAGCGCGACCTGGATTTTGCCCGGAAATACCAGCTTCCGGTACGGGTGGTGGTTTCGCCGGAAGGAGAAATGGTCACGGTGGAAGAGACGGCCTATACCGATGACGGGGTGCTGGTTAATTCCGATTTCCTGAATGGTAAGCCTGTGGATACAGCCAAGCATGAAGTCATACGCCGCTTGAAAGAGATAGGGATTGGTGAAGGGAAAACCAATTATCGCCTGCGGGACTGGGGTGTTTCACGCCAGCGGTTCTGGGGA
Source organism: Hyphomicrobiales bacterium (assembly GCA_024236395.1). GTDB lineage: Bacteria > Pseudomonadota > Alphaproteobacteria > Rickettsiales > JACKKO01 > JACKKO01. The sequence continues at coordinate 123,530 of JACKKO010000001.1, forward strand.
TGTCCGATCCCGGTGATTTACTGTGATGATTGCGGGGTGGTGCCGGTACCGGAGAAAGATCTGCCGGTGCGCTTGCCGGACGATGTAACGTTTGATGGGTGCGGTAACCCGCTGGTGCACCATCACAGCTGGAAACACGTGGATTGTCCCTCTTGTGGGAAAGCAGCCACGCGGGAAACCGATACGTTTGATACGTTCTTTGAGTCCTCCTGGTATTTTGCCCGGTTTTGCTCCCCTGGGGAAGAAGCCCGGCCGTTTGACCCGGAAGCTGCGTCGCGTTGGTTGCCGGTGAATCAGTATATTGGCGGGGTGGAACATGCGGTACTGCACTTGCTCTATGCCCGGTTTTTTACCCGGGCGCTTAAGCATTGTGGGTACTGGGATTTGGAAGAACCGTTTTCCGCGCTCCTGACCCAGGGGATGGTGTGTCATCAGACATTCCAGCGCGAAGATGGCGAATGGCTGTACCCGGAGCAGGTGGAACGCCAGAAGGGGCAGTTTGTAGAGAAGGAAACCGGCGCCCCGGTACGGGCGGGCCGGGTGGAGAAAATGAGCAAGTCTAAGTGCAATGTGGTGGATTCCGATGCAATTGTGGCCCGATACGGGGCCGATACCGCCCGTCTCTTTATGCTCTCGGATAGTCCGCCGGAGCGTGATCTGGAATGGTCGGAAGCGGGGGTAGAGGGAACCTATCGTTATCTGGGCCGTCTGTGGCGCCTGACGGAGCGTGCCGTGGAAATACCAGATGTACTGCCTGATGTGGCGGAGGCCGGGCTGAAAGAAATCCGCCAGATGATTCACCGAACGATCCGGCAGGTGACGGAGAGCATTCAGGCCTTTCACCTCAATAAAGCGGTGGCACTGGTGCGCGAACTGACAAACCGGCTGGAAAAACTGGATGCTACAAATGCTTCAGCACAGGCCGTATTACGTGAAGGAGTAGAGGCCGCGTTGCGTCTGTTTAATCCGATGATCCCGCATATCACGGAAGCCTGCTGGGAACGCCTGGGCCATACAACCATGCTTGCGCAAACAAGCTGGCCGGAGTACGATGAGGCGCTGACGCAGGAAGAAACAATTACCATGGCGGTGCAGGTCAATGGGAAGATGCGTGCGACCATCGCGCTGAAGCGGGATGCAGCCGAAGCGGAAGCAAGGGAAGTGGCGTTGCAGGATGAGGCCGTGCAGCGGGCGATTTCCGGGAAAGAGATTCGTAAGGTAATTGTTGTACCAAATAGGATTGTCAATGTGGTTGCCGCGTAAAATAGTTGTTGTTATTGCATGTCTGATGCTGGTCGGGTGTGGGTTTACACCGGTTTACCAGCAGGCGGCATCCTCCGGGGAGAATGCGGTGGCACACCCACAGCTGGCGAAAGTGGCCGTGCAGGATGTGGTAGAGCGGCAGGGCTATGGACGTTCAGCCCAGCTTTTGAAGGTAGAACTACAGGATCTGTTGGATCCGCACGGTGCCACTGCGACGCCTGCCTATACACTGGCCATAGAATTACGGGCAGACCGCGAACCCATGTTTATTGAGCGGGATCGCCGGGTGACTCGCTATAACCTCGTAGTGACGGCAAAATACGTGCTGAAAGATGCCAAAGGCAAGGCGCTGACAAAGGGTACCAGCCGCATGGTGGGCAGCTACGACAAAGAAGCATCTGATTTTGCGACCATCGCGGCAGAGCAGGATACCCGTCACCGTGCGGTCAAAGAGCTGGCACGGGATATTCAGCAGCGGCTGCTGGCCTACTTCGCCGGCACAGGCGCGTAACATCATGAAATTAACGGCAGGCCGTATTGAAGGCTTTATCAAGCGTCTGGACCCGGCGCAACGTTCGGTGTTACTTTATGGGCCGGATACCGGCTTGATTGCAGAGCGTGCCCGGATGCTGGAAACACAGATTGTTGATGATCTTTCAGACCCATTTCGGGTAGTAGATATTACCGCAGATAAGATTAAAGAAACGCCATCGCTGATTGCTGATGAAGCATCTGCCATCAGTTTTGGTGGTGGAAGGCGGCTGATTCGCCTACGCGATATAGGGGCTTCGCAACTGCTAGCCATCCAGCAGGCGATTGAAGTGCCGGGTGTCAAGCCGGAAGACGCCTTCATTCTTGTGCTAGCTGGTGATCTAAAAAAGAATGATGTGCTACGGGTTTATTATGAGCAGGGAAAAGAAATTACAGCGGTTCCCTGCTACAACGAGGATGAAAAGCAGCTGGCACCATTGGTGGCAGCTATGTTGCGGGAAGCTGGGTATAGTTTTGAGGATGATGTGCCACGCCTTCTGGCAGAGCGGTGCCAAGGCGATCGGCTTATTATCCGCCGTGAGGCCGAGAAGCTGATGCTCTATGTTGGGGAGGAGAACGCCTATATCACCCTGCAGGATGCATTAGCCTGTACGGATGTGACCACGGAAAGCATGCTGGATGATATTGTGGAGGCAGCGTTTGCCGGAGATTTCCAGGCGCTTTACCGGCATCTGCATAAGGCCTATGGGCAGGGTAGTGAGCCGGTGGCCATTCTGCGGGCGGCGCAGCGCTATGTCACGCGTCTCTACCAGGTGGAGGGGGAGCACCGTGCCGGTAAGGAGGATCCGCAGGCCATGCAGTCGCTGCGTCCGCCGCTGTTTTTTAAGCGTCTGCCGGCGTTTCGCAAAGCGCTGATGATCTGGCGTCGCAAAGGACCACAGGCGATTGCCGGAGCATTAGCGCGGCTCTATGAGGCTGAGGCGCAATGTAAGAACAGTCAGTACAATCCAGCGGTGGCGGCAGAGCGCGCATTGATGGAAGTTGCGGCACAAGCCCGTCGCGCAGCCTGATCCTTTTAGGGCTATTCGTAAAACTCCTGCCATTCCGGAATGCGGGTGAAAGCAATCTTGGTGCCGGAAAAGCCAAGGGTGTGCTTCGGCGTACTTCCTATTACCACGGTATCCTGACCGAATTTAGCGTTTAACTGGTCCATGGCCTGCGAAAGCTGTTCCTGTTTTTGTAGGGATATGAAATGCGCAGAATCCCCGGAAAACAGGTCTGGCTGGAAGGCGTGCTGTTGTGACTGCAGCCCGTGCAGGGTGATGGCGATCTTGCGGATACGGGATACATCACGCGCTGTCACCAGCGCTTCCCACAGGGTAAGCATCTGCCGCAGCAAGGTTAATGTATCGCAGGCAGGTGCAAAGCGTACCGACGCTACCACGCGTGGTCCGTTTTCCGTGCGTAGCGAGAGGTCCAGTACAGAGGCGGTGCAGGCAATCCGCCGTAAGCGGCTGGCTGCCTTCATTAACAGGCGGCGTGCCACTTGCCGTGCCGCCGGTGCTGGCTGCCATTCCGGTGCCAGCACATGGCTGTGTCCCACCGTGCGGCGGGTGGTGGTTTTTTCTTCCGGGGTTTCCCCGTGCAGCCAGGACCAGAACTGTTCCCCGCCCATACTGCCCCAGAGCGTATGCATGGCTTCCGGCGAAAGCTGCCATAGCTGGCGAATCGAATGAATACCTGCCCGGCGCAGGCGGCGTTCCATATTCCGGCCAATGCCGGGTAAATCTCTCAAGGCCAACGGGTAAAGCGCCTGTGGGAGGGCGTGATTATACAGTACGACCAACCCATCGGGTTTCTGTAGATCGGTGGCGACTTTGGCCAGGTAGCGGTTCTCGGCCAGCCCGATGGAGCAACGAATGGCCTCTCCGGCCTCCTGGTAAAGTGAACGTTTGATGGCTCGCGCAAGGTCGCGAGCGTGGGTTTCGTCCTGCTCGTTCCCGATCAGGCGGCAGGCGACTTCATCAATGGAGAGCACCTGTTCAATGGGTAAGTGGTGGTCAATAATTTCCAGGATACGATGGTGATAATCCAAGTAAATATGATGTTGAGCAGGGACACAAATCAGCGCCGGGCAACGTTTCTTCGCCTCATAGATCATGGTGCCGGTGCGAACGCCATAGGCTTTGGCTTCATAGCTGGCGGCAATGGCGCAGGTGGCATCGGTTTCCACCGGGACAACAGCCACTGGTTTGCCACGTAAATCCGGGTTCAGTTGTTGTTCCACGCTAGCAAAATAGCTGTTCAGATCCAGATAAAGCCAGTTTAGGGAAGGTATAGGAAAAGGCATTTCCCTCCGTGTCTCTCTATGAGAGTTGATCGACCCGGCGCTGGTGGCGGCCCCCTTCAAACGCCGTGGTGAAGAATGCCCGCACACAGGCACGGGCCGTTTTAGCATCCAGAATCCGGCCGCCCATTACCAGCACATTGGCATTATTATGCAATCGGGAAAGCGTGGCGGTGTTGGCATTATGACAGAGTGCTGCTCGTATATGCCGGTGACGGTTGGCCGCGATACTGATGCCAATACCGCTGCCACACAACAGGACGCCCATCTCTGCCTTACCGGACTTCAGGCTTGCGGCAAGCGTGTCAGCAAAATGTGGGTAATCAACAGATTCTAAAGCATTGTCCGTGCCAAGATCGACCACTTTATGGCCTAAAGCGGTTAATTCCTCGATCACCGGCTGTTTGAGAACAAACCCGGCATGGTCACATGCGATAGCAATTTTCATAGGGATACCGGGGGCAGTGTAACGTGAAGTCGTTCTTACGGCAACTGCCATTTTGTGCGGTAGGCGACGATATCATCGTAGTAATAGGTATTGGTCCGGCAGGAAGGGACATAGCCAGACGTAGGGTTCCCAGGGTCGGCATTGGTATTCAGTGGTGCGACGACGAAAACGTCATCAAAGGGTGCCACATCCTTATGGGCGTTGGTTTCTTCCAGCTCATACACTACATTGGTGCCATCATAGGAATCCAGACGTGTGGCTCCGCCCTTGATCTTCCAGGCGCCATGCCCATTCTTGCCAAAACTCAGTAGCAAAACAGCGGCTCCATAGGGTGCATCATAGGGGGCCGAGGCAGTAGCAGGGTCGTAAATAGCGCCAGTTGATGTATTGCGACGAATAACGGCGCTGCGTGTCCACTGCGATTTGGCTGCGGTGGCATTATCGTAACATTCGTCCAGCACCAGCACCCGGCCAAGACTATTAGCGTTACTGTAGTCGTCACTCTCTGTCAGCTCTTCATCCACCACATAGAGAAACTTCCGGTTCCAGCCATCCACCAGATATTGCGGTGGCAATGCCAGCTGATTGATCGGCACGGCACCCGCTACCACGTTACCATACCCTACCCCGGTGGGGCCAGAACTGGAGGAGCTGGTGGTGTCATAGCTTTCGTTGGCGGCACTGCAGTTTGGTCCGCCGGAACTGGTGCCAGCACCGGTGCCTGTGCCATCGCCAAAATTTGTGTCGGAATACGCCAGTTCCGCATCAGCTGGACAAGGAAGATAACCATTTTCATCCTCAAACCGTTCTACTGCATCCAGAATATATTCCATACGTTCTTCCGTATCTTTTATTCGGGCTGTTTCCAGCTTTCCGGAAAGAAAGCTGAGACCTGCTGCTGTCATCAAAGAAAGCAGTACTAGAACGACAGCCATTTCCACTAATGTGAAGCCAGTCACGGAATAACATGAATATAAACGATGGCGCTTAGTCATTGTTCTGGAAGTACCATTTAGTTTGATACAAGACAATATCATCAAAGTCCGGGTGAATGGGGGCCTGTACGAAGATGCTGTCGTACGTTCCTCCCACATGGGCATTTTCATCTTCTGCCGTTCCGGGAGAGCTGATGAAAAGACGGGTGCCGCTACGTACGGCCCAGGCGCCGTGCCCATTACGGCCGTGGCTAATCAGAACGATGGCAGCAGTGCTGGTAATCGTGCTGCCGCCGGCATTCTGAACCGTGACAGAACCCGCTGCAGTATCAGAATAGCCCGGACCACTGCCAGAGCCATCCTCGCAGGTCAGGTAGCTATCCACCACATAAGTGATACGGCGATTCCAACCATCCAGGATAAGACGGGGATCGATATTCAGGGAGATGACGGGAACCGTTCCTGCTACAACCCGGCCACTATCCGCAGTTAGTAAATTTGGCGCATCACAGCGCGTGGCGCAGGCAGCGGTATCCTGATTAGTGCCCTCTGCAATACCGAAATCATCATCAGAGTATTCCCGTTCCCCTGCCGGACAGGGTAGTAGCGTTGAGCCGCTATGTTCCGGATGAGTCGTATCATCATGATAAGCATCAATCGCATCCAAAATTTCCTGCAAAGTATCCTGTGTTTCTTCAATGCGATTTTTTTCCATAGTATAGGAAGCCGCGGAAAGCAGGGCACCTGCCAGCATGACCATGATGGTTAACACCACTGTCAGTTCTACGAGAGAGAACCCGGAAGCGCTATTGCAACTGTGACATGGTTTTGTAAAGCAGGACATCATCAAAATCTGATACAAAGAATTTCTGTACGTACTCCTTATCGTAACTGGCTGGCGTTTCCAAATGGGCATTTTCACCTTCGTCCGTAGCATCGGCAATACCCGCATCGTAGCGTTCATTACTGCCGGCACCCAACCCACCTTTAGCGCGCCATGCGCCGTGTCCATTACTACCGTGGCTTAAGATGGCATAGGCCGCTTTTGTGGTATAGGTTACCGGGCCGCCGCCGCTATAGCCATTTAAGATTGTAATAGCTCCGTTCCCACTGAAGGTTTTTGGGTTAGTAAGTGCTTCAGTAACGACATACGTGATTTTATTTCCCCACCCATCAACACTGACTAGCGGGTCAATTCCTAAATTAATAACCGGGATGGCTCCTGCTACAACCGTACCGGAATCCTGTAAGTTTGAAGCACTGCAGGTTCCCGTTCCTGTTCCGGCTCCCCAGCCATAATTGGTATCCGTAGTGGCCAATGCTCCATCTGCCGGGCAAGGCAGATGCCCATAAACATCCACATAAGCCTTAAGAGCCTTGATCAGGTAGGTCATGCGGGTATCCGTCGTATTAGCGCGCTGCATCTCAATGCGTGCGATGCCAACCGTAATCGTCATCGTAATAATCAGTGCCACGATAGTAATGACAATCGCCAGCTCCAGAATCGTGTAGCCAGCGCGTAGGTGTGCTACCATATGTAGTTTCTTGCGCATGGAGTTAATGTACCATACGGGTAAAAAAAACCGTACCGTTTCTTTCAGGCTGGATTCCTGGGGCAGGATGCCTATACTCTGGCGGCAATGGGGGCAGCGATGAAACACAAACACTATATCCTGACACTTTCCTGTGATGATACCACCGGCATCGTGGCAGCCGTCAGTGGCCTGCTCGCGAAGCTGGGTGGTTTTATTGTAGAATCCGCGCAGTTTGGTGATCCATCCACCGGGAAGTTCTTCATGCGCACGATGTTCAGTGTGACAGAAGGCGGGCCTTCCCATACTGAGCTAAAGGCGCAGTTTTCTGAGGTGGCGGAAACCTACCAGATGGCGTGGGATATCCATGATATGGCAACCCGCCCCAATATTCTGGTCATGGTTTCCAAGGCGGGCCATTGCCTGAATGCCATCCTGCATCGCTACAAAACCGGCCGGTTGCCGGTAGAGATTCCGGCGGTGGTTTCCAACCACCCGGAGTTGGAGGAAATGGTGCGCTGGTATAACATCCCCTTTATTTGCCTTCCGGTTGATAAGGAAGGGCGGGAGGCGCAGGAAGCAGAAATCTTTCGGCTGATACAGGAACACCAGGTAGAACTGGTGGTGCTGGCACGCTACATGCAGATTCTTTCCGATGATCTGTGCATGAAACTGGAAGGCCGGGCGATTAATATTCATCATTCGTTTCTACCCAGCTTCAAAGGCGCCAGACCGTACCATCAGGCGTATCATCGCGGGGTGAAAATTATCGGGGCCACTGCGCATTACGTAACGACGGATCTGGATGAAGGCCCCATCATTGAGCAGGAAGTGGTGCGGGTGAACCATGCTCATGCACCAGAAGCGCTGGTTTCGCTGGGGCAGGATATCGAAAGCACCGTGTTGATGCGGGCGCTGAAGTACCATGTGGAGCGCCGGATTTTGCAAAATGGCAACAAGACGGTGATCTTTACCTGATCTGGCCTTTCGTACACGCACTTACAAGTTGCAGAATGCGTAGGTATGACCTAGCCTGAGCATATTCAACGCCCGACAGGGAGGGGCCTATGCGCAGCAATGCGATGAGTTCAGCACAGCGGAATGAAACAGCCGTGGCGCAGGTGTTACAGTTTCTAAGCTTCACCATCGGTAAAGAAGAATATGCGGTGGATATCATGAAAGTCCGCGAAATTCGCGGCTGGGAGGAAACGACAGCTCTGCCGAATTCGCTGGAATATATGCGTGGCGTGGTTAATCTGCGTGGGGCTGTGGTGCCGATTTTCGATCTAAAATCCCGCTTTGGGTTTGGAACCACGGATGTGAATCGTAAGAATGTAGTCATTGTACTGGCGTTTGGCGAGCATACGATAGGGATCTTGGTGGAAACGGTTTCAGACATTCTTTCGGCCCGTCAGGACGAGATCCGACCTGCGCCGAAAGGGGGCACTGCAATTGATGTGGCCTATGTGCAAGGCATTATCCCACGGGACAAGAAGAATATGGTGATTCTACTGGATGTTGAACATTTATTTGACGAAAAAACACTAGAAGCCGCAGCTGGTTAGGCGATTCGCCTGTTTTTTTGTGCTCCTCCCTTCCTCTCTACGTGGAGAACTGTCTGAATTGCTTGCCTTGTGGCGTTTCAGGCGCTATGAAACGGCTACCTTTCCGGCCCTGAGGTTCTGGCTCTGGGGGTGCATCGATTGCTCGCGTGGCGGAATTGGTAGACGCAAGGGACTTAAAATCCCTCGCCCTTTTTGGGCGTGCCGGTTCGACCCCGGCCGCGAGCACCACTTTCAAGAGATTCCCAAAATAGAAAATATCAAAATGGGACACTGGCGGGACACTCAATCATCACAAGCGACCACTCTTTGCCATGATGGCCAGTAGAGAAATGTTGAGAAAAAGAAGGATATTTGGCAAGCAAGTGTCCCGTGAGTGTCCCATTATAGCGGGACACTTCATATTAACATTTATTAACAATAGGATGTGGTTCATTGTCAGGTGATTATTCATCGCCTGTTGCAATTGGTTGCCTTTTTCTGTACGGTGTGATGCAGAAGGGGGCATTATGGCAACGATTGAAAAACGCCAGTCGGATTCCGGGTCATCGTACCGCGTGAAAGTGCGCCTGAAAGGCCACCCCATCGAGACCGCCACCTTTGAACGCCTGACCGACGCCAAGAAATGGGCGCAGGCGACCGAAGCCGCCATACGGGAGGGGCGTTACTTCAAAACATCGGAGGCACGACGGCATACGCTGGCCGATATGATAGACCGCTATATGCGCGATGTGCTGCCCACCAAGCCTAAAAGCGAAGCCAAGCAGAAAAACCAGCTTATCTGGTGGAAGGATGCCATTGGTGCCTACACGCTGGCCGATGTGACGCCCGCCATGATTAGTGAACAGCGCGATAGATTGCTGAACGGTATTACCTACCGGGGCACAAAGCGCAGCCCGTCCACGGTGGTGCGCTACATGGCCGCGTTATCGCATGCCTTTACCATTGCGGTACGGGAATGGGGCTGGCTGGAGGATTCCCCAATGCGCAAGGTGCGAAAGCCCAAGGAGCCGCGTGGCCGTGTGCGGTTTTTAAGCGATACGGAGCGCGAGAAGCTGCTTACGGCATGTGCAGTCTCCGAGAACCCGTTTCTCTACCCTGTGGTGATTCTGGCGCTTTCCACAGGGATGCGCTACGGGGAGATTATGCACCTGACCTGGGACGATGTGAATACGGAACAGGGTTATGTGATTCTGCACGAAACCAAAAACGGGGAACGCCGCCGCGTGCCGCTGGCGGGCCGGGCGCTGCAGGAGGTGCGGGCGCTGGCCAAGGTGCGCCGCATTGATACCGTGCTGCTTTTCCCCGATGCCAGGAAGAACCAGCCCGCCTCCCTGCGCCGTGCGTGGGATAAGGCGGTAGCGGCAGCGGAAATAGATGATTTCCGCTTCCATGATTTGCGGCACAGCGCCGCCAGTTACCTGGCGATGAACGGCGCCAGCCTGGCGGAGATTGCCGAGGTGCTGGGACATAAAACGCTGCAAATGGTGAAGCGCTACAGCCACCTTTCTGAAGCCCACACCGCCAGCGTGGTGGCCAAGATGAACGAGAGGATTTTTGGGGGGTGAAATGGATGTAACGGAATATAAAGAGCTTTTTAGTAGAAAAGTGCTATCACCTCGTGATGCTGCATATATCTTGCTAAGAATATATCCACCTGAAACACCTGCCGAGGATGTGTGGGATATTTGGTGTATATACACAGAAGAAGAGTATAATGAGTTGAAGTTAACAGCGAATCTAACATATGAACATATACATACGTACGAACATCTAAAAGAAAGAATGGAGTACCTAGCCAAAGAAATGGGCCTAGTCTTTGGATTTTGTACAAACGGCATTAATACAGAACGTTTTTGCCAATGGGCGTATGACAGCTTCTTCTTTCTGCCAGAAGAATTTATCCAGGCAGCTAGAAAACTTGAATTTGATATAGAGGATAATAAGTGGATAAATCTTGGGTATGAACACTGGGCTCGAATGGATGCCTGGACAGTAACAGTTTTTTTGAAATTATTATGTAGAGTGCCGCTAGCTAATATAATAAGCAGTGATGACCTTAGTATTCTAAAAAAGATTAAGCCCAAAAACTTTAGCCAATATTATAAACTTCGGGATGTTTTGTACAGTAGTTATCTAGCGGGCAAAATACGTCCGTTAGGTGAGGAACGAGGGTATTCTGATAAAGAGTTTAACGAGGTATCTTTTAATATTCTAGAGTTATTAAATTGGACAAAAAGTAAAAAATTGAATTTTCTTCCTCCCAAGCTACTGGAATTTACAGAGAAATATCATTCATATGGCAGCGGGTACAAAGAACTAAGCTCCGATAGACATGAAGAAAAAACGCTACGCCCAAATCAGCGGCATCGTGAAAGATGTAGGGCAATTGCTGCAATGAAATGGGCAGCTAATCAAAGTATAACAATTACTGCGATGACAGAAGATAGCGATATTATTAATTTTGGCTGTGAAGGAAAACTGTATCGTGATAGCGACACAGTCAGAAATTGGATAAAAGACCTCTGTCCATGCCCCAAACCAGGACGTCCCCCCAATAATAAAATACTTGTTAATGCATAAAACCCCCTTTTTACGCCAGTAAGGGAATTTTAATCAATACACCAATGCACTAATCTCCTTGTGACGGTACAACGTTGTGCTGTTTTGTTTAATACCACAGGGAGACCTATCAATGACCGAACCTACCACGAAACTGATTCCCGTTACCGAATGGAACCACCACCACAGCTGGCCGCCCGCCGGGGGCTTGCGGCACCTGATTTTTAACGAGCATGCAAATGGCTTTCATCAATGCGTCCGGCGCATTGGGAGGCGCGTGCTGATTGACGAAGCCGCCTTCTTTTGCTGGGTGGAGGAACAAAACCCTAAGGAGGTGCAGAGATGAGTAAATCCCCGAAGGTGTCGCAGCGGAGTGTTTTGGACGACCGCCGCTGCAACACCACTCCCACAATGCATAACATGAAAGGAGCAGCCAATGCTACCCGTACACACGAATGATTGCAACTATCACAATGACCTTCCCCTCTTTGTCCACGCCCGCGCACGCAAAGGGCGGGTAAAGGATTTGTCTAATGCCGAACGCTTCCTGATGCGTGCCTATCACGTGCGCCCTGCGCTTGTTAGCACCATTGCCGAGGCCGCCGGGCTGGGAGGGTGCTGTGATAGATAGGAACGCTATTATCGTGATTATCGTCTATGAGAACGGTGAATGCAGGGAATACCATCTAACCGGCCGGGTGGGGCAAACCATCCACGCGCTGGTGATGGCGGGCAGGCAGGGCGTGACCGCGCTGGAAATGTCCTCCTGGGCGCTCAGGCTGGGGGCGTATATCCATACATTGCGTCACCGTTACCAGCTGGTGATTCATACAGTAATGGAACCGCATGAAGGCGGTATGCATGCGCGGTATGTGCTGGAATCTCCTGTGACGATAGCGCGCCTGGAAATGCAGGATTAGGGAAAACTACTGGCTGGGGTGGGCGCTTGCCTGCCCCACCACAAAAACAGAGGTGAAATTGAGGCGCAATGGCGGCAAAGATTCATGGTGAGCTAAGCCGGGTCAGTAAAATACCCAAAGACACACGCTGGGTGGTGGTAACGCAGGAAATGCTCTTTTCCCCGGCATGGCGCGGTATGAGCATTAATTGCCGTCGCCTGATGGATTTCCTGATGCTGGAACATATGGCACATGCGGGGACGGAAAACGGCAATCTCTACGCCACCTATGACCAGCTGGAAGCGTTTGGCATCCCCCGGCGGCTTGTCCACCGCACGTTAACCGAGGCGGAGCGCTTAGGGCTGGTGCTGATTGAGCGCGGGGGCAGGAAGAACCAGTACCACACCCACCCCACCCGCTTTACCTTAACGTGCTATCCAGCGCTTTACGCGGACAGCACCGGGCGGCGGCTTTATGCGGAGGCGGGTCACCAGTGGCGCAGAACCACCTGGGACGACGTGACGGCCATACGGGCGTGGATGCAGCGCCGGAACCAGAAAACACGCGTCACATAGTGGCACTCTGACAGTGTATGTTCGTGAACTTTTTCAGTGCCATTTAATGGGGGTTTAATGAGAGAAATGCCAGAAAACCCCCAAACCGCTCAGTGTACGATATGGCACCCCTTTATATATTATGGGGGTATTTATTCCTGATACAGATATTCCTTTATGGCATACCCAGAGAGTGCATTGAGGTAGTCATCCAAAGGCACCATTGCCACGCACGGCATGGCCCCGGTAGGTAGAGGCCCTCCCATGGCCAGTTTTTTTGCCAATAGGATGGCAGGGATGGTGGGGATATGGGGGCCATCGCCATTTTTGGCAATGATATACCACGTAATGGAGTGGGATTCCCCGTTGATTCTTTTGCCCTGTATGCGCATAAACATGCCGCCATTTTCGGTGCCAAGCCAGTCAAGCCAGTGGCTGGCTTTGAGTAAAGCGCGTGCATGTCTGGGTAAATGAAGTGGTATCCCCAGCCGCACCAGCCAGGAAAGTGCCCAAATGCCCAAATGTGCCAGCGTGCTTTCCATCCCGGCAGAGAAACGGATCGATTGGATGCCATAACGCTCCGGTAGCACGTCTAGGTCTGGGATATCGCAGTTAGCCATCCAGCGCTTGCCGAGTTCCGGGAACGGTTGCCGGTAAATATCCTGCCAGCCATAGCGGGTTTCCGACGTGCCATAAGCGGGGGTTAATGGCTTGCCGACATAGGTAAGAATACCTTCAGCGGTGGCCAGTCCACGGCTGGCTTTCTGGCCGGGACTGATACCATAGGTGAGTGTATCAATTTCAGAAAACGCGCCCTTGTACTTTTCCAGCACCGCTGAAGATAGGCCCGGTACTGTACTGGCTCCACTGATGATAGAAATCCCGGCCTTTTTGGCTTCGGAATCCAGCGTTGTTATGCCGGTGACAAATGTCCGTGCATCGGCCAGGTCGATATAGTGTACGCCGTGAGTAATACAAGTTCTGGCGATGCTGTAGTCGCTGGTCTGGAACGGGCCAACGGTGTGAATGACGATGGCAGGCTTGTGTTGTTCCAGCTGTTCAGGCAAAGACTGGGTAACATCAAAAATAGCAGTGCTTACTAAGTGTTGGGGAAGCGTGGCGGCGAGGGTACTCGCTTTCTCCAGGCTACGCCCGGCGATAATCACCGGGATGCCTGCTTTCGCCAGTGAAGTACTGATACGGGCGCCGAAATTGCCGTAGCCACCGAGCACCATGACGGGGTAATCACGAGACAATACGAAACTCTCCATCATACCCATACACCTTGCCAAAGAGGGGGTGCATGATTTCCATCTTCATATAAAAACGGTTTTCGGATAACGGCACTTCCTCTGCATAGGCCGTACCCAGTACCCACTCAATGGGTAGAGGAATGAGTGCTCTAAAGAGCTTCCAGACATAACCGGCATGGTGCAACATCACCTTTTCGCCATCCCATTCATAGCGGATACGCCACCCTATGCCAAACCGCATGAACTCCACCACGATATTGTCCTTGATCTGCAGCATCCGGGAAAAGAAATGATGCGGGGCACGGTCGGTAAAATGGAATGTGCGGTCGAAACAAAAGCGTGCAGAATTTTTCTCACTTCGGTAATGCACCGTCACCGGCACGTTTTTTGCCTGATGAGGCACCAATGTGCCGATGAGCTGAAACAGGGGTGAAAACATTACCGCCAGCCAGGAACGCTCAACATTCATGATTCCTTCCACAGTCAGCACATCATCACTAAAAGGGCGGTTCTGATAATGGATGCGCATTACCGGCGGCAGAGCGTTCCACTGATGCCCAAAGATGGCTTTAAATGTAGGTGTATCCTTATTCATCCTGCAAGAACCTTCCGTTCAGTTCAGGGGTGGGCACCATGCATGCCTCTTTTTTGCCGAACCAGTGATAGCGGTTCCGGGCTACCCAATCATAGAGTGCATCCCGCCAGCTACGGGGCAAAATGACAAATATATAGCACACACGCCACAGGCTGCGCAGGTGGTTGAGAATAAACAGCACGGCATCGCTTCTGGTCAGTACCGTTTCTTCGTAAATAAGCAGGAAGGTCTCCTCCATGTCACTCGCAGTGAAACCATGTTTTTGTACTAACCGCTTGCCCACACTGGACTGAATGGGGGCAAAAAAGAAAAAAGCTTCAGGGTCACGCCGGATGATAAACCGGACATCCCATTCGCACAGGTTGCACACGCCATCGAATAAAATAATTGCCTTCTTTTCCATATAAGGCATAGCATAGTTCCAAAACCGGCAAAGTGAACACATTATGGACTACCTTCTCCTGAAATGGCTGCATATCCTTAGTGCGACCATTCTCTTTGGCACCGGGCTTGGCAGTGCATTTTATATGTTTATGGCCAATCGCCGGAGGGAGCCGACCGGTATGCACTTCGCCGTGTGCCATGTGGTCATTGCGGACTGGCTGTTTACCACCCCCGCCGTGATAGTGCAGCTGGTAACTGGCGTAGGGCTGGTACATGTGTTGGGTCTGGAATTTAGCGAGCCATGGGTGTTTTGGGGGGCTGTTTCTCTATTTCTTTGTCGGTGCCTGCTGGTTGCCGGTGGTATGGATGCAGATTCAAATGCGGGATATGGCCAGGCATGCGGTGGAAACAAACACAATATTGCCCGCACGGTACTGGCGCATGGAGCGGATGTGGGTTATACTTGGGTGTCTGGCGTTTGCCGCAGTGATAGGGGTGTTCGTTCTCATGGTGTTTAAGCCGTAGTGGACACAATTGGTCACGTGACTGTGATAGTTACTTAATGATTTCGGTAAAAAGGACGGATGCAATGCAGGACTTAATGAAAATTGCGGGTGCGATAAATGAAGAACTTCCGTTTCAGGAAGAATTGAACCAGCTCATCATAATTGCTCACAGGGAGAATGCAGCACTCAGAAATAAGGTGATTAAGCACGTAGCAGGAAAACTAACCGCAGGTGATACGCCCTCTTTCCGCATTATGGGGTACATAGAGGGATTGGGTGTGGATTATACCCGCTATTACGGGGAAGAGTCATTTAATGCCATTGGATATTCTATTATGGCAACACCGGAACTCTCAAAAATTCATCCAACAGACGAGGTGCTTGGTAACATCCGGATGCGGCTTTCCGGGGTGTTGGGGAGCTTGTTTTCTGCTGCAACAAAAAAGCGTACGATTAATTTTGATACCGGAGATTTTGTTCCCGGTGAGTTGCTTGAAGAGGGAATGACGCTGATTGATGCCATACTGGAAAAGCTGGGTAAAAAGGGTATTTCATCCGAGGAGAAAGTCAAAACAGCGCGGGATGCCGTGGTGGAAAAAATCTATGCCGTTATTGCCGAAGAAATAGAGCAAGCCAAACAAAAAGCAGCATTAGCAGAGAAACACAGTATCGGTAGCAAGGGTGGAAAACCCCGATAGAAGATAGCGGCATGGGCGGTATGGGTTCCGGGCAATGGTATCGCTGGGATAGCCGGGATACGGTGGAGGATTATTGCAGCCTGCGTATCGGTTATCTGGTGCGTAAGGGGTATATCGCCAGGGGAACGCGGCAGGTGGGGCGGTTATGCTGGGAGGCAGGCGACAGTACGCTCGCCACCATCCGTTTTGAGAGCAATCTGCAGGATGGTGCCTTGCCCTATTTCCGGGTGATGTATGGCAATGCCAGCAACGGCAAACACGATGATTACATGATACGTCTGGTGGCCACAGTGCCCCATTATGGCGGGGAGCGGTGGTGGTTCCAGTGCCCGCATTGCCGCCAGCGGGTGGGGGTGTTGTATCTGGGGGCGGAACGTTTTGCCTGCCGGACATGCTATGGTTTGGCATACCAGAGCACGCGGGAGACCCCGTCTATGCGCTACCTACGCCGCGCCCGCACGCTGCATAAACGCTTAGGGGGTGATGGGGACGTGGACTGGCTGCCCAAGCCTAAAGGTATGCACTGGCACACCTACGAGCGCCTTCTGGCTGAAATGGAGGCCTACGAAGACGCATCATTTGCCGGGCTGGCGCAATGGGTGCTGGGGAGGAGTGGGTAAAGTATGCACCCACCCCAAGCAATTAACGAATAATTAACCAAAAGTCAGGTATACTTATCACTTTGTCATAACGAGTATAGTATATGAAAACCAAGTTGTGGCGTTCTACCGATATTATTGCAGAATATCTGAAGGCTGCAGGCATAAAGCTGGTGGTAGATTTGCCTGGTCAGGGAGATGCATATTTTTCTGATGCGATAAATATAAGAAAAAAAGCATTTGATATAGTGGATGTTCCTCACGAGGGAATGATAGGCCATATACTCAATACGTACTCCCGTGCTTCTGGTGGAATGATTCCAGCAGCTTCGGTTACAGAAGGCGTTGGCTTAGCCCAAATGTTTATGGGGTTACGCAACCTACTTCTTGATGCTACCTC
Source organism: Hyphomicrobiales bacterium (assembly GCA_024236395.1). Classification (GTDB taxonomy): domain Bacteria; phylum Pseudomonadota; class Alphaproteobacteria; order Rickettsiales; family JACKKO01; genus JACKKO01. The sequence goes on from JACKKO010000001.1 coordinate 140,559, forward strand.
GACCTTTATTCATGTGGGACAGGTTACAGCAAATAATCTTTGGGAAAATGATCCAAGAGAGAGCCATGTGTTCAATCTTCCAGATGAAGCACATGCTGGCGCTAGAAAATTATATGCCGGCCGATTAAACCCATTCGACCATAAATATGGTTCTGGCCTTATGGCTGTAAATGAAGAATCTCCCTTTGCTAAGGCACTATTCCGGCCACAGAGTATAGATGATGTTATTAAAATGATGCCAGAAGCTATTAGAGCTCTGAAAACAGGAAGGGGAGGTCCAGTAATATTTGAGCTCCCAAGGAATGTAGCAAAAGAAACAACTACTCCATTTGATATACTACTGCCTGAAACAAAACCAGTTGTTCCGGATGCAGCTGCAATAGACAAATTTGTTGAAAAAATTTTATCTGCAGAGAGGCCGCTTTTCGTATTCGGAGAGCAGATGAAAACATCAGGCCCAGAAGCATATGAGTTAGCAAAAAAGTTAGTAGAAAAAGTACAAGGGGTTGCGCTCACAGCATTTCGGCAATTCGATGTTTATAATAACACTAGCGAGTCATTTGGGGGAAGCTTTGGCCTTATAACGCCTAAACATGTAGAAGAGGCGTTAATCAATAGCGATAGTGTGTTTTCAATAGGGCACTGGTTGGGAGGAGAGACTACGTTTGAATGGAAGCCAGGTGTGTTCAGGGGTAAGCAGCTTACGCTGGTTTATAACCATGCTGAGAATTTTGATTCTGCAACAAAACCAAAGAATTTTGATGTGGTTAATCAAGGGATATACAAACCAGATCTGGCCATTACATCAGACATTGTGCCATTTTTAGAGGCCGTATTGGAAAAATTAAATGCGATTGACAAAGTCGCAAATAAGGGCTTGCTACTTACTACACGAAAAGAATGGCAAGAAAAAGTAAGAAGAAAGCAAGAGGAATTTGTGATAACCCCGGAAGAGTCAGGTGATAAAACTGTTCATATGCCAACGATAGTAAAAGAGCTGTTTAACTTTCTTAAAAATGAGCATGAACACTTTTTTATTACCAATGATGCAGGAGGAAATGCAGTTTATTTTCCTCATCAAATATATGATAGACCAAACATGCATGGGGCACCAGCAATGGGTTCAGTAGGGTATGCCTCCGGTACAATTGGGGCGGTTGTAGGCATGGAACATGCAGGCAAGAAAGGGCCGGTGATTGGGGTCATGGGTGATGGTAGCTTTAATATGTATATGGGGCAGTTGGTACTAATGGCGAATCAGTTTTTACGGCACAGCAGAGCATACCACGCTGTAGTAGTAAATAATCATGGTCATGCAGGGATAGATAATACCATGAAGGGTCTGGCTCTCGGAAATTTTTCCAGGGTTCTTTATAGGAAGAATCCTGATTACCTAGATATGGTTGATTCTGCATTCAAAGACAAAGACGGAGAAGGGCTAATCCGAGCGACAAGAGTAGATACTACGGAACTCTTTCTTCCTGTAATAAAGGCAGCGATTAATGATGCAAAAGGAAGACCAAGTTTTACTGAGATTCTTTCCAGACCAGGTAAGGGCGGAAGGGGAGTAGATTAAATGCGATGAGGGCATAATGTACCCATCAAAACCACTTATTCATGGCCCCAATACCTTTGCAAAAGCGGAGCTGATAAATGGTATACGCCATATTCGTTATCCGAAATTAGATGGCGGATTTTACGAGCCGGTTCCTTTAATTCAGGCCGCAGTTGTGGTTTTTGTGGTCAGGCATAATGACGTGCCGCATGTGTTGTTAAATACACGAGCCAATAATATGCGCCGTAGTGCGGGGATGGCATGTTTCCCGGGCGGTAGGGCCGAGGCATCGGATGGGAATGAGTTGAGCCGCACGGCAATTCGTGAATTTCTTGAAGAGAATGCATTTAATTCCAATATAGAAAATAAGGACATTCTAAACGAGATATTGCCAATTAGAGAGCAATTCACGGGCTATGGGTTTGTTGTACAGCCATATGTGAGTGTTTTACCACAAGATGCACTCAGAGAGCTCAGGCCCAACCCCGCAGAAGTTCAGGATATATACTTGGTCCCGTTATCGGAATTTAGGCCCCAAAACGCAGAGAAGAAGGTCGTGATGGGCGGGAATGAAAAGGTTGGCGCACATAAGATGCCGTATATGTTTTTTCGATTCGGAAATGCCATAAGTGTGGCTAGTACTTCAGAAGGAGCGTTTGGCCAGATGGTTGTGAAAGATAAAATATGGGGTACCACGGCGATAATTGGTGCAATAACCCACGAACGGTTGCAGCATGTACTCTTAGATACTTCTAACCAAGCGGTACAGAGAACATACGTCAATGACGAGGCACTTATAGCAGACTTTCGAAAAGCGATAAAGTTTCCGCCGCCTTACTGGCATTTTCTGGAGACAGAAAATCATAGGGTTTCCCGGTGTAAGTAACGGCATCATTCCATGGGACACTCATGGGACAGTTGGTGGTAAAAAATGCCCAAAACAGGGCACAAACCACAAAAACGACATTCCGATAACCTGCTGATTCTGTTGCTATATTCTGTTTCTGTCTGTTGCCGTTTTTTGGCCAAAACCGACTTAAAATCCCTCGGTTAGTAATAACCGTGCCGGTTCGACCCCGGCCGCGCTACTTTCAGAAGCCATTTGCAAATATTCCGGCTTGAAAAAAGTAAGGCATTGGATTGCCTTCTGGGAAGTTATTGTTCTATGAACACCCCAGATGTCTGCGTCATTGTTAATGGTGCAGAGGAGTGAAATAAATAGTTATGATGTGTTTTTTATCCCTACGCGTTTCATTTCGCCCCAAGATTGTTTTTTGCGCAGAAAGCGCCACCACCCAATAATTCGCCAAATATTATTGTATTGCCGGTATCCAAAATTTTCGATAATAGCGACAAACCCAAGGATGAGTAGTCCTCTGGCATGACTAAACCGCTTCAGAGATATTTCCTCCATTGCCAGTGACATAGTGCTAATAAATATACCGAAAACAAAAAACAGGCACAAAAAGGCAACCATAAATTCTATATTTAATGCACCAAGGAGATAAAAAAGCGGCAGAAGAAGATAACCAGCAAGTTCCAGCAACGGACCTACTACATCAAAAATAAACATAAGCGGATATGCGACCAGCCCAATTCGTCCATAGCGCGGGTTCATGAACATTTCTATATGGCGAAAAATAACTTCTAACCCCCCCTGCTGCCAACGGATGCGCTGGCTGCTTAGAACATCCATGGTTTCTGGAACTTCCGTCCAGCAAACGGGCTCCGGAACAAAGCGCATTTCATACTCACGCTTTTGTTCCCTACAGTATTTATGGATACGCATAACCAGTTCAAAATCTTCGCCAATAGTTTTAGGATCAAAACCACCTACTGCTAGGGCGATATCACGCCGGAACACAGAAAATGCCCCCGAAATGATGGTTAGAATGCCGAGGCGACTCCAAGCCAGCCGCCCCATCAGAAAGGCGCGGATATATTCTACCACCTGGAAAAGTGGCAGCAGTTTTTTGGGAAGCCGAACCTGTCTAATGATTGCGTTGTCTACATCGCAGCCGTTAAGGATACGTACAGTACCTCCGGTTGCGACAATTTTTTCAGGCTCATCGATAAAAGGTTGAACGGTTTTTAACAATGCCGTGGGATCAAGTAATGAATCGGCATCTAACGTGCAGAATAGTGGATACCGTGAAATATCAATTCCAGTATTAAGCGCATCCGAGCGGCCACCATTCTCTTTATCGACTACTACTAAATTCGGATAATCCGGAGAAGTATAAATGCCCCGGATGGGTTTGTGTACCAGTGGGCTTTCATAAAGGCGGTAAGATTGGGATAATTGAAATTGATCAATGAGTACTTGCAGGGTATTATCCTTTGAACCATCATTGACAATAATCACTTCATAGACAGGATATTTCGTCGCTAAGCTTGCTGTTGCTGTGTTGATAATCGTGACTTCTTCATTATAAGCAGGAATAATAATCGAGATAGGAAGGGTAATATCAGAGTGCATTAGCCACCAGCTATGCTCTTCTTCCTGGCGTAATTTCATACGGAGCAATTCGCCTGCTGCCAGGGGAATTTGAATGAAGTAAATAATATTCTGGAACATTCCCAGTGCCAGAATGCCATAGGAGAAATAAATAATTTCAGTGCGGAAATGCTCTGCCAACTGGCGTAAGGGTTCAAGCCAATCCATTATACGCCCCTTTTTCTGCTAATAACATCTGTGCACGATGTCCTCCGCGTGTAGGATTCTTGGCAATATCGTGAAGCAATGCTATTCCCGGCATTCCTGCTGAGAAGAGGGCAAACCCTACCTGTAACCCAATAAGCCAGTTCTCGTCTTCCATCATCGTAATGAAAACATCTTCAGGAAGCGGTAATGTATTAGCAGCGCAATCCACGACGTAACGTTTTACGCGCCAATAAGCATCACTCATTCCAAAGTGTAATAACTCCACAGGCACAGGTGCTTTTGCATGAGCCAAAGCGCGGAAAGAAAGCGCGCGCATCTGATGATGCGGGTGATTATATAATGGAATAGCCGCTTTAAGTATATGTTCTGGATTGCCCATCTGTCCTAATGCCATGAGGGCCGCCATTTTTGTCTCCAGCGAAATATTTTCACTTTCCAGCAGCGTGACCAGATTTTTGGAAATTCCTGGGCCAAATTTCTGGAATACATCACAAACTATAGGATAGGAATAGATACCTAATTGCTTACATTCCCTGGCAACAGCGGGAAATTGGGTAACATCCTGGGTTGTTGCCAGGGCGACAATCGCGGATTGTTTTACCAGCGGGTGTGAATGGGTGAGGTGATATCGGAGTATCTCTTTTACGTTTTCATCTGGCCAGTGTCTGGCGAGGGTCACGGCAGCAGTATGCCGGTGTTTGCTGCGATAATGACTGAGTTCATTTATCAACCAGTCATAGAAGCCCACATCCTTTAAGGTCGCGAGAAGAGAGTAACGGACATCGCCCTCTATCTCTCTCAATAGTGGAGGTATTACCTCGGCAAGGTATTTAAAGTCTCTTTTATTTCGTGCGATTATTTCGTTTATATTGTCTAATGGGGTTTCAATATGCTGCGATACGCGCTGTTCAATTTCTTTTTTACGAACCTCGCTTTTATTCTTCCGCGTATCAGTAAAATAACGCGCCAATACCAGGCTCATGAAGATTGTAACAGAAAACAATGCAAATGCACCGCAAACAGGCCAGATATATGTCGCTACAATGTCGTGAAAAGAAGGCATGGCCTAGAATTTCATAGATAATGCAGTTGCACCAATATGCCGGATAAAAGAATTGTCCCTATCCTCTCGGGCATAGGAGGCATGAACAGTCACATTGCTAGAAAACCGGTAAGAAAGCCCTATAAAGCGGGCCTTGGTATTCACGGTTAGTGCATTCTCCGTTTCCGGAGCATCGGATAATCCCCCAAATACACGAAGCGCGGATAGGGGTGTTTGCCAGTCCACGCGGCCAGAAAGCCCTTTCAGTCGGTTATCATACTCATCGATCACGTTAATGTGCTGGATGTGTGCCTGAATGGTATCGGTAATGGCGTAACGGAGGCCGGGTTTGATAACCGTTGTATTAATGGTTTTGTAACGGTCGTGTTGGATGTGGCCTGTCAACCAGCTATCGCCTAAGAGGCTATTGCCATGCAAGATACGCATTTCACCTCCTGCCTTGATACGCCACTTTGGAATAAAGACAGAATCCGGCGTGTAGCCAACACTTGCATAACCACTATAGCGGTCATTAAAAATATGGGTAACACCCAGCTCATAATGTTCATTATACGCATTCTGCCGTTGAAGATTTTCCGTACGAAAATGTACCAGGGTGTCCTTATTAATCCACCGCCCAAGTTGTAAGAAGCTTTGCCGCCAATCGGGTTGAGGCCGGCGTGAAAAAGTGCTGCGCTCATGCCCGATATCCGCCTGCCAGCGGGGGTGGAAAGGGCGGGCAGGAAGTCGTTTGGCTTTTTCAATTGTGGCGGCTAACACCTGCGCATCGGTATAGTCCGGGGAAGCATTTAATACTTCCCGTGTTAGTTTTTCCGCCAGACCATCTTCTCCCTTCCAGTGGTATAAACGCGCCAGTTCAAGACGGATATCCAGATTGGCAGGAGATAATGCCAAGGCCTTTTTCTGGGAGGCCATTGCCTCCGTGTATTTGTTCCGGAAACGCTGAACTAACCCTAATTGAAACCAGAGTTCGGCATTCTTAGCATCATTTTTTAAAAGGGAAACGAATTGTTGTTCCGCCGCTGCAAATTGCCCATTTTTACGCGCCCGCAGAGCTTCATCATAGGTTGCGGTGCTTCCGGGATTCGATAATATCACCAGAATTGAGACAAGAGAAATATACGTATATTTCAAACGGTGCAGACTCATCAAAATTACTTAGTCAATACGATACACATTACTCATACTATTACTTTATGTGAGTGACAGAACGAATGATAGTGTTTTCAATAATAGCCTAAGCATGTTTTTGTGGCAAAAAATTAGTATAAAAACAAGGGGAGCAGGGTATTTTACACAATAATCTTGCAAAAACACAAAAATGTGAGATAGTTAACCCATTATTAACCATACGGATGGCGATTCTCTCTGTGCTTTCGCCACTGAAGGGTGCTTAAAGGTGTCATATGTCGACTGATGTTAGCTTAGTCTCGAATCACCTTTCCACAATAGAACAATCAATTAACCTGATGCCGGATCACGATAATTGTGGAACGGGAGGCAGCAAGGATTTATCTGGTCGGCAATCGCACCAGATGACGCAGATGGCAGATGCGGAGTTGCTTGGATATGTGCATCGCACCGGTACCACACCCGGCAGAGATGGTAAACCGGTGGGGGATGGTACCTCGCGTCAGAATGATTTGCCTGTCGCATTCTATCGTGATGTTGTTAAAAATGAGTTTGGCTTGAAAGATGTGAAGCTCAAGAAAGGCCGGTTCGCAGTTGGACAATTCTTTTTACCCCAGGATAGAAACACCGAAATAAATGGCGAAGATCCGGAAGCGTATATTGAAAGGATTATTAATAAGTCGGGTGCCTTTGAAATTCTGGGGTGGCGTGATGTCCCTATTGACCATGAAAAACTCAAACTGCCTAAAGAGGCATATGAGAAACTCCCAGAGGTAAAAAAATTTCTGAATGAGCGTATTCAGCAACGTAAGCAGGAATTACAAGAGAGTGGGATTCAGCAAAATGATCCTGTAGCCTATCAAAAACAGCTTGGCGAAATAGACTATCATGCTGCGTGGGATACGCTGAGAGAATTTGGGCTTGAAGAATGTGAACTTTCGATTGATACGCTGATCACCATGCCGCGCTATCGGCAAGTGATCGTGCGTATGAAAGACAATATTTCCACACGGGAAGGCCAAAAAGCCTGTACGGAAGTCCATTGTGAAATTTCAGATAGTTTGAAGGAATATAATAAAGGTAAATCCAGTGATGAAACAATAGATCCCATATCGTTCTCGAGTACAAAAGTGGTGCACAAGGGGATGTTTACCCCCAGGCAGCTGGTGGACATGTTTACGGATTTAAAGAGCAAGCTTTATAAAATCTCAGAATATATAGTACATGGACGATACTCAACTGGCCAGAATCCAAACCATAGCCGTGCCCAGTCATTTACAGTAGGTGATGATATTAGCGTTAATCATAACGGTGACAAGGTGACGGATCCTGGAAATCGTAGAGATCGCGCGTCTTACAATAAGAAGACAAGCGCAAAAAATCCGTTCGATGCAAGTAACTCCAGCGATTCCGGGCATTTTACTGCACATGCCAGCGATCTCACCAGAGGGGGCCTGAAGGTGGAAGAAGCTTTGTATGCATTGCTGCAGCCTTCATGGGAGCAAAATGAAGAAATGCCGGAATATACCAAGGCGTGGTTTCGTTTAATGAATATGCGGGCAAAGCCGGTAGGCGGCCCGGCGAATGTAAATTTTAGTGGCACAGATGACGAGGGTGATAAATTTGGTGCCGTAAAAGATAATGCAGGCCTGCGTCCCAGTTGGTACATGGTAACAGTAGACAAAAACGGCAAACCCAAACGAATGTATACGGGGTCAGAAATTCTCCACACAACAGAAGACCTACGAAAGAGAGGGGAGTTTCTTCTAATGCGTGACCAGCTTGGGGCCGGAGAGATGGTGGTATATAACAGTGGCGATGGGAAAATCTATCGCACCAGGGATATTCTGGAGAAAATTACAAATCCGGACCTCAATGGAGGCAGAGATTATATTGCAGAATTACAGGGGAAGCTTACAGAGGGTATACAGGTTAGTGACAAAGAACTAAATCAGCATACACCCGCCAGAAGCGCATTTGAAGATTCTATTTCCCGACGTAATATCCACTCCTGGACACGCGAGCACGTGAATAAAATTCTACGGCCTATGATTGCAAGTGGTGGTGTACCTAAGAAAGCAATGGGAGATACCGAACAGCATGAAGCATTCACACGGGATATCGTGGGACATCTCATCGCGTGCGTGAAGGAAACAAACTCACAGATTATTACTCCGGGCTTAGATGTTTTGCGCCGTGGTAAAGTCATGTCCTATAGTAATGAAATTGGTGCGAACTCAAGTCTGGGCGAATTTTCTGATCGTCCAATGACACCAATTGACAAACCATTTCTTATACCCGGACAGTTGGAAAAGCTACAGGAGCGACGCGGTGCGCATGTCGCTGTTATTGATACGACGGCTGAAATTGGTGCGATAGGTGAACGAACTATAGATGAGAAGACATCGATCCTTAACCAGCGTGTTGCTGAAATTATTGAAGAAGTAAAAGAGGCTATTAGAGAAGGTAAAGATACCATCATTTTATCGGATGAAAATGTATCTACGACACGCCAGGCGGTGGCGGATTTTTTTGTGGTGTCTGCAGTATATAGCGAACTTGAACGGGAAGGGCTTTCGCACAGCGCAAAAATTGTTGTGAATACCGGGCAATCAAAAAGTCCGGACCATGCGGCTAAGTTACTAACGCTGGGAGCAACGGCAGTTTACGAGCGGGAAGTACATGAATTTTTATATGAGGTTTATCAGGAAAACAAAGTCAACTTTGAGAAAGAAGGTGTGTCGTTTGCTGATCTTGTTCATACCTATATTGATAAAGTCGCCATTCCTCAGTTAGCGAAAATGGAAGGTGCTAACTGTATTTCAAATGTTCGCAATTATTCCGGGGGAAAAAATGTTTTCCTGCAATATATGACGAACCGGGGCGGACTGATGGAGAAGGCATTTGGTGATATTCCTTCACAGGTGCAGGGATTGAATGAACTTGATATCGCGTACTCACAGATACGGGCACATGAAGATACCCAGGTTAGGCTTGTTGGTTATAAACACCTTAATCAGGAAATATTAAATGTTATAAAAGATGCAGGATTGCATGAGATTAAGGAGATGCTGGAAAAGAACAAAGCGCTCTATGGGCTGTTCTCGGCACATTTTGAACATTTTCTGGACGCTTCCTATGCGAATGAACAACATAAGCAAATAAGTAAACTCACAGACGGTATTCTGTTGGTTCTAAAACAAGCAGGTGTGTTTCATGAGGAAGCGGAAGAAAATGCAGCAAATAAAAGAATATTAGAAAATATCAGAACGGCGATTGAGAGTAATAAAGCAACATTGCTGATTGCTGTTGAACATGCACAAGAAGCGTTTAGCAATCTGGATTATCATATTGGTGGCAGGTTGCAGGCCGACGTAAATTCACGCAGAAAAATCATGGGAAAGGAAACCGTTGGTTATTATACCCAGATGATGCAGCAGAACGTTGCGATGCGACGTGATGCTGAACTGGAAGCGAGTCAGGAACCTTACGACTTCCGGGGCATGGAGTGTCGGCGGGTTAGTCCGGCGTTTATCAATACGCCGCATGATATAACACCTTATCGGACATTCTCAGGGAGAATTACAAATCTGCGTCTAAGCTCACCGTTCCATTTGGCGGATTTCCGTGTGCCGGTGAAACCATCGCCAGAGAAAGCAATCTCATTGGAAGAGATGACATTCAGGCAAACAGATGTGCTGAAAACGATGCTGCGTACCGGGCAAATAAGTGCCGCGGCTATTACGGTTTCCATCGAGGATAATATCACCAGTCCGGATGGCAAAATAACACTGCCAATTGGCTCTTTGTGGAGAACACTTTCCAGTGCTTACGGCGGCATGGGAAGTTCCCATGCTTCGGGTGAGGGAGGGGTTATTACAAGAGATGCAGGTACGCCCTTGGGGCCGGCGCATATTCAGAATGCGTCTGGTCAATTTGGGAACCATCCGGAGCATGTGATGGCGACGGCAGTACGGGACCGCGATCATGAGTGGATGGCTCCAGGCGTTATACAAATCAAAGTGATACAGGCCGCAAAGCCAAAACGCGGTGGCGAGCAGACAAAGTTTAAGGTTTCGGTAGATGTGGCTGCACTTCGCCAGACCTATCCCTGGGTGCCATTACCCAGCCCCGCAGAATTTTCCGATACCATGTCGGTAGAAGATTTCATGGGACTGGTAAAATATTACAAGTCCTATGGCATTAAGGTGGACGCCAAAATTGCAGCAGCACCCGGATGCGAAATAGCCACGCTGGCTGCTGCCAAGGCCGGTGTGGATATGATTACACTGGCTGGCCATGGCGGGACGGCCGCCAGCGGCATCCTTGATGCGCGGTCGAACAGTGATAGTGTCAAAAATTATATCCCGCTGATCTCCAACATGATGAAGCATTTCGGTTTTGGTCATATAGAGCTTTGGGCGGAAGGTAACATGATTGACCACGAGGATCTGAAATTTGTTACTGCACATGGATTTAAAGGCATAAGCCACGGTACATTTGCGATGATCGCAACAGGCTGTGTAATGGCGGAGGTATGCAAAGAACGCGGCGTGGATGAAGACCGGGTGTGGCAAGCGATCGATAAGTTTCTAAATGAAGGCAATGAAGTAGGCGCAGTTACACCAAATGTATTAATTGAGTATGTTTCAAAGGTACTGGGAGAATCATACTGCCCAGAGGGTATTGCGAATAGTGGGATATTGCTGGATGCAAAAAGAGCCCATTACATGGTGCAGCAATATATTCTGGACCTTGCACAGGCCTTTGTTGAAGATTTAGCCGCGGCCGGGTGTAAATCCGTGGAAGAGTGGCAGGCGAGATGTAATGAAAACTACGCAAGCCGTAATCCCAAAGAAGTGCTGACTGCCATGGGGCAGAAAATCTATGGTACTTTCGATATGTCGGTATTTGAAGAAATCATGGCTGCCCGTCCCACGCCACCAGAGTATTTTGAAGCAATTAAACATACCCCTCCGGATGATACACTAGGAATTACCGGGCAAGTAGACGCGCGTTTTAGTTATATAAATGATAATATGCCCCCGCATCATGCAGGAAAAATTCTTTCGTTGCGTACACCCGATAATTTTAGTTATGTACAAAAAATACTGGGTAAAGCACCAGGGGAATCAACAGCATTGCACATTGGTAATAAAGAAGAGCCTGTTAACGTAAGGCCTCATCACGAGGCATTGCTGGTTAAAACAAGCGCAAGGGTTGCAGAACAAGTCTGGAATGGCCGGAAAACCGCAAAAATGAATGCTTTCCCAAACCGCATGGAGTTGCGCCGGGAGGGAGGAAATCCAGATGGCGGTATAGAGCCGGTTGTTGAGGTGTATACAAATGGCATTCCAGGACAACGTGCCTTTGCCGGGATGGTGCCTGGTATCTGTGTAAAGCATACGGGAATGGTATTGGATACAACCACAAGAAACGCAAGTGGTGGCGAACTGACCCTCATCCCGGATAGAACATTCTTTGATATTTTCCCCGAAAAAATAGCAGAGCCCATCTTTTTCAGCCAAAATCCAACGCCACAAACACCGGTGGCGGTGGCGGGGAAGTCATTGGCATATGGTAATAATGGTGCATCTGTTTTTGGAGATGGGTCAGTAGGATCAGACTGTTGTTCGGCCATGCATGGTGGTGCTGTAATAGTACGGTCTGTGAAGGATTTTGCGGGTGAATTTGGAACCAGCGGTATTCTGGGTGTGCTGGATGAAGATGCGTTTGGTCCCGGGCTGGGCAACGGGATGCGTGGCGGTTTTATCTTTGTGAATTCGCCGGATGGAAAAGCATTTGATCGTAATGCAGATCATAGCTCTATCCGGAAAATCGATGACACGCTAAAGCCCCTATCACAGCGCATTATCAAGGAATATATTGAAATATTCTATGAAAAGACAGGCAGCTGGAAAGCAAGGGAGCTCCTTGATAACTGGGAAACGGTGAAAGACCATTTTGTGATGGCGGTGCCCAGGGTGTTGGATAAAGAAATAACGATTGATCAAATACCACCGTATCGTAGGAAAATTATAGAATCGCTCGGGAAACGCATTACCGATATACCTCCGGGTGAATTGGAACTGATCTCCGCGGTATTAAGTATGCGTGAGGGTCTGGAGAGAATGAGGCAGGCCAACAACCCCCAGCGATCCATAAGTGCATAGGAAGCAAGATGGCAAAGAGAACCACACATAGTGTAGATCGTATTGCAGGGGGGAAGGCTTTAGGTACCCTCCGGAGCGCACTCAAGCGTATAAGGGATAACCTGAATGAGGCAGAAGAAGCGAGTACGGCAGAACAATTGCATCATCTGGTTTTTGCCACACGGAATTGCTTCTGTGCGGTAACACAATGCCAGGCAGCATGTAACCTGGAGAAAAAGACGCCGGAAGTGATGGCGGCGGTACGGGAAGTTAACATTGAATACATAATGAAGAATTTCCCTAAGGAGATTGAGAGGCTCTACCAGGAATTTGAAAAAACAATGGAGCGGCTGGATGCGGATTTGCGTAAACATCCGGAGTTAAATGTACAGGAATATCTCTTTGAACTTCGGCAGGGATATATCAGGGAGATCCATGAAATTATTGGTCAACAACCGGAAGAATTTCAGAGAGAAATAGCCAAGCTTAAAAAAGCGGTGATGAAACAGCTGGAAAATTCGCCATTTGCAGAATGGACAGGGCTGTTGTGTAACGCGCCGTGTGAAACCGGAAGAGTAAGTTCAGAAGGCGGGCTTTTAGCGGGATGTACGATAGGTAGTGAAAAAACGGATCCTGTCCATATACGTTCAACAGAGCACTACCTGGCGGAGTTGGCATGGGCGTTTGGCTGGATTGATGAGAAATTTCCACGCCCGATGCCAGTGAGAGAGCAAAAAGAAGAGGATCCGCTGGATGCTAAGATACTAATTGTGGGTGCCGGGCCAGCAGGGCTGAGCGCGGCGTATGAGCTGTCCATGCTGGGTTACCGTAATATTACCGTGGCAGACCGTAATCCTCAGATTGGTGGTGCGATCTTTGAATATATTCCCGACCATAAAATACCCGCCACCAGTATGACCCGTTTTCACTACTTATTAGGGCGTGCTAACGTTGGCATTGGTGAACGGGCCAACATTACGTTTGATCTGGGGCGGGAAGTTGATGCCGCGTATGCTGCAGAATTTGATACCAAAATTTATGCGGTGGGGACGCTGCATGGTGTAGAAGAACGCAACCCGACAACCGTTCCGGGATATGATGCCATTAAACACCTTATCGTACCGGCAGTGCATGCCCTGAAGCGGGTGAAAATGTCACATTGGAGGGGTGAGGATATTGAGCCAGCGCAGGGGAACCGTATCATCATCGGTGGCGGTTTCACAAGCCAGGATGCCACACGCAGAGATATTCGAAGGAGAATTTATAATATTGAGCACCTTCCGGAAGAACGTGTGCAGTCCGTGGCCGATGAATTGGAGACTGGGCTGGGTAAAATAGAAGGGATTTTTGTGGTGGATAAATACCCCGAGAAGCCGCTTAAGCCAATAGGGGGTGGTTTTGGGAATCTATTAGCAGCAAAAACAGTAACAGGGTATGAGGAAGAAACAGAGGTTGCGGGTGTTGTAACGCTTCACGGCGCCGTGATAGAACAATTTTCTGTTGATGTAAAAGATGCAAAAAAAGCAAGAACCACACTAAGCTTCCAGAAACCTAAACCGCACTATCAAAACGTGGCCCGTAATTTAATTCCCAGGGATGGATACGAACCCGATCCGGAGTGCGGCGCTGTGCGGGATGATAAAGGGATGGTAACTGGCCTGCGCCTCAGGGATGGTGAAGGTAAGCTGTATGACCTGCACCGCATCAAAGGAACAGACCGTTTTTCCAATACGCGCCAGCATGAGCTAATGAAGGGTACCGTTGATGGTACGGTCACCATCGGCAACGTGGGCAAGATCAAGGTGGCATACGGGGCGCTCAAAGGAGCAGTAAAATCAGAACTCCTGATGGAAGATGGTATTGCCGATGGCTCGGATGTATTAATCAATAGGCGCAATGGTGTTTCAGAAAAAGAAGGAGTATTCGTATCAGGAGACGCCAACCCGGCAGTTGATCAAACGATCGTTTCTGCGATGGCAAGTGGTAAAGAAGTGGCCAGCGTGGTGCATCGTTATTTACAAGAACATGCGCGAAATCCTGAAGGCGCGCATGATGCGGTGCGTGAGTATAAGCCAGTTGCTCCGGGACTGAAAATTTCACAGGTTGGGATGAAGGTAACCCTTTAGTTTTCATTACTATGTCCAAATCAATATCCACCACCACCCATATTTTCATGGCCGCAGATGCCCGGCATTTTACGGTACCGGATGCAGAGCCCAATGCCAATGTCTGGACATTACGCTATAAAATACTCTTTGATCAGGATCCGGAATTCTGGAGTTATCGCGCTAATCAGCAGCTGCAAGCCTATGCCAGTACGATCGAGCAAACAGTGCCAAATGTGCAGGTACACCGTATTCCGGCCCCGTTTGCAGATAGTATCTATGTGGCGGATCCCCTGCAAACGGTGGCGCAGATATTCTTTCGCGTAACGGACAATGGAAGCGTGGAAGTTGATACATCTAAGTCACGCATTAGCACGGTTCTCAGCCATTTCGGGTTGCAATCCCGTGAACATGAGGTGGCAATATTTGCTAATGCGCTGGCGGATGCCATTATCCGTGGTGATGTACCTGCTACATTAACAGAGGGCGCAATTCTGCGGAATGAGGCGATTGAGTCCCATACCCGTCATGAAGGCAATGGCAATAATTACCCGGATCCTTTCCGGGGCATTTTATGGGTCGCGGAAGGATCACGCTTTTCTGCAGAGAACCCGAAAGAGATTGAGGGACGCACGGGCCTTATAAGCAAGCCACTGCGGGTAAAGGAAGATTACTACCATGTGGATACACTCATGATGGTACTTGGTGGCGGGCATTTGGCGGTACTGCCGTCGGCATTCCGCGATGAGTCGGCATATACGGATTTCCTTAAAACGGCATTCCCGGATGGCAAAGGGGGGATTAATGAGCATGAGAAAGAAAACTACCTTATCGAGATACCAGAGACACTAAGGGACAGTTTTATTATGAACACCAGCTGTATCGGGAATAACGTCTTCATGCCCTATAACAATCCTGCTGGCCGGATGATTCTTTACTATAAACAAAACATAGAGGCATTAGAGCGGGAACGTGGATCATTGGGAGCGGATGAGCATATTCCTGTAGAAACTTTCTTTAGAGAATATCAGGCAGGCATTGAAGAAATTGAACATTTATTTGCTTCTCAGAACAAAACGCTTCCTTCAGAAGAAATCGTTTCGGAACTTAAGGGATTACTGAACGTAGAGACACTTCCGGCTACACAGGATGATGCAGTGCCTGGGCTTCGCAGTATGAGCATGGTGCAGAAAGTGGTGGCAGAATACGAGGCGTTTCGCACATTTGCAGCGCTGCTGGAGGAAAAGGGCTACCATCCGACGACCATCCCCATGGATGCACTGATATTAGGTGGTGGCGGCACCCATTGTACCATCAATATTGATCTGCAGAAAATCTATCCGAACTGGCGCGAAGTGTTCGACTGGGCCAAACATCCTTCAAAGAACTGGCGTGCAGTGCTGGAAGAAGACAGGTATGTAGAACAATGGATGGGGCGGTAATAATATTAGGGTACCTAAAGCGAGCCTTCCAGATAACTTTGCAGTTCATCACCTACCAAATACGGGGCCGTTGCTAAATCTTTGCCGCGGGTACGCATACAATTCTCGAATAGCTCTCGGATAATGGCCTTCCGGTCGTTGTCTGAGTAGTTATATAGGGCAAAATAAGCCTGTGCCGTTTGAGTGGCATAATCCCCACAGACATCATAATCGCTATAATTATAGCTTGGGGGTTCATAAGCCTGTGCCGATGTAATAGCACCGCCAAAGCAGATGCAAAAACAAAAAAGCCAGAAATACGGGCGCATAAGCATTCTCCGCGGCCTGGAAACAGCATCAAACCTGCATACTACACGTGAAAGGTGTAGTTTGTAAAGAATATATAAAAAAGTATTCATGCTGAATTTATCCCCAATCGTATGATGCCCCGTTACTGCCGAAGTGCGCCCAGCATGGAGACCACCATTAAATCACCTTGTGATATTGAGCAGCGTATTCCCTGACGTGCCCGCAGGTAATTTAATCCCGCGCCAAAACTATGGTCTTCCCCGCCTCTAAACACGTGGTGGATCAGTTCTTCAATCAAGTCATTTTTTCCGATACCCTCCAGAATACTCCGGAAAATCACGCGTGCATCATCGGGCCGCAGATGTACGGTCAATACATCTTCCAATCGCGGAGAGACGCCGTAATCACCGGACGTTGAAGAGGTATTGACGGGGGTGTTATATTGTCCCATGCCCTAATTATAAAGGCATATTATTAAGAAACTGTTAAATAGATCGCATTTTAAACGTATTTTGCAAAAAGCCAACATTTTGCATTGCAAATCAGTAGGGTGCGGGGTAAAGATGCCACCTTATGGCAGACGCAATGATCCTTATTCTGGCCTATTTTATCGGCACCCTGCCCTCCGGGTTACTGGTGGCGCGTGCTATGGGTATGGCCGATCCGCGGGCCTCCGGGTCGGGGAATATTGGTGCGACCAATCTGCTGCGTACCGGTGGTAAAAAAGCCGGTGCCTGTACGTTTCTGATGGATGCCGCCAAAGGAATCATTGCCGTGCTGCTGGCTAAGATGCTGGCTAACCCGGAAATGATCCCGCTAGCCGCTTTTTTTGTAGTGATTGGGCATTGTTTCCCAGTCTGGCTGAAATTCAAAGGCGGTAAAGGGGTGGCAACCACGCTGGGTGTTCTGCTGGCCTATGATTTCCCGGTAGGCCTGTTGGTATGTGTGATGTGGCTGGCAGTATTCTATCGCTGGCGGATATCCTCATTGGCCGCACTGGTGGCGGTGGCGGCTTCGCCGGTACTATCCCTCCTGCTGCGTGGTGCAGACCTGCTGGTGCTATTATGCATTGCCCTGATGATTGTGGTAGCGGCAAAACATCATGCCAATATCCAGCGATTAGTACGTGGTGAAGAACCGCGATTCGGGAAATGACCCCTGCCCTACTCTCGGATGCTGAAAAACTGGCGCGGTTGCGCCTGATTCGTTCAGAAAATATTGGACCCCTGACATTTCGCACATTACTGCACAAATACGCCACTGCCGTAGCGGCGTTGGAAGCATTACCAGAACTCGCGCAGCGGGGTGGTAAGGCAAGGCGTATCCGGGTATGCGACCGCGAACAGGCGGAAAAAGAACGGGCATTGCTGGCAAATATCGGGGGATGCCATCTGTTTCTGGGGACAGAAGAATATCCTACTTATCTTAGCCATATTTCGGATGCCCCGCCTGTCCTGACCATGCGTGGGGATCCATCTCTGCTGAAGCGCGCCATGGTAGCGATGGTGGGGACGCGTAATGCGTCTTCCAACGGACGATTGCTGGCGCACACGCTGGCCGATGGGCTGGGGAATGCCGGAATGCCGGTGGTGTCCGGGCTGGCGCGGGGGATTGATACGGCGGCACATCAGGGGGCCCTCCCCTATGGGACAGTGGCGGTATTGGCTGGTGGGGTCGATGTGGTCTACCCACCGGAGAACCAGAAACTTTACGATGCGATCGCAGAACAGGGGGTGATCCTGGCAGAAATGCCACCGGGTGCCACCCCCCGGCATCTGCATTTTCCCCGGCGGAACCGGATTATTTCCGGCCTTTCCGGTGGCGTGGTGGTGGTAGAGGCGGCTCGGCGCTCCGGTTCACTCATTACAGCGCGCTATGCGCTGGAGCAGGGGCGCGAGGTATTTGCGGTGCCCGGTTTTCCGCTGGATGGCCGGGCAGAAGGACCCAACTGGCTGCTGCGGCAGGGAGCTACGCTGGTAGAGCGGGCCGAGGATATTACCGAGGCATTGGCGGCGCAGCGGGTGGACGCATTTACCCGTAAGCCACAGGCGGATTTATTTCATGGTGCAGAGCTGGAAGCTGAGGAATACACGCCAGAAATGGTTCTGGATGGGGATTTGCGTACCCGTATCATCGGCATGCTGGGGGCTTCCCCGATCGCGATCGACCAGTTGATTGCCGATGTTTCCGCCCCGGCGGGTGCGGTGCATTCCGTGCTGCTGGAACTGGAGCTGGCCGGACGGCTGCAGCGCCAGTCCGGGGCGCGGGTAGCGTTGCTCATTGAGGCCTAGCCTGCGCTAAAACCTTACGTTTTCCTTACTTTCTCCTTTACAAGCCGCGCCTCCCTCGTGTAAGGACTCGCGGCATGCATACCGTGATTGTCGAATCCCCGGCCAAGTGTCGGACGTTACATAAATACCTGGGTAAAGATTACCAGGTATTGGCGTCGTATGGCCATATTCGTGACTTACCGTCCAAAGATGGCTCGGTAAGACCGGACGAAGATTTCGCCATGGATTACGAAATCAGCGCGGATTCCCGCAAGCATGTGAAAGCCATTGCCGATGCCGTCAAAAAATCCGATGCGCTCATCCTGGCAACGGACCCGGATCGTGAAGGCGAGGCCATTTCCTGGCACGTGCTGCAGGCATTGCAGAAGCAGAAAGCGTTACCCAAAAGCCTGAGAATACAGCGCGTCACCTTTAGCTCCATTACCAAGAGAGCCGTCCAGGATGCGATGGCGGCCCCGCGGGAGTTGGATATGGATCTGGTCAATGCGCAGCAGGCACGCCGTGCACTGGATTATCTGGTGGGGTTCAACCTGTCGCCGGTGTTATGGCGCAAGCTGCCGGGCAGCCGGTCAGCCGGGCGTGTGCAGTCGGTGGCACTGCGTCTGATCTGTGACCGCGAAAGTGAAATTGAGGCATTTGTCGCGCAGGAATACTGGGATGTCACCGTGGACGTTAGCAAAATCTCCGGTGAGATATTCAAGGCCCGCTTAACGCACCTGAACGGGGAGAAGCTGGATAAGTTCACGTTAGCCAATGAGGTGCTGGCACAAAATGCCGTAGCAACATTGACGGGTAAGAAGCTCGCGGTAAGTTCCGTGGAAAAGAAGCAGGTGGCCCGTCACCCGGCCCCGCCCTTTACCACCTCTACCCTGCAACAGGAAGCGGCTCGTAAACTGGGCTTTTCGGCCAAGAAAACGATGCAGATTGCCCAGCAGCTTTATGAGGGGATGGATATCGGTGGTGAAACCACCGGCCTGATTACCTATATGCGTACCGATGGTCTGGATGTGGCGCCGGAAGCGATTGATGCTGCCCGCCGGACGATCGGCAAAAGTTTTGGCGATCATTACGTGCCGGAGAAGCCGCGCTATTATAAAAGCAAGGCAAAAAATGCACAGGAAGCCCACGAGGCGATACGTCCCACCGACCCGGCCCGTGCCCCGGAATGGGTAACCAAATACCTGAATGCCGACCAGATGAAGCTTTATACGCTGATCTGGAAACGTTTGATTGCCAGCCAGATGGCCAGTGCGGCGCTGGACCAGGTGACAGCGGTGATGGATACGGAAGACCGTGCGGCAACGCTCAGGGCCACCGGCAGCACCATCAAATTTGACGGGTTCCTCAAACTATACCTGGAAGGGCGCGATGATGAGGAAGACGAGCAGGAAGGCGTACTGCCGCCGCTGACAGAAGGCGAAGCACTAACAGCGGAGCAGATTACCCCGGAGCAGCATTTTACCCAGCCGCCACCACGTTATAGCGAAGCCAGTCTGGTCAAGAAACTGGAAGAGCTGGGTATTGGCCGGCCCTCCACCTATGCCAGCATCCTTTCCATCCTGCAGGATCGTGGGTATGTGAAATTAGAGAAGCGCCGGTTCACACCGGAAGCGCGGGGGCGTATTGTCACCTCGTTTCTGGCTTCCTTTTTCCGGCGCTATGTGGAATATGATTTCACCGCGGCGCTGGAGGAACAGCTGGATGAAATTTCTGCCGGGAAGGTGGAATGGAAAGCGGTGCTGCGGCAGTTCTGGAAAGATTTTTATGCTGCGGTACAGGATGCCGGGCAGTTACAGGTAGGGAATATCCTCAAACAGCTGGAAAGTGAGCTGGATCATCTGGTGTTCCCCGGTGAAGGCGAACTGGAAGCCCGGCGCAAATGCCCGTCCTGTGTGGATGGTGTGCTGGGGCTGAAGCTTGGGAAATACGGAGCGTTTGTCGGGTGCTCCCATTACCCGGAATGCAAATATACCAGCAAGCTGGGGATGGAGATGGCTGAAGGGGAAACACCGGAAACATCGGTGGCCACCAACGAACCGAAAATGCTGGGAAGTGACCCGGCCACCGGGGAGCCAATATCCCTGCGCAAGGGGCCATATGGGTTTTATGTCCAGCTGGGCGAAGGTAAAAAGCCCAAACGTTCCTCGTTGCCGAAAGGCGTCAGCCCGGAAGATGTCACGCTGGATGTAGCCATTGGGCTGCTGACGTTGCCCCGTAATGTGGGAGCGCATCCGGAAACCGGCGAAATGATTACCGCTGGCATTGGGCGCTATGGTCCCTATATCCAGCATGCCAAGAAATATGTCTCGTTGCGTGGGGGGGATGATGTGCTGACCATCGGCATTAATCGTGCGGTAGCTCTGATCGCAGAGGCTGCAGAGAAAGCAGCTAAAAGCGGTAAAAAACCAGCGGCAAAAAGAACTACCCGCAAGGCCACCAAAAAAGCCGCGAAAAATTAAAACAGCTTTCCACACTTCTTAACATTTCTGTTGATAGGTGCGCTTTTCCTTGCTTTTCAGGAAAGATAGCCGCATAACGTTGCGTCAGGGATAGCAAATGACGTCAACCACAAACCAGAGTTTAATTTTTGGTAGCGACTACCGCGAGGTGGCGGTGGGTGATATTGTCCTGCTGGCTGGGCAGGAAAAACTGAAGCTGGATTCCGGCGCGGAAATCGGGCCGTTCCCAATGGCGTTCCGTACCTATGGCACGTTAAACACCGCGAAAGATAACGTGATCCTGGTTTGCCATGGTCTCACGGGGGACCAGTATATGCTGGAAGAGCATCCCGTCACCGATAAGCCCGGCTGGTGGGAACTGATGGCGGGACCAGGCAAACCGTTGGATACGGAAAAATATTTTCTGATCTGCCCCAATGTACTGGGGGGGTGCATGGGATCATTTGGCCCGAAAACGCCGGATGCAGCCACGGGTAAGCCTCTGGGGCTGGCATTCCCGGTGCTGACGATTCACGATATGGTGCGTGCCCAGCGCCTGCTTGTCCGGCATCTGGGGATCGAGAAACTGTTTAGTGTGATTGGGGGTTCCATGGGAGGGATGCAGGTGCTTTCCTGGGCGGTGCAATTCCCGGAGGATTTTCGCTCGGCCGTATGCTTGGCGGCGGCAGCCCGTCACTCAGCGCAGAATATCGCGTTTCATGAGATTGGGCGGCAGGCCATTATGGCGGATCCGGACTGGTGCGAAGGACGCTATTTTGACGAACAACGCTACCCGGCCAAGGGGCTGGCGGTGGCGCGGATGACCGCGCATGTGACGTATCTTTCCGAAGCCGGGCTGCACCGGAAGTTCGGCCGCAACCTGCAGGATCGCGAGCAGGTATCCTACGGGTTTGATGCGGACTTCCAGATTGAAAGCTACCTGCGTTATCAGGGCAAAGCGTTTGTGGAGCGGTTTGATCCGAATAGTTACCTCTATATTACCCGCGCCATGGATTATTTTGATCTGGAAGCGGAGCATGGCGGCAATCTGAGCAAGGCCTTTGGCCGGGTAACCTCGCCCTTCTGCGTAGTTTCCTTCTCCAGTGACTGGCTGTTCCCCACCGAGGAGTCGCGGCGCATTGTGCATGCGCTCAATGGGGCCGGGGCGCCGGTGAGTTTTGTCGAGATTCCGACGGATAAAGGGCACGATGCCTTCCTGCTGGAAGAACCGGCATTATTTGATACGGTTCGTGGCTTCCTGAAAGGGGTGGAGGGGGTATGATAACACGCGCTGACCTGCAGGAAATTGCGATGCTCATCCCGGAGAATGCACGGGTGCTGGATATTGGTTGCGGCAACGGGCAGTTGATGGAATTGCTCCGCCAGCAGAAACAGGCTGATGTGCGCGGGATAGAGCTGGATGGTACCAAGGTGGCCGGGTGTGTGGCACGCGGGCTTTCGGTGGTACAGGGTGACGCCGGGGGGGACTTAGTACATTACCCGGACGGGTGCTTTGATGTAGTGGTATTGGCGCAGACCTTGCAGGTGATGCGGATGCCGCGTGAGGTGCTTAAGGAATGTTTGCGGATCGGTAAACGTGTGATCGTCTCCACGCCGAATTTCGGCCATATCAGCAACCGGCTGTACCTACTGCTGAAAGGACGGATGCCGGTGACTTCGCGTCTCAGTTACCAATGGTATGAAACCCCCAACATTCACTTCAGCACGTTGAAGGATTTTATCGTCCTATGTGAGGAAATGGGCTGCCGGGTGGAAACACGGCAGTACCTCTGCGGGGAAAAGGTCAAGCCATTTGGCGGGTATGGGGGCCTGAGTGCCAACCTGTTTGGCGCAGTGGGGATATTTAGCCTGTGCCTCTATGGTGGGGAATGAGTTTCCTGTTTTCTTTTTGCGCTAACGCGCTATAACCAGACAACAACGCATTTTGCAACATAAGGAGTTTGTTATGCCACGCAGAAATAAAATTGCCCTCATTGGCGCCGGGATGATCGGCGGAACGCTGGCCCACCTGGTCGGTTTAAAGGAGCTGGGTGATGTGGTGCTGTTTGATATTGCTGAAGGATTGCCACAGGGTAAAAGCCTGGATCTGGCACAGAGTGCGTCTGTGGAAGGCTTTGATGCCATCCTGAAAGGGACGCAGGAATATAAGGATATTGAAGGGGCCGATGTGGCCATTGTGACAGCAGGGGTGCCGCGCAAGCCGGGCATGAGCCGGGACGATCTGCTGGGGATTAATACCAAGATTATTTCTCAGGTGGCGGAAGGTATCAAAACCTATGCGCCCAATGCGTTTGTGATTGTCATCACCAACCCGCTGGATGCGATGGTGTGGGTGATGCAGCAAAAAACCGGCTTTAAGCCGAATAAGGTGGTGGGGATGGCCGGGGTGCTGGACTCTTCCCGTTTCCGTCATTTCCTGGCGGAAGCAATGAATGTTTCCATCGAAGATGTGACGGCGTTTGTGCTGGGTGGCCATGGGGATACAATGGTGCCGCTGCCGCGTTATTCCACTGTGGCGGGGATCCCGCTGCCGGATCTGGTGAAAATGGGCTGGATCAGTCAGGATACACTGGACACCATCATCCAGCGTACCCGGGATGGCGGCGCGGAGATTGTTGGCCTGCTTAAAACCGGTTCGGCCTATTATGCCCCGGCGTCTTCAGCGATTGCCATGGCGGAATCCTACCTGCGTGATAAAAAGCGGGTGCTGCCCTGCGCTGCGTATCTAAATGGTGAGTACGGGGTGAAAGATCTTTATGTCGGAGTGCCAGTGGTGATTGGTGGCGAGGGTGTGGAGCGCGTGGTGGAAATTGCGCTGAATGCCGGGGAAAAGGCCGCGTTTGATCATTCCGTCAATGCGGTTAAGGGGCTGGTGGAAGCGCTGCCGAAGTAGCGGCGTACCGCTAAAAGCACAATTCTGAACGATGTTTATATAAAAAATGCCTGTTTGGGCATGAAAAGCCTTCTTGTGCTTGCGACTGGTTAAGGCTGTGTTATACAGAATGCGTTTTACAGCGCTTTTTAGACGCTTTGGCATGTAGGATAGAGAGACCCTCTGCCAGACAATAGAAACGCCCGGAAACCGGGTTAATATAGTGAGGCAAGCATGAATATTCATGAATATCAGGCAAAATCAGTACTTTCACGCTTTAATGTTCCCGTTCCGCGGGGAAAAGTGGCGCATTCCGTGCAGGAAGCGATTAGTGCCGCCAACCTGATTGGTGGGCCGGTATGGGTAGTGAAAGCCCAGATTCACGCCGGTGGTCGCGGTAAGGCTGGTGGGGTGAAGGTGGTGAAGTCCATGGCAGATGTAGAAAATGCCGCCCGTGAACTGCTGGGTAAGGTGCTGGTGACGCACCAGACCGGCCCGGAAGGCAAGGAAGTGCGCCGCCTTTATGTGGAGGAAGGATCCAATATCCAGAAAGAATACTATCTTAGCGTCGTGCTGGATCCAAGCACCAGCCGCGTCATGTTCATGGCCTCTTCCGAAGGGGGGATGGATATTGAGGAAGTGGCGGAAAAGCATCCGGAAAAAATTGTGACGGTATCCATTGATCCGGTGACGGGTGTACTGGGTTTTCATGCGCGGCGGCTGGCTTTTGGAATTGGGCTTCAGGGGCCGGATGTCAAAAAATTCAGCCAGTTTGTGTATGCACTTTATCAGGCCTTCACGGCTACCGATGCCAGCCAGGTGGAAATTAATCCGCTGGTGCGGACGGCCGAAGGTGATTTCATCGCGCTGGATGCCAAAATGAATTTTGATGATAACGCCCTTTTCCGTCACCCGGACCTGGAAGAGCTGCGGGATGAGTCGGAAGAAGATCCGCTGGAATACCGGGCGCATTCTATCGGGCTTTCCTATGTGAAGATGGATGGCAGTATCGGCTGTATGGTCAATGGTGCCGGTCTGGCGATGGCGACCATGGATATTATCAAGCTGCATGGGTCGGCCCCGGCTAACTTCCTGGATGTGGGGGGTGGTGCCACGAAAGAACGGGTGACCGAAGCCTTCAAGATCATCCTTTCGGATCCAAACGTGAAGGGCATTCTGGTGAATATCTTTGGTGGGATCATGCGCTGTGATGTGATTGCGGAAGGGATTATCGCCGCGGCGAAAGACCTGGAACTTTCCGTGCCGCTGGTGGTGCGCCTGGAAGGCACGAACGTGCAAAAAGGTAAAGATATTCTCAATAATTCCGGGCTGGATATTATTTCCGCGGATGATCTGGGCGATGCGGCCGTGAAGGT
This sequence comes from Hyphomicrobiales bacterium, assembly GCA_024236395.1. Lineage (GTDB taxonomy): Bacteria > Pseudomonadota > Alphaproteobacteria > Rickettsiales > JACKKO01 > JACKKO01. The sequence continues at coordinate 165,958 of JACKKO010000001.1, forward strand.
CGTGAAGGCCGTCAACGGTAAAGGAACATAGATTATGGCAATTCTGATTGATAAAAATACGAAGGTCATCTGTCAGGGGTTTACCGGTAAGGAGGGCACCTACCACTCTGAGCAGGCGATTGCGTACGGTACGCAGATGGTGGGCGGTGTGACGCCGGGTAAGGGCGGGCAGAAACATCTTGATCTGCCGGTGTTTAATACGGTGCATGAAGCACGTGAACGTACCAATGCCGATGCCAGTGTGATTTATGTGCCGCCACCGTTTGCCGCAGATGCCATTCTGGAAGCCGTGGATGCGGAAGTGCCGTTGGTGATTTGTATCACCGAAGGGATTCCGGTGCAGGATATGGTGCGGGTGAAGCGTGCGATCTCCGGCTCCAAGACGCGCCTTGTTGGGCCGAACTGCCCGGGGGTGATTACGCCGGACGAGTGTAAAATTGGGATTATGCCGGGGCATATCCATAAAAAAGGCCGTATCGGGATTGTTTCCCGCTCCGGGACGCTGACCTACGAAGCCGTGAAGCAAACCTCTGATGCCGGGCTGGGCCAAAGCACCTGCGTGGGGATTGGCGGAGACCCGGTGAAGGGGACGAACTTTATCGACGTGCTGGAATTGTTCCTGGCCGATGATGAAACCGATGCCATTGTGATGATCGGGGAAATTGGCGGTACAGGTGAAGAGGAAGCCTCGGAGTTCCTGAAGCGCGAGAAGCGTAAAAAACCAATGGCCGGGTTCATTGCCGGGCGCACCGCCCCTCCGGGCAAGCGCATGGGGCATGCCGGGGCGATCGTTAGCGGGGGTAAAGGCGATGCGGAAAGCAAAATCGCCACCATGAAGAGTGCCGGGATTGTGGTTTCCGATTCGCCGGCCGGTATCGGCAAGGCCATGCTGGAAGCGCTGGGGAGATAAACCAGGCCATGAGTGATGTGCATTCAGAATTATCCCGTGTAAAGAGCACATTGCACAATGCTGGAGCGGTGTTAGTGTATCTTGATATGGCATCACTCCTGCAAACAAAGGGTTTGCAGGCTGGGTGTTTTGATCGAGAAGAACTTTATCGCCAGAGAGATATTGAAGATTCAGGAGCTAAAGCATTTATTTCAGAAGTAAGTGCCGACAAAAAAGTTCCTGTGTTGGTGATGTCAGAAAAGAGAATTCCAGCGGTAGGAGAAGGGTCGCTCAATACGTTGATTGGTAATAATGTATTCCAAACACTACCTAAAGTAAAGGGTCTGGAAGAACCTACACATTTAATTATCCCTCATGAAAAAGGAACGTTGGCGGCATTTGTGGTTCCTAATAAACCAGCTCTCTCGGCGCGATGCAGTGCAGGATACGACGATTTGCAGGAGCGTGGGGCACTGGCGATTGGGGAGATTGGAGATGAAGTCTCTGCGCGGATAGAGAAAGTTAAAGAAAACAGCCGGGAAGCGAATCGGCCGAGGCAGTTACAGCATATTTTTTCCGTTCTACGGGCAGTAGATGCCGTAATTATTGATCGCGGAAAAGAAGGGGCATTTCTCTTGGTAAGAAAATTTGATCCATCCTGGCCAGCGGCGGAACATTTGATGGTTGAGCTGGGAATTGCCAAGAAAGACGAAACACGCGAACAAACCGGAAGTTACCAGCGTGCCGGGACAAAAAGTGTTAATGTCGGGAAGCCAGTAGACTTAGTCGTTCTTAATGAAAAAATCATGGAAAAGACTTCCTTCATCGAACTAGCGAATAGAGAAAAGATTGATATAAACACACACAAAGAATCCTTACTGGAAGATGTTGTTGGTCAGTGCATAAACGATAAGAGTATTTCGCTTAATAGGCGATGAAATATAAGAGTAGAACAGGTTAAAAACCACGCTACGGAACGTTAACTCAGGAAGTGCAAAATATAAAATCAGGTGTACAGGCAAATGGTATGACAAAAACAGCTTTTTCAACACTTCCACTCTATAGCGCCAACGCGGTCTATATTGCCGAGTTGTATGAACAATACCTGAATAATCCCGGTACGGTGAGTGACGACTGGCAGGAGTATTTTGCGTCGTTCTCCGGCGATGCTGATGCCGTGCGGAATGTGACGGGGCCGAGCTGGACGCGGGAGCGTTCACAGGTAGTCGGATATGCGCCCCCGGTGCTGGAACGACGGAAAAGTGTAGGTGGCCGTCGGGCACAGGATAAAATCAAAAGTACCGAGCAACAGGCCAGCATGGATGCGATTCATGCCCATATGTTGATCCGGGCCTTCCGGGTGCGTGGTCACCTGATTGCCAATCTGGATCCGCTGGGGCTGGCGGTGCGCCAGAGCCACCCGGAGCTGGATCCGGCGCGCTACGGGTTTACCGAAAAGGAATATGACCGCGAAATTTTCCTCGGCGGCTGGCTGGGGCTGGAAAAAGCCACGCTGCGCCAGATACTCGATATTCTGCGGCAAACCTATTCGTCCAGCATTGGGCTGGAATATGTCCATATCCAGTCGCTGGAGAAGAAAGAATGGCTGGAAACCAAACTGGAAAGCAGCCGCTCACGGCCCTCTCTGAGTAAGGAAGAGCGTATTGAAATCCTGAAAAAACTGGTGGAAACCGAAGGGTTCGAGCAATTCCTGCACGTGAAATATCCGGGCACGAAACGCTTCTCCATTGAAGGGGCAGAAAGCCTGATGCCAGCGCTGGAAGCGGTGCTGGAAACCGGTGCTGGGATGGGCGTCAAGGAAATCGTCGTCGGGATGCCGCACCGTGGCCGCCTCAATGTACTGACGGCGTTTATGGGCAAACCCTATGACGCAATGCTCTCGGAATTCCAGGGCAATCTGGCAACGCCGGACTATATCAATACCTCCGGTGACGTGAAATACCATCTCGGGAAATCATCGGATCGCGTGGCGAAGAACGGGCAGAAAGTTCACCTGTCACTAAACGCCAACCCGTCCCATTTGGAAGCGGTGAACCCGGTAGTGGTGGGTAAGGTACGTGCTAAACAGGATCAGCACGGTGATACTGACCGTAGCAAGGTGGTGGGTATTCTGTTGCACGGCGATGCGGCCTTTTGCGGGCAAGGCATTGTGATGGAAACGCTGGCGTTTTCGGAACTGCCGGGGTACCGTGCCGGGGGGACGGTACATATTATCGTTAATAACCAGATTGGTTTTACCACCAGCCCGAAAGATGCGCACGTTTCGCCCTACCCGACGGACGTAGCAATGATGGTGCAATCGCCGATCTTCCACGTGAACGGGGATGACCCGGAAGCGGTGGTGCATGCGGCGCGTATCGCCACGGAATACCGCCAGACCTTCAAGCAGGATGTCTTCCTCGATATTTTCTGCTATCGCCGTCACGGGCACAATGAAGGCGATGAGCCGATGTTCACCCAGCCGCTGATGTATGAAAAAATCCGGCAACATCCCACCCCGCGTGAGGTCTATGCCCGCCGGTTGATTGCCGAAGGTGTCATCACGCAGGAAGAATATGAGGCGATGAAAAATGATTTCCATCAGTTTATGGAGACCCAGATGGAATCCGCCATGGATTACAAGCCGGAAAAAGCCGACTGGCTGGAAGGTAAGTGGCAGGGGATTCGCCAGGCCGAGCAGGGGGTGAAACCGTCGGTAGAAACCGGGGTAAAGCTCAAGAAGCTGCAGGCACTGGGCAGTAAATTGTGCGAAGTACCGGAAGGGTTTACTCTCAATAACAAAGTGAAACGCCTGCTGGAACAGCGGCGCGCCATGGTGAATGGTGAAGAAGGGCTGGACTGGGCGATGGGTGAGCACCTAGCCTTTGCTTCTATCCTGGACGACGGGTATCCGATCCGGATTTCCGGTCAGGACGTGATTCGTGCCACTTTCTCGCAGCGTCATGCCGGGTTGTTTGATCAGAAGACCAATGAGGTACATTTCCCGCTCAATCACCTAAAGGAAGGCCAGAAGCGTATTGAGGCGCTCAATAGTAACCTTTCGGAATATGCGGTGCTGGGGTTTGAATATGGCTATAGCACCACCGAGCCGAATGCGCTGGTGCTGTGGGAAGCCCAGTTCGGGGATTTCTCCAATGGCGCGCAGATCATGATCGACCAGTTTATTGCCTCGGCGGAAGTCAAATGGCTGCGCATGAGCGGACTGGTGATGTTATTGCCGCATGGCTACGAAGGCCAGGGGCCGGAGCATAGCTCTGCGCGTCTGGAACGCTATCTGCAGCTTTGTGCGGAAGATAATCTGCAGGTGGCCAATTGCACCACCCCGGCAAACTACTTCCATATTCTGCGCCGTCAGATGTGCCGGGATTTCCGGAAGCCGCTGGTGATGATGACACCCAAATCCCTGCTGCGTCATAAGCTGGCAAAGTCCGATATCAAGGAGCTGGATGCAGGCACGGAGTTCCAGAAGGTGATTCTGGAAACCGGTAAGCTGGTAGCCGACAGCAAGGTACGGAAACTCGTTATCTGCAGCGGGAAAGTTTATTACGACCTACTGGAAGCCCGGGAAGAGAAGAAGATCAACGATGTGGCGCTGATCCGTCTGGAACAATTCTACCCGTTCCCGGAAGCGGAACTGGCAGAGCAGATCAAAAAATACAAAAATGCCGAGATTATCTGGTGTCAAGAAGAGCCTCAGAATATGGGAGGTTGGTATTTTGTAGACCGCCGCCTGGAAGGGGCGATCCGCAAGGCCGGAAACAAAACAGCACGTCCGGAGTATGTCGGGCGCCCGGAAGCGGCTTCCCCGGCGGCTGGGTATATGCGTATCCATACCAAAGAACAAACCGCGCTCGTTAACGAAGCGCTTAAATAAACAACTAGTTAAACAGGAGACTAACAGCCATGGCCAGTGATATTATCGTTCCGCAACTTGGGGAATCGGTCAGCGAGGCAACCGTTGCCAAATGGTATAAAAAAGAGGGAGACGCCGTTGCAAAAGACGAGCTTCTGGTAGAGCTGGAAACCGATAAGGTAACGCTGGAGGTCAATGCCCTGACATCTGGCGCGCTGAAGGAAATCAAAGCAAAAGAGGGCGATACGGTGGAAGTGGGTGCCGTGCTGGGAAGCATTGAAGAGGGTGCCAGCGGCAATGCCTCTGCATCTCCGGCCCTGGCGGTTTCTGCACCACAGCCTGCTGCACCGGCCAGTCCGGCTCCGGCAACGCCAAGTAGTGTGCCTGCCGCAGCGGGGAACATCGCGCAATCTGGCCCGGCTGCCCGTAAATTGGCATCGGAAACCGGTGTGGATACCGGCAGTATCCAGGGCAGTGGTAAGGATGGTCGCATTACCAAAGGGGATATTCTGCAGACGGTTGCGTCCGGTGGCACAGTTGCGCCGGTGAGCCCGCGGGAAGAGCGGGTACGCATGACAAAGCTGCGTAAGACGATTGCCACGCGTCTGAAGGATGCCCAGAACACGGCAGCTATTCTGACAACGTTTAATGAAATCGACATGACGAACGTGATTGCGCTGCGTAATGAATACAAAGACGCATTTGAAAAACGTCATGGCATCAAGCTGGGCTTTATGTCTTTCTTCCTGAAAGCAGCCATTGCCGCGCTGCAGGAAATCCCGGCGGTAAATGCGGAGATTGATGGTGATGATATCGTCTATAAGAACTATTACGATATCGGGGTGGCCGTAGGGACACCGCAGGGGCTTGTGGTGCCGGTGGTACGCAATGCCGACCAGCTGGATTTTGCCGGGATTGAAGGCACGATTGCCCAGTATGGCAAGAAAGCCCGTGATGGCAAGCTGACGATGAAAGAACTGACCGGTGGCACGTTCACCATTTCCAATGGCGGGGTCTATGGTTCGCTGATGTCTACCCCCATCATCAATCCGCCCCAATCCGGGATTCTGGGGATGCATAAAACCATGGAACGTCCGGTGGCCATCAATGGGAAAGTGGAAATCCGCCCCATGATGTATATCGCGCTTTCCTATGACCACCGTATCATTGATGGGCGCGAGGCAGTAACCTTCCTCGTCCGGGTGAAGGAAACTATCGAAGACCCACGGCGGCTATTGCTGGGGATGTAAGGAAAAGGAAGAATCATGTCCGATCATTTTGATGTTGTAGTCATTGGGGGTGGTCCGGGGGGCTATGTGGCGGCGATTCGTGCCGCGCAGCTTGGTTTTAAGACGGCCTGTGTGGAAGAGCGCGGGGCGCTGGGGGGCACCTGCCTGAATGTGGGCTGTATCCCCTCCAAGGCGCTGCTTCACTCTTCGGAGCTATTTGAAGAACTCTCCCATGCCGAAGCGCACGGTATCAAGGCCAGCGGCATTAAGCTGGACCTGAAAGCCATGCTGAAGCGCAAGGATGAGGTGGTGGAAGGACTAACCAAGGGGATCGAAGGCCTGTTTAAGAAGAACAAAGTAGAATATATCAAGGGTCATGGCATCGTGATGGGCAAAGGCGAAGTAGCAGTGAAGCCCTCGGGTAAGGAAGCCCCGCATTCGCTGAAAGCCAAGCATATTATTATCGCCACCGGGTCGTCCGTCATTGACCTGCCAGGGGTGAAAATTGATGAAAAGCAGATTGTCTCCTCCACCGGCGCGCTTTCTTTATCCAAAGTACCGGGAAAGCTGGTGGTAATTGGTGGCGGGGTGATCGGCCTGGAGCTGGGTTCGGTCTGGCGTCGTCTGGGGGCGGAGGTGGAAGTGGTGGAATTCCTCGACCATATTACGCCCGGCCAGGACGCGGAAATCAGCCGCCAATTCCAGAAGATACTGGAAAAACAGGGGATCACATTCCGCTTAGGCACCAAAGTCACTGGCGCCAAGATAAGCGCTAAAGGTGTTGCCTTAACGGTTGAGCCTGCCAAGGGCGGTAAGGAAGAGACGATTTCTGGTGATGTGGTACTGGTCTGTATTGGCCGTAAACCAAATACGGCTAATCTGGGGCTTGCCGAAGCCGGGGTAAAAACCGATGAACGGGGCCGAGTTGCCGTGGATGCACATTACCGTACCAATGTAGAAGGTATTTACGCGATTGGAGATGTGATCCCCGGGCCAATGCTGGCGCATAAGGCCGAAGAAGATGGGGTAGCCTGTGTGGAAGGCATTGCCGGGCAAAAGCCGCATGTGGATTACGGACTGGTGCCGGGGGTAATCTATACCTACCCGGAAGTAGCCAGCGTGGGCAAAACCGAAGAACAACTCAAGGCGGATGGCCGGGCGTATAATGTGGGGAAATTTCCCTTCCTGGCGAATAGCCGTGCCCGCGCTGTGGGTAAAAGCGAAGGGTTTGTGAAGATTCTGGCCGATAAAGCAACCGATCAGGTGCTGGGGGTGCATATCATTGGTCCACAGGCGGGTACGATGATTGCGGAAGTGGTGACGGCAATGGAATTTTCCGCTTCAGCGGAGGATATTGCCCGTATTTGCCATTCACATCCGGATCTCAATGAAGCAATAAAAGAAGCGGCGCTGGCAGTAGCCGGACGGGCAATTCATATTTAACAGACATAAGATTATTAAAAAAGGGATGGCTTTCACCATCCCTTTTTTGTTTAGACTAATGTAAAATCCTAGGTGGTGCAACCGGCAGCGGAAGAATCCACCGTACCGACGATGCTGGCAGCACCGAAGATAGCGGCGATTCCGACGGCGACCATCACGGCGAGACCCCAGTTGACCTTACCGAAGAAGGCGCCGACGCCGAGAATAAACACGGCGAGCGTGGCGATCGCGGCACCGACGTTACCAGTCAGGTTGCCGATCACATTACACAGACCACCACCAATAATAGCATTTAAGCCATCATTGCCAACCGAGGGGTTACTGTTATAGCGGAAGCTATTTCCGGCAATATTATTACTAACAATTGCCAGAATCCCCAATGTAAACCAATGTTTGTTCATATATCCTCTCAGTTACGTTTTGTTGTTTTGATTTAGAGATCATTCCTGACCTCTCAGTGCTAAGGCTATCATAAAGATGTACAGATTTATGACGAGAGAGCGGACGGTAGTGTGTCATTAAAAAAGGGATGGCTTTCACCATCCCTTTTTTGTTTAGACTAATGTAAAATCCTAGGTGGTACAACCGCCAGCGCTTTGGTCCACCGTACCGACGATGCTGGCAGCACCGAAGATAGCGGCGATTCCGACGGCGACCATCACGGCGAGACCCCAGTTGACCTTACCGAAGAAGGCGCCGACGCCGAGAATAAACACGGCGAGCGTGGCGATCGCGGCACCGACGTTACCAGTCAGGTTGCTAATTACGTTACACAGACCACCACCGACAACAGCGTTCAGAGCGTTGTTACCAGTCGGAGGGGTTACTGTTGTAGCGGAAGCCATTTCCGGCAATATTGTTACTAACAGTGCCAGAATCCCCAATGTAAACCAATGTTTGTTCATACTATTATCCTCTCTCGATTTACGTTTTGTTGTTTAATTTAGAGATCATTCCTGACCTCTCAGTATTAAAACTATCACAGAAATGTTACAGAAATGTTACAGAGAAAGAACTCTATATTATAATAGATTACGTGCCACCGCCGCCGCTAAAAAGGCCACCAATAGCGGAACCAATTTCAGTACAGCTTGGAAGACCGCTTATCCCGGAAAGGCTGCTTAATGTACTGCAGACACCCATTGCAAAACAGCGTGTTTCCACGGCATTGCCGGGCAGGGCATTTAGAAGCATATCCAGAATACCACCAGAAAACATGGAAACAATTTCCATGGCACCAAACAGGATTAATATCCCTGCAGCGACGGTGACAGCAAATCCCCAACTGATTTTGCCAAAGAATGCGCTCACGCCAAGAATGATCACAGCCAGGCTTGCTAATGCCTTACCAATAGTTCCCTGCAAGGCAAACACAACCTTACACAGCGCCCAACCTACTTCAATTTCAAATCCGGAAAGTAAGGCATACGAAGGAGAAGACACTGCGAACAGTGCCACAATACAGAAAACTAAACCATAAAAACGCATCAATGCCTCCAGCCTCTCTGATTTATTGTATCACAGAAATGTTAATATTTCGTGAAGAAAGCAGGGGTATATCAAAAAGCAGAACCAAAACCTTCACTGCTATTAACAGATCCATCTAAATTATAATGGGCACATCCGGGCCGCGTTTCGCTGTCACCAAACTCATTGCCGATTACGACGGCACCAAAAATAGCGGCGATCGCTGCGGATATGAGAACAGTTTGCTGCCAGGTCACTTTCCCCAGCAATGCACCAAACCCCAGAATCAATACGCCAAACGCCGCCAGTGCGCCACCAACCTTGCCATAACTGACGGTATTAATCATCCGGCACATATTGCCGCCAATTTTATCATCCACGCCTTTCAATCCTGTCATATTTTGTAACAAATCCGCAACGTCATTGGTGGTAATAGTAATAGCCCAGCCATTCTGCGGGAATAATATGTAAATAAGGCAGAATAACCCAACCAGAATAGGAATGGTTTGCCGAAAGCGCATGTTGAGAAACTCCTTTGTTTACTCGGAATTTATATTAAATTATACCATAACTACGCGAAACATAGAAATGCTTTATCATTAGCAGTGATAGGCAGAGGGGGAAACTAATGGGTGCAGAGGCAACGCTTGAGAAATTGGGAATTATTTTGCCAGAGGGAGCGGCTCCGGCGGCGCTTTATGTCCCCTATACGGCCACAGATTCCACGCTTTACATTTCCGGGCAACTGCCGCTCAAAGAAGGGAAACCATTGGTTACCGGGAAACTGGGTGATACGGTGACCATAGAGCAGGGCCAGGCTGCGGCACGTCAGTGTGCTATTAATATTCTGGCGCAGGCCCGTGCCGGTGCAGGAGGAAATCTGGACAGGATTAAACGCTTGCTCAAGCTGGAGATTCTGGTCAGTTGTGTGCCGGATTTCTCCGAGCCGCATGTCGTAGCAAATGGCGCATCGCAAGTAATGCTGGATGTTTTTGGGCCAGAGATCGGTAGCCATGCCCGTGTTGCCTACGGGGTCTGTACATTGCCGTTGAATGTGGCGGTGGAGGTGGCTGCTACATTTGATCTAGCAGCGTAGCATGCTGAATGCGGTCCGTTATTCTCGCTATGGGCCGCTGAACCGTTACGACTTAATAAAAGTGCTGGCGATTACTACCATGGTAATCGACCATATCGGGCACTTCTTTTTTCCCGAAATGACCACATTGCGTGCGGTTGGGCGTATGGCTTTTCCCTGTTTCCTGTTCCTGGTTGGCTGGTCAGGGCGCTGGAAAGTGACCAGTGAGTTGCTGATTATGGCCTGCTTCTTTGAATGGGCGCGCTACATGCTAGGCTATGGCCTGGCACCGTTAAATATTCTGTGGAGTATCATTATTGTGCGCTGGTGCATGGCGGTATTAGAGCGCTGGCAGTGGCTGGACGACCATGCCTGGGGAGTATTCCTGCTTGGTGTAATCTGGTGGTACCCGGCAAATATTGTGCTGGAATATGGCTCATTGGGGCTGCTGTTCGCGCTTGCAGGCTATTATGTGCGAAAATATAAAAATAATGCACGTACCCGTGAGTTAATGGTTTCTGTTTATGGGTTTTATCTGCTGATAACGCTGATGTTTTATCGTTATGCTGTTTACGATATTGTGCTTATTTTTATGGAGGCTATGCTGCTAACAGCGATTTTCCTACGGTTTTCTGTTACAAAGATTGTACTTCCGAGCCCGGCAGCGGCCTATATGCTGATGTGGACCGGCCGGAACTCGCTATATATATATATAGTTCACTTCCTTATCTTCCAGTACTTAAGAAGATACATTTTTAACTAATTTGTTTAAAATATTCATATTTATTTCATATTCATGCGCTACACTATTGTTTGAGGGAAGTAGCGTGCAGCAAGAAGTGATGACTATCAGCACTAGGGATCTGGAGAGGTTACAACAGGAACGCTCACCAGAAATCAGGGGCGTATTGGCCAAAAAAATCGCTATACACCTGGATAAAGGGGAATTGTCATCAGCAACCATGGCGCTGGTGCACGAGATATTGGATTGTCTTTCCCGCGACATTGAAGTAAGCGTCCGGCGGATTTTAGCAGAAACGCTTAGAGAAAGCCGTGCGCTTCCCTATGAGGTGGCCTACCGGTTAGCGCGTGATGTGGAGGAAGTAGCTTCCCCGATTCTTGAATTTTCCGAGGTGCTTACGGAACAGGATCTGCTGGAAATTATTAATGCATCAGAGGAAGTAGGTAAGTTACGTGCGATTGCGCGCCGTTCGCAGCTGACGGATCGTACTGCCCATGCATTGATACAAACACACGAACCAAGTGTGGCACGGGAGTTAATATCAAATTCGCAATTACGGTTTTCTGAAGCGCTGATACGGGAAGCTGCCGAATGTTTTAGGCAGCGTGAGGATATTCTAACGATGATGCTTACGCATGGACGACTAAACGCACATATGGCAGAGAAGCTGATTGCCCATGTCTCTTTAAAATTACAGAAAGAACTCATTGGAAAGTTTGAACTATCGCCTGAAATAGTCCGTAGTGTGACACAGGATATAAAATCCAAAGCCAACGTAGATATTGTTTCACGTCACCTGGGACGCGAGGAAACATATACCCTGGTGCGTCGCCTGAGTGCACAGCATACCCTGAATCATAGTATTGTATTACGTGCTCTTTGCCACGGTGATATGGACTTTTTTATCGCCGGAATGGCGATGTTAGCGCATATCCCTATCGGTAATGCCCGCCGCCTGATTCTGGAAGGTAATAGAAAGGGATTTGATGCGTTATTCCAGGCCGCTGAAATGCCTGATACGCTAAAAAAGGCCACGGATATCCTGCTAACGCTGGCTCTGAAAGTAGATCACGCATCGGAAGAAGTGTTTCAGGCGGAGTTGTTAAAGCGTATTCACGAAGGGGGGTATGAGAATACTGTGCCAAATATGCGTTATTTTACAATGTTGATAACGGGCACGCCCGGCCATCACATGCATACTACCGTATACCACGACAATCACTAAATCTTGTGCTATATAATAGCATTTGTTAAAAGCTCCGCATACATACCAGCGAAGAAATCGCTTGTATGTATTAGCCCCGGACAGTACATTTGCGCTGCATAAAAGCTGGATTGCTATGGTCGAAACCCGCCTATCACAAAAAGACATTCAAGAGCTGCTTGAGGATCCAACGCCGACAAAGAAAGCAAGCGTTGTGGAAAAAATTTCCGAGCATTACAACACAGAAGCGCTCAGTGATCAGGAAGTAAAGCTAGCAGAAGATATTTTCCGCCTGTTACTGCGTGAAACTGAAACGATGGTGAGGCAGGCCCTTTCCAAAAATCTAATTGCTAATAAAGAGGCTCCCAGAGATATTATTCTTTCTCTTGCCCGGGATGTGGAAGAAGTCGCATTGCCCGTCCTGGAATTTTCTGAAGTACTGACGGATCAGGATTTGATGGATATTATCCGCACCTCTGAGGAGGCAAGTCGTCACCTGGCAATCGCCGGTCGTAAGAAAGTATCGGAGAAAGTATCGGAAGCGCTGATCGACCGTACTATCCATGACGATGTAATCGGGCATCTATTGCAAAATGAAGGGGCTATAATCAACGAAACAAACTTCTCCAAGGTGCTGGATAAGTTTGCAGATAACGAACGTATTGTAGACGCGATGATTACCCGCGGTGCACTGCCGCAGCGCATTATTGAGCGTATGGCGGATAAAGTGGCTGAAAGTATCCAGAAACATCTGGAAGAGAAATACAAAACATCCTTTAAAGATATCAATACGGTCTTCCAGGAAAGCAGTGAGATTGCAGCGCTGAAATTCATGGGGATGCAGGAGATTGATGATGAACTGGTGGCCCTGGTAGATGATCTGGAAGCGGCTAACCAGCTGGAAAAATCGCTGGCCTCGGGTTATGGAGTATTGTCTCAGTTACTGGACGGTTTGGAGCAATTTGGTGGTCTGACGCCTATCTCCGCACTGGCATGTGGGAATCTGACGCTGTTCTGTACCAGTCTTTCCCGTATGACCGGGGTATCCTATACGAATGTACGCAAACTGGTGCAGGATCGTGAAGGGGGTTTAAAAGCGCTTTACGAACGCGCCAAACTGCCTCCTAAATTTTCTGAGGCGGTTTATCTGGTAGTGGGAATCATTCTGGATATGGAAGAAGAGCATGCGAAGAATAAAGCAGCCCCACGTGCGCGTGATGATCTCGGGAAAATGGTGAATAATATTATGAACCAGACGAAAGACCGCAAAGTTCCCAATCTTGCACATTTTCTTTCAATTATTCAGAACCGTATTGAGGCAAAACAGGGCGAGTGGTAAAAAAGAAGAAGCGCCTCATAATCATGAGGCGCTTCCCCTTCTCAATGCTGGTTCCTAAGCGTTACGTTCGATGTACAAGCAACGTAATTAACACAAGGAATAACAGAGTATCTGTGAGTGTTAGTGTGGTAGTAAATACCATTGGCAGTAGTGCCATCAGTAGTGGCGACACCACTAGATGCATTACGCCAATAACCACCGTAATGATCAGGCCAAGTATAATAAGATGGCCTAAGTTACGGAGATTCCACTCCTTGTAATTAATCGTCATAATTGTCCCTCCTAGATAATTACACGCTGACTTTCGTCATTGATGTAATTATACCATAGTCGTGGTGTTCGAAAATAAAATACTGCAACTATAATTGCTGCATAGCGGTATTTCTATGATATATAGGATAAAATCCGTCAACAAGAATCGCAAAATATTTTTATTCTTATAAGAAAAATAGTCGGCGTCTCTTTTAAAGCGAGTGCAAATGTTGCAACACAGCATTCCCGGGTTACATATGCCGCCACCATCCTGTTTCATTGATGGAATAAATAGGAGTATAGTGATGAATCTCATGATCCTCAATAACACTATTAATCTGGTTGTCCAAAATATACGTATGCCCACGATCAAACACTGCCAGCACAGCATGGATAGCATTTAGATTTTCATCTTTTAGAATTACAATCCGCATCTGATCCTGCGGGATACCCAGTGTGCGGAGGGACATAAACTTTGCAATGGCGTAATCTTCGCAATCCCCGTCCCGGGTAAAGAATTGGTAAGGAGTTGCCCAGTAATCTGGCAATCCCCAGTTAACAAGATCGATAATATAGGGTGCATTATTGATATAATGGTTTACCTTATCGATCTGTATGCGTAAGGGTTTGCCTTTCAGACTATGCAAAAAGCGATTCCATTTATCCAGATGGCAGCGGTTAAAGGTGGGGGCACTGCATTTGCCTGCAAGAACAGTGCTATTTTGGTAGCGTGCCAGTGCTCCGGTCCATTTAGGGAATGATTTTAGGCTAGTGGAGCGGGTTTCATGTGAGCCAAATAGCCGTATATCCTCTGGGTATGCGGGGGATGGGACGATAAATGACCACAGCCACAGCGACAATATAATAACGGGCATTGCAAAACGTAAATTCATGTATAGACTTTACCATCTGGTTGTCTGGGATTAAAGTCCCATCACTATCAGCACTCGTGCAATGAAGAAAGGCGTATTGCCTATGTCGCGCCCGCGTCACCCGATACATGATACATTTCATATCAAGATTCGCATTAGTCTGATTGGGCTGCTTGTCTTGATTGTTGGTATACTCTCTATTGTTGCGGCGATTCGTTCAGCCGATGCGGAATATCAGCGCGATCTGAAAATCTGGGAGATGCGGCTTGATACAGTGGCAGATACGCGTGCTGGTGAAGTAGAGCAATGGCTGGGAAAGCAAATGGCGGAATTGGAAGCTGTGGCAGATAATCTCAGCCTGCGTCTTTACCTGACGGAATATCTTTCGGAAGTTGAACCCGTACAAGGGCCAGGGCCCGTGGATACTGTGCCACAGCTTACCTTCCTGCGTAACTACCTGGCACTAGCCGCCTCGCGTGCCGGTTTTGTGGGGATGTTGCCTGCGCCTGACGTACCGGCAAATATACCCACACAGAATGAAGCTGGCATACTATTACTTTCCATGGAGAGACAACCCGTCGTAGCCAGTGGGCCAGTAGTGCCGGCAGATGGGGGGATGCAGTCCTTTATCCAGAATGCAGAACGTGGCAGAACAGCTATACGTGATATGTATCTTGGGCCACGGGATATCCCTATGATGGCCTGGCTGGTGCCGGTATTCGCAGTACAGGGGGATCCGGTGCCTGAATCACAGGTGGGCTGGGTGCTTGGTGTTAAGCCGGTGTCATCGGAGTTATTTCCAATATTAAATTTTCCTAAACTAGCGGAGAAATCAGCAGAAACGTATTTAGTACGTGAACGTGAGGGGGTCATCGAATACCTTTCACCCACACGTGATGGTGGGCTGCCATTAAAGCGTCGTCTGGACAAGAACGATATACTGGCTGCAGTATTTGCTTCCCAACAACCGGATCATTTTTCCATCCGTAAAAACTATACTATGACCGATGTGCTGGTGACCGGGCGGCGGATTGCCGGGAGTGACTGGGTACTGGTACATACCATCGCGAAGAATGAGGCGTTGCAGGATAGTGAAGCACGCCGGAGTTGGAGGATTGCTTCCTGGATTATTGGCATTGCCGCGGTGCTATTGTTAGTGTTCTCAATATGGGCACATGGGACGTCAGTACGATTTCAACAGCTCGCAGAAAAATTTAAGAGTCAGGAAGCATTGCTGCGTTTGGTAACAGATAACGAACCGGATGCCATGACGATTGTAGACCAGGATGGGGTCTATCGTTTTGCTAACCGGAAAGCAGCCACCATGCTGGAAACAACGTCCGATGAAATGGCGGGTCGCCGGGTGCGGCATTTCCTGGGACAGGAAAAAGCTGACCATCTGCATGACGTGGCACAGGAAGTATTAGCCGCACAGGAGGCACGTACGGACATTGAACGCCGGGAGGAACAGGGGAAGCAAAAAGTATTCCTAAGTAACTATATTCCCCTGCAGCACATTCCGCATATCCTAACCGATACGATTTCAGCCGGTTTGCTGGTAGTGGAACAGGACATCACTGAAGCCATTACGGAGCGTGAACGCCGGGAGCGGCTGCTTCGGAATCTGGTGGATAAACTGGTGCTGATGGTGGATTCTAGGGATTCCCATGCTGCGTACCACTCAGAACGGGTGGGGTGTTTGGCGGAGGCGCTGGCTTTTGAGCTGAATCTGGATAATGTGCTGGTGGAAACGGCACAGGTTGCCGGGAAGCTGATGAATATCGGGAAAGTGCTGGTGCCACCGAAGCTCTTTGCCAAAAAAGGGAAACTAACCGATGCCGAACACAGCCAGATTGTGGAATCCATACAAGCCGGAGCTGATTTCCTTGATGGGCTAGAATTTGATGGGCCGGTAGTGGAAACGTTGCGTCAGTCTCAGGAACGTTGGAATGGTTCCGGCCCGCTACGTAAGAAGGGTGATGAAATCCTGATTACGGCGCAGATTATTTCCATCTGTAATGCCTATGTTGCCATGATTTCCCCGCGTGCCTACCGTCCGGGGATTGAGCGCGAGCAGGTGCTCAAGCAGCTGATGGAGCTTTCCGATAAGCATTACCAGCGTCGCATTGTGGCCGCGTTTGTCAGCTATATCGAAAATAGTGGTGAAGACCGTACGGCCTGATTATTAATCGCGTAGATATTGTAAAGCCGATGGGAGCATACCAGGCAGGTCATCTGCGGTAAGTCCCGGCCCGAAGATCTGCCCAGCCGTGCTGTGCAGCCATACACTGGCGCATGCGGCGGGATAAGCATCCATCCCGGCCGCCAGTAGCCCGGTGATTGTCCCGGCCAGCACATCCCCGGAACCGGCCGTTGCCAGAGTAGCGGGGGCAGTGCTATGAACAGTGACATCTCCTGCGGGTGTGGCAATCACCGTATCCGGACCTTTAAAGCATACGGTGGCACCGCTGTGTTTGGCGGCCTGCTGGGCCTGTACAATCTTTCCCGCCGCAGGATCGCTATCAGGGAACAGCCGCGCAAACTCTCCAGCATGGGGTGTTAGTATCGTAGCAACGCGGCGGTGATGGATTGCCTCGAAGAGTATTTCCGGGGCATCGGTAAAACTGGTGAGGGCATCGGCATCCAGCACGACAGGCAGGTGTGTTGCCAATAACGAGAGAATGGTCGCTTGCGTTTTGTCTCCGATACCATAGCCGGGGCCGATGAGTATTGCACGGGCGCGGGTACGTTCCACAAGCACGGGGACGGGAGTGGTTTGCGTATCAAGCATGACAGCGCTACAGGCCGGGCCATAGACGGGCAGGGCATCCTCGGTGATGGCAATGGTGACCAACCCGCACAGCCTTAGCGCGGCATGGGCCGCCAGCCGGGCCGCTCCGCTTTTATCTGCCGGGCCACCAAAAACGAGGCTGTGACCGCGTTGGTATTTGTGTTGCCGGGGTTCCGGCCAGGGGAATTTTGCCAGCCATTGTATGGGGTGGTGGAGCATACAGGGTTCGGAATGTGCTTCAATCGTTTCTCTTGCAATACCAATATCGGCCACCGTCACCATCCCGCAATGATTCCGCCCCGGCATCAGCACATGCCCCCGTTTCCGGCTAGCAAAGGTGACGGTATGGGTGGCCCGCACGGCGGTACCGAGCACCGCGCCCGTATCGCTGCAAATCCCGCTGGGGATATCCACGGCTATGACAGGCACGGAGCATTCCGCAAGTGCGTTGATTGAATCGGCTAATGGCCCGGAGATGGGACGGGTGAGTCCGGTACCAAAGAGTGCGTCTACGGTGAGCGCACTGCTATCCAATACCTGTGGCGTGATCGGGTAGACATTTCCATCATACTGTCCGGCCATAGTGGCGGCATCGCCCTGATACCCTTCTAATGTGCCGGAGAAGGTGGCTACGGAGACCTCCCATCCCGCCAGCCCAAGCAGGCGTGCGACCACCAACCCATCTCCTCCGTTATTCCCAGGGCCGCATAAAACCAGTGTTCTGCGTGGAGCATAGCGGTTAGTGATACATGAGACGACAGCCTTCCCGGCGTTTTCCATAAGCACCTGTCCGGGGGTGCCATGCTGAATAGTTTCCTGATCGGCGGCGGCCATCTGGGCTGCCGTAAGCAGGTGATTCAGAGGCGGGTTAGCGCGGGGCCTCATCATGCTGCTGTAGCAGGACGATTTTATTGCCATCGGCAGCCAGTGCCAGCGTGCCGTTTTTCAGTGCCAGCGCATAACGGCCAAATACTTCATAGCGCCAGCCTTTCATCGCCGGCACGTCCGGGTTGTTCATCGCGGCGATCCGTTCCAGATCTTCCGTGCGCGCAACGACCCGTTGCGCTACCTTTTCTTTTTCGCAACGCATTTTGAGCAACACTTTGAGCAGGGTGACCAGTGATTCATTGGCTTTTGGAGTGCTGCGGCGTGGCAGGGATGGCAGCAAGTCTGTCAGCTTCCGGCGGCGGGCTTTTTTAACGGTGGCAATGATTTCTTCACCAAACGATTTTACCATATTGCTGCTCAGGCGACGCATATGTTCCAAGTCAGCCATGGTTTCCGGCATGGTTTCCGCAATCTCCAGCAGCAGATCATCTTTCATGACCCAGCTGCGTGGGGTATTCTGTTTCTGGGCACGGGTTTCCCGCCAAGCCGCCAGTGCACGGATGCAACTTTGTTGTTCATTGGTGAGGTGTTTTTTCGTCTTTAGCCGTTCCCACGCATCATCCGCTTTTAGCTCATACTGTTTGGTGTCTGTCATTGATTCGATTTCTTCGATCAGCCAGTGTTCGCGGTTTTTATCCTGCAGAAGTTTACTAAAACGTTCATAAATCTTACGCAGGTAGGTCACGTCTGAAATCGCATATTCCACCTGCTTTTCCGTGAGCGGGCGTTTGGACCAGTCGGTAAAGCGGGAGGATTTATCCAATTGTTTATGGCAGATTTCCTTTACCAGCTTGGCATAGCTGGGAGCCTCACCATGGCCAAGCACCAGGGCAGCCAGCTGCGTATCGAATATCGGGGTTGGTAATTTTCCCATGAGGTTAAAGAACACTTCCAGATCCTGCTGGGCGGCATGAAAAACTTTCAGTACTTTTTTATTCCGCAGCAGCTTGATCAGCGGTTCCATATCCAGCCCTTTGGCCATTGGATCGACCGCGAACGCATCCTCGCTGCCTCCCAGCTGGATCAGGCACAGTTGGGGATAATAGACTTTTTCACGGACAAATTCGGTATCTACCGTTACGAAGGTTTCTTTCATTAAGGGCGTGATGCGCTTTTTGAGTTCTGCCGAGTCAGTAATTACGGGCATAAATTATGTATCATCCATTCTTATTTATACGTTCTGCTTCCAGAATGGCCTGCAAACCCAAACGGTAATCCGGGTATTGTAGTATCACACCAAGTTCCTCTTTGATACGGCTATTTCGTACGCGGCGGCACTCGGTATAAAAACTACGCGCCATGGGGGAAAGTGCTGCCTCTGCCAAGGGGATTTCCGGTGGCGGGGGAACGCCCAAAAGGGTGCACCCATAGGCAACGACGTCGGATTGTAGCGCCGGAACATCGTCAGCACAATTATAAATACGCCTAGGGAAGGGTTTTTTTATGGAGGCCAGCAGGATAGCGGCGATGTCCGCCACGTGAATCCGGGAAAAAACCTGTCCCGGTGCGTCAATCCGGCGGGCGGTGCCCTGACGGATTCCGTCCAGCACGCTACGCCCGGGACCATAAATGCCACTCAGGCGGAAGAGATGTACCGGCAGATTGGTTGCCAGCCAGTGCTTCTCTGCATTCAGCCGCTGTCTGGAGCGCTCCTGCCCGGGGTTGGGGGGCGTGGTCTCGTCTATCCATTCTCCCTGGTGATCCCCGTAAACACCGGTAGTAGAGAGATAGCCAAACCATTCCAGTGCTGCGTGCGTGGCAATGGCTTCGTGCAGGTGGAAGACAGGATCGCTCTCCTCACCGGGTGGAATGCTGTGCAGGATATGGCTGGCGTCGGCAAATGGATAGGGCGGCTGTAACGCATGCACGTTATCCATGACACAGACCTCAATGCTTTGCTGCCGCAGCTGTACGGCCTTTTGGGCGCTCCGGCAGGTGCCGGCCACCCGCCAGCCCAGCGGCAGAAGAAGCTTTGCCAGTGCTTGCGCGGAATAGCCAAGACCAAAACAGAATAAAAAAGGCGTGGTCATACCCGCATCCATCGTGGGGAAGTGTAAGCGTGCCAGCAAACGGTACATAGTTGTTTGAGGGGTGAGGGAAGGTGCTTTGATGTTTTGTTCTTCATTCTGCGTAAATCCTGCCGCAGGAGCGGCAGTTGCAGTATAATAGGCAACAGGCGACGATATGTGTCCTTTGAAAGGGCATGTACCTGTGTCACCGCTTCCGCATAATGCTGCTGCATCGCTTTGATATGCATATCGGTTAATGGGGGTTCCTGCTCCATGCCGGTTATCAGATGCGCCATGGGCTTTATCAACGGGCGATAGTCGACTGGCGAAAGAGTGAGTGATTCAACCATCAGGTTAATAAAATGATGATGGGCTTGGGTGCGCTGCTCTTGGAGTTGTTCAGGAGGCAATTCATCGGCATAGAGGTGGGCATCGTTTAACCAAGCAGCTAAAGAAACCGGGTTTAAGGGAGTTTCTGGCAATGTTGCGGCTAGGGAAGCAAGCAAAGGGTGCTGTGCAACATCCGCTGCAAGGGCACCGGTTTTCGCTAGGCGAAGGAGATGTTCCTGCCACCAGTTGTGCCGGATCATGCGGAGTGTTGGGTCAGGTGTCATTGCGGGGATGCGTGCAAGTTCAATCTGTATGGCCTGCAGGCAGAATAAACGATCCCGTACCTCGGAGGGAGAAAACAGCAGACAATAATACATATTCCGTGCATGTTGACGAACCAGATTAGCGGAATAATGCATGAAGAAAGTTCTAGAATCAGACTGTTACATCTGCCACCAGATACCGCATCGCTACCAGAATATGCGTAACATTGCCATCGTCGGTGCCTAGCGGTGCAATGGCCTGGCGATATTTGATGACACGTTTGCCATCGGCGCTTTTGCGTTCTGACTGGTCAACAGCGGCAGAGCAATTATCGGTGACATAGCGGTATTTCTGCGTGAGATTATCCAGCACCAACAGGCTCATTTCGCTAGCCAGATCTCCTTCCACCATTCTCCGGATATTTTCACCAATACGAAGATAAGCGTGGGTACGACGTCCCGTCTCTGGGTGTTGATATATCCTGGCGACAAAACAATCTTCCCATATATGTGGAATATCTTCCGGTTTTATCGCATCAAAAGGAGGTAGCGCACCTTCCTTGCGGAGGGTGTTCCAGTAGGCAATTGCCTGTTCAGAGATACGACGTTCCTGTGCCATGCGGATATACAGCCTCAATTCGCCAGCATTATGGTGAATGGCATGCGGTTGTACAAGGAAAAAGATTGCGGGTTAAGTGCTGCGTCATTTATGGTTTTACCAGAGGATGGTGTGGTGGATACAATACTAAAAACAACAGATATTGATGACGATAGACAGGATGGAAATGAGGAAATTTCTGCCCGTGGTTTTATCAGTAAGCATTATGTTATCAATATGACGCGGGCATTACCGCAATACGACACCGCTATTGCTAAAGCGTATGCGGTGGATGTTAAAGGCTCTTCTGGTAGCGTTACACTGTATGCTCTGATTTTTGAGAAAAATGTGGCTCCCCGCCGGCGGGCCATTGAGAAGCTAAAGGGGCGTGATATTCCCTATCTGCAGAATATTATTGATGCCGGTTATTTTATGCAACCAGCGTCACAGACCTATCGTTACGCAATTATTCTTGAACAAATTTCTTATCCTTCCATGACAGATGTTCTTCACAAAACAGGGCCATTGCCTGAAAATATTATTTCAGCAAAGTTCTTGGGCCAGATTGCAGAAGTGCTACGAATATTGGATCAGGACGATCTGGTACATGGGACACTCAATACATCAACCATTTACTA
Organism: Hyphomicrobiales bacterium; assembly: GCA_024236395.1. Classification (GTDB taxonomy): domain Bacteria; phylum Pseudomonadota; class Alphaproteobacteria; order Rickettsiales; family JACKKO01; genus JACKKO01. The sequence continues at coordinate 187,861 of JACKKO010000001.1, forward strand.
TGATGTTGGACAGGGGAGGATTGTAATACAGGAATGTGTTTCCACATACTGTGGACAAAATCAGCCCGGCGAATTTGAATGTCTGGATGCTGCAATGTGCATACCCACAGCAAAAGGAGAAAGACAAGCAAGTGTGGATTATATGGCACTGGGATTGCTGGTGACCACGTTACTTCTGGGACGTAATCCGTTTCATGAAATTCCACCCGCAGAACTTTTGGAGCGGCGGCTGGCCCAGGGTACGTATGATATTATCAAGGAACAACTGACGCGCTCACATCTGGAATTTTCTATGCGGATGATCAATTTGATCAAGGGGCTATGTACAGATCATGATACGGACCGTTGGGGAAACTTGGAACTACAAGCATGGATCAAAAAACGGGATGCCCAGGCACCGGTTTCTCGCCTGCATAAGCAAGCGATCACCCCATTTCGTTATGGTGGGAAAGAGATTTTTAGCCGCAAATATCTAGCCTATCTTTTGTACCAAGACTGGGATGACGCGAAGAAGAACCTTGATCTACCTGAACTATCACGCTGGCTAGGCACGTCGCTCAAGCGCCCGGACCTGGGAGAACGTATTGAAATTCTGTATTCCACGAACCGCGGTAGTGCAGTTTTACAGGATGAACGTCTCGCACGCGTATTAACGACGATTGATCCTGGTGGGCCAATCCGATACTTATCGGTTTCCATGAATATTCATGGAATTGGAACGGCACTAGCATTTGCTGCGGCGGAAGGAAATCGTGATTTATTGCAGCAGGTTCTGACGGCATTTACCGAAGATCTGGCAGAACATTGGATTAACCTGCAGGAAGAACCTCAAGAATACACATTTGCCTATTTGGGTTGGGTGCCTTCTACGATGATGCGCTACTTACGTTCGCGCGATATCGGTTTTGGTTATGAACGTGTGCTATATGAACTAAACCCCTCGTTGCCCTGCCAGGGAGAAATAGTTGGCGCACATGTTATTACAGATATGGCTAATCTGATGCGTTATCTGGATTCAGTGGGTAAAAGTACAGAAAATCGTGAGAAAGAACCATTAGATCGCCATATAGCGGCATTTATCGGTAGTCGGGTGGATCTGGCCAGTGAAGTGCGGGTGCGTGCGATACAGCGCTATCCTAATCTTTCAAAAAATCCCCATGTTGTTATGCTTGCATTGCTGACGGTGGCGCAATCCGAAGCCCATACACCAAAACTTACTGGTTTGACGGCCTGGATGCTGTACAGATTACAATCTGTCTTTGATGCGCTTTACAGCACAAGTATCCGGCGTGAATTGGAGCAACGTTTGACGGCGGCGGCCAGAACAGGCAGTCTGAAAAAAATGTATGACATACTGGGTGAGGAAAAACTAATTAAACGAGATAGTTTTGGTTTCCGTGAAGCGAAACGACAATATCAGGCACTGCAATATAAAATGCTACAGCTGAAATCCCAACGAAATACCGAACGCTTGGCCTACCAGAAAGGATTAAGGGTAGCGGTGGCCTGTAGCTACATAGTATTCATTATCACAACACTGCTGATACTTTACCGTTCATTTTAATTCACAAGATGCAGATGCAAGAAATATATTTATGATTGTTCTGGGTGCTCTCTTTACCAATGGTTAATAATGCATTATCGTGCCGTCGGGATTCGTTGCAGAAAAGGGTTAATCAGCTATGAAAAAAATGATTCTGCTTGTCGTTATAGCCTCCCTATGGATGGGTGTCATTAGGCCCGTAACGGCTAACGATACATTGCCCCTGCCGCGTTTTGCCGCATTGAAGAGTAATGAAGCGAATATGCGAACTGGCCCAGGCCTGCGTTATCAAGTAAAATGGGTGCTAGTAAAGCAAAATATGCCGCTGGAAATTGTTGCAGAATTTGAACAATGGCGAAAAGTCCGTGACCATCAAGGTGATGAAGGATGGATTCATCGCAGCATGATTTCTGGTAAACGCACGGTGATGATAACGGGTGGAGAGCGGATTCTTTACCAGGATATGGATAGCAATGCATATCCTGTGGCGAAGTTGGAGGATGGTGTGTTGGCGCAGGTAATGGAATGTCGTACAGACCGTTGCCATGTGCGCGTTGGAGGGTTTAAGGGCTGGGTTGACCGGCAGGGGCTGTGGGGTATTTATCCCGGTGAGTTAATCCAGTAGCAGCCTGTCGGGGAGAAAAAAGGATACTGTCCTAGCATTCATATGAAGGGAGGAAGTATGGAAATTGATACCGAAGCATTGATGACAACCATCTCTGCTTATGCAGCAGAGTATGGGCTAAACATACTGGCTGCCATTCTGATTCTGATATTCGGACGCTGGGTTTGCGGTATACTGACGAAAATTCTGCGTAAAACACTCCGTCGAGCCAAGGTAGAAGAAACACTGGTGGTTTTTGCCGGTAATATCACCTATGGCATATTGATGGCACTGGTCGTCATTGCCGCTATCGCCAAGCTGGGTGTGGAAACGACCTCTATTGCAGCGGTGTTTGCCGCGGCAGGGCTTGCGGTGGGGTTGGCATTGCAGGGATCGCTCTCGAATTTTGCTGCCGGAGTATTGCTGATTGTTTTTCGTCCGTTTCGAAACGGGGATTTTGTGGAAATTGCGGGGACATCCGGCAAAGTGGACGAGATCAGTATTTTTACCACACGGCTTATCACGCCGGATAATAAGAATATCATCATTCCAAATTCTACGATTACTGCAGCAAATATTATCAATTATTCCGCAGAAGAAACCCGCCGGGTAGACCTGACTTTTGGTATTGGGTACGGGGATGATATCCGCAAAGCCAAACAGGTATTAGAAACGCAGGTAAACGCAGAATCCCGCTATCTGGAAGACCCGGCCCCGGTGATTGCCGTGGCCGAACTGGGAGACAGCAGTGTAAATATTATCTGCCGTGGCTGGGTGAAAACTGCTGATTACTGGGATGTTTACTTTGCAATGCTGGAGAATGTGAAGCTTGCGTTTGACAAAGAAGGTATTTCCATCCCATTCCCGCAGCGTGATGTGCACCTCTATCAGGTGCCCGCTGTAGAAGCAGCCTGAGTTCCTGGCCATGCCCCGGTTGTTAGAACAATGGCATAAGCAATACCAGAAATGGCTATGGGGTACGGATATTCGCCATCGCCCCATCACAGTACGTTTTGGGATGCATTGCTTACGTATTGTGCAGGCCGTGCTGCGTGATTTGGCCGATGGGCAGCTTAGCCTGCAGGCCATGAGCCTGGTTTATACCACCGTGATTTCACTAGTGCCATTATTGGCGCTGAGTTTTTCCGTACTCAAAGGATTTGGTGCGCATAACCAGATACGTCCGGCGCTCCTGAGTGCTCTGGAACCGCTGGGTGAAAAAAGTACCGAGATCACCGACCGGGTATTGCAGTTTGTCGATAATATCCAGGTGGGTGTGTTGGGGGCTGCCGGGCTGGCGCTGTTGCTCTATAGTGTAGTGGCCATGATGCAGAAAATTGAGCGTGCGTTTAATGCCATCTGGCATGTCGGTCGCGGGCGTAATTTTGCTCAGCGTTTCAGTGATTATTTAAGTGTCTTATTACTGGGGCCGCTACTGCTGTTTCTCTCGGTGGGGATTACCGCTTCGGTGCGCAGTAACACGGTGATGCATACCCTGGCCGGGATGCCGGGTGTGGGTTTACTGCTGGAATGGGCCGGGCTGATCGTGCCTTATCTGCTGATGGCGCTGGCCTTTGCATTTATTTACTTCTACCTACCGCATACACGGGTGCGGATTGGGGCAGCATTTACCGGGGGACTGGTCACCGCGGTGGTGTGGAAAACCATGGGATGGCTGTTTACGCTCTTTGTGGTGAACGCTTCCAGCCATACGGCAATTTACTCTGCCTTCGCTTCAGTGATTGTGTTTATGGTATGGATTTACGTGGGCTGGCTGGTACTGCTGGTGGGGGCCAGCGTGGCATATTACCAGCAATATCCGCAAAGTGCGCGTATGAAACGGGGAGAGCATGGTCTGAGTATTCGTCAGCAGGAAGCGTTGGCGCTGACGCTAATGCACCATATCACCCGCCGTTACCGGCATGGGAAGACCCCCCATTCCATTGAAAGCCTGACCGCCTTACTGCGGCTGCCACGCCGGGAGGTGGAGCGGATGCTGGGGCTGCTGGTACAGATGGAGTTTCTGGTGATCACCGCGGGGGATACGCCGCATTATGTGCCGGCACAATCACCGGAACATATGATGCCGAAAGATATCCTGACTAAACTTCGTCAAATGACGGAAATGGGTGCCGAACAATACACGTTCCGTGTGCCGCCCGAACTCAAGGAATACCTGTAAGAAATTAATCCCCGGTCATGATACGGTCTACCAACTGGCCAACCGTGGGAATAAATCCGTTAGAGTAGAACGGGTCATTTTTGAAATTAAACGCATTATGCCCGGCAAACATCAGATTATTATCCACCGGGCCACCGTGGGCAATATCCTGCAGGGTTTTCTGGATACAGAAACTGCGCGGATCCGGTTTCTTGCCGGTGGTGAAATCATCATAATCCTTCCAGTTACTAAAGCGGCAATGGCTTAGGCATCCCATGCAATCCACCTGATCTTTGTGAATCTCCGCTGCCTTTTCCTTAGAAACAAATACCAACGTACTATCCGGGGATTTAAGCGGCTCGTCAAAGCCTTCTTCCAGCCATTTTTCAGCATTCTGGAAATCTTCTTCCATCATGTAGATTGGGCGTTTGCGTGGCCCGAACGGGAAGGGAACGACCATATGCCGTTCCTTGTCCGGTGCGGTGACATAAGCCACCTGCCGCTCATTGCGGGCCTCCAGCTCTTTTAAGAACGTATTGCGTACAGCAGAGGAATAAAAACCAGTCGGGCTGAAACGGTTGAGAAGGACATCGCCTTCATTCAGTGTCAGCAATTTCTGTTTCCATGCCTCAGGAACAGGGCTTTCCTTTGTGACCAGTGGACGCGTGCCGTACTGGAAAGCGATAGGACCGATTTCCGGGTTATCCAGCCAGTGTTCCCAGTCCCGCAGGTACCAGACACCACCTGCCATGATAATAGGCGTATCTTTCAGACCGACTTCATTCATGAAACGCCGCAGTTCGACAACACGGGGGTAAGGATCTTCCGGGTTTTCCGGGTTCTCACTATTAGAAAGTCCGTTATGTCCACCAGCCAGCCAGGGGTCTTCATATACCACGGAGCCAAGCAGGTGTGCTACGCGCCGGTAAGAGCGCAGCCACAAGGCGCGGAATGCCCGCATGGAGGAAATAATCGGGTGGTAATACACATTATATTTTGCAGCAATCTCGGCCAGTTTATAGGGCATCCCCGCGCCGCAAGTCACACCATGTACCATGCCTTTGGTGCGTTCCAGAATTCCTTGCAGGACACGTTGTGCGCCCCCCATTTCCCACAGGACATTGATGTGAATGCGCCCTTCACCGCCGGAAAGTTCGTGGGCGATCTGTGCCTGGGTAACGCCGCCTTCAATACCATAGGTGATGAGTTCTTCATGCCGCTCACGCCGCGTGGTTCCACGGTAGATCTGCGGCACAATATTGCCGGCCGCATCAAAACTATCAGCGTTAACACCAGAGAATGTACCGACAGCGCCACTCTTGGCAAATGCACCAGAGCTATGTCCATTGGTTGCAGAAACACCTTTCCCACCTTCAATAATGGGCAGGACTTCTTTTCCGGAAATGATAACAGGCTTCAGCCTGGAAGAAATCGACATAGTGGCGATTATACGGGGCTTAAGAGAAAAGCCAAGGAAAATAGCACGAACGATATTGCCAGGTTACCTAACGAATTGTGTCCCAATTAGTGCCCTGATGGACTTCCACCACCAACGGGACAGAAAGTGTCATCACATCTTCCATCACTTTCTTCATTACAACAGAAATTTTCCCAGCCAGTGCTTCCGGGCATTCCACTATCAGCTCATCATGTACCTGTAAGATCATACGTGCTTTGGAAAAGTCCTGTTTCAATACAGCCATCAGTTGGATCATAGCGCGTTTGATGATATCGGCGGCAGTGCCCTGGAGCGGAGCATTGATGGCAGCGCGCTCCGCAAAATTCCGGCGCGCCGGGTTGCGGTCTTTAATGCCGTCCAGATAGCATTTGCGGCCGAACAAGGTGGTAACATATCCCTGCTCCCGCGCGATTTCTTTTACCTGTTCGGTAAAATGACGAATACCGGGATACTGTTTAAAATAAGCATCAATATAGTGTTTAGCTTCATCCCGGGGAATACTAAGCTGCTGTGCCAGCCCGAAGGGCGTCTGGCCATAGATGATCCCAAAATTAATGGCTTTGGCACGGCGGCGCATAGTGCTGTCAATCTTCTCCAGTGGCACACCAAACACCTGCGAGGCGGTGAGGGCATGAATGTCTTTCCCGTCCTGAAATGCTTGTTGCAATGTTTCGATATTGGCCATGTGTGCCAGCACCCGTAATTCAATCTGGGAATAATCTGCTGAAAGCAAAAAATTGCCAGGTTCAGAAATAAACGCTTCCCGGATTTTTTTGCCATCTTCATCGCGGATAGGAATGTTTTGCAGGTTTGGATTGACGGAACTGAGGCGGCCAGTATTGGCCACCGTTTGTGCAAACGTGGTATGGATACGCTTGGTTACCGGAGAAATTTGCTTAGGCAAGGCATCAGTATAGGTGCTGCGGAGCTTGGAGAGCAACCGCCAGCGTAATACCAGACCAGCAAGGGTATGACCCTCGGCATCCAGTGTTTCCAGGATATCGGCTCCGGTGCCGTAAGCGCCACTTTTGCCGGATTTTTTGCCACCCGGTAGTCCCAGCTCGTCAAATAACACTTCCCCCAACTGTTTGGGTGAGCCGATATTGAATTCCCGTCCGGCGGCTTCATAGATTTGTTTTTCCAGTGTTTGCATTTCCTCGGCAAACTTTTGCGAAAGCCGTGCTAATACCGAGGGGTCGACGCACACCCCCGCTTCTTCCATTTCTGCCAAGACGGGGAGTAATGGACGCTCCAGCGTTTCGTATACCTGAAGCACATGATCGGCGAACAGGCGCGGACGGAGCTGGTGATGCAACTGCATCACTGCACGCAACGCCAGTGCGGTTTCCTTCAGGATCGCATCGTTCTCCATACCGGCGAGCGCCTTCGCATCGGCGAGGGTTTGCTCCAGATGGAGCGCGGCCAGCGCAGGCAGGTCATGTTTATGAGTGTTGCCGTCCAGCACGTAGGATATGAGTTGCAGATCATCAGGGGCTGTGGGCAGAAAGCCGGTAGCAATACAGTGCCGGTAAAAGGATTTCAACTGATGGCCGATGACGGGAATAGCGGTATCTTCCAGCCAGGGCTTCAACTGGGTGATAACTTCGGTCATGGTCAGGGACGGTGTGGTTTGCCCTAGGTCTAATGTGCCCTGTGCTGAAGATTCTGCGGACGGTTCGGGAATCAGGATCGCAGCCTCTCCGGTGCTCACGGCGAGTCCCATCGGCATCGGGATAATATAGAGCTTAGTCGGCGTCGCTTGGCGGGTAACCCACTTCTTTAGCACATCCAGTGTTTCAATGATCTGAGGGAAAGAGAGTAATGTATCAGATTCCACAGTAGTAGCGGCTGCTTGTTTGCCTTCAGTATTCTTAAGTGAAAATAATTTTTCCACCCGCGGAATGACAGAGTGAAAATGATTGGTCTTCAAAAAAGCAAAGAGCGATTTTGCATCGGGAGTTTGCAGGTGAAAACGTGAAAGATCCGAGTCTACATCCACTGTATCGCACAAGCCAATTAGTTGATAGGAAAGCCTGGCCTGTTCGGTATTAGCTTCGATATTCTCGCGCCGTTTGGGCTGCTTGATTTCATGCGCGTGCGTCAGAAGTCCTTCCAGCGAACCGTATTGCTGGATGAGTTCTGCCGCGGTCTTTGGGCCGATGCCTGGAATGCCAGGGACGTTATCCGAACTATCACCAATCAGCGCAAGCACATCCTGTACCCGTTCCGGAGCAACACCGAATTTCTCCATCACTTCCTTTTCCCCGATGGGCCGGTTTTTCATGGCATCAAACATCAGCACGCCATCCTGCACCAGCTGCATCAGGTCTTTATCGGAAGAAACGATGGTGACATCCATGCCTTTCTCGCGGGCGATACGGACATAGGTGGCGATTAGATCGTCGGCTTCATAACCAGGCCGGCTGACGGCTGGCAAGCCAAGAGCTTCTGCTGCTTCATGGATGAGTGGGAACTGAGCTTTAAGGTCTTCCGGCGCCGGGGGTCGGTTCGCTTTATATTCCGGGTAGAGATCGTTACGGAAGGTTTTTTCTCCGGCGTCAAAAATCATCGCCATATAATGCTGGCCATTCTGCTTCATTCCGCTGCGCAGTTTCAGCAGCATGTTGATGAAGCCAAGCACTGCACCCACCGGTGTGCCGTCAGGGCGGGTTAAGGGAGGCAGCGCGTGATAAGCACGAAACACATACCCATACCCGTCGATCAGAAATAGATGGTTGTTACCGGTCTGGTGGTTATTAGCGATCATCCGCCCGTTGTATCGGAAGCCGGGAGCGGGTGCAATGGTTTAGCCGGGGTTTAGCGTTTAGTAACCCTCCGGGCGTAAGCCCGTGAGATGTAGCGCCTCCGGAATCTTCGTGGTATTTCTGGAGGATGAAGTATCGCAAGCAGGCGCATTGTCTATATCACTGTGAGTATCACATAGTCATCTCGACCAAATACCGTCGCAAGATATTCAACGACGGGGTATTCGCTTTTATACGCAAGAAACTGGAAGGGATACGCAAACACTATCCGGAGTTGGTTTTCGTCGAAACCAACCATGACCGCGACCATATCCACCTGTTGCTGTCGGTTCCGCCTAAAATGAGCATAAGTAGCGTGGTGCGCATTATAAAAGCGAATACGAGTCGTGGTATAAAGCAGAGTTTTCCGTTTTTGAAGAAAGTATATTGGGGTACGGACGGTATTTGGTCGGATGGCTATTTCGTGTCAACGGTGGGCATAGACAATGCGGTTATCCGTAAGTACATAGAGCATCAAGGGGAAGAAGATTCCGGTCAAGCGGAGCTTGAACTCTAAGTACGCCATGGGTGTAAACCCATGGTAGTTCACCCGTTCGCCAGTGCGTCTTTCACATTCTGTGGCAGGCGGGCGGGGGTGAAGGCGGAGGTAATGCAGGCGATTTCCACATCCACCACGGCCAGTATCTCACCATCACAACGCAAGGTTTGCTGCATGGTAATGCGTGCACCGCCGAGTGCAGTAACAGATGTCTCTACAGTCACTACATCATCCAGTCGTGCCGGACGGCGAATATCCAGAGCGACGCGCCGGACGGCAAACAATACATCCTGCTCCTGAGCCAAACGGGTTTGTTCAATCCCGGCAGCACGGAGCATTTCTGTGCGGGCACGCTCGGCAAATTTCAGATAGTTCGCGTAATAAACAACACCCCCGGCATCGGTATCTTCGTAATAAACCCGGATTTTGTGTGTATGCGATGTGTTCATTTGGGCATTTGTACCGTGCAGCGATGATCAACACATGCCGGTGCAACAGCAACGGCGGCACACATATATTCACAACGTATGCAGATATTGCCGTAATGCTGGTTGGCCGTTTTCAGCTCCTGCAGGTTTACCTGATTCGGGTTCACTGCTGTCTGGCAGCCAAATGGGCAACCCAATGATATGAGTATGCAGTCACGATCTTCCTCACAGGGGGCTCCCTGTTCGATCAGCGTTTTGATGGTATGTTCGGCCGCAGCGCATTCCGGGCTGTTTTGCTGGAACCGTTCCTCACTGTTGGATGCATTGAAGAAGGGTAAGGCGACCAGTGCCACCCAGAAGAACGGAAAGATGATAAATTGCATCTCACCTCTCCTCATCGGAATCAAACAAACCAGGGATTCCTGTGGTGGGCGGTGGCTTTAGGCCAAGATGTGTCCAGGCGCCAGCGGTTAACACGCGTCCACGCGGGGTACGCTGCAGGAACCCTTGTTGCAGTAAATAAGGCTCGATAGTTTCTTCGATGGCATCGCGCTGCTCAGAAAGGCCGGCGGCAATGGTTTCAATGCCTACTGGCCCGCCGGCATAATGCTCGGCGATATAGTGCAGGTAGCGTCGGTCATTACTATCCAGCCCGACATGGTCCACATCCAGTCGGCTAAGGGCTTTGTCGGCAATAGCGGCATTGATGGCGTCCTGTTTTTCCACCGCGGCAAAATCGCGCACCCGGCGGAGCAACCGCACGGCGATGCGCGGGGTTCCCCGTGCGCGGCGGGCAATTTCTGCGGCACCATCTTTTTTTAACGTAACCTGCAGGATTTCGGCGGCGCGTTGTAACACACTCTCCAACGCTTCCGGAGCATAAAACTCCAGCCGTAGGGGAATGCCAAACCGGTCGCGCAGTGGATTGGAAAGCAGCCCCAGCCGGGTAGTGGCACCCACCAGCGTAAAACGCGGCAGGTCAATACGGACACTTCGTGCAGCCGGGCCTTCGCCGATGATAATATCCAGATGGAAATCTTCCATGGCCGGGTAGAGAATTTCTTCCACCGTGATGGGCAGTCGGTGAATCTCATCAATGAATAACACATCCCCCACCTGCAGATTGGTGAGGATCGCTGCCAGATCACCGGCCTTGGAAAGCATGGGGCCGGATGTTGCCCGGAAGCCGACGCCCATCTCCCGCGAGATAATCTGCGCCAGCGTGGTTTTCCCCAGCCCCGGCGGGCCATGCAGCAACAGGTGATCCAGCGCTTCCTTACGTTGTTTGGCGGCTTCGATAAAGATGGAGAGGTTTTGCTTGGCTTGTGGCTGGCCAATGAATTCCTTCAGGCGTTGGGGGCGCAGGCTGCCTTCCAGTGCATCTTCCGGCTGGGCATTGCGTTCGATGATGCGGGGTTCAACCGTCACGATGCCAGTTCCTTCAGACCCAGTGTGACCAGTTCGGAGACGGAGGCATCCTGCAGGGAGGCCGCGGCTTTATGAATTGCGGAATAGGCTTCACTACGTCCGTAGCCCAGCTGGGTGAGCGCCTGGATGGCATCATTCACCCCGGAGGAGGTGCTAGCTTTTCCCGCGAGGGGGATCACCGTACTTTCATCCGGCAGGATGGTGCCAGCTTTATCCTTGAGCTCAGTAATTAACCGCTCGGCCAGCTTAGGCCCCACACCGCTGATGCGGGTGAATGGCGTTTTATCCCGTGCGGCGATAGCGGTGTGTAATTCTTCCGGGCTGAGGCCACCCAATATGGCCTGTGCCATCCGGGCACCGACGCCTTTTACGGTGGTAAGCAAACGGAACCAGCGGCGATCCTCCCCGTTCAGGAACCCGTATAGATGAATATGATCTTCCCGGACATGGGTCTCAATTACCAACGTGACGGTTGCGCCGGGAGCCAATGCGGCCAGTGTACGTCCGGAAGCATAGACCTCATATCCCACGCCATTCACGTCCAGCAGGATAACGCCATTTTCAATGGCTTCCACGGTACCACGCAGCCGGCCAATCATGGGGTTACCTTTGCATGGATACGCGCCTGTGTGGAGGTGTGCAGGGCATGGCATACGGCAACAGCCAGTGCATCTGCTGCGTCCGGTGTAGGAATTTCTGCCCCTGGTAATAAATGCCGAATCATCATGCTGATCTGTTCTTTTTCTGCGCGCCCGGTTCCCACTACGGTTTTCTTTACCACCCGCGCAGCATATTCCTCAACCGGCAGCCCGGCAAGCGAAAGCGTGAGCATCAGGCTACCGCGCGCATGGCCCAGCAGCAGGGATGTCATGGCATTCTTATTGAGGAAGGTTTCTTCCATCGCGGCGGTCTGTGGTTGGTATTGTTCCAGAACGTTGCTCAGGGACGTATGCAGATGATGCAGGCGTGCCGGCAATGGCAGGGAAGTTTTGGGAGAGATGGTACCGCAGGCGATATAACGCAGGTGTAACCCGTCCTGCGCAATGATGCCCCAGCCAGTATGGCGCAGACCGGGGTCAATCCCCACAATACGCACGTTTATGCTCCTCGTCGGATTTTTCTTTTTCGGTGTTATATTCTTCAACGAAATTATAATAATCAATGATAGCATCGATAGCTTCATGCGTACCAATCAATGTCAGCGCTTCATAAGCTGCCATGCGACTCGCTTCATCCTGACTACCCAGTGTTTTGCGTAGTAGTGGAACCGCAGCCTCTGCTTTATCGCCCAACTGATTCTGCTGAAAGAGCTGTAAATATCCGTGAATATCTTCTGATGGCAAGGTAATATTTTGCATAGGAGCAAGCGTTTGCGGAAATTGCTCAGCAGGGATCGCTTCACCTAATGTTTCATATGATAGGGTATCTGCAGGGATGAGTTTATGAAAATACTTGGTAATGTTGCCAAAGTCAGGTTTATCCATGCCACTGAAATCGGCATAGAGATAAAATGCACCACCTACAATCACCAACCCGACAATGACCAGGGCTACCGATTTGCGGATGGTATTCAGCAGAATATAAAGTGCGGTTTGCAGAATACTAAGTGGAAACAAAATCAAATAACGAAACAAGGTGCGGGCAATAAAATAGGCAGCCATCGCTGAACCGCTGACAATCAGGATGACAAAGGCGAGAACGGCCTCCCAGATGTGTCGCAGGAAAGAACGTTTTTTTACAGGGACATTGTGTAAAGCAGGTTCTTGCTTTTGTAATACAGGATCTGCTGCAGGTTCAATGGGCGTAAAGCCGTTTTCATCATCTTCCGGGCGCATTGATTATATTATCCTTCCAGTGCGGCGGCTACTTCATCTGAGATATCGTAATTCGCAGCGACATACTGTACGTCATCATTTTCTTCCAGTGCTTCAATCAGGCGAAAAATCTTTCCTGCTAACTCGGCGTCTGTGGGGACTGTATTCTGGGGTTTCCAGTCCAGCCGAGCAATTTCCGGATCGCCAAATTTCTCGGTAAGGGCGTCGCGTACGGCATCCAGTGCATCGATGGCGCAGGTGATTTCATGTTCGTTATCGCCGGATTCACAATTATCGGCACCGGCTTCCAGGGCGGCCTCAAACATGGCATCGGCAGAGGAAACATCGCTATTATAAACAATTCGGCCAACCCGTTCGAACATGAAGCTCACACTACCACTTTCCCCTAAACTACCCCCGCTTTTGCTAAACAGAGAACGTACATCTGCCGCGGTACGGTTGCGGTTATCGGTCAGGCTTTCCACAATGACGGCAATACCACCGGGGCCATAGCCTTCATAACGGACTTCGTCGTAATTTTCACTATCACCCCCACTGGCTTTCTTGATCGCTGCCTCGATACGGTCTTTTGGGACGTTGGCTTTACGTGCAGCCTGAATCGCAGCGCGCAGGCGTGCGTTCATGTTAGGGTCTGGCAGTCCTTGCTTGGCGGCTACCAACACTTCGCGAATCAGTTTGGTAAAGGCACCGGACCGCTTTTTATCCTGTGCGGCCTTCCGGTGACGAATATTGGCAAATTTAGAATGTCCTGCCATGGATTGCGTGCTGCTCCTTTATTTAGGGGTTACTTCACGATACTAATAAGTTTGGCCCTGTCATAAAAGGGAAATGTTACATTCCTGTGAAGGTGAACATGCGACCACGCCTCCCGGACATGGAGATGGTATTAAACATGCTGGTTATATTCGCTGTGGTAGGACGGTTTTTCTGGCCACTGGTGCATTCCCCGCTGGACTATCTCTGGTCGGACCCGGCACGTCATTATGAAAATGCCCAGCATTTCCTGGAACCAACGTTTATGGGGAGTCATGATCCATTCCTCTACCAGCTTTACCTATACCTAGCTGTAACTATTTCCGGGGATAACATTACGATGCTCAATGCGTTTTGCGGGGTGCTTTGCGCTTTTATGCCGCTGGCATGGTTTCCGTTCTTGCGACGTGTACTCCCGACAGTTTGGGCGAAGGCTGTGCTGTTGGTGTTGGCGGTGCATCCTTCGCTTTGGGCGCTGTATGGGTTCTTTATGAATGAGACGCTGTTGCTGGTGATGATCGGCATAGCTCTCTCTGTGAGTTTCTGGAGTGCAGAAAAGGGAACAAAAACGGCCTTTGCTCTGGCAGCAACCTGTTGGGCATTGGCCAGTATTACCCGTCTGATAGCTCTGCCGTTGGGGCTGATGGTGCTGGGTTATCTTATCTGGCGAAGGCGTGCGCAATATCCATCGCGACTTGTGATTGTTCTGCTCTGCTTTGCACTGGTGCTGGTATGGCCTTCCATACATAGCTATCGTGGCTGGCATATGCTCAAGCCGTTTGGTCTGAATGAAGTGAATACGATCTACGCCATTTCCGGAGCAAAGACGGTAGAATTTCATGTCAATAGTCCACAAGGAGTTTTCTACTATATTTTCTCATCTGCGGCTCTATATACGCCCGGGCATCTTCAGCCGCTTAGTGACTGGCAAAGTCCACGTTCCCGCATGTTCCATTTTATTATCAACCCGGAAGAAGGGCGTCGGGATTGGGATCGTGCGCTGAATATCGCCCATGAGAATCCGTATCCCTACATACAGCAGGTGACAGATAATATGCTAACCTTCCTTTTTGCCGGGCCTTGGCCGGATAGCAGTTATGACAAAAAGGCAGATAAGGTTTTGTACATAAATGGCTTGTTACGCTGGGGTTGGGCGCCACTGATACTGGGAATGGCATTATTGTTCGTACCATTTCTACTGGCACGTCCCAGACAGGAACAACTGGTTGTAGTGCTGGTTACCGGGGCAATGATTGGTGCCATGTTTCTTCAATTTACCGGGGTGATGGAGGGGCGCTTCCGCAAACCACTGGAGCCACTGATGATCACGGCTTTTGCTGTGATGCTGCAAATGATACTTGCCCGCAGAAGGAAATACTAACGTGTGTTAGATGGCCTTTAACCGGTCGGCTGCAACAATCAACATCGCTAGATCAATACCTTCCTGTTTACGCAGATCCTGAATGAACTGGTCATACCGTTGTAAAGTGCTGGCCTGCTTTTCCTGCCAGTTTGCAAGTGGTTGCGAGGCAGAGAATTTGCCGCGATGGGTGGCGATGATCTGTGACGTCAGGCGTGTTTGCTGATCATATAGATGCTGTACGAGCGTGCGAACAGATAGGCGATTCCAGTAGGAATCCGACATCAGGCGCGCGGCATTGCTACGTAGCCAGTTCAACTCCAGCCGTACTCCCACTTCATAGTAAACGGAGGCTACCTGGGCGATATCAAGTTTGCTGGTTTGTGCCACCTGCACAATATCAAACGCTGAGGCCAGTGCATCTAGGCTGGCGATGGCAGAAGCCAGTTTCTTCGGTACAGATTGTGCAATCAGTGCTTCCATGCGCTGGTTGAGGTCTGCACCCAAGGGGCCAGCCAGAACGGAATTCAGAGATTTGGAAAGTGTTTCAATACCGGGGCGGAAGCGGTTTACAGCAGCCGAAACATCCAGCGGTTTCGGCAGATTGCGCAGCAACCATAATGTGCCATGCTCAATCAAATGCTCAATTGCGCCAAACATTTCCACCTGTGTTTTGGCACTGATCTTTCCGGCCAATGCTTCGATATTATGCCACAGATCACGCAGAGAAAAGGCATCGCGCACAGCCGTGTAACTGCGGGCAATATTGCAACCGTCGGTACCGGTTTCCTCGCGCATCTGGTGGTAGAATGCAATTCCGGCACGATTGACCACGCTATTGGCGACGATGGTGGCCACCAGTTCGCGCTTCAGCTCGTGTCTGGCGATATCCTTACCCAGAAGGGTACGCATCTGCGTGGGGAAGTAATGTGTTAAATCCTCCAGGAAATAAGGATCATCCGGCAAATGGGATTTAATCAGGTCATTATAAAGATGAAGCTTGCTATAGGCCAGCAGGACGGCTAGCTCAGGACGGCTGAGCCCTTTGCCTGCCACGCGACGCATGTTAAGCGCTTCATCATCCGGCAGGAACTCGATGGTACGGTTTAACATGCCCTCACGTTCCAGTGCGCGCATCAGCATACTGAGTGGCTCCATCAGGCTTTTGCCATGCTGCTCGCTGATGGTCAGGCACTGGGTTTGCAGGAAGTTATTGCGCAAGACCAACTCCGCCACTTCGTCCGTCATTTCGAGCAACAAAGGATCACGCTTTTTCGCGGAGAGTTTACCGCTCTCGATAGCGCGCCTGAGGGCAATCTTCATATTCACTTCGTGGTCGGAGCAATCCACCCCACCGGAATTATCAATAGCGTCGGTATTGATATGTCCACCTGCCAGCGCATATTCAATACGCCCCAGCTGGGTCAGACCAAGATTTCCGCCCTCACCCACCACCTTGCAGCGTAGCTTTGAGGCATTTACACGCAGGGCGTCATTGGTTTTATCCCCTACCTGTTCGTTGGTTTCGCCGGAGGCTTTCACATAGGTGCCGATTCCCCCGTTCCAGATCAAATCTACTTCCGCAGTCAGCAGGCGGCGAATCAGTTCGTCCGGGGAAATCTGGGTTTGGGTGATATCAAACCGTTCCTGTATTTCCTTTGTTAGCGTCAGGGATTTGGCATGACGGCTATAAATTGCGGCACCCTTGGAGAGCAGGGACTTATCATAATCTTCCCACGTGGAGCGTGGCAGTTTGAAGAGGCGCTGGCGTTCTTTAAAGCTGGTGGCGGCGTCCGGATTGGGATCAACAAAAATATGCAAATGATTAAATGCGGACAGCAGGCGGATATGCTTGGAAAGCAACATCCCGTTGCCAAATACGTCCCCGGACATATCACCGATACCAACCACCGTAAAATCTTCTTTTTGGATGTCGATGCCCATCTCCTGGAAGTGCCGCTGTACTGAGACCCATGCTCCCCGCGCGGTGATCCCCATCTTTTTATGGTCATACCCGGCCGAACCTCCTGATGCAAACGCATCCCCTAGCCAGAAACCGTATTCTTCCGAAAGCCCGTTGGCAATATCAGAGAAGGTGGCCGTTCCTTTATCAGCGGCAACCACCAGATATGGATCATCCGCGTCGTGACGTACCACGTCACGTGGCGGAAGGATCTTACTGTTTACAATATTATCGGTAATATCCAGCAGGCCACGCAGGAATATTTTATAACACTCAACCCCTTGTGCCAGTATTTCCTCGCGGGAACCTTGTACCGGGTATTTCACCACAAAGCCGCCTTTAGAACCCACCGGCACAATCACCGAATTCTTAACCATTTGCGCTTTCACCAGCCCCAGGATCTCCGTACGGAAATCTTCCTTGCGGTCTGACCAGCGCAGGCCACCACGTGCGACTTTACCACCGCGTAAGTGGATTCCCTCCACCTGGTGGGAATAGACAAATACTTCCACGTATGGGTGCGGAAGTGGTAGGTTAGGAACCTCGGTCGAATTCAGCTTAATGGAGATATACGATTTTGCAGTGCCTTCCGCATTTTTCTGGAAGAAGTTTGTGCGCAGGGTGGCCTGGATGGTTTCCAGGAACTGACGAATTACCCGATCTTCCGCCACGTTGGTGACATTGGCTAGATCATTCTCTATTGCCGTACGGATGGCATCTGCCTTGTTAGCACGTGCTTTGGTGTAGTTTTGTGCAAATCGCAGATGGAAAAAATCCACCAGCTTACGGGCCAGGGAAGGATGTTTAGCCAGCACTTCTGCCATATATTCGTGGGAATAGGTAAACCCAATCTGGCGCAAATATTTACTATAGGTACGCAATACCACGACATCCCGCCACGGTAATTGCGCATAGAGAATTAGGGTATTCAGTGGGTCATTCCCCACATTGTTATGCCAGATATGGAAAAGCGCTTCTTCAAACTCGCTCTTCACCAGGGCGTCGCTTCCCTTACCAGTTTCACGTTTCACATCCCCGGCAAGACGCAGCCGGAAATGCATAACCCACATACCGAGCGGTCGTTCTTTCGGGGTGACATGATACGAAAATTCGTCTACGGCATGAAAACCCAGATTTTCCAGGATCGGCAGGATATCAGAGAGCGTAATCTGCTCAGGGTAGAAGAGTTTGAGGTGATAATCAAACCGCGTGTCCGCATCCCGTGCATAAAGATCAATGGCCAGATCATTGGTGCGATAGGCTTCTTCGATCTTGGCGATATCATGGACGGTTTTCGCGGCGCTATGGTGGTTGCGGTAGGTTTCGTTAAACGCATCCACATAGGCACGGTAGAGACCTTCCCCTTCCTTACCGCCAAAGCGCGAGGTTAAAATATGATGCAGTCCGTCCACCCAGCTACTGGTGATTTCCAGCAGGCGGTCTTGTATAGCGGCAGTGTCAATTGTGTCGCCTGCAGTGTCATTATGGCTGCGAATTACAAAGTGAACCCGTACCAGCGGGGAGTCACCCAGTTGAATGTAATAATCCGTCACTTCACCGGCAAAGGATTCTTCCAGCAAGCGCTGGGTTTGCAGGCGGATGGAGGTATTAAACCGTTCCCGTGGGATAAAGACCAGGCAGCTGGTAAAACGTGTGAAACGATCGCGACGGACAAACAGACGGGGCTGCGGACGTTCCAGTAGTTCCAGGATACCCATGCTGATGGAGAATAACTCGTCCTCATCAATCTGCAGCAATTCATCGCGTGGATAGCTTTCCAGGATGGTCAGCAAGGTTTTGCCGTTATGGCTGTTCGGCCGGAAACCGGCACGGTTGACTACGGCGGCAATTTTTCCACGAATAATCGGGATGAGTGTGGCGCTCTGGAAATACACCGTAGAGGTGAACAAGCCAAGAATGCGGAATTCCCCGATTACAGTGCCTTTTTCATTGAAATGCTTGATGCCGATATAATCCATGTGACTGGAGCGGTGAACCTTGGATTTGCGGGAAGATTTGCTGATCTCCAGCAATTTGGGATGTTTCAGATCCTGCAACGAGGAAATGGGAAGGCCGGATAAGCCCATAGGACGGCAGGAGGGTGCCGTAGCATGGAAAATCCCAAGCTCGGAATCTTCAACAACACTGAGTTTGGGTTTACCCTTGGCATCGCGGAAACGGTACTCACGGAAACCCAGGAACGTGAAATTATTATTAATCAGCCAAGAAAGAAACGCCCGGGTTTCTTCTACTTCAAGCGGATCAAACGGTAATGGGGTTTTTTCCAGATAGCGGATAATATCTTTAGTGCGTTCCAGGGCACCCCGCCAGTCCCGAACCGCCAGAAAAACACATTCCAGCACGTTGCAAATAGCGGTTTCCAGCTGTTTGCACACCGATTTATCGGCAATGTGCGAAATGTGAAACTGCATAATGGATTCTGGCTTGCCGGAGAGAGAGGCATCATTGAGCTTGCCAAGTTTTTTGATGGTGCCGCTTTTATCACGCTCCACCTGCAAGACCGGGTGGATAATTTCAAAAATACGAAAACCCTGCTGCGTAATTTCTGCGCTGACGGAATCCAGAATAAATGGCGAATCATCGGTATTCAGTTCAACGATGGTGCGTTCGGTTTCCCAACCATCTTTGCCTTTCTCAGGGTTATAGACTTGTACGAGGCGTGGTGTAGCGTTGCTACGTTTGCAGACGAAAGATAAGACACTCTCCGCCCCGATACCGAGCGTTTCAGCATTGGTTTCCTCAAGAAATACAGAAGATGCTTGCTGGTAAAATAACGGGATAAAGGACTGCAACAACTCAGAATCCGTATTGTGGCCCGCTTTTTTGGCGGCCGCCACGGCCTGTTTGATGTACTTTTGTGCTTGTTTCCGGTAACGGTCGGGCATAGACTCTTGTCTCACACTGGGTGAATGTGGTCTATTGACTATAGGTTTTTAGGTATTTCGCAACCTTTTTTTCACATGATACACGATCAAAACACACTGGATTCTCTGCTTAGACTGGCGCTGGAAGCCGGAGATATCATTATGAAGCTCTATGGCGGCACCCTCGATGTTTCCCGCAAGGAGGATCGTTCCCCGGTCACAGAGGCGGATCTAGCAGCAAATCAGTATATTGTGGCGGGTCTGCGCCGTCTGACCCCTAATACCCCCATTATCGCCGAGGAAAATGTAAAACAGGACATAGTGGAAAAAGGTGAGGCGTTCTGGCTGGTGGACCCGCTGGATGGGACAAAAAGCTATATTCGCGGTACCGGTGAATTTACGGTCAATATTGGCCGGGTGGAAAACGGCCGGACGTGCTGGGGGGTGGTGTATGTCCCGGCAAAGCAGGAGCTGTATTACGTGGACCGGGAGGGCAAGGCCCGTTTCCGTGTGGCCGGGGCCACAGAAGATGCGGTGATTCAATGCCGCAAAACGCCCCAGGATGGAGCGGTGGTTGTGGCAAGTACGTCACACCGGACTCCGGAGACCGATGCATTTATTGAAACGTTGCCTAAAGTGGAGCGGTTAGTGCCAGCTGCCAGCTCGATGAAATTTTGCCTGATTGCGCGCGCGGAAGCCGATATTTACCCGCGTTTTGGTCCAACAATGGAATGGGATACCGCCGCCGGTCAGGCGGTGTTGGAAGCGGCGGGTGGCCGGGTGGAAACCCCGGAAGGAAACCTATTCCGCTATGGCAAACCGGACTATCGCAACGGAAATTTTATCGCTTACGGGGCCTAAAAACAGGAATCTGTTTTTTATTACATAGGCTTCATGCTACAACCTTGATGCGAAACAGGTTCGGGTAAAGGTTATGCAAATATCACGAAAAATTGAAGCAACGCCGCTGGTTTGGCTAAAAGGTGACGAGATGACGCGTTACATCATGGAAATGGTGCACGCAAAATGGATTACGCCATTTGTCGATACAAGCCGCTGGCAATATTACGATCTGGGCATCAAGAATCGTGATGCCACCAACGATGAAGTGCTCTATGAAGCCGTCAAGGCAGGAAAAGAAGTGTGCGCTATTTTTAAGGATGCCACCATCACACCCTCTGGTGACCAGGTGAAAGAGATGGGGCTTTCCCGTGCGTTTGGTTCGCCCAACAAAGTGATACGCCAGGAATGGCAGGGTATTTCCATCAGCCGGGATACAGTGGCGCTGCCAGGGGTGCCGCTGGGCTATAAAAAGCCGGTGTTGTTTGATCGTTATCCGCAAGGGGGGCTCTATAATTCCAGCTTCTATTTTGCTACAAAGCCGGGAAAGGTGGTTACCACCTTTATTCCTGATGACACAGGAACCCCGGAAGTGGTGGATGAGCGCCAGACCAGCGGCAAGGAAGTGGTGGTGAATTTCACGACACCGATTGAGCCGATGAAGCCCTTTGCCCGCAATTTTTTCCGCCGCGCATTGGATGCAAAAACACCCGCCTATCTGGTCACCAAAAAAACCGCTTTTAAATATCAGGAAGCCTACTGGAACGAGTTTAAAACGCTCTTTGATGAGGAATATGCCGAGAAATTTACCCGTGCCGGGTTACCACCACTCGCGCATATCCTAACCGATGCTGCCACGATTTACCTGAATAACTGGCGCGATGGCGGGTTTGCCTTTGCCGCACCCAATTATGAAGGGGATACGTTGACGGATCAGTTAGGGGCGGTACATGGCTCTCCTGCACTGGTGACGTCGATTTTAACCGGGATCTCCAGTGTGGATGGCCGGATAATCAAAGAATATGAAGCGATTCACGGGACGGGCCATACCGACTGGCTGGATCACCAGGAAGGTCGCCGCACCTCCTTTAACCCGCTGGGGCTGGCGAATGCACTCTGGGGGGCGATGGATCATAGTGCCACGCTCTATGAAAGCCCGATGGCCGATGAGCAACGTCAATTTACCCGTATTTCCCGGCAAGTGGTGGAGCGGGTGGTACAAAAAGGTACGGTGACGCGTGATATTGCCCGCATGTTTGGCGATGATCGGCCGTATGTCTCCACCGAGGAATTTATTGAGGCGATTGCACGGGGCATTGCGGAGACGGTGCCAGCGGCATTAAACCTTTAGGAAGTAAGACGCTACGGCTTCTGATCAAACAGCGTTAGCGTATCCCGCCGTACCTCGTATCCTTCCAGGCTGTTGAGGAAACGCATGCCCAGCAAGGGCTGGGTGTTCTCTGTGTCGGTGACGGAGGCGGGCATATCCCGGCGGGTAATGCTACCAAGCTGCACATGCTCCAGCATGATGGGGGCTCCCATGACCACTCCGTCTGCGGTGTTATACGAGCGGGTATAGGCGAGGCGGCTGGTATCAATTCCCACGCGGTTGGCCACATCCCGCGGCAGGGTAATATCGGTGGCACCCGTATCCACCATAAATCGTACGGGTATTCCGTTTACGATCACGTCGGCATAGTAGTGTCCATCATCAGCTACACGCAGGGTGATGCTGTTCTCGGTATTTCCGGGAAGGGCCGTGGTTGGAAGTAATTCTCCGCGTAGGCGCTGATAGGCATTTTTCATGGTGTCGCGATAGCTATAGCCCAGGATCAGCACCAGAAACACCGCCACCCACACGGTGCCGTAGCGGGCAAACTCGTCCATATTTCCCCGAAACCGCAAGACAATGGCGCTGCCCAGGATGCTGAGCCATAGCAATTTCCGGGTGAGTTCCTGTTTCTGGGTGCCATGCAACGCATCCGGAAATACCCAGAGCAGGATACCGGTCAGCAGCAGGATTGACAGGATGAACAGCAATACAAACACCGGGGTGGGGACTCTCATAGATGGGTATCCTCTTCAATGGAAATCACAGTGCGGAGTTTGCCATCACAATAGCGCTCCCACATGGCGGTATAAGCACATTCCAGATTGTGGACAAAACGCGGGGTGTCAAATAACGGCATTGTCAGCCGGTTTTCTGCCAAACGCCGCTTGAGCGCGATTAACGCCTGGGGATTGGTTGCTAGTGTGCGGGCGTGCTCTTTGTATTCTTCCAGTGAATGGGTGATGAGTTCCGGCAGACCAATGGCGGTCAGCAGGCTGGCGGAAACGCGTGAGGCAAAATGCCGGCCTTGCAGTGTCAGGACAGGAACTCCGGCCCATAAGGCATCGCTGGTGGTGGTGTGGCCGCCGCAGATGCGGGTATCCAGTGCCAGATCAACCAATTGCAGACGTGCCAGATGTTCCGGCTTAGGGACCCGGCCAGCAAAGATCAGGCGTGCCGGGTTAACACCCTGTCCTGCTGCAGCGTGTTGCAGGTTGGTGATGGCCAGGGTTTCTTCGGCAAAGCACCAGAGCACGCTACCGGGGACGCTTTGCAACAGCTGCATCCAGACACCAAACATTACCGGCTCAATTTTATACGGTTGATTGAAAGCGCCAAAAATAAATCCCACTTCCGGAAGACCACAGGCTTTGCGGGTATAGGGCGTATCGGCAATGGGCTGTGTCTGGTCATTGACCTGATACGAATGTGGCAGATAGACGATATTCTCGGTGTAGTACGGCTGTTGCGTTTCTGGTAGCACGATGCGATCAGCAACCACATAATCGATAAAAGTGGCACCGCTCGTGCCGGGATACCCGAGATAGGTGACGATAATGGGTGCTGGACGATAGGCACAGATGGCCATACGATGCCCGGCCGTGTAGCCTTTCAGATCCACCAGAATATCCACCTGATCCTGCGCAATGCGTTCGGCAGCCTGCCGGTCGGTAAGGGTGCGAATATCAATAAATTGGTCACAGCTTTCAGCGATCTCTCGACGATACTGGCTCTGATCATCCACACCGTAGGAATAGGTGCTGACGGTGAATTGGTTGCGATCATGCAGGCCGAACAGGGAGCGCATTAGGTGCGCGGTGGCATTATCATGAAAGTCACAGGAGAGGTATCCGATATGCAGTGTTTTGGATTTATCTTTCTGGTTAAGTAAGTGGCCGCCCAATGGATTCTTCTGTGCCTGCTGCCAGAAATGCTGACTCAATTGTTGATTCAGCCGTAAATTCTCTGCCTGGTCATCACAGCAAATAACATGTGTGAGCGGCATATGTAACACGTCCGGCTGTTCCCGCAAACGGGCGAGTAACACATCAATTTCCTGCCAGGCACAGGCTTTTTGTAACCGTTTAAAATAGGTTTCGGCGTGATGCGGGGTCGGAGCGTTTTGGTAGGCCAGTCGGCTGTGATAGATCGCATTTTCTAAATCGTGCTGGTTTTCATAGAGTACGGCTAGGTGTTCGTGGTACCCGGCATGCTGGGGTGCAATGGCGGTGGCGTGCTGGAGTGAATCAATGGCCCGTTCGTTTTGCCCGGTTTGCTGGTATGCCCGGCCCAGCGCGGCATAAATTTCTACATCGGTCGGACTGAACGTGCTGGCGGATTGCAGCAGCGGCAGTGCTTTTTCCGGGTGCCCGGATTGCATAAATAAAACCCCATAATTAAATAAGAGGGAGCTATGGTGTGGGAAATGCTGCAACAGGCTCTGATAGATCGCCGCGGCTTCTGGCAGCCGCTGTTGACGGTGGAGCGTCATTGCCTGCTCAAACGCCGTGGTGGCGGCTTTGGCAGTGATGGTGTCAGGCCTGGTCATGCGCTTCTTGCTGTAATGCCAGCAAGGTATCCACCAACTGGGGTACGGTGGTGGCGGCCAGCCCGTAAATACACTCATCAAACAGACTTTCCACGGTGGAAGGTTCCAGGTTCAGTTCCATGGTATAGGCATCATGTTGCCGGGCTTCCGCCACAAAACCGGCGGCCGGGTACACCACCCCGGAAGTGCCGATGGCAATAAACATATCTGCATTTTGCAAAGCCTGATAGATCCGTTCCAGCTCCAACGGCATTTCGCCGAACCAGACAATATGCGGCCGCAGAGTTTCAAACTGGTTGCAGCAGGGGCAACGTGAGGTGTGGTCGATATCATCGTCCCAACGGCAGATGATCTCGGTTTCCATGCAACGCGCCTTGCGCAGCTCGCCATGCATATGCAGTACATTCCGTGACCCGGCGCGCTCATGCAGATCATCCACGTTCTGGGTGATGAGCAGGAAACTTCCCTCCCACGCATCTTCCAGCCGGGACAATGCCTCATGGGCGGGATTTGGGTCTACGGTTAACAATTGCTGACGGCGCAGATTATAGAAATGCTGCACCAGTTCCGGGTTGCGGGCAAAGCCCTCCGGGGAGGCAACATCTTCCACATGGTGGCCTTCCCACAATCCATCTTCCCCGCGGAACGTATTAAGGCCGGATTCAGCAGAAATTCCCGCACCCGTAAGGATGACAAGGTTACTATACATGGTTGCCCCCCAGTGGAATGATCAGGGTATCATTCGTGATAGATGCCGGGATGCCCAGCGGTAATGGCAGATTACGTTCGGTATGACCAATCCCGGAGATGCGATAGACCGGCAGTGCTTCGGGTATGCATGTCTGGCAGAAATTTTCCAGCATGGGTTCCAGTGGCGGGCAGTCTTCTTTTTCGGGGATACGATTAAAATCCCCCAGTATCACACCATGCAAATGGTTAAACATCCCAGCCTGATGCAGGTGTACCAGCATCCGGTGCAGACGGCGGGTATCTTCGTCCACATCTTCTAGGAAGAGGATTGCCCCGTCTAATTGCGGGTTCCAGGGGGTGCCCAGCAATGACTGTAATACACACAAATTCCCCCCATGGATACTGCCAGTCAATGCATCTGTCTGTTTAACCGAGTGGTTGAGTGGAGTGAGCGCATAGTGGAGTGAATCGGGTGTGGAGTGTAACAGGTTTCCGATAGCTTCCACGGAAGCTAGATCGACTTTCTGATTAATCACCTGTCCGGGCATGGGGGCATGCAGGCTGGGCCAGCCAAACTGATGGTTGAAATAGCAATGTAGAGCCGTGATATCACTGAAGCCGATGAGCCATTTGGGGGTGGGTGGCGGTGGTAGTGTATCCAGCAAAGGTAACAAATGCGTGGCACCATACCCACCTTTGATACACCAGATGGCATCGGAATCCGGGGCATGGAGCGCCTGCTTCAAATGATGAAAACGCACCTCCGCCGTATTGGCACATAGCAGATCATTCCCCTGAATATCTACCGGAATGCGCGCCTGAAAGCCAAGGGAATCAATATAATTTACAATCTGGTTAAGTGCTTCCGGCCCTTGAAGTAACGGGCTGGAGGGAGCGATCACCTCAATGATAGCTCCTTTCTTCAAAGGGAGTGTTGGGGAGAGCGTCATCAGGATCCCCGAATATTTTTGACACGGGCTGCCAGGGCCGCGGTCATGAAATGTTCCAGATGACCATCCAGCACACCCTGTGTGTCGCTGGTCTCTACCCCGGTACGTAAATCCTTCACCATCTGGTATGGATGCAGGACATAGGAACGAATCTGGCTTCCCCAGGCATTTTCCGCCTTGCTGGCATTGGAGATTTCCGCGGCCTCCTCGCGTTTGCGCAGCTCCAATTCGTAAAGCCGGGCGCGTAACATCCGCATGGCCTCGGCGCGGTTTTGATGTTGTGAGCGGCTATTTTGGCATTGTACGACAATATTGGTGGGTAAATGTGTAATGCGAATGGCACTGTCGGTTCGGTTGACGTGTTGCCCACCCGCTCCACTGGCGCGGTAGGTATCCACCCGCAAATCTTTATCCAAAACCGAGATATCTATAGTATCGTCCACTTCTGGATAGACCCACACACTGGCGAAGCTGGTGTGACGGCGGTGGTTACTATCGAACGGGGAAATACGCACCAGTCGGTGTACGCCACTTTCGGTTTTGGCCCAGCCATAGGCAAACGACCCACGAATACGGATGGTGGCGGATTTGATCCCGGCTTCATCTCCATCCTGTTCCTCAAGCAACTGGGCTTCAAACCCTTGCTGTTCTGCCCAGCGCAGATACATGCGCTCCAGCATTTGTGCCCAGTCCTGACTTTCTGTCCCGCCCGCGCCGGGGTGAATTTCCAGGAAGCAATCATTGGCATCAGCTTCCCCGGAGAGCAATCGTTCGGTCTCCAAACGTTTGGCCTGGATCGCCAGTTTTGCCAGTGCAGCTTCGGCCTCGGTAATGGCCTGTGCATCATTCTCTTCTTCGCCCAGTGCAATCAATGTTTCTTGATCGTCCAGATCACGGCATAATGCCTCGAACGACTGGAGTTTACCTTCCAGCGCTTTTTGTTCCCGCAACAGCTGTTCCGCGCGGGCGCGATCATTCCATAATTCCGGGTCAGCAGTTTGCTGTTTTAAGGTTTCAAGTTGCCTGGCGGAAGCATCCGGGTCAAAGATACCTCCTCAGCAGTGCGAGTGACTGCTTAATCTGTGCAATTGCCTGTTCGGTTTCCGGTTTCATTCGGAGCCGTATTCCATTTCTAGTTCAGACCAGTAGGCCCGGTTACTTTTTTCCGGTGAGACCGGAACCGTGGATAAGAATACACCCTTCAGCCCGTCCGGCAAGGGAAGATGTAAGGGGAATTGCGAGGTATCCTGTCCCGGGCCGAGTGGGGGCACTAACCGTTTCCACAGGGTTTGCCGGACATCTCCTTCTTTTGCTACACCATCCACAATGAAATAGATGCCATCGCCTTGTGGCAGAGATTCCTGTGAAGGGCGGGTAATGCCATAAGTAGCACTCAGACTGTTTTCCATACCTACCAAGGAGATAAAGAGCCGGGATTCCCCATGCACATGGAGAGTTTGCTGGCCAAAGCTACGATCAATCCGCAGATGCTGGTCTGCTGGGAAATCCGGGGAAGCAATTGTACTATGAAAGGGATAACTGGTCAGAGTGGCAAGTTGCTGTGTGAATGTATCCCAGCCGTTAATAGCATCAGTTTTTTGCGGTAGAAAGCGCAGTCGGTGATAGGTTACCGTTACATTGTTCTCATAGAGATATGGGGCTAGCCATTGCCAGCCGACGGCCGGAGAGAACGTCATTTCTTGTATTCCAAGTGGGGCAAGTTGCTCATGTTCACCGCGAGCAAAAAGTACCAGTTGCAGGCTATTACTAAGTACCGGAGAAAGCAGAAAGCCGCTTTTAGCAATACCAGGGGAAACAAGCTGCGTGTTAGTATAACCACTGGTGGTGCGATATTCTATCTTCAGCGGAAAGGGTGGATAAAGTAGGGAGAATACTCTGCCCAGCAGGGTGAGTTTCAGATGGAACGTAACCCATACCCCGCCATCATCGCTTAGCGGAGGTACGCGCACGGTTCGGCCCATAGCGGTACTGGTTTCTTCGATCGGGATTAAACTCACCGGACGTTCGGTATCCCTTTGGATGAAGTGCAGATAATTGCCACTAACACCTGTAATGTTATACCGTCTGAGAATTTCAGGCCAGAGTAGTGCATCGGCCGCGGTAGCGAAGTGATTATAGTAGTTGCCAACATTCAGAAAAAGGTGCGCAGGTGTGGTGTTTATCAGGAAATCACGATTCTTGCGTGCGAGATAGGGTGTTTGTACAAAACGGCTCTGGAATACCGGTCGAGGTGAATAAGGAATATTCTGTGCCAACAGAATAGCGGGTTGGTTCGGCAGGATATCGGCAGTGCTACCCACGTTAGGGAGTGGATGGGCTTTGCGAATAAATTCATAGGCAGCAGCAAAATGTTTCTGATGGGACACCGGGAATCCTTCCAGTGCTTCTACGCTATCGGCCAGCCAGTTTGGTGATATCGCCATACGCTGCAGGATCTGCCCCAAGAGCTGGAAACTAAGTACTCCCAGCATGATCAGCCAGAAAAACAGGACAAAACGACGAAATATGTAAGGATAGAATATGTGCAAAGTGCTATATAGGGTCAAGTATAGTGCAAACAGAATACCTAATGCATTAGCGAATGTTGGATCACCCAATGCAAAATAACTCCGTGTCATCAGCGCCAGCGTAAAGAAGAACGCCAGAATACTGATAACGGCATAGAGTCCATGTTGCCGAATGGTCAATACAATAAAGCTGAGACAGTGAATCAGAAGCAGTGCGATAAACCCATATAGCAGGGGAGTGGTTACCTGCTGCCAGATACTGTGATCCGGACGTAATGTTATTCCGCTATAAAACCATTCAGGAAGGGCAGATACAGATTGGTTGCAGAGTACCCAGAACAGTAGGAACAACCCACACCAGATCACTGTCACTCCCGGCACGCATCGCTTTGGCAGTCGCAGGATATCCGCAGCAATGCACACTATCAGTGCCAGCATAGCGATACGCACATCCACCATACCTGCCAGCGCCACACCAAGCAGTAAAAAAAGTGTGAGAGGATAGCTGGGACGGGGCGAAGTGGTGAGTATCAGAAAGACCAGCCAGGGAAGGAGCAGAAATAACAGATCGGGTGATAGTGCTGCCAGTACACAGAGCAAAAAAATGACAAATGGATTCGGGACCAGGCTTAGGCGCGTAATCGCATGGTAAACCGAAACAAGAAACATCACGGCGAAAAAACCCCGTCCCAGCATCAGCCAGAGATAGGTTTCCGGAGTATAAAAATTCGTGGCAAGGAAGCCAAGCGGCCCGTAATGGGTAACCAGTTCTGTGCCCAGATGTAGGGAATGTATCCATGCGTAATGTACGACCAGTAATGCGGAAGACATCGGTGTTGCTTGGGGAAATGCAGGTAGCCAGGGTAACCCGATGCTGAGCAGAATCAAAAAGGAAAGCAGGCATACCACACGACACCCGAAACGATGTCTGTGATAGGCATCCTCGGGCGTTTCATGCAGGAAAGCGGGCATCAGTAGATGCCCCCGGTGCCACGGAAGGTGGGGGTTTCCATATTTTCATCCAGCACCGCCGGGGCATTAGGATATGTTATGCCGGCATTGATCACTGGTAAAGGGCGCGAGCGGGCAATAGATTGGGTTGGCTCGGTGCCGGGAAGGAAGGCCTCCTGAATGATTTCGTTGCGCGGGGTTTCGTCGGTGGGAAGGAAACCTGTCTTGGCATCGATTTTCACCAGACGAATGCCAGGTGGAATCCGGAAGGGAACCGGCGGTTCGTTTTTCAGGGCTTCTTCCATGAAATCATTAAAAATGGGCAGGGCAATGGTGGCGCCTTCTGCCTTCTTCCCCAGCGAGCGGGGGGTATCATATCCCACATAGGTTCCTACAACGAGATCCGGGGTGAAGCCAATAAACCAGGCATCCATGCTGTCATTGGTAGTACCCGTTTTGCCAGCTACCGGACGGCCCAGTTTCTGCGCGGCCCGCCCTGTCCCGCGCTGTACCACGCCCTCCAGGATGGAAACCATCTGGTAAGCATTACGTGGATCAACGACCTGTTCACGCGTATCCGGAATCGTGGGGGGAACGAGCTGCTCTGCCAGCGAGTTATCGGTTAACCGGCAGCTTTCGCACGGACGGATATCTCGTGTATACAACGTCGTGCCGTGACGATCCTGAATCCGTTCTACCAGACTTGGAGTGATGCGCTTTCCCCCATTGACCAGCATGGCATAAGCATTGGTCAGTGCCATGAGGGTCGTTTCCGTTGTTCCCAGCACCGATGCAAGATAGCTGCTGGTATTGATTGGGATGCCAAGTTTTTCAGCTGTTTTAGCAATTGTATCAGTGCCAAGTAATAGCCCCAAATGTACGGTCATCACGTTCAGTGATTTTTCTACCCCACGGCGCAGTGTGGTAGGGCCGTAAAAATTCCCGGAGTAATTCTGCGGGGCCCAGGTATCTTCTTCTTCCTGCTGCCAGGGGAGTAATTCTTCTTCCCCCTTCCCTTCTTCACCTTCTTCCTCCGCTTTATTCTTGCGTTTTGGCATCGTGAATTCAATAGGTTCGTCTGCGATGAGGCTGGCTGGAGTATAATCCTTTTCCAATGCAGTAAGATATACAAAAGGCTTAAAAGCGGAGCCGGGCTGGCGCTTTGCCTGGGTGGCTCGGTTAAACTGGCTTGTGGCATAATCGGACCCGCCAACCATTGCTAATACGCGGCCATTATGTGGATCCATGGCCACCAGTGCGCCATTTACTTTTGGTACTTGGCGCAGACCGTAGTGATCAGGCGCATCATCTGTTGCAGCGACTAAGATTACATCCCTTTCATTAAGAATTTTATCTTTTGCAGACCATTTCCCGTTTGATCCGCGGCGTGCCCAGGCGGTATCCTTATAGGTAACGATACCTTTATCACCTGAAGGCAGACCAATCTGGTATCCCTCAGTAGTTTTGCCAAGCACGACGGCTAGCTTCCAACTGTCTGTGCCAGAGGGTTTGTCTATAGTAGCAAGCGCCTGTTGCCAGCGTTCCAGGTTTTCCAGTTTGTGTAACGGTCCACGATAGCCTAGCTTACGTTCATAGCTAGCCAGTCCTTCCCGGAAGACACGTTCGGCAATGGCCTGCAGACGCAGATCAAGTGTACTGTGTACGCTTAGCCCCCCCTGATAGGCGACTTCCTGCCCATATAAATCCACGAGCAGGCGGCGGATTTCTTCAGTGAAATATTCCGAGCGGGCTTTATCCGCATAGGTGCGGTCTTTGAGTTCGATGGGGGATTGTTGCGCTTTGGTTGCTTCTTCCTGTGTGATGTAACCTTCTTCTGCCATACCACCCAGTACCCAGTTACGACGGGTGAGTGCTTTCTCATAGTTACGGCGGGGGTCATAAGTGGAGGGGGCTTTCGGCAGAGAGGCCAGCAAAGCCGCTTCCTGCAGATTCAGTTCATCCACGGACTTATTGAAATAATTCAATGATGCCGCAGCTACCCCATAAGAGCCAGCGCCCAGGTAGATTTCATTCAAATAAAGTTCCATGATTCGATCTTTAGAAAACGCGTGGCTCATACGGAAAGACAGAATGGCCTCCTTGATCTTGCGCGTAAGCGTTCGCTCGCGGGAAAGCAGCATGTTCTTAGCCACCTGCTGCGTGATGGTGGAGCCACCCTGCAGCGAATTATTACTCTCCCCGGAAAGTCCACGGAAATTATGGTAGGCTGCGCGGAAAACACTGGTAAGATCAATGCCCACATGCGAATAGAAATTCCGGTCTTCGGCGGCGATAAACGCCTGGACAACTGATTTTGGAATGGCCTCTATGGGAATATAGATACGTTTCTCTTGCGCAAATTCTTCAATCAAGGTTCCGTTTGCGGCATAGACACGCGTCATCACGGGAGGATTATAGGCTTCCAGCTGATGATGGTCAGGCAGATCATGATTGAAATAAAGCAGTAACCCGGCAATCGCTACTGCGCCAAACAACAGGAACACAAGGCTCAGATGCAGCAGATAAAGTAAAACACGCATAGTGCGATTTCCTAACTGTTTCCGTAATTGCGGAAGTAACGATCCAATGCATCCGCGATGGCAGTTACCAGTTTCTCCCGGTAACGCTGTGTGGCTAGCAGCCTTTCTTCATAACGATTTGACATATATCCCAGCTCAATCAGTACGGAGGGAATATCCGCCGCGGTTAACACCGCCAGACTACCAAAACGATGGGTATTATTTAATAATTTTGCCTCACTGCCCAGCTCTTCCACCAAAATATCCGCCAGGCTGGCCGATGTATTTTTTGTCTCGCGTTGTACCATATCAATCAGAACTTCCTGTACTTCTTTTTGTTCATGATTCAGATTAATCCCAGCAACATCTTGCTTGGCTCTTGTGTTATTAGCCAGCTTTTGAGCCTCCCGGCGGGATCGTCCTTCGGAAATAGTATAGACTGAAAGACCCCGCGTGTTGCTATCCGGATGCGAATCTGCATGCAGGGAAAGGAATAGTTCCGCATCCACGGATTTGGCCTTTTCTACACGATCTTGAAGATTGATAAATGTATCCTTACCACGCGTAACGACCACTTTATATTTTCCCCGGCGATTCAACTCATCCTGTAAGGCCAGCGCATAACGCAGCGTAATATCTTTTTCATAGCGTCCGGAACTGCCAATTGCACCCGGGTCAATGCCGCCATGCCCGGCATCAATAACGATCACGGGTGGGGCAGATGAACGGGTTTCCACCGGGGCAGGCATATTAGTGGAGGCAGTCTCAACTGCCTGATTATTGGCGTCATACTGGTATTTCAAGCTGGTGGGACGCTTGCCCGGCAGGATGGAAAGCGGTGGCAGTGCATTTTCTTTGGGGTGCGGGTAACGAGCAGCCATGGAGAGCGGTACACTCTTTGCTGCTTCTGCAACGCTAGAGGATGTTTTCTTACTGGGTATTGCTGCTTTTGTAACCGTGGTCGCACGGACTGGTCCGGAGGCAGCAATATCCAGTACTAGCCGGTGGGCGGAGACATCACCTTTGGGCAGCAGGAACAGGCTATCTTTCACACTGGCTTTGGCATTTAAGTCCAGCACGATGCGAAGTGTGTCCGAATTGGGTTTCCCATGCCGTACCTTGCGCACCAGCGGATCGGTTGAGGTTTGTCCACGTGGGCCTTTCCATGTGCCCCCGGCGATATCAATCACCAGCCGGTTGGGATTTTCCAGCGTGAAGGCCTTATAGTCTGCCATGTCATCCATATCGAGTACGAAGCGCGTTGTCCCATCATGGTCACCCACGCGCCAGTCAGTAATTGTCTGGGCACTGGTAACGGCAGGAAACAGGGCACCTGCCAGCGTGATAACGCCAGCGGCCATATAGGAGTAAACCGTCCTGTATAATACTCGATGATGCATGCTGGTTTAGTTTTAATGGTTCAGCAGGAATGTGTCCACCGTCGCGTGCCTCTGGTGGTGCCAGAATAGTATAGACGCGGGGGGGAAGTAAGCCAAATCGCAACGGTACCCCGGCATGCCAGCGTTTCCTTCGTAATGATAGATGTTGCAGGCGGACAGGAGGGTATTTTCTCTTCCAGCCAGATGAGGAGGCCGCTTTGTGGGCAAGTATTCTGTGTGGCCTGCGTTACAATGCGTGCCGGTATGTGGCCTGCTGTATACTCACACGTTCCCGCGCTGCAGGAGAAGGCGGGGTCATCGCTGACATCGCGTAGCCGTAGCGGGTTTTCTTGTCCCACGGCCTGCATCCACATCGTGCGGGCAAAGCGTGCCGGGCGCAGGTCTGAGAATGCATAGTGCCCGTCCTGTAGCCGGAGCGCAAAGAGTTTTCCCCCTTCATCGACAATCATATCCGGGGCAGTGCCGAGAATAAAACGTACACTGATGCCTATAAGGATCAGTATCACACCCAGTATACGAATGCGGGTTTGCCAGAGGCAGAGCCATAATCCGCCGATGGCAATGAGTACAATCACCGGCAGAGTAAGTGTGCCAACGGAAAGCAGGGCATGGGGTAAACTATGCAGCCAGGCGGCATAATCCAGCATCAGGCGAATGCCGTAACTCATAACGGTGAGTGGTAGGTGATCCAACCCGAGTGGCATCAGGAGCAATGCCAGTATACCGGTTGGCATGATGAGCGTACCGGCCAGCGGAACGGCCACCATATTTCCGGCCAGCCCGTATAAGGCATAGGCGCCGAAATGATAGATGGCAAAGGGGGCAGTGGCGGTTCCGGCCACCAGGGATGCGGCGGCCAGGCTGAGAACATACAAAAGTGGCCGCATATACCATGCATAAGGGATTGGATGGGCGGCGCGATAGCGCCGGACGATTTCGTAAAAGGCAATCAGTGCGATGACCGCGGCAAAGGACATCTGGAAACTGGGGCCGGTGAGGCTTTCCGGGCGTAGTGCAAGGATAATAAAGGCCGCCAGTGCCACCGGCCGCATGGGGGTAATTTCCCGGTGCAGCAGGATCGCCAGAAAGAACAACCCCACCATCAGGTAGGCACGCTGGGCAGAAACGGGTGCCCCGGCAATGAGCAGATACCCCAGTCCGCCAAGTAATGCCCCAATGGCTGCCCATTGTTTCACCGGGTAGCGCAGCACCAGCCCGGGAAATAATACGAACCCAAAGCGTAACGCGCCGTACCACAACCCGGCCACCAGCGCGAGGTGAAGTCCGGAAATCGCCAGCAGGTGCCCAATTCCGGCAGCACGCATGGTATCCTGAACAGTGTCGGGGATCGCCTTACGTTCCCCGGTTAGCAGGGCAGTGGCAACCGGCGCGCTGCTATGTCCTTCTAATTGTGCCAGAATTCGTGAGGTGATGGCTTGTCGTAAGGCTTCAACGGATTGTCCCCAATCAGGCGAGCCTTCTTGCTTCAAATACACCTTGCTGAGACTATACCCTACCGCGCCAATTTGTTTAAAATAAGCATCCCGTGCAAAATCATAGCCTCCCGGATAAGCCGGACTGGGTGGTGGTAACAGGACGGCTTTTACCGATATCCGATCCCCCGGGTGGACGGGTTCCATTTCCGTACGGATATTCAGCCGGATGCGTTTGGGCAGGGCATTGTTTGGAATTTCACGGATATCCAATGCGGTGAGGAAAATCCGGTAGCCATGCTCCATGGGTTCCAGGCTTTCTAATGTACCGCGGACCCATACCGGCGGGGTGGTTTCCTGTAATATGGGGGCGGCAACGTCTATACTGCGCCATTCAGCCCGTACTACCCCGGCGATGCACAGGCTAACACAGCCCAGCAGGTAAAACGGCACCAAATAACGGCGTGCAAACCAGGTGAGTGTCAGGGTAACGATAAGCAACGGTAATGAAACCCAGAGCGGAATATCATAAGGCAGGGCAAAATAAATCCCAACCCCCGCCCCAAACCAGACCGGCAGCCACAAAAAGAAACGCCGGCGTTCGGCTTCAATGAAATGTTCCAGACGTGGTTGCCAACGGAGTGGTGGTGGGTGAGCACTATGCCTGCCGGGCGTACTCATGCGCCCATGAAGCGTTGCAGTGCATCCAGCAGGGAAGTGTTTTCTGCCTCCCCACCGATGGAAATACGCAGGCAATGCGGCAGATCATAACTCTGCATATTGCGAACGATAATGCCCTGCTGCTGCAGGAACGTGTCGGCAGCCTGTGCATTCTTAGTCCCTTCAGGGAAGGCAACCAGGATGAAATTTGCCTGGCTGGAGTATACATTTAACCCAAGCTGCTGTAATGTTTGCGTCAACCGTTCCCGCCAGAGATGGTTGTGCTCACAGGAGTGTCTGATAAAATCCTGATCCTTCAGTGCGGCGATACCGGCAGATTGTGCCAGAGTAGAAACATTAAACGGCCCCCGGATACGGTGCAGAATATCGGCCACGCTCTCCGGACAATAGGCCCAGCCCAGTCGTAATGCCGCCAGCCCGTATATTTTGGAGAAGGTGCGGGTGACAACGGTACGTCCTTCTTCCACGAATGCATAGCCGTCTGTGTAATTCTCGGCTGTGGCGTACTCGGCGTAGGCATGATCCAGCACCAGCAGGATATCGTCCCGTAGCCTATCACGCAAACGGCGCAGTTCCGTTTGCGACAGATATGTACCGGTGGGGTTATTTGGGTTTGCCAGGAAGACCATGCGTGTTTTGGGTGTGACCGAAGCAAGCAACGCATCGACGCTGGTGGTCATATCCGTTTCCTTAGCATAAACTGGGACCGCACCCACGCGCTTTGCGGCGATAGGATACATCAGGAAACTATGCTCCGTGCACAGGATCTCATCGCCAGTTGTAGCATAGGCCTGCGCCAGTAATAAAATAAGTTCGTCTGACCCGGCACCACACACGATGCGTTCCGGGTTCAGACCGTAGGTGTTCCCCAGTGCCTCACGCAATTCCCGGCTGGAACCTTCCGGGTAGCGGTGCAGATAATCACATTGCCGCAGCGTCTCATATGCCGCCGGGCTGGCACCAAACGGGTTCTCATTGGAGGAAAGTTTAATGACTTTTTGCCCTGGTGCCAGTGTGGACTTGCCGGGAACATAGGTGGCAATCTCCAGCATGGAGGGGCAGCGGATTTCCGGAAGATTCGCCATGGTTTAGTGGCTCCGTTTGGTCTGGATCGGGTTAGCAAACGCCCCGATGCAGGTGGCGCTTACAGGTACTGGTTGTGGGTTTGCCTTATTCACCTGTGCCAGTGCCTTAGTGAGGCTATCGGAGTGTATTACAAAACCGGGCAGGCTCAGCAAATTATAGCGCATGACCGGCTGGGCCATCACCCGGCAATGTTCCCATTCCTCGAAGATAACACCGGCATTTGTCAAGGCGTCACCGATCGTTTCAAAAGGCAGGGTTTCATCGGCGGTAATCACCCACAGGGAGGTATCATCACCACTATCCTCCGGAACGACATGCCCGATAGCAACCACCGGCAGTTTTGAGGATGGGTCACGGCGCACAAATGGCAGTCGGCAAAATATACGGGTACCCATATTTTCCCGCACCAGATCGGCCCACCAGCAATGCGCCATTTCGGTGCCTAGTAAAGGAAGTACGCCAATTGTTGCCTGTTTCTCTTCTACTGCGCGCAAAACCTCCATACGGGTTGGGGTGCGGGTGTTATCAGAGAACGGGCCAAAATGTTCCCGGGCCATCCAGTAGCATTCTTCTTCCCCCGGCGGGGAGTAAGAGACGATGGCAGTTTTTTCTTCAGTATTGATGGCATTGGCAATAATCAGCCGCCAGATCAGCGCGATGGCATTGGCCGAAAAAATACCTTCGGTTTTTTCCACGATGCGGCGTACCATCCGGGCTTCGCGTGCAGGACGTATAATGCTGTGCCCATTGGCCTCTTTCTGCTTTAATTGCCCCACCTGTTCTACGATGCGCTGCCGGTCTGCCAGCAAGCTAACCAGCTGGTCATCGATAGCATCGATAGCAGTGCGGCAGGCAGCGAGGGTTACCGGTGCCTTTGCGGAGGATTTTTGTGTGCCTTTCTTTGCAGGAGCCATAGCAGCGTGTATAGTGAATTTTAGAGCAATGGTGAAGAATTAATCGCACCAGGAAGTATGAAAGCATACGAATATGGCATTGGAAATCCATTTTGTCCCTATTTATAAAGATAATTATGTTTATGTGCTCCATGTGCCGGGAAGCCAGGAAGTGGCGGCAATTGACCCGGGTGAGGCGGCACCGGTGCAGGCATTTCTGGATCAGCAGGGATGGCGTTTAACAGAAATACTAGTCACTCACCATCACTGGGATCATGTGACCGGTCTTCCAGCGCTGAAAGAAGTAACGGGTGCCCGGGTGACGGGATTTGAGGGCGATGCGCGCCGTATTCCGGGTATTGACCGCACAGTGAAGGATGGAGATATACTTCACTGTTGGGGGGTGGAACTACAGGTGACCCATATTCCCGGGCACACGCTGGGACATATTATGTATTACATTCCGCAAGCACAGGCATTATTCTGCGGGGATACCCTCTTTTCGCTGGGGTGTGGCAAGCTGTTTGAAGGTACACCCGCTCAGTTGGT
Source organism: Hyphomicrobiales bacterium (assembly GCA_024236395.1). GTDB lineage: Bacteria > Pseudomonadota > Alphaproteobacteria > Rickettsiales > JACKKO01 > JACKKO01. The sequence continues at coordinate 225,981 of JACKKO010000001.1, forward strand.
GGAAAGTCTGCAGAAGATTGCCAGCCTGCCGCCGGATACCCGTATTTACTGTACCCATGAATACACACTGGCCAATGGGCTGTTTGCCCGCTGGATGGAGCCGGAGAACGAAGCCCTGAAGGCCTGGATCACGGAAGCCAAGCAACGCCACCGGCAGGGCCGCCCAACCCTTCCCTCCTTGCTTTCCACGGAGCTGGCTGCGAACCCGTTCCTGCGGCTGGAGGTGCCAGAAGTCCGCAGGAAGCTCGGCCGCGAAAATGCGCCCACGGCCGAAGTGATGGCCATGCTGCGTTATGCCAAGGAGCACTTTCGCTAACGCTTGCTTTCATGGTATAATTGGATATGGGAAAAACGAAGATTTCATGGAAGGACTGGAACCCCGGCCTGAATAATGACGACCAGACATTGCGCGATGTGTACACGTCTCTGCCGGGTGTGGGTGCACAGGAAGTCAGCATGCTGGTGCGGTTATTTGAGAACCCGGCCTCGCCCATCGCGTTTAAAGGGGCGGTCACGCTGGAACGGCATGATTGCATCCATGTGCTGATAGGGCGCGGATTGTTGCCACAGGACGAAGCCTTTGTAATTGGCTTTACCATGGGGACATCCAAAGCCGTCAGCGCGGTGGAGGCCGCGGTCTTTAAGTTAGTGACCAAATATGTGTACCCCAAATATTACCGTTTCACTGATCATGAATTGGAAGTCTATGAAATGGGGCTGCAGCGTGGGCATGAATGCCGGGTAGAGCACATCTACGATTTCCCGTTTGAAGATTATATGGATTGGAAGCTGGGGGACTTACGGGCATTGATCGGTGTCAATAAACCACGCTTTATCGAAGCCTACCAGAAAGAGAAATCACTGCTTCCCGATACGCCTGCCAGTAAGCGCCTGCTGGCTTATTAACTATTCGGATAACAAACATTCCTGCAGTGTCCGAAGGGGGGCTTCCCAATTGCCCGGTGCGGGTTGCCGCCATAATCGCATGGTGGGGTACCAGGGGCAGTCATTACGCCCCAGCCCCCATCGCCAGTTGGGTACAAAGGGAAGGAGCGTCTCCGTGGGGATGCCGAGTGCCCCGGCCATATGCACGGTGGCGTTGTCGATACTGATGACCCGGTTCAGTGCGGCGACCTGTGCGGCAAAATCATCCAAGCTTTTTAAGGCATCAACTGAGGTATCGGTGTGGATGGTGATACCTAATTGTGCCTCCACGGCACGTATTTCTTCCTGGTGATCGCCATATTGCAGGGAAATAAACTGCGTGTCTGGCAACTGCAGGATGGGTGCCCAATGGCTGAGCGGAATATTCCGCGCCAGCTGCAGGGCGTTTTCCTGATTTGTGGTATGCCAGGCAATGCCGATCAGTGTTTTTTTTCCCAGCGCCTGATAACGTGTGCGGTTTTCTGCAGTTTTCTCCGGGCAAGCCTGTAAGTAGCCTGATTGTTCGGGAATGGACGTAATGACAGGACGCAGGTATTTTCCCAGATCGGGCAGGGCAATATGGTAATCTACTGAAATATCAGTAATAGTTTCGGTTTCTATGACCTCTATGTTATCAAAGGATCGGTTAAATAGAGGAATGTGTCGGGATTCATGTAAAGCCAGAATGCAACATCCAGCCCTGGTCGCAATATCCGGTAGCATATGGGCAAAAAACCAAACATCCCCCACGCCCTGTTCAGACAGAATCAGCAGGGTCTTGCCATCAAGTTCCTGCCCCATCCAACAGGGGGAAGGGTGCAGCGTCGCCGTGCCGGGTGCATTGGGTAGGCGGTGCCGCCAGAAATAAGCATCCCACGCTTTATCATACTGGTCGGTTAAAAAGAGGGTGGTGGCGTAATTATACCAAGCTTCCGCATATTCCGGCTGCAGGGTGAGCGCCCGCTGATACGTGCGGTCAGCCTCTGGGAATCGCCCTAAATCATGCAGAGTATTCGCCAAATCATAGAACCATGCGGCATTTCCGGTGTTATGCTGGGTAGCAAGCGTGAATTGCGCGACTGCTTCGTCAAGATTCCCTTTATCCTTGAGCAGCTTGGCATAATAGGCGTGGGTGGCGGCATCGCCGGGTTTGAGGGAGAGTGCTTTCTGGTAGCACTGCTCGGCGGCATCATGCTGGCCGTCCAGGCGCAGTAAAATTCCCAGGTGGCGGTACGTCTGGGCATGATCTGGGGCGTGGGAACAGGCTATTTCCATCAGGCGGATCGCGGCTTGTACATCGCCGTTTTGCTGCAGAAGCTGGGCCAGCTGGTGGTAGCTAGGAATATGGCCGGGCTGATGGTTCAGGATGGTTCCATAGAGCTTGGCGGCCTGTGCGATATGGCCTGTCTGTTGCGCCTGCAGGGCCTGTGCATAGAGTTGGGGTACGGTCTGTGGGGGATGCATGGGTACGTATCTAGCATGGCGGGGTTCAAAAAGCCAGAATGCAGGAATTTTTCTCAATATGCGAAAGAAACAGGGAGGTGCAGAATGAGAGAATACACGCCTAAAAAATATTAATATATTGATATATATCTATAATATAAAGAAATATGGTTATTGGCACGGTCTTTGCAACTTCTCGTTACAGAAGGTAACCAGAAGGAGGATACATGGGGATCACCCAAGGTAAAATGACCAGCCTACTAGACCAGCGTATCGGGGAACGATTGTTCACGTTACGCAAAACGGCCGGGGTGACACTGCAGGAGCTTTCCCAGGAAGTGGGGATTACACACCAGCAGTTGCAAAAATACGAGAAAGGGGTAAACCGGATTGCTGCCAGCCGTCTGGTGGAAATCGCCCAGGCACTGAATGTACCGGTGACCTATTTCTTTGAAGAACTGGAAGAATTGCCGGACGGTCCACGCGAAGAACGGCGGCGTGCCTGCCTGAATGTGATGCGGAATTTCTGCCGTATTCGCCCGCGGGAACAGCAGGAGGCAGTGGCCCAGCTCATTGAAGCAATGTCACAGAAATAACTACTTCCAACGTGGCTTCCGGGCGGGGTAGATGCTCTGAGGTTGCCTGCCCGGCGGAACCTGCGTATGATGCCGCCCATGGCAAGCAAACGCAATTCATCCCGCCCTAAACAAGTGCGTAAAGAAAGTGCACGGGTGCTAATGGGGCGTCTTTACAGCGATTATCTTCGGGCACATTTTTCCAAGCTGGCCACTGCCGGAGTCTGCATGGTGTTGGTGGCTGCGGCAACGGCGACCAATGCCTGGCTGATGCAGCCGGTACTGGATGATGTGTTCCTCAAACAGGACCGTACCATGCTGATGCTTGTGCCAGCAGCGGTGGCGTTGATTGCGCTGGTGAAGGGGGGGGCAAGTTATACGCAGATGGTGATGATGAAAATTACTGGCCAGCGGGTGATTACCGATATGCAGGTCACGCTCTACCGGCATTTGATCCATAGCGACCTGGCACTCTTTACAGCACAAGGATCCAGCCGCCTGATTTCCCGCTTTTCCAATGATATTCAGATTATCCGCCGACATCTCAGCAATATCCTGAGCGGGGCACTGAAAGAAAGTGTGACGCTGGTATTCCTGATTGGTGTCATGGTGTATCAGAGCTGGGAGCTTTCGCTGATTGCGTTTGGTGTATTCCCCATTGCCGGTTACCCGGTGATCCGTCTGGGCAAGCGCATGCGGAAAGTGTCGGAAAAGACACAGGAAGAGTTGGGGCAGTATCTCTCGCGGCTGGATGATAGTTTCCAGGGCATCCGGATGGTGAAGGCCTATAACCGCGAGGAGCATGAAGTTGCCCAGGCGTCCGGGGTAATGGAACGGCTGTTCGGCCTTTATGTCAAGGCGGCACGGACAGAATCTGCGGCGGCGCCGATTATGGAGTTGCTGGCGGGCATCGCCATTGCAGCAGTGATCTGGTATGGCGGTTTCAAAGTGCTGGAAGGCGCTACCACACCAGGAGCGTTTTTCTCGTTTATTGCGGCGCTGATTATGGCCTATCGCCCGGCAAAAAGTCTTTCCGGGTTGAATGCCAACCTGCAGGAAGCATTGGCGGCGATTGACCGGTTTTACGCGATGCTGGATGACCGGCCAGCCGTGCAAGACGGCGCGCGCAGCAAGCCGCTTTCGGTTTCACATCACGATGTGGTGTTTGAGCAGGTGCAGTTCAGCTATGGCCAGGATGCACAGGCCTTACAGCATGTTTCCTTCTCAGTGCAGGACGGTAAAACCGTGGCGCTGGTGGGGCCAAGCGGTGCCGGGAAGTCCACCATTTTTAACCTACTACTACGTTTTTATGATCCGGAATCGGGTAGTATACGCGTGGGGGGGACAGATATACGGACGGTGACGCTGGCCTCGCTACGGGAGGCAATCGCGTATGTGAATCAGGATGCGACCTTGTTTGATACCACGATCCGCGAAAATATCGCCTATGGACGTGAAGGGGCGAGCGAAGAAGAAATACTGGAAGCGGCGTATAATGCGGCGGCACATGATTTTATCCTGACATTACCGGATGGGTACGAGACAAAAGTGGGGCAACATGGGGTAAGGCTTTCCGGCGGGCAGCGCCAGCGGATTGCGATTGCCCGCGCAATGTTACGGAATGCCCCGATCCTGCTGCTGGACGAAGCGACCTCCTCGCTGGATAGCGCCTCGGAGAAGCAAGTGCAGCAAGCACTGGAACGGCTGATGCGGGGGCGTACCACGATTGTGATTGCCCACCGCCTGGCGACCGTGATGGGGGCTGATCAGATTTATGTGATTGATAACGGGACCATTATTGAACATGGTACCCACCAGGAACTGCAGGCAAAAAGCGGGCTTTATGCCCATCTGTGCCAGGAGCAGTTTGGCTCCCATGCCGCGTAAAAAACGTTTCCGGCCATTGCGGGCACTCGCAAAATCCACTGTTGTCCGTGCCCTGGCCTGCTGGCTGGTGCAGCTCTATGTCCGGCTGGTCTATTACACCACGCGCTGGCAATGGATTGGGGAAGAACACTGGGAGATGGTGCAGCAATCGTCCCGTCCGGTGATTTTTGTCTTCTGGCACGGGCGTCTGTTGATGTTGCCTATGTTTGTGCCGCAGCCTCAGCATACCGCGGTGATTATTTCGCGGCACGGCGATGGCGCTTTAATTGCCCGGGTGATCCGGTATTTTCATCTGCAGGTGATCCATGGTTCCAGTAACCGGCCGGGTGATGATCCAAAAGGTGCAAAAAACCGGGGAGGTGCGGCGGCGATGCGCCAAGCCGTACAGTGGCTGCAATCCGGAAAGACAATTGCAATTACGCCAGATGGCCCCAAGGGGCCTGCATGTAAAGTACAAGGTGCGGTGATGGAGCTGGCTCGCCTGACCGGGGCGCTGGTGGTGCCGGTAGCTTACCATACCGGCTGTGGAAAAACACTTGGTACCTGGGATCGTTTTTGGTTTCCATACCCGTTTGGGCGTGGAGTGGTGGCGGTGGCCAGCCCGCTGGCGCTTGATGCAATGACTGTGGAAAAGGCTGGAAAAACACTGGAAGATCGGCTAAACCAAATAACCAAACAGGCGGTTTCTGCGAACATTTAAGTTCGCAGGACGCACGAGAGAGGCCTTACGATCATGCTGTTAAAATTCTATCGATGGCTCACAGTGATTACAGGCCCGATTATTGACCTGTACCTCATCCATCGTCGCCGTAAAGGTAAGGAGGATCCCAAGCGGTTCTCCGAGCGGCTGGGGCATGCATCGTTTCCGCGTCCGGCCGGGGCGCTGGTGTGGGTGCATGCATCCAGCGTGGGCGAAGCCATGTCCGTGCTGCCGCTGATCCGCGCCATTCTGGAAGAATATAAAGAACTGAGCGTGCTGCTGACGACGGGTACGGTGACCTCCTCCAGCCTGCTGGAAGGGAAGCTGCCGCCACGGGCGTTCCATCAGTTTGTACCGATTGATAAGCTGGTGACGGTGCGGCGCTTTCTGGATCACTGGAAGCCGGATATTGGTATGTTTGTGGAATCGGAATTATGGCCCAATCTGATTGTAGAGACAGCGCATCGGGGGTGTACGCTGCTTTTGATTAATGCGCGGATGTCGAAGGATGCATTTGAAACCTGGCGGCGGGCGCGGGGGATTGCCGAAAAAATGCTGCGCAGTTTTGCGCTGACGCTGGCACAGAGCGATGATGACAAAAAACGCCTGGAGACGCTGGGTGCCACTAATGTACGTAGTTTAGGCAATTTGAAATTTGATGCCCCGGCATTACCGGCAGACCCGAAGGAAACCGGGCGCATGGTGAGCCAGATCGGTGAACGTCCGTTGTGGTTGGCGGCCAGTACGCATGAAGGGGAAGAGCGTATAGCGGCAGAGATTCACAATGCTCTGAAGAAGGAGATCGATGGGCTGTTAACCATCCTGGTGCCACGTCATCCGGAGCGTGGTGTAGGAATTGCTGAGTTGTGCAGATCCGAGTTCCAGTTGAAAACGGCACTGCGTTCCAAGCAGGATCCCATTCTGGAAACCACCGACATCTATATTGCCAATACGATTGGCGAGCTGGGTTTGTTTTACCGGCTTTCCGGTATTGCGTTTCTCGGAGGGTCATTGGTACAGCATGGGGGGCAGAACCCATTAGAGGCGGCACGGTTAGAGTGCGCGATTCTGGCAGGGCCGTATACCACAAATTTTGCCCGGATTTACGATGCGTTGATTCAAGGTGAGGCGGCAATACGGGTACGTTCAAAAGAAGAGCTAATAGATATGCTCCGCACTTTATTAAAAACACCCGCAAAACAGCATACGCTGGCGGCTAACGCTCTGGAAATTGTGGAGAGTAAGTCTGGAGTACAAAATGCGTATCTGGAAGAAATCGCTCCCTACCTGAAAACATTAGCCGGGCGATCAGGCGCCGGGAACAATGCCAAAAGCGCCTAAATTCTGGGCCGGGCCCCGCGGGCTGCGTTCGGAACTGCTGGTTCCGTTCTCGGTCATTACTTTTTTTATTAATCGCCTGCGTTCTGCCCGGGCAAAACCAGTTTCGGTGGGTGTCCCGGTAGTATGTGTCGGCAATGCGACGGTGGGTGGTGCCGGAAAAACACCCACGGTTCTTTCACTGATTGATTTCTTAAAACCCCGTTATCCACGTCTGGCGTGTGTCAGTAAGGGGTATGGTGGTAAACAACATATTCCGGTTCGTGTAGACTCACAAAAGCATACAGCACGCGATGTAGGAGATGAGCCGTTACTGATTGCTCAAAAAGCTACATGCTGGGTTGGCCAAGATCGAGTGAAGACCTGCCAGACTGCGGTGGAAGGAGGTGCGGAGCTCATCCTTCTGGATGATGGATTGCAGGATCCGCGCCTGATCCGGCAATGCAGTCTTATCGTGGTGGATAGTGGGTTTGGCTTTGGTAATCGCCTGATTCTTCCCGCCGGACCATTGCGGGATCGGGTTGATTATGCCTATCGCGCGGCCGATGCCATGGTGATGATTGGTGAGGATGTGCAGCAGATTGCACAGGAAGTGCCGAAAACGATGCCGGTATTCAGGGCACATATGCAGGCAAATGATGGGCTGAGATTGCCGAAAGATGGCCGGTTTGTGGCGTTTGCCGGAATTGGGCGCCCGCAGAAATTTTTTGATACGCTGGCGGCAATGGGAATTAATGTAGTGCATAGTGTCGCGTATCCGGATCACCATCCCTATACCAAGCGTAACCAGCGAAAGCTACTGCAGATTGCTGCAGAATATGAAGCCTTGTTGTTAACCACGGAAAAAGATGCGGTGCGCTTTCCGCCGGAATTCAGGGAACATTTGCATGCCCTGCCCGTGCATCTGGAGTGGGAACGCCCTCGCGATCTGGCAAAATTTCTCAAGGAGCATCTGCCGTGAGCATGGGGCGGCGTGTGCGTTACCTTCTGGAGGCCGCAGGTGCCTGGCTGATTTATGGTCTGTTTCGTATGCTGCCCATGCGGGTAGCATCACCGTTTGGGGGGTGGTTACTCAGAAAGATCGGCCCACACATGGGAGTACACAGAGTAGCGATTGCTAACCTTCAGCGTGCATTTCCGGAAATGGATAGTGCGACACGTCAGCAAACGCTGCAGGCGATGTGGGATAATCTTGGGCGAACCCTGGGAGAATTGCCTCATATCCCACGATTGCGGGGTGAGGGGTTCCGTCGTCATATCACGCCTACCGGCTGGGAATATGTGGATAATGCCAAGGCGGCGGGTAAAGGGCTGATCCTGTTCTCCGGCCATTTTGCCAATTGGGAAATCATGCCCCGGACCGCTTCGGAAATGCAGACACCCATGACACTGATCTATCGTCCGCCCAACAACCCATATGTGGATGCCTTGATTCGCCGTTCCCGTAAGTACAGTTCTGCCGGAATGTATGCCAAAGGACGCGAAGGGGGACGGCAGGTATTGAAAACAATTTTAAAGGGCGGTGCCGCAGGGATGCTGGTGGATCAAAAAATGAATGACGGCATTGAGGTGCCGTTTTTTGGGTATCCAGCCATGACCGCTCCGGCGATGGCGGAAATTGCGCTGAAGACGGGCGCTGCTCTGTTACCGGCGCGGGTGGTGCGCGTGGCGCCATTGCAATTCCGGGTGGATATTTCTCCGCCGCTGGAGACAGCAGGCAAATCCCCGGCGGAAATTATGCAGAATGTACACACCTTATTCGAGCAATGGATTCGTGAATACCCGGCGCAATGGTTCTGGGTTCACCGGCGCTGGCCAAAAATGTGAAAAATCACAAAAAAGATGGGAAATAAAAAAATTAGGCTTTTCAGTGCATTGATTGCATAACTTTAGAAGTATAAAGTATAACTAGAGAAATAATTCCCTTGCTAACGAAAAAAATTAGTTCCATTAACAGATTCTTAACCATTGTTTGCTATCCTGAAACTGTAGCGGAATTAAGATAAAAGGAGCAGTCAGGAAATGGAGTTTTACACCTACGATCACTCGCCATTTGACGACGAGCCCATATCCATCGAGGAACATGTGGAAGCAGCAGTGATGTTCATGCAGGCCCGGGACCCAGATTTTGATGCGGACGCTTTCCGTAAACTGGTTGCCTCTCAGGATCAGGAAGAGCTGAAAAATCTTATTCAGCAATATACTACCGGCAGCAGCCTGCGCTATAACAATAAGGAATGGCTGGAAGATACCATCTCCGGCAATATGGCCATCATCATGCATCAGAAGGAGGCCTGCTAATGGATCATCTTATTGCTCAGGTTTTAGGTGCAGCACAACAGTATGAGTTACTCACATTGGAGCCGCAGAAGAATCTTGCGGCATTGCCAGGTATTAATATGGGTGGTGTGGAAATAGGCGGTGCAGGTTATGTAAATACAATACAAAACAGCAGGAGCGAGAATCGCGGATTTGGAATCGGCGATTAAATAACGAACAGCTTAACCCTATTCAAACAAAGAACCCTGGGATGTGACTCTCCCGGGTTTTTTTGTGCCCGGAATTTGCTTTCCGAGTTTGCTGGCACCAGAAGTAGTGTTTCCGGGCGTTTTCGTGGCCGATGAGGGGGGTGTATCACCGCTGGTGACGATTTGCCTGCCATCGTGGAATTCCAGGCTCAGGCGCGCATTCTGTGGCATATTGGCGGCGCGGGTAATTAACTGATCGGCGCTATCCCGCACCAGCACAAAGCCCCGTGCCAGTACCTTCTGATAGTGATAACTTTCCAGCAACCGGGAGAGTGCGCCCAGCCGCTCCTCCTGCCGGGATAGCTGCCGGGTGAGCGCCCCATTTAGCTGCGTACCCCGTTCGGCCAGTTGGGTTTCATAGCGCCGCACGGCCTGCTGTAGCGGGGTGGGTTGCAGGCGGGAGGAAGCCAGCGCCAGCATTTGCGTGCATTGCTGGAAATACGCGGGAAGTGCCGCCCCCAACCGTTCCGACCAGTCATCCAGCCGCTGTACCATCGTTTCCAGCATGGTACGAGGACTGATGAGTCCTCGGGCCAGCCCGCTGAGCCGGGTGCCAGCATGTTCCAGCCGGCGTGAAAGCAGGGAGTGCATGCGCAACCCATGATCCTGCACGGTATAGAGCAGGTCAGATTTTACCGGTACGGCCATTTCCGCGGCGGCGGTGGGGGTGGGCGCACGCTGGTCTGCTGCGTAATCAATCAGGGTGGTGTCGGTTTCATGGCCGACCGCCGAAATCAGTGGAATTTCCGAGGCTGCGGCGGCCCGTACCACGATCTCTTCGTTAAACGCCCATAAATCTTCCAGGCTTCCCCCACCCCGTGCTACGATGAGCACATCCGGCCGTTTTGGCATGGCGTTAAACCCGGCAATCGCGGCAGCCACCTGCTCGGCCGCGCCCTCGCCCTGCACCAGCACCGGCCATACCAGTACCCGTACCGGGAAACGGTCGGTAATACGGTGCAGGATATCGCGAATTACTGCCCCGGTGGGGGAGGTTACCACACCGATCACCTCCGGCAAATAAGGCAATGGGCGTTTGCGGTTCTCATCAAACAGTCCTTCTTTGGCCAGTTGCTGTTTGCGCTTTTCCAGCAGGGCCATCAGCGCACCTATCCCGGCCGGTTCCATGAATTCAGCAATCAGCTGATAATTCGAACGGCCGGGATAGGTGGAAAGCTTGCCGGTGGCGATCACCTCCAGCCCGTCTTCCGGGGCGAAGGGCAGCTTACTGGCCACGCCGCGCCAGCAGATGCTGTTGAGCACCGATTTTTCATCCTTCAGTGAGAAATAGAGATGCCCGCTGGCAGCGCGCTTAAACCCACTGATTTCGCCGCGTACGCGCACATATTCAAACTGCTCCTCCACAGTGCGCTTCAGCGCCTGTGAAATCTCCGAGACGGTATATTCATGGACGTTATGGCTAGGCGTGTTCATGGTGTAGCATTAGGAGGAAATACAGGTCTTGTCCATGTATAATACACGGACAAATCAGGGCGGATATTACTTGGTTTTCCCTTGTTGTCCCTGTATTAATGCCCGGAGATGGTTTACGGCACCGGCTTTCCGGTGTAGAGATGAACCAATCAACCGCATGGGAGAACACAGGATGCAATTGTTACTGATCGGCAGTGGTGGCAGGGAACATGCCCTGGCATGGGCACTTTCCCGCTCGCCACAGGTATCGGCACTCTATAGCCTGCTAGGAAACGGGGGAATTCACCGTATTGCACAGCCAGTGACCGTACCTGCCGATGACTTTGCGGCGATTGCGGACTGGTGTAAAGCACATTCCATTGATTATGTGGTGGTGGGGCCGGAAGCCCCGCTGGTGGAGGGTATTGCGGATGTGCTGGAAGCGGCGGGTATTAAGGTGTTTGGTCCCTCCAAAGCGGCATCGCAGCTGGAAGGCTCTAAGCATTTCACGAAGGAAATCTGTTTTAAATATGGCATTCCCACCGCGGCGTCCGGCAGTTTTACCGATGCCAAGGGCGCCAAAGCCTATATCCGGCAGCAGGGTGCGCCGATTGTGGTCAAAGCCGATGGGCTGGCCGCCGGCAAGGGTGTTATTATGGCGGAAACCGAGGCCGAAGCACTGGAAGCCGTGGATACGATTTTTGAGGGGAAATTCGGTGCGGCGGGCCGCCGGGTCGTCATTGAGGAATGGCTGATTGGAGAAGAAGCGAGCTTCTTTGCCGTAGCGGATGGGGAGCATGTAGTGGCGATTGGTGCCGCGCAGGATCATAAACGCATTGGCGAAGGGGATACTGGCCCCAATACCGGTGGGATGGGAACCTATTCCCCCACCCCGGCGCTGGGCGATGCCCAGGTGGAAGAGGTAATGGAGACCATTATTCGCCCCACTGTGGAAGGGCTGAAGAAAGAAGGTGCGCCGTATCGTGGCATTCTGTTTGCCGGGCTGATGATGACCAAGGACGGGCCAAAATTGCTGGAGTATAATATCCGCTTTGGTGACCCGGAGGCACAGGTGCTGATCCCGCGTCTGGAAACCGATCTGGTGGAAATTATTACCCATACCTGTGCCGGCACGCTGGATCGGCTTCAGGTGAAGTTGCACGATCAGTCTGCCCTGTGCGTAGTGATGGCATCCAAGGGGTATCCGGGGGACTACGTGAAGGGAACCGTGATTGATAATCTGGACGCGGCGGAAGCTTTGGAGAATACGCTGATTTTTCATGCCGGCACGGCGAAAGAGGGTGACACATGGAAGGCCACCGGGGGCCGGGTGCTAGGGGTAACCGGGCTGGGTGTGGATATACAAACTGCGCAGGCAAATGCGTATCGCGCCGTGCAAACGATCAACTGGCCAGAGGGGATCTACCGTCGTGATATTGGATGGCGTGCATTAGAAAAAGAAAAGAAAAATCAGAAGGAGGCATCATAACATGCGTATATTTCTAACCATTATTATGGTCATTGCGGTCATTGTGGGTGTGCTGACGTTCTTTATGCCAAAGCACCCGCAAAATGGGTTGGTGAAAGAGGCCGAAAAGGTTTCCGTGCAGGAGCAAAAATCTGCAGGAGAAGCTGCCATTGGCGGGACGTTTACCCTGCTTAACCAGGACGGAAAAACAGTAAAGGATACCGACCTGAACGGTAAGCCATCACTGGTCTTTTTCGGATTTACCCATTGCCCGGATATCTGCCCGACCGGGCTACTGACCCTGACACAAGTGATGGAAACGCTTGGCGAAAATGCGAATGTGACGCCGGTCTTTATCTCCGTGGATCCGGAGCGGGATACGGTGGCACGGATGAAAGAATACCTGACAAATTTTCATCCCAGTATCGTGGGGCTGACCGGTGGTCGCGCGGCAGTAGATCAGGTAATTCAAGCGTATAAAGTCTACGCCAAGAAACAACCGGGAGAAACCGAGCAAAGCTATATGATGGATCATTCCGGGTTTATTTACCTGATGGATGCAGATGGGAAGTACCAGGCGCATTTTGCACATAATGCCCCGGTGGAATCAATCGTGGAGAAAGTGCAGGCATTAGATGCCAAAGGAACTGCGGCGCAGTAATGCGGTGGCTCGTTTACACATTTTCTTTCGTGCTGGTGCTGGTAGGGGTATTGCCTGCCTTGGCGGCGGGTACACACCCGCTGGATCGGCAGCACCGGCAACAGATTAACCGGCTGTTTGGGGATGCTGAACGTGATCTGCAACGGCTTCAGGGTATTAAAATAAGTGATGGATGGATGTATGCTACGCGAGTGGAACACCGTGCATCAGCGGGGTTTATCACGATCAGCAATTATCAGGAACAGGATGATGCGCTGATTGGTGCCTCCTCACCGCTGGCAGAAAAAATACAGTTACAGTTGCATACCAAAGCCGGTGATATATTACGGGTGCGCGAAATACAATCGTTCGTGATCCCGAAAGGGGCGATGATACGATTCTCGCCGGGGGCAGAGCAATTATTGTTTATGCAGATTCACCAGCCACTGGATGCAGGGATGCGCGTGCCGGTAACATTGCGGTTCCGCAATGCCGGGGCGATACAAACAGAGCTGGTGGTAAAGGACATGATGTAAAGGAGAGGATGATGACACAAGCATGGGTATTTCCAGGACAAGGCTCGCAAGCGGTGGGAATGGGGAAGGCATTATACGACACATTCACGGAAGCAAAAGAAGTGTTCCAGGAAGTGGATGATGTGCTGAGCCAGGAACTGTCCACCCTAATCTTTGAAGGGCCGATGGAGGAACTGACACTTACCGCAAATACGCAACCAGCCTTGATGGCGGTATCACTTGCGGTGGCACGCGTACTGGAAAAGCAAAGCGGTAAAACACTGGCTGAGATGGCTTCCTATGTTGCCGGGCACTCACTGGGGGAATATGCCGCGCTGGCTGCTGCCGGGAGTTTCTCGCTGGCCGATACAGCACGGCTGTTACGCATTCGTGGTGAAGCCATGCAGGCTGCCGTACCGGCCGGGCAAGGGGGCATGGGGGCATTGATTGGTGCTGATCTCGCACAGGCCGAAGCGATTGCACAGGAGGCAGCACAGGGGGATGTGCTACAGGTTGCGAATGATAACTCGCCGGGGCAGATTGTCTTAAGCGGCGCCAAAGCAGCGGTGGAACGTGTGGCTGAGATTGCCGCGACGCATGGCATCAAACGGTTTGTGCCGTTGCCGGTTAGTGCGCCGTTCCATTCCGCACTGATGCAGCCCGCCGCCGAGCGCATGCGTGAAGCGCTAGCGGAAGTGCAGGTGCAGGCGCCGTCGGTGCCATTGATTGCCAATGTAACAACCGCTGAAACAACCGACCCGGATACGATCCGGGTGCAGCTGGTGGAACAGGTGACCGGTCGGGTGCGGTGGCGTGAGAGCCTGTTGGTGCTGGCGGAAAAAGGGGTCGCCCATACGGTGGAGCTTGGGGCAGGGAAAGTGCTTGCCGGCTTGACGAAACGCACCGTGAAGGATATGGAAGCCACATCAATTGGTACACCGGAAGAAGTTGAAGCCTATTTGAAGCAATGGGCATAAGAAGGGAACGTCATGTTTACACTTGAAGGAAAGAAAGCGCTGGTCACCGGAGCAAGTGGCGGTATTGGTGGTGCGATTGCCAAAGCGTTATACGCACAGGGTGCGGATGTTGCCCTCTCGGGCACGCGTACGGAAAAACTGGAAGAACAAGCGGCGGGCATGGAGGCCGCACGTCGGCATATTCTGCCATGTGATCTTTCTAATATGGAGTTGGTGAAGAAACTGGCGGCTGATGCCGAAACAGCAATGGGGCAGGTGGATATTCTCATCTGCAATGCCGGTATCACACAAGACAACCTCTTCATGCGTATGAGCGATGAGGAATGGCAAAATGTGCTGACCGTGAATCTCACCTCGGCCTTTACGCTTAGTAAGGCATTATTGCGCGGCATGATGAAACGACGCTTCGGACGTATTATCGGTATTACCTCTGTGGTGGGGAGTATGGGCAATCCTGGTCAGGCAAACTATGCTGCCTCCAAAGCTGGAATGACCGGGATGATGAAATCTCTGGGTGCGGAAGTGGCCAGCCGGGGGATTACGGCCAACTGTATTGCTCCGGGATTTATCCGTACCGCGATGACCGATAAGCTCAATGATGCGCAAAAAGAAGCGATGTTAAAGGCCATTCCCTTGGGAAAATTCGGGGAAGCGGAGGATATTGCGGCTGCTTCGGTCTATTTAGCAAGTGAAGAAAGTCGTTATATTACAGGGCAAACGTTGCATATCAACGGCGGCATGTTGATGGTTTAGGGAAAAAAAACCGTTTGGATGCTGCACGTGGTTGATTTTTCCGGAAACTCTGTCTAGAGTGCCGGGAAATTTAGTTCGAAACCTTTGGAAAGGATACGGTTCTATGAGTGATATTGAAGCGCGCGTGAAAAAGATCGTTGCCGAACATCTCGATGTAGAGGAAGGCAAGATTACCAAGAACGCAAGTTTCACCGATGATCTGGGGGCCGATAGCCTGGATCAGGTGGAGTTGGTGATGGCATTTGAAGAAGAATTCGGGATTGAGATTCCGGATGAAGCCGCGGAAAAAATCAGTACCGTGGAAGATGCCGTGAACTATATTTCTGAAAATTCCAACTAGCCTATAGTTGGGCTTCAGAAATCGCTTACGATTTCTGTCTGGAACGGTTTCCATGCGGCGTGTTGTTATTACAGGTCTGGGGTTGGTTACACCGCTTGGGTGTGGCATTTCGCACGTCTGGCAACAGCTGATTGCCGGTAAATCCGGAATTGGAAAAATCACCCGGTTTGATACGACAGATTTTGTTTGCCAGATTGCCGGTGAAGTGCCGCGTGGGGATGCCGAGGGAGACTTCAATGCCGATACCTGGATTGCTCCCAAAGAACAGAAAAAAATGGATCTGTTCATCCAGTACGGTATTGCGGCGGCTGTGCAGGCAGTAGAAGATGCTGGTTGGACCCCGGAAGATGAATCCGAACAGGATCGTACCGGGGTGCTGATTGGTTCCGGAATTGGCGGTTTGCCGCTCATTGAGGAAACCGTCCTGACAATGAAAGAAAAGGGACCAAAGCGGGTGAGCCCGTTTTTTATCCCTGCCTCACTAATTAATCTGACATCCGGCCATGTCTCCATGCGTTACGGGTTCCGTGGGCCAAACCATTCGGTCGTCACGGCCTGTTCCACAGGAGCGCATGCCATTGGGGATGCCACACGGTTAATCCAGCATGGGGATGCGGATGTGATGATTGCCGGCAGCAGCGAAGGAGCATTAAGCCCGGTGGGTGTTGCCGGGTTTGCAGCAGCACGGGCATTATGCACCTCTTATAATGATCGTCCAACAGAAGGTTCCCGGCCGTGGGATAAAAACCGTGATGGATTCGTGATGGGTGAAGGTGCCGGAGTGGTGGTGCTGGAAGAATACGAACATGCCAAAAAGCGCGGGGCGAAAATCTATGCTGAGGTGGCTGGTTATGGGCTTTCCGGTGATGCCTATCATATTACCTCACCGCACCCGGAAGGGCGTGGTGGGAAAGCGGCGATGCGTGCGGCACTGAAGAATGCTGAAATGAACCCGGAAGAAATTGATTACATCAATGCGCATGGTACCTCAACGCCGATGGGAGATATGATTGAGCTCAATGCGGTGAAGAGTGTCTTCGGTGATGCAGCAATGAAACTTTCCATGTCTTCCACGAAATCAGCAATTGCCCATTTACTGGGTGGTGCCGGAAGTGTAGAAGCCATCTTCTGTGTGCTTGCCATGCAGCATGGTGTGGTGCCGCCGACCTTGAACTTGCACGATCCGGATGAGGGTAGCGAAGGGATAGACCTGGTGCCGCTTAAGTCAAAGGAACGCCCGGTACGGGCCGCCCTTTCTAATTCCTTTGGATTCGGTGGAACCAACGCCAGCCTGATTCTGAAACAGGTATAATTTCTATGAAAACTATCCGTATGTTGCTGCTGCTTGGTCTGGCGGCAATCGCCTTCATGCTTGGGATGCTTTATTATTATAGCGAACGTCCCGGTCCTTCCCAGCAGGATGTATATGTGCTGATACCCCCGGGCAGCACGGTAGGTACTGCAGCAAACGCACTGTTAGCGCAACAGGCTATTACCCATCCGCAATTGTTTAAGGCGGTGTGGCGGCTGCGCTCTACCGGACGTTCTATCCAGGCAGGGGAATATCTGATTCCGGCAGGGGCAACACCGTATATGATATTGAAAAAGATGGTGGAAGGGGATGTATTTCTGCGCCGGATCACCATCCCGGAGGGATTTGCTACCCGTCAGCTATTAGGGCGTCTGATGAACGATTCCGTGTTGCAGGGTGAGTTGCCGCAGGACGTAACGGAAGGCACGTATTTACCGGATACGTATTATTATACCTACGGGGATACACGAAGCGAGGTGCTGGCACGTATGCATGCCGCACAGCAGACATTGAAGGAAACACTCACCGCGCAATATACCAATCCGCCACTTTCATGGGAGAAGACGGTCATTCTGGCATCCATCGTGGAACGGGAAACGCCTAAGGCGGAAGAACGGCCGCTGGTGGCTTCGGTCTTCTTAAACCGGTTACAGGTAGGAATGCCGTTGCAATCCGATCCTACGGTAATCTATGCATTGACGGAGGGTACCATGGAAATGGTCCGTCCCCTTACCCGTGCCGACCTGAAGATTGCCTCTCCGGTCAATACATATGTTAATCCCGGTTTACCGCCGACGCCAATTTGTAATCCTGGTAAAGCGTCTATAGAAGCGGTGATGAATCCTCAGAAAAGTAACTACTATTACTTTGTGGCAGACGGCGAAGGTGGACACTGGTTCTCCCGTACATTAGAGGAGCATAATCAGAATGTTGCAAGATATCGCAAGAAACTTGCTGAGCAGTCAGCCCAAACCAGTAGCACCACTACAGGAAACTAATTACGCCAGAAATAGGGCGAAAACAGAATCAGGACGGTAAAGATTTCCAACCGCCCGATAAGCATTCCAAATGCCAACATCCATTTCGCAATATCGGTCAGGTCGCTAAAATTGCCTGCAGGTCCTACGATTTCACCCAGACCAGGGCCAAGATTCGCCAATGCACTGGCCGCAGCACTCATACTGGTAATGTAGTCCAGTCCGGTAAGGGAAAGCAGTATGGCGAGTGAAGTAAAGAAAAACGCAAATAAAATAAAGAAACTCAGTACCGAACTGATGATGGTTTCTTCCAGTGGCTTATTGTTATAGAGCGGGCGAAATATTCCATGTGGCTGCACCAGCCGGTTAAGCTGGACTTTTGCGGTTTCAAACAATACCTGATAGCGGAAGATTTTTATGCCTCCTGCCGTGGAGCCCGTACATCCTCCGGTGACGGAAAAGAGGAAGAAAAACAAAATGGCAAAACTACCCCATTGTCCGTAATCATCTGAGGCGTATCCCGTGGTGGTAATCACGGAAACGACGTTGAAACTGGATAGACGAATGGCCTCCAGAAGGTAGTAGCCCCGGAAGAAATAAAGCCAGCAGGTGATTGCAATAATACAGCCAAACGTAATAAACAGATACCAGCGTACCTGCATATCCCGCCATAATACCATTGGCCGTCCCCGGAAGAATTGAATGTAAAGCACAAAGGGGACGCCGCTAAACAGCATAAAAAAGAACAGTACTGTTTCAATCTTAATACTATCGTAATACAGAATGGAAGCATCATGGGTAGAGAAGCCACCGGTAGCCACAGTGGTCATGGCATGACAGATAGCGTCAAAGCCACTCATCCCTGCCAGCCACAGACAGGTGGCGCAGAATAGGGTGAGGAAGATATAAAACCCCCCGATGGCGGCTGCAAACTGCTTCGCTCTCGGCAGAACTTTCTCGGAACGGTCCGATGATTCAGTACGGAAAAGCTGCATCCCGCCAATTTTCAGAATGGGTAATACGGCCATGGCCAACACGATAATTCCAATACCCCCTAACCATTGCAGAATGGCCCGCCATAATAACAAACCCGGTGGTGCCATATCCAGCCCCACGATGACGGTGGAGCCTGTCGTAGTCAGCCCGGACATTGCTTCAAAGAATGCATCGGTATAACTTAACCCCAACCGTGCAAAGCGCAGCGGGATTGCCGCAAAAATTCCCAGCACCAGCCAGGAAAGTGTGGTAAGCACAAAAGTTTGTTTCAGGGTGATACGGCTGGTGCGGTTCTGGTTGGTGAAGATCAGTGCAATCCCCACAAATGCGGTAAAAAATGCGGAAGCCGCAAAGTTTTTCCAGTCCGGGTTCATAACGTAGTAATCTACGGCAGCAGGAATCAGCATTGCGCTGGCAAGGATTGTCAGCAGAATACCAATAATCAGAAATATGGGACCAAGATGTGCCATGGCAGGGTTACACTTGTAATGCGCGCCTGGCCACTATTCAACCAGGATTTGCACGCGGCGATTTTTTTCAGTCACGGGCGCTTCCACCTGATCCTGTTCCTCCCCAAAAGCAAAAAGCATAATTCGATCAGGGGAAATACCTTTGCGTTCCAGGTACTTGCGTACCTCCTGTGCCCGGAGTTTAGAAAGCGTCATCGCATAAGATTCATCACCTTCCCTGGCACTATAGCCGTTCAGTGTCAGGGAGCGCTCAGAATCATGGTAAGCGGCAATAACCTGATCTAACATATTCCTGGCAGATTGGGTAAGCTCGGTACTGTTTGCATCGAAATAGACTTCATAGCGAAGCGGTGTACGACCGTTGGTCAGGGATGAATGTGCAGTTGTATTGGCGGCAGCTGCTTCGTCCATAGCGGGAGACGTGCCGGAGGTAGTTTCTTTCTGTGCATTGGTGGAGGTGATCTCCTGCTTCAGGAAAGCCGGTGCCGGGATTGCCTCAGACATACGTGTATCGGTGGCGTCTGACGCGGGAGATGTCTCTGTAGCCGAAGTTTCCTTCGCACTGTCGGTGTGGGTTGATGCGTTGTTTGTCGGAATATGGGCAGACACGTCTTTCGTTTTGGCGGGGACGGAGATGATTTCCATCGTCTCCGGAGTTGTCTGTGTGGCCTCTTCTGTGGTCGATGTATTTTCCACCACATCCCGTTCCACAGGATCCTCAATGCTGAGATAGTTCAGTGTTTCAAAGAATGCATTACGGCATGCGGCGATGTGTTCAGTCTGCCAGTTTTCTTCCAGTTCCTCCACCCAGCAATCAAAATAAGCATAAGCCTGTGCCGAAGCTTCCGGTTCCTGCTGTTTACGTTCATCGGTGACAATATGACGAATCTGACGCAGCGCCTCCTGTAATGGGGAGCGCATACTGTCTGCAATGCCCCAGGTTTCCGGGTCTTCCGGCATGACGGTTTCTCCCCGCGCTGCCTTCAGACCTTTTTGGGCAAATAGCTCAGCATCCGGCCAGTCGTAGGCCAGCGCCTCTTTTTCTGCAAGCTTCATATATTCGCGTGCCAGATACATCTGGAAATCCGTGCCTTCCAGCGTTTGTTCATGCAGCGTTTCCAGGCTGAAGCGCAGGCAACCGGTGAGCGGGAGAAGTGTTGCGATGAGTAATAACAGCAAACAGTAACGGCGCAACATATTAGTCCCTTTCATCCATCCAGGCGACCTGAATGGCTTCCAGAATTTTCTCGTTGGATTTGGAGGGATCGTCCTCAAAATCTTCCAGCTCTATGACCCAACGGTGCAAATCCGTAAAGCGCAGATTAATATTATCCACTTCCGGGTATTTATCTTCCAGTGCGATGGCAATATCGCGAATGTTGGTCCATTTCATAATTTAACCCGTTAATGCGGATGTACCGTAAAATCCCTTCGCATTCTTAAGTATTTTATGCGATACAAAAGCAGAACCCTAGAGTTTGCTAGAAAGATGGAAATAAACAATGCAGAGATACGCCGGGTTATTGCATCGGCGCTACAGGAAGATATCGGAAAGGGTGACCTGACGAGCCAGTTGACGGTTGCGTCATCGGTGCAGGCAGAAATGGCTTACATTGCACGTGAGGCGATGACGGTTTGCGGGATGGTTGTGCTGGAACCGCTTTTCTTGCAGCTGGATGCGGCGGTGAGGGTACAGATAATGATGTCAGATGGTGCACAGGTGCAGGCCGGAGAAACACTGGCGACAGTGCAGGGTCCGGCGCGGGCAATCCTTACGGGTGAGCGGGTGAGTCTGAATCTGATGCAACACTTAAGCGGCATTGCTACACAGACGCGGGCGTTTGTGGATGCCGTAGCGCATACGCAAGCCCAGATTCTGGATACACGTAAAACCCTTCCCGGTTTACGGTGGTTACAGAAATATGCAGTAGTATGCGGTGGTGCAGTGAATCACCGTATGCGGCTAGATGACGGAATTCTCATTAAAGATAACCATCTGGTGTTAGGTGGTGGTGTGCGGGCATGTGTCAGAAATGCCCATAATGGTGCGCCGAGGGGGATGCCTGTACAGGTGGAATGTGATACACTGGAACAGGTGCAAGAGGCGCTGGAAGCTGGAGCTGACGGTCTGTTGCTGGATAATATGTCGCTGGTGCAGTTGCAGGAGGCTGTTCAGCTGGCACAGGGAAAAGCGTGGCTGGAAGCTTCCGGGGGGGTGGCATTGGAGACAGTGAGAGCTATAGCAGAAACCGGGGTAAACCGGATTTCCGTCGGAGCCCTGACACACTCGGTACGGGGGATGGATATTGGATTGGACTGGATCAAACAGGCATGAAATTTCTTACTCTATTACTGGCACTGATTGTATCGCTGCAGGCATCAATGGCACAGGCCATTTCCCTTATTCGGGATGCAGAAACGGAAGGTTACCTGAACGCGATTACGACGCCAGTCTTTCGTGCTGCCGGTTTAAAGCCGGAAAATGTGCATCTCTATCTGGTGAATGACCCCGAGCTGAATGCGTATGTGGCAGGGGGGATGAATATTTTTATCCATACCGGCCTGCTAACTTTCTCAGAAGATCCATCCGTGCTCATTGGTGTGCTGGCGCACGAAGCAGGCCATATCGAGGGTGGACATCTGATTCGTATGCAGCAGGAAATGGAAAATGTACAAATGGGCGCGGTGCTTTCTACCCTATTGGGGCTGGCATCGGCAGCGGCAGGAGCACCGGCAGCAGGACAGGCAATCCTTTCCGGTGGCAGTCATGTTGCCGAACGCACGGCACTAAAATTTTCCCGCACCCACGAGGAATCCGCCGATCAGGCTGCGATTCGTATTCTGAAGCACATAGGCATAACGCCCAAAGGATTGCTGACCTTGCTTGAGGCACTTTCTTCCCGTCAGGAAATGCTCTATGGGAAACTGAATCCGTATACACTGACACACCCGCTAAGTAAGGAGCGTATCAGTCATATCCGTAGCCAAATAGTACAGGATCCGGCCCTGGACAAAGCGATTAGCCCGGCATTGGAAGCACAACACCAGCGCGTGTTCGCCAAAGTGTTTGCCTTTTTGCAGCCGCCAGAAACCACGCTAGCAAAATATCCGCCCTCAGACACTTCTTTTGCTGCCCGCTATGCCCGTGCTGTAGCGTGGCATAAACAGGCACAGCTTGTGCCGGCGTTGAAAGAGATGGATGGGTTACTCGCACACTATCCGGGTGATGCCTATCTGCATGAACTAAAGGGGCAGATATTATATGAGCATGGTAGGATAGATGAAGCCGTGGCGTCCTATCGTCAGGCAGTGGCATTACGTCCAGAAACATTAATCCGGCTGGGATATGCATTGGCGTTATTGGCAAAAACACCGGGAGCTACGACCGAAGCCATCGCGCAATTGCAAAAAATACTCATCACGGAACCAGAAAATACGATGGCTTGGCATCAACTAGGCATTGCTTATGGGCGTGCCGATCAGTTGGGGCAATCCTATCTGGCACTGGCGGAAGAGGCCATGCGCCTTAAAAATAAGGACGATGTGGAGAAATACCTGGGAATGGTGGAACAGCATGAGGCAGAAGGATCACCGGCAAGACTGCGTGCGGAGGATATTCGTCAGGTACTAAAGAAACAAGACTGAAGCTTGCCTTTTTGGGGAACAACCGGTACAAACATTGGGAACAAAAACTGAGGAGTTACTATTATGGATCAGGGTGCAAATGTGCGCTTAATGTTTGTGGTGGTGTTGGTGCTGGCAGTGACTGTCACTGTGTTTATCACGCGTGAGTTCTTGGGTAATAATGCTACGGCACAATCGGGTGTTGTCTCATCCGGGAGTGTGAATGCGGATGAAGTGCGTGCCATTGTGTTGGATATGTTCCGTAATAACCCGAAAGAGATCATGCAGGCTATGTCGGAAGGGCAGCAGGCGATGATGCAGGAAGAGCAGAAGCAGGCAGCCGAACGCATGAAAGAACGCCGTGAGGAGTTAGAAAACAATGCCAGTGACCCTGTGGTAGGGAATGCTAAGGGTGATGTCACGATCGTAGAGTTCTTTGATTATAAATGCGGGTATTGCAAGCGTGTGGCTCCCACAATTAGTGAGATTCTGGCAAGCGATAAAAACGTGCGTTTTGTCTTTAAGGACTTCCCCATTCTTGGCCCGGCCTCAGAATTGCTGGCGAAGGCATCACTGGCGGTTCACCGTGTGAGTCCAGAAAAGTATTTTGATGTCCACATGGATTTGTTGAAACGTAGTCCTGGTACAGAGGCGCAATTAAAAGAATTGCTGCAGTCCCACGGCCTGGATGCTGACAAGGTGGTGGGAGAAATGGAAAAGCCAGAAATCATGGCACAGATTGATGAGCATCGTCAGTTAGCAGCATCTATTGGTATTCGTGGAACGCCGGCATTTATTATTAATGGTGAATTTGTGCCAGGGGCGATTGACCTGGATAGTTTCCGTCAGAAAATCGAAGCGGCCCGTAAAGGAAACTAAAACTTATTCCGGCAGGGAGGGCTGTAAACGCCCTCCCGTGCGTACCGGTACGATGCGTTTGGCCAGTCCGGTACGGTCATCTGTTTCCACGTAGACGCCACATAGTGTTGCTTCGCCGCCAGCAGGCGTTAAACGCTCACTTCGTCTACGCGTGAGGAAATTCTGAACCGGTATATCTTTCTGGTATCCTATGACGGAGTGGTAATCGCCGCACATCCCGGCATCGGTCTGGTAAGCGGTACCGCCAGGCAGGATTTGTGCATCGGCAGTGGGTACGTGCGTATGCGAACCGACCACCATCGACACCCTGCCATCCAGGTAATGCCCCATGGCCATTTTCTCCGAAGTGGCCTCGCCATGCAAATCAACGATGATGGCCTGGCAGGTGCCGCCAAGGGCATATCGTTTCAGAATACGATCGACCGCTTCAAATGGAGAATCCAGCATGGTTTTCATAAAAAGCTGGGTCAGCAGGTGGACGACTACCACGGTCTGACCGTTTTGTGCGGTATATTCCTTATGGCCTAATCCAGGGGTATTTTCCGGGAAATTTGCCGGGCGCAGCAATGCTGAGGAACGAGCAATAAACCCGGCTGTTTCCGGTTGATCGAACGTGTGGTCACCACCGGTGATTACGTCAGCCCCAGCCTGCTGGAACTGGTCACAGATTTTTTCGGTAATGCCAAAGCCACCGGCGGCATTCTCTCCGTTTACTACCACAAAATCCAGCCGCAATTGTCGGCGCAATGTGGGGATATGGGTTGTTATTGCCTGTCTGCCACTGCGACCAACCACGTCGCCACAAAATAATAATCTCATGTACCCTCTCTATCCAAAACAGGGATAAGCCCCTGTTCCGTGATAATCAAATCCAGCTTCATATCATGTCCATCGGTCGGCAGGCCAGCAGATTCCTGCGTTGCAAAAGCTATCCCGATGCAAAAAGGACGATTTTCTGGGGAATAACGGGCTAGTGTGCGGTCATAATAGCCTCCACCCTGCCCCAGACGCGCACCGGTACGATCAAATGCCAGTAGGGGAAGAAAGATGCATTCCGGTGCTATTTCCGGCGCATCTGCGGGTGGGACATGTACCGGAACCTCCGGGTGCATCACCAATTGCTCCGCGCGTTCCACCTGATGGAAATGCAGGTGCTTTGCATGATCGAGTGCAGGAAAGGCAGTTTGGATACCTAATGCGGTGCAGTGAGCAAATAATGGCCTTGTATCCACCTCACTGCCAGAAGGCCAGTATAATGCACAGCAGTGAGTACCTTGTGCCTTCAACCATGCCCTGGCATGGTTGGCAATCGCCAGAGAGGCGGCTTCACGCGCCGTGGCCGGGAGGCGGTCACGTTGCTGGCGGAAGGTGGTGCGTAGGAAGGCTTTATCGTGCGGCATGATACGATCTGAGGTCATGGAAGGAATGGGACGGAACCGCACAGCCGTTGGTTCAAGAAGGCTCCTCGAGAGACCTTTACGTATAGGTGGGTGTCGTGTACCAATACCTGAGTACCGGCAGGGACAACTCCCTTGCAAAAAAGCATTGCCTCCGGGTTTACGTTCCGCCTGACAAACTGGGCAGCAACCCCGTCCCAAGCCCTATACTAGGCCTTTTTAACGCGTTCGGCAATAGCTTCGACGTATTCTGCTACAGTTTCTAGGGTTTCCGCCACGGCGACGTCCACATCGTGGGTATCGGGCGGTTCGAAGGATTTAGCCTGTTCCTGCAGCTCATTCAGCTCATCCTGTAGCATCAGGGCGGCCATGACGAGGATCAGGGTCTCACTGTTGGTCTGAATACTGCCTGCCAGCTCCTGAACCCGCTTATCCAGGTCTTTGGCCAGGGATTTGAGGTGGCTTTCCTGCCCCTCGCCGCAGGCCAGCTGGAAGGTTCGGCTTCCCAGGTTAATATCGACAATCGGCATCAGGCACGTCCTTCTTCCAGCAGGGTGGTGACCACCTGCATGATACGATCTAATCTGGAAGCGATCTGACGATTCAACTCACGCATACGGATATGTTGCTCTTTTTCTTCCTCATAGTGCTTTTTAAGGCGAATATTTTCGTCATGGAGCTGACGTAGTTCTTTAACGGTACCGGCACTCGCCGCCTGTGCGGCGATGGAGTCAGCTTCTTTCAGGCGTGAAATCACTAAATCTTCCAGTACAAACAACGCATCCTCCAAACGCTTTTTAGAAGCATCCAGATCGGGCGTTTGACGTTCGTTCTCTTCTCTAGCTTCGGACGCGCTCATAGACTCGTTGGTTGGTCATTAACATGTATTAACGAATGCGGTATTTTTAGCAGTGTGTGCATACAAGTACAACGGAATTCATACAGAAAGCACATAAAAAAACGCCCGGGAAAACCCGGGCGTTCTTCTTCGAGAGAGAAAATTATCGTCGATCACCCATAAATTGTAACAGATGAATGAACAGGTTGATGAAATCCAGATACAGGCTAAGTGCCCCCATAATAGCGGCCTTACCCAGCATACTGCCATCCCGACTGATTTGGAAATAAACCTGCTTGATGCGTTGGGTATCATACGCCGTCAGACCCACAAAAATCAGCACGCCGATCACGGAAATAGCAAATTGCAGGCCGGTGCTTTTTAAAAACAGGTTTACCAGCGAAGCAATGATGATCCCAATCAGCCCCATAAACAGGAAGGAACCAATGCCGGTTAGGTCACGCTTTGTAGTATAGCCATAAAGGCTCATCGCACCAAAAACGGAAGCGGTGATAAAGAATACCCGCGCAACACTGGCACCCGTATAGACCATAAATATCCAGGAAAGGGATAGCCCCATAACGGCAGCAAACAGCCAGAAAGTCAGCTGTGCTGCGCCATAGCTAAGCTTTTGCAGACGAAAACTCATAAACAGCACAAAACCCAGCGGTGCCAGCATCACTACCCATGAAAGCGGGGTGCCGTAGATGGCCTGCATCAGGGCGGGAGTGCTGGCCGTAAACCAAGCCACCAAGCCGGAAAGTGCTAGTGCCAGGCCCATAAAATTATACACCTGGATCATGTATGCGCGCAGCCCTTCATCGTAAGCTGTCGCACGACTTTGTGTCTGTGCATTCTGGTATTGGGTATAATTATTCATAATACTCCTCTTTGCTCCACCAATAGTTTACTCCTATTATATGGTATTTCTGTAGCCATTTTCAACTGAATCCGGAAAAAATCGTAAGATACTTGCAAGTTTCTGAGACTGCAGTATAAGCCGTATATGAAAATTATTGAATGCAAGACGGATGAGCAGATCCGCGGGGCCTATGCACTGATTGGCAGCTTTTATACCAGCCTCTCACTGGATCAGTACCTGGAATATGCACGTGAAATGATGGCGGTGAATTATCGCATGATCGCGGTGCTGGATGATGGAAACTATGTTGGCATTTGTGGATTTCGTGTTGGTCGGCGTTTCTATTGTGGAAGATATATTCATATTGATAACATGTATGTAGAGGAAACCCATCGTTCTGGCGGAATCGGAAAACTAATTATTCAATGGGTGCGCGAAGAAGGCCAGCGCCTGGAATGCGATACCATGCTGGCGGATACCTATATTGATAATACACATGCCCAGCGATTCTTTGAACGAGAGGGTTTCTACAAGCGTGGCTACCATCTGAAATATGATTACCCGAAAAAATAATACGATAATTCAATTTGCTTCCCTGAATTATCCCTCGTAATCTGGGGATATGGAACAGCCTCTATACAATCGTTTTCCTGCTGTCTGGGCGGTGATGGTGACACACCATCCACCAGAGACGGTCACGCGTTCTATTGAAATACTTTTGCCGCAAGTGGTAGGGTTGGTGGTGGTGGATAATGCCTCAGATACTACGGAGAAAGAACGATTGAAATATCTGGAGAGGCAATCAGGTGGTGCGGTGCATCTGATGGAGAACCCGGCGAATGAGGGACTTGCCCGGGCGCAAAATCAGGGAATACACTATGCACTGACAGCGGGTGCTGAGTGGGTATTGCTGATGGATGATGATAGTATGCCGGCTGAGGATATGGTAGCACAGCTTCTTAGTGTATTGACGGAAGACTCCGTCCCGGAAACGATTGCGCTGCTTTCACCTTCGGTGCATGAAGTGTCTACCGGGCAGGTGGCGAAATATGTGCAGCGGGGGTGGTTTGGTTTCCGGCGCGTAGCGTTTGGGGAAAAGAATACATTAGAGGTGCTGGCAGTTATTGCTTCAGGAAGTCTGATCCGGGCGGCGGCACTGCGTGACGTAGGTGGGATGGTGGATGATTTTTTTATCGATTATATCGATACGGAATTCTCCTTGCGGCTAATCGGTGAAGGCTGGCGGGTGGTGGCGGTGCGTGGGGCGGTACTCCAGCACCGGCTGGGGAATAAGACAATGCACCGGCTGGGTAGTTTACGGCTTACGGCCACTAATCACAGTCCGGTACGGCGCTTTACAATCTACCGCAACCGGGTACGGGTTTGGCGGCGATACTGGTGGGAGGCAGGGGCCTATGTGTGGTACGATATACTGGCCGCCGGGTACGATCTCATGCGTATCCTGCTGGTGGAGCGGCAGAAATGGCAGAAACTCACAGCGGCGCTACGTGGTATTGGGGCAGGCCTTCGTGCACCAAGGCCCGTGCCGGGACCGTTTTACTAATCAACCGTGTTTGCGGGCAGGATCCACCAGTCAGGGTAGCTGGATTTTAAGGCAGTGTAAGCATGATCACGTGCTTCGGGTGAAGTAAATAGGCCAAAACATGTTGCCCCGCTGCCGCTCATGCGGGAGAGCCGCACACCTGGTAGTGCGGCGATAGCACCCAGTACTTCTCCAATAACAGGCGTATGCAAGCAGGCATTACGCGTCAGGTCATTGGATGTCTCAGCGAGGTAATCACACAACGTATTAATTGTATCAAACGAGGATGGAAAGGCGATGGAAGGGGCACGGAATTGTGTAAAGCCCTGTTTAAAGATGGTAGCCGTTGCTACAGGGGTACGTGGATTGACGAGCAGTAATGCTAGCGGTGGTAGAACCGGATGTCCAAGCAGTGATTCGCCCATACCTCCAACCCAGGTGCTGCGCGAAGCCATACATACAGGAACATCTGCACCCAATACGACGGCCAGTTCCATGAGTGTTTCAGGGTCATCATAATGCCAGTATTTTGCAAGGGTACGCAACATGGCAGCGGCATCAGCGGAGCCTCCCCCCAGTCCGGCGGCAACGGGAATCTGTTTATCCAGTGTAATCTGTACCGGCTGACTGGCAGGGCTTCGTTCTGCCAGTTGTATCGCGGCCTGCAACACCAGGTTATGCGAATCGGTTGGAACAGTATCTGCAAACGGACCTTTGACGGAAAGCGAAAAGGTATCGGCTGGCATCATCTGTAATGTGTCGGCCAGATCCAGAAATACCATCAGGCTTTCCAGTGCGTGATAACCATCTGCCCTGCGGCCGGTAACATGCAGCGACAGGTTAAGCTTAGCCGGCGCCTTCGCGGTTAGTATGGTGTATTCTCCGCCGTTTGGTGGGTAGTGTTTAATGCGACGGGCATCTTCCGATCTGGAATATCGCCGTTCAGTTTGGCCTTGATTTTTTCACGGTCTTCTGGTTCGGGATCAAATGTCAGAGCGCGCTCCCATTGGTAGCGCGCTTCCAGTTTGCGTCCGGTATGCCAGTATACATCCCCCAGATGGTCATTCGTGGTAGGGTCATAGGGCATTTTAAGGTTAGCCAGTTCCAGGTAGCGCACGGCTTCATCATAGTTGCCAAGCTTGTAGAGCGCCCACCCATAACTATCAATGATATGGGCATCTTCCGGCCGGTTTTGCAGGGCGGTATCCAACATATCGCGGGCTTCATTCAGGTTGCGGTTCATTAGTAGCCAGCTATAGGCAAGGTAGTTCAATACATCCGGTTGTTCCGGGTATAGAGAAAGTGCCTTGCGGAAATCATCTTCTGCTTCTTTCCATTCCTTGTTCCGTTCGTAAGCAATACCCCGTGCATAATAAATAGCCCAGTGCTCCGGTGTGGGGGCTTTCAGGCGATCGATGGCTTCGGTGTAAATATGAATCGCATCATCATAAGCCTGGGCATTGAGTAGAATATCCCCAAGATGTAGCAATACATCGGGGTTTTCCGGGTCAGTTTCTGCTAGTGCCTCTAACATCCGACGAGCCGTGCGTGCATCACCGCCACGGTTGATGTTGATCGCCAGTGCTGTTTGGGCGCGGCGGTAAAAGGGCGAATCTTTTGGGATTGCCTGGTAATGCTGATTGGCTTCATAAAACAAGTTCTTTTTTTCCAGCGATGCCGCCAGCAGCATGCGCGCGTAATCCAGTTCCGGATTGAGCGCCAGTGCCAGACGGAAATAGGCAATAGGCGTTTCCACTGCCCCATTGGTATAGAGAAATCCACCAATTTCCAGCAGCACTTCAGCAATCGCATTCACCGAACGCTGGGCACGGGATTGTACCGGACGGGAAAGCAGGTCTTCAGTGTTAATAATATAGGCCGGGTGAGTGGCCGCATAGGATTCTAATAGGGTTTCAGCCCGCTCCGTATCACCATAGCGATTGAAAAAGCGTGCAGCAGCAATGGTAACTCTGAGTGGATGCCCTTCTTCGGCGAGTAGTGTGTTATAAGCCTTATGGGCTTCTTCCTTGTTACCGGCAATATCATGCATCAGGGCAGCTTGATATTGCAGGAAAGGTAGCATCTTATCGTCATCAATAGCGTGAATGATTGCCAGTCCATCTTCCAGTTTTCCTTGTGAGGCCTGTACCCATGCCAGCATCAGCGGTACGGTAACCACGTTCACCTCATCCAGCGGTTTATCCTCTGCTTTAAAGAGGGGGGTCAGACGCTGTTCTGCCTCGCTGAACTGGAATTGCTTGATGGCATGAATGACCAGCAGAATATCGGCCAGTGTGGCGTGTTCTTCCAGCGGGGTATAACGTTTAGCAAGATTTTCTGCCTTTGGAAGTTGATCTGCCAGCAACAGAATGCGCATTCCCTGTTCCATCAGTTGGGTATCGTCGCTGTAAGTAGCCAGCACACGATCAAATAACCGGGCCGCTTCCTTCGGATTATTCTCCTGGGCGGCAAAACGGGCAGAAAGGTAGTAGCCAGCAACCGACTCGTGCGTACTCAGCACGGGTGTTCCCGGTGAAGCATACATCTCTCGTGAGCCGCCAATCATCAGCACCCAAAACAGGAATGGGACCGAAATAAGTACCCGAATCCATTCCTTAGGGGCCACAAGCGGTTTAATACGAGAAGAACGAGACGGTTTACGTGCTGACATACGGTTATTCTACCGGTTTTCCGGCTGGAATGTCAAACAGTTCCCGGGTTGAGGATGGGGAGAATAACCTGGTATCAGCGAGGGGTGTCCTGGTAAGGATTATTCTGCTTTCTCAGTAGGATACGTATGGGAACCCCCTGCATATTGTAGGTCTCTGTCAGGCTGTTTGTCAGGTAACGCATATAACTCTCCGGCAGGGCGCTGGCCTTACTGGTGGTAAATAATGCAAAAGTGGGGGGACGCGTCTTAATCTGGGTAATATAGCGCAGACGGATACGCCGGTTTCCCACCAGTGGCGGTGGGTGGCGGGTGATAGCCTGCTCCAGCCAGGTATTGAGCTTTCCGGTGGAGATACGGCTATCCCAACGCGCATAAAGCATCAGTACCTGTTCCATCATGGTATCAACACCTTTACCTTTCAGAGCGGAAACCGTCACAATTGGTATACTGTTTCCCTGGGGGAGCGCCTGTTCCAAGCGATAGGCTATGGATTTGCGTACATCAGCGGGGTCAGTGACAGCATCCCATTTATTGGCTACGACTACCAGGATACGTCCTTCCTCCAACGTATGCCCGGCCAGTGCCAGATCCTGGCGATCCAGCCCCTGGGTGGCATCCACCAGCAGCAGTACAACCTGGGCAAACCGCACCGAATGCAGACTATCCTGTACGGAGAGTTTTTCCAGTTCTCCGGTGATTTTTGCTTTTTTGCGGATACCTGCGGTATCCACCAGCATCACCGGATTTCCCTGATACGCCCAGCGGGTTTCGATGGCATCACGGGTAATTCCAGCTTCCGGGCCAGTGATGGAACGTTCTTCGCCAATCATTTGGTTAAACAGGGTAGATTTTCCTGCATTAGGCCGACCGATCAGCGCAATCCGTAAAAGTCCGGGGGCGTGTTCGGTTCCCTCATCGTCATTATCATCAAGGATAACCGGTTCTCCAGGTATTTCCGGTGTATACGCTGCCAGTGCCTCGGCCAAATCATACAGCCCAAGCCCGTGTTCAGCTGAAATCGGTATCGGAGTACCCAGCCCCAGTTGGTAGGCTTCGACACTTCCGCTTTTAGCATCGCTCCGGTCGGATTTATTGACCAACAGAATAACAGGCTTGTTAAAACGTCGCACCCAGTTGGCAAAATGCGTATCGGTAGGGGTTACGCCATCTTTCCCATCCAGCACCAATAACAATATATCGGCTTGCTTGGCTGCCCGTTCAGTTTGTGCCATCATGCGGGACTGCAGACTATCTGCCTCGGCCTCCTCAAGTCCGGCCGTATCAATCAGCGTAAACGTTATATCCCCTAGTTCGGCGGTGCCTTCGCGCCGGTCCCGTGTGACTCCCGGTGTATTACTGACCAAGGCAGATTTACGCCCGGTCAGCCGGTTAAACAGGGTAGATTTTCCGACATTAGGCCGACCGATCAGTGCAACAGTAAACATGGTCTAATTAACAATAGCTAGCGTGGCGTCATTGCTGATCAGATAAACATTTCCCCCAGCCACTACAGGCGGCAGAGTAACACCTTCAGGGATACGGGTATTACCCATTGCCTGTCCGGTAAAGGGGGAAATCTGTGTCAGGCTGCCATCAGATCCGGCAACAAGCAATGTATTCCCCGCCAGTACGGGGCCACTCCAGATAATACGGTCGCCCTTATCGCGTAATCCAGAGCCTTCTTCGTAGTTTGATAGACTGTGTACCCAACGAATACTCCCGCTGGCACGCTCCAGACAGAGCAGGGTATTATCACTGGTGAGGATGAATATATATCCACCGGCAACCCAGGGGGTATTCGCACTGGGAATATCACGCTGCCAGCGCACAGCGCCGGTGGTAAAATCGAGTGCGGTAAACATACCTTCTACGGCACTAGCATAGACCATACCATCATATACAACAGGTGTAGCAGTAATATCGTTCAGTGCAGGCCGTGAGAAACCGCTGCCGGAACGGGTGAGCGTTGTGCTCCATAACGGTACGCCCGTATGTGCATTGAGTACATGGATTTCACCAGAAGAATACGTGACAACGATACGGCCAGCCCGCAGAACAGGTGCGGGGGCACCCATGACACCGGTTTCTTCCTCAAATCCGCTATGGGTCCAACTGGTTGCACCATCGCCAATACCAGCAGCAATCAATGTATTATCTGCCCGTACAAAATATACATACCCATCACCTATAACGGCCGGAGAGATGATTGGCAGAGACTCTTTGCGTGTCCAGCGTGATGTGCCAGAAGCGCTATCCAGTGCGATCACCCGCCCACGACGCGTAGTAATCACGAGTAATCCATCGCCATAGCCAAGATTGCCACCCAAGAATTGTTTGCGTGTACTGCCGATATCGTAACCCAGAAAGTCATCTTCTGAAGTGCCAGCGTCAATTTGGTAAGACCATAACATTTCTGAGGGCTTTGCACGATCACGTGCTGTGATTCGGCCCTCACCATCCAGTACATATAGAGTGGTACCTACTATCAGCGGGGCAGAAGTCAGGTAGCGCCCATCTTCGGATGCGTCTCCCACATCATAAGTTTTTACAGAGGATAAATTACCGCTAAGTGATGGGTGAACAGAGATCGTTGTGTGTTGTAGAGGCCAGTTATCCGTATATTGTGATGCTGGTAACGCGACTTTAGTGTGGGCCAGCGCAGTATCAGCCGCCCACTGATGCTGGTAGGAAAGCACTGAGATACGATTTCCGGGCATGGGGGCATTCTCATCTTTTCCCATCCATTCCGGCATAAGCTGGCAGGCATTAAGCAGGATGATACTACATAGAGCTATACCGAAGGTTATAAACCGTTTTCGCATCGCATTACCCATATTGTTGGATTATTGATTTGTGTCTACCGGGTTCGCGTCTAACCGATCCAATGCAATAAATGCACGGCGCCGTATATTTGATGGAGCAGACTGGTCTTCGGTAATTTCACGGAAGATACGAATGGCCTCTTCCTGATTTTTGAGATGGTCCAGCGTATAACTGGCCTGTAATTCCATGGCATTGTACCGCCATGGCCGTCCGTTAGCAGAAAGGGCTTTCAGATGTGTTTGCAGCGTATTGCTATCGGCATCCGGGTTGGACTGAATGGTGAAAAACACTTCCATCAACCGTGCCAGGTCACGAAATTCTTCCGGGGTGCTGCGTTGTTCGGCAATATCATGGTAAAGCTGAATAGCATCCGTGACTTTGTTTTGTGAGGCCAGCAATCCGGCACGTTTTAAACCGGCCAGATACCGCGCGCCCCCTTTGCCAGTTTTGTATAGATTATCCAGCTTGTTTAAGGCCGTTTCATCGGCCTTATCTTCCTCGATGGTTTCCAGTGTGGTCTGCAGGTTAGCCAGGCTATCCTCAGCGTTGGTCTGCTGTGTATGGCGGAACCATTTCACCCCGCCCACGATCACCAGCACAATCACCAGACCGATTACACCATACTTCATTAGGCGCGGCACCAGCTGCACGCGACGGTCGTGCCGTATATCTTCCTTGATTTCATTCAGCAGGTCAGCCATGGTTCTCCTCAGAAATGATTTGAATCTCACTGTTAAGACAGTATGGTTCCCTTATAGAAGTGTTCCCATAACAATGCAAGGATCGCAGATTATGTCCAACGCATCCTCCTCCTCCCGCCCGGCCACACAGGATCGCCTGGAGCTAACCGAAACCCCCAACGGGATTGCCGCAGAAATACTGACGCCTGACGCACTGGCGTTTGTGGAGCAGCTGGTAATCCGCTTTCAGAATAAGGTGGATCGCCTGCTGGAAGCCCGTGCAACCTTGCAGGCGGAGCTAAAAGCCGGGAAAAAGCTGGATTTCCTGAAGGAAACCAAGGAAATCCGTGAGGGTAGCTGGAAAGTGGCCCCCATCCCGAAGGATTTGCAGGATCGCCGGGTGGAAATTACCGGGCCGGTGGATCGCAAAATGATTATTAATGCACTCAATTCTGGTGCAAAAGTGTTTATGGCGGATTTTGAGGACTCCCTCACGCCATCCTGGGAAAATGTGGTGCAGGGGCAGGCAAATCTGCGCGATGCCGTGGCTGGCACTATTCAGCATACCAGTCCGGAAGGGAAGGAATACACGCTGGGGGATAACCCGGCGGTGCTGATCGTGCGTCCGCGTGGCTGGCATTTGAAAGAGAAACATGTGCTTTATCACGGAGAGCCGATTTACGGGGCGTTCCTGGATTTTGGCCTGTATTTCTTCCATAATGCAAAAGCTCTGCTGGCCAAAGGCTCCGGCCCGTATTTTTATCTGCCAAAGCTGGAAACCTGGCAGGAAGCAGCGTTGTGGAACGATATTTTTGTGGCGGCACAGGAAGCGCTGGGTCTGCCGGTGGGAACAATCAAAGCCACGGTACTGATTGAAACCATTACCGCTGCTTTCCAGATGGATGAGATTCTCCACGCGCTGAAGGATCATATCGTGGCGCAGAATGCCGGGCGCTGGGATTATATTTTCAGCTATATTAAGAAACATTCCCATGACCCGTCTTTCCTCTGTCCGGACCGTGGGCAGGTGATGATGACACAGCCGTTCCTGCGCGCCTACTCACTGTTACTGATAAAAACCTGCCATAAACGTGGGGCGTTTGCGATGGGGGGGATGTCGGCCTTTATTCCGATCAAGAATGATGAAGAAGCGAATGATAAAGCCATTGCTGCGGTGAAAGCGGATAAAGAGCGTGAAGCCGGGGATGGGCATGACGGCACCTGGGTGGCGCATCCGGGGTTGATCCCGGTGGCGCGGGAAGTGTTCGACCGGCTGATGCCAACCCCGAACCAGGTTTCCCGCTTGCGTGACGATGTGACCGTGACGGCAGAAAATCTGCTGGAGGTGCCCAAGGGAAGCATTACCGAAGGCGGGGTACGCAATAATATCAGTGTCTCGCTGCAATATCTGGAATCCTGGTTGCGTGGGGTTGGGTGTGTGCCGATCTTCAATTTGATGGAAGATGCGGCCACCGCCGAAATCGCCCGCACACAGCTCTGGCAATGGTTGCACCATCATGCCAAGCTGGAAGACGGAACGCCGGTTACCAAGGAGCTTTTCCAGCAGTATCATGATGAGGAACTGGCAAAAATCCGTGCCTCTGTGGGCGAGGAAGTATTCAACAATGGAGCATACCAAAAAGCCTCAGAATTATTGCAGGCCATTGTATTTAACCCGATTTTTGAGGAGTTCCTGACACTGCGCGCCTATGACGAAGTGGCGGGGTAAGCCGGACGCCGCTTTATTAGCGGTTGCACACACGCAGATTCGCCGCTGGTATGCGGCGCATGGGCGCAGGGAGCTGCCCTGGCGGAGTACGGATGATCCTTACGCGGTCTATGTTAGTGAAATCATGTTGCAGCAAACGCAGGTACAGACCGTACTGACACGTTTTTATACCCCTTTTCTGAGAGGATTTCCAACGCTTGAGGCGTTGGCCGCTGCCCCGGAAGAAGCAGTGCTCTCGGTATGGCAGGGTCTGGGCTATTACCAGCGGGCACGTAACCTGCACCGGGCGGCCAGGCAGCTGGTGGCGCAGGCAAAAGGTAACGCCTGCCTCCCGGACTCGGTGGAGGCATTAATGACGCTGCCGGGGGTTGGGCGAAATACGGCCCATGCGATTGCCGCGCTGGCATTCCGGCAACCGGTGGCGGTGATGGAGGCCAACGTGCGCCGGGTGGTAGCCCGGGTGTTTGCGCTGGCGACAGCGACGGATGCGGTATTCTTTGAGACGGCAGAAAGCCTGCTGGATCACAATGACCCGTTTACGCATAACCAGGCAATGATGGATATCGGGGCGATGGTATGTACAGCCAAAGCGCCGGCCTGCGACCAGTGTCCGCTGTCGATAGTCTGTCAGGGGAAGACATCGCCGGAATGTTACCCGGAGAAAAAGGTGAAATCCACCGTGCCGGTGCGCCGCCAGGCGATTATCGTTTTTGAAAATGGACAGGGAGAATGGTATTTGCAGCCACGAGAAACCCGGCTGCTCGGTGGGTTATACGGATTTATTGAGCAGACTCCCGGTGCAACACTTTATTTCCAGAACCAGTGCTATAGGGTGGAAGAGATGGTAGCATGTGGACAGGTCACCCATACCTATAGTCATTTCCGTCTGGAAACGGAGGTGTATTACTGCCAAACCAACCATCCGGAAGGGGAAGGATGGTTTTCGCAGGAGCAAATGAATAACCTGCCGCTGTCAACGCTGGACAGGAAAGTTATTCAGCAGCTCTCTACCAGGAATAGAGAATCCACAATTTCCAAATGTACAATAAGCTGAGAAGAAAATTGATTGCATCTTTCAATAAGTTCTGGCATGGTGCGCCGGTTTTGCGGCAGGCAGGCGGCAAACCGCTGTCTATTGCCTGAAGCATCAATACGATTGGTTATTAAATTAGGGTTAAATATCAGGGGGATATTATGACGCAAATTGCATGGGCAATTATAGGGTGTGGGTTTTTCGCCCTTGCCTACGGCATTGTCGCCACCCGCTCCATTTTGGCAGCGGATGCTGGCAATAAACGAATGCAGGAAGTGGCCGGTGCCATCCAGGAGGGTGCCACGGCGTATCTGAACCGCCAATACCGGGCAATCGGCATCGTTGGTATCGTGATCTTCGTATTACTGGGCCTGAAGCTGGGCTGGTATGTAGGCATTGGCTTCCTGATTGGTTCGGTGCTTTCCGGGGTCGCCGGGTATATCGGGATGAATATTTCGGTGCGCGGGAACGTACGGACGGCAGAAGCTGCACGTAAGGGGCTGCAGGCTGCGTTGGATGTGGCGTTCAAATCCGGTGCCATTACCGGGCTGCTGGTGGTGGGCCTGGGGATTATCGGGGTGACGGGGTATTACCTGTTCCTGTCCCAGTCGGATCTGCCGCAACGCACGGTACTGGAAGCGCTGGTGGCGCTATCATTTGGTGCCTCGCTGATTTCTATCTTCGCCCGTTTGGGTGGAGGTATCTTCACCAAAGGTGCCGACGTAGGTGCTGACCTGGTGGGGAAAGTGGAAGCCGGTATCCCGGAAGATGATCCGCGTAACCCGGCGGTGATTGCCGATAACGTGGGTGATAACGTGGGTGACTGTGCCGGTATGGCCGCTGACCTGTTTGAAACCTATGCCGTGACAATGGTGGCCACCATGCTGCTGGCCGCAATTTCCTTTGGTGGGGATGTGCAGGATGCGTTCCTGATCTACCCGCTGGCGATTGGTGGTCTGTGTATCGTCGCTTCGGTCATCGGGACGTTCTTTGTACGTCTGGGTGGTGGTGAGAATATCATGGGTGCCCTTTATAAAGGGTTCATCTGGACGGCAGTGCTTTCCGCAGTGCTGATTGCCGGGTTCACGCATTATTTGCTGGGCTTTGGTACGGAGTTCTCCACGGCCACGCACCTGTTTACGGGTCAGGATGTCTATTACTGCTCATTGGCGGGGCTGGTGATTACCGGACTGCTGATATGGGTCACCGAGTACTATACCTCCACGGAGTACCGCCCGGTGCGTAGCGTGGCAAAAGCTTCTGAAGCAGGCCATGCCACGAACGTCATTCAAGGGCTGGCCGTATCGCTGGAGGCCACCGCGCTGCCGGTGATTATTATCTGTGCCGGGATTATTGTAACCTATCTGCTGTGCGGGGTTTTCGGGATTGCGATTGCCGCAACCACGATGCTGGCACTGGCGGGTATGGTGGTGGCACTGGATGCCTATGGCCCAGTGACAGACAATGCAGGTGGGATTGCCGAAATGTCTGAACTGCCGGCCGATGTCCGTAAAACCACGGATGCGCTGGACGCGGTGGGGAATACCACCAAAGCGGTAACCAAGGGTTATGCCATTGGTTCTGCCGGTCTGGCGGCGCTGGTGCTGTTTGCGGCCTATACGGAAGATCTGAAGCACTATTTCCCGGATCTGAATGTGCGTTTTGAACTGAATGACCCGTATGTGGTGATTGGTCTGTTTATCGGTGGTCTGCTGCCGTACCTGTTTGGTGCGATGGGTATGATGGCCGTGGGCCGTGCTGCCGCTTCCGTGGTGATGGAAGTACGCCGCCAGTTCAAGGAAATCAAAGGCATCATGCAAGGCAAAGCCAAGCCGGAATACGGCCGTGCTGTGGATATGCTGACCAAAGCCGCGATTAAGGAGATGATCCTGCCGTCGCTGCTGCCGGTGGTTGTCCCGGTGGTACTGTACTTCGTGATTGCCTCGTTTGCAGGCCAGGAAGCAGCCTTTGCTGCGCTGGGTGCCATGCTGCTGGGGATCATCGTGACGGGGCTGTTTGTAGCGCTGTCCATGACGTCTGGCGGTGGTGCCTGGGATAATGCCAAGAAATACATCGAAGATGGTAATTTCGGTGGTAAAGGTTCCGAAGCCCATAAAGCAGCCGTCACCGGGGATACGGTGGGCGATCCGTACAAAGATACGGCTGGCCCGGCGATCAACCCGATGATCAAGATTGCCAATATCGTGGCGATCCTACTGCTGGCGCTGCTGGCACACTAATCACGGGAAGCTGTGAAAACGAAAAGGCCGGGGATTCCCCGGCCTTTTTTATGCCATAAAAAATTTAATACCTTTAATGCCCGCCGGAGACAGCCCCTTCTGATGTATTCAGAACAAACTTGCGATCACAATACGGGCATTCCACAAACCCTTTGGCAGGGTCAATCTTCAGGTAAACCCGTGGATGCCCTAGTGCCGGGCCATTGCCTTCACAGGCGATTTCTGATTGGGCGACTTCGATAATTTCCGGTGCTTCCCGCATGAAACTGGTATTTTCCTTATGCTTATGTTAGTGCATAGGTACGCGGGAATGCCCGTGTTTGTCAACAGGGTTAATGCAATGTTTGGGACAAATCCAATCCGCAAGCCGGTCAAAGGGGGCGGGCAGGTGCTGGAGGTACAGGAAATCTTTGCCACCGTGCAGGGTGAAGGCCCACGTGCGGGGGAGCCTTCGGTGTTTGTACGGCTTGGGGGATGCAATCTGGCCTGCCACTTCTGTGATACGGAGTTTGAATCCTATCAGCCTATGCCGTTGGATGGGGTGGTTGCCCAGGTGGAAGCGCTGGCCGAGGACGGGAGCCGTCTGGTAGTGCTGACCGGTGGCGAACCTTTCCGGCAGGAGATTGGCCCGTTATGTGATGCGTTGTTAGAAAAGGGCTATAGTGTGCAGATTGAAACCAACGGTACCTTGTTCCGGCCGCTGGATGCGCGCGTGGAGATTGTGTGTTCGCCCAAGGCATCCCATGGAACATATCATGCATTACGCCCCGATGTGCTGGCGCGTGCGACGGCATTGAAATTCATCGTTTCTGCAGGCGATGCCGCCTATAGTATGATTCCGGAGGTGGGGCAGGCGCAGCATCACACCCCGGTGTATGTCCAGCCAATGGATGAGCAATGCCCGGATAAAAACGCAGCCAATCTGGCGTATGCCCTGGCGCTTGCTGAACGCAGCGGGAATAAGGTATCGTTGCAGCTGCATAAATATTTCGGGATCGATTGATGCAACTCCCCCAAACCAAAAAAGCGATTGTGTTGCTCTCCGGCGGGCTTGATTCAGCAACCACGCTAGCGATTGCCCAATCACAGGGGTTTTCTGCCTTTGCGCTCAGTTTTTCCTATGGCCAGAGGCATACGGTGGAGCTGGAGTTTGCGCAGTTGCAGGCGGAAAGCCGGGGAGTGGTGCGCCATATGGTGGTGCCGATCGATTTGCGGCTCTTTGGCGGCTCGGCGCTGACCGATGATATTGCCGTGCCCAAGCATCGCAGTATGCATGAAATCGGGCAGAAAATCCCGGTGACGTATGTGCCTGCTCGTAATACGATTTTTCTTTCCTTTGCACTGGCCTATGCGGAGTCTATTGGGTCTAACGATATATTATTCCTTGGGGTGAATGCACTGGATTATAGCGGCTACCTGATTTGCCGGCCGGAATATATCCATGCCTTTGAGCATCTGGCCAATTTAGCGACCGCTGCCGGGGTGGGGGGTAAGAAAATGACGATCCATGCCCCGCTCATTAAGCTCAGTAAAGCCGATATCATCAAGAAAGGACTGGCACTGGGGGTGGATTATGCGCGTACGCTCAGTTGTTATGACCCGGTGGAACATAAGGCCTGTGGTTATTGTGATGCGTGTCAGCTGCGCTTAAAGGGGTTTGCCGAGAACCAGTCTCAGGACCCGGCGGAGTATATCAGCCTCAATTAGCCATACTACCGCCGGACCGTCCCTACTGCCTGTAAGGAAACCTGGAGGAGGAAATACGATAATCCTGAATCATGTCTGTTATTCTAACGGTGCAATGATTGTGCGCCACCTTTATAAATTAGCATAAAATTAATAACATGACCAGACGCTATGTGCATTTATTTATGGGGAATGCCGTTCTAAACCAGATTGTTCTCCATAAGCCAGAATGGGGCTTTCTTGCATTTATATTTGCGCTTTTAGCCATTCTGGGGTAAAAGCAGCCCGCACCGGGAAAATCCGCAACCATAAAAGGATGTATTATGCACCCCTATCGTACCCATACCTGCAACGCACTGCGTAAAAGTGATGTAGATCAGGCGGTTAAGCTTTCGGGATGGGTTCACCGCCGCCGTGACCACGGGGGGTTGTTGTTTATTGATATTCGTGATCATTATGGGATTACCCAGCTGGTCTTTACCGATCAGTCACCATTTCTGGAGGACGCCACCCACACCAGCTATGAAAGCGTGATTACCATCACAGGGAAAGTGGTGGAACGGGCGGCAGAAGCGGTGAATACCACGCTGGATACCGGTGAGATTGAAGTGGTGGTGGAAAACTTCAAGGTGGAATCATCGGCGGAAATGCTGCCGCTGCAGGTATACGGGGATCAGGAATACCCGGAACATACCCGCCTGACCTATCGTTTCCTGGATCTGCGCCGGGAGAAAATGCACCGTAATATTGTACTACGCTCGGCGATTATTTCATCCCTGCGCCGTCGCATGACCGAGGCCGGGTTCATGGAGTTCCAGACGCCGATCCTAACCAGCAGCTCCCCGGAAGGAGCACGGGATTACCTGGTGCCGAGCAGGGTGCATCCGGGGAAATTTTATGCCCTGCCGCAAGCCCCGCAACAGTTCAAGCAATTGCTGATGGTGTCCGGGTTTGACCGTTATTTTCAGATTGCTCCCTGTTTCCGTGATGAAGATGCCCGTGCCGACCGCAGCCCAGGGGAATTCTATCAGCTGGATATTGAAATGTCCTACGTGACGCAGGAAGATGTGTTCGCGGCCATTGAGCCAATCCTTCACGGGGTGTTTGAGGAATTTGCCGAGAAAGACTGGAAAGTCACCCCGGCACCCTTCCCCCGGATCCCCTATGCCGAAGCCATGCTGAAATATGGGTGTGATAAGCCGGATCTGCGGAATCCGATCCTGATATCGGACGTTTCCGAGGTATTCCGGGGTTCGGATTTTAACCTGTTTGCCAAGCTGGTGGAGAAGGGACTGGTGGTGCGTGCGATTCCGGCACCGGGAACTGCCTCTCAGCCGCGCAGCTTCTTCGATCGCATGAATGAATGGGCGCGCAGCGAAATGAATGCGCCTGGGCTAGGCTATATCATTTTTGCCGAGGAGTCGGCGAAAGGGCCGATCGCCGATAAGTTGACACTGGAACGCCTGGAAAAGCTGAAAGAACTAACCGGTGTCAACACCGGGGATGCGATCTTCTTTGCGGCCGGCAGTGAGGCCGATGCCGCTTCACTGGCCGGGCAGGCACGTACCAAGCTGGGGGTGGATTTGGATCTGCTGGAGAAAAACAGCTTCCGCTTCTGCTGGGTGACCGATTTCCCGTATTTTGAATGGAACGAAGACGAAAAGAAAATCGATTTCAGCCATAACCCGTTCTCCATGCCAGCCGGTGGTCTGGAGGCATTGCAAAAGGCCACAAGCAACGAAGAACTGCTGAAGATTCTGGCGTACCAGTACGATATCGTCTGCAACGGGGTGGAGCTTTCCAGCGGGGCGATCCGGAATCATCGTCCGGATATTATGTACAAAGCCTTTGATATTTGTGGTTACCCGGCTTCCGTGGTGGATGAGAAATTTGGCGGAATGATCCGTGCGTTTAAATACGGGGCACCGCCGCACGGCGGGATCGCACCGGGGGTAGACCGTATCGTGATGCTGCTGGCCAACGAGCCGAATATCCGTGAGATCATTGCCTTCCCGATGAATCAGCAGGCGGAGGATTTGCTGATGAGTGCGCCAAGCACCGTGGATCAGGTGCGGTTGAACGAGTTGCATCTGCTGCTTTCGGCCAAGGCCCGTGAAGCATTGGAAGCTGCCAAAGGTGACGCCTAAGCTCACATAAAATTATACGGGTCGATATCCACTTTCACCCGGACGCTGCTGGGTATAGTGGCGTGATCCAGCCATTGCTGCACGTATTTCTGAATCGGGAACCGCCGTGTGGCATGCACCAGGAACCGGTACCGGTAAAGCCCGCGTAAGCGGAACATCGGGGCCGGAGCCGGACCCAGCACGCGCACACCCTTGGCAGCGGGGACATGTTTTGCCAGTT
Source organism: Hyphomicrobiales bacterium (assembly GCA_024236395.1). Lineage (GTDB taxonomy): Bacteria > Pseudomonadota > Alphaproteobacteria > Rickettsiales > JACKKO01 > JACKKO01. Next base: position 269,609 of record JACKKO010000001.1, read on the forward strand.
CCCGTGCGGTTTGGGAAATTGTGGCCTCTGTTTTACCAGAAAGAATAATAGCGGCCAACCTGCCATAAGGCGGCATATTAGTGTGTTCCCGGCGGGATTGCTCGGCCTCCAGAAACTGTTCGCGGGCATGGTGTGCCAGCGCATCCAGCAACGGGCTTTCCGGGCAAAAGCTCTGGATATAGACCTGTCCTGGTAAATGGGCGCGTCCTGCCCGCCCGGCCACCTGATGCAATAGCTGGTAGGCCCGTTCGGTAGCGCGCAGATCGCTGCCTTCCAGCCCGGCATCGCCGTCAATAATTCCTACCAGTGTCAAATGCGGGAAATGGTGCCCCTTGGCCACCATCTGCGTGCCGATAATAATATCAACCTTCTGGTTCAGTATATCTTCCACAATATGATCCGGGCCGTCCGTTTCGCTGGTTGTGTCACTGGTCATCACAGCTACCCGGGCTTCCGGGAAGTGTTTCCTTACCTCTTCTTCCAGCCGTTCCACGCCGGGGCCGCAGGGCGTCAGGCTCTCTGTGGTGCCGCAGGATGGACAGGAGGCCGGAATGACGTTATTATAGCCGCAATGATGGCAAAGTAACTGCCCATCACGTTTGTGCGCAACCAGCCAGGCCGAGCATTCCGGACACTGGAAGCGGTGGCCACAGGCCCGGCACAGCACCAGCGGGGCATAACCACGGCGGTTGAGGTACAGCAGCACCTGCTCGTTACGGGCCAGCGTATCGGTGATCGCGGCTTGCAATGGGGCGGAAATCCACTGGTCGGTGGGCAATGGGTGCTGACGCAGGTCAATAATATGGATATCGGGCAACTCAGCAGTGCCATGGCGCTCCGGCAGATGCAAATACCGGTATTTTCCCTGCTGCACATTATAGAGCGTTTCCAGTGACGGGGTGGCAGAAACCAGTATCACCGGGAACTGGCCGATATGCCCCCGCGCTACAGCCATATCCCGCCCATGATACACCACGCCATCTTCCTGCTTATAGGCAGCTTCATGCTCTTCATCCACTACAATTAGTCCCAGCCGGGGATAGGGCAAAAACAGGGCGGAGCGGGCACCTACTACCAGCGAGGCGTTTCCGGTGGCAAGGGCACGCCAGGTTTTGCGGCGCTGGGCGGGCGTCAGCCCGGAATGCCAGAGTACCGGGGTTTCGCCGAAACGTTTCCGGAACCGCTTAATCAACTGGGCGGTTAATGCTATTTCCGGTACCAGCACCAATGCCTGTTTGCCTTTTTTCAGTGCAGCATCAATGGCTTCAAAATAAACTTCGGTTTTTCCGGAACCGGTAACCCCTTCCAGCAACGTAGTGCCGGGAGTGCCTTTGGTAACTTCTGCGGCTAAGGTGGCGGCAGCGCTTTCCTGCTCCCCGGAGAGAGTCACCGGGGAGGGGACAGAAACCGGTGGCACCTGGCGTTCCGGCAGGGGGGTGGGGATAAGTAATCCTGCTTTGACCATCACCCGCACAATACCGGGGGAAACCCCGGCTTTTTCTGCCAGTTCCCGCGTGGTGGCAGGGGTGGTGGCAACGCTCAGCACTTTTTGCCGTGCGGCGGTGGTATCGGGTGGGTTCTCAGCGGCAATATAGCCCATTTGGGGTGGTTCTGCCTTCAGTGCGGCGGTGGCACTGAGGGTCATCGCCAGCACATTACCCAGCGGCGCCATGGTATAACCGGCCACCCAGGCAAGATATTCTCTGAAATCAGGCGTATAGGGTGGAAGATCATAACATTTCTGAATGGATTTAAGCTTCTGGGGGGAAATATCCCCTTCTGCCGCACCCCAGATGATGCCGGGCAGGGTTTCCCGCCCGAAGGGGACCTGGACCACGTGCCCAAGATCTAGCTCCATCGTATCAGGCACCCGGTAATCAAAAGGCTGGTCAACTGCCCTTGGAACCAAGATGCTAACATTATTAGGTGATTTCTCAATCATTTAGGTGTATATACCGTTTATGGCGAATGGTGAGACTAGTAAAAAAATAACGCGCCCTTATACTAGCGGGGACAATCTTAATAAGAAAGTGATCTCTGAAATAGACCACCATAATCCTTATGGAATTATGATGCTGGTACAAACCTATGAAACTAACCAGGTATTGGGAGAAAGTAGCATAGAAAACAGTGACATGAGATTAAGACGTAGATATAGAACTACTGGTAAAATGCACAATCAAAAGAGTTCTTTACCAGTAGTTGAGATCCATGTTGAGGCCAGAGAACCATGGCAGCGTTATGATCTTACAAGGATTGTGGATGCAATGACTGATTTCTATAGGGGGAGCGGTCAGAAAACACCAGTTTCACTCATCATAGGCGGCCAGACCTTTGTGGAATTTCATAGTTCAGATACACCCCAGCAAGTACCGGATGTACATAATACCGGAAGGCTAATATGTAGGGGGATGACATTAGAGCAGGTTGCGGAGGCTCTAAAGTTGAATATTCTTACTACAGTAACGCAATCCCTACCGACTAGATCCCGTTAAAATAGCTTTCTTTTTCCCAGGTAATGGCTAGTATCACTGTCAATATATGGACGGATACGGGGAGTAAACCATGCAGTTTTTTGTTGATACCGCAGATACGAACGACATACGTGAGCTGGAATCCATGGGGATTCTTGATGGGGTGACAACAAACCCGTCGCTGATTATGAAGTCCGGGCGGGATTTCAAGGAAGTGATTAAGGAAATCTGTGGCATTACCAAAGGGCCGGTGAGCGCGGAAGTAACGGCTATTGAGGCCGATGCCATGATTGCTGAAGGGAAAAACCTTGCCACACTAGCTGAGAATGTGGTGGTGAAGCTGCCGCTGACCTGGGATGGGCTGCGGGCCTGCCGGGCGTTGACGGATGCCGGTATCCGTACCAATGTTACGCTGTGTTTCTCTGCTACGCAAGCGTTGCTGGCTGCTAAGGCCGGGGCAACCTATGTTTCCCCATTTGTCGGGCGTCTGGATGATATTGGGCAAGATGGTATGCAGTTAATCGCCGATATTATAACAATCTACGAAAATTATCCCAGCCTGACGACACAGGTACTGGTTGCAAGTATTCGCAACCCTGTGCACGTACTGGATGCGGCGCGGATGGGAGCCGATGTAGCGACTGTACCGCCTTCTATATTAAAGCAATTGGTTAAACATCCGCTGACCGATAAAGGACTGGCTGCTTTCCTTGATGACTGGAAGAAAACCGGCCAGAAAATCCTTTAGCCAGAAATCTGCCAAGAATTCAAAAAAGCCAATAAATCAGCGCGTTAAACTAACTAGCTGATTAATATAGTTTTTTGTATATTTAGCCCTAAAAATTTTTTGATCTGATGCTGGATTTTCAAAAAATGCTCTGCTAATCTAAAACAAGAGCTGGGGATTCGAAATGCCACAACAAATATCATTCGGTGATGAATATGTCACGGTGCCGACGCCGGGTCGTAGCCCCGTATTGCCCTATTCGGTGCGTGTAAGTTCGCGTGCACGGCGTGTGCGTTTGGTGATGTCACCCCGTGAAGGGTTGGTTGTGGTGGTGCCGCGTTGGTTCCGTAAATCCTCTGTGGCGGAGATTCTGGAGGAAAAGCGTGAGTGGATTGCGCGCATGCATGAGCAACACCGTGAGCAGCGTAAAATTCGTCCGTCTGCATTAGATGCACCGCTACCACGCCAGATTCGCCTTTCTGCCGCACAGCGTACCTGGCAGGTGCGGTATAAATCGGAGGCGGCGGATACAGTACGTGTTCACGAACAAAACGGTGTGCTGACACTGCATGGTGCCGTTTGGGATGTGGCGTTGTGCCATGAAGCGTTGCGCCGCTGGTTGCATCGCACGGCCAAACGTGTGTTTGCCAACATGTTGGATCGTGTTTCAGAAGAGACAGGCTTGCGTTATAAAAGTCTGGTGGTGCGGAACCAAAAAGCGCGGTGGGGTAGTTGTTCCCGTCATAGGATCATCAGCCTGAACCAGAAAGCGATGTTTCTGCCACCGTCATTGGTGCGCTATCTATGTATTCACGAACTGTGCCATACACGGCATATGAACCATTCGCCGCGCTTCTGGGGGTTGGTAGAAGAGTTTGACCCACGGTATGAATCGCACGACCAGGCATTGCAGGATGCATGGATCCGGTATGTGCCTTCCTGGGCGGAACCATCTTCTTAAAAGTTAATCTTTTTTGTCTAGGGGAATACCGTAAAGCTCCAGCCGGTGTCCGACGAGCCGGTAGCCTAATTCACTGGCGACTCTTTCCTGAAGTTTTTCAATCTCCTTATTAAAAAACTCGATCACTTTTCCACTTTTGACATCAATCAGGTGATCATGGTGTTCGTCGGAGATTTCCTCATAACGTGCACGACCATCGCCAAAATCGTGTTTCTCGATGATTTCAGACTCTTCAAACAGGCGTAGGGTACGGTAAACCGTAGCAATACTGATGCGGGGGTCGATTTCACTGGCGCGGCGATGTACCTCCTCCACGTCCGGATGGTCAGCAGCATCCGAGAGCACACGTGCGATAACACGGCGCTGCTCCGTCATTTTCATGCCTTTTTCCTGGCACAGCTGCTCTAGGCGTGACGTCATAGACCCTTATATCCTACTAAATTGCTAAACTATAAGCAGGAATCAGCGTTTGTCAATTGGCACATAGTCCCGCGCCGGGTAGCCAGTATAGAGTTGGCGCGGGCGGCCAATACGCAGTTCCGGATCTTCCATCATTTCTTTCCATTGCGCGACCCAACCAACGGTGCGCGCCAAGGCGAACATCGGGGTGAAAAGTGCAGTGGGAATGCCCATGGCTTCATAAATAATCCCGGAATAGAAATCCACGTTAGGGAAGAGTTTGCGTTGGACAAAATAATCGTCATTCAATGCGATTTTTTCCAGCTCCTTAGCGATTTTTAGAAGTTGATTATCTTCCTGGTCACCAATTTCTTCCAGCACTTCGTCACAGTATTTCTTAATGACACGCGCGCGCGGGTCATAATTTTTATACACGCGGTGACCAAAGCCCATGAGGCGGAATGGGTCATCTTTATCCTTGGCGCGAGTGATAAATTCAGGGATACGATCGACATGCTCGATTTCACGTAGCATCTCAATCACCGCCTGATTGGCGCCGCCATGGGCCGGACCCCACAGGCAGGAAATTCCTGCACCAAGGCAGGCAAATGGATTGGCACCGGACGAACTGGCCAGCCGTACCGTGGAGGTGGAGGCATTCTGTTCGTGGTCGGCGTGGAGGATAAGCAGCTTATCAATCGCACGGGCCATTACCGGATTCACCTTGTAGGGTTCCGCCGGAACGGAAAACATCATGTTCAGGAAATTCGAAGAGAAATCGAGTGCATTCTGTGGAAACACGAACGGCTGGCCGATGGAGTATTTATAGGCCATGGCGGTAAGTGTCGGCATTTTGGCGATCATGCGTTTGGCGGCCAGATCGCGCTCTTTCTCATCATGGATATCCAGACTATCGTGATAGAACGCGGAAAGCGATGCCACTGCTCCCACCAGGATGGCCATGGGGTGCGACCGCCGCGGGAAGCCGCGGAACATAAATTCCAACTGCTCATGCACCAGGGTATGATAGGTGATTTCCTTCACAAACCAGGCTTTTTCCTTCGCGTCCGGCAGTTCGCCGTAGAGCAGCAGATAACACACTTCCAGATAATCACTATGTTCGGCAAGGTCCTCAATGGAATACCCCCGATGACGCAGAATGCCCTTTTCACCATCGATAAAGGTGATTCTCGATTCACAGGATGACGTGGAAAGAAATCCCGGATCATGGGTGAACATACCCGTGGTTTTATAGAGCTTGGTGACATCGATTGCATCGGGTCCTTCCGAGCCATGCAATACGGGAAATTCCCAGGATTGTTCGGGATTACTGGATACACTGATCCGTGCGGTAATGGTGCTTTCTGCCATCGTGGCCTCCTTCTGCTAGCGCAAGGAAGGTACTACCCGCAACGGGTGTGGTCAAGTGGTGAGAGAGGGAAGAGCTGGTAATGCTGAGACGAGTGCTAGGCTGTATATTCTGCGCCACTTTGTGGGGCATGCTGCTGCATTACTCCCAGATTCTTAATGGTTCTTGTGGGCGGCACATTATGGGCATCGTATGCGGAGACGATATTACCGTTAAATTCCAGCTCAGAAAGTGCTCCAATATTGCTCGTGGCCAATTGCAAGACTTTACCACCAACGGTCAGTGCTACCAGTCCGCCAATCACCTGCCCGGCAGTTTCCGCGAATTTTTCCTGTTCTTCTTGTTTTTGCTGATTGTACTGCTCCAGGTCTTTTTGTGCAGCTCCCATATCTTGGTAGGATTCCCCGGTTTCCGGAGAGTAAATACTACCATCTTCACGGATCACAAACCGACCATCGGTACGTTCCTGGGACTGTCTTGTTTCTTTGGTTTCCGGGGGGGTATCCACATGCACGGAACTGGTAATTTGTGGGTCGTTTCTAGCGATCTCTTCAGGAGCAGTGTTATAATCTGTTAGGTCTGCAGCCTTTACCACTATTTCCGGGGCTGATGCACCGGCATTGACCATGCCAGTTAAATCACTTTTATCCTGATCGGAAAGGTTGGGGGTAATTTCATTGGGACTTTGCTGTAGTGCTTTTTCAATCTGATGTTCAACGCCGTACCCAGCTGTTTTCGGAGTGCCAGTTACATCCGTTTGCTTTTCGTTATCACCGGACATGATTATCAGCAGATTTCGTTGGATTTATCCACATTATATGGAGCCATTGCATTATTGATGCTTGCCCCCAAATCCTGACTCCTTAGGTCAAAGAATGCCAATAAGCCATCCGCTAGGGAAGCGGCCTTCTGATGATCTTCCTTGCTAAGGTCAATAGGCTTATTCATGTATTTATTCTACCCTGAATCCGTCGAAAATTCCAATAAAATCGTAGAAATTAAGGGAATTATGATGTTTCAATAGGTTAGAATGTGGTGCATTACAGCATTTGCCCACGATTTTAGCGTCTGTCCGTAAACAGTAACTATTTTACTGCAGCGAGCAAGGCAGTGGCGACGGCCAGTTCTTTTTCAGCACCGGCACGTGTGGCATCGTCCTCGGTGTGTTTAAGCTCTTTTTCAGCCGCATAAACGCGTTCTTCCGCCTGTGCGGTGGTGACGCTTTCCAGATCCAGTGCTTCAGTAGCCAGCACGGTGCAGCGGCCTTCGGCCACTTCCACAAAGCCACCGGCCGTAAACAGCTTGCCGGAGGGTTTATCACCTTCAAACAGCGTGAGCACACCCGGGCGCAGTGTGGCAATTAGCGGAGCGTGATGTGCCATCACCCCGAATTCGCCTTCTGTTCCAGGAATCACCGCCATGGTGACATGCCTGGAGGCCAGCAGGGCGTCCGGGGTTACGATATCTAAGGTTAATGCGTCTGCCATGGTGCGCTCCTGTGGTGCTAGGCTGCTTCAGCGGCCAGGCGTTTGGCTTTTTCCCTGGCTTCGTCGATTCCGCCCACCATGTAGAACGCCGCTTCCGGCAGTTCGTCATGTTTCCCTTCGCAGATTTCCTTGAAGCCCTGGATGGTATCGGTGAGCGACACCAGTTTACCCGGTGCGCCGGTAAAGACTTCGGCCACGTGGAACGGCTGCGACAGGAAGCGTTGAATCTTCCGGGCGCGGGCCACGGTGAGTTTGTCTTCTTCCGACAGTTCGTCCATCCCCAGAATGGCGATGATGTCCTGCAGGCTCTTATAGGTTTGCAGGATTTTCTGCACTTCCCGTGCCACCTGATAATGTTCCTGGCCGACCACACGCGGGTCCAGAATACGCGAGGTGGAATCCAGCGGATCCACCGCCGGGTAAATCCCCAGCTCGGCAATCTGACGGGATAGCACCGTGGTAGCATCCAAGTGCGCAAACGAGGTGGCCGGTGCCGGGTCGGTCAGGTCGTCCGCCGGTACGTAAATGGCCTGCACCGAGGTGATCGACCCTTTGTTAGTGGAGGTAATCCGTTCCTGCAGTGCCCCCATTTCCGTGGCCAGCGTCGGCTGGTAACCCACGGCGGAAGGAATACGTCCCAGCAGTGCCGATACTTCCGAACCGGCCTGGGTGAAACGGAACACGTTATCCATGAAGAACAGCACGTCCTGCCCTTCCTGGTCACGGAAATATTCGGCGACCGTCAGCCCGGTCAGCGCCACGCGGGCACGCGCCCCGGGAGGCTCGTTCATCTGGCCGTATACCAGTGCCACTTTGGACTTGGCGAGGTCTTTGGTGTTGATCACACCGGAATCAATCATTTCATGGTAGAGGTCGTTCCCTTCACGGGTTCGTTCCCCCACCCCGGCAAATACGGAGTAACCCCCGTGCGCCTTGGCGATATTGTTAATCAGCTCCATGATGAGCACGGTTTTACCCACCCCGGCACCCCCGAACAGACCCACCTTACCCCCTTTGGAATAAGGGGCCAGCAGGTCAATCACCTTAATCCCGGTGACGAGAATTTCGGTTTCCGTGGACTGGTCAATAAATTCCGGAGCGGCCTGGTGAATGGCAGAGGTTTGCTTGGCTTTCACCGCGCCTTTTTCGTCGATGGGGTTCCCCACCACGTCCATAATACGGCCCAGCACTTCCGGCCCGACCGGTACGGAGATCGGCGCGCCGGTATCGGTCACTTCCTGACCGCGCACCAGACCATCGGTGGAGTCCATGGCGATGGTACGTACGGCATTTTCTCCCAGATGCTGTGCTACTTCCAGCACCAGCGTTTTGCCATCGTGCGCGCATTCCAGTGCGTTCAGAATTGCCGGCAGGTTGCCGTCCTCAAATTGCACGTCCACAACGGCGGAAATCACCTGCGTGATTTTACCGGTTGCACCTGTTTGTTTCTTTGCCTTGGCCATGTTCTACTCCTTTTGAATCGTGAATCGTGAATCACGAATCATGAAATTAATTATCCTTAGTTTTACTATGCAACGTATATAATTTTCGCGTGATCAAATCATAAACTTCTTGCCAGGAAGTGTGTGTTTCCGTCGAAATATAATTCAGGTCTACACAATAATCGATCCACACCTGCATTTCTTCCGAAGACCCAATCGCCATTTGTAAAAAACGACGAAACTCGGCGGGAGAATATTTTTGTTTGGCAAACCCTTCTGCGATATTAGCGCAGATTGACTTACTGGCACGACGCATCTGCCCTGCGAGTGCATATTGCTCTTCTTTTGGGAAGGAAAGACTGGCAGTATGAATTTCCAGGGAAATAGCATAAGCGCTCTTATATACATCAAGCTCTTTGGCACTCCTAATAAAGGGTTTAAATTCGCTAATGGTTCCCATTTCCTGATTCCCGGTTCGCATATCCCGATTCATTTCCCTACAATGCCTCTGCACCGGAGATGATTTCCGTCAACTCCGTGGTAATGGCGGCCTGACGTGTGCGGTTATATTGCAGCGTCAGCTTGCCGATCATTTCACCGGCATTCCGTGTGGCGTTATCCATTGCCGTCATACGGGCGCCTTGCTCGCTGGCGGCATTTTCCAGCAGCGCGCCATAAATCTGTACCGCGATATTCCGGGGCAGCAGGTCATTTAAGATGGCTTCCTCGGAAGGTTCGTATTCATACACCGCCTGTGAAGCAGATGCAGGTTCTTCGGTTCCCAGCGTACTGATATCCAGCGGGATCAGCGGTTGGAAGGTGACCTTCTGTGAAATGGCGGAAAGAAACCGGTTAAAAACGATACTGCAACTATCAATCTTCTCCTCGTGAAACAGGGAGAGTATTTTATCTGTAGCCGTATCAGCAACACTATATTCAATCACACGTAGCTTGGTGGTATCCACATGATCCGGCATATCGAAACGGCGGGCACTTCCTGCTTTCAGCTGTTCGCGTCCTTTACGGCCAATCGTCAGGATACGCACTTTCTTACCCTGCGCCTCATATTTATCCACTTCCTTGCGCACGGCACGGACGATCGTACTGTTAAAGCCGCCGCACAGACCCCGGTCTGCCGTGGCAACAATCAGCAGGTGCGTGTTGCTGACACCCTTGCGTCCCGTCAGTAACAGTGGGGCTGTCTCCGGGTCGGCATTTTGTGCCAGCGTGGCCAGCATACGCTGCATACGCGCAGCATACGGACGCGAAGCCTCGGCCCGCGTCTGCGCCTTACGCAGCTTACTGGCCGCCACCATCTTCATGGCGCTGGTGATCTTCCGCGTGGATTTCACGCTGTCGATCCGGTTCTTAAGGTCCTTTAGGTTTGCCATGCTTCCCGAAATGCCCTAGCTAAACAGTTTCGCAAATTCATCCAGCGCTTTCTTCAGCTGCTCTTCGGTTTTATCGGAGAGCTTCTGTTCTTCGCGGACGGATTTCAGGATACCTTTATGTTTGCTGCGAATGTAATCCAGCAGCTCTTTCTCATAACGGCTCACATCGTCGGCGCTGATTTTATCCAGATACCCTTTTACCCCGGCGAAGATGGCCACCACCTGTTCTTCCACCAGCAGCGGGCTGTACTGATCCTGCTTCAGCAGCTGGGTCAGGCGGGAACCACGGGCCAGCAATTTCTGCGTGGCGGCGTCCAGATCGGAGCCAAACTGGGCGAACGCCTCCATTTCACGGTACTGCGCCAGTTCCAGCTTAATGGAGCCAGCCACCTGTTTCATCGCTTTAATCTGTGCGGCAGAACCCACGCGGGATACCGAAAGACCTACGTTTACCGCCGGGCGAATCCCTTTATAGAACAACCCGGTTTCCAGGAAGATCTGACCGTCCGTGATGGAAATCACGTTGGTCGGGATATAAGCGGAGACGTCACCGGCCTGGGTTTCAATGATCGGCAGCGCGGTCAGTGAACCGGCCCCCATGGCGTCAGACATTTTCGCGGCGCGTTCCAGCAGGCGTGAGTGCAGATAGAACACGTCACCCGGGTAAGCTTCACGCCCCGGCGGACGACGCAGCAACAGTGACATCTGGCGATAGGCCACGGCATGCTTGGAAAGATCATCATACACGGCCAGCGCGTGCATTTTATTATCACGGAAATATTCACCCATCACGCAGCCCGTGTATGGAGCAAGGAACTGCAGCGGTGCCGGGTCGGATGCCGTCGCAGCGACCACAATGGAATATTTCATCGCCCCGGTTTCTTCCAGCTTCTTCACGATCTGTGCTACCGTGGAGCGCTTCTGCCCGATGGCGACATAGATACAATGCAGTTTCTTTTCATCATCATTATCATCAAACGCGGTCTTCTGGTTGATGATGGTGTCAATCGCAATGGCGGTTTTACCGGTCTGACGGTCACCGATGATCAATTCCCGCTGACCACGACCAATCGGGATCAGGGCATCGATAGCTTTAATCCCTGTTTGTACCGGCTCATGCACGGACTTACGGGCAATAATCCCCGGTGCTTTCACTTCCAGACGGGTACGCTTCACCTTCTTCAGCGGTCCTTTCCCGTCAATTGGGTTGCCCAGCGCGTCCACCACACGGCCCAGCAGGCCTTCACCCACCGGTACGTCCATGATGGTGCCGGTACGTTTGACCACATCGCCTTCTTTAATGTCACGATCTGTACCAAAAATCACGATACCGACATTGTCTTCTTCCAGGTTCAGTGCCATCCCGCGAATACCGCCCGGGAATTCCACCATTTCCCCGGCCATGACATTATCCAGCCCATGTACCGTGGCAATCCCATCCCCGACGGAAAGTACCTGGCCAATTTCCTGCAGTTCACCTTCGGCGTCTGCATTCTTGATCTGTTTTTTCAGGATATCTGAAATCTCCGATGCCCGGATGTCCATGTGATCACTCTCCTTCGTTATTCGTTTGCCTGTTTTTGCAGCAACCGGATGCGCTCCAATTTGCCGCTAAGTGAATTATCCAGTAAGCGCGAACCAATGCGCACGCTTAGCCCACCAAGCAGGGACGTATCCTGCTTTTCATTCAGTACTACTTTTTTACCGGTGCTTTTTTCCAGCGCTTTTTTGAGTTCATCGGACAGTTTCTTGTTTAGCGCAAACGGTGTGGTGACCGTAGCCTCTACTTCGCCGCGGGATTCGCTCAGCAATTCATTAAATGCCCGGATACATTCGCCGGTTAGCGCTAAACGGCGATTCTCGCTCAACACATCAAAGAAGCGAATGGTCAGTGCATCGGCACCGGCCTTCTTCAGGATGGTTTCCAGCGCATCGGCCTGTATTTTGCGTGACAGGGTAGGGTCTGTAATCAGGCGGTTAAGTGGTACAGCTTCCTGAAGCAATTTAGAAAAAATTGCCAGATCAGATTCAATCGTTTCGAGTTTTTTAGCATCCTGTGCCAGGGCAAACAGCGCGCGCGCGTAACGTCGTGCAAGACTTTTTTTTCCTGTATGACGACCTGCCACGTGCCGATTTCCTATATTTTTTGTTAGGTACACCCCCTGATGTGGCGGTGCATTCTCCCGATCCACACTCCGAAAGTGGCCGTTATCTAACACAGCCATTCGCGCGGTGCAAGCAGTTACGTGGAGAAAAAGCGAATAACTGCAAGGATGTAGATATAGGCCAGATGAACACTTGTTTACCACAATATATTGTGATGCACCGGTTAAGATAGGATATATCCTATTCGTTAGGTGACATTCTGCCGGGTCTTTAGCATAGTAACGCTATGCAATGCTTTATTATCACCCTGTTGCTCGCAGGGGCGGCAACCGCCCTGATGCTGCCGCCGGTATTTTTCCTCTGGTTAGGATTACTGGGTTTTGGCGTGTGTTATTATCACTGGCGGCAGGCAGAGAGCTGGAAAGCAGCCTTTGCCTGCGGGTGGTGGTTCGGGTTTGGTTACCATGCGGTGGGGCTGTACTGGATCGGCAATGCCCTGCTGACGGACCCGGAACATTTCGGTTGGCTGGTGCCGGTGGCGGCCATTGCGATCCCCGCCATACTGGCATGCTATAGTGGTGCTGCGTGCCTGCTAGCCTGGCGGTTGGCGGGGTGGGTTGGCGGGGTGCTGCTGCCGGTAGCGCTTTTTGCGTGTTGTTGGGTGCTTTCAGAATTGGCGCGTACCTATACGCCCTTTACCGGCTTCCCGTGGAACCTGGCCGGGTATGGGCTGGCAGTATGGGATACATCGATCCAGTTTGCCCGCTATCTGACAGTGTATGGGCTGAGTTTTATGGTTGTGTTTCTTGGTGCAGCATGGGGAACACTGGTATACCGGGAAGCGGATGGGCGTTTGTGCTTCTCGCGCAGGCAGTTGACTGCAGTAGGCCTGATCTTTCTATTCTTTGCTCTGGCTGATGGATATGAAGATGGGCGGTTAAAAGCAATTGATTCCTCCGGCAGTCCCCCGGCAACCACTACCCTGTTGCGGTTGGTGCAGGCCAATATTCCGATAAAGGATATTCAGGATCAGCAACAATGGGCAGATGTTATCCAGACCCATCTGGCGATGACGCAGGTTTCTTCGGAATATACCATTCCGCCGAAGTTGGTGATCTGGCCGGAATCGGCAAATAGTTTTATCCTTTCCCGTGAGCCGGGATTGCGTAAAGAAATAACCAGTGTGCTGGCAGAAGGATCCTATCTGATAACAGGTAGCATGCGTGCCAGTGAGAAAGAAAATGGCAAGTGGAAAGTGTGGAACGCGCTGGAAGTACTGGATCATCGCGGGGAGATTGTCGCTTACTATGATAAGCACTTATTGGTACCGTTTGGTGAATATATTCCCCTGCGCTGGCTGTTTTTCTTCATGGACCCGCTGACGATTCCCGGCGATTTTGATCGTGGGCAGGGGGCAAAGACTATTCACCTGCCCGATGTGCCGCCCTTTGCGCCGCTGATCTGTTATGAGGCGATCTTTCCGTTTTACAGGTCACAGGATGGGGAGAAACCCCAATGGTTGTTGAATATTACCAACGATGCCTGGTTTGGCGATTCTGCCGGGCCATACCAGCATTACCACATGGCGCGTATCCGTGCGGCGGAACAGGGAATTCCGTTGGTGCGGGTGGCCAATACCGGTATCAGTGCAGTGTTTGATGGGTATGGACGGGAAGTGGAGATGCCATTGCCGCTGAATACGGAAGGGGTTTTGGATATACTATTGCCGGTGCCCGCAGTAAATTAGCACCTAGCATGGCTTTTCGGCCATTAGCATATAATTTACCGCGAGGTCGTCGGACAGGCAGAAGGTTTTGGCGATCGGTTGATAGCGAACGCCGGTACAGTGCCGCAATTGCAGTCCATTTGGCTCCAGATGCCGGAGCGTGATTTCCGAAGGCGTCAGGAAGGCACGCCAGTCATGCGTACCGCGGGGGAGCCAGCGCAGGACATATTCCGCCCCCACAATGGCAAACATAAAAGACTTAATCGTACGGTTAAGGGTGGCGAGAAAGAGTAACCCTCCCGGCTTCACCAGGGCGCATACGGACTGCATGAATACCCCCACATCAGCAACATGTTCAATGATTTCCATGGCCAGTACTACATCGTAGGATGTCTCCGGAGTGATGGCCAGGAGTGCCTCGGCAGTGGTGCAGTGGTAGGCGAGATTTACCCCTTCTTTTTCAGCATGCAGAGAGGCCGTTTTGATGTTTTGCTCCCCGGCATCGATACCCGTTACGTCAGCACCCAGGCGGGCCAGTGGCTCGGAAAGCAGGCCCCCTCCACACCCGATATCCAGAATACGAATGCCGGAAAGTGGTTTTAACGTGGGCATCCCCGCGAGCTGTTGTGCAAAATGCGCCATCATGGCATCGCGGATATAGGCAATGCGCACCGGGTTCAGCCGGTGCAGTGGGGCAAATTTTCCTTCCGGATCCCACCAGGTTTCCGCCATAGCCGTAAACTTGGCGATCTCTTCCGGGTTAACGCTGGTGCTATGTACAGTGATGTTCACGGGTATCTATCGTATCAAGCAGCATTCTTCTGATGGGGTGCAAGCAGCTGATCCAACTCATCCTGCAACGATGCCGTATGTTCGGAAAGTGTGGAGGCTGCTCGCAATAGCCCCAACGAGGTACTATCACTTTTCTCAGCCGCCTGTGCCACGACCTCAACGCCATCACTGAGTTCCTGTGTGCTGGAAAATGCCAGGCTGGCAGAATGTGCAATCGATTCCATGGATGCTTGCTGCTGGATGATGGAGGCGGAGATCGCCGAAGCAATCGTATTCATCTTGCCAATCGTATTGCTGATATGCTCGATAGCTTCTGTAGTGTTATCCGTTTCTTTCTGCATGGAAGAAATCAGTCCTACAATTTCTTCCGTAGCCTTTGCCGTTTGATTGGCTAGGTTCTTCACTTCACCGGCTACGACGGCAAAGCCTTTTCCGGCATCACCGGCACGTGCGGCCTCAATTGTGGCATTTAGTGCCAGCAGGTTAATCTCACCCGCAATGGTATTGATGACTTCCAGAATACTACCGATTTTCTTAGAAGCATTTTTGAGGTTATGCACGGTACTGTTTGCATTGCGTGCCTGCTCAGTTGCTCCTTTAGTAATTTCGGCTGAGCGGGCAATCTGTGTGGTAACTTCGCGGATAGAGGCACTCATTTCTTCAGCAGCGGCGGCAACGGTTTGTACGTTCTGAGACGAGTGTTTACTATTTGCACTGAGTGTTTGCACTTTTTCCCGGCAATGATGTGCTACTTCGGCCAGCAGAGATGCCAGGGAGCTGAGTTGCGATGTGGATTCCGAAACACGGCTGGTGAGTTCTTTTACAGGGCTTGCTGAGGTATTAACAAGCTGATTTTCCACCAGGGCAGGGGTGGCTGCGTGGGTCACGACGGGTTCTGCTATCGGGGAAATTTGTGTACTGGTGCGTTGCTTGAAGCGCTCATGCAGTGCAAAAATTTCCTCAGAAAGCTGGCGCCATACGCCGTGCTTGCCAATAATTGATGGTGCAGTATCCGGTGCATGACTGAGTTGTCGAATTTGCGTGCGTAGGCGATGGAACGGACGCAGAAACGCTACAATAAACCATAACGTTGTCAAGATTAGTGTGGTACCGGCCAGCACAAACCAGCGATCCCCGCTACGCGTACTTTGCCGGGCCAGCTGCAGAGTTTTTGTCTGTGTCTGCTGTACCTCATGGCGAGCCGTAGTCTCCAGTTCAAACAGAAGCTGTAGGGTTTTTTCTGCCTGCTGGCGACCACGCATCATGAACTGCAATGCCAGCTCACGGTTGTCATCAAATAAGGCATTCAGCGCATTCAGATAGGGTTCACGGATAGTTTCCAGTGAGTCAGCAATGGTCTTAGCCTGAGTCGGGGTAGCTGTTTCCACTTTCTTCAGTTGTTCCAACAGTTGATCGCGTGCCAGGCGGGCGTTCTGTTCCGACGCTTCCGAGCGGGAACTGGTCATCTCTGTCAGCCAGTAGAGATACTCATCGAATGTACGTGCGGCAGTGGTTACAGCGTCCAGCCGTTCCACAGCATTGGCATGATGTTGAAACATGGCACGGTTTTCCCGCAGCGCGTCCCGACCCAGACTGAAAGGAATCGCTGCGGCCAGTACAATAAGCGTTAGTGGAATAAGAAATCGATAATGCATAAAAACAGAAGTCTGAACGGTTATTTTTATTCTTTTGCTGAGCATAGCACACCTGGCGCAGGGTGCAATTTACTTATCATATTTTTCACAGATTTGGTATATCATATGAGGTATGTGCTACCATGTCTGGTGGATGAATCCGCCGGGAAATATTATTGCTCCTGCTGTGGCAGACAAAACACACAGAAGCGTGGTATACATTCTCTGTGGGCAAATTATGCCGGTGGATAAGTGGATAAATAGTCAAGGAGTCTGTTTTTAAATGCGGTGGATCTGGGTTTTTCTGATATGTGCGGTGGTATTACCTGCGATGGCAGCACGGGTGACCTGGCTGGATGAGGAAACAATGCCGACCTTCCAAAAAGGACTTTCCACCATACGGGAAGTTCTGGAGGATAACGAAGAAGACATACAAGATTCTATGTGGTCATACTCTGATGTTTGGCTGACGAAACAGGAATTACATTTCGATGAAAAAAACCTCAAGGTGACGGTGAAGATTGAGGCACAGGCAAGGAAAGAACATAACACAAATGATAATTGTGGAAAGTTGATTACCAAATTCCGTAAAACACTTTTTCTGAATAATCCTAAACGTTACCTTGCGAAATACTTCCCTAATCTTGAAGTGGAAGACTTGCTTTACATGGTAGGTTTTGAAGGGGTTGTACGTTCTTATGCCCACGATATTGGTGGAGGGCGTTACCGGGAAATTGATCCGGATGATACCCCGCCGGAAGGGACAGTGGTGATTCGTGATATCGAATGCAGTACGGCCCTGTTCTCAGACGAGATTTTCTACTATTAGCGGTTTAGTAGTTCCAGTGCGGCGGCATGTGTGCGCCGATCCCCGCAGGCGAGGACATGGCCCGCGCTTTCCAGCGTTAAAGGGTTCCCCCGCCAGTCGGTAATCAGGCCACCAGCACCCATGACAATCGGGGCAAGTGCACAAAAATCATGCGCCTTTAAATCACTCTCCAGCACAATATCCACATGACCGCTGGCCAGCAGTCCATAGGAATAGCAATCGCCACCATATACCGTGTATTTGACAGATTTACGCAGCCGTTCAAACGCTTCGGTATCTTTGCCGGAAAACAAATTCGGCGAGGTGGTACACAGGGTGGCCAGTTTCAGGTCTGGGCACAGCCGTGTATGTACCGGACTGAAATTAAATGAAGTCGGGATACCGGACATCCCCAGCCAGCGCTCGCCAATGATAGGTTGGTCAATAATCCCCATGACGGGCTGGCCACGATGTAATAGCGCGATCAGTGTACCAAAGATCGGGCGGCCAATCAGGAAAGATTTGGTGCCATCAATGGGATCAATCACCCAGACCCACTCGGCATCACTCTGGGTGGGGCTGAATTCTTCACCAATCACCCCATGATCCGGGTAGGCATTGCGAATAGCAGCGCGCAGTGTAGTCTCCACCTCGCGGTCAGCAATGGTTACCGGACTCAGGTCTCCCTTTTCATGCACGGTAAAAGGGCGACGGAAATAGCGCCGCACGACTTCTCCGGCACGGGTGGCAAGTTCCTCAGCGAATGGAAGGTAATCTTCAGGATGGACTTCGGCCATGAAACCAGTATACAGAGAACAAAACACACTTAGAACATAAAAAAGCGGGTTCTGATGAAGATAATAGTATTAGGTGCCGGGGTGGCCGGCGTAACAACGGCCTATATGTTAGCAAAACGGGGGCATTCCGTCACGGTAATTGACCGTCAACCGGAGCCGGGACGAGAGTGCAGCTTTGCCAACGGTGCACAGATTTCATACAGCCATGCTGAGCCATGGGCGAACCCGCATGCGATTAAGAAAGCCCTGCAATGGATCTTGCGCGATGATGCCCCGTTGTTATTCCATTTCCGTCTGGATCCGGCAATGTGGGGCTGGGCAGCCCGTTTCCTGAAGCGGTGTAACTGGAAAGATTCCAACGAAGGGACCATTCATACCCTCCGGCTAGGATTATACTCCCGTCTGGAGATGCATAAGCTGGTGGAAGAAAGCGGGATAGAATTTCATTATCAGAAGCGTGGAATTGTGCATATCTTTACTCGCGAAAATGACATGCCCCATGCCTACCGACAGGCGGATTTCCAGGTGCCGTATGGCTCCCCGTATGAAAAGCTGACGCGTGATGAATGTGTGGCGCTGGAGCCGTCACTGAAGCCCCAGTCTGGCCGTATTTGTGGCGGGATGCGTTATACGCTTGATGAAACCGGAGATATTTTTGCCTATTGTAAAGAGCTGGCGAAGAAGGCCGCAACACTGGGGGTGATTTTTAAATACGATGAGCCTGTTACCGCGCTGAAACGTGATGGCGATCAGATCCGTGCCGTGGTGACCAGTGCAGGCACGTATGAGCCGGATGCGGTGGTGATGGCGCTGGGTGCGTACAGCCAGCCGTTGCTGCGTACGGTTGGCATTAAGCTGCCGATTTACCCGATGAAGGGCTATAGTATTTCGGTCACGATTGATGATCCGGAGAAGGCTCCCATTGCCAGCGTGACCAATCAAATGGAGAAACAGGTGTATACGCGTATTGGCAATATTCTGCGCGTGGCAGGAACCGCCGAGTTTGCCGGGTATAACCATGATATCAACCCGGTGCGTACCCGTCTGCTGAAAGAATCGACGAAGTTCTGGTTTGCTGGGTGCGGGGATGTGGATGCCGCCACTGAATGGGCCTGCCTGCGTCCACAAAGCCCGGATGGTTGTGCAGTGCTGGGGAAAACACCTTACCGTAACTTGTGGCTGAATACCGGCCAGGGTACGCTGGGCTGGACATTATGTGCCGGGTCGGCCAAGGCGGTATGTGATCTGCTGGAAGGAAAGACACCGGAAGTGGATCTGACCGGTTTGACCATAGATCGTTTCTAATTCGCCCGTTCAGCCTTTTCCAATTTCGCTAATCCCTCCTGCTCCAGGCGGCGGGTAGCGGTTTCGATGGCGTTTTCTAATGCCTGCATAAATTCCGGGCGTTTCAGACCGGATGGAATTGGATCCAGAAATTCCATAACAACGGTGCCTGGGCGTTTCAGGAAGCTGTTGCGAGGCCAAAACAAGCCGGAATTTACGGCTACCGGAATTACTGGTGCATTGGTTGATGTATAAATCGCCGCGATACCTGGATGATATTTTCCGGCGGTGCCTAGTGGTACGCGGGTACCTTCTGGAAAAATGATAATAGAAAGGTTACGTTCCAGACTATGTGTTACCTTCTGCACCAGCTGCTTTAAGGCGCTAACACTACCATTGCGGTCCACTACAATATTCCAACTTCGTTTCATGTAGTTACCAAAAATCGGTATGGTGAGAAGTTCTTTCTTCAGTACATAACAAGGACGTTGTAATAGGATATTAAACACGAGAGTTTCCCAAGCAGACTGGTGTTTTACTGCGAATATTACAGGTTGGTCAGTGGGAACACGCTCCATGCCCCGGAATTCGTAACGTATCCCACAGATATAACGGGCACCATGTACCATGCCCCAGCTCCAGAAGCGGCTTAGGTAGAATACAGTACTATCCGGAAGCAATAGAAAAGGTAAGCCAATGATACCAATAAATATCATCCATACAACGCTATAAAGTGTGTAAAAGATGGAACTAACAAGAATGCGTAAACGTATCATTGGAGAATATTGTCTCAGCTTCTCAGGTAATTTACGGCATACACTACCGCTGATTTTACCGCAGTAGCCAGAAGTTTATGATACTCTGACAAAATCAGGGTTCGGGTTCCTGGATATTCCCACCAGTTCTGTAAATGCACATTTTCGGAAATAACCGGGTGAGGAATAATACGAATTCGGGGCATCATGGCATGAAACTCCAGTAATGCCCGGACCATATGGTAGTTAGATGTAACCAGGCGGATGCTGCGAATGTGATTCTTTCCACGCCATTTTTGCAGGCGTTCAACCCACTCGGTTACTTCACGGGCATTGCCCATCGTATCCTCCGCCGTATGGCCGGCACTGATACGGCTGCCCAGTGTGTCGGCGGCACGTGGGTTGATTCCGTTCATACGGAATAATTCCGGCAAGGTTGTATTCTCATTAACGCCAGAGATAAATAAATAGCTTGCCTTCTTTTTAGCCAGCAGGATTACCCCCTCCCGTATGCGGTCTGCACCGCCTGTCAGCACAACAATCGCATCGGTATCCTGTAAATTATCCGTAGAGGTGCGTGGAATAATTTGTGTAAACCCATACAGGCCGACAGCCCATAAGATCAGGAGAAAAATAGCAAGCAGTACAAGGGTACGCATAAACCTTCATAATAAATAACACAGCAATAACGTAGAACTATCATAACAAAACGGCAAGCAGTAATCTGTCATCAAAGGGATTTCTAAACCAGTAAAGTATGTTAGTCACCTGCAGGCTACAGGTCTGCATTGTATAACCGGGAAGTTGATGCGATTGCATTCCTGTTCTTGCTGTGGCATCATCTCCTGCATGATTATTACCTGTGCATCCTGCAAAACCCAATTTGCCCTGCCGGCCCATGCTATTCCACCGGAAGGTAGAAAAGTGAAATGCAGTAAATGTGGGTTTAACTGGATACAAAAACCCGTTGCCCAGAAAAAGTTGGAAAATATTGTTCCCCCACCTTCAGAAACCAAGCCGATCCCCAGGGGGGGGAATCTCCCTTCCGTGGAAATGCAAGCACCTGTTTCTTTAACATGGAAAATTGCAGCGCTTTCACAGGCAGTGCTTTGTCTTCTCTTGGCAATGCTGATTAATTTTCAATATATTCCAGGTATGACGGGTTTGCGTAGTGTGCTAGGATTGTTGCCGCTGGAGGGGTTGAGCTTTGCCAATATTCATATTGAGAAAGAGCGTGTAGATAATCGCTATACACTTAAAGTGAATGGAGAACTGATTAACGATAGCAACCATGTGCAAAAAGTGCCACCTATTCACGTGACGGCTCTTTCACAGGGCAAGAATATTATGCTAGAGCATGATATCATTCTTCCTATTCAGACACTAGGTCCGGGTCAGAGTGTATTGCTGCCGGATACAATCCCTGGTATTTCCGGAAGCACCGAGAATGTGCAGCTGGATATTGGCCAAGGGCTGGAAATGTTATTCCGTTAAGGGAAACCAACCACATACAAGCGATCTATAGTATCAGTGACACCATTTAATGGAGCAGCCAATGCTTGGGTTTTGGGGTGCTAGTGCTTTGCCGGTTTCTGCCACTTGTTTCATAGCAGTAAAAAGTTCACGCTCTCCGCCTGGTTTATGCTGCATGCTGGAATCGTCCAGCCGACCGCGATACTGTAATTTCAGATCCGAATTAAAACCGAAGAAATCTGGTGTACAGATAGCATCATAGGCACGGGCAACCTGCTGCGAGGCATCATGCAGGTAAGGGAAAGTGAAGCCTTTTGCCTCTGCCAGTTTCCGCATATTTTCCGGGCTGTCCTCCGGGTATTCTTCTGCGTCATTAGCAGAGATGGCAACCACACCAATACCCAATGCCTGTAGTTCTTTCGCGTCACGCAGGATTTTATCCAGTATTGCCTGTACAAATGGGCAGTGATTACAGATGAACATCACCACCAGCCCGTTTGGTCCACGTACATCGGCCAGAGTGTACTGTTTTCCGTCAGTACCAGGCAGGTTAAAATCCGATGCTTGCCAACCAATTTCCGCCTTTGGGGTACGTAGTGCCACCATCTCTCTCTCCTTAGGTTAATGGGTGAGGGCCTCTGCGTCCTGTGGCCGTATTCGTCCCCAGAAGGCAAGACCAATCAGTGATGTACTAACATGTACGACAAAAAATAACAGGGCAGCAGCAATTCCGGCTTCCACATCCAGCCCAGCCAGAGGCAACCCATAGAAAAACGTTAATTCCCGCATCCCCGCACCGCCGATAGAAACAGGGATAATGGCCACTACGCAGGAAATCATGAATAGTGATTGATAGTCAAAAATGGCTTCACCAATACTGAGTCCCTGGAAAATAAGAAAGGCACATAGAGCAATAAATCCCTGACTAATGGCTGAAAACATACAGGCCTTGATAGAAGTTTGGAAATGTT
Organism: Hyphomicrobiales bacterium; assembly: GCA_024236395.1. Taxonomy (GTDB): domain Bacteria; phylum Pseudomonadota; class Alphaproteobacteria; order Rickettsiales; family JACKKO01; genus JACKKO01. Next base: position 292,205 of record JACKKO010000001.1, read on the forward strand.
CTTTGAGTACTAACCGCACACTCAGAAAATACACCGGGACTAACAATAAGAATGCCATTTCTAACAAGGTAAGGCCGCGGGAAAAGCGCGGGACAATGGTTCCTAATGCGGCAAATCCCAACGCATAAATCAGTAATAAAAACAGACCGTTTGCACGTTCGGAAAGAATCAGGCGCAACGAGCGCAGAATGGGAATCTGGAAGTGGCGTTTCAATAACCATGCTTTATATCCGTCACCGCTGATACCACCGGGAAGAACGATATTAAAAAATGCTCCCACGAAATAAATGGAGATACAAAAAAACGGTGAGAATGTGTAACCGGCTGAGGCAAAGTAATGCCGCATGCGCATTCCACTAACGATTTGTGAAATTGTTAGTGCTACAAATGCAGCGAACATATACCCCAGCTGAATATCGCGCAGGTGGCTGGTGATGGTGGAAAAGTCCGTTCGGCTGAAAACAAAATAGAGTGCACCAATGGTGAAGATGGTTTTTAAAACCACCAGCATATAACGCTTCTTGGTAGATGGTGTGGATAACGTTTCAGCTTCAGGTGACGAAAAATCCGTCATGTGCCTTCCACCCATGTTGCAGGTGTTTCCGGTGGCTTGCGCTTCTTTACCGGTGATTTTTTTGTAGCATGTTTGGGGGGACGCGTTGCTGCTGTTGCATCGTACAACACACTTCCACGATATTCTTCCCGGATACGGTACGGATGCGTGTTGCGTGATCCGTAATAGGTGCGCATCATCAACTCTGCCAGGAATCCAGAGAGGATAAACTGCACCGAGAAAATCAGTAAGAGAATCCCAATATAGAAAAGCGGTCGCGTGCCGATATCCTCACCGGCAAATTTCAGTATCAGCAGGTAGGATTCAATTAGCCCGCCGAGCAGAAAACAAACCAAACCAATACTGCCAAAAAGATGCATCGGTTTTTGCCGCCAGCGCAGAAAGAAACCCATCAGCAATAAATCGCTCGCCACGCGCAACGTGCGTGACAGACCATATTTGGACGTACCGAACCGGCGCGGATGATGGCGCACATCCATTTCGGCAATCCGTGCCCCTTCGATATCCGCCAGGATCGGAATAAAGCGATGCAGTTCGCCAAACAGATCAAGCCGTTTGGCTAGGTCAGCGCGAAATACTTTCAGGGTGCAACCATAATCCTGTACGCGCACACGGCTAATACGACGAATCAGGTAATTGGCGATGCGGCTGGGAATTTTTCGCAGAAAAAAGCCATCTTTCCGTTTGGCACGCCTGCCGGCAACCATGTCCAGTTTTTCTTCCTTCAGCCGGTTCAGCATTAGCGGGATATCCCCGGGGTCATTCTGCAGATCACCATCCAGCGTGACGATATAGGTGCCTTCTGCCGCCTCAATCCCGGCGGCCATAGCAGAAGTCTGCCCGTAATTGCGGGTAAATACCAGGACACGAATATGCGGGTGCTTGTGGGTAAGAATCTGTGCCACTGTATCATCGCTGGAGCCGTCATCTACAAAAATCACCTCATGCGTGATGGAGGCCAGTGCGCTGTGCAATGCTTCCAGCATTGGCGCAATATTATCGCGTTCATTATACACCGGGATGATAACAGAAAGTTCCATGCGCGTACTTTACTGAAAAATCCAGCATTGTCATGCACGAATCGTCTATTGGGGGACGGAAAGTGGTTAGGCGTTTACAAGCGGGGGGTGGCAGGGTATTCCATAATGATGTCACCATTACCCGCTTTTATTCATCTGCGTACGCACAGTGCCTACTCACTCTCACGTGGGGCGATTCCGGTCAAAGGGCTGGTGAAACTGTGTGTGGAGCACGGCATGCCGGCCGTGGCGCTGACCGATAGCGGGAACCTGTTTGGGTCACTGGAATTTTCTCTGGCAGCATTGGATGTTGGAGTTCAGCCGATTATTGGCTGTGTAGTGAATCTCCGTGAAGCATCGGAATCCCCGTGGGAACAGAAATCCCCGCCACCGGCACCTATGGTGCTGCTGGCAAAAGATGATACCGGCTACCATCATCTATTGAAACTGGTCAGCCAGAGTTATCTGCAAGGTATCTACCAAGGGGTGCCTACCCTGACGTTGGATACATTTAAGGGGGCTTCTGAGGGGTTGATCGCCTTTACTGGTGGTGCAGAAGGGGTGCTTGGGCAACATTTGCTGGCGCGGCAACCGGAACGGGCGATGGAGGTATTGGAAGTCCTTAAATCCTATTTCCCAGAGCGATTATATATTGAGTTGATGCGTCACGGGCGTGAGGTGGAGGTGCAAACGGAACCGGCGCTCCTGGAGATGGCCTATGCCCATGGCCTGCCGCTGGTAGCGACCAACGATGTGCATTTTGCCACGCCGGGCATGGCCGAGGCCCACCGCGTGCTGACCTGTATCGCCGAAGGGAGTTATATCAGCGAGGGTGCACACCCGTATTTCACACCGGAGCATTATTTTAAAAGCGCCGAAGAAATGCAGGCTCTGTTTTCGGATATCCCGGAGGCCATTGCCAATACGGTGCAGATCGCCCAGCGCTGTGCCGTGATGAGTCACCCGCGCAAGCCCATGTTGCCGGGCTTTGCCACCGGGGAAGGCCGTGATGAAGCCGCGGAACTCCGGGTGCAGGCCGAAGCCGGGCTGAAAGAACGTCTGGAAGAAGCTGCCTACACTGAGGATATGAATGCAGCAACTCGCGAAGAAATCGCTAAGCCTTATTTTGAACGGCTGCAGTTTGAGTTGGATACGATCGTCAACATGCAGTTCCCCGGCTATTTTCTCATTGTGTCGGATTTTATTCGTTGGAGTAAGCAACATGGCATTCCGGTAGGGCCGGGACGGGGGTCTGGTGCCGGATCGGTTGTGGCATGGTCGCTACAAATTACCGATCTGGACCCGTTGCGGTTTGGGTTGCTGTTTGAGCGTTTCCTGAATCCCGAACGGATTTCAATGCCGGACTTCGATATTGATTTCTGTCAGGAGCGCCGGGATGAGGTGATCCAGTATGTGCGCGATAAGTATGGTGCCGATAAGGTGGCGCAGATTATTACTTTTGGGAAATTACAGGCCCGGGCGGTGTTGCGCGATGTAGGGCGGGTGTTGCAGATGCCGTATAAGAAGGTAGATGGCATATGCAAGATGATCCCGTTTAACCCGCTGGCCCCGGTGACGCTCTCCCAGGCGATTGAAATGGATAAGGAGCTGCAGGCGGAGCGGGAGCGCGATGAAACCGTAGCCCACCTGCTGGATATTGGCCTTAAGCTGGAAGGGCTCTATCGCCATGCTTCCACCCATGCGGCCGGGGTAGTGATTGCGGATCGGCCTCTGGATGAACTGATTCCACTTTATAGCGACCCGCGCTCCGATATGCCAGTGACGCAATATTCCATGAAATATGCCGAGATGGCCGGGTTGGTGAAGTTCGACTTTCTGGGGTTAAAGACGCTCACCCTGATTGACCGTGCCTGCAAACTGGTGCGCGAACGAGTGCCGGAATTTGATATCCGGGCGATCCCATTGGATGACAAACCTTCCTACAAGCTCCTTTCAGAAGGACGTACGGTGGGGGTGTTCCAGATGGAAAGTGCCGGGATGCGGGATGCATTGCGCAAAATGCGTCCGGATACGATTGAGGATATTATCGCACTGATCTCACTCTACCGTCCGGGTCCAATGGAAAATATTCCCACGTATATTGCATGTAAGCACGGGCGGGAAAAGCCAGATTACCTGCACCCGAAGCTGGAACCCATTCTGAAGGAAACCTTTGGGGTGATGATCTACCAGGAACAGGTGATGCAGATTGCCCAGGTGCTTTCCGGTTACAGTCTGGGGGGTGCGGATCTGTTACGCCGTGCGATGGGGAAAAAGATCAAAGAAGAAATGGATGCCCAGCGTGCGATGTTTGTCGATGGTGCGGTGAAAAAAGGGGTGGATAAAGCGCAGGCCAGTATGATCTTCGATAAAGTAGCCAAGTTTGCCGGGTATGGATTTAACAAATCGCATGCGGCAGCCTATGCGCTCATTGGGTATCAGACAGCGTATCTTAAGGCTAATTACCCGGTGGAATTCCTCACCGCCTGTATGGATATTGATATTGGTGATACCGATAAGCTTAACCAGTTCCGTGAGGAAGCTATCCAGGAAGGGATACGGGTATTGCCGCCAGAGGTGAATACATCCGGGGCTTCTTTCGGTGTGGAAACGCCGGAAGGGCAGGATGCTAGCTACACACATAAACGGGGTATTCGTTATGCACTGGGGGCGCTTAAGGGGGTAGGACACAGTGCTATGGCGATGCTGGAAAAGGAGCGGCAGTCGCACGGTACCTTTAAGAGTATCTTCGATTGTCTTTCCCGATTAGACGCACGGGTGATGAATAAGCGCCAGTTAGAGAGCCTTGCCAAAGCCGGTGCATTTGACGCGCTATACCCTAACCGCCGGGAATTGTTTGAAAATGCCAGCCTGCTGGTGCGATATAACCAGGAGGTGCGGGAAGAAAAAGAACAGGGGCAGGATAATTTATTCGGAGATGCAGGTGGGGGAGCCATTACAGCACCGTGCTTAAATAAAATCGAAGACTGGAATGATGATGAAAAGCTCACGCAGGAGTTTGATGCGCTGGGTTTCTATCTCACCCGTCACCCACTGGATCCTTATTTAAAAGATCTGGAGGAAGCAGGTGTCTGTGCCAATCCTGTGTTGGATGAAATGCTGACAGAAAGTTCCACCCGTTTGAAAATTGCCGGGGTGGCAACTTCTATGAAGCTTCGATCAGTTGGCAGCCGCCGATTTGCCTACCTGAAATGCTCGATGCCTGGAGGAAGTGTGGAAATTTCCATTTTTGATGAGCCGATGCTGGCAAATCAGCGTGAGTTGCTGGAATCACAGGAACCCTTGGTCTTTGATGTGGAAGCACGGAAGGATGAAGGGGGGGTAAGGCTCAGTGCTGAACGTGTGCAGGCGCTGAAAGGATATCTTGCCGGTAAGGCGATGACGCGCCGCCTTCATATGACACATGCCCGTGATATTGCCGAAATTCAGCGTGTGCTGACAGTCGCAGGGGTAGGAAATGGGCGGATTCAGTTGCATCTGGCTAAAAATGATGGCCGTACAGTGCTGATTGACCTGCCAGGAAGCTTTGCGCTTAACCATGCGGTATTGGGGCAACTGGAAGCGGTGGATGGGGTCGATAAAGTGGCTTTGGCATAATTTGTCCTGTAATTGGCAGGGGTTTCATTGTATAGTTAAGGTCTGGTAAGGTATACACGAGAGCTATGCGTAAGCAGCAATTACTCACCACGTTAATGCTTGGAACGGTTCTGTCTATCAGCGGACAGGCCATGGGACAGGACGTGCCTCCGCAATTTGATTTGCCCCCGTTGCCCCCGCTTCCCGGAATAATGGGTGGCGTCCAGCCGCAGCAACCTGCTTCTCTGCCGCCACTGCCGCAGCCAACTGTTGGTGCAAATGTTCAGGCAGTGCCAGGTGGTGAGAAAGTCGAAAGCTTTAACCTGCCTCCGTTGCCAACGATTCCAGATGGTCCCGCTCAGGCATCTGAAGAACAACCCACCACTCCTGCGCCTGCAGTTGTGCTGCCGTCAGTTGAAGTGGTGGAGGAGGTTCCTCCAGCCGTGCCAGTGCCATCGACGGTAGAGATGGCGGCAGAGCAACCTGTCTTTCCACCCGCATTACCTGCAATGCCGCCACTACCAGCGCTTCCAGGAGAAGAAGCGGTTGCAGGGAAACCTGCGAATCCTGTTCCCGCACCAGAGAATTTATCCGGCAATGTGATGAATCCGCCACAATCTGCCGAGATCAAGCCCGCACCGATTTCGCCAGAAACAGCTAAAGAAGTGACAAGTGCTGTGACACTTCCACAGGCTGAGCAAAACCCGGCCCAGGTTGCGGAAACGCCGGCGTTACCAGCTTTGCCACCGCTTTTGGGGATAGAAGCTCCTGAAGAAGCATCTCCGGATCCGGAACTGGAAGCATTGTTGAAAGATATTCCGGAAAAAGAAACATCCAATATGCCACAATCAGTTGGGTCGGCCACATTGCCGGAACTACCCCCGCTTCCTGACGAGGTCCCGGCTCAGGAAATACCAGTGGCTCCAGAAATAGCCGAAATACCAATGGCACCTGAGCAACGTACACCACAAGGGGAAATGTCAGCAGAAACCGCACTTCCCGCACTTCCTCCGTTAGAAGAGCCAATATCTGAAGATGCTGCGCAGGTGCAAGTGTCTGAAATGCCTCCTCCAGCGGAAGCTAAAGAAGAAAAGGTGGAAGCATCCAAAATTGCATCACCTTGGCTGGGTCAGCCGCCTGTGCCAGGGAGTAAGCCAGCTCTGGAAAAAACAGTTGCTACGAAAGCGCCGGCCTCTGAAGAGGATCCCCGTGCATTCAGTCGTGCTTCGGAAGAAGAGAAGGCTAAAGAATTCTCTAAAATGGTGGAAGGGGTTGGTAAGGGAGACGTAGAGCGTGAGTTTAAAGATCTCTCAGCTGAAGAACAGGAGAAACGATTGAGCAATCTGCTCAAGACGTTTGAAAGTGACCAGAAGGGCGGTATCAGCGGGCTTTCAGAAGTGACCGAATCGCCTGAAGAGGAGGAAGCGGGAAAAACTGAGGTGGCACCACGAGAGTCTGTACGTCCGGTTAAGGAATTCCTGGCGGGTAAGGATTTTAAAACACAAATTCTGCCAGAGACTATCTACAAAGAACACTACCGTAAGGAAAACAGCCATCTTCCGCCACGTATTAATGAAGATGACTTCTATGCCCGAATGTTCCATGCGGCCTATAATGGCAATGTATCAGTGTTACGTGCGCTGATTGAACGTGGGCTGGATGTAAATACACAGAATGCGCAGGGTAACACGCCGCTAATTAATGCTGCGCTTGGAGGTCAGACGCGTACCACGGCATTACTGCTTGCCAACAATGCGGATCCGAATATTGCCAATACGTTAGGGCTAACAGCCCTGCATATTGCAGCCAGTAAAGGACATTACCAGATTGTTTCTTCACTGCTGCAATCCGGGGCAAATCCAAATATTGAAAGTACTGATGGCGTAACGCCGCTCCGGCTTGCGATGCTCGGGAACCATGATGATGTTGGGCAATTACTGCTACAATACCGTGCGAAACGTGAAACACGGTTTGTCAGCGCGATGCGCGATCATCTGAGTAATGAAGGAATGGATACAACATCACTTTCTGTGAATCAGGTGCGCCAACAGTATGCCCGTAAGATGCAGCAGCCTTCAGTACCACAAGGCTATCATGTGCCACAACAGGTAACCGTACATACTCCCCTGCCAGCCCCGCAAATTTCCGCCCGGCCAGTAACGGACCCTGCCCAGTATGCCCGCATTCAGGAAGCGAAGAAAGTATTTGCCAGACTGGCAGATATCAATCGTTACTTCCCGGAACTTTCCTTTGAAGAGCGTGCTGAAATCAACCGTAAGCGGCTGGAATACGAACAGCAGTATGCAGATGTCATGCCGCTTCTGGAAGCCCACGAACGTGCTGACATTGATAGTGCGCGTTTTCTTTGGGAAAGCTGGGCGCAGGCGAATAAGAGCCGTCTCTAGCTAATACCCCAATTTTCTTTACAACTGGCCAGTTAGCCGCTAAAAACCGCGCTATACTTAATTATTCCGTGGAGAAAAACCATGTCTGTTGATAAAAAGAATTTGCCAAGCCGTCATGTGACGATGGGGCCAGAGCGTGCACCGCACCGTTCCTATTATTATGCCATGGGGTTAACAAAGGCACAGATCAAGCAACCGCTGGTGGGTGTGGTGACCACATGGAATGAAGCCGCGCCATGTAACATTGCGCTGGGTCGTCAGGCACAGGTGGCAAAGAAGGGGGTCTCGGCGGCCAATGGCACCCCGCGTGAATTTACGACCATCACGGTAACGGACGGCATTGCCATGGGGCATCAGGGGATGAAATCCTCACTGGTGAGCCGCGAGGTGATCGCCGATTCCGTTGAGCTGACGGTGCGCGGGCATTGCTATGATGCGCTGGTGGGGCTGGCGGGCTGTGATAAGTCTCTGCCCGGCCTGATGATGGCCATGGTACGGCTCAATATCCCCTCTGTATTTATGTATGGCGGTTCCATCCTGCCGGGGAAATATCAGGGAAAAGACGTCACCGTGGTGGATGTCTTTGAAGGGGTTGGCCGATATGCCGCCGGGAGTATGAGCGCGCAGGAACTGGAAGCGCTGGAAGAAGTGGCATGCCCGTCTGCCGGGTCGTGTGGTGGGCAGTTCACCGCCAATACGATGGCCTGTGTCAGTGAAGCGATAGGCCTGGCGTTGCCGGGCTCTGCCGGTGCGCCGGCACCCTATGAATGCCGGGATCAATATGCGTTTGAATCCGGCCGTGCGGTGATGGAGTTGCTGAAGCTGGGTATCCGCCCGCGTGATATCGTGACCCGTAAGGCCTTGGAAAATGCGGCGGCCGTGGTGGCTGCCACGGGGGGGTCTACCAACGGGGCGCTCCATCTGCCAGCCATTGCCCATGAATGTGGGATTGATTTTGATCTGCATGAGGTCGGCCGGATTTTCCGCCAAACGCCCTATATCGCAGATCTTAAACCTGGTGGTAAATATGTGGCGAAGGATATGTATGAGGTGGGTGGCGTGCAGATCGTCATGCGTGAATTGCTGGAAGGTGGCTTCCTGCATGGTGATTGTATGACCGTGACCGGAAAGACAATGGCAGAAAACCTGAAGCATGTCGCGTTCCCGGAGGATCAGGATGTTATCTACCCGGTTAAGAAGCCGATCAGCAGTACCGGTGGCGTGGTCACCCTGAAAGGGAAACTGGCACCGGAAGGCTGTATCGTGAAAATCGCCGGGATGAAAAATTTACAGCATACTGGTCCGGCGCGCTGTTTTGACTGTGAAGAAGATGCATTTGCTGCCGTGGAGAAAAAACAATACAAGGCGGGCGATGTCATTGTCATTCGCTATGAAGGGCCGAAAGGGGGTCCTGGTATGCGGGAAATGCTCTCCACCACGGCAGCGCTTTACGGGCAGGGGGTTGGCGATCAGGTGGCACTCATTACTGACGGGCGGTTTTCCGGCGGGACACGGGGGTTCTGTGTTGGCCATGTGGGGCCGGAAGCGGCTGTAGGCGGGCCGATTGCCCTGCTGGAAGATGGCGATAGCATCACGCTGGATGCCGAAGCCGGAACGATTCATGTGGAACTCAGCGATGCCGAGCTGGAAACACGCCGCAAACGCTGGCAGCCGCGCCAGACAGACTACCAGAGCGGTACCTTATGGAAATACGCACAGACGGTGAGCAGTGCGGAAAAAGGCGCCGTCACCCACCCCGGCGGGCAGGCGGAAACCAAAGGCTACTGGAATAGTTAAGCCGGGTCAGGCTCTAGGGTTAACGGGGTTTACCAACCGTAAGGGTCGTACTGATAGTATGTTGTACGTGTTGAAGTGCCTCCTGGATTTCGGTTAAATGCTGGTTGAAAGGTTTACTTCCTTTTGGATCCTGCCCCTGCAGGAGGCAGATGGGTTTTTCTGACAGAGGGCCGGTAACCTGTTTCCCCTGATATTATGGAGTGTCTGGATTTTCTTCTTCTCTCGGTTCCAGAACTGTGTATGTTGCTGAAATTTTCTCAGCCTGTTCTGCAATTTCATTAATAGTGCGCGTTGTTGCTAAGAGTAATTCATTTGTTATACCCAGTGGGGCAGTAGATACTATTGCAGTACTGGAAGATATTGCTCGACCAACAGCTTGACTACCACCACTAGTTCTTAAATCAATCAGGTGTTTTTTTAATTCTACGCCACTTAGGGCGTGCTCCAGGGATGACTGGGCAATCGTCAGTGTCGTATCCAGAATTTCCATCTGCTTTTTGGTGTCCTTCTTTTCCAAGGGAACATGGTCTGTTAATTCTCTGACTTTCTTGAGTTGCTTGGCAATAACAGAAAGCTGCTGCGGTACGGATTCAAGAATTTGATCACTGACTGATTGCTGAGCCATAATGTTCTCCCGATAGCGGTTAGCAGCAAGAGTATAGCGGGGGTTTGTTAATAAACAATTAATAAATAGAGGAATATCGAAATAAAAATCATCTCACGCAAAGGAACGGGACGATTTTTACGACATTCCGCTTTTCCTGTGCAGGGATTTCCTATAGATACAGCGTATGGGAGCGCGTCAGCCAAAAAACAAGCAGCCAGAGACGGAGAAGCCGGGTAAACACGCTTCCGGCACCCGCGCTGCCGGGAAGCAGGATACGCACCGGCAGGATGCCGGGGCATTGCTGAATACGCTCAAGCCGCTCTATGCCATGGAAATGCAGGGGGTGGATGGGGTCATCCGGGAGATGACGCGTAGCAATGTGCCGCTGGTTTCCGAGATGGCGCAGTATATTATTGCCTGCGGTGGGAAACGCCTGCGTCCGATCCTGACCGTGCTGGCCGCCAAACTGTGTGGCTATGAGGACGGCGACCGGCATATCCAGCTGGCTGCCAGCATCGAATTTATCCATACCGCCACCCTGCTGCATGATGATGTGGTGGATGAAAGCAAACTGCGGCGCGGTGCCGAGACGGCCAACGCGGTCTGGGGTAATGCGCCGAGTGTGCTGGTGGGGGATTTCCTGCTCTCCCGCGCCTTCCAGCTGATGGCGCGGGATCGTTCGCCGCGGGTACTTCGCGTACTTTCTAACGCGGCGGCGACGATCACGCAGGGCGAGGTGGATCAGCTCGTCAAAAAGAATGATCTCAGTATTACCCACGAGGATTATATCACTATTGTTGCGGCGAAGACGGCGGCCTTATTTACGGCGGCGTGTGAAGTGGGTGCGATCGTGGCCGGGAAAAGTGCGAAAGAGCAACGCGCGCTCAGGGATTACGGACAGCATTTCGGTATTGCGTTCCAGATTATTGACGATGTGCTGGATTACTCTGCCGTGCAGGAGCAGTTGGGCAAGGCCATCGGCGATGATTTCCGTGAAGGCAAGGTGACATTGCCGGTATTACTGGCCTACCAGAAGGCCAGTACAGCGGAGCGGGCGTTCTGGGAACGGACGCTGGGGGCCTTGCGCCAGCAGGATGGGGATCTGACCCGTGCCATCTCCTATGTGCGTGAAAGTGGCGCCATGGAAGAAGCCGCCATGACGGCGCGTGCCTATGCAGCCAAGGCGCATAAACGGTTGCAGATGTTCCCGGCCAGCGATATCCGCAAGGCGCTGGAGGCCATTCTGGATTTTGCCGTTACCCGGCCTTATTAGGCTATTTCAGGGCCTAGTCTTCGTCGCGATAGAGCTTTTCGTCGCGCTCGTGGCGTTCCTGTGCGGCGATGCTAAGCGTAGCAATGGGGCGCGCTTCCAGGCGTTTGACACCAATCGGTTGCCCGGTTTCCTCGCAGAAACCATACTCGCCACGTTCAATGCGCATCAGGGCGGCATCGATCTTATTGATTAGCTTGCGGTAGCGATCACGGGTGCGCAGTTCCAGCGCGGTATCGGTTTCCACCGTGGCGCGGTCGGTGATATCCGGTTCATTAAAATTTTCTTCTTTCAGGTGCCCCAGCGTTTCCGAAGATTCACGTAGTAGCTCGCCCTTCCAGTCCAGCAGTTTCTGGCGGAAATATTCCAGCTGCTGGTCGTTCATATATTCTTCCTTTTCGGAAGGTTTGTAATTTTTGGCCAGCGTGACTTTCTTTTCGCTTTTTTTAGTGGCGGGCATCGGAGCCTCCTGTGATTATATCGGGCGGTGATATATAGTGGGTTGCGCGCGCGGCGTCAAGTTTTGCGACGAGGCCGACTGGCGGCCTGTTGCAGCTTGGCCAATTCTACCTCGGCACGGACCTCGATTTGTTCCAGGATGGTTTCCAGCACCGGGTCATCAGAAATCGTGTGCATGGCCCGAACTTCCGTAGTCATCTGGCGTACCAGGCCGGGTTCTACACTGCCGTTTAACAACCCAAGTTGCAGCGATTCCAGGTAATTGAGTAGCGTTTCTCCGTAGTTAACGCGTTCCCGGCGCTTTTCTAATGTGTCATCAGCTTCCTGCAGGGCCAGCAGGCTACTCATCGGGGCCAACGCCTGCGTACCAGACATCCCGGCAACACCTGGTGATTCGTCGGTTTCAAGCAATACCGAGAAAGACCCGTCTGCTGACCCGCCGGGTTTCTTTTTCTTGACCGGGCCGCCTGAGCCCGTGCGATGGACACCGTCAATTTTCATGATCTTCCAGTAGATTACCTTAGCATGAATGTAAGAAACAGGCAAAATTTGCCGCCTGACCCGGTAATTCTTGCCGGTACGGGGCAAAATTCACACACCTTCTTATTCAATAATTCTAATAACATACTGAAATTTAATACCTCTCATTAAATGGCATGGTTCCTGCTTGGTAAGCGGGTGGGTGGTAGAGAGTAAATTTTGGAATACGGAAGAGGTGTGTTTAAGCATGAAAGCAAATCTGCTGGATAAGATGACGCTGATGATGGGGCTCTGGCGTATTGCGATGCGTCTGGGGGGATGGGTGCTGGTGGCGCTCATGGGCCTGACGCTGATGATGATTCTGATGTTTTTGGCCATCCGGCCGGCACAGGCATCGGTGCGCATCAAGGATATTGTGGCGTTTGAAGGGATTCGCGATAACGTCCTGATGGGCTATGGCCTGGTGGTTGGGCTGAATGGAACGGGCGATAAACTCAATAACACCAGTTTCACCGAGAAAAGTCTGGAAGCCTTTCTGGAACGTCTGGGAATCAGCACAAAGGATACCAAGCTAAAAACAAAAAATGTTGCCGCAGTAACGGTGACAGCAACGCTGCCGCCGTTTGCGCGGGTGGGGTCGCGCATCAATGTGACGGTCAGCACGTTGGGGGATGCTAAGAGTCTGCAGGGTGGGGTGCTTCTGGCCACGCCACTGATGGCGGCGGATGGTGAAGTGTATGCCGTAGCGCAGGGTGCAGTGATGATTGGCGGGTTTGAGGCGAGTGGTGGTAATGCCACAATCAGTAAGGGGGTGCCGACCAATGGATTTTTAGCCGATGGGGCAATTGTCGAGCGCGAAGTAGGGTTTGAGCTGAACTCGCTTTCCAATGTGAAGTTGGCCCTCCGCAACCCGGATGTTTCCACCGCACGCCGCATTGCCGATGCCATCAACGGAAAAATGGGGAAGAAAACCGCGGCGGTATTGGATCCTGGTACGGTGGAAATGCAGGTGCCGGAAAAATATCAGGATAAGGTTGCGGTGCTGATGGCGGATATTGAACATCTGGAAGTTGAGCCGGATCAGGTGGCGAAAGTGGTGATTGATGAAGCCAGCGGTACCATTGTGATGGGTGAGAATGTGAAAGTGGACACAGTTGCTGTCGCGCAAGGGAATCTAGTGGTGAAAGTGCAGGAAACTGAGCAGGTATCACAGCCCGGTGCATTTGCCCCTGAGGGTGCGGAAACGGTTACTACGACCCAGACATCCGTCAGTGTGGATGAGGGCAGTGAAAAGCGTCTGGCCATCCTGAAAAAGAACGCCACGTTGCATGAACTGGTGGGTGGATTAAATGCGCTGGGCGTGGGCCCGCGCGACCTGATCAACATTCTGCATACGATCAAAGTAGCCGGTGCATTGCAGGCAGAAATTGAGACACGGTAAGAACAATGGATAGCACGGTACAGGCAGCCACTTATTCCACAGTTAATGCACTACAAAAGCGTGCAGCATTTCTGCCACCGGAAAAAATTGCCGGGGGTGGAAAAGAGGCGGTGGATGCCGTGGCAAAAGAATTTGAATCTATGTTCATCTCGCAGATGGTGCAGTTGATGTATCAGGGGGTGCCAGTCGATGAGACATTTGGCGGCGGTAATGCAGAAACGATTTTCCGCTCCATGCTGCTGGATGAATATTCAGAGAAAATCAGTAATTCCGGAGGAGTGGGAATCGCGGAACACGTGCGCGCGCAGTTATTACGCCTGCAGGAGGTAAGTGAATGACAGAGCTAAAACAAATACATGTTGGGAACGGTATTCAAAATAAGAATACAACCATCAGCCTGCCCGAACTGGTTGAGGATATTAAGCGCCTGGGACTGTTACTGGCAATGGAAACCGACTATCTGCGTGCGCTGGATTATGGCAACCTTAAGGCATTGCAGGATGAAAAACTCAAACTGGTTTATACGCTGGAAATAAAAAAGAAAGTCATCGCACATAATCCGGGTGTGCTGGTGGATCAAACACCGGCTGGTCTGGTGCAGTTGAAGGAAGTGCAGCGTATATTAGAAGATATCATGCTGGAAAATGAACGCGAACTTTATAAAGCGCGTGAGGTTAACCGGCTTGTGGTGGAGGCGATTGTGGATGTGGTGGAAGAACATCTGGATAGTATGCGCGGGTACCAGGGTAGTCGCTTTAAGGTGCAGGGTGCCCATACTCGCAAGGATATGCCTTCATTAACATTTAATGAGTCAGTGTAGGATTTTATGGTTTCAACCAGTGCCATCAGTTCGGCGTTAAGTGGCCTTAAGGTCAGTCAGGCATCGATCAATGTCCTGACGGATAATATCGCTAATGCCAATGCCGATGGTTATAGCCGCCGTGAGGTGACGCAGGCGGTACAGGTGGTTGGTGGTGTCCCGCGCGGTGTGGAAATTGAAAGCGTGCAACGCCGTGTGGATGATTTCCTTGAATCCAGTATTCGTACACAAACTTCACGTGCGGAACGGTATAAATCACTGGCATCGTATATGGACCGTGTCTCAGTACTTTTTGGCCAGCCAGAAGCGGGGAATAGTCTTGCCAGTGTGACGGATAATTTTCTCAATTCATTGAACGATCTTGCCAATAATCCGGATCAGGGTTTCTACAAATCGCTGACAGTGGAGCGAGCAAAGGAACTGGTTAGCCGTATATCCACAATGGCGAGTGACTTAGAAAATATTCGTTTCGCTGCAGATCAGGAGATCGAGAAACAGGTCACGATACTGAATGAAAAAATTGATGCCCTACGTGTGGTGAACCTTTCTATCAATGAAGCCAATGCGCGCGCGCAGGATAAAACAGCATTATTAGATCAGCGCGATAAGTTAATTCGTGATATCACGGAGATAGTTGACGTAGGTGTCGTGTATAAAGCATCCGAAGAGGTGGTACTGTTTACGAATTCGGCAGAGCTGGTATCTCCAGGCACACGTTACCAACTATCATACACGCGGCAACCATCTGCTTCTGCGTTCATTAATGATGCGGAGTTTAATGCTATTACGGTGACGCCAGTGGATGCGGATGGTGTGGTGCTGGGCAGTGGTATCGATATGGTAACGTCCGGTTCCTCAGATGAAGTAACGACAGCCTTTGATTATGGTATCCTGAAAGGGCTGCTGGATGTGCGTGATACAGAAATTCCGAATATCTTGGCGCAGTTGGATGAGTTTGCCTCAACGTTTGCTGAAGAATTCAATGCAATCCATAATAATGGTTCAGGCTTCCCGCCACGTAATAGCATCAATGGAACCACGTTGATTGCGGATACGGAAAGCCGTGTGATGAGTGGTCAGGTGCGGATTGCCTTGGTGGGTACGGATGGGCAGCCAATCAATGCGCCGTGGTCGAATGAAGATAAATGGCGTCCGCTTACACTGGATCTGGATACCCTCAACAGCGGTGCGGGGGATGGTATCCCCACGATGCAAACGATCGTGGATGAGATTAATGAATATTACGGACCGCCGCAGGATCGTGTCAGTCTCGGTCCACTGGCGGATATTAAGTTGGTGGCAGTGAGTGATGATGCCGGGCCACCGTTTGAATTTGATTTTGAGCTGGATAATAGCGGGTCGTACGATGCCGTGTTTACGGTAACGAGTGTAACGGTGGCAGATGGAGGAGTAAGTGTAAGTGCTATTCCCACTGCGCTCAGTACCACAGGCATTACCATGGAGCCAGGCGAACGTGCCCGTACCGGAAATACCAATACGGTGGATATTGATTTCTCCGGCGGTACGACCGGACCCACTTACACCGTGCAGGTGGGGGTGCAGGTGGTTTCCAATGGCGTCACCTATACAGAAACGATTGACTATGTTGTCGATGCAACGGCAACAAGTGTACGCAATGATCGTTATATTGTAGATGGTATAAGTGGCAGCGGGGATGGACAGGTTGTTTCACCTACGGGTGTTAACCCCTATGTTGTTGCACGTATTGTGGATTCGAATGGCAATCCCGCCAGCAGCGGTGAGGAAGGCTACCTGCAATTATACGGTTATAATAGTAGTTATCGTATTGTTATTGATGAACTGGATAGTGAAGATGAAGGGACGCAAGCCAGCCCCAGCACGACGGCCACCGGCCGTGGGTTTAGCCATTATTTTGGTCTGAATAATTTCTTTGTGGAAAGCAGTACGGTCAATAACAGTGCCTATAACATGGCAATCCGCAGCGATATCGTGGCAACGCCAGCAAAGATTACGACAGGGAACATCACACGCTCTGTGCAGCCATCCGATGGCACGGCACTGCATACGTATGAATTAGGTTCAGGAAGTAACTCTACGGTGCTGGCCCTTTCTGCCCTGCGTGAAACGGCAGTGAGTTTTGATAGCGCCGGTGGGATTGTGGATATCAGTACGACGCTGACAGATTACACGATCCAGATGACAAGCTACAGTGCATTGCAGTTGAAGACAGCAAACAATAGCCAGTCCCGCGAGGAAAGTTTGCTGGATTTATATAACACACGTCGTGATGAAGTTAGTGGAGTGAATTTGGATGAAGAGCTGGCAAATACTATTCTGTATCAAACATCCTATGCCGCATCAGCGCGGGTGTTGAACACGCTTTCAGAGTTATTTGATCTATTACTGGATTCGGTGAGGTAGTTATGGTTGAGCGCATTGGTACGGCAACATTCTTTGCACAGACTATTAGTGATGTGCGTTCCGGGCAATCGCAACTGGCTGAATTACGGCGTCAGATTTCAAGTGGCGTTAAAGCAGCAGACTTTGCGCAGTTGGGAACAGAGACAGTTCCCATTATGGATCTGCGCAGTTCGATTGATAGCACCAAGCAGTATCAGCGTCAGAATGAGTTAACGCTGACACGTCTGGACATCATGGAAACATCTATCAATAAATTACAGGAACTTGCTGAAGGTTTGAAGTCGCAGGTAGCGCTGAAGCGTTCAGCAGCAGGAGCATCACTGGATCTGACTATTTATGCAGAGTCATCGCTGGATCAGATCAAAGATATGTTGAATGTCAAAGCATTTGGTAGCTACCTGTTTGGTGGTTCCAAAACGGACACCCCCCCACTTTCCGGCAATATCGAGAATATTGGCACGAATGGTTCACCCACGTCTGACTATTATCAGGGCGATGATTTTCTGGCCAATATTCGTGCGACAAAAAATCTGACGGTAGAATATGGTGTGACAGCAGATGATTCAGCATTCCAGAAACTTATCGGGGCATTCAGTTATCTGCTGCGGCCTGATAATACGGCAAATCTGGATCAGGCTGCCGCACTAACCAATGAAGCGGTGGAAGAGCTTACCAATGTGCGGACACGCGTGGGTACAAGTGCGCGTACTCTGGAAGAAGCCAATAGTACCCATGACGCTGTAACGTTGCAGTTGGAGCAATTGCTGAAAGATTCAATCGGCACGGATATTACGGAAGCTACAATCAAAGTGTCAGAGCTGGAGCTATTGCTGACAGCAACATTCCAGACATTTGCGCGTGTGCAGAAGTTGTCCCTGACCCAATATCTGGGGTGAGGAAGTAACAGGAAGAAAAAGAAGTTCACTGTGGGGAACCGGAAGACGATGAAATATTTATTACAATGGAAGGAGATGCTACTATGCACCTATCAACACATGCCTCAGCGGCGGAAACACATCAATCGGGAGCGATTCTTATGACCGGAGAAGCGACGCAATCAAACGAAGCATCACAGCATCAGGAGATTGAAAGCCGTTTCGGGAAAATTTCCGTCAATCTGGATCAGGCCATCTTCTTCCCACGGGGATTACTGGGTATTCCTGGAGAGTTGCATTTTTGCCTGGCGGATTTTCCGGAAGATCGTCAAATGGGAAGCTTCCGGTTGTTACAATGTCTCAATGATCATACGCTGTCGTTTGTGGTATTACCGCTCGGTTTGGAGAATGATTTCATTGAACATGCTGATTTGCAAGAATGCTGTTCAGTGACGGGTATTGACCCGGATCAACTGCTAGTGCTGCTGATTATTTCTGTCAATCGTGTACCTGGGTCTGTGCGTGTCACCGCAAACCTGCGTGCACCGGTAGTGGTGGATGCTGAGGGACGCTTTGCTGGTCAATATGTATTCCCCACGAATAAGTACGATATTAACCACGTACTCTCAGCGACACAAACAGGCGATAATTAAAACGTGGGGGAGGTGCATCCCGCCACTGTTTTTTCCTACACTGCATCATTTGAATGTTTAGGGCCGGAATGTGCGGATACCTGTTGCCGTGGTTGGGATATGCAAATGGATCCGGTGCGTAAAGCACTCTATGCTGAGAAGGCACCAGAGCTGTTGGGTGCACTGATGGAGAGTGATGCCGGCGTTGTTATGCGCCGTGATCCGGAAACCGGGTATTGCATTAAGCTGGAACAGGGATCCTGCAGTATTCACCGTGATCGCGGGACGGAATTTTTGGGTGATGCCTGTCATTTTTATCCGCGTATCACACGCCAGTTTGGTGATGTGGTTACAATGGCGGCGACGCTTTCCTGCCCGGAAATTGCCCGGAAAGTACTATTTGACCCAACGCCGTTTGGAGAAGAAACACAATCGTTGCAACGGTTACCATATAGTCTGAAAGATTATTTGCCGGAAGGTGTGACGAGTGATGCCGTGCCGACTGTACGTAAAGCGCTACAGAATATGGTTACACAGTCTTCCAGTGCGGAACAAGCGATGGCATCGCTTGTGAATATTGCCGGGTCGCTGCACTTTACTCCGCCCCAAAGCTGGGCAGAGGGCATTACGATGTTGGTAAATTCTGCTTCATCCCGGTTGCCAAAAGCGGAAATGTCCGAAACAGACCCGTATCTATTGGTGCAATTACTGGCAGGGTTGCAGCATGCAATGCAGAAAATAGTGCCCAAACGTTTTGTGGAAACCGAGCAACGGATTCAGCGGGTGTTGGGTATTAGTATACAACCCGAAACATTGGATCTGACGGTATCACGCGATCATGTGGGGCGTTATGCGCAGCTCTCTAAGAACTGGTCGATTATAGCAGAAGGGCAGCGTATATTACGGCGCTGGTTACAGGCACAGCTGATTGTTTCGGCGTTTCCTTATGCCGGTTTTGGTGGAAGTATACAGGAACGAGCACAGCTTATTGCCATTCGTTTTGCGGTGGTACGGTTGGGGCTGATATGCTTATGGGCAGAACAAGATAAAACACCGGATGCAGAAAGTATTATCATGGTCATACAGGGCTTATCGCGCTTTCTGGACCATCTGGCAGAGCCGGAATTGTTCCTGGGTATCGCAAAGGACGCAGGGTGGAACCGGGAAGCACGCCTAAGAGGGCTGGTTGGTGATACCAGCGGTTGAGCGTGATGCGCTTTCGTTGTATGTAAGAGGAACATTCCGGGAGCAAAATGCGGCGTTTACTGACTAAAAAATCATCACCTGCTGAACCTGAGAAACAGGAAGGGCCACCATTGGTAATGGCGTTACGCCATCATCAGCAGGGGCACCTGAAGCGTGCGCAGGCACAATATTTTAAAGTGCTGAAGAAACAGCCTGATAATGCCGATGTAACCGATCTGGTTGGCATGATTGCTTACCAGGAAGGGCGTTATGACGAGGCGGAAATGCATATCCGGCGGGCTCTAACGCTGAATCCGGAACGGGCAATGTATTACAATCATCTGGGTCATGTGGAAGCCGCACGCGGTAAGCTGGAAGAAGCGGAAAAAAATTACCGGAAGGCGCTGGCGTTGCGCCCGTCTTATTCAGCACCGCGACATAATTTAGGTAAGATACTGGGCCTGCTTGGCCGTCGTCCGGAGATGGTGGGGCTGTATCTAAAAGGGATGGACTATGCTTCCCGTGATGGCCGGCTGCTGGATAACATGATCCAGCGGGCACGCAAGCAATGCATGTGGGAACAATATGACCAGCTTCTCTATCAGCTGGAGCGGGTCACACGGGAGCAGCTGGCGCAGAACGTGCCGTGCACGCTGACTCCGGCGCATTCGCTCTTCCTGCTGACCAATCCGGAAGACGTATTGCGTGTTGCACAGAACTTCGTCAAAACGCGTCTGCAACGCCACACTAAAATGCAGCGTAAATTAGGATATGACTTTAAGCGTCCATTCCCAGAAAAAGTGCGCATTGGGTATGTATCATCCCATTTCCACGCATGGACGACAGGTAACCGCATGGTTAATTTGCTGACAAATCATGACCGGCAATTATTTGAGGTATTTCTTTATAATACACGCAAAATGCCGGAGCCGGATGAAAACTACACCCAGACAGCACGTGAACTGGCAAATGCCTATCATGAAATTGGCAATATGCCAGTATCAGATGCGGCGAATCTGATATACGAGCACAAAATTGATATTCTGGTTGACCTTTCGGCTTATTTTGAAGGTAGCCGTCCGGAGATTTTTGCACTCAAACCCGCACCAATCCAGATTCGTTATGCAGATTACCCCGGTACATCCGGCGGAACCTTTATTGATTATCTGGTCACCGACCGTGTGGTGGTGCCGCCGGGGCAGGAACCGTTCTTTTCCGAGCGGCAGATTATCCTGCCGCATACGTGCTTTCTTTCTTCCGCTACAGAGGTAAAGAAAACCATTAAGGGTAATACACGCAAAGCATTGGGTCTTCCGCCAAAGGCAACAGTGCTCTGTAATTTTGTACAACCGTTTATTCTGGAGCCCAAGCTGTTTGGTGTGTGGATGCATATTCTCCGCCAGGTACCCAATGCTGTTTTGTGGCTGTTTAGTACCTCAGAGATGGTGGAGGAGAATCTACGGTATGAAGCAATACTGCATGCCATTGATCCAGAGCGGATTATTTTTGCTAAGGATTGCCCGCTGGATGAGTTGGTGCCGATGTTGAAGCATGCAGATATTTTTCTCGATAGCCGTTCATCGGCACGGCAGATGGTAGTAGATGCACTGGCAGCCGGGATACCGGTCTTTACACTTTATGGGAACACGATGTCTTCCCGGCTTTCTGCCAGCATTCTGGATGCGGCCGGGCTGGATGAGCTGGTGGCGCAAAGTATGCCGGAATATGAGCACAAAGTGCTGCAATATGCGAGCAATGCCGAAGCGCTTAAGCAGCTTAAAAAACAGGTGCAGGAGCATATGAATTTCTCACCCTTGCTACAGGTGGAAGCACATGTGCGTAACTTTGAACGCGGAATGCTGAAGGCATTGGCACGCCTGCGAAAAGAGCAGCCACCGGAAGATATTTACGTGGGCGTGGATGCACCGGCAGCGCCGGGAAAACGGGTATGGTAGCAGAGCTGCGGCAGGTGTTGGGTCAGGCAATTGCTTCGCTGGAACAGCGCCGCCTGGAGGATGCAGAGGCCGGATGTCGGCAAGTATTGCAGCACGACCCGAAAAATGCACAGGCCTGGAATATTATGGGTGCCCTTGCGATGGAGCGTCGTCAGTATGGTGATGCCGTGCAGTATTTTCATCAGGCATTTCTGCAGCGACAGAATGACCCAGCCGTTATCACTAACATGGGAACGGCCTTTCTGGAAAATGGTCAGCAGGATAAGGCAGAAATATGTTTTCGACAGGCACTCTCGTTTAATGTAAGCCATAGTCCCGCGCTGGAAGGTGCCGGGCGTGTGGCATTATTGCAGGAAGATTTTAAGCAGGCAGAACAGTATTTCTCTCAGGCACTCGCATGTGAGCCGCAAAGCCCTGTGCTAATGCAGCGCATGGCGGAGTGTTGCCGCCAGCAACGGGATATCGCCGGGGCGGAAGCGTGGTATCGCAAAGCACTTTCCATTGCGCCGGGGCATGTGGGGATTGTTCAGAATCTTGGCGCGGCGTTGAACGATCAGGGGAAGGCGGAGGATGCTGCCGCCACTTACGCCTCTGTCCTGACGCCGGAGCATATGCCAGCGGGCATCGTACTGAATTACCTGACCAGCCTGTTTATCCTGCGGCGGTTTGATGTGCTGGAACATGCGGTGCAGCAATTTGCTGCGGGAGCGGCTACCGAAAGCGATAAGGCACAAGCCTGGGTAACGTTGGCGATGGCCCAATATCAGAATGGGCAGTGGGAGGCAGCGGCCAAAAGTCTTTCGCTTGCCAGCGCCATTGTCGAAAGTGGTTCTTCCAGTGCCAATGCCCGGAGCCTGCAGGTGTATTATCGTTACTTTGAGCGCCTACTGGAATATCGGCAAACCCACCCGGAAATTTATGACGAAGCGAGTACCGCACCACTGCTCCATATCGTGGGGGATAGTCATGTGTTGGCGCTGGCTGGAGTGAAGACCACCTGGCGCGGGAAGCCACACCGCTGTCAGGCACATTTGGCTCCCGGGCCAAAAGCGTGGCACCTGGGCCGGGAAACACCAAACCATTACCAGGTTGCTGCACAAAATGCGCTGCAGGCAGTGCCGGAAGGGAGCGATGTCCTGATTAGTTTCGGGGAAATTGATTGCCGGATCGATGAAGGGATATACCCGTATTGCCAGAAGCATCCGGAAATCAATATGCCGGAAGCGGTAGCGGAGTTGGTGCAGCGCTATGTACAGTTTATTCATCACGAGGCGAAGGGGCGCGGTTTGCATGTGACGTTTTTGAATGTGCCGGCCAGTGCCCGTCCGGCCCCGGGAAAAAGCGAAGTAGAATGCAAGGCACTGGACACCGTAATTCGCACGTTTAACACCTGTCTGCGGAAGGAAGCAAAACATGCAGGGGTTGGTGTGATTGATGTGTATGCGGTTACAACAGATGCGGAGGGTCATGTGCGCGCAGAACGTTATCTGGATGGGACACATCTTCTGCCACACATCATGGCTGCAGCACTTGCAGAATGGAACGAGGGGAAAACGGATGGTCAATAGCAACGCCTTACTTAAAGATGCACAGGCATTATTCCGTGCCGGGCAATTAGCGGAAGCAGCAGGTTTGTGTCAGCAAGCGATGCGTCAGGATCCGAATAATTATCAGGTCTATCTGCAGCTCGGAACCATTATGGCCAATGCCGGCAAGTTGCCACTGGCCGTGCAATGCCTGGAAAAAGCACGAATGTTCCGTCCGGAAAGCACTGCCGTGGCGATTAATCTGGGGAATGTCAAACATGCACTTGGGCAGTACCGCGAGGCCGAAGCGTTGCACCGAGAAGTGGTGGCGCGTAAGCCGGAGCTGGCAACAGGCTGGTATAATCTGGGAATTACGCTGAAAGAGCAGAAGAAACTCACGGAAGCGATGGAGGTGTTTAAAAAGGCCGTAGCTCTGGACTCAAATCATGTGCAGGCATTGGAGGAGCTCTGTCCGCTCCTGACGGTGATGGGTCCGGAGAGCGCCAAACCGTATTACGAAAAACTGGTCACGCTCAATCCCAGTGCGGAACATCGTATTTCCTATGCAACGTTGTTACCCACCTTTCTGCCAGATGGTGAAACGTTGAAGCAGGTGAATGCCCAATTTAAACAACAGGTGAATATGTTACTGGCCGATGAAACGCTTACAGAAGACCCGGCATTTACCCGCAATTACCTGAAACAGTTCATGAGTATTTTCTATTTACCCTATCACGCGATGGAACATCGTGAGGTGATGGAAAAATACGCCCGTATCTTTGAAAAAGTGCTGCCGCAATTGCGTACCACGGCACCGCATTGTCAGCATTATACGTTGCCCCAGGATCGGCCATTGAAAATAGGGGTGCTGTCGCGGCATTTCGGGGATTCGGTCATCAGCTATTGCTTTAACGGTATTTTGAAAGGGCTGGCGCAGGAACAGGATATGGAACTGATCCTAATGACGACCAATCCTGCCGGGGAACGGCCTGAGCTAAAAGATAGTATGTACCGGGAAATGGCCGCGCGGGCGAAGGGGGAAATCTGGTTGCCGCCAGATATCCTGCGCGCGCAGCAGATGATTGCCGATCAGCAATGTGATATCTTGCTCTATACTGATGTGATTATGGATCACCTGGCTTATTTCCTCGGCTTTGCACGGCTGGCACCGCTGCAGGTGCTTTTGCCGGGCATGCCGATCACCGGTGGGTTGCCGGAGATTGATTATTTTATCACCAGCCCGCAAGTGCAACCCAAAGATGCGCAGGAACACTACACAGAAAAGCTGCTCTATCTGGATAATTTTGCGATGTATTTCGAGCGGCCGGAAATGCCGGAACGCTACCAGACGCGGGCGGAATTAGGGTGGCCGGAAGATAAGCGGCTTTATTTTTCGCCGATGAAATTACATAAGTTGCATCCGGACTTTGATGGTGGTCTGGCGCGCATTCTGGAACGCGATCCGCAAGGGGAAATCCTGCTGCTGGATGAAACCAGTAATCCAATTGGTCGCACCATGCTGGAGAAGCGGCTGGAAATTACCGTGCCGGATGCGGCAATTCGCCAGCGTATTCGGTTTGTTCCTTGGGCCAGCCAGAAAACGTTCATGAGTTATGTCAAGAACGCAGATGTGATTCTGGATTCCTTTCATTATGGGGCAGGGACAACCTGCAGGGTGCTGTTTACGGTTGGTACGCCGGTCATTACCTGGAAGGGAAAATTTGAGCCGTCCTATTATGTTAGTTACTATCTGGAGCGCATGGGGGTGACGGAAACCATTGCCAGGGACTGGGATGACTATACCGAACTGGCGGTGGGGATCGCCAGTGACCCGGTACGGCGTGAGGCCATTGTGCAGAAGACGCTGGCAAACAGTGACATCATTTTTTGCAATGAGGCCATTGCAAAAGAGCTGGCCCCGCATCTGCGCCGGTTGCTGGTAGAAGCGGTGTCGTCCGGAGATGTGCGTGCCAAAGCATAATCGTCAGCAGGAGGTGGCCGCCCATTTACAGCAGGCGCAAGCGCTCCTGCAGGCCGGGCAGGTTGTTGAAGCAGCAGGAATCTATGAAGCGATACTGCAGCGTACTCCTAGACATGCAGAAGCACATCGGCAGTTTGCAATGTTGCTACAGGCAGCGGGTCGTCCGGATAAATCGTTGCCCCATCTGCAGCAGGCGGTAGCGTTGCAACCGGCACAACATGTGTACCATTTTCAGTTGGGGAACCTGTTATTGGCGTTGCAATCTGAGGCAGCGGCGGAGCGCGCGTACCGTCAGGCGCTGGCACTGCGCCCGCAGGATATCCCCACCCGGAGCAATCTGGCGATTAGCTTGCTGGAACAGCAGAAATATACCGAGGCTGAAGCCGTATTAAACGAAGCACTAAAACAGCAACCGGAGACCATGCAGCTCTGGCATAATCTGGGGGACGTGTATGCGCGCCAGGGAAAAGCAGCGGAAGCGGAGGCAGCATACCGTCGTGCGGTGGCGTTGCAGCCGCTCAGTACAGAAAGCTGGCGGAACCTGTTTGCACTAAAAACGGAAATGCCACACGATGCACCGGAGATTGCGCAGCTGCAATCGTTACTGCAAACACCGTCACTGCCGGAGTCTGTACAGACAGACCTGCACTTCCTGCTGGGGGAAGTGTATCATAAATCCGGGCAGTATGACCGGGCCTTTCCGCACTATCAGCAGGGCAATGACCTGATGGCACAACGCGGACAATATCAGTATGCGCAACAGGAAGCCTATGTGGAAACCCTGTGTCGTAGCACGATACCATCACCGTCTGTTCAGGAAGAAGCTGGGTATGCGGCACCGATTTTTATCGTAGGGATGCCCCGCAGTGGGAAGACACTGGTAGAGAAAATGTTGGCCGCACACCCGGACGTACAGGCCGGTGGTGAGTTGCGCGTGATGAAGTGGATGATTGCCGCATTGCCGGAATTTACGCGAGGGCAGCGGTATCCGGAAGCGCTGGCGATGCTGGATGATCATGCGATCCGGAAATTGCGGGAGCAATATTTTACCGCGCGGCAAGACCATCTGGGCAAATGTTCCGCGCGTTATATTACAGACACCCTGCCGTATAATTATCTGTATCTGGGACTGATCGGGGTGCTGTTCCCAGAGGCCCGTGTGATTCACGTCACGCGGGATCCGTTGGATACCTGTCTGCAAAATTATTTCACACGTTTTGTGCAGGGCAGCCACCACACCTACCGGCTTGAGGAGCTAGGGCGATATTACTGCCTGTACCATCGGGTGGTGGAGCATTGGCAGAAAATCTGGCCGGGGGAAATGGTAACGGTGGACTATGCGGCGCTTCTGCAGGTACGCGATACCACGCTTGAAAAATTACTCGATAGCCTGAATCTAGAGAAAACGAAGCTGAATAAGGCGCTGCTGCCAGAGCTGCATACCCGTGAGGCCGGATGTGCCAGGCCGTATGCAAACCAATTAAAGGATCTGCAAAATTCCCTCCCTTAAAAATTGTGCTATGCCAGAAGGATAGATAGCATAGTTCAGGCATATTTATCTAAAATACAATCAATCATTTTTGGCGGAATTCTGCAGAATTATGTGGGTTGCAGGGGGGTTGTGATTATGGTATTCTTCAAGATGCTAGGCATATAGTCTGGTGTGGCATGTAGCCACAGGTTTTTAATAACATCCATGTAGGAGGATTAACCATGGTAGGTATTGTATCTAATAGCGCGGCGCTTTTTGCTCAGCAAAATCTTAACCGCGCGTCCACTAACTCAGAACTTTCCATTGCGCGACTTTCGAGCGGTAATGCGATCGTCAAAGCATCTGACGACGTATCCGGTCTTGCCATTGGTACCGTTCTGAAAACGGATGTGTCTACGCTCCGTACCGTTCTGAAAACGGCAGCGCAGGCAAATTCATTGCTCAACATTGCAGACGGTGCGCTGCAAAATATCGCCGACATTCTTCAGCGTCAGAAGTCGCTGGCGGTGCAGGCGAACTCCGGTACGCTGACTTCCAATGAGCGTGCGTTCCTTAACCAGGAATTCACCAATCTGACCTTGGAAATTGACCGTATCGTTACCAACACCGAGTTTAACGGTGTGAAACTGCTGAACGGTAACATTGCCAGCAACTCCACGCTGACCTTCGCCGATCCGGCTGCTGCGGCTAACTTCGCAACGGCGGGTACGCTGGGTAGCACGTATCTGACGACAACCAGTACGGTTGCTATCTCCAATGCCTCTGATCCTTCGCTGATCGGTTCACTGGGGAATGCGGAAGTTGGCGGTTTGTTTACTTCTACTTCTTCTGCAACGTTCTATCTGACCATCAATGGCCAGACCTACGTTGAAGAAAACGTAGATATCAGCGGTGCCACTAAATCGTTGGTGTTCCAGAACTCCGATACAGGCGCTCGTATTACCGTGACGCTGCAGGATCAAACCGGTGCCTCAGAAAGTCAGGGCGATATTGATACGATTGCTGCTGGTATCGAAGCCGATCTGGCTAACATCACGGTCTATCAGAGCCGGACTACGTCGAACAATGCGACGACAGGTCTGCCGGCCACAGCATTTGCCAATACGATCCTGGAAGGCGGTGACTATCAGGATTTCACGCTGAAAAGCAGTAGCTTTGTGACGGCAAGTGACACTGGCCCGGGTATCTCCAGCTTTGAGGTAACGGCTGAAAGTGCAACGGATGGTACCGACGGTAAGATCTCCGTAACCATTGGTGGTGAAGTGTTCTCCACAGCGACGAACAAATTCACTTCCAGTAACAACACGAACCTGAAAGGGGTTGGTATTGTTACACTGACCAATGCTTCGGACTCCAACGAGACGTTCCTCATCAACTTTGCAGGCTTGCTGTCCAGCAGTGTGGGTATTGATACCTCCGCCAGTGCCACAGCGCTTGAAGATGCGCTGAATACGCTCTTTGGTGTGGGTTCAACCGGTGGTCTGACGTTCCAGGTGGGAACGGAAGTGACCGATACCATTGGCTTGACACTGAATAGTGCGGCTACTACCTCTATCTACCTGAACGATAGTAGTGTAGTGACCTCATTATCCGTGACGACGGCGGCTAATGCCCAGACAGCGAGCGGTGTGCTTGATAACGCTATCAATACGATCACGTCCTTACGTGCAAGTGTTGGTGCGTTGCAATCACGCTTTGACTTTGCAGCATCGGTGATCAGCTCCAGTATCCAAAACGTTGAGGCAGCCCGTTCTGGCTTCCTTGATGTGGATATCGCAGCGGAATCCTCGAAGTTTGCATCGTCTCAGGTGCTCCTGCAGGCCGGTATCTCGGTATTGGCTCAGGCCAACCAGCTGCCGCAGAACCTGCTGAAGCTGATTGGATAATCGCTAAGTAGAAGACCGGGGAGCCTAGGCAGCTCCCCGGTTATGAGAAGCAACAAGAACAAGAACACGAAAAGGTATTTCGGAGGTTAACATGGAAGGTCTAACATCAGTCGGTACAGGTGGCGCAAGGGGGTATTATCCTCAGCGTTCGTCTTCAGATCCGACAGTGTTTCCTAAGCAGTCCGCCAAAGCAGAAGCCAAGGCGTATCCGCAGCCGGAAACACCGGACCTGGAGCAAGCGCGCTTTGAAGCGGTACGGAAAGTTGCAGAACGCAGTTTTCCACCGGCCAATCAGCGGTTCACTATCTATAAGGACAAATCCGGGGAATTCATCACGGTAGTACGCAACACCTCTACCGGTGAAGTTACCCAGATTCCGGAGCCTAAGATGCTGGAACAGCTGGCGGTTGCTACTACTAACCCCTCTAGTCACACCGGGCTCCTGCACACCATCGCATAAGCCGCGGAAGACTGGGTAAACAGAAATTTTGTAATACGGCAGCAATGCTGTAAAAAGGGAAGGTGTGCGTCTAAAAAACGCACAATAGGAAGAACGTAAGATGGCAGGAATTGACCTTAGTAATATAGTGACGCTTGGCGATAAAAAGGTCGCCAGTGGTATCACTTCCGGGTTTGATTCCGCGACCCTGATTGACAGTTTGGTGGAGGCAAAACGTACCCCGATTGTCGATCTGGAAGATAAACTGACGCTCAATGAAGATAAGACAGCGGCATTTGCTGAATTACGAACGATTCTGGAGACGTTGAAATCCGCCAGCGATTTTCTGCGAAATTCTGGCGGGGTGAATGCGGATGCCAATAATATTTTTGAATATCGTACGTCATCGCTCTCTATTAATACCTCTAACACAGCCAGTAACTATCTCTCTGTTATTACGGCTGCAGGTGCGGATCTCGGCGAATTTGATATCGCAATTGAGCAGCTTGCCAAAGCCAAAACACTCCGTACAGATGCATTTACCAGCAAAACATCCAGTGTGGTGGAGACTGCTGGTGGTACGACGTCTGGCCTATTTTCCGCGGGTGCGTTTGGGTTTGCACCGCCAGTCGCTACAGATATTGAGGTGACCACGGACGGTGATGATGCACTGGCCAGCGCAGATTATACGGTAGAAGGAACCGCGACAGGAACAGTGATCACTGCAGCGGGAATTCACGATATTACCGATGATGATGACGATGGCGATACCGCGCTTATGGGTACCATCAGCAGTTTTAACGGTAATTATGACTCCGGTGCGAATACACTGATTATCACTGTGACGGTCAATGGTCAGAGCTATGTGTCAAATGCGATTGCCACAGATGCCGGGGGTAGTAGCGACAGCATTGCATCCGGCCAGGACATTACCTTTACTAACAGTTCTACGGGTACATCGTTTGTACTGACGACAGGTGCCAGTGATTATCTGATAGATAGTGATTCCAACAACGCCGTTCAGTTTGTCACAGATATTAAGAATGCCATTGCCAGTCAGTCGATTTATCAGGCGCGCACCCTAGGTATTTTTAATGATGATGATGTAACGGGGCAGTTGGCGGGACTGACCAGTGCGGATGTTACGCTCTATAGCGATGGCTTTAGTACTCTAGATGATACACACGGGGATCTTGAAGGATTCACGGTTACCCATAATGGTGTTGATAACAATGATATTTCCGTCGTAATTGACGGGGAAACGTATCAAGCCACGGGTCTCGCAGATTCCTATGGATCTAATCTGGTATTGGCCAGCACGACGACCGATAAAGAACTGCGTATTAATTTGAATGATGCCGGGGTAACACTGGATCTTTCTTCCGCAGGGAATGCGACAGCCGTTCAGGATGCATTAGATTATGCGTTTGGTGCCAAACAGTTAACCAATATTACCCTGCAATCTGGCGACACACTGGTGGATGTGGCGGCACGGATTAATGCAGTTACCGCCAGTAGCAATGTGAAAGCCTCCATTATCCAGGTGAGTGATACAGACTTTCGCCTGACAGTGGAATCCACTGTGGAGGGAACCAATAGCGCCTTTGTCATCGTGGATGATAATGGGGTAACCGATGAGGTAACCTTTAATACGATACAAAGTGCTCAGAATTCATCATTTTCCATTGATGATATTGCACTGACGCGCCAGACAAATTCCGTTACGGATGCCATTTCCGGTCTGACGCTGAATTTAGTGAAAGAAACATCGGATTTTGATGGACCCAGCGAAGAAATAATTACAGTGAATGTTACTAATGATAACGATACGGCTAAAGCCGGTATTGAGAATTTTATAAATGCTTACAACGCATTGCGGGTTTTTGCCGATAACCAGCAGGCACGTGATGAAGATGGCAATTTCCGTGAAGATTCCGTGCTTGGCCGAAATTCAACATTAAGTACGCTGGTGAACCAAATTTATCTGGAAATTAACCGGACAATTTCAGGTACGACCGATGAAAGTATTAATAGTCTGGCAGCACTGGGTATTACCCTCACCGATTATGCCGGGGATGATGAAACCCCTGAAACCAAGAATATTCTGACCTATGATCCTACGCAACTGGAAAGTCTGCTCTCCAGTAGTTTTGATAAGCTTCGGGAAGTATTTGAGGTTCAGTTTGAACCCAGTAACAGCAACCTCAGTCTATATACCAGTACAAACTTCATTGATATTTCGGACTTCCAGGTCGATATTGACATCAGCCGGGTGGATGATGAGGTGCGCATTCTGGATAGTGAAGGGACATTCCTTTTCAATATGGATCTAAAAGTGACGGGGAGTGGTACATTTAGTCTTACCGGGCAGGAAGATACGGACCTGGAAGGGGTGGTATTCCTCTATGTAGGAAATGCAGACGAAGTGATTTCGGTCAATATGTCGCAGGGGATTGGGGATCGGGTGTTTAACCTTCTGGATGGATTCCTGGAGGAAGATGGAACACTGGATACGACATTGAGCACAATGAATGACGAAGACGATCGTGTCCAGGAGGAGATTGATCGTCTGGAGCGTTACATTGAAACCTACAGGGATCAATTAATTGCGCAATTCTCTGCGCTGGAGGAAGCGATTGCACGGATTAACACGATCCTCGGCTTCCTGGAGGTGCAGGGAAAAGCGATATTTGGTAGTGGTTAACCAAATGGTTTAAATACGTAACAGGAGACAGGTATGACTCAAATGACCCAGCAGAAAGTATCTGCATACGCCGCCGCCAGCCAGATGGTACGAAAAACCAAGCAGGTGGTGATGTTGTATGACGGAGCCATTCGTTATGTATATCAGGCCAAACAGGCTATTCAGGAAAACAAGATCGAAGCGCGCTATAATGCGATCGAACGCGCCTCAGAGATCATTATCGGTCTGCAAGCAAGCCTGGATTTTGAGAATGGTGGTGAGGTAGCACGTACACTTTATGATTACTATGCCGGAATTGATATGTGCCTCATGCAGCTGCACAGTAAGCCGGAAGCAACAGCCTGTGACGCTATTATGGATTATCTCAAGATGATGCGTGAATCCTGGGATAAGGTCGATCAGCAAATGCTGACAGGTAGTGTAGAGCCTGCTAAAGAGGCTACCCCAGAAGCTACTGGTGTTTCGCCGGAAGAAAAGGTGGAAAAGCGTACTGTTGTGACCAATGCGTCGGCAACGCAGGGTAGGCAGTTCCCTGCCAGTTCCGGAAACGATATTCCAGATATGGATATCCAGGCTTCTGCTGGCTCACCGTATTCCGGGCTGGTTTCTGCGGGGATGTCCGGTGGTGTATGCCTTTCGGCATAAATCCTCAGTGCTCTGATGTATGCTAATCTTTTTTTGTATCTGCGGCTGACAATTTTTCACCCAGTACACTGAAATCCCTGTTGTTTATTAGCTAAAGCTGGGGTATGAACGCCAGCGAGGGGGCTTTCATGAGCCGCAACGAGGGATAACATGGCGTTACTTGTCTTAAAATTTGGCGGTACATCGGTAGCAGACCTGGATCGTATCCGGAATGTGGCTACGAAGGTAAAGCGTGAGGTGGATGCTGGGCACCAGGTGGCTGTGGTGGTTTCCGCGATGGCTGGTGTTACCAACCAGTTGGTTGAGTATGCATCGTCCATGGCGCCGCTCTCCACGCCAGAGCAGGTGGCGGAATATGACACAGTGGTTTCCAGCGGTGAGCAGGTGACCAGCGGGTTGTTAGCGCTGGCCTTACAGACGATAGGGGTACAGGCGCGCTCCATGCTGGGCTGGCAGTTGCCGATTCGTACGGATGAAGTCCATAGCAAGGCGCGTATTGAAGCGATTGATACCGCGATTCTACATCAATGGCTGAATAACGGGTTTGTGGTTGTGGTGCCTGGTTTCCAGGGAATTTCGCGGGATGAGCGGGTGACGACACTGGGGCGTGGCGGTTCGGATACCTCTGCCGTGGCGCTGGCGGCAGCCCTGCAGGCGGAGCGTTGTGATATCTACACCGATGTGGATGGGGTATACACCTCAGACCCACGGTTGGTGCCGAAAGCGCGGAAACTGCAAAAAGTCGGGTACGAGGAAATGTTGGAAATGGCATCACTTGGGGCTAAGGTATTGCAGACCCGTTCGGTGGAAATGGCGATGAAACATGGGGTGCGTGTACAGGTGCGTTCAAGCTTTGACGATGCTGATGGTACCCTATTGGTTGATGAGGAGGAAATCATGGAACGACGACTGATTACCGGGATAGCCTATAGCCGGAATGAAGCGCAGGTCACGCTCACCGGGGTAAAGAATATTCCCGGGGTGGCGGCAGAAATTTTTGGCCCACTGGCCGATGCCGAGATCAATGTGGATATGATCGTACAGAACGTCACGGAAAATAGCGATGCCACGGATATTACCTTCACCGTCACAAAGGAAGATCTCCAGAATGCCCTGCGTGCACTGGAATCTAAGCGCGATGTGCTGCAATACCGCTCTATTTTTACTGATGAAAATGTCGCCAAAGTGTCGGTGATTGGCGTAGGAATGCGCAGCCATGCCGGTCTGGCACAGAAAATGTTCCGGACACTGGCGGATAAAGGCGTAAATATCCAGGTGATTTCTACCTCAGAGATTAAGGTGAGCGTCCTGATCCCGGCGGACTACTTGGAGCTGGCGCTCCGCGCGCTACATACGGCCTATGGCCTGGATGCCAAAGAGGAAGCATAACCCGTACAGGCTGCAACAGGCTTTCCTTTACTTTTAGGCAGTGCGTTACTAAAACCATTGCATGGATACACTCGATACACTCTGGCACCGCGGTACAGAATTTTTGGGCACGCGTTATGCGATTCTGGCTGGGGCGATGTCGTGGGTGTCGGAGCGGCATCTGGTGGCGGCGATTTCTAATGCGGGTGGCTTTGGCATTATTGCCTGCAGTGCGATGTCACCGGATTTGCTGCGTGAGGAAATTAAGGCTACCCAGACCCTGACAGACAAGCCGTTTGGGGTGAATCTCATTACCATGCACCCGGAGCTGGAGGCACTGGTGGAGGTCTGCCGCGAATGCCATGTCAGCCATGTGGTGCTGGCTGGTGGCTTGCCCAAAACCGAGACGATTCGCACGATTAAGAGCTTTGCCAAAGTAGTGTGTTTTGCGCCAGCCGTAGTGATTGCACGCAAACTGGTACGTGCCGGGGCGGATGCGCTGGTGATTGAAGGGATGGAAGCCGGTGGCCATGTGGGGCCGGTGGCAACCTCTGTACTGGCACAGGAGATTCTGCCGTTCATGCAGGAGCATCACCCGGAAATTCCCGTCTTTGTGGCCGGGGGGATTGGTCGCGGTGAGGCGATAGCTGCCTATCTGGAGATGGGAGCGGCAGGGTGCCAGTTAGGGACGCGTTTTGTCTGTGCCACCGAATCGATTGCCCATCCGGCGTTCAAGCAGGCCTTTATCAAGGCCAGCGCACGGGATGCCACACTTTCCGTACAGCTGGATGCTGAATTCCCGGTGATTCCGGTACGGGCACTGGAAAATGATGCGACACGCTCCTTTCTTAACGCACAGCAGGAGGCGATTGCTGCTTTCCGTAGTGGCAAGCTCTCCAAGGAGGAAGCGCAGTTACAGATTGAACATTTCTGGGCCGGGGCGCTGCGACGTGCGGTAAAAGATGGTGATGTGGCACAGGGTTCGCTGATGGCCGGACAAAGCGTGGGTATGGTGACCAGGGAACAGCCCATGCAGGAGATTATTGACGAGCTGGTGACACAGGCACGGGCCTATCTGGCGCGGGGTCACAGTGCGGCATAAGGAGGCAGGTCGAGTGCAGATATTTGATAAGGCAAGGCTTCAGAGTATTACGGGTGGGAATGCTGCCATTGAGTCAGAGCTAATGCAGCTTTTCCGTGAAACGCTGGATAAATGCCTGACTGAACTCAAAATAGCCAGTGATCAGGAAACCTTCCATGCCGCCTGCCATGAATTAAAGGGTGCGGCAGCGAATTTGGGGGCGGATCGCCTGAGTGAGGCCTGTACCGGTGTGGGGGCTGCAGCAGCAACACTTGAGGCCCGGGCAGCGATTTTCGCGCAGATTGAGGCAGAAGTTGCGCTCTTGCGTGCAGAAATAGGGTGAATTTTCTTTCAGAATCCGTTAAAGGGAAGGCATTCGGGGCGTAGCGCAGCCTGGTAGCGCGCCTGGTTTGGGACCAGGAGGCCGGAGGTTCGAATCCTCTCGCCCCGACCAGTTTCCACCAAGGCCACTGGGTAGTCTTGGTGGAAACAGGATTGGGGCGAGGATGAGAAGCTCAGGTTCGACCCATAGCGAGGCAAGCGGGCCGAGTGGGGAGCGGTACAGCACCAGCAAGCCAATCCTCTCGCCTGTACCCGTCACAAAAGCCGATAAAAATAAGGAGAACAATGATGAACGCAAAACATGAAGAAATACAAAAAGTCATTGATGAGAATGACGTGGTGCTGTTTGTCAAAGGCACGGCGAAATTCCCGCAATGTGGGTTTTCCGCGGTGGTGATCCAGATTTTTGACCGGCTGGGTGTGCAGTATAAAGACGTCAACATCCTGGAGGATAATGATCTGCGTCAGGAGTTGAAAGTGTTTTCTGACTGGCCGACTTTCCCGCAGATTTATCTGAAGGGGGAATTGATTGGTGGGTGTGATATTGCCCGTGAAATGTTTACCAGCGGCGAGTTGCAGGAAGCATTAAAGGAAAAGGGTATCCCCTTTAGCATGGCAGACGCTTCTTAGCGTCTAGTGTGTCAGGTAATAATAAATCAGCGGAATCCAGATAAATGTGGTGGTGATCAGGCCCTTGATGGTCTGATAGGCAATCCATGCGTAAAACGCACGCTTACTGGTTTTGATGGCAAAACGTTTCTTGCTGTCATTTGAGATGCCTGATTCATTGTTTGTTGTTTTTGTAGGATGTGTATTCAATAGCATGCTCGATATTATAAATACTAAAGCTAATGATTCAACATAGAAAACTTTCAAGAAATTCTGAAATAGCTTGGGATGTTAATAAGTAATTCAGCACATCTCCGTAAAATTCTTGGTGCATGGATATGTTGGGATATACAAAAATTATGAAATAGTTAACATATCGCCTTTAATTTAGCAGCATATTAACTATATTTTATTACAAATAAAGTGTAAATTATGTTAGTATTTGTAGAATATATACATAATAAATCTAACCTACCAGGAGGGCTCTAATGGCTAAAAATACACGAAACGATATTATTATTGGAACTGAAGGAAATGATGATCTTTATGGTACATCTGGGAATGATATTATCTTCGGACTAGGAGGGCATGATGTCATTGTAGCATTAGGGGGGCATGACTTTGTTTATGCTGGTGCTGGAAATGATTATGTAACAGCGGGCATTGGGAACGATACTATTTATGGTGGCGATGGGAACGACATATTATGGGGTGATGAAGATAATGATTTTGTCTATGGTGACGAAGGAAAGGACAGTATTTTTGGTGGGAAAGGTGTAGATATATTGCACGGTGGAAAAGGTGATGACTTTGTTCATGCTGGGATTGGTGCCGGTGCGGGGTCTCTCTATGATAATGATTATGTTTATGGGGATGAAGGTAACGACTTGCTCTATGGTGATCATGGTCGGGACTATCTTCATGGTGGTGCTGATAATGATACACTTAATGGTCAGGAAGGTGCAGATACTATAATAGGTGGTAGTGGCCAAGATAATATGATAGGGGGTGATGGCGCTGATATATTCCGGTTTTTCAATGGTGATGGCTATGATGTGATTGTGGATTTCACCGTGAATGTGGATAAAATTGATCTGAGTCATACCAATGTCACCTCAATGGAAGACCTGTGGTTTGATCCGGCAGGAAGTGATCTGTATCTTGGATGGAATTCCGGAACATTAACGACTAACGCTATAAAGCTAGAAGATGTTTCGTTTGAAGATCTAGATGCTGATGACTTTATTTTCAGCCAGGTGGCGCAACTGGAAGATGAAGTATTTTAAGGATTATTATTTCCTTGAAAGGCCTGCTTACAAGCAGGCCTTTTCTATGGTTCAGAAAGCATGCGTTGTGGCAGGGTGTTTTCATTGGCATACCGGAGCTTCTCCAGCGAGATACTGGCATCTTCCAGCTGCAGGCTGTTACCGCCCGTTTCCCCGATGACGTTTGCAGTAATACCGTCTTCCGGGGCTTTCTTTAAAATACGTTCGGCATACACTGGGTCAGCGGTGACGATATAGCGTGCCTGGTCTTCCCCAAAAGCACGCCCTAGGTCGGAAGCGATGGTGAGGGTGGCGCCGATATTACCCGCCAGTGCCATTTCTGCGATGGCCACCAGCTGCCCGCCATCGGCCAGATCATGGCAGGCTGTGACCCAGCCTTTTTGAATCAGCCAGCGCACAAAATCACCGTTTTTCTTCTCGGCCTCCAGGTTCACCGGCGGGGGCGGGCCTTCCTCGCGGCCAAGAATCTCGCGTAAGAAAAGCGATTGTCCCAGATGTCCCTCTTCCATATCACCGATGCGAATAATTACGTCACCAGTCTGACGGAATGCCAGCCGTGCATGCTTGCTGACATCCTTTATCAGTCCCACACCACCAATAGCCGGTGTGGGCAGAATGCCTTGGCCATTCGTTTCATTATATAGCGAGGCATTACCGGAGACGACCGGGAATGCAAGCGTGGCACAGGCCTGTTTCATGCCTTCAATACAGCCCACAATCTGTCCCATGATTTCCGGTTTTTCCGGGTTGCCAAAATTCAGGCAATTGGTGATCGCAAGCGGGGTGGCGCCGGTGGCGGTCAGGTTACGCCATGCCTCGGCAACCGCCTGCTTACCACCTTCCACCGGGTTAGCCTTGCAGTAGCGCGGCGTGCAGTCACTGGTCACGGCCAGCGCTTTTTTACTGCCATGTACGCGTACGATTCCGGCATCGGCAGTTCCTTCTGGTGCGACGGTATCATTCATCACGCGGTAATCATATTGTTCCCAGATCCAGCGTTTGCTGGCGAGGTCGGGGCTGCCAAGCAATGTTTCCAGTGTGTGCAGTAATGCCTCGGGCGTGGTGGAGGTATCCACAGAGACATTCTCCGCCTTCGGGGTGGGCACCCATGGACGATCATAGACCGGCGCTTCTTCCGAAAGCGGGCGCACCGGTAGATCGGCCTCCACCTTGCCCTGATATTTCACCACCAGGTGGCCGGTATCGGTCAGATGGCCGACCACGGCAGCATCCAGCCCCCATTTGGCAAAGATACCGCGTGCCAGTGCTTCCTTCTCCGGCTTGACCACCATGAGCATGCGCTCCTGGCTTTCCGACAGCATGATTTCATAGGCCGTCATCCCGGTTTCACGCACGGGGACGTCATCCAGGTTCAGCTCAATGCCGCTATTCCCTTTATCGGCCATTTCCAGTGAGGAGCAGGTGAGACCTGCTGCCCCCATATCCTGAATCCCAATGATGGCATCCTGCTGCATCAGTTCTAAGCAGGCTTCAATCAATAGTTTTTCCGTGAACGGATCACCGACCTGCACGGTGGGGCGCTTTTCTTCAGAGTCATCATCAAACTCTGCCGAGGCCATCGTGGCACCATGAATCCCATCGCGTCCGGTTTTGGCCCCAACATAAATCACCGGGTTCCCGATCCCGCTGGCCGCCGAGTAAAATATTTTATCCTGCTCGGCAATACCTACGGCCATCGCGTTCACCAGATTATTCCCGTTATAGGCCGCATGGAAGGTACATTCCCCGCCGACGGTGGGCACCCCCACACAGTTACCATAACCACCAATCCCGGCGACAACACCGCTCAGCAGGTGTGGCGTTTTGGCGTGATCAATGGCACCGAAGCGCAAACTATTGAGCAGCGCCACGGGCCGTGCCCCCATGGTAAACACATCACGCAGAATGCCACCGACACCGGTCGCGGCACCCTGGTAGGGCTCAATAAAAGAGGGGTGATTGTGGCTTTCCATCTTAAAGATGACTGCTTGCCCATCACCAATATCCACCACCCCGGCATTTTCACCTGGGCCGCAAATGACCTGTGGGCCAGTGGTAGGCAATTTTTTGATATGGCGACGTGTGGATTTATACGAGCAATGCTCGCTCCACATCACCGAGAAAATACCCAGCTCTACCAGGTTTGGTTCCCGCCCCAGGATGGCGAGTAAGTGCTGGTATTCTTCCGCGTTAATCCCGTGTGCGGCGACGATATCAGGGGTGATGGTAGCGGCTTGCGCAGTACCGGTCATGATGATGGTTCCTCATTCGTTTTTTGCGGTGCGCTCTCACCGCTTTCTGGCATAGTTGTGTTGGTCTGTTCTGGTGCTGGTAGCAATTCCTGATCGGTCAGGCGCGCGCATTGCTTCTCTGTAAAATGCCGGACACCTGTATAGACCAGTAGCGAGCGCTGCTTCACATCTTTTGGCAATTTAGCCTGCGTGGCGGGAGACAGGTGTCGGATGTCAATCACCTCACCGTTCTGAATGGAATTCACGTAACGATAAATAGAGGAGCATGGGGTATGCGCATTAGACAGCGTAAAATACGCTACTTCAAAAGAAGGATTGCGTGTCAGAATATCGTCGGCCACATCTTCCGGCAGATTTGGATGCGCGGCGATACGTTGCAGATGCGGTTCACTGCGATGGCCGATTAGCCCATGGTATATGGTTGCAATATCATCCCCGGAGGTGTCAGTGTTTTCCAGTGTTTCAATCTGTTTGCGTCCAGACCCGTATAATACCATCGTACCAATAATCGCCAGCAGCAGGAAGAAAATCAACCCACGGCCAAACCGACCGTAGGGACGGCTGGTCAACGGGTGTGGCTTCAGCAGGCGATGCACCCAGGAAATCACAATCCCAATCAGTAACCCGGCCAGCGTTGGCAGTATGATCAGGCTGGCACTATCCCGCAATACTTTATGGGCATCCGGTGTACCGGTATAGCGTTGGTACAGTAGCACCGTGGCAACGATACCTAATACCGCCCCCACGGTTGCCAGCCCCCAGCTAATTTGCATACCGGTTTTCCCCATAGGCAAACGCCAGGCCAGCACCAGCAAAAGATTACCCAGTAGGGGCAGAATATACGAAGGGAAATACGTATATAAAAACCCCAGCATTACCGAATACCCTCCAGCAATGTACGGAACAAGGCCTGTCCATCTGTTCCGGCGGTCAGTGCATCACAGGCGCGTTCTGGGTGTGGCATCATGCCCAGGACATTTTTATTGGCGTTCAGTATCCCGGCGATATTATGCATGGCTCCGTTGGGATTGGTGTTGTCATTGATCGCGCCATTCTGATCGGCATAGCGGAAAGCAATACGCTGTTCATCTTCCAATTGGTGTATCGTATCGTCGTCTGCCACATAATTGCCATCATGATGCGCAATAGGGAATGTTACCACCTGTCCCACGGTGTAACCGGATGTGAATGGCGTTGCGTTGGTTTCCACACGCAATGTCGCGTCTTTACAGATGAAATGCAGACTACGGTTCCGCATCAGGGTACCCGGCAGCAGGCCGGTTTCCGTCAACACCTGGAAACCGTTGCAGATGCCCAGCACATAACGCCCGGCTTGGGCATGCCGGATCAGATCGGGCACGATACCGGCCTGTGCCGCGATTGCACCACAACGCAGATAATCCCCGTAAGAAAAACCACCGGGGAGTACTACCAGATCCAGTTTAGGCAAGGTTGTTTCTGCATGCCACACCATTGTGACATCTGCCCCCAGGGATTCCAGCGCGACACGTGCATCACGATCGCAGTTTGATCCGGGAAAAACAATGACACCAGCTTTCATCGTCATACAGTCCGAAGTCTCGTATTATGCTGCATCCAGCTCATAACGGTAATTTTCAATCACCGTGTTTGCCAACAAAGATTTGCACATTTTTTCCAGTGCTTCTTCGGCACGGGCACGGTTGGTTTCTTTTAACTGCACCTCGATAAATTTTCCCTGCCGTACTTCTTCCACCCCTTCAAAGCCCATCGTGCCAAGGGCGCGGGCAACCGCTGTTCCTTGTGGATCCAGAACGCCGTTTTTCAGTGTGATATAGACGCGTGCTTTCATGATTACTTCTTCGGTTTCTTACTTTTCTTTGTGGAGCGCTTGGTTGACCCGCCACCGGTTTTTCCAGCGGTAGAGTCGGCTTTTTTCTTAGCAGGTTTACCCTTCGTCATCCCCGAAGTGCCGGAAGTTTTGGGCTTGGCGCTTTCCTTCGGTTTAAACTCGGCGACGTTATCCTGTGTCTGGGTGTCCATGAAAATCCCTAAGCGGCGTGCAACTTCCTGGTAGGCTTCTGCAACTTTTCCGAGATCATGGCGGAAACGGTCCTTATCCATCTTCTCGCCGGTTTCCACATCCCACAGACGGCAGGAATCCGGGCTGATTTCATCGGCCAAGATAATATAGAGGTTCCCTTCTTCGTCATACCAGCGGCCAAACTCCAGTTTGAAATCCACCAACTTCAGCCCGACACCTAAGAAAAGTCCGGTCAGGAAGTCATTAACACGTAATGCAACAGCCTTGATTTCATCCAGTTCTTCATCGAATGCCCAGCCGAACGTCACGATATGTTCTTCTGTTAGCATGGGATCATTCAGCGCATCACTCTTTAAGTAATACTCCACCAGTGGTGCAGGTAGCATCATGCCTTCTTCCACATCAAACCGCTTACACAGGCTGCCGGCTGTGACATTACGCACCACCACTTCCACCGGAATCACCTCCGCGGCTTTAATCAGCTGCTCACGCATGTTGAGGGATTTGATGAAGTGCGTATGAATACCAACTTCATGCAGGTGTGACATAATGAATTCAGAAATCCGGTTATTCAGAATACCCTTGCCAGGGATGACGCCTTTTTTCTTATTATTGAATGCCGTAGCATCATCTTTAAAATACTGGATAAGCGTACCGGGCTCTGGGCCTTCGTAAAGGATTTTTGCCTTACCTTCATAAAGCGGTTTACTGCGGGTCATGAACAAAATACCTGGTTTATCGTTTGATGTTCTGCTATCGAAAACCGTTGCACGATGGTGGAAAAATAGGTATGCATGCGCCGGGTTTCAAGCATTACCCGGAGTGTATAGCGGGTTTTGGGTGGTTTCACCAGTAAAAATAATAATAAAGGGATCAAAACGATGACAACATTTGATGACCGCGAGAAAGCGCTGGAGAACCGGTTTTTCCGGGATCAGGAACTGGAGTTCAAAGTAGTGGCAAAACGCCGCAAATTCTTAGGGATGTGGGCGGCTGAACGCATGCACAAAACGGAAGAAGAAACACTTAAATATGCTCTGGATATTGTACGTCTTGGGATTGAGGATAGTAGTGAAGGTGCAGTAGTAAACCGGATCCTTGCTGACATGCAGGCCGCCGGACTCAATATTACCGAAGCGGAAGTCCGTGAAAAAATGGACGATCTGGAAATGAAAGCGCGTAAACAAATCGCCGAGGAATACGGGGCAAAATAGCGATTAGCGGGTGTTATTATCCAGCGGCCAGCGGGCACGTGGAGTAACATCCAGTCCGTCAGCAGGAAGTCCGGCGTTTAGGCGCTCGATCCCGGCCCAGGCAATCATCGCGGCGTTATCCGTACAGAGTTTCATGGGGGGTGCCACCAGTTCCATGCCCGATCGTTCGCAGGCGTTACCCAGATATGCACGCAGATAGTGATTTGCGGCGACGCCACCGGCCACC
Source organism: Hyphomicrobiales bacterium (assembly GCA_024236395.1). GTDB lineage: Bacteria > Pseudomonadota > Alphaproteobacteria > Rickettsiales > JACKKO01 > JACKKO01. Next base: position 334,798 of record JACKKO010000001.1, read on the forward strand.
ACCACGTGCTTTCCTTCCGGGTGCATCTGTTTAAACATGCGGATCCCCTGTGTCATGCGATCCGCAAGAATCGTGCCGCAGGTGGCCTGAAAAGAGGCACATACATCGTGCGCAGCAGTATCGTCCAGTGCGCTTTGTTCCCGTAAGTGTTCAACCGTACGAAGAACGGAGGTCTTCAGGCCGGAGAAGGAAAAATCACATCCCTCCCGCCCCACTAGTGGCTGTGGGAAAGTGAAGCGTTCCGGGTTTCCCTGTGCGGCCATTTTTTCAATGACCGGCCCTCCGGGATAGCCCAACCCCAGCATTTTAGCGGTTTTATCGAAGGCTTCACCCACCGCGTCATCCAGCGTCTTACCCAAAATACGGTATTGCCCTGGGTCGGCGACACTCAGTATCTGGCAGTGTCCCCCGGAGACAAGTAACAGCAGAAACGGAAACGGAACATCATTGGTCAGGCGGGAAGTCAACGCATGACCTTCTAAGTGATTGACGGCTACGAGCGGCTTATTCAGCGCCAGGGCCATCCCCTTAGCCGTCATCAGCCCCACAATCACTCCACCGATCAATCCCGGCCCCGCCGTGGCGGCAATGGCGTCAATATCGCGTGCGGTCATGTCGGCATCACGCAGCGCTTGCAGGATTACCTGTTCCACATGCATGATATGCGCGCGTGAAGCAATTTCAGGAACCACCCCACCATAGGCGGCATGTTCTTTCAGCTGCGAGCGCACCACGTTAGACAGTATCTGCCGGTCACTGCTGATCACGGCGGCGGCGGTTTCATCACAACTACTTTCAATACCCAGTATGCGCATTTTTCCTGTCATTTCTGTTGAAGCTGAACTATATGAAACAGCCATGAAGAAAACGCAAGCACAGGATACGGCATGCCCGGCGATGATCCGGATCGGAACGCGGGCCAGCCAGCTTGCCGTGGCACAGGCAGTGGAGGTCAAGAACCGTATCCTGGGGGCGTTCCCACAACTGACGCAGGACCAGATTGAACTGGTAAAAATCACGACAACCGGAGATAAAATCCAGGATCGTCATCTGGCCGAAATTGGCGGGAAAGGCCTGTTCACCAAGGAGATCGAAGAGGCATTGCAGGCAGACCGTATTGATCTGGCGGTACATTCCATGAAAGATATGCCAGACATCCTGCCGGACGGAATGGAAATTTTCTGTGTGCTGGAACGCGAAGACCCACGGGATGCGTTTCTTTCACCAGTAGCCGGTGGTCTGGAAGCGTTGCCGAAAGGCGCCACCGTTGGTACGTCTTCTACCCGCCGCCAGTCGCAGTTGTTAAAAATCCGACCAGATTTGAAGATTATACCTTTTCGCGGTAATGTGAACACGCGTTTGCGCAAATTGCGTGAAGGGCAGGTGGACGCTACATTACTGGCTGTGGCGGGTCTCCGTCGGCTGGATATGCAGGAAGAAATCACGGCAATCCTGGAGCCAGACGTGATGCTGCCCGCCGTCTGTCAGGGCACGATTGGCATTGAGATTATGTCACGCAACGACCACCTGAAAGGCGTACTTACCGCCATCAATCATGAGCGCACGGCGATTCGTACCCGTGCAGAGCGGGCGTTTCTGCATGCGATGGGCGGAAGTTGCACCACGCCAATGGCCGGGTATGCCTGGTATGACGAAGCACGAACCCTGCATTTTGCCGGGCTGATTGCCGCACCGGACGGCACAGAGTATTTTGCCGCAAGCCGGCAGGGCACATCCGAAGATGCCGCTGCGATGGGAAGCGAAGTAGGTGAAGAATTGCGCAGTAAGGGGCGGCATATTCTGGAAACCGGCTGGAAATCCTGATGAAAGCGCCTCCGTTCACGGTACTGCTGACACGTCCGGAGGAAGATTCGGAGCGGCTTAAAAAGCTACTTAAGAAACATCATATTACTTCCTGGGTAGAACCGATGCTGACCGTGCATTATCCCCGTCCGCGCATCAAGGCGATTGCTGAAGCGCTTAAGCAACAACCGGCGGCGATCCTCATTACCTCCGCCAACGGTCTCAGGGCACTGATGAAGGCGTCTTCCCGGCGCAACGGGGTGCTTTATACGGTAGGGTCAGCTTCCGCAGAAGAGGCAAGGACCGCAGGTTACAAGCAGGTGCGGGTGGCAGAAGGCAATGCCAATTTACTGGCACGATTAGTGATGCAGACCCGTACTCCGGCAGAAGGTACATTATTGCATATTGCCGGTAGTGTGCAGGTGGGGGATCTGGCCGGCAAGCTGAAAGCGGCAGGTTATACGGTTTCCCGCGTGACGGGCTATGATGCGGAGCCGGTCAGAACACTTTCCCCTTCGCTGGTAAAGGCATTAAAGGCAAAGCAAATTCCATGCGTAGTCTTTTATTCACCACGTACGGCGCGGGTATTCTGCCGCTTGGTGGAAAGGGTCAATGTGCAGGATGCCTGTCAGTCCATGCAGGCGATCTGCCTGAGTGAAGGGGTGGCCAAAATGCTGGAGCCGTCGCAGTGGCAGGCAATTCATGTCGCTACCACACCGGATACCAACGCGATGCTGGCATTGATTGATCGGGCAAAGCAGGCTATAGAAAAGCATGGCTGATACATCCGCTGAGCGCAAAAAGAATGCTGCATCCTCTGAAGATGAAGCGAAGGTCATTGAATACTCTCCTTCCAATACAGTGCCCACGAAGCTGATTATTCTGTTGGCTACGGGGGTATTACTTATGGGGATAGGGGTTGGTGGCGGTGCGTATTATCTGTGGGATCAGCGCGTGCAGAAGGGGTTGCACATCCCGGATATCACCCCGCTGGAATCAGCGCTAAAAGCCTCAGATGCCCGTACTACATTGCTGGAAAATGCGTTGGCGGAATCACAGCGGCAATTTGCGCTGCTGGAAGCAGCAATCGCACAGAACCATGAGGCGCTGCAATCCTTCACTGGCCCGGTGGTGACGACGCAATCGGCACAGCCTGCCAGTTTGCCGTTACTGCTTGCCATCTCGCTTCGGACACGCTGGCAACTGGCACTGCCCATTGAAGAAGAACGGACATTACTACGTGATGCCATAAGGGATGACGTGATGCTGCGTTCCGCACTGCGTGAGCTGGAAACGTTGCTGGCGCGGCAAATGCCGGCTCGTGCTGCATTACCTGGGCAGTTCCTCAATGCGTTACAGGAAACCAAGGCACCATCCACCATGCAGGAGATGAAGCCGGAAGAAGTAACACAGGAAGCCGGGATATTTGCACGGCTGAAACAACGAGTACTGGCGCCGATTAAAGTGCACAAAGTGTCAGATGCTTCTACATCTCCGGAAAATACCGCACAGCAGGATGCGTTTCTCGCGTTGCAATCATCGCAATGGGATGCATTTCTCGCGTATGCAACCGCGGTTCCATCCCCTGGCCCGGCATTACAGGATGTGATCGATGCTGTCCGGTATTACCGGCAGGTGGATCAGGCATTGGTGCAGTTAATACGCGATGCTGCCGTCCGTATGCTATCGCAAGTGGAACCAACGGAGACGCGCTAATGTTCCGCCTGATGATGGTGATTCTGCTGGTGACGCTGGTGGCGTTTGGGCTGAACATGGTGATACAATTTGGTGGCGTGGTGACACTGGAGTGGGCAGATTACCACGTGGAAATGCCTACCGGCTATATGCTTCTTATCATTCTGGGAACGTTATTTGCGCTTTGGCTCCTGTTCATGGTAATGGGCTGGCTCCGCCGGTTACCGCACCGGGTGGATCATTCGGTGCATCAGCATCGTCAGCAACGTATCCAAAATGCGCTGGAGCAGGCACTTCTCGGTATTGCGGAGCAGGATGGCAAGGCTCTCACCCAGGCAGCGAAATCCTTGCGTCATGCGCTGCCGAAAACGTCCCTTTTGCCAAAGCTGGTACATTATGAATCCCACCGTGTTTCCGGTGAGGTGGAAAAAGCCGATGAAGCAGCACGTGAACTGCTGAAGGAAGAACGTACCCGGTTTATTGGTTTGCGGCATGTGATGGAGAAAGCGCAGGCAGAAGGCAATCATCCTGCTGCCCTGCAATTTGCCCGTGAGTTGCAAAAGGTGCGTCCGGATTTGCCAGATACCACTCAATCCCTGCTGACGGAACTGAAATATACGGGCCGCTATGAGGAGGCGGCATCGGTTCTGGAAGAACTGCAGCAGCAACGGTTTTTGCCTGCTAAGAAATCCATTCGTGAGAAAGAACATCACGAGCAGGGGGTGTTGTTACTCATGCGCTCGCGGGAGGCTATGGTGCAGGGGCATCAGGAAGAGGCGATGCACTATGCGGAGGAGGCTTACCGGCATCAGCCATCTTTTGAGCCGGTGGCTCAGCATTTTGCAGCATTACTGGCACAGGCAGGCACTATGCGCCGTGCCACATCGGTGCTGGAGCGTTTGTGGAAAGAGCGCCCCAATGACCTGATTGCGCAACAATATCTGACAGTGATACCGGCGGAAACGGTGAAAAAACGGCTACGGCGTGCTAAAAAATTATTAACGCTGCAGCCCGAACATCCAGCGGCATTGCGCGCGGTGGCTACTGCTGCGCTGGAGGTAGACGATACGATGCAGGCACGTGAAATGCTAGAGCGGGCATTGCAGAAAGAAAGCCATCCGGCAAGTTACCAGTTAATGGCCCGGCTGCTGGAAGCCGAAGGCGAATCGCAGGATGAAATTTTATCCTGGAAGGAAAAGGCACGCGATAGCCTGGCTCCTTCCTGGCGCTGTGGTGCGTGTGGACACGAAGCGCGGGAGTGGCACTTTGTTTGCCCCAGCTGTCAGGTGTTGGATCGGATGGCGCTCAGGCAGGAAAATGCGGCTGGAGCGCTAATACACAAAGCGTAGCTGCAGGCCGATGGTTTTCTTTTTATGGTCTGCCCCCAGCGAAACATAACTCCGGTCAAACCAGGAATCATCTTCACCCGGGTGATCTACCATCAGGGCTTCCGCCGCGTAGTAGGATTTCTTGCGCTTTAAGATGACGGTCTGTCCGTTCGTTCCTTCCTCACCTTTGAAATGCAATGCCCCAAACTCATAAAGGCCTTTCTCCTTCGGACGTTTGGCCGCACTTCTAGGCTCGCCAGTTATTGCGCGTTTGTTTAACTCCCCGCGGCTGATATACGATACGTTCGCACAGGCGGGGAGCATAACCAGGCATCCCACCAGGATCAGTGGTAACAGAATGCCCAACTTTTTATTATGTGTTTTCATACCTTTAATTATACCATATCAACGGCAATAACCCCATAAAAATCACGTGAAATAGGGCAGTTTGCTGCACTGCAAAATATATGTACAATGCTATGATAAATAAGGCGGAACGCGTGTGAAAAATGCGATGCAGTGCATCATTACGGAGTGGGGGTTGATTTTGTCTATTGAGTGTTTATATTCTGCTTGCAACACGTGACGTTGGCAATGTGGCACAATACCAACGCAGAAGGGGAGTTACTATGGCCTTAGAACAACAACAATGTATCCCGTGTGAAGGGGGTGTAAAGCGCCTGGATGAAGCACAGGCGAGCACGATGCTTTTGCAAACACCCGGCTGGGAAATGGTGGACGATGCGCGTAAGATTGAGCTTAAATGTGTGTTTAAAAATTTTGCAGAGGCGTTAGCGTTCGTCAATAAAGTGGGACAAGTGGCCGAGGAACAAAATCACCACCCGGATATTTTGTTCGGCTGGGGCTATGCCAAGATTACCATCCAGACGCACGCTATTGCCGGGTTGCATGAGAATGATTTCGTGCTCGCGGCAAAAATCAACACGCTGCTGAAGTAACTGCTATGCTGGTTGCGATTACGCCACCGGAATTTGATGTGGTGCTGGATATTGCCTACGCAACCTCGCACAATTTTACCGGTCACCCGCACTACAAACATCCCCATGCGTATTTACGTCCGGAAGCTGCTGAAGCGCTTTCCCGCGCGATTACCGTTGCTGCAGGCATTGGTTTGCGCCTGAAGATTTTTGATGCCTATCGTCCGCTGGAAGTGCAAAAGGCCTTCTGGGAACATACACCCGACCCGGAATTTCTTTCGCCACCGGAAGGAGGGAGTGTGCCGCATTGCCGAGGGGTAGCGGTGGATCTCACGCTGGTGAACGAGAATGAAGAAGCGTTGCCGATGGGGACAGTGTTTGATGCATTCACGCCGCTTTCCCATCATGGTGCAACAGGCATTTCACCGGAAGCCCAACGTAACCGGCTCTTGCTGGCGGGCATTATGGCGACGGCGGGGTGGGATTATAACCCAACAGAATGGTGGCATTACCAATTATTTAAGCCACGCGAATACCCGGTGTTGAGCGATGCAGAAGCCGGAACCGGCCTGATATAAATGCCATGCTGATACTTCTCTCTCCTGCTAAGACACTGGATTACGATGCAGAAAAACGCGTGCCGTTTGTCACGCAGCCGGAGCTACTGGCACGTAGTAAGTTACTCGTCAAAACACTGCGCACCTATAACGTAGCGGACTTAAAAAAACTCATGCAAGTGAGTGATGCAATTGCGGCATTAAATGAAGCACGTTATCAGGCATTCAAGACCCCATTTACCGAAGCCAATGCCCGTGCGGCGATCGAGGTTTTTCGCGGGGATGTATACACGGGGTTGGCGGCCGATGATTTTACGGAAAAGGATTATCGTTACGCACAGGATCATCTGCGGATTCTTTCCGGGTTATACGGTGTGTTGCGCCCGCTGGACCTGATGCAACCCTACCGGCTGGAGATGGGCATCAGCCTGCCCAACCCGGAAGGAAAAAACCTCTACGAGTTCTGGGGGGAACGCATTACGACACTGGTGGATAAGGCAGCGCAGGAACAGGGCGGTGTAGTGATTAACCTTGCATCCACCGAGTATTTCAAATCCATCCCGCCGAAGAAACTCAAGAGCCGCCTGCTGACACTGACATTCAAGGAACAGCGTGACAGTCAGTTTAAGGTCATAGGACTGATGGCAAAAAAGGCACGCGGGATGATGGCACGCTATATCATCAAACACGCGCTCACTGTGCCACAGAAAATAAAACACTTTACCGGAGGTGGTTATCAGTATATGTCGTCACATTCGGACGAGAACGAATGGGTTTTTGTCCGGTAACCCAATGTTAGCAAAGGATCATTCATGAAAAAACTTTTTGCTCTGTTTACGTTTGTGCTGGTGCTGAGTCCACTGGCTGTTGCTGCGGAAGAAGGTATTAATGAAATCACCGCGGAAGAAATTATTGCCCTGAAAGAAGAAGGCAAACCATTCAAGTTGATTGATGCCCGTGGCGGGGAGTATTTTGATGGTACGGTCATTGAAGGTGCCATGCATCTGAGTGCTGAAGATGTCACGGCAGAAACGCTGGCAGAAATTGCTCCGAATAAGGAAGAGCTGGTCGTGTTCTATTGCACCAATGTGGATTGCCCGGCCAGTCTGAAGTCTGCCGCAAAAGCTCAGGAAGCAGGCTATGCCAATGTGGCCAAATACAAGGGTGGCATTGAAGAATGGAAGGAAAAGGGTCTGCCGACGGAAACACTGGCAAACTAGTTCCGACCAGCCTTTTGGCTATTTGTAAGGAAAAGCCCCGGTAAACCGGGGCTTTTTTGTTAGACAGAATCCAAAAATGCACTATGATAGAGCGCGTTAGAGAGGAATATTCGCATGCGTCGTCCTGAAATTGTCATTGCGGTGCCCAAGGGCCGTATCCTGGGAGAACTGATGCCGCTTTTTGATAAAGTGGGACTGAAGCCGGAAGCCAGTTTTTATGATGAAAACAGTCGCCAGCTTTCGTTCAGCACTAATCACACGAACGTCACCCTAATCCGGGTGCGCAGTTTTGACGTAGCAACGTTTGTAGCATTTGGTGCGGCGGATCTGGGGGTGGCTGGTAAGGACGTGCTGATGGAATTTGAGTACCCGGATTTATACGCGCCGGTGGATTTGCAGATCGGGCATTGCCGAATGTCGTTGGCAGCCCCGGCGGAACTTTCGGAGAATCAGGATTTCTGGCGGCAGAGCCATATTCGTGTGGCCACCAAATACGTGAATATTACCCGCAACTTTTTTGCCCAGCGGGGAATTCAGGCGGAATGCATTAAGCTCAACGGGGCACTGGAAATTGCCCCGCAATATGGGCTGTGCCAGCATATTGTGGATCTGGTCAGCACCGGCGGAACATTGAAAGCCAACGGGCTGAAAGAGATGGAAGTGATTACTGAGATTACTTCGCGGCTGATTGTACATCGCGGGGCGTATAAGACGCGCAGCGCTGCCATCGGTCACTGGGTCACGGCATTTGAGGAGGCAGTCAAAGATGGCAACTAAACGTTTCAGCACGGAAGACGGATTTGATCAGGCGCTTAAGGCCTATATCACGCAGCACAGTGCGGTACGCCCGGAAATCGAACAGGCGGTGGCCGGCATTATCACTGCGGTACGCACGCGCGGAGATGCGGCGGTGCTGGAATATACCCGGCAGTTTGATCATGCCGGGGCCACACGTGATGCGCTGCGGGTGCCGGTAGAGGTGATTGACCGTGCTTATGCGTCTTGCCCGGCGGAACTGCGGCAGGCGCTGGAGCGGGCGGGTCAGCGCATTGAGGCGTATCATCGCCGCCAGTTGCCGGAAGATGTCCGCTACACCGATCCGGACGGGATCACGCTGGGCTGGCAATGGCGTCCGGTGGATGCGGTGGGGCTTTATGTGCCTGGCGGCAAGGCAGTGTATCCCAGCTCGGTATTGATGAATGCGATTCCGGCGCGGATTGCCGGAGTGAAGCGCATTGCCATGGTGGTGCCGGCACCGGGTGGCGAAGTCAACCCACTGGTACTGGCGGCGGCCAAGATTGCGGATATACGGGAAGTCTATGCGATCGGGGGCGCACAGGCGGTAGCCGCGCTGGCGATTGGCACGGAAACCATCCCCAAGGTGGATATGATCGTGGGGCCGGGGAATGCCTATGTGGCGGCGGCTAAGCGCCAGCTTTTCGGCGAAGTGGGGATTGATATGGTTGCCGGGCCTTCGGAGATTCTGGTGATTGCCGATGACTCAGCAAATCCCGGTTGGCTGGCGGCGGATTTGTTATCGCAGGCCGAGCACGATACCGACGCGCGCGCCATCCTGGTGACGGATAGCGAGGCGCTGGCCGACCAGGTGATAGAGAAGGTAGAGCAAAGTTTTGCCTTGCTGTCGCGGGCGGAAATGGCGCGCCAGTCCTGGCAGGAAAACGGGCTGGTGGTTGTGATGCCCTCTTTGGAAGAAGCCGCCGAGGTGGCTAACCGTCTGGCACCGGAACATCTGGAGCTGGCGGTGGAAGAACCGGACGCGCTATTACCACAATTGCGGCATGCCGGGGCGATCTTCCTGGGGCATCACACGCCGGAGGCGGTGGGTGATTATACTGCCGGACCCAGCCACGTGTTACCCACCGGGGGCAGCGCGCGGTTCTCGTCCGGCCTTTCGGTCTATAGTTTTTTGAAGCGCAGCTCATTGATTGGTTGCTCCGTGGAAGGATTTGCCGCACTGGCAGAGGAAACCGCCGCACTGGCCGATGCCGAAGGCCTGACTGCGCATGCGCTTTCGGTACGGATACGGAAGTAACCATATGGCGTGGCAGAATGATCCTAAAGTGCGGTGGATTGAGGATGAGCCGCAGCTTTATTTTACGTCGCCCGAGGATTTTAGAAAGGCGGTAGCAGAAATATATTCCAAGGTTGTCACGGAGGTCACGGGTCGTCTGCCGGTAGACGCCCGGCGAGCAACAGTTCTTCATCCTCAATATGGAATGGAACTGGAGGAGCATTGCGAGGATATTGCCAATCAGATTGCGGCACTGGCCTTTGTCAGGATGAAAACGGACAGAATCCAGAAGGAATATATTACCCCGAGTGAATATCAGGTAATCGCAGATGCCCTCAAGGATAGTACGAAAGCATTAATGGACTTATTAGAAGATGGTCTGGGTATTAAAGATATATCTATCATTGATACGACTATATCTGCCGCCCTGCAGGTTGCCATTGAGAAAATCGATGATCTGAGAAAGGATCCCGGGCAATATTTCACTAATAATCAGTGGGACGAATGGAAAAAGCCCTACCTAAACCCTTCCAAGCCGGAGGTATCTTATCGGTGGAATAGTGTTGATGTGCGTGTCCCGGCGGATGTGATGCAAGAACGTGTGGAAACGCTTGCATTGCAAATGAAAGACAGCATTACGCACTGGCAATCAGCAAAACGTAAACTAGGGAATCTGCCCCATAAAGTTATTGATGCTGTACCGGAGGCGGTGGATCATTTGATGGAGCTGGCTGGGCATCTGATGGTAGAAGTATATGCAAAAGAGACTCCTGCTCATTTCGCGGCACAAGAGGCCGTTGAAAAAGCATATGAGAAAATGCCCACCATGATGCTGAATAATGGAATTGCCAAATTAGGATACAGCCATACCCTTGATGCCGCGCTGGATCTGGTGAGCACACTCCAGAAGAAAACGTATGAAGCGCGTGATGCCCTTGTGCTGGATCATGTTATATTGGATAGCGATCTGGCAAGGGAAGAAAAACCATTACATTCTGGGTATATTCCCAAATCCACATGTCTCAGCCAAAACCAGCAGGCACATTATCTGTATGACAAATTAGTTGAAAAATACCCGGATATTGACGGAGAGATCGAAACGATTGTTGAATATATTCTGAAAGTAGCCGTGCAAAAGGGTGCGCCGGGAAGAATATTTGCCTCTTTACGTCATCAACCGGGCTGGGTCACAGAAGACGGACAAAGTAAGCGTTCTGAAATCGATAAATTCCTTAAGGAGGCACTGAGTCAGCTTCCGGCACAACAAGCTGGACGAAGCCTATAGTTGCTACTTCGAGAGCAGCGGTGACCAGGCCGGGTCAGAGGCTTCGGTGGGGGTCTGGATCAGTTGCTCATTATAGCCGGTAAGGTCGATGGTAAACAGGAAGGATTTCCCCGGCTGGCCACGGCGGCTTGGCTCCTGCCGGGTGAACATCAGCACGCGGCCATTGGGTGCCCAGGTGGGGCCTTCCACCAGGAATCCTTCTGCCAGCAACCGCTCACCTGAGCCATCGGGGCGCATCACGCCGATGTAAAACCGCCCGGCATACATTTTGGTAAATGCCACCAGATCCCCGCGTGGTGACCAGACCGGCGTGGCATAGCTGCCATCGCCATAGCTGATGCGTTTGGTGCTGCTGCCGTCGGCGCTCATCACATAGAGCTGCTGCGAGCCATCGCGGTCAGAGTTAAACACCACGCGCTGCATATCCGGCGCGAAGGAAGGCGAGGTATCAATGGCCGGATGATTGGTCAGGCGCTTTTGCGCTTTGCTGTTCAGATCTACCACATAAATTTCACTGTTGCCATCCAGTGAGGCAGAGAGAATAGCCTTCTGCCCATCCGGTGAGAAGCGCGGGGCAAAGGTCATGCCGGGGAAGCGCCCCAGCACTTCCTGCCGCCCGTTGGCGAGATCATAGATATAGACTTTCGGCTGTCGCCCGATATAGGAGAGGTAAATAATGCGCTGCGAGTTCGGATCAAAGCGCGGGGTCAGCACCAGGTCGCGTCCGGAGGTCAGGGTTTTCACGTTGGCTCCGTCCTGGTCCATAATGGTCAGGCGTTTCTGTGGTCTGCGCTTGGGGCCGGTTTCGGAGATGAACACGATGCGCGAATCAAAATAGCCGCGTTCCCCGGTCAGCCGGGTATAAATGACATCGGCAATCAGGTGTGCCACGCGCCGCCAGTTTTCCCGCGTGCCGGAGAAAGACTGCCCGGCAAACTGCTTCTGCAGCAATACGTCCCACAGGCGGAATTCCACGGTGATTTTACTGCCCGGCCCGCCGGAGATACTGCCGGTGACGAGGGCCTGCGCACCGATCTGCCGCCAGTCCGGGAAGCGCGGGATAGTCTCCACGCCGTCGATCTGCTGAATTTGCGCCTCCGGGTCCACCAGCTTGAACAGGCCGGAGCGTTTTAAATCCTGCCCCACTACCTCAAATATCTGTTGCCCCAGCGTGTGGTCTTCCGCATTCCGTGCGCCCAGTGTCGGCAGGGCAATCGGCATCGGTTCCATCACGCCCTGGTTGATGTTCACCTTCAGCACCGCCGCTGCGGGACGGGGCAGAAAACCCATGACAAGCGCCAGTAGCAACAGGGAAATCAGGCGGGTGAAAAGCGGGTATTGCATCGTGCCATCAGTTTACCTGCTTTGGCATTTCAGGCAAGCAGGAAGCGATGCCGTGATGGTAAAAACCTTCCGAATACTCATGAGGTGATGTCAGCGAAAACAGCCCTCGCGAAAGTTGTCCTATATTAATGATTTGTTAATGAACGGGGGTGTTTTTGGCATATTATCGCACTTCAATTAACAAGATATTAATAAAATTTAGGTAAGATTAAAGATAGTTATTTACTTGGAAAGGCAAAATTATGTCACTTATTTTAGAAGTAGCGGGAGCTTATCTTATCCTGGATCAGGGGGTAAATGCTGTTGCTGGCCAGTTTGATGGCAATCGTGTGCAGACTATCAATGCGTTTGATAAAGAGCATGTGAGGGGGTCGTCCGGCTCCGATGTTGTCCGGCTTGGGAGTGGTACCACTGAAGTGGATTTTTCCAAACGTGGCACTTTAGGGAGATTAGGCGTCGGGATTGTTTTGGGTGATGCACTTCCCCGTGGAAATGACTTTGTGTTTAGGGGAGATATGGGTAATGGTGGTGGCATGGATCTACCGTCTATGCCAAGAGAACCGGGTTGGCTACCGCATAACCCGATCCTCCCTCCGGATATTGAATCCGCCGATCCCGCCAGTAAAATATCTACTACGTTGATTGATAATCAATCACTTCCTGATACCGAACTTCCTATGATGCAGGCTGGTGTTGATATTAAAATGAAGCCGCTACAAAATGTTACCATTAAAGTAGAAGGTGATCGAGAAAACTGGGAAATCAGTACCGGTGTTGTGATGATTCCACGAAATATGGCGAAAGCGAATGCACAGTCACCACAACTCCAGATTATCAGTGATGAGGTGGGAATGAGAGACAATCTCTTAAATAATATACCATTTATGTACCCAGCCATAGTTTTGACAAATAAGGAATCAGGACGCACGGTGGCATTTGAGAGGGGTATTCAGGGAGAGATTGTATTCACAAAAGGAAAAGACCAGTCAGTATCGATAGAAGAAATTATAAAAGACCTCCCAAATCAATCACCTGAGATTGATAGAGACGCTGATTTTGAAAGGAAAGCGCCACTACGGCAGGCTTCTATTGATCATACTAATACACCATCAAGCCGGGATCGAACGTAAATTCGATTTCTTTCCAGCCGTTAGGGCCGTCATAGAGTTCCGGTGGGAGCTGCAACCGGCAGAACCGTATAGCGCGTAGCGCACTATCTGCCAGCGAGCGGTAATATGGTTCCGCCGGGTTGTTATAGCGGCTCGCATCCTGCAATTCCACATCACGCACACTGCCATCGGCATTCAGCCAGACATGCACCGGCACTTCCATATTCTCCACGCCCCGCGCTCCGGCCGGGATATTCCAGCAATTCAGCATCTGCGACTGGATCAGCCGTTGCAGGGCACTCAGCTGTTGCGGAGTGAGCGTGGGCGGCGCCGGAGGCGCATCGTTCGGCTTGGCCGGTTTTGCATCCTTAGCGGGCTTGGCCAGTGGCTTAGCCTCTTCCTTCGGCTTTTCCAGCGTTTTTAACAGCGGAGCCGGGGGCTTGGGCTTCTCCGGCTTCGGCTTGGGAGGCTTGGGTTTCGGGGGTTCCGGCTTGGGTTTCGGCTTCTCTGGTTTGGGCGCGGGTTTGGGTTCCGGCAGCACTTCCTTGATCGGTTCGGGTTCGGGTGGTGGCGGAGGAGGCGGTGTTGGCCGGATCAGCGGTTTGGGGGCTTCCGGCTTTTCCTCTTTGGGCTTTTCGGTTTCCGGTGGCAGGCTCACCAGGTCAATGGTGATGATGTTTTCTTCCTTGGGCCGGGGTTTGCACCAGGACATATTAAACGCTAGCAATAACAACAGCACCGCATGCATCATCAGTGAGTAATACCCTCCCGGATAGCGCCGGGAGAAATAACGCGAGAACGTTTTTATACCCTCCAGTAGCGGAGAAAAAAGAACCAGCAGGAATTCTCCACTGGTTCTGAGAATGCGCCAGGTCAGAGACGATTGGCGTTTTGTCCGGTATATCGGCATGTCACGGTGCCGCTTCCTGTGCGGGCTGTTCGGTGATCAGGGCGATCTTGCGGTAGCCGGCACCCTGGATGATACTGACGACCTCCATGACTTTGCCGTAATCCAGCTTCTTATCGGCGCGGATAAAAATCCGGCTGTCCTTTTTACTTTTGTGGATGGCTTGCAGTTTGGCCGCCAGTACGGCCGGTTTGACTATGGTCTTCTGCAGGATGATCTCGCCCTTTTTATTAATGCTGACCGTCAGCGGTTCGTCGTCCTGTGGGATGGGGGCGGTTTCCGTCTTGGGCAGGTCTACCTGCACGCCGGTAACCATCAGTGGGGCAGTGACCATAAAAATCACCAGCAGTACCAGCATCACATCCACAAACGGTGTGACATTGATTTCACTGACCAGCCGGACATGACGGCCCTTGCCACGCGAAAAAGGCCGACCGCCCATGCGGTTGCCGACAGTGCTATTGAGCTGAAATGCCATGCGCGTACCCCTACCGCTCGTCCAGCTCGCGGCTGATAATGGCGCTGAATTCCTCAGAAAACTCATCCAGTTTGTTGGCGAAACGGCTTAAATCGTTGGTGAACTTATTATAGAAAATGACCGCAGGGATGGCAGCAAACAATCCGATGGCTGTGGCCAGCAATGCCTCGGCAATTCCCGGTGCGACAATTGCCAGCGAAGTGTTCTTCATAATAGCAATGGATTGAAAGCTGCTCATGATTCCCCAGACCGTACCGAACAATCCCACAAACGGTGCGGTGGAACCCACGGTGGCCAGTACTCCGAGATGCCGCTCCAGCTTGTCCATCTCCCGGCTACGCACCACGCTCATTGCCTGGAAAATACGCTCCTTGATACCGATTTTCAGTGTATAATCACGTACCTTTCCGGTTTCAGAGCGGGATTTCTGAGATTCCTGCCACTCATACATTCCTGCCACGAAGATCATTGCCATCGGGTGATCTGCTACGGATTTAAGCCGGTTAAACAGGTTCTCCAGCATATCACCAGACCAGAAGGCACGCTCAAATTTATTGGTTTTAAAATTTAGTGCCTTAAAGCGGATCAGTTTATCGAAAATAATCGCCCAGCACCACACGGAGGAAAACAATAGTACAATCATCACGATTTTCACCAGCGGACTTGCCTGCATGAACATACCGATCACGGACATATCCGCCACGGCATGGGCATCGACTAGCTGCGTGGGAGCCGCTATTTCTGCCCCGGAGCTAACTTCAGGGGCGGGCACGGCAATAACATTTTCAGGCATGGAAGGTCTACCGGTTGATTACGATTGCGGGGCGGAATTGTAGCAGGATTGGGGTGGAAAGTGAAGCCGGATTAGCGGTACTGCGTTAGGTCGCCCCCAGAACGACGTTCTGCCTCAATGACCGCAGTGAAATTGACGGGCGTAACAGCAGAGTGCCGTATTCGTTGGGTTTCCTTCAATGCAGTGTTGATTGCTTCCTCAATTTGAAAAAAGGTACGGGGAGGTTGTTCCCATGCTGTGGTAAGGATGTGTCTATCACCTTTACAGGCTTCATAGATTTGTAGCCGCTTCTTAAAGCTCTCAAGCGGCTCATTTGCCAATGCTAATATACGGTATATGTCATCGCGTACTTGTTGATCTTTAGGGCGGGAAGGATCCAGCATCATTAGCGCCAGCGTAGCAACGGCGGTAGCGGGCATGCTGGCGACAACCTGATTGGTTTCTTCAAACAGCATGTCTTTGCGCGCGTGGATATAAGCCAGCCAATCATCTCTGGAGAAGGCTCCCATGACACGTTCAATAGTCTTAAAGTTTTCTTTCAATCCTAGATGGTTATCCGATGTGATGATATCAACAAGGATGTGTCGCAGTGCATCTGGGGAATAAAGTTTATCGGCGCCGGGTGTCATTGCAACGACAGCAATCCCAATCGGTTTCTCGTAACGTTGGATGAGGGAGGAAAGCAAAGCACGGCTGGCAACCCCGGTTTCAATATCATCCTCAATAGCGATAACAATGCCGGGGTGTTTCTTTAATACACCCCCAGGCAATACAGTGTCATTTGCGCTGGAAAAGTCCGGTGTGTCCAGAATTCTCTGTTCTAGCCCGGCTTCTGTGCGGTTACTTTCTGTGACCTGAACAAAGGAGTGATCATAGGTGATTGTCATGCCCAGAGCAGATAATAGTGGATCATTCTGAATGGCTTTTGCGAGTTCAGACTCAATTTTCTGGGCGTACTTTTCAGGAAGCATATTACGGCTGGTGAGTTTGCCATCTGTTCTGATTGCGCCCTTGGGGTAGATGAGGGTGATGGTTTCACCATAACGTGGATTTGCTTCACGAATGCGCTCCAATAATGTTTCTGTCACAGAGGGTTGGAAACATTTTTCCACAAACCAGATCGCGGCCTGATGTTGTTCTGCGTAGGAAACGAATATACCACCGGGGATGGTATTCCCCTTTTTAGCAAGCCGCCATTGTTGTGCATCACCCAGTGTGTACCATAGTTCATAGGAGAAGGCTGCTTCAGAAGGAAGCGTCTTCTCACCTTGCACAAAATCTTCGATCCGGGTGGCATTGATGGGTAAACGCTTAAAAACCGGATGTTCTCGCCCTGCAATAAGATCCTGATAGAGTGAATACATAGATGAATAAATCGTTATTGTTTATTCTAGCAAATGGTTAGAATCTTTTAAAACAGAAATACACACAAAGACAATGAAAGCGCTTGACACCGCATGGCGGTTTGCCTAGCTTGCAGCGAAAATCACGAAAAGACGCATGACCGACACAGGATCTATACCTCCTGCCCCCTACACTGCGGCCTTGATACTGGCCGACGGAACGGTATTTCCCGGATTTGGTATTGGGGCGGAGGGTACCACGTTTGGTGAAATTTGTTTCACTACCGGCATGACAGGCTACCAGGAAACGCTCACCGATCCCTCCTTTGCCCAGCAGATTATTACCTTCACCTTTCCCCATATCGGGAATGTCGGTACGAATGAGGAAGACTTGGAGGCACGCCGGGTCTTTGCCAGTGGACTGGTTATCCGGCAGCCCATCACGAACCCTTCAAATTTCCGTAATGCCTTACACTTAAATGATTGGTTGAATAAGAATGGTGTGATTGGTCTCTCTGGCATTGATACCCGGGCGCTGACCTGTCATATCCGTTTGAATGGGGCACAAAATGCTGCTATTTGCCATTATGGTAAAGCAGAAAAATATGACCCGGCAGCGATCCAGAGACAACTGGCGAACTGGCCAGCGATGAAGGGATTGGAGTTGGCGGCCAAGGTCACCTGTGATGCTCCCTATGAATGGACACAGACCGAGTGGGAACTGGGGCAAGGCTATGGCACACTCACCCGGCCGGAATACCATGTGGTGGCCATTGATTTTGGAGCCAAGCAGAATATCCTGCGCTGCCTAGCGGCGCGCTGTTGCCGGGTGACGGTGGTACCGGCGCAGACCGATGCGGAGACCATTCTTGGTTACCAGCCGGATGGGATTTTCCTTTCGAACGGGCCGGGCGATCCGGCGCAAACTGGGAAGTATGCCACGTCGGTGATTCAGGCGCTGGTGAAGTCCGGGTTGCCGATCTTCGGGATTTGTCTGGGCCATCAGCTGTTAGCACAGGCGCTGGGGGCTAAAACAGAAAAATTACCACAGGGACATCGTGGGGCAAACCATCCGGTTAAGAATAAGAACACAGGCTGTGTAGAGATCACCAGCCAGAACCATGGGTTTGTGGTGAAGGCCGATGCGCTACCAGCGGGTGTGGAAGAAACTCATCTTTCCCTATTTGATGGTACCAACGAGGGTATCTGTCTGAAAGGCAGGCCGGTATTCTCAGTGCAGCATCACCCGGAGGCCAGCCCCGGTCCACGGGATAGTGCGTATCTGTTTGATCAGTTTGTCTCGGCGATGAAGTCGGCAAAAGCGGGGGTCAACCAGAAGGAGGAGTGCCGTGCCTAAACGTACTGACATCGCTTCCATTTTGATTATTGGTGCGGGGCCAATTGTGATTGGTCAGGCCTGCGAGTTTGATTATTCCGGGACACAGGCCTGTAAGGCACTGCGTGGCGAAGGGTATCGGATTATTCTGGTGAATTCCAACCCGGCGACGATCATGACCGATCCGGATGTCGCCGATGCGACCTATATCGAGCCGATTACCCCGGAAATCGTGGCGCGGATTATCGAAAAAGAAAAACCCGATGCCGTATTGCCCACCATGGGCGGTCAGACGGCGTTGAACTGTGCATTGGCACTGGCGGAAAATGGCGTGCTGGAAGCGTACGGGGTGAAACTTATCGGCGCTTCACCGGAGGCCATTCGCAAAGCGGAAGACCGCGATCTGTTTAACCAGGCGATGGCAAAAATTGGGCTGGAAGTACCGCGTAACGGGATTGCCCACACGCTGAAAGAAGCACATAAGGCGCTGGAAGTTATTGGCCTGCCGGCGATTATTCGCCCGTCCTTTACACTCGGCGGTTCCGGTGGCGGGATCGCTAATACAGTCGAGGAATTTAACCATATTGTTAAGAGTGGTTTGGATGCGTCGCCGGTCAGCCAGGTATTGATTGATGAGTCGCTACTGGGGTGGAAAGAGTTTGAAATGGAGGTCGTCCGCGATTGCAAGGATAACTGCATCATCATCTGCTCCATTGAAAATGTAGACCCGATGGGGGTGCATACCGGCGATTCGATCACTGTTGCGCCGGCACTGACACTGACCGATAAGGAATATCAGCGCATGCGGGATGCGTCCTGTGCGGTGCTGCGGGAGATCGGCGTGGAAACTGGTGGCTCCAACGTGCAGTTTGCGGTAAACCCGGAAAATGGCCGCATGGTGGTGATTGAGATGAATCCACGCGTTTCGCGCTCCTCGGCGCTGGCTTCTAAGGCAACCGGCTTCCCGATTGCCAAGGTGGCGGCATTGCTGGCGGTGGGCTACACGCTGGATGAAATCCGTAATGACTGCACCAAGGTGACACCGGCCTCATTTGAGCCGACAATTGATTATGTGGTAACGAAAATCCCGCGTTTCACGTTTGAGAAATTCCCTGGCGCAGCCAAGGAACTGACCTCCGCGATGAAGTCCGTGGGGGAAGTGATGGCGATTGGCGGCTGTTTTGCCGAAAGTCTGCAGAAAGCGCTGCGCTCCATGGAAACAGGGCTGAGCGGCCTGGATGAGGTGGCAGTGGAAGGGGAGATACGCGAGCTGCTGAAGAAACGTTCACCAGACCGGCTGCGGCTGATTGCGCAGGCATTCCGTGAGGGGCTGTCCCTGCAGGAGATTCACACGCTGACGCAATATGATCCGTGGTTCCTGGAGCAATTGCAATCATTAGTGGAAGCGGAAAAAACGATCCAGTCCGATGTGTTTATCCATGCCGTGGAGAAACAGGATCCATCCATGACGCACACACTGCTTTCCCTGAAGCAGAAAGGCTTTTCGGATGTACGGCTGGCCAGCCTGACTGGGTTGGATGAGCAGGTGATCCGGGACAC
Organism: Hyphomicrobiales bacterium; assembly: GCA_024236395.1. Classification (GTDB taxonomy): domain Bacteria; phylum Pseudomonadota; class Alphaproteobacteria; order Rickettsiales; family JACKKO01; genus JACKKO01. Next base: position 354,526 of record JACKKO010000001.1, read on the forward strand.
ACGGCATGCGCTTGGGGTTCGGCCGGTCTATAAGCGGGTGGATACCTGCGCTGCGGAATTTGAGGCACAAACGCCGTATATGTATGGCACCTATAGCGGAGCCGAGCTGCGCCTGAATGCGCAGGCGGGTGCGTTGATACCCTGCGAGTCACAGCCGACCGAAGCAAAGAAGGCGATTATCCTCGGCAGTGGCCCTAATCGTATCGGGCAGGGTGTGGAATTTGATTATGCCTGCGTGCATGCGGCGTATGCCTTTAAGGATGCCGGATATGAAAGCATCATGGTTAATTGTAACCCGGAAACGGTATCCACGGATTATGATACGTCGGATCGCTTGTATTTTGAGCCACTAACGGCGGAAGATGTGATTGAGCTGATCCGTACTGAGCAATCCGGGGGCGAAGTGCTGGGGGTGAATGTGCAGTTTGGCGGACAGACGCCGCTCAAGCTGGCGCGGCACCTGGAAGCGGCGGGGATTCCGCTGCTTGGCACATCGCATGATGCCATTGACCTGGCCGAAGACCGTGAGCGGTTTAAGGCATTGCTGGAAAAACTGGACTTAAAACAGCCGGAAAATGCTATCTGCCGCACTGAGGAAGAAGTGCGTAGTATGGCGGAAGAAATTGGATACCCGGTGGTGGTGCGTCCGTCCTATGTGCTGGGTGGCCGGGCAATGGCCATTGTGCATGACCGGGAAGGGCTGACATCCTATCTTTCCGAAGTGCGGGAATTTTTTAAAGATGGCCCAATCCTGCTGGATGGCTTCCTGCAGCACGCGGTGGAAATCGATGTGGATGTCATCTCCGATGGGAAGGAAACCTACGTTGCCGGGGTGATGGAGCATATTGAGGAAGCCGGGGTGCATTCCGGGGATTCCGCTTGCAGTCTGCCGGTTTATTCACTTAGCCCGGCGCTGGAGCAACGGATCCGTGATCAGGCGGTGGCACTGGCGACAGCCCTGAATGTGTGCGGGCTGATGAACGTGCAGTTTGCGGTAAAAGATGACGATATCTACGTACTGGAAGTCAACCCGCGTGCCAGCCGGACGGTGCCGTTTGTAGCCAAAGCGACCGGGGTGCCGGTGGCGAAGATTGCCGCTCGGGTGATGGCCGGGGAGACGCTGAAAGATTTTACTGCGCTGTTAGATAAGGGCCGGGCGTGGCAAGCGCAACCGGGGCATGTGGCGGTGAAGGAAGTGGTATTGCCATTCCATCGTTTCCCGGGTGTGGATGTGATCCTGGGGCCGGAAATGAAATCCACCGGCGAAGTGATGGGGATCGACCGTCATTTTGAAGCGGCCTTTGCCAAGGCGCAGTTGGGCAGTGGTACGCAGTTGCCGGTGCAGGGTGCAGTCTTTATTTCGGTGAAGGATGACGATAAGGAAATTGTGTTGGGGGCGGCACGTAAACTGGAGGAGATGGGATTTGCACTGGTAGCCACCCGTGGTACGGCGAATTTCCTTTCCGGCAACGGGGTGCAGGTGGAGCCGATCAATAAAGTGCGTGAAGGTAGCCCACATATTGTGGACCGTATGCTGGCCGGGGAGATTGATCTGGTTATCAACACCACCGAGGGAGCGAAGTCGATCGCCGATAGTTTCAGCATCCGCCACACTGCGCTGATGCAAAAGATTCCGTACACCACCACCGCCACAGGCGCGCGGGAACTGGTGCGTGCAATTCGCCGTCTGCGCGAAGAGGAAGGACTTGAAGTTTTGCCGCTGCAGGCCTATTTTGGATAGCAGAATCATTTCGTATAAAAGAGACCATCTATGGAAAAATTTCCTATAACCCAAGAGGGTTTTAACCGTATGGAAGAAGAGGTCAAACGCCTCAAAACGGAAGACCGTCCGGCGATTATTACTGCCATTGCGGATGCGCGCGAACATGGCGATCTGAAGGAAAACGCAGAATACCATGCCGCTAAGGAACGCCAGAGTTTTGTCGAAGGCCGTATCCAGGAATTAGAGCATAAAATTGCGCATGCAGAAGTGATTGACATATCAGAGCTTTCTGGAAAACGGGTGAAGTTTGGCGCGAAGGTGAAGCTGGTGGACGTGAATACCGATAAGGAAGCCACCTATCAGATTGTTGGGGAGTATGAAGCGGATCTGGAGCAGGGAAAAATTTCCCTGATGTCACCCATCGCACGGGCACTCATTGGCAAGGAAGAAGGTGATGACGTAGAAATTCAGACACCGGGCGGGGAGAAGGTCTACGAAATTCTCAATGTGAGTTATCGCTAGACGATGCGTGCAGCCACACCAGTGCGGATAATACGCCGATGACCCATCCGCCACGTATCTGGGCGCTACTTGATAATAAACCTGGCCATGCCAGCCAGGTACAGGGGGTGGCCGATGCGCTGGAATGGCCGTATGTCAGTAAGACCATTGGCTATACAAAGGTAGCATCCTTACCCAACATGTTCAAAGGCAATGGGCTGCGTGGCATTGATGAAGCGACACGGAAATTGCTGACACCTCCCTGGCCGGATATTGTGATTGCGGCGGGTCGTAAAACCGCCCCGGTAGCGCTGTGGATTAAGCAGCAGGCACAAGCGGAAAAGCAAGTGCCCTGTCTGGCCGTACAATTGATGTGGCCGGGGATACCAGCGGATGATTTTGATATTATTGCCGTGCCAGAACACGATATCTACCTCCCGAAACTACCGAATCTATTGCGTACGCTGGGGGCGCCGCACCGTATTACGCCGCACGTGCTGGAAAAGGAAGCCGCCATGTGGCGCAAAACGTTGGGACATTTGAAGTCGCCGTTTCTGGCGGTGCTGGTAGGTGGGGATACCCGTAAAGGGGCATTGGATAAGACACAGGCAGAGATGTTGGCGGCGGCGGTGAACCAGGCTGTACGGGAGCTGGGGGGCAGCGCGCTGGTCAGTACTAGTCGTCGTACCAAGCCGGAAAGTGTGGATGCGCTGAAATTTGCACTCGATTGCCCGCTTTATTTTCATGATCCCATCAAGGAGCGTACCAACCCGTACCTGGCATTTCTGGGTCTGTGTGATGCCGTGATTGTCACAGGGGATTCTGTTTCTATGTGTTCAGAGGCATGTGCTACCGGGAAGCCAGTCTTTATTTTCTCCGGTACGATGCCATTACCGGAGAAACATGTGTATTTTCAGAAAGCGCTCTTTGCCCATGGCTATGCCCAGTCCTTAAGGGATATGCAGGCCGGACACTGGATTGAACATATTCAGAAAGACCCGGTACCGCAGCCGACGCTTTATGTTGCCGATGATATTGCGGCAGCGATCCGTGAAGCATGGAAAAATAAAGAGGGGCAAGGATACGTGCCGTCGAAAACGGCGCTAAAGCTATCTTTTTTTAAGCGAATGCGGAATCCAGAATAGTTATTTGTGCCCAGCGCTGCTGCATGATCTGGCGCTTTTCAGTGATTTTCTGACGTAACTGGTAAAGCGACTCACGTGGAGAAGTCGGTTGGGGGGCTTCCGTTTCCATGCTATGATACTAACAGATATTCCCCAAGATGCCTAATAGATTAATCAGTCTCTGCCAGCTCCAGATGCTTGACACCGGAAGTAAGCGTTGCAAGCAGTGAATAATGGCGCGGCAGGAGTTTATGCATATAGAAGCGAGCTGTGGCCAGCTTACGCTGATAAAATGCCTTTTCGTCACCCTCCTGCTTCGCCAGCGCAATTTTTGCTGTGCGAGCCCAGATATATCCAAGGGTGACGTGTGCAAAAAGATTGAGGTAATCCACACTGGCACCGGCGGCTTCGTCCGGGTTAGCCAGACCTTTCTGGGCGACCCACAGGCTTGCCTGCTGCAGGGAGCGGAAGGCCTGGTAAAGTGGCTTCGTAAACTCTGCCATTTCCGGGACATCACGGTTTTCCTCAATAAATTGGGAAACCGGGTGGAAGAACCGGCGCAGCAGACGGCCCGTATGCATCGGCAGCTTACGCCCCACCAGATCGAGTGCCTGTACCCCGTTAGTTCCCTCGTAAATTTCAGTAATCCGGCAGTCCCGCAAATATTGCTCCATGCCATATTCACGAATAAAACCATACCCACCCAAGACCTGCATCCCGATACTGGCGGTTTCCGTCCCACCGGAGGTTAGGTAGGCTTTGGTTACCGGGGTGAGCAATTGTACAAACTCATCGGCTTCCCGGCGCACGGTTTCATCCGGGTGCCGGTGGGCGAGATCCACATGCAGCGCCATCCATAATGCCAGAATGCGTCCGCCCTCAGCAAAGGCGCGCTGGGTCAGCAGCATCCGGCGTACGTCCGGGTGCGCGGTGATGGGATCAGCCGGTTTGTTGGGCAGCAGTGCCCCGCGTAAGGCACGCCCCTGCAAGCGTTCTTTGGCGTAGGCCAGGGCGTTCTGATAGGCAATCTCACCGATCCCAAGCCCCTGAATACCCACCAGCAGCCGTGCCTCGTTCATCATGGTGAACATGGCGCGCAGTCCCTTATGGGGCTCACCCACCAGCCAGGCTTTGGCCCCTTCGTAATTCATCACGCAGGTGGGTGAGGCATGAATGCCCATCTTATGTTCAATGGAGCCGCATTGAATGGCGTTGCGTTCCCCCAGTGAGCCATCCGTGTTTACCAGATACTTGGAGGCGACAAACAGGCTGATCCCTTTCACCCCCTTCGGGGCATCGGGCAGGCGGGCAAGGATCAGGTGCACGATATTATCCACCGCATCATGTTCCCCGCAGGAGATGAAAATTTTAGTGCCAGTAATGGCATACGACCCGTCTCTATTCGGCACGGCCTTGGTGGTGATGAGGCCAAGATCGGTACCGGCCTGTGGCTCGGTGAGGCACATCACGCCGGTCCACTCGCCGGAGATCATTTTGGGCAGATAGGTTTGTTTCTGCTCCTGCGTACCAAAGAGATGCAACGCGGAATAGGCCCCATGCGTCAGGCCGGGAATCAGCCCGAAGGACAGATTCGACGAACAGATCATTTCAATCAGCGGGGTATTCAGGACATTGGGAAGATTCTGGCCGCCAAACTCGGCATCGCAGGCAAAGGACGCCCAGCCGGATTCCACATATTGCCGGTACGCATCCTTAAAGCCTGTGGGCAGGGTGACATTCCCGTTTTCGTATTTCAGCCCCTCGGCGTCACCCACCTGATTGAGTGGGAACAGCACTTCCTGGCAGAAGCGTGCACCTTCATCCAGAATCGGATCCAGGATATCCAGATCGTCAAATCCGGGGACGTTTCCCTGGTACTGGCCAATCTCCAGCCATTCTTTGAGTGCAAACTGGAAATCACGAATTGGGGCGGTGTATGTGGGCATAGTGTTTATCCCTTAGATTTTTCTTGCTTACTAACCTCAGATATAATGGTACTTACTGTCTCCATAGCTTGTTCGAATGCTAGAGGAGATATATTTTTATCCAATTCCTTAATTGCTCTTTTCCCTGCAGTGATGACTGCTCTTTGAGTTTTTTTGTCATCAACTAATGCGGTTGCGAGTGTGGTGAGCGCTTCGGAGATACCCTGAGAATTCTGGTAGATACCGATGATCGGCACCATACTTGAATGGCTCAGAAACTCATGATGATGATGTCCCTTCTCACCAGTAGGCTTAAAGCCTACTTCCTCAAGTTTAGTTTTTAATGAAAGGCGATTTGATGGTAGAATAGATAAACCATAATCTCCAGCTGAATAACGATTAATAATGATACTATCAATGGTATGGGAATTATCAGTAGAGAAAGGTAGTCTTATGGCAAGGGATTTATAGCCTGAATAGAGCTCAACATACTCAGCAAACTCTTTGGTAATTCTTGTTCTTTCTCTTATATTAGCCATTATATTATCTTATTTAATTCCTCAACGGTTTGCCGGTTTCCAGCATATGTTCAATCCGGGCCAGTGTACCCGGTTCACGTATCAGTTGGGTAAAGGTTTCGCGCTCCAGGTTTAGTAAATCCTGCTCAGTCAGTTCATGGGTGATGGAAGTATTGCCGCCACTCAGCACCTTAGCAACCGCCTTGCTGACCACCACATCGTGCGGGGTGGCCTTACCGGATTTCGCAAAGACACGAATTCCCATCTCCAGCGCATTACGGGCACTTCTGCCTGGAAGCGCAATGGTTTGCGGTTCCAGCACGGTGTAGTCTTTCGTCAGTTCCACGCAAAGGCTGCGTGCATCCGAAAGTACGCGGCGGCGATTCATGGTAATGCGGGAGCGGCTATTCAGGATCAGCATATCACGGGCTTCTTCGGCCGATTTGGATACTTTTACCAGGGCGATTTTTTCAAAGGCACCCTGAATCACCGGCATAGTGTTAAAGGATCTAACCAGCCCCACTATGCTAAACATACGGCCAAACTTGGAAACTAAGCGATCATCAGTCAGGCGTTTTTTCATTCCTCGCAGCAGCATTTCCTTACAACCACCCCAGCCGGGAATCACGCCCACTCCCACCTCCACCAGCCCGGTGTAAAGCTCGATATGCGCATTGACGGCATCACAATGCAGCAGAATCTCACACCCGCCGCCCAGTGCCATCCCGGAGGGAGCACCGACCACGGGGAACGGGGAAAATTTCAGCGCAGCATAGGCATCCTGCCCCTGCTTGATAATGCCATCGATTTCTTTCCATGCGGCCACATTGGCGGCGAACAGAAGCACACCAATATTTGCTCCAACGCAGAAATTATCGGCATCATTACCAATTACCAGCCCACGGAAGTTTTCCTTTACGGCTTCAATAGATTTGACCACCATCTCCAGCGAGAGCGGGTCCAGCGCATTCATTTTGCTGGTAAATTCCAGACAGGCAATGCCTTCCCCGATATCCCACAATGCCGCGGAAGGATTTTTCACCACCGGTTTCTTCCCGGCCTTGTGATCGGCCAGCATAAAGGCATTGGCGTCAAACGGAATTTCTTCGTGCTTCCCGGCGGTATTCAGAAATAATGTCTTACTGCCTTCCTGCCTATAGAAAGGTGCATTACCGGCTTTTTCAATGATGGATGGAATGCTCAGCCCGTCTTTTCTAAGGGCTTCGGCAAACCATGCCGGGCCGGCTTTATCTCCACTACCCAGCTGGTCAATCAGTTCAAATGGCCCGTATTTCCAGTTATAACCCAGCCGCATGGCTTCATCGATGCTACGGATATCATCGGAAATTTCCGGCACCAGGCTGGCAGTATAATGTAGCGTATCGCGCAGGACTTCCCATGCGTAACGCCCACCTTCATCGTCGAATGTCACCAGTGCCCGTAACCCACCACGGGCGGCATTGATGCTTTCCAGTTTTACTTTCTGCGCCGGGCCATATTCGCCGGTCTGCAGATTAATGGCTTCCTTGATTTTTTTGCCATCTTCCGTATTCATACGGTAAAAACCGCCTTTACCTTTTCGGCCGGTATACCCATCGGCAATCATCTGCGTGATGCGTTCCGGCTCGCGGTAGAGTTTCAGGAAGGCATCTTCTTTAGATAAAGTGTCGGCAAAACTCTTGGCAATGAGTGGTAACAGATCAATGCCGATCAGATCCATCAGGCCAAACACACCGGTCTTGGGAATTCCTACTGGTTTACCCATCACGGCATCAGCCGCTTCTACAGAAATGTTCTGATCCAGCGCCGTCAGCAACCCCTTCGCCAGCCAGAAAATACCAATCCGGTTGGCGATGAAACCGGGCGTATCTTTACACGGCACCACGCCTTTACCCAGCTGTATATCACAGAACTGACGCATGGTTTCCAGCGCATCCGGACGGGTATCAGCACTGCCGATCAGCTCCAGCAGGCGCATGTAACGTGGCGGATTGAAGAAGTGCGTAATTAGAAAATCCTTACGGAAGCGCTCCGGCATGTTTTTGACCAGTACATGTAACGGAAGCGTGGAAGTATTAGAGGAAACAATACTACCGACTTTACGATATTTCTCTACTTTTTCATAAACTGCATGTTTTATATCCTCGCGTTCCAGGACGGCTTCAATGATCCAGTCCACCTCGCCGAGTTTTTTCAGATCGTCTTCCAGGTTACATGGGGTGATGCGTTTGACATTGCGTTTATGGGTCAAAGGTGCCGGGTTCGCTTTCAGCAGTTTTTCGATAGCGCCCTTAGCCAGCACATTGCGGTCTGAAGCGTCTTTGGGGACAATATCAAACAATAACACCGGAATACCGGCATTGGCGATATGGGCGGCAATGGATGCTCCCATTACCCCGGAACCAAGTACGGCAACGCTACGGATTTCAGCCATGGCAGCATCCTATCATGATTGGCATGATGCCATACTCAGGCATCAGACACAGAGTGAAAAGGAAAGGGGAGGCAGGCATGGCGAACTCCCCAGACCGGTTCCTTAGAACGCCTGCTTCAGGCGAACATAGAAGAAATTACTTTCCACTTGCTGCGAGGTATATCCCCCGATTGGACGTGCCCAGTCGAGCCGCAACGTGGTATCATCCAGTTTTGGATGGAGCTGTGTTTGCATTTCCATCCCTAAACCGGCGCTGTAAAGGTTTTTGTCCTCAACCTGTCCGCCCAGACGGTTATAGACCGTACCGCCATCAAACCACGGGCCGAAACGTACCGTCCAGTCATCGTTAGAGAGTGGCAGGGTATGGGCATATTCCACGGAGAAATTATAACCGCTTTCGCCGGTTTCCTGGGCCGGTTCAAACCCACGCACATTATTATATCCGCCGAGCACGAACAGATCAGAGGAAAGCAACGTGTTGGTGGCCAGTTGTCCTTGTGCCAGTGCCGTCAGGCGACCATTTTCAATCGGCTCAAAACGGGTATAAATGACCGGTTGAACAATCCACGCTTCCGGCTCACCCAGCGCACGGCTGTTGCCGGTATCGCCCTTGCTGCTGGCACCAAAAATATCGACGCCTTTTTTTACTTTCAACCCACCATAATACAGGCCCCAGTCAGCACGGCGCAGGTACGTTCCTTCCACAAATGCTTGACGTACATCATCCTTGGTGTCCTGTACATTAGACAGGAAAGATTTATGGGTACGGGTTTCCATCCCGCCGCGTACCGTGGCTTTTAGCTTCTGCGTGTTCACGACATCGCTGGCTAGTGCCACTACGGCGATATCGGATTCCCCATCGGCATTCAGAGCTGCCAGACGGTCGCCAATCTCATTTTCGCTGTGCAGATAGCTGGTTTCCAGACGGACATTACTCAAACCCAGCGGTGCAGTAAAACCAAATTCCGTGCTCCACAGATTGTCGTTGGAATGACGTCCATGGAACGAGAAGGTTTCGCCGATCCCCAGCAGGTTGCTTTTTTCCAGATGCACGGTAGCGATGTTACGCCCGGTCAGTTCCGCGCCATAATTATCCACCATCACGTAGTTTTCATCTTCGTCTGCTTTTTCCACTGCGACATGCAGGTCAGTCCGTAGGAACTCACTGCTGGGCTGCAGGTTCACCGAGGCTTGAACCCCTTTCAGATCATTCAGTCCACGCACCATTTCCTCGGCATCGTCCTCATTAAATACTTTGCCGGTCTCCACTTTGCGCACGATGGCACGTACCAGGAACGGACGTACCACGCCTTCGTTGTGCGTGGTCACTTCACCAATTTTTGCTTCATAGATTTCCACATCCATGGTGCCATCGGAAAGATCTTGCGGTGGTGTGATGACTTTCACCAGGATGTAACCACGATCATAGAATGCACGGGTCAGATCATATTTCAGTTTTGCCAGGTCTGCTTTAGTCAACGGGCGACCAAGGTATCCTTGTGCCACTTCCTGCAGCATGGCATCATCCACTACGGTATTGCCGGAGAAACGAATGGTATTAATGGTGGCAACTTTTTCTTTATCGTCTCCTTTTTTAATCTCCAGCTCAGGTTCTTTGGCACCACGAATTTCTGCCGGTGCGGTATCTTCCTGCTGAATTTTTTCTTCGGAGATAGCGTCTTCCAGTGAACGATCAATAACCCCCGGGAGACGTTGTGCCTCCGTCGCAGAGAAAGCCGGGAATGCCACACTGGTCATCAGGGCGGTGCCCAGTGCCAGGTTCAGGGCAAAATGAAATGATGATATGCGCACGCGAAACTCCTTTTAAGCAGCAGATATTTTTTCTCACGTTAGGCATGCGCGTGTGTGATGTCAAAGTCTAAGATTTTTGCAGGAAGTGGTACGGGAGGTTTCAGAGTGTGCTGTTGATTTTTTTACACAAATTAAAAAAGAAAGGGGAACGCATTTGCATTCCCCTTTCCGCCTCTCCAAAATGTAAGGACGGGAGGGCTACAAGTTAGAGGAGTTCTTCCTCTACTTTGTAATCGTTGCGGCACAGGCCCTTGCGCAGATATTGCGGCAGGAACTTGTTATCCACGTTGACGTTCTCACAGAACCCACCGGCAGCAGGCGAAAGTGCGCCAAGCTGATCTGCAGTCAGTCCACGCGTCAGGCGGGGATCCAGTTCAGAAGGGTTGTAGGCCAAAATAGGATTAATATCCTCATTGGTTGTGCTACCGGAAGAGCTACTGGTGGACGAACCGCCAGAAGTACTGCCTGAGGAGCTGCTCGTGCTGCTGCCGCCGGACGTGCTGCCGGAAGAAGAGCTGGTAGAGGAACCACCCGACGTGCTGCCTGAGGAGCTGCTCGTGCTGCTACCGCCGGACGTGCTACCGGAAGAAGAGCTGGTAGAGGAGCCACCCGAGGTACTACCGGAAGAGCTGCTGGTGGACGAACCGCCAGAAGTACTGCCTGAGGAGCTGCCCGAAGAGCTGGAGGATTTACCCGGACGCAGGATCAATTCTGCGAAGTCATCCTTGTCCGTATCATCACCCGTTACTTTTTGTTGTACGAAGGCGCCGTCTGCTTCTGCTTTCGGATCGATGGAGCTGTTGAACAGCAGCTCATCGGCCGCAGCAACCCGTGTATGGGCAAACGAGGTGCCTTTTGCGTAGGTCATGGCTTCCGTACCGATGGTGCCGAAGGCGGCATCTCCGCTACCACTCGTCAGACCCGCTTCAATATCCAGCGTGGCTTCTGCGTAGGTGCCGCAGGTCTTGGTGCTGTTTTCAACCGTGGCCCGGCTCAGTACATCTTCTACCGTGACATCAAACTTGCCAACAAAGTCAGCATCAGCAGAGGCCGTCCCGCCTTCACCATCATCCACGTTTTGGATCAGGCTGGCGTTTACCAGGACATCATCCGTGATGGTGATATTCCCGGCATCAGCAACACTATCATTCCCATTCGCGTTGACAACCAGTTGGGCAAACGTATCGGCTTCATCATACGATTCCGCACCGGCGAAATCGATGATGCTTTCGATGGTCGTTTGGCCGTCGATGGTGACATCGCCATTCGCAATAATGTTACCATAGGCTGCTGCCGTTGGGGCCTGAATCTCATCAGCACCCTCATTGGCAGTAGAAGTGGCACGGGAGGTACCATTACCATTGATCGTAATATTGCCCGCATGATCGCCACGTCCTGCTACCACGTGTAGCATAGACTCGGCATGGGTCTTGCTCCCTTCATCGGTTGCACCATTGGTGGCGTTCCCGGTGATGGTGGCATCGCCGTCTACGGTCGTATCGCCTGAGGCAACCAGGCAGGTCACGCCTTCGGCATTGACGCCGGAGACTTCTTCGCCTGTGGTGGTGGATGTGGCATCCACGACCAGATCACCTGCCAGGGAAACATCCGCACCGCTATTTACTTTATCAGTGATAGCATTAAAAGTGGCAAGCGTTTCGGTTTTTGTGGCCTGGTCAGACGCATTGCCTGCACTATTGGCCGTCACCGTTACGTCGTTACTCAGCGTGATGTCTGCCGGGCCAAACAGATTGCCCAGTGCTTCCGCAAAGGTATGGGAAACTTCTTCGGCGAACCCTTCTGCCAGTGCAGCAACATCCAGCTTGTTTTTAAATTCGATGGTGCCATCGGTGTCTTTCGTCCCGCCACTGGCTTCCAAAACCGCATTGGTTTGTGTTTTTGATACTTCCTGGCCGGTTGCCGTGGCAGAGGCATCGACCTTGGCGTCACCTTCCACCGTGAGATTGCGTGCAGCAATCAGTGTGGCGTTGGCATCGGCGGTGGTTTTGGCCACATCACCCTGACAGCTGCCATCGCTTTCAGCATCTGTATCGGCTGTAACCGTCAGATCGCCTTTTACCGTCAGGTCACCTGTATCGGAAGTTTCGCCGGCGGCCAGGCTCAGCATGGCTTCAGTGCTTGTTGTGGCAACGCTCTTTGTGGATTCCGTATTCAGCTTCGCGCTGACCTCGGTATCTTTTTCCAGCGTAATGTTTTCACCGGCATTCAGCGTGGCATACGCGCCGCTAAAACTATCGGCGACATCTTTATTAGCGGAGACGTCTGCATCGGCTGTGACAAGAATATCGCCATCCACCGTGACATTACCATCGGCGTTGACGTCCAGTATGGATTCCAGCGATGCGCCTTTAGCACTTTCCGCTTTTGTGCTGATTGTAACATCATCCTTCAGCTGGATATCGCCACCGGCCAGCATGCCAACAGAGGCCATCAGGTTAGACCAGGCGCTGCTGGCGAGGTCGGTCACCATAGCGGTAATCTTCCCATCTACAGTAATGTCTTCACCGGCGCGCAGTTCCATAGAGATGTCTGCTTCGCCTTCGCCGGTAATGGTCAGGTCACGCGTGGCGATGGAACCATTTTTGGCTTCAATGACAATCTGACCTGGAGTATCGATGCCGGTGCCCCCGGTTTCGAGGTTACCGATATCGATGTTTCCATGGTCGGCTTTTAATATAATATGACCCGTTGTGGTTTGAATGGTATCGTCTTTATCTTCAAACACGATACCGGTAACACAACCTGTGCCACAATCGTCACCATCGGTTGTCAGTTTGATATCGCCTTCGCCCCCTTCCAGGGTGTTGTCGGTCAGGTCTTTGAGTTCAATGCGGGAATCGGCGTCCAGTTCCACGTCAGAACCGCCTTGGGAGATGGTTTCCACCGTTTCTTCATACACCCAACTGGTATCACCGCTGGTATCACTGGTGCCGGCACCATCACGAATTTCCAGGAATGCCGGGTCAATCAGCACTTTACCGCGCGTGCCATTGGTGGCAGCGGCGCTGGCCGTCCCGTTAAATGCCATTTGCTTGCCGCTGACTTCGATAAAGCCACCGTCACCAGCTTCACTGCCACCACGTGCGGTGATACTGGCGCCTTTTTCAAAGCGATTGGTGTTTTTGGCTACCGTGACTACCTTACCACCGTTACCCTTGGTGTCGGCATTGGCACGGATGTCTGCGGTATTAATAATATCGCCATCGGAAGCAACCATCACAACCCCACCCTTCCCATCGGTGGTGAAGCTATCGGCATCCACGACGCCGCCCAGGTTGACAACGCTATTGACCAGCTCAGAGGCGGCCTTGGCGTTGACATTAATTGTACCGGATTGTGCTTCCAGCGTGCCGGTATTGCGAATGCCCAGCTTCTTGGCAGCGCTATCGGAAACACCATACGTGATCAGCCCGTCGCCGCGCAGATCCAGCGTGAATTCTGTAGCAGAAGCCAGCTCTATGGTGCCAAGATTGGCACGCACCAGACCTTCATTGCTGACGTACGGAGCGGCCAGTACGGCGAACCCGCCGTCGGAAACAATAATGTCACCACGATTAATGACAGCAGCGTTGCTATCGCCGGTGAAGGCAATTTTATCTCCCTCGCGGGTGAAGTCACTGGACGTAGTGGCCAGCAAGGCGCCCACATTTACTTTAGAAGTGTCATGGAAAGTCACGCCGGAATCGTTCAGAATGAATACACGGCCGTTCGCATTCAGTGCGCCGCGCAGGTCAGATGGCACGTTGCCGATGACTTTGTTGACTGCGGTCGAAGTTGCGCCCGGTTGATTGAAATTGATCGTTTCATTGACCTGGCTGGAGAAATCCTGCCAGTGGGTCAGCATCCAGTCGGTGGACTGGTTGATATTTGTGGTAGTGCCTTCGGTGCGAATGGAACCTTGTCCATCCACAATCTGTCCGCCCACCGGGCCGGCCTGTGTGGCTACCGGCGTGAGGGCACTAAACAGCACCATCGCGGTGCAGTAGTTCAGTACAAATTTACCTTTCTTGGCAATACGCCAATTATAGCTCTTAGTCTCACGCATTAGCGCGTTCATTTTAGTATTCATAGTCTCCTCCGTCCTCACTTGGATACCTATAGAACGATTTCTTTCAAACCGCCACTATAGATAAAATTTTAACAAATTCTTTGAAAAATTTAAAGTAAAAAAGACATAAGGTCAATACAAATCTTATTAAAAATAAGTATGATATTTATATTAATTAATGTAATTAATTATTAAAATATTGTTATTTAATGCAAATGGTCAAAAATATTCTTAACTGTATTGTTAACTCTTGTGCCTGTATTAGTAAAATTTGGACATGAAACGCGGAAATTATTTGAAGGAAGCGATAAAGATCTAGGGAGGAGAGTGGTTCGGAAGTATGATGCAGGCATCGGTCACGGCGCAAGGGGATGAGAGGAATGGTAAAAATGGGTCATATATTGGCTTCCAGACGTTTCCTGCCGTTATTCCTTGTGCAATTTCTGGGGGCGCTCAATGATAATGTGTTCAAAAATGCTCTCATTATCCTTATTACCTATGTGGCGGCAACGAGAGCGGCAATGAATGCACAGCTTCTGGTAACAGTTGCTGCCGGTATCTTTATTCTGCCGTTCTTTCTCTTTTCAGCCACGGCCGGTCAAATGGCCGATAAATATGAGAAATCTACTATTATAAAGCATGTTAAAGTGGTGGAAATTCTACTAATGGGGGTGGCCGTCTGGGGGTTTTATACGGAGAGTATATTCTTGTTGATGACGGTACTCTTCCTCATGGGGGCGCAATCTGCCTTCTTTGGGCCATTGAAATACAGTATTCTGCCCGACCATCTGGCCGAAAACGAGCTGATGGGTGGGAATGCGCTCATTGAGGCGGGGACATTCCTGGCTATTCTACTGGGGACGATAGCGGGTGGATTGCTCATTCTGGCCGGAAACGGCGTTTTTTGGGTTTCCGTGCTGGTTATTTCCTGTGCTCTGACGGGCTGGCTGGTGAGTTTCTGGATTCCTAAAGCCGGGCCGGCCGCCCCGGAAGTCCGGCTGGAATGGAACATTTTCCAGGAAACCTGGAAAATTATGGGCTATGTACGCCAGCGCGAGGACGTTTTCCTCGCCATTATTGGGATTTCCTGGTTCTGGCTGGTGGGGGCGGTCTTTCTGGCCCAATTCCCGGTTTATGCCAAAGATATCCTGCAAGCAGACGAGACGGTGGTCACGTTATTCCTGACCGTGTTCTCGCTTGGGATAGGTGCGGGTTCGCTCATTTGTAACTATATTGTTAAGGATAAAATTGACGGGCGTTTCGTACCATTTGGCGCCATTGGTATGGCCCTGTTTACGGTGTGCCTGTACCTGGCAAGCTATCAGCCGACCCTTCAGGAAGGGGCATTACTGGATGTCTGGATGTTTCTGCAGATTCCCCGCCACTGGTTGATTCTGGCCAGTTTGCTTGGGATTGCGGTTGCCGGGGGCATTTACATTGTGCCATTATACGCAATCATGCAGGCTAGAACGGAGTCATCCATCCGTGCGCGGGTGATTGCCGGAAATAACATTCTGAATGCGTTATTTATGGTATTCTCGGCGCTGGCAACCTTAGGCATGCTGGCGCTTTCACTCAATGTGATTGAGGTATTTCTGGTAGTAGCACTGGTTAATTTGCCGGTGGCATGGATGGTACGGAAAATTGTCCGGACTCAGTCGAAAAAGAGGGAATTATCTAATGAATAGAGCCGTATTGCGGTGGTTGCTGGGGGCAGTATACCGCGTCTCGGTGGAGGGCATGGAGCATTACCGCGATGCCGGGGAGCGTGTATTAATTGTAGCGAACCATCTTTCCTTTCTGGATGCGGTGTTGATTGCGGTATTTCTGCCCGAGAAACCACTCTTTGCCGTCAATACGCATATTGCACAGCGTTGGTGGATACGTCCGATGCTTTGGCTGGTGGATGCGTTTCCGCTGGACCCTACCAACCCCATGGCCACCAAGGCAATGATCGAGGAATTACGCAAAGACCGGAAATGCGTCATTTTCCCAGAAGGACGGATTACGGTGACCGGCTCGTTGATGAAAATCTACGAAGGGCCGGGGATGATGGCCGATAAAGCGGGCGCGACGATCCTGCCAATCCGCATTGATGGGGCGCAATATAGCCCGCTTTCCCGCCTAAAGGGGAAGGTGCGGATTCGCTGGTTCCCAAAGGTGACGCTGCGGGTGTTGCCACCGCACCCATTTCATGTGCCGGATACGATTAAGGGCCGCCGCCGTCGTGCGATGGCCGGGCGCATGCTGTATGATTTGATGACCGAGATGGTTTTCGATAGTTCAGATTACCAAAAAACCCTGTTCGATGCATTGCTGGATGGATGTACGATTCATGGTGGAAATCACCTGATTGTGGAGGACGCTGAACGTAAACCATTTAGTTATAAACATCTTATTGTAAGGAGCCTGGCGCTTGGTAGGGTACTTTCACGACGAACGTCGCATAGAGGTTATGTTGGGGTATTATTGCCTAATATGGTCTCTACCATTGTGACCTTTTTTGCACTGCAGGCGTTTGGGCGTATTCCCGCGATGCTGAATTTCTCCACCGGGATCAGCAATGTGGTTTCGGCCTGCCAGACGGCCAATCTTGGCACAGTGCTGACCTCCCGCCGGTTTATCCGGGCAAGTAAGCTGGAGCTGATGGTGCAGGCCATAGAATCTTCTGGCGTGCAGGTGCAGTATCTGGAGGATATGGCGGTGGAAATGTCATTGTGGGATAAAATCGTCTCCTATCTGGTAAGGTATCTGCCCAGCCCCTATAAAGCCCTGCGCCTTGCTCCGGAAGAGGCGGCGGTGGTGCTGTTTACCTCTGGTTCGGAAGGGAAGCCCAAAGGCGTGGTGCTCAGCCATATTAACCTGCAGGCCAACCGGTACCAGCTGGCGGCACGGGTGGATTTTGGGCCCACAGATATTGTATTCAATGCCCTGCCGGTGTTTCACTCGTTTGGCCTGACCGGAGGGACGCTGCTGCCGGTGCTTTCCGGTATCCGCACGTTCTTTTATCCCTCGCCGCTGCATTACCGTATCGTGCCAGAGCTGGTCTATGATACGAACGCCACGATCCTTTTTGGTACCGATACGTTTCTTTCCGGTTATGCACGGTTTGCGCACCCGTATGATTTTTATGCGGTACGCTATGTGTTTGCCGGGGCGGAAAAACTGAAAGAAGAAACGCGGCGTATCTGGTCGGAGAAGTATGGGGTGCGGATTTTTGAAGGCTATGGTGCTACCGAGACCTCACCGGTATTGGCTACCAATACACCCATGCAGAACCGCAGCGGTACGGTAGGCCGCCTGATGCCCGCGGTGGAACATCGGCTGGAGCCAGTACCGGGCATTGAGGAAGGTGGCAAGCTGGTGGTACGCGGGCCGAATATCATGAAAGGGTATCTGCTTTCTGAAACGCCAGGAAAAACCAGTTGGCCACGTAGATATGCGGTTCATGGCGATTTTTCAGCGTCATCATAAACACCAGCAGATAGACGACCCACACTACGGTTAACCATAGGTCTACATACCATTCCGGTTCGGCATACTCTTTACCCTGTGTAATACCCAGCACATAACCGAGAGCGGCCATCACGATGAATAGCTGATACCCCCAGAAGGTAAGGGTAGCAAACCCATCTCCCCACAGGCGTGTCCGGCAGGTGCGCTGCACGGCAAAGTAACTGGTGGCGAACAATGCATTCCCGCCAAAAGCGAAAATTACCGCCGACGTATGTACCGGGCGTAACCGGCCAAACGTCAGGTACTCCCCAATATTTAATACCGGGAATGCCATCTGCAATGCGATGAATACCCCCACCGTAAAGCCCACAACGCCCCAGAAAACGGTGGCAATGGTAAAAAGCTTTACGATCTCATTGTTGTAGTTCGGAGTGCCCGAACTGGTGGTTGTTATTGCCATAAAAGCCTCACACTACTAGTTTACCTGCCATAAAACACAAAAACAGCCCGTTACACGCCATCACCCCGCGCAGGAGAGGGGTGGCAATTCCGGGCCATTTATTCATAAACAACTGACCCGCCCCGGCGATGCCGGTAAGCATCGGAGCCGTGCCCGCTGTAAATACCACCATTCCCAGTGCAGCCTGCGCCGGAGAACCTGTTGCCGCTACGGCCATCAGTGCCGCATAGACTAAGCCACATGGCATAAAACCAAGCACAATTCCGGTTAGGTAGCCGTGTTTCCAGGTGCGGTGCCACATAAAGGGAGCGGTGAATTTACCAAGCCGGTGATGCCATGCTTCCAGGAAAGGAAGATGCACCCGGCTACCGCCAGCAGCGGTCAGAAGAAATAACAATCCGGCTAGCCCCAGCATGGAAGCGGCGATGACAGAATGCCCGGAGGTGCCGATAATCTGACGTGAGAGCAGGGCAGCGATCATGCCCAAAATCACATAAGTGGTCATGCGGCCCAGATGATAAGGTACGAGTAAAACGCCCAGCGTACTGCGTTTGGAACAGGTATGCTCACTGCAGGCACAATTTCCCTTTTCCCCGGCACGTGAAAAAACCAGCGGGCCGCACATCGTGCTGCAATGTGCCAGACTGCCCACCAGCCCGGCCAGAAAAAGCGAAAGTATAATTCCGCCTCCTGTCCCGAGGAATTGTTGGCATTGTGCTAATAGATAATCCATATCGCCCTGTATCTGCAAATATCGAGTTTGACTATACGTAGTTCGATATCGGGTAACTTGACAATGGTCAAACCGATGGGGTTAGGAGGCGTTTTTTACACCCGTTATTCGTGAAATAGGCTCAGATATGTGATAATATCAGCACGGATTTGTGGGTCGGGGATGCGTCCGCAGGCCATACGATTACCCGGTACCACCAGTTTGTTATTCTCCAGATAGCGATCCAGTGTTGCGGCATCCCACACCAGTTCGGAATTTCGCAGGGCAGGAGTATAGCCGGCATAATCATCACGTGCTCCTGCCGGATGTCCGACGATACCAAACAAATTTGGCCCCACTTTGTGGCGTTGTCCCTTACCTATTGTATGGCATGCTGCGCAATTGCCAAAATACTGCCAGCCGCGATTGGCATCGGCATTCGCCCAGACATCCTGCGCATTCACGTTACCAGGAAGCAAACAGACAGCAGTAATAATGATATAAAATACGCTAAGAGCGTTACGCGTAACGGAAAAGATGGTGCATGATCTCATCGTTGACCTCATCACGATCCACACATTTAATCATATCCGTGACAGAAATAACACCGGTAATTTTACCGCTATTATCCACCACAACCAAACGCCGTACATCCTGATCGCTCATCATATCCGCTACCTGGGCCAGTGTGTCCTCTTCTTTACAGGTGAAAACCTGTGGCGCCATGATTTCACCCACCACGGCCCGATCCGGGTTTTTGCCGCCGGCGAGTCCGAACACTACAATGTCCCGATCCGTCAGGATTCCGACCAGCTTGTCCTCCCGGCATACAGGCAGAGAGCCGCATTCGTGCTGTTCCATGGCCTCTGCTGCCTCCCGTAGCGTGGCATCTGGCGAAATTACATGGGGAATGGCACTCATAACATCCTTAACGCGCGTGGTATCCATAACAGGTTCCTTTTCGTATTTTTTGCTGTACTTGGCGTGATATTGGCGTATTTTTCGGGAAAGTAACCTTGATTATTGTCAAATACATGCCGACAACACATTCAAATACCATACCCACCATACCCGAAGCTTCTTCTGGTAGCCATGATTTTTTTGTGCAGGCGCTAGGCAGAAGTGGTTTATTTGCGAATACACAGCCATCAACATTTAACCGGTTTGCCGAGCAATGCCAGCAGCGACGCTATGCAAAAGGAACGGTACTCTTCCTGCAGGAAGATGAGGCTGACTGGTGTTACCTGATTATCAATGGCTGGGTGAAATTGTACCGGGAAACCCTGGATGGTGATGAAGCCGTAGTGGATGCACTGACGAGTGGTCTAATGTTTGGTGAAACTGCTATTTTTGAAAACGGGAAATATCCTTACGCTGCAGAAGTCGTGGAGGATGCGACGCTATTATTACTGCCCATTCGTTTACTGGCGGAGCAGGTAAAACAGGATAACCAGCTGGCGTTTAATATGTTGAAGATTATGTCACGATTTCAGCGTCAGCAGGATAAGGAAATTGAACATCGCACACTGCAGAATGCCCCACAGCGTATTGGCTGCTTTTTACTGCGTCTTTGCCGTGCGGGCGCTGAAGGGGAAATACGTCTGCACTTGCCGTATGATAAAACGCTGATCGCCTCCCGTTTGGGGATGCAGCCTGAGACGTTCTCACGGGCGCTTGGCCGTTTGAAAAACGAGACAGGCATCAAAGTACAGGGCTCTACGGTCATTGTACCCAGTATTGAATCGCTTTCAGGGTATTCCTGTAGTGCCTGCACCTCCAGCTATCCATGCCAGGATTTGTATTAGCGCAACCGGTAGCGTAGCCACTCCCAGTCAATTTTGGCGGGGTTCCGGATATACTCTTCCGGGTGCTCCACGACTTCTTTCAGGTAACTGGTGGAGACCTTCCATCCATCATCAGAATGTTTTTCTCCATTGGCGATTTCGATGTGATGATTGCCAATTCTCAGCGTGTAGGCCGCCTTAGGCTGATCATCAATCACGCGAATTTCAATCTCCTTGTCAGCCAGCACTTTCTCCACGGCTTCCCAGATATGCTTATAGGGAAAGCGGTCTTTATTGGCGTCCATCGCCTTATTGCACACCTCCAGATACGCCTTGAACAATGCGTCAACATCCTGGGGTGATTTCTGTGTAACCGATTTTTTTGTAACCATGTTCATGCCATTACGTTTCGGGCAAAGATGGCATAAGGCAGTTTACAGTGAATTGATTTAGGTCAAGACACTAGTCCAAAACGCGGCGGGCAAGGGTGAGAACGCGCACCTCCGCCCCGGTGCGATTGAGTGCGCGGGTACAGGCGCTAACGGTTTCGCCGGTGGTCAGCACGTCATCGACCAGGACGATTTTCTTGCCTTTGAAGGGAGTATCTGTATGGGAGCGGTGCAGCCGGAAAGCGCCTTTGAGGTTCTGCTGGCGGGCATTGCGTGAAAGTCCGGCCTGTGGGATCGTATAGCGTGTGCGTTCCAGCAGCATGGGGAGATATGGGATTCTGGTGCGCCGGGCAATGGCCTGTGCCAACAAGGCAGACTGGTTATACCGCCGGGAAATCAGGCGGCGGTAATGCAGCGGGACGGGAGTAATGTAATCCGCATCAGCCAGCAAGGATTCCCCGGTGCGGATCATCCACTCGGCAAACCGCTCCGTAGTCAGGGTGCGATCATGATACTTATAGCGCGTAATAAGGTGCTTGCTATGTTCGTCATATCGCAGGGCAGAACGTGCCACATCATACGGCGGTGTTTCTGCCAGGCAGGCGCCGCAATGCATGCTTGGGAGTTCCGCGCTGGGTAGTGGGGTCCCGCATTTCTGGCATAGCGGGTCGGCCAGGAAATGTATGTTATGCCAACAGGTGCTGCACAATTCCCCCTGGGCCTGTACATGTTCCCCACAGGCAAGGCAGCGCGGCGGCAGGAGGATATCCACGCATTTGGTCGCCAGTGCCAGCATGCGGTGTGGCATGGTTATTCTCCCAGTTCCACCATTTTTTTGCGTCGTCGGCTGTGCATGGCTTCGCGCCATGCGGTATAGGCAGAGGCCGCAATAATGATGATGCCGCCCAGCCAGGTGAACTGGTCGGGGATTTCATCAAACAGGAAATAAGCCAGGATGGCCGTGAAAATAAGGCGGGTGAAATCAAACGGTACAATGACCCGAAACTCTGCCGCGGCAATGGCATGGGAAAGCGCCACCTGAAAAAAATTGGCGACAAATCCCAGCAACAACAACCAGAGCAGAATTGTCAGGTCTGGTGTCACCCAGTCATGGATGGCTGCCGGTAGTGAAAACGGGGTCATCAGAAAGGCAACATAAAAAGCTACCACGCGGGGATGCTCTGTGCGGGTGAGTAATTTGATCAGGATAGCAGAAATTGCCCAGAAGGTGACCGACGCAATGGCAAACAGGCCGTTAGCGTCAAATGTTTCCAGCCCCGGGCGCAAAATCAGTAATACACCAGAGAACCCTACCGCAATGGCGGTCCAGCGATGAATACCATATTTTTCTTTCAATAGGAGCACGGCCAATACCGGCGTGAGGAGATTCACGGTGAAACTCAGGCTGACCGCTGTGGCCAGTGGGATCACCGTCAGTGCGTAAAACCATAAATACATGGCAATCACGCCACATAAGGCGCGCAGGAAATGTAATCCTTTGCGGGCGGAATGAATGATCTTCCGGCGGAGCCGATACGCGGAGGGCAGGATAAAGAGCAGTGCAAAGGCATTACGGAAAAATACAATTTCCACCACTGGCAGATGTGCAGAGGTATGCCGTACCAGCACGACCATGATGGAGGCTGCCATACAGCTGGCAAGCATCCACAATATACCATGCATACTGCTGGTCAGGTTAACGGTTCCGCTGTTCATAGTGCATGCGTTTTTGTTTTCGCCGCCCGGCGTAATATCCTACCATGGCGCTGAGGAAAATCAGGCTGCCGCCGGCAAGTGTCCGTGGCGCAATGATTTCACCATAAAACACATAGGCAACAATGGAAACGAATATTAACTGTGTAAAAGCAAATGGGGTTACTTTGGTGGCGGGAACCAGTGAGAGCGCTTTGGTCACAAAATGTTGCATCAGGAAAAATACAATCCCGGCCAGTATTGCCCATTTCAGACTCTCCCAGGAGGGCTGTTGCCAGTGTAATGTTACCGGAATACCTGCAAAGAACGTTGTAAAAAGCAGCATATAAAATGTAATACGTGCCGGAGGATCAGTACGGGAGATCACACGAATGATCGTGCCACAGGTGCCAAAACATAATGCAGCACCCACAACAAGCAGTCCGCCAACATCAAAGGTTTCCACACCCGGACGCGTGATAACCAGTACTCCCAGGAAACCGCCGAACAGTGCTAACCAGGTGTGCCATCCGCTCTCCTCCTTTAACACTAATGTAGCCATCAGACTAAAGAATAATGGAGAGAGAAATTGCAACGATGTGACCTGGGGTAGTGGTATCATTGTCATGGCTGTGAAGACCAGTGTAAACCCTATTACCTCAAGCACGGAACGGGTAAGATACAAGCGAAGTTTTGTCGTCTCCAGTCCTTTGCGCCCCGTTTGCAAGAGCCAGGGAAGGCGGATGATAAGGGCAAATAACAATGTCAGGAAAACGATCTGGAAACTATGCAATCCCTGCCCGGAAAGGGTGCGTACAAACACCCCCATCCAGGCTGAGCAGAACTGAGTTGCCAGCATGAAGCAAATGGCGCGTGCGTGGTCTGACATCAGCTAAAAAGAGCCATCACGGCATGCTGGCCAAGAATCAGAATCAGTAAGGTGATGCCCAGCCCGATAGTACCGACAATCATGCCGATAATAATGGTCAACCCGTCGCGACTCAGTAAACCCAGCGACATAATCAGGATACCATATCCTGGCGGCAGGTTGGTCAGCGGAAAAGGCAATGCAATGGAAATGGTGAAGACAAATGCAAACATACCAATCACTTTTTCGCCCGTATGAGAACTGGCAAATGATAAACGCGGGCGCATGAGTTTTTCAATTTTACGCAGTAGAGGAACTGCGCGTTCCAACATACTTGCCAACTTCATGCGGGCGATACGACGGCGTGTTAGCCACTTGGGAAGCCAGGGAGAGTCCATCCCGAAGATCATCTGGGTAGAAAGAATAAAGAGCGGTATGGAAAATAGCGTTGTATATCCTGGTGGTACGGGAACCGGGATACAAAGCGGCAGTGAAGCAAGGGCGAGCAGCAGGCCAAAGCCCCGCTCATGCAGGGATTCCTTAATCTGGCCAACGGTAATGGTATCGTCCGTATGACGATGGACAACATTATCCAGAATATCTGACGTGGAGTGATGTTTGTTTTCCATATGTCCTGTGTCTGCAGAGATTGAGCATGCTGCGGGAAAATGCAACAGAAAAATCATCATTGCAGAGTGTGTAAGGTGTGATTTTTTCAGCAGCTCAGGTTTGCAAATCAAACATAATTCTGCAATGGTGTCGAATAAGGATTTGCAGATGTGCTATTGCAAAAGAGCGACGCCTACTAGGTATTGTGTATTAAACCAATCCCGATAGAAAAATTCTGCTTGGATTGGCTGTCGCTGGACTCTATGTGTTGAAAAATAGAGGTGCGAGTAACTACGTGTGACGAAAAAACTGGTAACAAAAAAACGCATGATTCCCCTTGCCACTGGCCTGATGCTTTCTGCTTCAGCGCTGGCTTTTGTGGTGCCTATGCCTCTTTTGGCACAGTACTATAATGCAATTAGTTCTTCTGCGGAAACACAGGAAGCAAACGCATTTGGCAGCCGTCTGGTGCAGGCGGCGGATGAAGGGCGGCTGGCTACCGTGCAAATGCTGTTGCGCCGTGGCACTGATGTGAATGAACGGGGTAAGCTGGATACGACAGCGCTGATGCGTGCAGCGTATCGCGGGCATGATGATGTGGCGAATTATCTGCTGCAGGTAGGCGCTGATCCCAATATCCGTGATATTGGTGGTGCAACGGCATTGCACCTGGCCAGCCGTGAGGGCAAGGACCGTGTGGTAGAGCTGCTGCTGATGCATGGCGCTGATCCCAATATCCGTGATGATGAAGGGTGGACGCCGCTTATGCGCGCATCGCTTAGCGGACAGAAGCCAGTGGTGGATATTCTGATTGCTAATGGCGCGAATGTAAATGCAGCTAATGGACTAGGTGAGACTGCACTGATGCATGCTGTCCAGGCACGCAGTATGGATGTGGTGGCATCGCTGATATCCCGTGGGGCAAATCCGGCGCAGGCCAATGCAGCTGGGGATAGTGCCATTGAGTTGGCGCGGCGTTATGAACAGCCAGAGATTGAACAATATTTACTCGCGGCTTCTGGGCGTGTACCACAAACATCTGCTTTTGGGTATGGTTCAGCACAACAGTTTAATGAAATGCAGCCTGCTAGTGGTGGGCCAATCCCAATTACATCATCTCCGCAAAATGTCGCTGGGGTGCAACGGCGTATGCCGAAAGAGAATAATATGCTGCAACAGTGGCACTCGGATCAGGTGGCTACGGCAGCGCAGGCGGCACAACAACAAGCAGTCCAACGGTATGCTCAGGAAGTAACGCCACAAGTGCGTATTCAGCGTATTCCGGAACCTGCTGCAAAACCAGCTCCGTCACAGGAGGTGGTGGCACGTATAGCGCGGGCATCGGAAACACAGGGCCGTCCGGAGGTAGCCAAGCCAGAAGCCAAACTGGCACCTCAGCAGGCGCAGCAAACGCCTATGTTTAAAGAGGACATGCGGCAATTTGTTGATAGCCATGGGGTAGTGGATCTGGAGAAAGTAAAAGATTTTGCGGTGGCTCGTCTGAATGCGATTGAGCAGGCAGAAGCCGTGCAGGTGCGTCAGCAACTGGCTGAGGCAGAGCGTAAAGCAGCGCAGGAAGCCGCAATGCGGGTGCAGCAGGCAAAATTTGAAGCCGAAAAACAAGCAGCAGAGCGCATAGAGGCCGCTAAAATCCAGATGGCAAAGTTTGAGTCGCATATGCAAAAAGTGTCCGGTCAGCAAATGGCGGCATTGGTTGCACGTGATTGGCAGAATCAGTACCTGGCAGAGCATCAGGCATTTAACGCGCCATCATCAGCACAGATTGCTTCGGTTGCGCCACCGCCCAGCCCCTCTGCGGAGCAGGCACAACCGGTGACTCAGCATCGGCAGGCTGCCCAGGATATCGCCCCGCCGGTAAGGATTCCACAGACTGCATCCTATGCACCGCGACCGCCAGAGTCTGAGCAGCCCCAGGCCGCAGTTACCCAGGAGCAGTCTCGTGCGGCGGCCGGTGAGCGTCTCTACACGAAGACACAGGTGCAGGCGCTGATGCAGCAGGCCGTGGATCAGGTCATTGCGGCGAAGCAGGCCAGTATTCTGAAAGAGGCTGAGGAAAAGGCTGCACAAATCTTAGCAGCAGCACAATCGCAAGCCGAAGAACAGCTGGCGAATCTGGCTCCGGCGGCTGGGAATCCTGCGTCAGGGAATGCCGCGCAGGTGTTGCGTTCGCATAATACCGAACCTGCTGATACTGAATATCAACCGCGTGTGGAAGTTTCCCGTGCAATAATCACCCCCGCGCCACGGGATGATATTGCCGATGATATTACATACAATGTTGCCGGGCCTACTAGTGCGGATAACACTGAGGATGAAGATGCGTCCGACGGGCAAAATACAACAGGTGTCTGGCTTGAGATCGGTGATTTCCAATCTGGCAGGGAGGCCATTTCCCATTTTGCGGATATTTCCCGCCGTAATTCTATCCGGGGTCTCCGCCCGCGCATTCTATACCCGGAAGGGGATCGTGAGTATGTAGCCATTCAGATTGGTCCACTGAACTCTTACGATGCGGCCTCCCGTCTCTGTCAGTATTTCCAGACGGATAGCGTTAACTGCGTGATTAAGAATCAAACGGCGTTCAATTACTAATCTAAGCAATTAACTACTGGTTTCTTAGGGGGTTATTCCTCGTGCGGAGTATATACCCTTTCACTTGCCAGTTCTGGTGCAAACTGTTAGGTTCCTGTTCTATGGTCAAAACTACAGTCATTAAACAGCTAGAAGAAAAACGCCGGGCGGCCCGTATGGGCGGAGGGCAGGATAAAATCGATAAGCAGCACGAAAGCGGCAAGCTGACGGCGCGTGAACGCATTGAAGTGTTGCTGGATCCGGATTCATTCGAAGAATACGGTATGTTTGTGGAACACCGTTGCAGCTCGTTTGGCATGGAAAAGACCC
Organism: Hyphomicrobiales bacterium; assembly: GCA_024236395.1. Lineage (GTDB taxonomy): Bacteria > Pseudomonadota > Alphaproteobacteria > Rickettsiales > JACKKO01 > JACKKO01. The sequence continues at coordinate 381,524 of JACKKO010000001.1, forward strand.
GTACCCCAGGTGATGGGGTGGTTACCGGACATGGCACGATTAATGGCCGCAGCGTCTTTGTCTATAGCCAGGATTTTACCGTGCTGGGTGGGAGCATGAGCGAAACCAATGCCCGCAAAATCTGCCAGATCATGGATATGGCCATGAAGGTGGGTGCGCCGGTGATCGGGATCAATGATTCCGGCGGGGCGCGGATTCAGGAAGGGGTAGATAGTCTCGGCGGGTATGGGGAGATTTTCCAGCGCAACGTGCTGGCTTCTGGTGTGGTGCCACAGATTTCCCTGATTATGGGGCCATGTGCGGGGGGTGCAGTATATTCCCCGGCGCTGACCGATTTTACCTTCATGGTGCGCGGCAGTTCCTACATGTTTGTCACCGGGCCGGATGTGGTCAAGACGGTCACGCATGAGGAAGTTTCTCGTGAGGAGTTAGGTGGTGCCACCGTCCATACGACCAAGTCCCATGTGGCAGACCTGGCGTTTGATAATGACATTGACCTGCTGGTGCAGGCGCGGCGGTTGTTTAATTTCCTGCCGTCCTCCAACCGTATTCCTTCGCCGGAGCGCGAATCGCAGGATCCGGAAGACCGGGTGGATACCACTTTGAATACGCTGATCCCGGAAAATCCGAATAAGCCGTATGACATGATGGAACTGGTGTGCAGCGTGATTGATGAAGGTGACTTCATGGAGCTGCAATCGGATTATGCCCGTAATATCATCACCGGGTTCGGCCGGATGAATGGTTCCACCATCGGGGTGATTGCGAATCAGCCCATGGTGCTGGCGGGATGTCTGGATATTAATGCGTCAGTGAAAGCGGCGCGGTTTATCCGCTTCTGCGATGCCTTTAATGTCCCGGTTGTGACATTTGTTGATGTGCCTGGCTTCCTGCCGGGGGTGCATCAGGAACATCACGGGATCATCAAGCACGGTGCCAAGCTGCTTTATGCCTATGCCGAAGCCACCGTGCCGAAGATCACGGTGATTACCCGAAAGGCCTATGGTGGGGCGTATATCGTGATGAACTCCAAGCATCTGCGCGGGGATATTAACTATGCCTGGGCGAATGCGGAGATCGCGGTGATGGGAGCCGAAGGCGCAGCGGAAATTCTCTATCGTCGCGAAGATGTCGAGGGCCTGAAGAAGCGCACCGAGGAATACCGTGAAAAATTCAGTAACCCCTTCGTGGCGGCCAGCCGTGGGTTTATTGATGATGTCATCCGCCCGCAGAACACGCGCTGGCGGATCTGCCGTGCACTGGCGATCCTGAAAGACAAGGAAGTGGATACGCCCTGGAAGAAGCACGATAATCTTCCACTTTAATTTCCAGTTGCTTATACATTACCATTACCCTGATCCATCACATCTTTCACTTTGGCCGCCAGCTGTTTAAGCGTAAACGGCTTGGGCAGAAAGTGGATATGGGGATTGTTGCTGTGCTGGCCAAGGAACATATCTTCCGCATAACCGGAAATAAATAATACCTGCATATCAGGATAGGTATCCCCAATTTGCTCTACCAGTTCCGTGCCGGTCAGGCCGGGCATCATGACATCGGTAATAATCATATCCACCTCGTCACCATGTTCCTTCAGTACATCCAGTGCAATCAGACCGGATTCCGCTTCCAGCACCTTATATCCTTTGTTACTGAGCGCACGGCTGGAGAAGGCGCGTACCGGAGCCTCATCTTCCACCAGCAGGATTGTGCCGACACCGGTGAGGTCTGCGGCGTCATGATTCGATTCTTCCTTTATCGTGTCTGGTGTTGTTTCGGATGTTTCCGGAATGTGGGGTTTCAGAAAGATCAGGAAACGGGTGCCTTTGCCTTCTTCGCTGGCGACCATAAGATAACCACCGGTTTGTTTGATAATCCCATATACGGTGGCGAGCCCTAGCCCGGTGCCGGCACCGGGTCCTTTGGTGGTAAAGAACGGTTCAAAAATCTTCTGGATATAATTACGGGGAATACCATGACCCGTATCGGCGATTTCAATACAGACATAGTCACCTTCTGGAATAGTTTCTTCATCCTGTGAGGGAAGGATGGCATCCTTTGGTAGTGGGTGGGTCGCATCAATACGTATCATGCGGGTGCGCAGGGTCAATGTGCCGCCACCCACCATCGCATCGCGTGCGTTTACCGCTAAGTTGATAATCACCTGTTCCAGCTGATTATGATCCGCTTTAATCAGCGCTACATCACGTCCATGGTACACTTTCAGTTCAATGGCCTCACCAATCAGACGGCGAATTAAATGTGAAAGTTCAGATAATGCCTCGGAAAGGTCAATCACTTCCGGCTGCAAGGTTTGCTTGCGTGAGAATGCAAGCAGCTGCCGTACCAGGTTAGCGGCGCGGTTGGCATTTTGTTTGATCTGCATGATATCCGCAAAGGAGGGGTCGCCAGGCGGGTGGCGGATAAGCAATAGATCACAGAAGCCAAGCATGGCCGTCAGCAGATTATTAAAATCGTGTGCCACCCCGCCAGCGAGTTGTCCCACGGCATGCATTTTCTGTGCCTGTGTGAACTTCACTTCCAGATCTTTATGCTCGGTAACATCCACCAGGTAAGCAACGAATTTATAGGGCCCGTCTTCCAGGTGACGAAGGTGTAGAAGAGCAAGATATTCCTGATTACCCACCAGTTTGATTTCCAGTGGTGCATTCCGTTCGGTGCTTTCTGAATTACGTAGTAGGCGTGCAAGAGAGGGAGCATGATCGCCATGAATCACATCCGTTAATGGCCAGCCTGTTACACCCTGTGGTTTTCCGGTTAATGTGAAGAAAGAACGGTTGCCGTGAACAACGCTACCCTCCTGATCCAGACAGGCAATGGCAATCGGAGAAAAATGCATCACCTGTTGCCAGGTGGTGAAACTCAGTGGTGTTGAAGAATGATCCGGCTGTTCCTCCAGTGCATAATTTGTCACGATATGCCCTAGGCCCATCCGCATACTATCGCCACTAAAGGTTTGCAGTGTGCTTTCAGTATATTCCATCATCACGCGGTAACCACTGCGGTGGTGGAATGCAATGATACCCGCTTCCGGTTTTTTATTTACGGGTTTGTGTACCAATAGGTCATTGACCTTTACCGGTTCCATCAGGATATCGCTTTGTGCATATCCCAGTGCCTGGGTGAATGCATCATTTACGTAAAGCAAGGTTCCATCGCGCTCCGCGAGGTAAATGGGCCAGGGCATTTGTTCCAGCAGGCGATACAGCGTATCATCAGGGGTGCGTTTATCACTGGCTTTTTGTGCCGGTAATGCGCTATCCCGCACGGCACGTAAAACAAAATAGTTATTGAAACGCCGGAGTGGTTCCAACGTGAGGTATACCATCACCGGCGTTTCCGGCATGCGGTACTGACATAATATCCGGCTACTTTGATGGGTACGCAATGCATAAAGCAGGCTTTCCTGGCCTGCAGCACTAAGGGAGAAATGTTCTAACACCTGTTCCAGACGTGTTAGTGTTTTCAGGCTATGTTTCATGAAATTACGCAAGAAGCCGGGATTGCAGTATATAATTTCATGGTTCTTCCGGACGATCAGACAGAATTCGGTTCCGGCACGGATGGCATCGGCGAAAAGGGCGTTCTGAAATTCATTGATGAGTACAGAACGATACACTTTATCCATGAATAGCGAGATACCGGCAATCAGCACCAGGAACACACAGCACACAGCAGCGACGATCATCGGCAGAGAAAAATCATCCTGCTTTAGGCTGATCACCAGAATAGCCACAAATGCCACAACCGCCAGCAACACCAGCCGTGCGGAGCGCGGTTCCAGCTGGCGCAGGACAAACGTTTCCTCCTCACGCGAGAGACTGGCGAAGTCTGCAAAACGTTTCTCGATGAGCGGCTGTTCCTGTTCGGGTGTTTCCATGCTTTGTGATATTCCCTAGGCGCGCTTTGTTTTCCCCTTAAGTTTATAAACGTAGCCGATCACCTGTGCAACGGCGCGGTAATGTTCCAGTGGGATTTCTTCATCAATTTCACAACTGGCATGTAGTGCCCGTGCCAGTGGTGGGTTTTCCACTACCGGTACGCCATGTTCTTCGGCGACGCTACGGATATTGAGGGCGATCTGGTCCTGTCCTTTTGCAACGACCACCGGTGCCCGCATCGTATCTTCATCATATTGCAAGGCAACAGCAAAGTGGGTCGGGTTGGTGATAATGACGTCTGCATTTGGTACGGCTGCCATCATGCGCTTGCGAGCACGTTCACGACGTATGCTGCGCAGGCGCTCTTTGATAACAGGATCCCCTTCCGTTTGTTTGAATTCCTCTTTCAGTTCCTGACGGGACATACGCAGATTCTTGTAATACTCGTACCGCTGGTACATGTAATCCAGTACCGCAATTACCGCCATGATAATCGAAGTAGCCAGTAGGATCCGGAATGCCAGGAATGCCAGTAAACCCAGAATATCATCCAGATCTTCCTGCGGCAGTTCCACCAGGTGAGGTAACTCAGGGTAAATCACCATAAAACCAACCACACCAACAATGATGATTTTGAGTAGGCCTTTAATAAAATCCATCAGCGCCCGTAGGGAAACCAGCCGTTTTAATCCTGCCAGCAGAGATATCCGATCCAGTTTAGGCATGATAGGGTCGGTGGTTACCAGCCAGCCATGCTGCAGGAGGGCAGCGACAATGCTCACGATTACGGTGCCAAGTACCGGCAGCAGAAGGATGAGTGCGCTTTTTGAAATAACACCCCACAAAATACGACCCAACCCACCGTCACTCATCAGCATATCATGGGGACTGGTAATGAAAGGGGCAAGAAGCGTGGCGGTTTTTTTCATCAGGAACGGTGCCAGCCAGGATACCGTCATAAAAAGAAAGAAGAGGAGCAGGAAGCTGGTGACTTCGCGGGAATTAATTACGTTCCCTTTTTTCACCGCTTCCTGCAGCCTTCGGTCTGTAGGTTCCTCTGTTTTCTCGGAACTGTCTTGTAAATCGTCTGGCATGGTTTTGCGCTACCCTGCAAGCTATGTTATAGCAGTGGTCATGACAGTGATAGCAAAATATACACCGGCCAGTATTGAACAGGCCATCGCATACCTGCAACGTGGCGAGGTGGTGGCAGTACCAACAGAAACTGTCTACGGGTTAGTGGCAGATGCAACCTCTGAAGAAGCCGTTACGCATTTCTATAATGTGAAGGGCAGGGCAGCGGGAAAACCCTCGCAGATACTGGTATCAGGGCTGGAAGTTGCCGAAGCGATTGCAACATTTCCGGCAGGGGCGGCGGCACTGGCAAAATGCTTCTGGCCGGGGGCGTTGACGCTGGTGATTCCTGCAAAAGCCGGGAGCAAATTGGCGGAATCCGCGATGGCAGAAAATGGTACGATTGGCATTCGCGTCCCGGCACACGAGATACCGCTTGCGCTATTAAAGCGGTGGAGGCGTCCCGTGATTGCCTCCAGTGCCAACCGTGCCGGTGAACCGGTACTGGAGGGGGCGGGTGCCATTGCCCACGTATTTCAGGATACCGTTGGGCTGGTGATTGCCGATGAGGTGCAGCACACCACTGCACCGGCTTCGACGGTGGTGGATGCCACGGGGACGGTGCCGGTCATCCTGCGTCAGGGAGCCATTGATGCCGAGACGATCCGGAAGGTATGGAGTGCGGTATCGTAATATTTCTAATACCTCAATAGATAATCCGAACAATGTTCTTCGTAAAATGCCTTAATCGTAGGGGCAGCCTTTGCATATTTTTCTAATAACATAACATATAATTTTTTTTGAAATTCATTAGGTGAGTCTGGTACATATCTGTCTTGTTCATAGGGGGCATATGCTCTAACAAGGCGTAATGTTTCATTTTGTAAGATGGGTATATTGCTTCTGTAGGATGAAGTACATGTGAGGAGGTCATTTTTTATAAGATCATCAAGAAGTATCTGAATATTAAGCAATAACATCAGTGGGGCTATGCGCTCGGATTTGCTTTTTCTATTTATAAAGTGGTTAACATCAAGTGATTCATTTCGTAGCATTCTTGCAGTTTGGGAAGTAATTTCCCATATACGTTCTATTTTTTCTTCGGGTGTTTCGTGTAGTAGTTTTCGATGTGCAGTATATGTGAATAAATATTCCTTCATCATATGGATACGACTTACTTCGCTAACAGTACTCGATGCAAAGGAGGCAGAAGCAAGAGCACTGTATTGATTGAGAATCGTATGGAGTGTTTCCGAGGTAACATTTTTTGAATAAAGATCATTATAATATCCCTGCCATAAGAGGCGTTCGCCATCATTTTCAGGAATTTTTTTTAAGGCACTTTGGTAGAAATGATATTGTAGTGGCTTCAATATATACATACCAATAGCATCACCTATGGATGAGCCAGTATATTTTTTCCTTACTCCGCCAAGAAAGTTAAACAGGATATATTCTTGTTTAACTTTATAAACAGAATCATATTCTTCCCAATATTCACCGCCTACCTCATACGCTATTCTGGTGAATACAATAGCTGAGAGTGCTGCATAGGTTGCGCTACCGGATACAAGTATGAAAAAAGAAAATAACAAAAATTCTTTTACTTTTTTCATGATATTAAAGACCCCAGTTATAGCGTCTGAGAAATGAAGCTTGATGACAGCATAATAATATATAGGGCTGCAACAACTCCTAATATCGCGGGTGTATCATGCATCCGCGATATAAAAAGGCTGCGACGTTGCCATCGCAGCCTTTTTGTGTGGAAAATATTTGGGGGTGGGATTAGAAGCCCATACCGCCCATGCCACCCATACCGCCCATGCCACCCATGGCCGCAGCGGCATCGGCACCACCGGAGGAATCTTTGTCTTCCGGCTTGTCGGCAATGATGGCTTCCGTGGTGATCAGCAGCCCGGCCACAGAGGCAGCATCCTGCAGCGCCGTGCGTACCACCTTGGCAGGATCCACGATCCCGGCTTTAAAGGCATCCACATATTCCAGGTTCTGCGCATCAAAGATGAAGCTGGTATCTTTGCTTTCACCCAGCTTACCCACCACGATAGCACCATCAATCCCGGAATTCTGTGCAATCTGACGCACCGGAGCCTGCAGGGCGCGGCGGATAATATTGATCCCGGCCTGCTGGTCGTCGTTCAGTGCTTTCAGGTTTTCCAGTTTGCGTCCGGCGTAGAACAGGGTGGCACCACCCCCGGCAACAATGCCTTCTTCCACGGCCGCGCGCGTGGCGTTCAGGGCATCGTCCACCCGGTCGCGGCGTTCTTTCACTTCCACTTCCGTGGCTCCGCCGACGCGGATCACAGCCACACCACCGGCCAGTTTGGCCAGGCGTTCCTGCAGTTTTTCACGGTCATAATCCGAGGAGGTTTCCTCGATCTGTGCACGGATCTGGTTACAGCGGGACTGGATTTCCGCTTTTTTACCAGCGCCATCAATGATGGTGGTATCTTCTTTGGAGATACGTACTTTCTTGGCGCGACCCAGCTGGTTCAGCGTAACGCTTTCCAGATTCATGCCGAGGTCTTCGCTTACGAGCTGACCACCGGTCAGGAACGCGATATCTTCCAGCATGGCTTTGCGGCGATCGCCGAAGCCTGGTGCTTTAACCGCGGCGACTTTCAGACCGCCACGCAGTTTGTTCACCACCAGCGTGGCCAGCGCTTCGCCTTCCACGTCTTCCGCGATGATCAGCAGCGGACGACCAGACTGTACGACGGCTTCCAGCAGCGGTAGCAGTTGCTGCAGGCCAGAGAGTTTTTTCTCAAACAGCAGGATGTACGGGTCATCCAGCTCGGCCACCATTTTTTCAGCATTGGTGACGAAGTACGGAGAGAGGTAGCCGCGATCGAACTGCATGCCTTCCACGGTTTCGATCTCGAATTCCATGCTCTTGCCTTCTTCCACGGTAATCACGCCTTCGTTTCCGACGGCTTCCATGGCTTTAGCAAGCTTTTCACCAATTTCCGTATCCCCATTGGCAGAGATTGTCCCCACCTGGGCGATTTCCTGCTGGCCTTTAACCTTTTTGCTGAGGCGCTTGATTTCCTCGATGACGGTCTGGGTGGCGAGGTCAATCCCGCGCTTCAGATCCATCGGGTTCATCCCGGCGGCCACCGATTTTGCTCCCTCGCGTACGATAGCCTGCGCCAGTACGGTAGCGGTGGTGGTGCCATCGCCCGCAATATCATTGGTTTTGCTGGCAACTTCGCGTACCATTTGTGCGCCCATATTCTGGAATTTATCAGACAGCGAGATGTCTTTCGCTACCGTGACCCCGTCCTTGGTGACACGCGGTGCACCAAAAGATTTATCCAATACGACGTTGCGGCCTTTAGGCCCCAGCGTGACTTTTACGGCGTCAGCAAGAATATCAACCCCTTGCAGGATCTTCTCACGTGCTGAACTACCAAATGCGATTTGTTTCGCGGACATACTCTATTCTCCTGTTTATCAAATAATGAATGAAATTAGGCAGCTTTCTTTTTGCCTTTGGCCTGACCTTCGATCACACCAAGGATATCGGACTCCTTCAGGATCAGGAGCTCTTGGCCCTCTACCTTGATTTCCTGGCCACCCCATTTGCCAAACAACACAATATCCCCGGCTTTGACATCCAGCGGGATTTGCTTGCCGTTTTCATCACGGGTACCTGGCCCAGTGGCAATCACTTCACCTTTGGTTGGTTTTTCCTTTGCCGTATCGGGGATGATAATGCCACCGGCGGTGCGCTCATCTTCCTCAATGCGACGTACCAGTACACGATCATGTAATGGTCTGATTTTCATAAAGTATCTCCACACAATTAAGGTTAATTTATAATCACTGCTTTCAGTAAGCTTGAACAGATATAGTCTCCTTGTGTGGGGTTTCAAGGGGAAGAAAGAGAATTTCTTAAAAAATTAGCTGGCGTCGGTTTTTCTGGGACTGGCAGAGGAACCTTGAATACCCTCACCCCACTCATCCAGCAGGGTTTTCTGAAAATGCTGAAGTTTTCCTATGGTATATTCTGCTTTAAGTACATAAAAAAGCAGGGCAATTTGCGGAAACAGAAACACCATACCCCAACCAAATGCGGAAAATCCATAGGGCATCAGCCAGGTGTATGGGTTAGTCAGCAGGGCCAGCGCGGTAGTATCCGGACTACCACTACGGAAAGCGGCAGCAATCTGGGGAGTCAGTCCGGAAAGATTAAACATGAATACGGTTTTGGAAGCAAATTTCCCTGGGCGCTTATCCACAATATATGAAATAATGCCCGGCAGCAGACCCATAACGATAAGCACAAAGACATAATAGAGACCCACAGAGGTCAGGGCTGCCGCAACCAGTGTCAGGATGAACACGATTACGACCAGGTTAAAGACTACCTTCTTTTTCCCCTGTTCCATGAGTAGGTTATAACAGATTTAACACCTTCCCGCTACTATTTCAGTCGCAGTGGTTTCCAGAGATATGAAATTGGCTTGCACAGAAGGGGTAAAACCACTATAATGCGAACGATTCTCATTATGAACCAGGGTGGTTATGATTATTTGTCTGTGCAATGCACTGAAAGAGAAAGATATTAAGAATGTGGGTGCTGAAAATGCCTGTCATTCAGTATCGTCACTGTTTCGTGCACTGGATTGCAGCCCGTGTTGTGGTAAGTGCATTCCTGCGATGCGTACCTTTTGTCACCCTAAGACAGCCAGTACTCCGGCAAGCTAAATAATTTCCTTCTGATGAATTAGGCGGCCTTTAGGCGCTCCAGCAGATTCTGTAACGTCTGCTGCAGGGAGCTGGTGGTGCTTGAGAGGGATTTACTGGTATCCAGCACGTTATTTGCGGATTCCCGCGTGCGTTCGATATGCTGGCTGACATCTCCGATACTGGTGGAAATGCGGGAATTCATATTGGCTGCCTGCTGGGCGCTGCTGGCAATGCCCTGTGTGGCCGCCTGCTGTTGTTCGACTGCGGCGGCAATGGCCGTCGTGATTTGTTCGGTATTCCGAATGGCATCCCCAATTTTCTCAATGGCTTCCACGGTCTTTTTGGTGGTGCCCTGAATATTTCCGACCTGGCGTGCAATATCCTCAGTGGCGCGGCTGGTTTGTTCTGCCAGTGTTTTCACTTCCGATGCTACCACGGCAAAGCCCTTACCTGCTTCCCCCACACGGGCAGCCTCAATTGTGGCATTAAGTGCCAGCAGGTTAGTTTGCTCGGCAATATCGCGGATGATATTCACCACCTCTCCAATCTTACTGGCGGCATCACTGAGTTCATTAACGGCCATGCCGGCACCGTCTACTGTTTGTACTGCCCCCCGCGTCACGGTGGTAGACTGGCTGGCCTGACGTGCGATTTCAGCAATAGAATCCGATAATGATTCTACAGCACTGGCTACGGTGGAGACGCTATCAGCGGCTTCACGGCAGGCAGCCGAAGCACTCCCGGTCTGGGCATTGGTATCCTGCACGACAGTACTGATACGCTCTGCTGCACGTAGTACATTGTTTTCACTCGCGGTTAATGAAGACAGCAGACCATTAAGCTGTTGTTCCACATCGCGGGCAATATCCTGCAAGGGTCTGCTAGCGGATGCCTCGGCAACGGGTGTGGTGATAATGGTTTCCTCAATAACTTCCTTTATTTCCGTATGCACCGGCGTGGCGACCAGCCGTTGTTTTAGCGCCGTTAATACACTGCCTGCTTCCTGCAGAAGACCATAATTTCCGTCTTCTGGGATCCTCACTGTATCGGGTTCTTCTGCAAGACGATGCAAGGTATGTGCTAACATGGTAGCGGGCTGAGATACCATGATACGTACCAATACCAGCAGTAATACAATCAATAAACCCAGAACCAGGAGTGATCCAAAGGAAATCCAGGTAATGTACCCTGTTTCATCAGCAACGAGTACATTTGTCCGGTTTGCGTCTTGTTTGGTAGTATTCAGCAGGATCTGGAGTTGCTTTTCCATTGCATCTGCCCGCGCACGTGCTTGTTGTATCAGGTCATAACTTTGCGAAGGCTCTCCGTCATAGAAACGTCGGGAAGCACGCTCAATTAATTCAGCAATATCCACAATGCGTAGCTCGGCCTGTGCTGCCTCATCAGGCAGGTAGTTTTTTAAATAACCCACTGCCTCCTCCAGCCGTTGACGCGTTGTGGTCAGTTGCTTTTCAGCCGTATCGTTATAGGTGGATGAGGCCTCGTTTGCCCACAACATGAATTCACCAAAGCGGGCATAGACACGTTGCAATGCTTCTAAAGTGCCAAGCCGAAACGTTTGCTGCTCCATTGCACGGGCGGCATTTTCTGCGGCACGGTCGATCAAAATATGTTGAGTGAGTGCTGTGATAAATACAATGGCCAGTAATCCCGTCAGCACGAATTTTGATGATAAAATTTGGCGAACTCTTGCCATTAAACCACACACCTTTCCTATAATCCTCTTAGATATAATCAGCAATAATGACCTTGCATAGTGAATGATGCAACAACCAAAAACAGAGTTCTGGTTTGGTCATTGGATATGGTCATCGGGCAACAATCTATTCCTCATTTTGTATCTGTAAATAATGCGATGTTTGTCGGGGCGGCATGAAATTATGGCGTTATACAACTAGTTGTGATAGAAATAAGTAAACAAGCGAGAAAGAACCCCGGTGTGGGGAAGAAAGTGAGGGGTTATGGTCAGAATACCCAAAGAAACCCATCCCGTGGATGTTTATGTTGGTAACCGTCTACGAGCCCTCCGAAAAAAACACAAATTAAGTCAGGCCGCACTTGCAGGGATGGTCGGGCTGTCGCACCAGCAAATCCAGCAATATGAGATTGGTGCAAACCGCGTGGCAGCAAGCATGCTGTATGAATTTTCCCGGATCATGAATGCCCCAATTTCCTATTTTTACGAAGGCTTTTCGGAGGAATTGCTAACAGAAAATCAGGAAAAAGCGGATACACTTTCCATGCGCCGTACGGCACCCCTGAATATCCTGTTGGTTGAAGATGATGCGGCTGATGAAGTCTTATTACGCACGGCGCTGGAATCATGCTCCCATGCTAGCAATGTATATGCAGTTCATGATGGGGCGGAGGCACTGGATTTTCTACGTAGCAAACAGCACGCGCATATTTTTCCATCCCCGGATATTGTCATTATGGATTATAATATTCCCAAGATTAATGGGTTCTCCTTACTGAAGGAACTCAAGCAGGATCGACAGCTTCAGCATATCCCAGTAGTGATGTTTACGAATAGTCTTGATCCACAAGTGATGCGGGATGCCTACCAGGCACATGTCAGTGGGTTTTTTCTAAAGAGCTTTGATATCGAGGAATTTAACCGATATATTGAAGTGCTGGTGGATTATTGGCATACGACAATCTTACCGACTACGCCGTAGTCACTGGTATTTTCTTGTCCGTATTTGTCTTTTTGGGATTTATTACCCGGTTATGGAGGGTGAAGTGGAATGTGGTGCCCTTTCCGGGTGAGGACTCCATCCAGATGCGTCCGCCATGGAGCACGACAGCATTGCGGCAGATCCCGAGGCCCAACCCATAACCCTCCGTATCGTGGCTGTTATTACCGCGGGAGAAAAATTCCATCACGGTTTTATGTTCTTCTTCCGGAATACCGCGACCATTATCGCGGATTGAGAATTGCCAGCCGTTCTCAAGGGTAATGGCAGAAATTGTGATCGTGGGGGGTTTATCCTCTGTACGGTAGCGAATGGCATTGCTAATCAGGTTCTGAAAAAGCTGGCGCAGATGGGTTTTGTCTCCCGGAACTATAGGCAGGGCACGGTAGGAGATAATCGCTCCGTTCTCACGAACCTGTTCGTGCAGACTTTCCAGAATAGTAGCAACCAGTTCTTCGCAGTTTACGCTGGTATAGGTGACGGAATGCAGGGAGGTTCGTGAAGAGGCCAGTAAGTCATGGATCAACAGCCGCATATCATTGGTGGATTTTACCATATGCCTGAGATAGAGTCGGCCATTGCTATCCAGTTGTTGGCTGTATTTCTTCTGTAATAGCTGGGCAAACGAGCCCATGGTGCGTAGTGGTTCCCTCAGATCATGTGAAACAACAAAGGCAAATCGTTCCAGTGCACTGTTGGAGAGGGTCAGATCATGAATGGTGTTCTCCAAAGCATGTTCCGCTGTTTTTAGCTCACTGATATCCATGATATAGCCTTCCAGGGCTACCAGCGTGTCATTGTCGTCATACACCCCGGCGCCTTGTTCCCACACCCATTTGACGCTACCGTCCCTATTGCGGATACAATAGGTGATTTCAAAAGGAATATGATTGTTTACAGCCTCTTGTACCTGTTCCCAAACCTTTTCCCGGAATGCTGGTAGGATCAGGTCATTATAATGGAGTATACGCTCCTCGCCAAGGAACGCTTCTGGTGCATAGCCGGTCAGTACAGTGCAGCCGTTACTCATAAATTCCATGGTCCAGTCCCGGTCATTATTACAGCGATAGACCATCCCGGGTAAATTACCCATCAGGGTGGTAAATTTCCGCTCATTTTCCCGAGCCAGTTGCTCAGCCTGTTTTGCAGCGGTCAGGTCATATACCATGCAGAAAAAACCGGCGATAATACCGGCAGGATTACGATGCGGAATCAGGTGGGTACGCAGATACATTGGCGATGCGTTTCCATCCTGCCACCAATATTCATAGGAAACTTCCTGTCCTTTCCGTACCTGGCGTAGGTACGGAAGGGCCTTGCGGTAAGTGTCTCTACCGGCAATATCACGGATATGGGTACCAATAATCGTGTGTGCCGGCCGACAAAACAATTCTTCATACCGTTTGTTGACAAGGATATAACGTAAGTCTGTGCCAATATATGAAACCAGTGCCGGGATATTATCCATCACCAGTTGCAATGTATCAGAGTGCTCGTTCAGACGATTCTGTGTGTGTTTTACCGTCATCAGCAGTATGGCAATGCCCCATAGCTCCGCGATATTCAGGAAGAAATCTGTATCAAACCGGTCTTCTGGGATGATGTGATGAAAATGCGATGTCAGGAGTAAGATGGTAGCGGTACCTACGAGCGGCAGTATCGCCCAGATACGGCGAAACCAGAAACCACAAATAAGCATGGGGATATAAAAGACCTCACTGGCGGTGTGCCCAACAGATACATGTCTGTCTAATATAAAGGCCAGCGTAGCCAGGCATGAAGCAATGAAAACCGCAATAAGCGTTCGTCTATCCATTTTCTGCCAACTATTTATCCTGATAGTTTAAAGCATGACAAAGCAAAAAAATAAAGAACATTTTCATTAAATTCGTATTAAATTTGATTAATATACTGAAAAATAAGAATATATTGACATTGAAATTTATGGAGGGTAAAACAATTGCACCGCGAAATATTTGATAGATTTCGCTTGTGGGATGTAACAGGAGGGAGAACAGAATATGAAAAATATTGGAAAAACGTAGTCCGTTATACTTGCCAAAACTTTCCGGCTTGCAAGTTGAAAATTTTGGCAGGGTCTGGTTATAGTTAATCATCAAAACAGTTTGAAAAAACGGAGAAAAATCATGAGATACATACACCATGTTCTCATGGCAGGGGTCATTTTATCTTCTTCTGTCATGGCAGTTGGGCAGAATTTATCACCACAGCAAAAGCAGGCATTGGATCACTATTATGCTTATTACGGGACATATCCGGCGGGGTATGAACATGTGACGCCCCCTCGGCAACAAATGGTAAATCATCAACCTAGAAAGCCCGTTGCAGGGGGGCGTGCAGATAATGTGCCGTATTATGGCGGCCGTGAACAGGCAGAAACTGCTGATTCGGATATTATGCATCTGGATTTCTAATATGGATCAATTGATTAGGTTGGCCGGAAGAAGGGTCCCAAATTATGGGACCCTTCTTGTGTGTTGACAAAATGCTATGTTTGTTCTTCCGGACTGTATAATGTCATTGATAGTGCATGCAAACCTTCTCCCAGGAGTGGTTTGAGAGTATTCATGACCATGCGGTGACGTTGCAGGCGGGTTTTCCTGGAAAAAAGAGGGCTACGCATTTCCAGGTGGAAATGCGTCTCACCTTCGGGGCGGGCGCCAACATGTCCGGCATGGTGGTGCGAATCATCTCTCAGGTTCAGCAGCAGAGGCTGAAACTCTGTTTCCAGTACTGCGAGAATTTGTTGCATACGCGACATGACGTATTACTAATTCAGATGGCGTACGAAGAAAAGCAGTAAAATCACCTAATATTACAACCTTCGTAAGGTTGCACTTTTTCCCAAATTTCCCTGCCGTATCCAGTTAAGAAACTGGGTGGTGCTGTCCACCTGGTCGTCGTGGGTAGTGGCCGGGAAGCGCAGTAACTCCTGCTCGTATCCCGCCAGCCAATGCGCGTATTGGGGTAAATAAACCCGCCCGCTTTCAAAGAGGGCCGATGCACTGGCCGCACGGGTCAGCTTGTCCCTCAGCGGTTGAATGGCAATCAGCGGCAGGGCTGTCTCCCGCCGCAGTTCCTGCAGGAGTGACTGGCCGCTGGCCTTATCTTCCAGCAGGATCGCATCGGGCTGATAGCGCTCGGACTGGAAGATGATCTGTTTGCGCAGTGCAGGATACTCTAAACGGGCACAGAAGACATCCAGCAAATAATACCCCTCCGTACAGATTGCCCAGCTGGTGCAGACACTAAAATCGTGCTGTTTACCGGCCTTGATGGCGGTATCCCAGCTCTGGACGATATGCTCCGGGGCTTCGGGCGGTGTAGTGTAACGCTGAATCCAATGCGGGCGGAACAATTCTCCTTCCGGTGGCAGTGGTTGTTGCTGGTACTGTGCAGCAAAGGCCATGCTACCCAGTTCCTGCCGGGTGTTCTGCAGCTCGGTTTCGCCCTCGCGTGCCGGGTGGAGGAGTTCACCGGGAGCGCGGATAAATTCCAGCGCGCCCATTGCATAATAGGCCGGTGCTTCAGCGATGGCAGGCAGGCATAAATGTTCCCAGCGCTTGCCGGGCTTTTGCAGCAGGTAGCCGGAAAGATCCTCTTCATGCAACCGCTGCATCACCACAACAATGGCTCCCTGTTTTTTATCATCTAATCGTGTGAGGAAACTCTGATCGAACCATTCATGGACGGTCTGCCGGGCAGTGGTACTTTCTGCCTGTGCCGGGTGCTGGGGATCATCAACGATAAGGAAGTTACCACCTTCCCCGGTAATACTTCCGCCAATGGAGGTGGCCAGACGGAAGCCGCGTTCCATCGTCATGAATTTTTCCTTGCGGTTCTGGTCAGGCTGTAGCTGCGTTTTCGGGAACATGGCCCGATACCAGGGAGCCTGCAGGATATGCCGTGTATCCAGTGCGTGCTTTAGACTGAGGTGCTGTGCATAGCTGGCGCACAGGATACGCCGTGCCGGTTGGTGCCCCAGTAGCCACGCAGGCCAGGCGACACTGACGCTGAGTGATTTCAGCATGCGTGGCGGCATATTAATAATCAGCCGGGTAATTTCACCGCGTGTGACTGCCTTCAAGTATTCCGCGATCAGTTCGATATGCCAGTTTGGCAGAAACGGTGTCGCAGGATTGATGGTATGAAAACAGCGTGCGATAAAACTGGCGAGATCATCCCGTGTCAGGAGGTCGTACAGGTTCCGGATCGTGGGGGGCGGGGGCATGTTCATAGCGGTGGAGGTACCGTTTCAGAATAGTGATTTCATTTTCGGTGAGGGTGTTGGGTATTGGTGTTGTTTGGGTATTGCTGGCCGTTTCAGTAACGGCTTGCTGTAGTTTTTCTTCAAACGGGATGAGTTTCAGCAAGAGCTGAGAAAGCCGGACAAGCACCGCTACCGGGGATTCCCGGTTACTGCAAATACGCGAAGGCAACGTTTCCCTGCCGTGCATTTGCTCGGTGATTTCCTGCTCCAGCTGTTCCAGAAGAAGCGTTACCAGTCTCCGGGCACGCTGGATATCGTTTAAGGCATCCTGCATGATTTTCCACACTCTCTTTTTGTAGCATGGTGCAGGTTAAACGTTCCCGGAAGAGGGAAAATGATCAGCTAAAAATAAAATCGTTTCCGGTAAGCGCAGTACTGGATTGTACAATAATAGTACCGTAATCTGTACTGATAGCGGAATACGTGGAGTGGAAGGTAATATCAGCGGAAAGTGTGGTGAACGAATCGTACATGCCGCCGTAGAATTCAATTTTGTCACCTTCTGAAGCAGTAAAAAACTGAATCGTGTCATTGCCTTCGCCACTGACCGGGCGAAACACAAACACGTCTGCGCCACTATCCCCATACAGGATATCATTGCCCTTATCACCAAACAGAAAATCATCCCCGGCGCCGCCATATACCGTATCTGCGTCTGCGCCACCACGTACGGTATCATTGCCGTTATCCCCACGGACAAAGTCAATGCCCATGTTGCCATTTACCCAATCATTATCCTGTCCACCACGCAGGGAATCATCGTTTTGTCCGCCGCGAATCACATCGTTACCGGTGCCACCCTGCAAGGTATCGTTTCCACTATTGCCGTTCATATCATCATTTCCGGCATCGCCTTCCAGCGAATCCGCGCCACTACCCCCAGTCAGGATATTACTGAGCGTATTCCCGTATATCGTGTCATTACCACTACCACCCAGGGCATTCTCGATATTGGCTCCTAAAGCCAGTGCTACATACTCGGTGCCGACAAGGTTATAATGCCCAACGCCTTCAGTAAGGTCCAGTCGGGCAGCCGTGCTCAGGCCGCTACCGTCCAGTGTATCGTTGCCACCGCCATCCCAGATGGTGCGGGTATCCGGCGTGCCGGTTAGGGTATAGGTAGTATTCCCGGCATTAGTGCTGGTATTAGCGCCATAAAGATACTGGATTGCGGCAATGTCAAACACCATTGGAGTGGAAGGATCAGCAGTTGAAGTGGCAGTATCATCGGAATCATCATACGCCATTAGGGTAACATCCTGATTACCATTAGAGGTATAACTTAACAATGTCCCCTCAAATGGGTGATCCAGCCCAATGGCATGGCCAATCTCGTGCATAACAGTGGTAAAACCATGCATACCGGGCGTTAACTCACCGCGGGTAACATTGTAATAACCATCATCCACCACCACGTGTACTTTAGAAAAGGTAAAACTGTTTACCAGTGCATCGGCATACATCACCCCGATCACCCCATTACCAATGGGGGTAGGATTGTTGCTATCACTGTTGAGGTAGAATGCCAGCGGTTTATCATCGACCGTTTCGCCCGTCAGTGTAGACACGTATTCATGATTAAAATTGATGTTTGCTACACTGGACCAGCGTGCCATGGCTTGTTTGATGGCAGAAAGATAAGCACTGGTATCCGACTCCAGTGCAGGGTTACCGCTGACACCATAGGTAACGGTTGCGCCTACACCCGGTGTACCTGACCAGGATGTTCCCAGCAGTAATGCATCAATGTAATTGGCGTTTGAGTCGCTAATAATGGCTTTTGGTCCAAGCGCTGGTGTGTTTTCACCGGCATAATGTGCGTTATCAGAATGATATGGATGGCCGCAAAGCGTACACATGTTTCCCCTACCTGAGTACTGTTTCTATTAGTGGGCAGTATATCGGATTTTTGTCTGCATTTCTACCAACACGCTGACAGTATGTATGTTTTTTCGTGTAATAAGGGAAAGTGTGATTTCTCTGTCTCGCTATTAAATATCCAGCACACCGGAGAGTTCCTCGCGCCGGGCGAGGCTCTGTTCCTGGATAAATTTGAAGCGGAGCTCGGGTTTTCGACCCATGAGTTCTTCCACGCGGTTGGCCGCTTCCTCGCGCTCTTCCTCGTCGATAATCACGCGCAGCAGGGTGCGTTTGCCCGGGGCCATGGTGGTTTCCTTGAGCTGTGCGGGGGTCATTTCCCCCAGTCCTTTGAAGCGTGACACCTCAATATTGCCCCGGTTCTTGGCCAGCGAGGCGATGATCTGGTCTTTGTCGCGGTCATCCACAGCATAATAGTATTTGGTACCTTGTGCGATGCGGTAGAGCGGCGGCTGGGCGAGATAGAGATGCCCGCGCTCGATCAGTTGCGGCATGGCCTTATAGAAATAGGTCATCAGCAGGGAGGCAATATGCGCGCCGTCCACGTCCGCATCGGTCATGATGACGATTTTTTCATAGCGCAGATCATCCGCAGCGAAGAATTTGCCGGAACCATGGCCCAGTGCCAGCTCGATATCCTGAATTTCTGGTTGGCCATGATCTTTATCGCTGGTGGCGCTGGCTACGTTGAGGATTTTCGCCGTCGCAAGGGCAGGATCGCCTGTGTTTCCCGGTCACGCGCCTGTTTTAGCGGAACCACCAGCGGAATCCTTCCACCAGATACAACTCCGTGCCTTCCGGCGTGCTGCGGGTACAGTCAGCCCGGTTGCCGGGCAGGCGCAGTTTCTGCACCGGGTTTTGCGGCCGACTTCTTTTTCCGCTTTGCGCTTAAGGCGCTCCTCCGTCAGCTGGACAATAAAATCCAGCAGCCGATTAGCGGCTTCCGGGTGGCCGGAAAGCCAGTGATCAAACCGGTCTCGCATGGCGTTTTCCACCAGTCGGGTGGCCTTGGAGGAAACCAGTTTTTCTTTTGTCTGCCCCTGGAATTCCGGCTCGGGGATGAACACGGAAAGAATGGCGCAGGCATTGCCCTGTACGTCATCGGCAGTGATTTTCTCGGCCTTACGGTTGCCCACCCGTTCGCCGTAATCGCGCAGGCTGCGGGTGAGGGCGGTGCGCAGACCGTTTTCATGCGTCCCGCCATAAGGGGTGACGATGGTATTACAATAAGAATGAGTGAAGCATTCATCGCGTTCCGGCCAGTGTACGGCCCATTCCACACGGCCCTGCCCATCGGGAAAATCCGCTTCGCCAGTGAAGGGTTCCTCGGTGATGGTTTTGCGGCCTTCCAGCGAGGATTCCAGGAAATCCACCAGCCCGTTGGGGAAGTGCAGCGTATCCTGTTCCGGCACGTCGGGGGAATTAATCAGCGCCGGATCACAGGCCCAGCGGATTTCCACGCCGCGATAGAGATAGGCCTTGGAGCGCGCCATCTTATAGAGCCGTCCGGGACGGAACCGCGCGCGTGCACCGAAAATCTCCGGGTCCGGTATAAAAGTAACGGAGGTACCGCGGCGGTTGGCCACATCCCCCACTTTTTTCAGCTTGGTTTGGGGCAGGCCACGGCTATATTCCTGCCGCCATAATTTCTTATCGCGTGCCACTTCCACCACCAGCGATTCCGAAAGCGCATTGACCACGGAAATCCCCACCCCGTGCAGACCACCAGAGGTCTGGTAGGCTTTGCCACTGAATTTACCGCCGGAGTGCAGCATGGTGAGGATGACTTCCAGCGCGGATTTATTCTTAAATTTCGGATGTGGGTCTACCGGGATGCCACGTCCGTTATCGGTGATGGTAATGGAGCTATCATTATTGAGCGTCAGCTCAATCCGGGTGGCGTGCCCGGCGACGGCCTCATCCATCGCGTTATCGAAGATCTCGGCCACCAGATGGTGCAGGGCGTGCTCGTCGGTGCCGCCAATATACATGGCGGGGCGACGGCGTACCGGCTCCAGCCCTTCTAAGACCTCGATATCCTGAGCAGTATACTCTGTGCCGGATCCACTCTTCCCAGAATTCTTGCCGGTATTTTTACCGCTACGGCTTAATAGATCGTCTGCCATACGTCCCTTCTGCATGATCGCGAAAAAACCTAGAGCAAGAGCGGCATTCGGTCAAGGAGGGAGTGGAAAATTATTGTGGGGAGAAAAGGTTAATCTTTTGTTAATGATTATGGCGGTATAATATATCTAGCCTTATTCCAGACAGAGGCCGCATATCGCCGCAAGGTATAGCGATATGCTAAAAAGATATACTACTTTACCCCTTCACCACCAGTGCATCATCCTTCACGGTGACCTTTAACGTGCTGCCCTCGGCAGGTGGTTTTTCCAAGAGTAATGTCGCCAGCGTATTCTGTAACTCCCGCTGGATCACCCGTTTCAGTGGCCGTGCACCATAGACTGGGTCATATCCGCGTTCGGCCAGCCAGCTGAGCGCTTTTTTATCGAGCTCCAGTGACAGGCGACGGGCTTCAAGTCGCTTTTTCAGCAGTGCCAGCTGAATGTTTACAATGGCTTCCATGTTCTCACGCTGCAGGCGGTTGAACAGGATGATTTCGTCCAGCCGGTTGAGGAATTCCGGACGGAACGCCCCGCGCACCACCTCCATCACCTGCGCACGCGCATCCTCGCTGGAAGCACCTTCCGGCAGGTTGGCCAGGAACTCTGCACCCAGGTTGGAGGTCAGGATGATGATGGTATTGCTGAAATCCACAGTGCGTCCCTGCCCGTCGGTCAGACGGCCATCATCCAACACCTGTAACAGGATATTGAACACGTCCGGGTGTGCCTTCTCCACCTCGTCAAACAGGATGACCTGATAGGGGCGGCGGCGGACGGCCTCGGTCAGGCTACCGCCTTCCTCATAGCCCACATATCCCGGCGGCGCGCCGATCAGCCGTGCCACGGCGTGCTTCTCCATATATTCGGACATATCGATGCGTTGCAGCGCGTGTTCATCATTGAAAATAAACTCCGCCAGCGCTTTGGTCAGCTCGGTTTTTCCCACGCCGGTCGGGCCTAAGAACAGGAACGACCCCATGGGGCGCGTTTCTTCCTGCAGCCCGGCTTTGGCACGGCGCAGTGCGTTGCTGACGGCTCTCAGCGCTTCTTCCTGCCCCACCACGCGGCTACGCAGATTCTCTTCCATGTGCAACAGCTTGGATTGTTCCCCGGCCAGCATCTTATCCACGTCAATTCCTGTCCAGCGCGCGACCACCGAGGCAATATCATGTTCCGTCACCGATTCATTCACCATCCCGCCGGTGGCTTCCGGGGCACTTTCCGTGGTGGTGAGTTTCTTCTCCAGCTCAGGGATGATACCATAGGCCAACTCGCCCGCGCGTGCCAGGTTGCCTTCCCGCTGCGCGATCTCCAGTTCCTTGCGGGCATTTTCCAACTGTTCTTTCAGTTTCTGGGCACTGGAAAGCTTATGTTTCTCGGCTTGCCATTTGTCGGTCAGTTCACGGCTTTCACCTTCCAGCTTCGTAAGCTCGGTTTCCAGTTTTTCTAGCCGCTCTTTGGAGGCGCTGTCTTTCTCTTTCTTCAAGGCCTCACGCTCGATTTTCAACTGGATAATTTTGCGATCCAGCTCGTCCAGTGCCTCGGGTTTGCTATCCACCGCCATACGCAAGCGGCTGGCGGCTTCGTCCACCAGGTCAATGGCTTTATCGGGCAGGAACCGGTCACTGATATAGCGATTGGAAAGCGTGGCTGCTGCCACCAGTGCGCTATCGGAAATCTGTACACCGTGATGCACCTCGTATTTCTCTTTCAGCCCGCGCAGGATGGAGATGGTATCCTCCACCGTTGGTTCAGAGATATAGACCGACTGGAAGCGCCGGGCGAGCGCGGCATCTTTTTCAATATGCTTGCGATATTCGTCCAGCGTGGTGGCGCCGATACAGTGCAGCTCCCCACGCGCAAGCGCCGGTTTCAGCAGGTTGGAGGCATCCATGGCCCCTTCCGCCGCACCGGCCCCTACCAGCGTGTGCAATTCATCAATGAACAGGATGATTTCGCCACCCGCTGCAGTGATTTCCGAGAGTACTGATTTCAGACGTTCTTCAAATTCCCCGCGAAATTTTGCCCCCGCAATAAGCGCACCTAAATCCAGCGAAAGCAACCGCTTGTTGCGCAGGTTTTCCGGTACGTCGCCGGCGATCATACGCTGGGCCAGCCCTTCCACGATGGCGGTTTTTCCCACGCCCGGTTCGCCGATCAGCACAGGGTTATTCTTGGTACGGCGCGAGATGATCTGCATCGAACGGCGGATTTCCTCATCGCGGCCGATCACCGGGTCCAGCTTACCTTCTTTAGCGGCCTTGGTGATGTCGCGCGCGTATTTTTCCAGTGCTTCATAGGTGCCCTCCGCCCCGGCGGAATCCGCAGTGCGTCCCTTGCGGATATCGGCGATCACGGCTTCCAGCTTTTGCGGGGTAACCCCGGCATCGCGCAGAAGTTTGCCGACTTTACTATCGCTGGCCAGCGCCATCGCTTGTAGCAAGCGCTCGGTGGTAACGAAGGCATCTTTGGCTTTATTGGCCAACTCGGTTGCCTGTGCCAGCAGCTTGGCGCTCTCCGGGGCAAGGTAAAACTGGCTACCACTACCGGTAACTTTGGGAATTTCTGACAATGCCCGGTCAATACCCGCTTTAACAGTGGCCAGATCGCCCCCGCAGGCTTCAATCAGCCGCACCGTCAGGCTGCCGCCTTCTGCGGTGGTATCCAGCAACGCCTTCAGTAAATGCTGTGGGGTGAGCTGCTGGTGGTCATTCCGTGTGGCAATCGCCTGCGCTTCCTGGATGGCGGATTGTACGCTGGCGGTAAATTTCTCAAAATTCATCGCAGGACTCCATGTGCTTATGGTATGGTGATGCTACTTCTTATATATGGGAATGGATTGACGGGAATCAAGCCGTCTGATTTTTACATAGCATAAAGGTAAAGAATGCAACGGATATTATTTCTGGCACAGTTGTGTATTTTGCTGCTTTCCGCTTGCAGCGGACGCGAGGAAGGGGCTGGGCAGGATATCTACATGCAACCGGAACAATTGCGGCAGGAATGGAAAAAGCCAGAAATACTTCCCGGTGCTGTGGCACCGCACCTGATGCTGCGTCCGGAGGATCAGGCAATCCTAGGTAAAACCTATTATTATAAAACGACATGGATGGGAATTCATGTCGGGGATTTGTTTGCTACCATGGATTATCAGAACGGGCTGTATACCGTGCATGTGGTGACGCGTTCCTATGGTCCGGCGCAGTGGATTAGCAAATATTATGGTGATACGATCAGTGCCTTTTTCTATGACGGGAAACAGTACCGGCCACAACGTTTCCGTTCGCAGTACCGTATCCGTAATAAGGTACGTACCCTTAGTGTTCGTTATGATATGGCGGGGAATGTCACGGAAGATCAGAATATCCCGGAAGAAGACCCAAAGAAGCGTCCGCCGGTGTCCGCAGCGCTGAAGAAAAACAGTTATGACTCGCTATCGCTGGCGCTGGAGTTACGCCGTCGGGTACGGGCTGCCGGGACTGAGGGGAAAGGTAAAACATTTACCCTGCCGCTTTATAGCGGACGGAGCCTGGTGAATATGCTGGTGACGCCGGAAGGGCTGGCTGAAGACGGGACACAAATTGTCTCCCTGAAACGTGACCCGGTGGCCGGGCTAACGCAAAAAGAACTCAAGAACCATGCCGAGCGGGATATTACCCTGCGTTTATGGCTGGATCCAAAGACCCTGATGCCAGTACGTGGCGAGGGCGTATCTTCAGTGGGGACGGCAACCCTGGAGTATCAAGGTATCTGTGAGTCCGTGCACCAATGTACAGACTCTGGAGAATCCACAGATTAGTAATCATTAAGCCGCTTTGGTTTTCGCGCTACTGGCGGCCTGCTTATATTTCAGTGCGGCCTGCGCAGCTGCCAGCCGTGCCACCGGAACACGGTAAGGCGAGCAGGAGACGTAATTCAGCCCTACGGACTCACAGAAATCAATAGAGGCCGGGTTCCCGCCATGTTCCCCGCAGATTCCCAGCTTCAGGTCATCACGGGTATTGCGGCCACGTTCGGCGGCAATCTGGATCAGTTCGCCTACACCTTCCGTATCCAGTGTGACGAACGGATCTTTTTCCAGAATACCCTTTTGGGTATAGTATTCCAGGAAATTACCGGCATCATCGCGGGAAATCCCCAGCGTGGTTTGCGTCAGGTCGTTGGTGCCAAAGCTGAAGAATTCTGCCAGCTCGGCAATTTCCCCGGCACGCAGTGCCGCACGCGGCAGCTCCACCATCGTTCCGATAAGGTAGGGGATTTTGTGGCTTTCGGATTTCTGTACGTCTTCCGCCGTCTTTTCAATCAGTGCCCGCAGGATTTCCAGTTCTTTACGGTGCATCACCAGCGGTACCATGATTTCTGGACGGACATCACGGCCCAACTCTTTGCTGACCAGAATCGCGGCTTCAAGAATACCACGCACCTGCATCTCGTAAATTTCCGGATAGGAAATCCCCAAGCGGCACCCGCGATGCCCCAGCATCGGGTTTTCTTCCTTCAGCTGATGGGCGCGGTGTTCCACGGTGGCAATATCCACCCCGGCGGCTTCTGCCACTTCTTTCATATCTTCTTCCGTACGCGGCAGGAATTCGTGCAGCGGCGGATCCAGCAGGCGAATGGTAACCGGGCGGTCTTCCATGATCCGGAAGATTTCCACAAAGTCTTCGCGCTGGTATGGCAGTACCTTATTGATAGCCTTGCGGCGGCCCTGCTCAGTTTCCGCGACAATCATTTCACGCACGGCGATAATCCGTTCGGCATCGAAGAACATATGCTCTGTCCGGCACAGGCCAACCCCTTCCGCGCCAAAACGCACCGCGGTACGACAATCTTCCGGCGTTTCCGCGTTGGTACGCACGTTCATGCGGCGAATTTCATCGGCCCAGCTCATCACCGTGGCAAACTCTCCGGAAAGTTCCGGCTGGATGGTTGGTACTTCCCCTAAGAAGACTTCCCCGGTGGCTCCGTTCAGGGTAATGAAGTCACCCCTCTTAATGACACGATCCCCACAGCGCATTTCCTGTTTTTCATAAGAAATCTGGATGCCACCGGCACCACAGACACAGGGTTTGCCCATACCGCGCGCGACTACGGCGGCGTGAGAAGTCATCCCGCCACGGGCCGTCAGAATACCCTGCGCGGCATGCATCCCGTGAATATCTTCCGGGCTGGTTTCAATACGCACCAGCACCACTTTCTTTTTCTGTGCGGCGGCCTCCTCGGCTTCTTCCGCGGTGAAGACCACCGTTCCCCCGGCAGCACCCGGTGACGCAGGCAGGCCGTTGGCAATTAATTCCCGTGGGGCATTGGGGTCCAGCATCGGGTGTAACAACTGATCCAGTGCGGCCGGATCAATACGGCTGACGGCAACATCCTTTGTAATCAGCCCTTCCTTCACCATATCCGTGGCGATACGCAGCGCGGCTTTGGCGGTACGTTTCCCGGTACGGGTCTGCAGCATCCACAGCTTGTTGTTCTGTACGGTGAACTCGATATCCTGCATGTCCTTGTAGTGTTGTTCCAGACGTTCATAGATTTTGACGAGTTCCTGATACACCACCGGCATCACTTCTTCCATGGCGGGGAGATCGGAACCGTTCCGTTTTTTGCCTTCCAGGGTAATCTGCTGCGGGGTACGGATACCGGCCACTACATCTTCGCCCTGTGCATTGACCAGATATTCCCCGAAGAAAAGTTTTTCCCCGGTGGATGGGTCGCGCGTGAAAGCCACGCCGGTGGCGCAATCCTGCCCCATATTGCCGAATACCATCGCCTGAATATTCACGGCGGTTCCCCAGCTTTCCGGGATATCGTACATTTTGCGGTAGGTAATAGCACGCGGGTTCATCCAGGATTTCAGTACCGCACCAATGGCTCCCCATAGCTGGTTGCCCACATTATCGGGGAACGGCTGACCGTGTTCCTGCAGGACTTTTTCCTTATATTCGCGCACCAGTTCCTTCAGCTGCTCGGCCGTCAGCTCGGTATCCTGCTCCACACCAGCATCAGCTTTTTTCAGCTCCAGTAATTCTTCAAAATGATGGTGATCCACATCCAGCACCACGTCGCTGTACATCTGGATGAAGCGGCGATAGCTATCGTAGGCGAAGCGCTCATTGCCACTCTTCTTGGCCAGACCCTGCACGGTGCGGTCATTCAGACCCAGATTCAGCACGGTATCCATCATCCCCGGCATGGAAGCACGGGCACCGCTACGCACGGAGACCAGCAGCGGGTTTTCCGGATCGCCAAACTTACAGCCAATCAGGTTTTCAATATGGGTGACGGCGGCGGCGACCTGCTCGTTCAGCCCTTCCGGATAACTGCGGTGATTGGCATAATAGGCCGTGCAGACTTCAGTCGTGAGGGTAAACCCCGGCGGGACAGGCAGTTCCAGCGAGCACATTTCTGCCAGATTGGCGCCTTTGCCCCCCAGCAGATTCCGATCGCCCGCGCGGCCTTCCGCTTTACCATCTCCGAATGTGTATACCCATTTGGTCATGTGCCTCTCCGTTGTTTCCCGGTCGGTTAGGTTTATTATGGCGGGCAACATAGAGGCAACCCACCGGTTTTTCAAGCCAATTTCGCCCTTTGTTCGGGGGTTTCTACCGCGGCATTTTCCACCTGCCCGGCAATCAGTTCAAAATTGGCAATTTCGTGGACCAGTGCCCGCATTTGCGATAGCAACAGCAGACGATTCTTGCGCACATCAGCGGATTTACAATTGACCGTAACATGCTCAAAGAAGGCGTCAATTGGCCCGCGTAACTCCGAAAGCAGCGCCATCGCATCTTCAAACTGGTCTTCCTTCAAAGCTTCGCGGATATTAGGCTTCAGCGTATGCAGCACTTCATAAAGTACCTGTTCTTCCGGTTGTTCCAGCGTGTTTTTGGAGGGGGAATCATCATAGACAGTATCGTCCTTCTTCTCCTCAATCCGGACGATATTGGTGGCGCGGCGATAGGCGGCCAGCAGGTTCACACCGTCTTCCGTGCTCAGAAAGCTTTCCAATGCCTTCATACGGCGTACCATACGGCAGAGGTCATCCTCGGTACCGCCATCAAACACGGCGGAAATCAGGTCATGTCGGATGTCTTCGGCTTTCAGCATGGCTTTTAACCGATCGGCAAAGAACTCCAGCAGCTGTTCCACCACGGTACCCGGCTTGGTTTTATGCCGTTTTAGCTTCTTCAGCCGCTCCAGCAGGCGTTTTTTTCCTTCTTCCGTGGAATGCGGGGTTTCATGCTCGGTGGGCTGGTGCTTGAGCAGAGAGGCCGGGTACTGTTTCAACGCGTGTTCAATGAGCAATTTCAGTGGTAAGGAGAGATTATTCTCCAGGATAATCCGGATAATGCCCAGCGCGGCGCGACGCAGGCCAAACGGATCGCGGGAGCCAGTGGGGCGTTCGTCAATCGCAAAGAACCCGGCCAGCGTATCAATTTTATCAGCAATTGCCACAGCGACGGCGATAGGCTCGGTTGGGCAGCGGTCAGAGGGGCCTTGCGGGGCATAATGATCGCGGATGGCCTGCGCAATCGCGTCCGGCTCCCCGGCGGCCTGGGCGTAGTAATAGCCCATGATGCCCTGCAATTCCGGGAATTCCCCGACCATTTCGGTGGTCAGGTCCGATTTGCACAGGCGGCTGGCACGGTCCACCATATCCAGATCGGCATGTGGCACCCACACGGCCAGGAACTTGGCGGTGGCCTTGAGCCGCAGCATTTTTTCCTCCACAGTGCCCAGCCGTGCATGGAACACAATGCGTGCCAGTTTTTCTGCCCGGTTTTCCAGCGATATTTTCTGGTCGTGGGTGAAGAAGAAGCTGGCATCGGCGAGACGGGCGCGTAAGACACGCTCATTCCCGGCAACGATCGCCCCTTTTGGGTCTTTATCCATATTGGAAACAACCAGGAAATGTGGGGCCAGATTGCCATTACTATCCCGCAGGACAAAATATTTCTGGTGAGTACGGATAGCGGAAATCAGTACTTCTTCCGGTACTTCCATATAATGTTTTTCAATGGTGCCCATCAGTACGTGGGGCCATTCCACCAGTCCGGCGACCTCGTCCAGCAACCCTTCGTCTTCTTCCAGCTTAAACCTCTTGGATTTGGCCAGGGCGATTGCTTCTTCGCGGATTATCCATTTGCGTTCCTCAGTACTGAGGATGACATGCTGTTTGCGAAGGGTTTCCTGATAGGCCATGAATTGCTTGACGGTGAAGGCTTTGGGGCCGAGAAACCGGTGACCGAAACTCTGGTTATTGCTAGTGATGTGGCCAAATACCAGCGGTAGGGTTTCTCCACCAAAGACGCAGCACAGATTCGTCAGCGGGCGTACCCAGCGCATACTATAGGCACCCCAGCGCATGGATTTGGGCCAGGTGAGAGCCGGCAAAATTTCTTCGAGGATAGACTGCAATACCTCACGTGTGGGTTTGCCTTTTTGTTCGATCATGGCGAAGTAAAATTCGCCCTTATCGGTTTTTTTGGTAACGAGCTGGCTCTTTTTCAGGCCGGTGGAGCGCACAAATCCCTCAATAGCCTTTTCCGGTGCATCCACACGAGGACCCCGGCGCTCTTCCATTTTGTTTTCCTGGGTCAGGCTGAAACCATCGGCAAACAGCACCAAACGGCGCGGGGTAACATAGGTTTCGATTTTGGAATGATACAACTCTGCAGTTTTGACCGCAGCCTCAAACCGGCGACGCAGTTCTTCCGCCATCGGCACCTGCATGCGGGCCGGGATTTCTTCGCTCAGTAATTCCAGAATCAGTTCAGCCATGATGCAAACGGATAGTTGTTATAAATTTGGGTATAATTTGGGTCACGCGTGATGCTGACCGGGGAGACCAGCTCCTGTTCCATAATTTTACTAATGCATGCTTCCTGCGACATGTTTATATTCTCACGGCAGTAAGGATGAAACGGGGCAATGCGTTTGATGGTGGTTTGTGTCACGTAATTATCCGTATCCAGATCCCCTAGGCGTTCAATCGTACCGGCTGAAAGACCAATAGCGTTAAAGGCCTCCCATACCAACTCGCTGCAGTATAGCTCCGGATTGCCAAAGAGAAAGAAAATATCGTAATGCCGTCCGTAATAGGGCTGCAGTGCGGTCAGCAAGGCTTCCTGTTTTTCCGGGGTCATGTCCTTATGGCGGTAAATCCTGAATTTATTGCCTAGCCCACGCTGCACAAACGTATCCAGCGTCCAGTTGCGTATTACCCCGGCGGAATCCATTACCACCGGGCCATCATCGGTTACCATGATAATCCCTACGTGGGTCAGTAAACTGTTAGTGGAAGCGGCAATGGCAGGGGCAAAGGGAGAGGGCAGCGTCTGGAATATCAAATCGCCGGTTTCCAGTTCGGGCAGATTATCATATCGGGAGGGGAAAAGGAGAGTCAGGATACCCCCCACAGCAATCACGAAAACCAGGAGTAATATAAGCAATGTGGTGCGGAGCAGGCGCGGACGCATTTAAAGCGCTCCTAAAATGAGAATGACTTCGTGTTCCTTGCTCATCGCTTTATTTAACCTTTAACGATATGGTTCTTTTCGTCGACAACCACAATGCATGGTTGATGAATACTGGCTTCTTGCGGGGTCATCTCCGCATAGGAGCAGATGATCACCCGGTCGCCCACATTGGCTTTATGCACAGCGGCGCCATTCGCCCCGATTTTGCCGGAGCCTTCCGGGGCGGGGATGGCATAGGTGGTAAAGCGTTCGCCGTTAGTGATATTGTAGACATCGATCTTTTCGTAGGGCAGCAGGCCAACTTTCTCCATGAGCAACCGGTCAATAGAGAGTGAGCCAACATAATCAATATCGGCTTCCGTCACGCAGGCACGGTGAATCTTAGATTTGAGCAGGCTGAGCATCATGCGGCGTCTCGCTTCAGCCCTTCTTCCGCTGCCAGCCAGGCTTCGCAGCAACCTTTGGCCAGCGCCCGAACGCGGGCAATGTAGGCGGCGCGTTCGGTGACGCCAATTACACCGCGTGCGTCCAGCAGGTTAAAGCAATGACTGGCCTTGATGCATTGATCGTAGGCCGGAAGCGGGAGTGCTTCCTTCAGCAGGGCCTTGCAGGTGGCTTCCGCATCATCAAAATGCTGTAACAGGACGTCGGTATTTGCCACATCCAGGTTAAACGCGGAAAACTGGCGCTCGGATTCCAGGAAGATGTCGCCATAGGTGAGGCGGCGGTCATCATCCATCCCGTTAAATTCCAGATCGTACACATTTTCTACACCCTGGATATACATGGCAAGCCGCTCCAGCCCATAGGTGATTTCCCCGGAAACCGGCTGGCATTCAATGCCCCCCACCTGCTGGAAATAGGTAAACTGGGTGACTTCCATGCCATCGCACCAGACTTCCCAGCCAAGCCCCCAGGCGCCCAGGGTCGGGCTTTCCCAGTCATCCTCCACAAAGCGGATATCGTGCGCTTTCGGGTCAATGCCAATGGCCTTTAAGCTCTCCAGGTAAAGTTCCTGGATATTATCCGGTGAGGGTTTCAGGATGACCTGGAACTGGTAATAATGCTGCAGGCGGTTAGGATTTTCCCCATAACGCCCGTCTTTGGGACGGCGGCAGGGCTGAACATAGGCGGCATTCCACGGCTTTTTGCCCAGCGCCCGCAGAGCGGTGGCCGGGTGAAAGGTGCCGGCGCCCATCTCCACGTCATACGGCTGCAAAATAGCACAGCCCTGCTTCTGCCAGAATTGCTGCAGCGTTAATATCATATCCTGAAATGCCAGTGCCATAACCCCTCACACCGTTAAGGCTGGCATCATAGCGTGGTTTTTGCCGGGTGCAATACCCGTTTTTTGGCTGAAAATGAGGCTAAATTGCTTCCAATACCGTGGCAATACCCTGTCCGCCGCCAATACACATGGTCGCCAGCGCGTATTTTCCACCGGTACGTTTCAATAAGCTGGCCGCTTTACCGGTAATCCGGGCACCACTGGCACCCAGCGGGTGACCCAGCGCAATGGCACCGCCATCCAGGTTCAGCCGGTCGGTGGGAACGCCCAATTCCTTGATCACCGCAAGCGATTGGGCGGCAAAGGCTTCATTCAGTTCGATCACATCCATATCCTGCAGGCTGAGGCGGGCGCGTGCCAGCGCCTTTTTCGTGGCACTGACCGGGCCAATCCCCATGATGTCCGGTGCGCAACCCGAAACAGCGACACTGCGGATAGCCGCAAGTTTTGGCAGCCCAAGCCGGTCAGCCGTGGCTTCGTTGACGAGCAATACCCCGGCAGCCCCATCAGTCAGCGGGCTGGAAGTCCCCGCCGTAACGGAGCCTTTGGCATCAAACGCCGGCTTCAACTCTGCCAGCCCTTCAGCAGAGGTTTCCGGGCGGATGCATCCATCCTGTGCGACATCGCCTACCACTAGGATTTCATCGCGAAAATGTCCGGCTTGTGCTGCTGCTACGGCCTTCTGATGGCTCTCCACAGCAAAGGTTTCCTGATCTTTGCGGGAGATTTTGTATTGATTGGCCAGATTTTCGGCGGTAATTCCCATGGATTCATAGGCTTCCGGGTAGCGTTCATAAAGTGCCGGGTTGGGCAGGGGGTTAAAACCGGTCATCGGCACCCGCGTCATGGATTCCACTCCGGCGCAGAGGAATGCTTCGCCCG
The DNA here is from genome assembly GCA_024236395.1 of Hyphomicrobiales bacterium. Lineage (GTDB taxonomy): Bacteria > Pseudomonadota > Alphaproteobacteria > Rickettsiales > JACKKO01 > JACKKO01. The sequence goes on from JACKKO010000001.1 coordinate 413,877, forward strand.
CGCCCAGCGCAATGGCCCCGGCGGCATCATGAATGGCCTGCATGGACGAGCCGCAGAAACGGTTGATTGTTACCCCGGCGATGGTGATGGGGAGTTCGGCCACGAAGGTGGCTAACCGGGCGATATTCAGCCCCTGTTCCCCTTCCGGAAAGGCACAGCCAAGCTTGACGTCTTCGATCATACTGGCATCCAGCGGTGCCGCCAGTGCCTTCATAACGATCGCAGCCAGATCATCCGGACGGACATCACGCAATGCGCCCTTATAGGCCGGGGTAAAGGGGGTACGTTTATAGGCAGCAATGACAGCACGGGGGGATGCGGTTGCCATGAATAACTCTCCTTCGGTTACATATACCGTTTCAGAATACGCCGATGTACCCAGAATACCAGTCCAAAGATGAGCGTATACCCAATCAGGCGGGATACGATTCTGGGCATATGTTGCGTGCGGTCTTCACTGGCAAGGGAGAAGAGGTAATCTTTCTTTTCCTCAAACTCCTCACGTCCGATATGTTCGAAAACAAACCGGCGATCATCACTCAGGCCATAAAGGAAGGCCTCACTGTGAACAAATTCGTAGGTGAAGAATTGCGGATCGTGCAGCTCTGGCTGGTAAAGACGCCAGATGGTGAACCCGGCGGAAAACAGATACAACACCATCATGATAGCGCTGAAGAAACAAATGGTTTTAGCATAATATTTCAGTGCAATTGGTGGATTAGACATGATCATCCTCCTTAGGTTGTAAAACCTTCTTATCGATCTTCCCTATGAGTGTTTTCGGTAAATCCTTCCGGAAAATAAATTCTTTTGGTATTTCAAACGCGGCCAATCGCTCACGCAGATAATGATGTAATTCCTGCTGGGTAACGGACTTTCCTTCTGCTAGCGCAATATAGGCCTGTGGCACCTGACCCCATTTGGGATGAGGGATGCCGATCACCGCTGCCTCACGGACGGCCGGATGTTTGTAAAGGACTTCCTCAATGGTGCGCGGATAAATATTATAGCCGCCGGAAATAATCATTTCCTTGCGGCGATCGACGATAAAGACATAGCCTTCTTCATCCATATAGGCGATGTCACCGGTGCGTAACCATCCCTCTTTGATCATCACATCATCGGTTTCATAGGGGCGTCGCCAGTATCCCTTCATCACTTGTGGACCACGGACGCAGAGTTCGCCCCGTTCACCTTGTGGTAGAAAATGTTCCGGTTTTTCCGGATCTTCAATAGCAATCTCAGTCTGTGGCAGCGGCAGGCCAATCGAGCCGTCTTTCTGTTTGCCAAAAAACGGGTTAGCACAGACAACGGGCGACGCTTCGGTGAGTCCATATCCTTCCACCAGATGCGCGCGGGTGTTTTTCTCAAACCGTCTACGCACATCTGCTGGTAGTGGTGCACCACCGGAAATACAGAGCTTTAGCGAGGTTAAATCATAGCGGGAGATATCCGGAGCATCGGCTATAGCGGCAAACATGGTGGGGACACCGGGAAGGATCGTCGGTTTTTTGCGAGAGGTATCTTTCAACACAGATTTCAGATTGAAGCGCGGATGCAGGATCATCGTGGCTCCCAGTGCCACACCTATGTGCAGCACGGTCATCATGGCAAAAACATGAAAAAGTGGCAATACACCAAGTGTACGTTGCTTACCGGGTTCCAGATCTTTTGCCCAGACCAGGATCTGCTGTGTGTTGGCATAAAGGCTGGCATGGGTGAGCATGGCACCTTTGGGGATGCCGGTGGTGCCGCCGGTGTATTGCAGCACAGCGATGTCATTTTCCGGATCAATCACCGGGGGTTCACATTCTTCCTCCTGTTCCTTGTGCATTCTCAATAGGTGGCAGAAATGAACGTGTACCTTATCCTCTGCCGGGAGCGGGCAGATATCCTTGCGCTTGAGCAACGGGAAAAGAAACCGTTTGAGCGGCGGCATCGTATCCTGCAGCTGACCAACGATGACTTTTTTGATGGCACCTTTCTCAATCAGCGGTTTGAGCTTAGGGTAGCAGGTGGCCAGTGCCAGTACCACGACCGTATCGCATTCGGCATCCTGTAGCAGATGCGCCACTTCGTTGGCGGAATAAAGCGGGTTGATATTGACCACGGTTGCCCCGGCTTTCAGGGCGGCAAAGTAGCTCATCACGTATTGTGGGCAATTGGGCATCAGCAGGGCAATACGTGATCCTTTACCGATACCGTGTTTACGAAAACCGCAGGTGAGGTGGCTCATGCAGCGGTGTAACTGGCTGTAGGAATAGGACTTGCCTAAAAAATCGATGGCGGTATGTTCAGGGAACCGTGCGGCGGTGGCATCCAGCAGGGTATGCACCGGCTTGGCGTCAATCATGTGATGCCAGTCGATGCCTTCCGGGTAGGAAGCGAGCCAGGGATGTGCCGTCATGCGAATACAACCTTTTTGTAGTAGGCTTTTTGTAACAGGCTTTTTTAATAGGATAGCATAACCAGAGCATGGCCGCCACACATCAGACATCGCAGGAAACCGATATCGTCATCATTGGGGCCGGGCCGGTGGGCCTGTTTGCCATATTTGAAGCCGGCATGCTGAAGATGCGCTGCCATGTGGTAGATACGCTGGATTTCACCGGCGGGCAATGTACGGCACTCTATCCGGAAAAACCGATTTACGATGTGGCCGCACACCCAGCGGTGGAAGCGGCTGAGCTGATTACCAGGCTGGAGGAGCAGGCCGCGCCGTTCAACCCGGTGTATCATCTGGGGCAGCAGGTGACGGAGTTGCAGCCGGAAGGCGAGGGCTGGCAGGTGCACACCAGCAAGGGGACGCAGATTCGCTGCAAAGCCGTGCTGATTGCTGCAGGATGCGGGGCGTTCGGGCCGAATCGTCCGCCGCTGGAGGGCATCGAGCAGTATGAAGGTAAGAGTGTGTTTTACCTGGTGCGGCGCAAGGAAGATTTCCGTGGGAAGCGCGTGGTAATCGCTGGAGGTGGCGATTCGGCGGTAGACTGGGCGATTGCGCTGGCCGAGGTGGCAGAGCAAATATATGTGGTGCACCGTCGTCCGAAATTCCGCGCTGCACCCGAAAGTGTGACGCGCATGGAAACACTAGCCAGTGAAGGCAAAATTAAGTTCGTGATTCCATATCAACTACACGGTTTAGAAGGTGATGGGGAAACGATTTCCGGGGTGGTGGTGCAGGATCTGGACAAAAATACACGGACGCTTCAGGCTGATGTGCTCCTGCCCTTCTTTGGGCTGGCAATGGAGCTGGGGCCAATTGCCAACTGGGGTCTGAACCTGGATCAGAATCGGATCGCCGTGGCGGCCGAAACACTGGAAACCAGCGCGCCGGGCATTTATGCCATTGGGGATATCTGCCATTATCCGGGCAAGCTGAAGCTGATTGTCTGCGGGTTCTCCGAGGCGGCGATGGCGGCACACGCGATCTACCCGCGTGTGCACCCGGATGCGGCGCTGCATTTTGAATATTCCACTACCAAGGGCGTACCGGGAGCATAACGATGAGTGCACATATCATAGATGGTAAAGCGTTTGCCGCTAAATTACGGGAGCAAGTGGCCGCGGAAGTGGATCTGTTGAAGGAAGAAACCGGGCGGGTGCCCGGGCTGGCGGTGGTGCTGGTGGGCGAAGACCCGGCCAGCCAGGTCTATGTGCGGAATAAAGGGAAAGCTACGGTGGAAGCGGGGATGGAGTCGCTGGAATTTCGTCTGCCTGCGGAAACGAGTGAGACGGAGCTGATCGCCAAAGTGGAGGAACTGAACAACGATCAGAATGTGCATGGTATCCTGGTGCAGCTGCCGCTTCCCAAGCACATAAGCGAGGAGGCGGTGATTGCGGCGATCCATCCGGACAAGGATGTGGACGGGTTTCATGTGATGAACAGCGGCAAGCTGATGACCGGGCAGGCGTCGCTCGTTCCGTGCACGCCACAAGGTTGCCTGCTGCTGCTGAAAGATGTGCTGGGCGGCGATCTTTCCGGGAAACATGCCGTGGTGCTGGGACGCTCTAATATTGTGGGTAAACCCATGGCCATGCTGCTGCTGGCAGAGCATTGCACAGTGACGATTGCCCATTCCCGTACCCGCGATATTGCCGCACTGGTACGGCAGGCGGATATTCTGGTGGCGGCGGTAGGCAGGTCGGAACTGGTGAAGCAGAGCTGGGTGAAGCCTGGCGCCGTGGTGATTGATGTCGGGATTAACCGCGTGGTGGAAGGCGAAAAAGCCCGGCTGGTGGGCGATGTCGCCTTTGAAGAAGTGGCGCAGGTGGCCTCGGCGATCACGCCCGTACCCGGCGGGGTGGGGCCGATGACGATTGCCTGCCTGTTGCGTAATACGCTCACGGCCTTCCGCGCCAGCCTGTAGTAGGTGGTGACTGGTTGCTAGTTGATAATACTGTCATGCCGTCTTCAGGACGGCATCCGGGAAAAACCAGACCCCGTCATGCGACGGGGTGACATCAAGAGTCCTGCTTTTCCCTGCTTCCCCTGTCACAAAGGGTTTCTGCACATTTTTATTACTTTTTTCCAGGGTTCTGTTAATCTTTTCCCGAAACTTCTTAATACGATCGGGGTTTTGTTAAGGATTTGTTAACTACGCCTGCGGTATAATAAGTCGTAAGGAGTATTATGCCCCAAAGTATACTATCAGTTACAGCTAAAGAAGCGCACATGCTGGCTATTCTCTGGCAATTGGAGAATGGTACGCCAGAGCCAAAATATGATTTCAAAAAGACAGATAATGGCTTGCCTGTCTTTGGTGCATTTCATTTTACGGGAAAGGGATTGGCTGAAATCGGTTGGGTTGAGAAGAATAGTGTTACCGGTAATGAAAATGACCCCAAAAAATGGATATGGACGGAAAAAGCAAAAGCCAGTTCTATGACGGCGATTCAAACTGCCGGGGCGTTTATTAGTGGAGTTATTTCGGCGCAACTTTTGCAACACGAAGCGTTTAACATCTTAACAGATACAAAATATAAAACGATCAAATCAACAGTCACTCAGGCATTTGGTAGTAAAGATATTCTTGAAGTTAAAGCATATGGACGCGACATCAAGCTGACGAAAGATGCAGTGCGTTATGCCCTGAATCTGACAAGTACCAATGGTATGAGGGATATTCTCCAGGGTAAGGGCGATTCGCATGATAAATATGGTACGCTGGTTAGTTATTATGCGGCGATGCTTTCGGTGGATGAGAGTGGGAAGCCGCTGAATGAGTTCTTATTCCAAAAGAAATCCAATGGCACATTAAAAACACAAACCGTTAAGGTGGGTGATCAGACGATTCATGTTGCATTAAAAGATGCCGATGCTATGAAGCAGTATCGCCAGGCGGCAGGCCTTCCCCTAAAGATTGAAGATAATGGTGCTGTTGAAAAAGGCCAACGTCCGTGGAAAGGATTGAATGATACGGGCAATTTTGCCTATAACACTCAGAATAAAGGGTGGGAGGAAGGAAAGCCTGCCGATGCGCAGGGTGAAGGCCTGCAGGCCGGGCTTGATAAGGTGGGGGATTTCTTTAAGGATGTTGATTGGAAGAAGATTGGCTCCGTATTTGAGGGCGGTGGAAGCTGGCTGTTACCGCTTGGACTGATGGCTGTGACTGCGTTTGCGAGTGGGTTTGGTGGTGACTGGCTGGATAAAGCCTTTAAGGGGGTGCCGATTGTTGGTGGAGTGCCCGGTACTTTGTTCAAAATTGCATCATTTATCCCGTTTGTGATTGGAGCAGGGATGCTGCTTTTCGGGCAAGGGGGAAACATTGTGGAAAAGGCAGCACACTGGATTAGTGGTAAAGGTGATAATACGCCGGATCTTGCAAAAGGGCGTGAACGTACGCGAGGTGTTTCAGCAGATCAGGAAAACTATTATTTACATCAGGCAGCAGTCAGGCAGCAGCAACAAGATAATACGCGGTTATCCTCTATAGAGAACGTACCTGAAGAAGAAAAGAAAATAGCAGTTAATGTTGTAAGGGGACATGAAGGCTTGACGCACAGCGAAGATCAAAACCTGATAAATCGTAATTTACCGCACGCAAAGTCGAATGAGCCCCCACATAGTCCCGGCTAGGCGCCTTTCACGTAATCTTTCAGAATCGTTTTTAAGCCAATGCCATTGAAACCGATGGTGAGATGGCTGCCTTCCATTTTGACGATACGGCCTTCCCCAAAGGTGGGGTGCACCACTTTCTGCCCCAGCGTAAATCCGCCGGTGCTGGCGGGGGTGGCGGCCGGTTTGCTTCCAGCAACGGTGGCCTTGGCGCGGGTGAAGCGGGTGGGGGTGGCCTGATGCTCGGCCAGTCCGCTAGCGGGTGGTTGCACCGGCGCCCGCACCGGGCCTTGCAGCAGGTTCATCACCTCCACATGCTCCGGCGGTAACTCGTCCACAAAGCGCGAGGGTAGGTTATTCTGCCACTGGTTATACACCCGCCGGTTCGCCGTAAAGGTAATCGCGCAGCGGAACCGGGCGCGTGTGATGCCTACATACCCCAGCCGCCGCTCTTCTTCCAGCCCGGCCTGCCCCTTCTCATCCATACTGCGCTGGCTGGGGAAAATACCGTCCTCCCACCCGGCAAGGAACACCGTATTAAACTCCAACCCCTTGGCGCCATGCATTGTCATAATGCTGACCATGGGCTCGTCGGCACGATCATCGCCATCCATCACCAGGCTGACATGTTCCAGGAAGGTTTCCACATTTTCAAAATCGGCCAGCGCACCAATCAGTTCCTTCAGGTTTTCCACCCGACCCTGTGCTTCCGGCGCTTTATCCTGCTGCCACATGGCAAGATAACCAGATTCCCGCAGGATGGTATCCATCATTTCGGCGTGGGGTTCCCTGGTCATGCGATCGCGCCACTGGCTGATCTGCTCGGCAAATTTCCCCAGCACGGTTTTCATACGAGGTTTCAGGGCACCTTGTTCCAGCAGGGCACGCATTGCGCCAAACAGCGAGATCTGGTGAGCTCGGGCATACTCCCGTAGCGTATCGAGTGTGGCGCTGCCGACGCCGCGCTTCGGCGTGTTGATAATGCGTTCAAAGGCGAGGTCATCGCTCTCGCGCATGGCCAGGCGCAGATAGGCAATCGCATCCCGGATTTCCATGCGCTCATAGAACCGCAATCCGCCCAGCACCCGGTAGGGGATGGCGCGGCTGATGAAACATTCTTCAAACGCGCGTGTCTGGAAACCGGCGCGCACGAGGATGGCAATTTCATCCAGCATGATCCCGTTGCGTTGCGCGCTTTCAATTTCATCGGCAATGAATTCGGCTTCTTTCTTTTCATCCCACAGGGAGACCACGCGGATTTTCTCGGCGTCATCGGACTGGTCCGTCCACAGGGTTTTACCAAGCCGCCCCTCATTGCGTGCAATCAGCCGGGAGGCCGCGCCAAGAATATGCATTGTGGAACGGTAATTGCGCTCCAGCCTTATGACTTCCGCCCCGGGGAAATCTTCTTCGAAGCGCAGGATATTTTCCACCTCTGCGCCACGCCAGCCATAAATGGACTGGTCATCATCACCCACGCAACAGAGGTTGCGATGTCCCTGTGCCAGCAAGCGTAGCCACAGATATTGGGCGACATTGGTATCCTGATACTCGTCCACCAGAATATATTTAAAACGGCGCTGGTATTCCGCCAGCACGTCCGGGCACTGGGTGAAGAGGGTAATCATATGCATCAGCAAATCACCGAAATCGACTGCGCCCAGCGTTTTCAGCCGGTGTTGGTAGGCCTCATAAAGCGGGATCAGTTTGCCGTTGGCGAAATCGATGTCTTCATTGCTATCGGTGACTTTTTCCGGTGGTAGCGCACGATCCTTCAGGCGCTGGATGATGGCGCAAAGCACTTTGGGCGGCCAGCGCTTTTCATCGATGTTATGTTCCATCAATAACTGTTTGAGCACGCGGATCTGGTCGTCCGTATCCAGGATGGTGAAATCCGAAGGCAGGCCCAGCCGGTCGGCATGCCGGCGGATGATGCGCACACCAATGGAGTGGAACGTGCCCAGCCACAGGCCGGTGGCCATACCGGGCACCATTTGCTCCACGCGGTGCCGCATTTCTGCGGCGGCTTTATTGGTAAAGGTCACGGCCAGTATCTGCGAGGGAAACGCCATCCCCTGGCTGAGGATATAGGCGATGCGGGTGGTGAGTACCTTGGTTTTTCCCGTACCGGCCCCGGCCAGTACCAGCAACGGGCCCTCGGTGGTTTCCACGGCCTGGCGCTGCTCCGGGTTTAACCCGTTTAAGTCAACGCTGGGGGAGGGGGCGGTTTCCAGCGCCGCTAAACTATCATCAAAAAACATGGGAGTGAAACTACCCGTTTCCAGTTAGAATTTCCAGCCCAGCTTTTAAGCGAAGGCCGGAAAATGCGCAAATAAATTTAGGGCACCGCGTGCTTGAAGGAAATTCAGAGATGCATATCTGAGGAATTTTTCTCAACTGGCGCTGCTGATCTATTCGTTGGGCTATAACCAACGAGAAAGCTTTTATATGCCTCTTCTCCGGTCATGTCTCTGTTGGATACATATGTCATTGCTTCAAAAAGCATCGTGATGATTTCCCAAAGAGAGGTGGCACCGTCTTCTCCAGATTTTATATTATTCAGGAAATGGCTGAGGTGGGGAGTTTCTTTCTGGTTATTCATTATTTCCCCAAAGGTGTCGGGGGACTCTTTCATAAAAGCAAGAAAGGACTCACGCTGTTTATTCGCGATATCTTGCGGTGTAGCATCCCATGTCCTAAGAGCTTCCAAAACTTTTTCTACCGGAATACGCAAGGATCTGGATGCGCTGAGAAGTAATTTTTCTAGGCTTCCAAGATCTTTATAAGAGTCGGGATCAAGCGGATTACCACCGCTTGCCATTACCGCATTCATTTTACTGGTGAGTTCCGATTCGGAAAATGTATTGCCACTCAATGCGTCCTGAAACATTGCGCCCGCCACGTTTGTTGCTACTTGAAGCATTTGAGTAAAGTTTGGTGGTGTCACGGTATTTACTTTCTGAGAGCATACTCCTGGATTTAGATGCGAATAATAGCAGTAGGTTTTCTTGTCAGACTCTGTGTTGCTGTAGGAATTAGCCCCTTCTCTATCAATTCATTTTCATAAGCAAGAAGTTTTTCCTCTGTAATGGAAGAACGGACTTCATTTAATACATACTTCATTAGTTCAAAGATCATTAGACCTGCTTCCCAGAAAGAAGGGTCGACATTCTCTCCGGATCCAACTTTCTTCAGAAACTGGCTGGTACGTGAAATTATTGGATTATTTATGAATGCATGATAAACTTCTGGCTCTTTTTCCTGGAAAGCAAGAAAAGCATCACGCAGTTCTTTCGTATCGCCCTCCGGAGAATGTTCAATACCCAGCTCAGGCCGTGACCGGAGAAATTGCACGGTATCTTCTGGTGGGTGTCCTGAAGAGGCGAATCCTTTGAGAAGTAAACGCTCAAAATGACCAAGATCGCTATAAGAAGCGGGGTCATATGGGCTACCTCCGTTCTCTATTACTGCTTCCATTTTGTTTGCCAGGTCTGAGGGATAGAAGTTGCGGTCGTTTTCTTTGTCTGATTCAAGCGCTTGCCAGTATTCCGCCATCATTTTGTGCAAGATGTTGAAATTTGATATAAACTCGCTAATGCCCATGTTCCTGTTTGCCTTCATACCAGTTCCCACATTTTATTATAGAACAAACAGGTTAACATATGGTTAACGCAGTGTAAGAAAATTAATAAATCTGTTTTAAATAGTGTGATTAGGCTATCATTACCGGCACTGGCCGAGCGAGCCTTCTTTGCAGATGGTGGTGCCATCAATCCATGTCGCACCACTGACATCGGCTTTCAGCAGGTCCGTAGCGTGCATGCTGGCACCGGTAAAATTAGCGCCGCGCAGGGAAGCCTCAAAAAACCGGGCGCGATCCAGTATTGCTCCGCTAAAATCCGCCCCATCAGCATTGGCCTTGGTGAAATCGGCCTCGCGCAGGTTGGCATTGGTAAATTGCGCTTCTGTCAGAATCGTACGGATAAATTTGGCGCGTCGTGCATCTGTGTGACGCAGGTTAGTCTGGTGCAGGGTTGCGCGGGTAAAGGAAGATTCCCGAAGCTCTGCCTTTTCCAGTGATAACCCGCTGAAATCCTCGCCATCCATATAGCATCGCCGCCACTGGACGCCCTCTGCCGGGGCTTCGTAACAGCTGGCCAGCACAGTATTATATGCCAGGACGCCTAGGGTGCAGAGTACAGCCATCACCCACAGGGTGCGTTTTGTAAGGATCTGCCCCTTTTTTTCTTCCTCTTGCATGCTTATATATGTAATGAATATAAGAGAAAAAGTCACCTATGTATAAAGAGCGCACGAGCAATATTGAAGTCATGGTAATCCCAGCCTATCTGGAAGACCAGTCAGAGCCGGGGGAGGCGTATTACGCCTGGGCCTATTTTGTCCGTATTCGTAATGTGGGGGCGGAAACGGTGCAGCTGTTGAATCGTCACTGGGAAATTACCGATAGTAATGGTGTGATTCAGGAAGTGGATGGCCCGGGAGTGATTGGTCAGCAGCCGACATTAGGGCCGGGGGAGACATTTGAATATGCCAGCGGAACATTCCTCAGAACCCCGTCCGGGATCATGGGTGGTACGTATGAGATGATGAATGAGGACGGGCGGCATTTTAATGTGGTCATTCCGACCTTTTCCCTCGATAGCCCGGAGCAACTCCAGCGCCCGAATTAGTCTAAAATAGCGTCTTAATAGCTTCCAAACCAAGGAAATAGACTAGTATAGCCAGTGTAATACCGGCAGCCCCCACGGCCATCCCGGCCAGCATTGCCAGTCCATCGCGTTCCAGCAGGCCGACGGCAATGATGATAATGCCCATGCTGGGGATGGTGTTGGTCAGCGGGAAGGGCAATGCGACAGAAATCCCCAGGATCAGAAATACCAGCCCCAGCAGTTGCTCGCCCGGTCGGGAACTTAGAAAGCGCAGCCGGGGCTTCAGAATATGCTCGATTTTAACCACGTAACCGGCCAGTTTGGTCAGGATGTGATTCAGGGTTTTCCCCTTCAGCTCCTTACGGCGTAACCAGCGGGGAAGCCAGGGGGTACGCAGGCCGATCAGGAGTTGCAGCGAAAGGAGCAATACCGGCAGGGAAAGTATGAATGTCAGCCCTGGTATTGCCGGAAGTGGCAGCGCAGTGGGCGAGGAGAACAGAATCAGCAGCAGGCAGAATCCCCCCTCTTTCAGGTCATCCACCAGCTGTCCGAACGGTACCTGTGTTTGGTGCTGGTAAGTATTGGCCATATGCTGAAGGCGAGTGGAAAGTCCGTTTGCCATGATCGAGTGCGGGTTTTGCTGGTGTGGTCTGCTTTCGGTCTTTATACTATCGGCGGTTAACCCGCAACTGAAAGCCGGAATATGCAGCCAATAATTATCTCTGTTGCGCCCAATGGGGCACGCAAGACCCGAAACGATCACCCCGCATTGCCGGTCACCCCGGTGCAGCTGGGGGAGGAAGCCCGTGCCTGCAGGGATGCTGGCGCCGCCCTGATCCATCTGCACATCCGTGATGCGGCGCAGAAACATACACTGGATGTGCCGACCTATCGTGCGGCCACTGGTTCAGTGCGTCAGCAATGCGGGGAGGATTTTATTGTGCAGGTGACATCAGAGGCGGTGGAAATCTATACTGCACCGGAGCAGATGCAAATGGTGCTGGAGTTGCAGCCGGAAGCCGTCTCGCTGGCGATCCGGGAAATCATCCCTGAACCGGCGATGGAAAAACCGGCAACAGCATTTCTTAAACAGATTCATGCGATGGGGATACACCCGCAATATATCCTCTATAGCCCCGAGGAAGTGGCATATTTCGGGAAGCTGCGTAAAGCCGGGCTGATCCCTGGAGAGCGTATATTTGTACTTTTTGTGTTGGGCAAAAAAACCGGCAACCCGGAAGCGGCGGTTGACCCATCCTTAAGCTGGGCACGGCCAGAGGATCTGGATCCGTTCCTGGAATGTTTTGATGCGCATCTGACACTTTCGGAAACCGAGTGGGCAGTCTGTGCGTTTGGCGGCAAGGAGTTGGAATGCATGGAATACACGGCGAAATGTGGTGGGCATGTACGTATCGGGTTTGAGAATAATCACCTGATGGCGGATGGTAGCATCGCACCGAATAACGCGGCGCTGATTACCCAGTTTGTGGGAAAAGTACGCGGCGGCAACCGCCCGATTGCTACAGCTGCCGAGGCTCGGAAAATACTGGGGATGTAATTTAGAAAGTTACTCTATTTTCTGTAAGCTTTTGGATATTTTCTAATAGGGTAGGATGCTTCTTTATTCTTTCTTCTAAGTAAGGATGTTTTGAAAATACAGAAGAATGTACTTTCTTCAGTAAACCGGTTTCTATGGTTGGGCTAACCTGCTGTATTCTACTTTCCAGTCTTACATATCCTTGTGTACGAGAGACAAACTCTTCTTCTTCTTTAGTGACAATTACTTTATTCTTATCTTCACTTTTCTGTGGAAAGATACTCTGAACTAACTCAGAATATACACTAAATATTTTTTCTGTAACATTTCTGGTAAGACTATACGTTTCAGATAATCGTTTCTGCATCGCTTGCTGATAAGCACTAACATTAGCATTGCTTGGACTAAAATGTGATAGATCAATTTTTTCTATGTCGGTTCCAAAGCGTGCAAAATAAGTGATACAAAGTACTCGCAATAAAGAAATATCTGAGTTGGGGCCATCGGATAAATCAACAAGTTTGGGATCAGAGTTTGTAATATTATAGATATCTATCAAATCTCTGGGTTTGAAACCGTTAGGGTCTTTAGAGTGTTGAAAGAGTTTTCGGATAGTAAATCCACTTGGAGATACAGACTCTGGCATCATTGAACGGACGATCTTTTTTGCAAGTAAGTTACGCCAGTCATCAATCAATATGCTTGTTTTCCCATTGCTGAGATTTTCTACAGAGCGAGGTGGAAGTACAGAAATTGGTCTTTGTGAAACCAAGTCAACTTCCATCAGGACGTCTATACCCTCAGGTGGTATAGCGACAACAGTCTTTTCTTTAAGTGCAATTTGCTTGATCTCTTCTTGTGAGAAATGTTTTTTCACAACAAACGGCTTTGAGAAGGCTAGATCTGTGTTATCTGAATCCAGAAGTACAAAACCAAGGGATTTCATAACATCATGAAAAAATGGTCCCATAGTAAGCTGATATTGTTTACCGAAAGTAGTTTCATCATTTAAAACGCGACTATGTTTTAGAGGTTCAATCAGTATATCAATATCACCAGCTTTTTGACCTTCTATAGGGAAATGTATGCCTGTATCTCTGGCAATAGTTATTAGCGTTGTGCCGTATATAACTATTGCGCCGCCTTCAAAAGGCGTCTTGCGAAGGGGATCTGCGTACTCCTTCATAGAGTGCAGCAATTTACGCTTCATCTCTGTACGAAGCATCACACTCAGGGCACTTTGGTAGTCTAATGTATCAGCCTCAAGTGCTTCGTACTCATCGGGCATTATTAATTACTTCACTGATCTAATGCAGGCTTTCGCGGAGTTCTTCCACGGCCGGGTGGGTAGAATTTTCAAACGCGGCAAGAAACGTTCTCAGCATATCCGCCAGCGGGTTGTAACGGTCTTTCTCCGGCTTGCGGCCATCGTAAATGATACGGTCTTCATAGCCGGTGATCCACAGTGCTTTCGGGTTGCGGCGCGCAATAATCAGACCGCCCTGGAATTTTGTATCCGGCACGCGGTGCGCTTTGAAAATGATCAGCCCTTCACCCAGTACAGCCTCTATCATGGCGCGGGCAGCGGGGGGGAGATCCACATCCAGTGCATCAAAATCCGGTTTTTCAATCACGGAAACGACTTCCAGCTTGCCAAACTCCGTAGACATGGCAAAGCGTGATTTCTCAATGCCGGAAAGTCCTTTCTGTGAATCACAGTGGATACGCCAGGCTTTTTCCACCGGCACGGCAAAGGTCTTGAAGCCTTCAATTTCGCGGCACTGGAAGAAGTAGTGATTGTTAATACCCAGACGTTTTAATTCAATCTGCAGGCGGCGCAGTGCTTCCGGGGAGTCATTGACGCTATCGATGATCGGTGTCTGGTTCTCCAGTGTAACATAGGCGCGGCTACGCAGACGTTGCACGGCTTTCTCCACAACAGGGATGCGGACAAAATGCCCGGTATGTTTCTTTACATAGTTTTTATCATCATCTTTCAGCAACAATTCATCAGGATGTGAGAAGTGCGTCATGAATGCCAGGTTTACATCTGGGTGCAGTGAGTGAAATAAATCCAGCATATCGAAGAAATTATCATCGAAACGTTCTGGGAAAAAGGCCAACTCCTTGGTGCCGATACGAATCGTGCGGACGCCGGCTTCGGCAAGCCCATCCAAGTAACTGAACAGATTATTATTGGAAAGCACCATCGGGTCACCCCCGGAAAGCAGCGCTTCGCGGATAGGGAATTTTTCTTCATTATCGGATTCCAGGATATGATGATCCATATCTGCCAGATTATTCTTACGTGCGATCTCACGATTATGATTACGAATATAATCGGTAATTTCTTTTACGCTGGCGATGTCTTTTTCGGTTTTGCTGGTGAGAAAATCCGAACGGTAGCAATAACGGCACCAGGAACTACATACGCGTACCACGTACAATAACACTAGTTCATATTTATGCAGCAGGCCAGGCACAGGGCTGTATTTGAGCTGATTCGAGGGGTCTTTCTCTCCGGAGAGGTCTTCGGTTTCTTCCGGGCGCGCCTTAATCAGGTTGGTGATGGCCTTACTTTTTTTAGCCAGTTCCATGTAATATTTCGTCGCGCGTGGAGGCAGGCGATCTGAAACGCCCGCGGCTTCCAGTGCTTTGAGTTCTTTTTCAGAATAAAGCTTCACCCCACCGGCTTTCAGTGAACGTCGGTATCCCTCCAGATCATGTGAGATATAGCGATGAAAATGACTTTCCTGAATCTGCTTGCGCAAGTTATCCAGACGGGGGGATTTGTCACGCTTGTTGCGGCGCTTACTACGCTTTGCAGCGTAAGTAGTTTTAATGTCATTCATGGATGGTTTGCCTATTGGGTTATGAACGTCAGCGAGAAACGAATTTCCTATTTAACACTCACCTTGATTATGATCGAGCATGTACAGGGTTGCAAACAAAAAAGCAAGTAAAAAGAGATAGTTATGCTGCGCTGCAGCATAGATGGAAAAAAGCTATATTTATAAAAATTGGTATGAATAAACAATACCATTTCTATAATGTTGGCGAAATTACACGTAGATTAGGTGTATTTTTTACCTGTGTCATTTTGTGAATTGACCGTAATAATTCCCGGAAATCTAACAATTATTGGTATTAGTAAGAAAATAGTTGGCAATACGATGTGAAAAGAGTAAATAGCCCGCAAAAGAAATACAACTTTCTGTATTTTGTTAACTAAATATTAACTATATTCGGTTACATTGCTTTTACATCAAATAAAACCTTTCTTTGGTTTTATGGCGTGTAAAAGAGGGAGAGAAATTTATGCAATTGCGTGCCAGACGTGCCGTAACAAATAATCAGCGCTACGCGCTCCAGCTGATTGAGGGCTATGATGAACGGGTAAAAATGCCATGTTTTCAGTATGTCCTGTTCCGGAGTAATGTGCTGGAGGCTCTCAGTGATGCCAGTGCTGAAGAATGGCGTACACCAGAACATTACGGGGTTGTGGTAAAAAAGGGATATGGACGTCCCAGTGATATGGAAGAGCGGGAGGCTATCTCTATCTATGAGAATGAATACTTACGCCATCTGCCTGCCTAACCCTATGCAACCACGCAGAGAATGCTGCAGTAAAAAACGCCCCAAATGGAGGCGTTTTTTTTTACTTCATTTGATGAATATTTTAGCGCTGGAATACCTTAGTTCCTTCGGAACCGATATCCTGCGCAATGATAGACATATCGGGGTTAGCAATCTTTTCTCCCAAATGCGGCAATTCCTGTGCGATGGGTGTTTTGCCGTTTACTAACAAATTTGTGGAAGCGGCCAGCAACTCTGCTAACGCTTCTGGTACATCTATCGTGGGTATGATTGCTGCCTTAGACACAGTGAACTCCTAGCAAAGTGATACCTTAGTCCTATAGATAAAATTCTACATAAAATTGATTAATGAAGCGTTAAGAGGCTGAAGAAAAATTGATGGGATAATACTTGACTGCTTAAGTAGGGTTTTAGTATACCAGCCCATAGAATCAAGGAGTGCCGTATGTTTATCCAAACTGAAAATACCCCCAACCCCAATACCATCAAATTCCACCCCGGTGTGGAGGTGATGGCCTCCGGTACGGCGGATTTCCGCGACCGTGAAGCGGCCACCCGTTCACCACTGGCGGAACGGCTATTTGACGTGCTTGGAGTGGAGGGCGTGTTTTTCAGCCAGGATTACCTTTCCATCACCAAAAAAGAGGACGGGAACTGGGATAGCATGAAGCCCCATGTGCTGACGGCGATTATGGAGCATTTTGTCGCCGGACGGCCGCTATTCAAGGATGATTCCCGTGCCGGGATTGCCGAAGCCAGCAGTAGCACCGAGGAAGACAGCGATATCGTCCGCCAGATCAAGGAACTGATTGATACGCGGGTGCGTCCGGCGGTAGCGGAAGATGGCGGGGATATTATTTATCGCAGTTTTGACGATGGTATTGTGAAGCTGGAACTTTACGGGGCCTGTTCCGGTTGCCCGAGTTCCACCATGACGCTAAAGCAGGGCATTGAAAACATGCTGAAGCACTACGTGCCGGAAGTGGTGGCCGTGGAAGCCGTGAACGGCTAGTCCTCACTCTCCCCGTTTGAGCACATACCCGGCGCCACGGGCGGTCATCAGCCAGCGCGGGGCGCGTGGGTCGTCCTCGATCTTACGGCGCAGGCGGGTGATCTGCACATCCACCGAACGCTCGCTGATGCCATTGAGAAGACGGGAAAGTTCCTCCCGCGCTACCGGTGTGCCCACCCGGGCCGCCAGAATATCCAGCAGTTTCTGTTCATTGGTGGAGAGGCTGATGGGCATGCCGTCTTTCTGTAGCTCGGCACGATCGAGGTCGTAAGAAAACGCGCCAAACGTGATACTTCCCCGCTGTTTGGGCGTACCGGAACGTCGCAGGATTGCTTCAATACGGGCACACAGCTCTTCCGGTTCAAACGGCTTGGAGAGGTAGTCATCCACTCCTTTTTGGAAACCGCGGATGCGGTCTTCCACTTCGCCCAGTGCGGTCAGCATCAGGATGGGGGTGGCCACGTGTTTCTTGCGCAGGTTTTCCACCAGTTCCAACCCGTTCTCCCCCGGCATCATCACATCCACTACCATCAGGGCATAGTTGGTTTCTTCCAGCATGCGGCGGGCTTCCATGGCATTTTCCGCCGTGCATATACGAAACCCCCGGCTGGAAAGAAATTCCTCCAGAAGTTGGCGGAGCCGCCGATCATCATCGACAACAAGGATACGGTTCTGATGCATGGTTCCTGCAGATCGCTGTTGATTCCTGCTTGGCGGCTAGTGTATAACCTTCCGGAAATAAAGGAAAGTGCTGATGTCTAACCCTGTACCGTTTGATGATCGTGATGGCTATATCTGGTTTGACGGGAAAATTGTTCCCTGGCGTGAAGCCACCATCCATGTGCTGAACCACGGGCTGCATTATGGCTCCTGCGTGTTTGAGGGCGAACGAGTGTATCACGGCAAGGTGTTTAAGCTGAACGAGCATACGGAGCGGCTGCACCGCTCGGCAAACCTGCTGGGGTTTGCACTACCATTCAGTGTGGAAGCGCTCAACCGTGCGACCGAGGAAATCGTACAGAAACAGAACATCGTGGATGGGTATGTCCGCCCCGTCGCCTGGCGCGGCAGCGAGCAGATGGCGATTCTGACAACGCATTCCAGGATTCATGTGGCCATTGCCTGCTGGACCTGGCCAGCCTATTACACCGATGAGGCCAAACGCAAGGGTGCGAAACTGACCATTGAAAAACACTGGAAACGTCCCGCCCCGGATACCGCGCCGACAGCCAGTAAAGCCGCGGGGCTTTATATGATTGGTACGATTACCAAAAATCAGGCCCATGCGGGTGGGTTCCAGGAAGCGCTGATGACCGACTGGCGCGGCTATATCGCCGAAACCACCAGCTCGAACTTCTTCCTCGTCATAGGCGGCGAGCTGCATACGCCGATCCCGGACTGTTTCCTGGATGGGATTACCCGCCGCACGGTGATGGAGTTGGCCCGCAAACGCGGTATCAAGGTGGTGGAGCGGCATATCACGCTGGACGAGCTTTCCACTGCGCAGGAGGCGTTTATGACCGGTACCGCCGCGGAAGTCACGCCGGTGGGCTCCATTGACGCGCTGACCTTCACCGTCGGCCCCGTGACCACTGCCCTGATGGACGATTACGCCAAACTGGTGGCGGAGTAGTTTTTAACTTAAAGATGAGGTCTGATGGTGATGTCGGACTGGCTACTACATTTGAAGGCACTATTGCCTTTAGCGCGGCGGATATCGTGTTGTGAGGTGGGGTATGCGCTTTAGTAACAAGATGCCCCTCCAGTGCCTGGCATTTCTGGCACTGACACTCCTTTCCGTCACTTCCTGCGCAAGCTCCAGTAAACAAGATGAAAGCTTGGAGCAGTCCTGTTTTAAGGCATATTTTCCTGGCAAAGAGGGAGCCAGAAATTATACCAAAGCTATTGAGGCATGCGGAAAGCTTGTGGAACAAGAGAACACAACAGGATACAGAATCTATGGCCTGATGTATCTGAACGGCAATGGATTTCCCAAAGATAAAGAGAAGGCAAAATATTATTATGGCAAGATATACGAAATATATTATCAACATGCAAAACAAGGGTTCCCCATGGCAGAATTGGCAATCTCTAATATCTATGAAGATTCAAGAGGGGTATATCCCGTAGAAAGTAATCCAGATAAAACTCTTTTCTGGATTGAACGAGCGGCAAGTCATAAGCCATGTGATAAAGGTTATGTAAAACAACCAGAAGCAGTTAGACGTGCTCTATTATATGCAGCATTTGCAAATCTGCGAGGAACACATAATAATATTAGACAATTATATGCAGTCGATTACACCAAGGCATACGGTTATTTTCGACGGTTAGCTGAGGAATTTAATGATAACCGCGGTCATTTATATCTTGGAAAGTTGCTGGAAGAAGGTAATGGGGTTAAGCAGGATCTAGTAGAATCCTACAAGCATTATCTGCTGGGTGATACATTTAAGAAGAGTACTTCGAGGGCCAGAAAACGCCTGGAAAAGCAGATGACGCGGGAACAGATCGCCGAAGCCAAGCACCGCGCCAAGGAGTGGAAGAAGCATTTCAAACTGGCAATAGAACAATGTAAAACGCAGGAAAGCGATCAGTAATTAACCCACCCGCTGTTCGCCGGTGATTTCCGGTGGGAGTTTGAATTTCACATTCTCAGGGATGCCGCCGCCGCTTAAGACCTCCAGACCGGGGAACCAGTGGCGTAACTGTTCCACCACCTGTTGTACCAGGATTTCCGGGGCGCTGGCACCGGCGGTCAGGCCAATGGAATGGGCGTCGCTAAACCATTCCTGTTTGAGGGCGTCTGCCCCGGCAATGAGATAGGCGGTTGCGCCCAGCTCCTCTGCCAGATCACGCAACCGGTTAGAGTTGGAACTATTGGTGGCACCCACCACCAGCATGACCTCCACCTCTGGTGCAATAGTGCGCACGGCATTCTGCCGATTTTGCGTGGCGTAGCAGATGTCCCGCGTGTCCGGCCCGGCGATAGCGGGAAAACGGGCCTTCAGCGCGGCAATAATCTCCTTGGTTTCATCCACACTCAATGTGGTTTGTGTAACATACGCCAGCTTTTCCGGGTTCTGCACGTGCAGTGTGGCGACATCCTCCGTGCTGGAAACCAGCAACACCGGCTGCTGTACGCGGCCGGACGCTTTCCACCTCCGGGGTGCCCGGCATATTAATCAGGATGAGCTGGTGCTCCGCGCCCCAAAACGCTGGGCTTCTTATGCACTCCTTTTGTCGCTCAGCGGGCAGGTGGCATCAATCACCGGCAAATGCCGCACGCGGGCGCTTGTTCCACCGCATCGGAAACCCCATGCGCACTGAAAATGGTGATCGCGCCATCGGGAATTTCATCGACCTCTTTTACAAACACCGCCCCTTTGGCCTTCAGGTCTTCCACCACAAAGCGGTTATGGACGATTTCATGGCGGACATAGACCGGCGGGCCATACTGCTCCAGCGCGCGCTCCACGATCTGCACCGCGCGGTCCACCCCGGCGCAGAAGCCACGCGGTTCGGCCAGGATCAGTCTCATCGGAAAAACTCCCACCAGTAAAATCCAAACAGACTAAAACTGGTGACGCTGGCCAGCAGCCATAGCGGCTTCTTCAACGGTGCCGGGTCTTGTTTGCCCAAACGTTTGATCGCCCAGCGCAGCATGGTGACCAGACTATGCGATAGCACAAGTGGGAAATACCAGTAAGCAATCCAACCAATAATCGGCGGGCCTTTGACCATGGGTTTCCCCACAGCAAAAATCAGGATGTAAAATAGTATGACGCCCAGCACCATTCCTGCCGTAGCCCCGGCAAGCAGGGTAAAAAAACGGCGCAGATGAGACAGCATATCAAGCGTTCTGGCCAGCAGGAACGTGCCAGCCAGTGCCAGCAGGCAGGCGGCGATAAACGGTATTTTGACGAAGGCATATTTCACAAACCCCGGATCAGCCAGCCAGATAAAGGCGATGGCATGAGCCGGCGTGGCGGCCAGTAAAATCCCCAGCCAGAGCGCAGAAAGCGTGAAAGTAAGTTGTGTACGTGTCATCCCTGATGTTCCGTGTGCATATACCGTTCCGACTGCATTTCCTTCAACCGGGAAAGGGTGCGGGCAAATTCAAAACTGCCATCCCCGCTGGTGTAAAGCGCTTCCGGTGGGACAGAAGCCGTACAGATCAGCAATACCTTATGATCGTAAAGCGCGTCAACCAGTGTGACGAAGCGCCAGGCCTCATTGCGCTGCTCCGGCTCCATCTGGGGAACGCCGGAAAGCAGGATCACGCGGAAGGTACGTGCCAGCTCCAGGAAGTCAGCGGAGCCAAGCGGTTGCCGGCATAGCGCATCAAAGCTACAGAGCGCCACATCGCCATGGGTATATGCTAACGAGAGCTTCCGACCTTGCATAGTGAGCGTGCGGGGTTCCGGTGTGGCGTGGTTGGTCAGTTCAGCAAAAGTTTTTTCTAGAAACGCCGTGGCGTTTTTTCCCAGTGGGGTGAAATAGGTGGTGTTAAGCTGGGCAAGATGCTGCAGGCGATAATCCTTCCCGTTATCCAACTGCTCCACCCGCAGGCGGGCTTTCAACAATGCGATGAATGGCAGGAAGCGGTCCCGTTGCAGTCCGTCCTTATACAGATCGTCCGGGTGGCGGTTGGAGGTAGTGATGATGGTGACGCCTTCCTCCATCAGTGCTTCAAAGAAGCGCCCGACAATCATGGCATCAGCAATATCGGTGATCTGTAATTCATCCAGGCAGAGGACGCGCAGATTCTTGGCAATTTCGCAGGCCGCGGTTTCAATAGGGTCTTTGGTATTTTGGTGGCGCAGCCGGTCCAGATGCGCGTGGACCTCCAGCATAAACGCATGGAAATGGATGCGCCGCCTCTGCGTGATGGGCAACGCGTGGCAGAAAATATCCATCACCATGCTTTTGCCGGTGCCAACACTGCCATAGAGATACATGCCCGGCAGGGAGGCGGATTTGGTGCGGCGGAGCTTTTGCAGTAAGCTCCTGTCCGGGGCGGCGCATAATTGTGCAGTCAGTTCGTCTAGTAGTGTTAGTACGCGGCGTTGCTCAGCATCTTCCGTGATATGCCCGGAAGACACCATGGTGTCATATTCCTGTATCAGGGATGATTTTCCTGCTTCCATTTTGCTCCTGTCCGTCGCATAGATAGAGTATGCGAGTTGTGCGTACCATATCTGAGCTTGAGGATGCAATCAAAGCTTTGCGTCGCGAAGGGCAGAAAGTTGCCTTTGTGCCCACGATGGGGGCGCTGCATGCAGGGCATCTCTCACTAGTAGAGATAGCCCGCGAGCTGGCAGAGATCGTAGTGGTGAGTATCTTCGTTAACCCTACACAATTTGCTCCCGGTGAAGATTTTGAGCGTTACCCCCGGCAGGAAGAAGCCGACCTGGCGAAGCTGGAGGGGCATGTGGAAATCGTTTGGCTGCCGGGGGTGGAAGATATCTACCCGGACGGGGCAGTACGCACGGTGACGGCACCAGGCAACGTGCAGGTGCTGTGCGGGGCCAGCCGGGAGGGGCATTTTGATGGCGTGGCAACCGTGGTCAAACGCTTGCTGGAAGTGGTGCAGCCGGATATGGCGATCTTCGGTGAGAAGGATTACCAGCAATTGCACATGATTCGGGAATTGGTGAAGACCCATGCTTTGCCGGTGAAAATTGTTCATGCGCCTATTGTGCGTGAGGAAGATGGATTGGCGATGTCTTCCCGTAACAGGTATCTTTCCGATGATGCGCGCAAAAAGGCACCGTTAGTGTTTACGGTACTACGTCAGATCGCACAGGCCGTGTATCAGGGGGAAACCCGGCTGGGGACGTTGCTGGATGATGCCCGTAACCGGTTGGATAAGGCTGGCTTTGTGCTGGAATATCTGGAATTGCGTGATGCCGAAACCCTGGCCAGTGTCTCCTCGCCGCTGCATGCACCGGCACGTATTTTTATCGCAGTCTATCTGGGCAATACCCGTTTGATTGATAATATTGAGATTTGGAATACGATTTAAGGGGCTGTTGGCAGAGCCTAGGCTTTTACCATCCGGTCGATAGCTTGCAGTTGGCGGAGCAGGGGTTCCATACCGGAAAGCGGCATCATGCACGGGCCATCGCTGGGGGCGTGATCCGGGTCATCATGGGTTTCCATGAACAAAGCGGCGATACCCACGGCCACCGCCGCCCGTGCCAGTACGGGTACGAATTCCCGCTGACCACCGGAGGCGCCGCCCAGCCCGCCGGGCTGCTGCACCGAATGCGTGGCATCAAACACCACCGGGCAGCCGGTTTCCTGTGCCATGATCGGCAATGCCCGCATATCGGACACCAGCGTGTTATAGCCAAAGCTGACCCCGCGATCGGTGACGCAGACATTCGGGTTGCCGGAATCGGTAATTTTCTTCACCACATTTTTCATATCCCACGGGGCAAGGAACTGCCCTTTTTTGACATTCACCACCTTACCGGTTTTGGCCGCGGCGACCAGTAAATCGGTCTGCCGGCACAGGAAGGCAGGGATTTGCAGTACATCCACCACGCTGGCCGCTTCGGCGCACTGCTCGGCGGTGTGCACATCGGTCAGCACCGGCACGTCCAGTGTCTCGCGGATTTCGCGGAAAACCGGTAGTGCATTTTCCAGCCCCATCCCACGCTGGCCGGAAAGGCTGGTGCGGTTGGCTTTATCAAACGAGGTTTTGAAAATCAGCGGAATACCGAGCTTGTTGGTCATTTCCTTTAACCGGGTGGCGATCATCAGCGCGTGGTCGCGGGATTCCATCTGGCACGGCCCGGCAATGAGTGCGAAAGGCAGGTGATTACCGAGTTCAATTGTATGTATTTTGAGTGTTTGCATTTAAAAATCCACGACCTTTCCGTTCTTGACCCATTCACCATGCGGATTCACCGGCTCAGTACCGTCGGCACGGCCACCGATCTCTTTCACGGGTGGTTGTGGTGGTGTGGGATAGCTTTCCGTCGGAGCACCCGGTGTTTTATCGCCGGGCATTATTGCTTCCCCCGCTTGAGTGGTACGACTGCGCCGCCACGCAGGGCATCGATATTCTTCCGGTAGTCGCTATCTTCACCGTGGAATACGGCATGCCCGGCCACCAATACGTTGGCACCGGCTTCGCGCGCCAGCTCGGCGGTATCGCGGTTAATGCCACCATCGACCTCCAGCTCGATATCCTTCCCGGTTTCGTCGATCATGTAGCGTAGCTCGCGGATTTTCTCCAGCGAGTAGGGGATAAATTGCTGCCCACCGAACCCCGGATTGACTGACATTACCAACACCAGATCCAACTGCGGCAGGATGTAATCCAGCACATCCGGTGGTGTGGAGGGGACAATGGAAACCCCGGCCTTCTTACCCAGTGCCTTGATTTGCTGAATGGCACGATCCAGGTGCGTGGAGGCCTCGGCATGGATGGTGATAATATCCGCCCCGGCCTCGGCATAAGACTCGATATACGGTTCCACCGGCGCAATCATCAGATGGACATCAAACGGCGTGGCCGAATGCTTGCGCAAACTGCGGATCACCGATGGGCCAATGGTCAGGTTGGGCACAAAGTGACCGTCCATCACATCAATGTGAATATAATCGGCCCCGGCAGCGTCGAGCGCGCGGATTTCTTCCCCCAGCCGGGCAAAATCAGCCGACAGGATCGAAGGGGCTATTTTAATGGATTTTCCCATGAAGGATGGGTAGCAGGAAATGGCCGTTACGGCAAGAGGAATAGAGAATATTTGGAGTGCTTTTCCCTAGACGGTGATTGATGGGATGAAAGGGATTATGCCCGGTTTTTCAGGTCCATCACGACCCGCTGCAGGTAGCTCAGGCGGGCTTTTCCCGGTGGGATGGGGGCGCCGCAAATCGCGGAGACCCGGCGGCGGAATCCCCGCGGAAGCAGGCGCATCAGCAAGGATTGCTTACGGTATTTACGGCTGAGGATACTGCCCCACAGGCCTTTGAGCGCGACCGGATAAATGGGCACCGGGTTGTGTTGAATAATCCATTCAATGCCGAATTTGAAGCGGCTCATATTCCCGGTATAGGTCAACATACCTTCGGGAAAGATACATACCAGTTCGCCCTTTTCTAGGCGGCGGGAGACTTCCTCCAGCATGGCGGTGACGGAGTCGCGGTTGGGCAGTACCGGGATGGCCCCATTCAGATCGAGGAAATATTTAACCAATGGAATTTTATAAATCTCCTCATCAATGATAAAGACCACCGGGCGATGACAGGCCGTGTGCAGGATTAATCCGTCCATGTAGGAGACGTGGTTGGCAATAATAATGCCAGCACCTGTATTGGGGATTTGCTCAAAGCCAGAGAATTTTGTGCGGTACAGCATTTTTACCAGCAGCTTCGCACCGCTCCGATAAAATGGGCGGGGATCACGCAATAGCCCGATGAATGTACGGAAGGGTGCTGTGATGGTTTTCCACATTGTCAGAAAGTAAAGCCAGACAAGGGTTCCAGGTTTTCTGATCGCAGAAAATACGTATTGTACCATGTTTGAAGTGTTTCTCCTTGTTTGGAATTATAGCACATACGTATTAAAAAATCTTTCAATATCTAATATATACCGTGAATATTTTACACTATATGCTGCGCCGCAGCAGCGCAATGTGGATTACAATTCGCCAGTGCTTTATGCAACATATCACTCACTATCCTTTTATCCAGATGCGTTTATACAACGTGACAGGCATTTACGTCCAGTTTTACTATATATTTGGAAAAAATCGTGGCACACCACAGAATGTTGTGACATGATACTTGCGTGTTGTGAGGGGTATTGTGGATTATTCGAACATCAAGATGATGGCAATGGTGCATGACCGTATGCGCTATTTAAGTGCGCGGCAGACCGTACTGGCCGAAAATATCGCCAATGTGGATACACCAGGCTACCAGCCAAAAGACGTACAGGCTCCCACCTTCAAGGAGATGGCACGCCATGCGGCAGGCGGATTAGCGCTCAATGTGACACAGCCCGGACATATGATACCGGGGCAAACAAAGGCCGGTATCCATCGTCAGACGCAGGGGCAACTTTTTGAGATTAAGCCGGATAAAAATGCTGTCAACCTGGAAGAGCAGGCGATGCGTATGGCTCAGAACCAATTAGACTATCAGACTACCACCAGCCTTTACCGTAAGATGACGGATATGTTTCGCACGGCGCTGGGGAATCAGAACAGGTAAGGGATATAAATGTCGGATTTACGTTCTGCTATTGATGTTGCTGCTACCGGGATGCGTGCTCAGAGTGAGCGCATGAAGATTGTCGCACAAAATATCGCCAATGCGGATTCGGTGGGAGCATCGCCCAATCAGGATCCATATCGTCGCCAGACGATTACCTTTAAAAACGAATATGATCGTGCAGTGGGGGCAGAAGTCGTGATGGTGGCGAAGCGGAGTGTGGATCCTTCTCCGTTTGGGTATAAATACCAGCCCGGACACCCGGCGGCGGACGAACATGGTTATGTACGGACGCCGAATGTCGATAGCCTGATTGAAAAAGCCGATCTGAAAGAAGCACAGAGAAGCTATGAGGCAAATCTTGCAGTGATTGAAGCGACAAAGTCTATGCTGGGGAGAACATTGGATTTGTTACGCTAGGGATTGTATAACATGGGGATAAAAGAGGGGTGTGAATGGTAGATGCAAAAATCAATCTGGCGGCCAGTGCCTATAAGCAGGCGGCGAATATCGCTCAACAGAAAGGTGGTCTGCCGGGTGGGGATACAGCGGATGTCAGTTTCTCCAATATGGTGGGGGATGCAGTTAGTAATACCACGCAGGCCATTGGCAAAGCGGAAATGGTGGGGCAGCAATCGCTGGTGAATGCTGCATCGATGGACGATCTGGTGCTGGCAGTTTCCAACGCGGAGCTGGCGTTGAAGACGATTGTTGCAGTGCGTGACCGGGTGATCAGTGCGTATCAGGATATTATCAAGATGCCGGTATAAATGCCGGTGTAGTTGGCAGAAGCAAAACAGGATGTATCGATGTTGACCAGTGAGGAAGTACTCGTTATTGCCAACGATGCGGTAAGCACGTTGATTCATATCGCACTGCCTATCATGCTGGTGGCGTTGTTTGTGGGGTTGGCTGTTTCCTTGTTTCAGGCACTCACGCAGATTCAGGAAATGACGCTGACCTTTGTGCCAAAGATTATTACCATTTTCTTTTCGCTGCTGATTTTTCTGCCTTATATCTCGACAACACTGGCCGATTTCACAAGGGAGTTATTCCAGCGTATTGCTGGTGCCGGTTAGGCGTTAGTCCTCATGTTCGTCACATTTGCTACGGAATCAGTCTATGTGTTCCTGCTGATTTTTACCCGCATGGGTGCAGCAATGATGTTCATGCCGGGTGTGGGTGAAGTCTATGTGAGTATGCGTGCGCGTCTGGGGATTGCGCTGGCCGTTGCATTTATGCTGATGCCCTTGCTGAGGGATACATTGCCTGCCGTGCCGATGACGGTTCCTGGCCTGGCGTTGCTTCTGTTAGGAGAAGCAACGGTAGGGGTTTTTATTGGGATGCTGGGCAGAACCCTCCAGGCGACATTACATGTGGCGGGGATGGTGATTGCATTCCAGAACAGTTTGGCCTCGGCGCTGTTGTTTGACCCCAACCAGGGGAGTCAGGGTTCGGTGGTCGGTAACTTTATGACATTGCTGGGTTTGACCATGCTGTTTACCAGCAACCTCCATCACCTGATGCTGACCGGGGTGGTGGATAGTTATACCCTGTTCACACCTGGGCACATGGTGCCGCTCGATGATTTCTCGGAATTTTTCTCGCAGGTGATGATGCAGGGGTTTCAGGTCGCATTCAAAATTGCTTCACCCATGATGGTGGTGGGGCTGGTAGTGTATCTGATTAGCGGGATTCTTGCCCGTCTGATGCCGACGATGCAGGTGTTTTTCGTGATTATTCCAGCGCAATTGCTGCTTTCTTTCTTCATCATTTCTCTCACACTGAGTGCCGGGATGTATCTGTATTTGCGCTTCTTTGAGGAGACGTTTAGCACCTTCCTGCAATGGTAAATTTTGCGAAGGATAGGCTGGACAGGTGGTGGAAGTGTGGTAATCTGCGCCCATTAACAGGGAAGGGAGCAGAATGTCCGCATCAGCCGAAGCGCAATCACAAAAAACCATTGATTCACTGGAAGTAACCACCGGTACTTTTCCGGCATCAGAAAAACACTATTTTGCCGGGGAGAAATTTCCGGATATCCGGGTGCCGGTGCGGGATATTCGCCTGAGTGGTGGCGAGCCATCCGTGACGGTGTATGACACCAGTGGTGTCTATACTGACCCAACGGCAACGATTGATATTCGGAATGGGTTGCCAAAGATCCGTGCGGCATGGATTGAAGCCCGTGGCGATGTGGAGCATTATGCCGGGCGGCAGGTGAAGCCGGAAGATAATGGGCTGCGCCGTGAAGCGGCCGGGGAATCGCGTCAGGAAATTTTTGCGCATCCGAACCTGAACCCGTTGCGTGCGCGTGGCGATAAAGCGGTGACGCAACTGGCCTATGCCCGTGCCGGCATCGTGACGCCGGAAATGGAGTATATTGCGATTCGCGAATCCATGGGAGTGAACTCGCATATCACCCCGGAATTTGTGCGTGATGAAATTGCGTCTGGGCGTGCAATCATTCCTTCCAATATCAACCACCCGGAATCTGAACCCATGATTATCGGGCGGAATTTCCTGGTGAAGATCAATGCCAATATCGGCAACTCCGCGGTGACCTCTTCGATCGCTGAGGAGGTGGATAAAATGGTGTGGGCCATTCGCTGGGGAGCGGATACGGTGATGGATCTTTCCACCGGGAAACATATCCACGATACGCGAGAGTGGATTCTGCGGAATTCCCCGGTGCCGATTGGTACGGTGCCCATTTACCAAGCGCTGGAGAAAGTGGGCGGCATTGCGGAGGAGCTGACATGGGAGGTCTTCCGCGATACGCTGATTGAGCAATGTGAGCAGGGGGTGGATTATTTTACCATCCATGCCGGGGTGCGCCTGCCGTTCATTCCGCTGACGCAGAACCGGGTGACCGGCATCGTCAGCCGGGGTGGGTCGATCCTGGCGAAGTGGTGTATGGCGCATCATAAAGAAAATTTCCTCTACACGCATTTTGAGGATATCTGCGCGCTGCTGCGCCGCTATGATGTGAGCTTCAGTTTAGGCGACGGGTTACGCCCCGGTTCGATTGCGGATGCGAACGATGAGGCACAGTTTGCGGAGCTTAAGACGTTGGGCGAGCTGACCGATGTGGCCTGGCGGTATGATTGTCAGGTGATGATCGAAGGGCCGGGCCATGTGCCGATGCACCAGATCAAAGAGAATATGGACAAGCAACTGGAACTATGTAAAGAGGCACCATTCTATACGCTTGGTCCGCTAACGACGGATATCGCGCCAGGCTATGACCACATCACCAGCGGTATCGGTGCGGCAATGATTGGCTGGTTTGGTACGGCGATGCTATGTTATGTGACGCCGAAAGAACATCTGGGCCTGCCTGACCGCGACGATGTAAAAACCGGGGTGATTACCTATAAAATCGCGGCGCACGCTGCCGACCTCGCCAAGGGGCATCCCGGGGCAAAACTGCGCGATGACGCGCTTTCCAAGGCGCGGTTTGAATTCCGCTGGCGTGACCAGTTTAATCTTAGTCTGGACCCGGAAACCGCCGAGAAATTCCACGACCAGACGCTTCCGGCCGAGGGGGCAAAGGTGGCACATTTTTGCTCAATGTGCGGCCCCAAATTCTGCTCCATGAAAATTTCACAGGAGGTGCGAGAATTTGCGCAAGGAGAATCAGGAGTCGTGAATCAGAAATCGGGAAAAGGTACAAATCGTGACTCCCGGTTCCCGGTTCCCGATTCTGCCGAGCGCGAGCGCGGCATGGAAGAAATGGCCGAAAAATTCCGTGCTGAAGGCGGCGAGCTTTACGTCAAGCAGGAGAAAGTAGGGTGAGTGTGGATTGGCACAGCATAGAGAGTGTTATCAAATATGCGCCCTTTGAAAACTTATTTATTATATGTTGTGCTCTCGTACTGGTAGCCTATCTTTTAAGGGAAGCGATTATTTATAAGTTTTTTCGTATCAGAAAAAAAGATGTAAGCATGGGAGGAAAAGACCCAAGCAAGTTAACAGAATATAGAAAATTTGTTAATAAGAAATTCCGGTATGAAACGATAGAGCTAGACGGCTCTAGTTACGAAAATTGTGATTTCTATCACTGCATTATTAAGTATAAGGCTTCTGAATCTTTTACATTGGTAAACTGCAATTTTGAGGGGGTAAAATGGGTCCTGGAGGGACCAGCCGAGCTTACTATGCGCTTTCTTGCTGCGACGTATACGGGGATGGGTGAGGGCGGCAAGCAGCTAATAGACGATACGTTTCAGAATATTAAAAACGGTAAGTATTGAATAAATTAATGTATCTTGGGTGCTTCGTCCAGAGAGCGGGTCTCCATTTCCAATAAGGTAATAAGAATTTCTGCCCGTGCTTCCAGCGTGGGGGCTTCCAGCAGGGCCTGCCGGTCCAGTGCGCTGAAAGGCAGATTCATCGCAAAGAAAGTGATCAGGCTGAAATTCGGGATTTTGGAGAGATAATCTGGGTCAAATTGCAAATCCATCGCCTGTGAATAGCTATGCAACGCAATCAGGAACCGTTTGCGATCAAACGGCACATTGGCATTGACGATCACATCGTCATGAAATGCCGACCAGTCTGGCTTAATGCGGCGATATTTACGAATGGTAGGGATTTCCTCTTCCATATGGAAACGGCAAATCCCGGTGAGGGTGATGAGATAGCGCCCATCGGCCTTCTCAGTGAATGCGGTAATGCGACCCGCGCAACCTATCTGGTAAACCTCCTGCCGGGGTAACTGGCGCTGGGCTTCCTCGCGATACATCACAATCCCCATCAGCCGTTGGCGCGTGGCCAGGGCATCCTGTACCAGATTGAGATACCGTGGTTCAAAGATGTTCAAAGGCAACTCACCACCTGGTAGCAGCAATACGCTGCTCAGAGGAAAAATGGGAAGTGTTTCCGGGAACGTCTTCGTATCCAATAATATGCCGACTGGCACAAGAATCCTACGATCCGCCGAAAATCAGCACAAACCCAACCGTACCGACTGCAATCACTGCAGCGGCAAGCCAGAAAATACCTGCAATTCCGTCCATAATATACTCCTTATATTGCCGCTAGTGGCGACGCATTAATGCTACCAGCTTCCTAGCGAAGATTCAATATGCTGCTTGTGCCGTACGGCAGAATCCATCACAGAGCTAAGCAAGGCACGTTCTACCGGTTTAGTTAAAACAAAATAGACACCGAATGGCCGTGGCTCATTAGGATCAAACAGGTTATTGTTATTTTCCATTAGAATAATAGGAATATCACTAATGTTTGCATCGTCCAGAACCTGTTTGACAAAATCTTCATAGGGGATATCAGCTAGCTGATCATCCAGTAATACTATGCCAATATCCGGCTGTGTTTTAAGGGTCTCCATTGCGTGTGTTCCGTTATCGGTCTCCAGCACGGTCATCCCCTCGGCTTCCAGATTATCCCGAATAATTTTGCTTTCAATCGGGTTGGGAAGAATAATCAACGCTTTCATAGCTCTCCAGTCCGGCCCGGAGCCTAGTATAGGAATTGCGGTTCGTAAAGTTCTTTGTATAGTAGGCTGGCAGAATTAACAGGAGGAACTATGGAACAATTACGCGATGTCATCGAAACGGCATTTGAACAACGTGATACTGTTAATACCAACACCAAGGGTGATGTGCGGGATGCCGTGAATGAAACCCTGAGTCTTTTGGATAGTGGTCACCTGCGTGTGGCAGAGAAGGTTAGCGGGGGATGGATCATCAACGAGTGGGCAAAAAAAGCGATTTTGCTGTCGTTCCGCCTCAACGATATGCAGCTTATTAGCCACGGACCATCCCGTAAAGGCGCTACAGAAGGCGGCGAATCCTACCGCTCTTACTGGTATGATAAAGTGCCTTCCAAGTTTCTCGGTTGGGGTGAGACGCAATTTAAGGAAGCCGGGTTTCGTGCCGTGCCGGGGTGTTTTGTACGACATTCGGCCTTCATTGGCAAGAATGTGGTGCTGATGCCCAGTTTCGTGAACCTGGGGGCATACGTGGATGAAGGAACGATGATCGATACCTGGGCAACCGTGGGTTCCTGTGCGCAGATCGGGAAACATTGCCATATTTCCGGTGGAGCGGGGATTGGTGGTGTATTGGAGCCATTGCAGGCCAACCCGGTGATTATCGAGGATAACTGCTTTGTTGGTGCGCGCAGCGAGATCGCAGAAGGGGTGATTGTGGAAGAAGGCTCAGTGATCTCCATGGGGGTGTATCTGGGGGCGTCTACCAAGATTGTTGACCGTGCAACCGGGCAGGTGAGTTATGGCCGGGTGCCGGCGTATAGCGTGGTAGTGCCGGGCAGTTTGACAGGGAAAACGGCGGAATCCCCATCATTGTATTGTGCCGTCATCGTTAAGCGGGTAGATGAAAAAACCCGTAGCAAAACCAGTGTTAACGAACTGTTACGTGCCTGATTGGCACTTGCACTAGGGCGGGAAGTTTGTCATACAGCAAGCATGCCGATTGATCCAATTGCATTATCCCAGGAACTGATTCGCTGTCCGAGTATCACGCCGGAAGATGCCGGTGCGCTCGCCGTTCTGGAGCAGGTTCTGGCCCCGATGGGGTTCACATGTTACCGTTTGCCGTTTGGTGGGAAGAGTATGGCACCGGTGGAAAACCTCTATGCTGTCTATGGCGAGGAAGGACAAAATCTGTGTTTTGCCGGGCATACCGATGTGGTGCCGCCGGGTGAGCGTAAAGCCTGGGGTGTGGATCCATTTGAAGCGATCATCAAGAACGGCGTGCTCATTGGGCGCGGGGCAGTGGACATGAAACCGGCGATAGCGGCTTGGGTGGCTGCAGTTTCCCGTTTTCTGGAGTCCAGTGAGAGGCCCCGTGAAACTTTTCGTGGTCGTATCAGCCTGTTGATTACCGGTGATGAGGAAGGGGAAGCCCGTTATGGTACACGTAAAGTGCTGGAATGGCTCAAGGCCCGCGGTGAGAAACTGAACGCCTGCATTGTAGGGGAGCCAACAAATCCAAAAAAATTGGGCGAAATGATCAAAATTGGCCGTCGGGGTAGTGTTTCCTTTGTTCTGACGGTGCATGGTACGCAGGGGCATGTGGCATACCCGGATTTGGCAGATAACCCAGTAACCCGTATAATCCAGATCCTTTCCCGTCTGAAAGCACACCAGCTGGACAAGGGTACGGAGTTTTTCCCGCCTTCAAATCTGGAGATCACCAGTATGAATGTGCAGAACCCGGCATCCAACGTGATCCCGGCCGATGCAGAAGCACGATTTAATATTCGGTTTAACGATCAGCATACCGGTGGCAGCCTACTGGAATGGGTACATGCCCAATGTAAAACTGTGGCCAAGGACTACACGCTGGAGCACCATCTTTCCGGGGAAGCATTTCTGACACCTCCTGGCTATCTCAGCCAGCTGGTTAGTCGGTCAGTGGAGAGTATTACCGGCTACAAACCGGAGCTGAGTACAACCGGGGGAACATCAGATGCACGCTTTATTAAAGACGTATGTCCGGTGGTAGAATTCGGGCTTATCAACGAAACCGCACATAAAGTAAACGAGCATATTGGTGTGGATGCAATACAGTCCCTTGCAGATATTTATGAGCGTATTCTCAGGGGATACTTCTTAAGTGTCTCACATAACACGTTGTAACCGTTACAAAAAGACAACACGTTTATTGGGTGGTGAGAGTGAGTCCATATAAAATAGATGCTTTATGTTGCACATTAGCCTTAGATTTTTTAGAATTAGCAGATGCGTTTCGTCTGGACGTGGCGCTGGCAACACGATAAAACAACGGGCAGGTAGGCCGCATGCATCGCTATTATCCTCTGTTATACCGTCTGTTCACCTATAAAGTGGTACTATTTTATAGTATCATCATGTTTGGCCTTGGGGCGTTAGTATCGCAAGCGGTGCGGGGAAGTTATGATGAGAATGTGCCCGTAACGACGGTAGAACCAGCTGAAGTAGCTCCGGAAGTCCCAATTGCCTATCCGGCACTTGACGATGTGTCTGAGCAGATGCTGGCTGGGCAGGTAGAAAAAGCTACTACAGCATCGATTGCACTCTCTGAGCCTGAGACAGATGCATTGACAAAAGAAACCGTTACTATGCCTGAGGATGAGGTAGAGCGTCATGCCTGGCTTACGCGGTTACGTGATTCGCAGCAAGCACAAGAGTATGATGTGGATATGACGATTCGTCGTGGAGATACCGTCGGTGATATGCTGCAAAAAATTGGCGTGGGGGCACAAGATGTACATGAGGTGAGTGTCGCGGTGAATAAAGTGTATAGCTTGCGCCAACTGCGCGCGGGGCAACGTATCGTGGCATCCTTAAAAGAAGATGCTGGCGATACGCTGAAGCTGA
The DNA here is from genome assembly GCA_024236395.1 of Hyphomicrobiales bacterium. Classification (GTDB taxonomy): domain Bacteria; phylum Pseudomonadota; class Alphaproteobacteria; order Rickettsiales; family JACKKO01; genus JACKKO01. The sequence goes on from JACKKO010000001.1 coordinate 448,326, forward strand.
GCGGGCTGCGAATTGATTTGCCGGAAAAATATATTGAAGCCAAGCGAACAGAGGATGGTGCATTTAATGTGGCATCAGAAGAAAAGCAGCTAACTGAACAACTGGTGCGTGCAGAAGGTACTATTCAAAGTAGTCTACTTGGGCTGGCATCGTCGTTAGGGATTCCACATAATATTATGGCGCAGGTGATATCAGCGTATAGTTTCGATGTTGATTTCCAGCGTGATATTCACGATGGAAGTAAATTTGAACTTCTGTATAAAATTGCTTACGATCACGAAGGCCGTGAGGTTGGTGCGGGTGAAGTGCAATATGCCTCGCTGGATGTCGCTGGGCATGCCATTAAGATATTCCAGTACAAAACGTTGGACGGGCGTGGTGATTTCTATCGAGAGGATGGGCGTTCGGTGCGTAAGGCGCTGATGAAGACGCCGATTAATGGTGCAGTGCTTTCATCACGCTATGGCCCGCGGCGTCATCCGATTCTGGGGTATAACCGGATGCATAAGGGGGTGGATTTTGCGGCACCTACAGGCACCCCGATTTTTGCTGCCGGGGATGGTCGTATTGATTTTATTGGGCGCAAGGGAGGCTATGGTAAATATCTGCGTATTCGTCATAATGGGAAATACTCAACTGCCTATGCCCATCTGAGTCGCTATGCTAAAGGCATGAAAAACGGTACGCGCGTACGACAAGGGCAGGTGGTAGCTTACGTAGGAACCACGGGTGCGTCAACAGGTCCGCATCTGCATTATGAAATACTGGTGAATGGCACACAGGTAAACCCCCTGGCGGTAAAAGTGGCGTCAGGTAAGAAGCTCTCCGGGGACGAGTTGGTGGCATTTAAGCAGAAGCAAACGGAGCTATACCAAACGTTTGCGAGTCTTCCAGTTAAAAAGCAACTGGCAAAGCGCTGATACTGGTGCATATACAGCGCTATGATGGAACGAGAAGTCATGTAGGCAATGTAGGATTCCATGAACACATACACAAAATCCTAAAAATATAGTATAATTATAGCTGGACTTGACAAAGCAGGAAGCGAGCAGGGGTAGTGCTGTCAGGATTATTTAAGAAGAAGGGCAACGATGCCCAGAAGCGCGAAAATATGGTGGATACCGTTAAGAGTTGGTATTCTGACCGCTATCAAATTGTGCGTATCCAACGCAATATACTCTCACTGATTACTGTTCTTTCATTTGTGGGGCTGCTTGGGTCGCTAGCCGCACTTTCCATGTTACAATCCAGTAAAACTTTTGAACCCTATATCATTCAAATTGAAGATAAAACTGGCGTAGTCACGCAAGTAGATCGTAAGACGGTAGAGCGTTATACTGCAGACGAAGCGATTACACGATATTTTCTTGTAAAATATATAGAAGCGCGCGAGCAGTATAATGTAGCAGATTATGTCCATTATTATAGTCATGTGGTACGGTTGCTTTCTAACCGTGACGTGTATTTTGCCTTCCGCAGCTTTATTGATAGTAACAGCCCCGAAAGTCCGCTGAAACTGGGGCGCAACGGTAGTATCTATATTGATATCAAGTCCATTGTGCTTTTGGGTAAGGGGAATGTGCAAATTCGCTTCACCAAGACACAAAATCAGGGGCCAATTCCGCGTGGCGGACGGGTTGAGCGAGTCTGGCATAAAATCGCAACTATTAATTTTGGCTTTTTTGATGTAAACTACACAATTAATGAGCGTCGGATTAACCCACTGGGATTCCAAGTAACAAGTTATAGAGTGGACGAAGATAGGGCGATGTAATGCAGGGACGCATTGTAACATTACTATTAATTTTTGGTTTATTTATGGCCGGTATGATGAACGGCCAGCAAGCGAATGCTCAGATGCCAATGGCAACTGATAGCCGTATACGAACCCTCGTATTTGGTGAAAATGATGTGTATCGTATCATTACACGTTATGGTTATCAGACCAATATCGAATTTGGTACGGGTGAAGAAATAATGACGGTCTCATTGGGTGATACGGTAGCATTTCGGATTACCCCGGCAGTTAATCGCCTCTTTATCAAGCCGATGGAAGAGGATATGGAAACCAATATGACAGTGGTGACAAATTTACGAACCTACCAGTTTGATCTCTCCTCGCTGAAGAGTGAGCAGAATGACTTAGTTTACGTTGTACGATTTTACTATCCTGAAAATGATTATGATGCAAAAAATTTCCGGCGCATGATTGAACACAATGAAAAAGCATCACGCGACGAAGAGGAGCTACCCCCCCCTTCACTGCCAGAACCAGATGTTGCAGCGGAAGCGCCGCCCCCACCAGCATCATTTGTGCCCCCAGCGGCTGCCACACAGTTACCTGCCCCTTACGAATCACAAGCAATGGCATCACCACCGATGCCTCAAGCACCCTATCAGCCACCAGTTACACAACCCGTACCCCCGCCCTCATATAATAATGCAGCGGATACAGCAAACCAGATATTGCTGCAATCCGGGCAGGGGAGTGGTAGTCGGGCATTGTCACGTTTTCCGCAAGTAGAGTATAATTATAACTATACTCTAAGCGGTCCTGAATTTATTTCGCCGGTACAGGTATTTGATGATCGCCGGGTGACGTATATGCGTTTTCCTAATAGCAATGGTGTTGTGCCGCTAATCTTCCGGGTGGAGCCGGATGGGACAGAAGTGCCGCTGACAAGCTGGCAACAGGATGGTTACGTTGTTGTCAATGGCGTCTATCCCCGATTTTCATTAAGGCAGGATAAAAACGTTGTGTGCCTGTTTAATGAGGCGATGTCTTTTGCGTCAGCGCAAGAAAGATAGTCATGGTGGCAGATAATAGAGAAGAGATGGAACAAACGCCGGGTGCAGACATGCCGCCTGTTGGGGGGGATGATGTTCAGGATACAGGAGGAGACTCTGCAGGGAGCCGTCTAAAAGGTACATTACCTGCCGTTTCTGAAACAAATGCCAAGAGCCTTGTGCTTATTGGCGCAGTGTTTGTTATTGTTGTTGTTGTCTTATTTATGATGTTCTCCGGATCTGATAAAAAACCGCAGAGAAAACCTGCTGAACCGGCGAAACCTGCAGGTTCTAAGGTAAGTGAGACGTTCGCAGGTGCAGAAGAATTACAGCGTGCAATTACACCGCCTCCACCACCGCCACCTCCGCCACCACCTCCGCCTCCACCACCGCCACCACCGCCACCACCGCCACCTCCTCCTCCGCCACCCGCGCCACAGAATTTCTCATCTAATTTTGTAGCGCAGAAGAATCAGTTTGAGCAGAAAACCATGGAAGCCCGCGCCAAAACTGCCATGATAATCACTGGTGGTGGACGTGGGGTTAGTGGTGCTTTGGAAGGAGGTGCGGAATATTTTGGCCGTGTGGGAACCCTGCAGGATTCTCGTGCTCCATCAGCTGAAGCGACGATTACTGGTAACCTGTTCAGTAGCATACTGCAGGGTAAAATCATTGATGTAGTACTCGAAACTGCCATTAATACCGACCTTCCAGGCAGCTTAAGGGCAATAGTCAGCCGGGATGTGTATGCTGAAGCAGGAAAAACGGTTTTGATTCCAAAGGGTTCACGGTTGATCGGCACGTATGATGCCAGTGTGAAACGTGGGCAAGCGCGTGTGTATATTATCTGGAACCGCGTTATCCGACCGGATGGGGTAGATATCGCCATTGATTCACCTGCGACAGACGAATTGGGGCGTAGCGGAATTCCTGGTGAAGTGGATCCGCGCTATCTTGAAATCTTTGGTAATTCTGTATTATTGAGTACACTGACCATTGCTGTGGCGTCTGCTGCAGAAGGGCTAACGAATGCCAAGGGCGTTCAGGAAGGGGAAACTGGCAGTGGTGACACCACACGCTCCGGTAGCGTAACAGATCTGACGGTGGTAGATACACTAGAAGGCTTTAATGATGTGGTGAAGTCCATTACCAGCGATTTTGTAACACTCAAACCGCGCATTCTGGTTGATCAGGGTGAGCGCATTAAGGTGTTTGTCAATCGCGACCTTATCTTCCCGGAAGATGCGGTGGATGGCAGCATAACGTTTATCCGATGAGTTCAAGCTTAACGGCACTGGAGACATACCTTGGGCCGATCAAGCAAATGCTGGATCGGGAGGGGGTCAGTGAAATATCTATCAACCGGCCAGGTGAAGCCTGGATTGAGCTGCGCGGTGACATGCATCATGAGTCTGTGGAAACGCTGACGCTAGAACACCTGAAAGCACTTTCCAAGCTGATTGCACAATCTACCAGCCAGATGATTTCAGAAGAGCATCCACTGCTTTCCGCCACCCTGCCGGGAGGATTCCGTGTTCAGGTAGTATTCCCACCTGCCTGTGAAGATGGGACGATTTGTTTTTCTATTCGTAAGCCCAGTGCGCTGAATTTTGATCTGGATCAGTACGAAGCGATGGGGGCGTTCCAGAATACCGCGGTAGTGGAGCAGGAAAACCAGGATAATGTGAAGCTCAAGCGGTTGCTGAATGAAGGAAAGGTGAAGGACTTCCTTGATCAGGCTGTTAAGCTGAAACGGAACATCATTGTCAGCGGTGGTACCTCAACAGGTAAAACGACATTCCTGAACGCAGCACTGAAAAGTATTCCATTGGAAGAGCGCCTGATTACAATTGAAGATGCTCGCGAAGTGGTGCTGGACCGGCACGATAACAAGGTGCATCTGCTGGTTTCCAAAGGGGGACAAGGTCGTGCGAAAGTGACGACACAGGACCTGATTGAAGCGTGTCTGCGTTTGCGTCCGGATCGGATTATCGTGGGGGAATTGCGTGGGGCAGAAGCCTTTAGCTTTCTGCGGGCAATCAACACAGGTCACCCGGGTTCCATTGCTTCCATTCACGCCGATACCCCGCGTCTGGCACTGGAACAGCTGGTGCTGATGGTAATGCAGGCGGGTGTGGCAATGACCAAAGAGGAAATTCTTGGTTATGTACGAAACGTGATAGAGGTGATCGTACAGCTCAGGCGTGGTGATAAAGGTCGTCGTTTTGTTTCAGAAATTTACTTTAATCCAATTGGTGGCTAGTTCCGGCGTGGCTATATGGCCGTATCTGATACGCATTTGCGGTGTATTGAGAGTCTATTTCTAACATCGTCTTTCTTTCTCAGCTGATACACACTAATATACCCCACAGAAAAGAAGGGCCATGCGGATCGAAGCGCATAATATTCGGAATTTTATTGTCATCGGCATCATTGTGGTGCTGTTTCTTGCTGTTTGTGCCTACACAGCGGTAGTGACGACGGTTGTTCTTTTTTATGGGATGGACTATCTCAGCGCCTCCCTGATGGTACTGGATATGCTCAATGTCTACAAAGGGCTTTTCCAGTACTGGTGGGTGTATCACGCCCAGCTGGGCAATGATTTTAACCTGAAAATGTTTGGTCCGGCCGGGGCGGCATTGTTTACCTTTATGGTGATTTTATTCATCATCCGGGCGCCGCTGTTAGATTTTCGTCCGTTCCAGAAAGCAGAAAAGATTCACGGGGACGCTAAGTGGGCAACCGAAACAGAGATTCGCAAGGCTGGATTGCGTTCAAGAAGGGGATTCTGGTAGGGCAGACTAGCGGGGCTATCTGAGTGCACCGGGGTTCCAGCATGCATTGCTGTTTGCACCAACCGGTTCTGGTAAGGGTGTGGGCTTTGTAATTCCAAACCTGCTGTTCTGGGAAGAGTCTTGCGTCGTGCATGATATCAAGCTGGAAAACTATGAACTGACCAGTGGTTACCGACAGCAAATGGGGCAAAAAGTATTCCTGTGGAATCCGGCCAGCCCGGAAGGAATCAGCCATTGCTACAACCCGCTGGACTGGGTCAGCCCCAAAATGGGTCAGATGGTGGACGATGTGCAAAAAATCGCCAACCTGTTGTTGCCGGAGCAGGAATTCTGGCAAAATGAAGCACGAAGCCTGTTTCTGGGTGTGGCGCTGTATCTGATTGCGGTGCCGGAGAAGCCGACGACATTCGGTGAAATTGTACGGACGCTGCGTAGTGATGATGTGGTGTATAATCTCGCGGTGGTGCTGGATACGATTGGGAAGCAAATTCACCCGGTGGCCTATATGAACATTGCGGCCTTCCTGCAAAAGGCGGATAAAGAACGATCCGGGGTGCTTTCCACGCTCAACTCCGCGCTGGAACTCTGGGCCAACCCGCTGATTGATGCCACTACCTCTAAGAGTGATTTTGATTTCAACCGGTTTAAAAAGGATAAAATCACGGTGTATGTTGGTTTGACGCCGGACAATATCGAACGCCTGAAGCCGTTGATGCAGATTTTCTACCAGCAGGCCACGCAGCTTCTGTGTAAACATATGCCGCGTCCGGATGAGCCGTTCGGTATTCTGTTTGTGATGGACGAGTTTCCCACGCTGGGGGATATGGAGCAGTTCAAAAACGGGATTGCGTACTTCCGGGGGTATAAGGTGCGATTGTTCCTGATTATTCAGGATACCGAGCAGCTGAAGGACATCTACGAGGAGGCAGGGATGAACTCCTTCCTGGCCAACGCGACCTACCGGATCACCTTCGCGGCGAACAACGTGGAAACGGCCAACCTGATCTCGCAGCTGGTGGGGAACAAAACCGTGAAGCAGATTTCGCGCAACGCGCCGGTGTTCCTGGATCTTAACCCGGCATCGCGCTCCAAGCACGTTTCCGAGGCGCAGCGTGCCCTGCTGCTGCCGCAGGAAGTGATTGGTCTGCCGCGGGATGAGCAGATTATCCTCGTGGAATCCACAGCCCCGATCAAAACCAAGAAGATTTTCTATTATAAAGACCCGTTCTTCACCAAGCGTCTGCTGCCACCGATTGATGTGCCGGAGCAGGAGCCATACGACCCGCGTAAGAAGCGTGAAGAAGCCGAAAAAAAGGCCAAAGAAGAGGCCGAGAAGAAAAAACAGCAGGAAGAAGGTAACGCGGCGGCGTAAGCAAGTAACGTTGATTGTGTTGTATGTGAGGGGGTAAGGTAATTTATGGCAGATACACCTCCAAGGCCCATCAATTTACCGGGTGGGATAATGAACCGAACTGCTGTGCTTTTATTAGTTATTCTTCTTGTCTGGATAGGGGTTTACCTGCTGAATCTGGAGCAGCGTTATCAGAACGAAGGGGTTCTCACCAGCGGGAAGATAATAGGAAAAGAGATTGATATAGGTGCCAGAGGCATCCCTTCCTATGTTGTTGTTTTTGAGTTTCTATTGGCCAACGGTGACATGCTTACCAATAAAGAAAGCTTCTCCAGAGACCGGTGGTTGACCTTTGCAGAGGATGATATTGTTGATGTGCTCTACCTGCCCGAGAAGCCAAAAATACATGTACGCATATTACCTGACGATAATCTGGCGCTTGCCTATAGTTTTATTGTCGGGGGAGTAGTTATTGTTTTGTCATTTCCGCTTGTGGCTCTACATAATCTTTTTATTAGAATGGGTTATTCCCAGGGTATACGTAGGATGATATCAATATATGGTATCTGTGCTCTAACTGGCTTCCTTTTCGTAAGTGTGTATTTGACATACTATTCTTTTGTCAACAGGGTGGGGGGTCACGTAGTTGTTTTCTCTTTGGTAACAATTGGTTACTTGTGGCTTGTCGTACACCTAATACGCAAATAGTCTTGCCAGACAGAGCACGACAATTCCGTGTGCGTATGTTTTTCCTTTCCATTCTGCCGGTTTTCTGTATGGTATGCGCGGCCTGCGCGAGTGCGGGTCCATATTTTCTTTTCCCGGGTGGTTAGCTCAGCTGGTAGAGCAACTGGTTTACACCCAGTAGGTCGGCGGTTCGATCCCGTCACCACCCACCAATCTCAGTAAGGGTTTCAAGGAACTACAAGAATTTGGGAAAATGGGCTGGTGCCCTTCTGGCGCCGTTTCTAAGCACTACTTTTTCTAATACAGCATTTGCAATTTTTGTAATTTCAGAAAGATTCTCAGAGTTTTGTTTCATCCAGCTATTGAATTTATTGTTATTGTCTTCTGAAGTGAATTCAACAATCCTCTCAATATCCGCCCCCTTAAATTCGTCTAAGGGAAGGTAATCCTCATATCACCCCTTTTTAGAACGGCATATACGCATTTCCATCAACACCCCGTTCCGCTTCTACCTGTCCAGCAATAATAACCATAGGACGCGCATCAGCTTTAGCTGTGTAGGCAGACATAAGAGTATTGGTTGTGCATGGTCCAGACCCAATCATTAGAATACCAGGAAGGCGTTTGTTTATTACAGAAGCCATTAAGTGGCCCCATACGCCTGCCGCCATTCCTACCGTTGTTTCGTGGTTTGCTTTATATAGTGTTAGGTTGGAAAGAGTATCGGCATAGCGTAACGCGGGCATAATCGCATTGCATCAGTTATTGCCCTGATTAAGGCATTTGCACCTGTATAGTGAGGGGGTAAATTTGTCATTTTTGTTATGCTCAAAGAATCTGAAACGAATTAAGAGACTATGATACCACGATTAGATTGATAAATGGTTAATTATTGCTAATAAATATACCCTACAGGACTGGTTTTACTCGTTTTTGGTAACTATTCATGTCATAACAATAACCTATGAAACTGACATTTCTGGGTGCAACCGGCACGGTGACCGGGTCGAAATACCTGCTGGAGCGCGGGAAGCAGCGTATCCTAGTTGATTGCGGGCTGTTTCAGGGGCATAAAGAGCTGCGCCTGCGCAACTGGGATCCACTACCCATCAACCCGGCCAGTATTGACGCCGTGATTCTAACCCATGCGCATATTGATCATAGTGGCTATCTACCTCTGTTAGTAAGGAACGGCTTTCAGGGAAAGGTGTACTGCTCGGAAGCGACCGAAGCGCTATGCCGGATATTGTTGCCGGACAGTGCGTTCCTGCACGAGGAAGATGCCCGGCGGGCGAACCGTTATGGCTATAGTAAACATCACCCGGCCTTGCCACTTTACACACAGGAGGATGCCGAAGCAGCACTGACCCTGTTTGAGCCGATTGCCTTCGGTTGGCCATGTGACGTGGGGGGTGGGATGCGTGTTGTACTCAGCCGGTCCGGGCATATTTTAGGTTCGGCCTTTGTGCAAGTGACAGATGGACGGCGTACTGTGGTGTTTTCCGGGGATATCGGGCGAATGCACGATCCGATCATGCATTCGCCCGCGCAGCTTCAGGATGCGGATTACCTGCTGGTGGAATCTACCTATGGCGATCGTCAGCACGCGGAAACTGACCCTGTAGAGGAAATTGGGGAAGTGGTGCGCAGCACGGTGGCAGCCGGAGGAAGTGTGGTGATTCCCGCCTTTGCTGTGGGGCGGGCACAGCTGATCCTGTACTGTCTGTACCAGCTAAAGCAGCGAGGGATGATGCCAGATGTTCCGGTATATCTGGATAGTCCGATGGCGATCAGCGCCACGGATTTATTTCGCCGGTTTCACCAGGAACATAAATTATCCGCAGAACTGGCGGAGAGGGTCTGTGATGTAGCGACCTATACCCGTACCGTGGAAGCCTCCAAGGCAATTCTTCAGTCACCCATGCCTGCGGTGATTATTTCTGCCAGTGGGATGGCGACAGGCGGTCGGGTGTTGCACCATCTGAAACACTTTATCACCGATGCCCGTAACACGATCCTGTTCAGCGGATTTCAGGCAGGCGGTACGCGGGGTGACCGGTTATTGCGTGGTGAGAAAGAGATCAAAATTCATGGGGAAATGTTTCCGGTCCGGGCACGTATTGAAAATCTGGAAAATATGTCAGCTCATGGGGACTATGTGGAAATACTGAGCTGGCTTAGTCACTTCCACCGTCCACCGCGGCAGACGTTTATCACCCACGGTGAGCCAGAAGCTGCTGCATCACTGAAAGAAAAAATAGAGAATGCGTATGGATGGCGTGTGACCATCCCTGAGTATCTGGAAAGTGTGGAACTCGATTAAGTACCGGTGCGCTCGGTAAAGTAACCCGCGTAGGGTGAATCCGCAAAATATTGCTTGAGGATATGGTAGTTGCTGATGATGGAGGTGTAGGGTTTTTTTACCTGTTTCATGGTGACCAGCTTCGGCGTAAATTCCGGAAGGCCAAGGAACCGGAAAAGTTCCTGTGCCGTAGCGATAGGGCGCGCGGCCAGTTCAGCATCGTAATCCACGGTAATGGTATCTTTTTTAGCGAAAAGTTGTTCTGCCTTTTTACGCTGCTGGGTAAATTCGTCAAAGAATTTTTCACAGGTGGTGACATCGATAGAAAGTGGTTCAAATTCCTTCTGCTGATTCCCGCCTACCAGAATCCATTGGTTGGTTTTCTGTGCCACTTTCAGGGAAACAAGGCTGTGGAACGGATTATTGCGTACCAGGTGGATAACCCGGAGTTCGGGCATATCCGCCAGGCTTTGCCATAGTCCTTGTTCCTCGGGGGTACGGCAATGATGATAAAAAAGCTTAAACCCAACTGCCTGTCCCTCCGGATGCAGGGCATGATTCCATACGTTTTCTTTCAGGAAATCCAGCGGGCTACCAGTACCATCATAAAAGGTTTTTTTACCCTCGTGATTCTTGAAAAAATGCACATTACTGCGCTGCGGTAGTTCCGGGTGGAACAGCTCTTTATACATCGTGATACCGGGATGCTGTTGCAGCAGCATCTCCAGCATAGAGGAGCCGGTACGCGGCGCGCCAAGTAGGATAAATGGTATCATGAACGTGCTTTTTCCTGTTACTTATGCGGAAATAACCAAGATTTGCATGAAATTGCAAGCAAAATTGGCTCAGGTGGCAGTATTGCAAAAATAAAGTAATGGGAAATTATAGAGGACCTACAGCTTAGACTGTTTTTTCTTAATAAACCAAAAGTAGATGAGAAAGCTAAGCCATAGCAACGAAAGAGCAGTGAAAAGTATGATGCCGCCAAGTTCCCTATTGAGATAGGTGTAATATGTCATATAGCCAAGTAATCCGGTAAATAGTAAGAAACCGTATGTAACAAAAGGTATCATGAGCATGCGGGCTAAGCGAATCTGTTTCCTGCAAAGCAAAGTATTATGAAGCCCAGCAAATGGAAAGCATAGTGCAGAAAACAATCCAACTAAAATAAACCCATAAGCTAATTGGTAGTTGTCATCAAATGTAAAGCGGGAGTGCATTTGAGGTTTGTCAGGCAGATAGAGCACGTCGATATTTTCTCCTACACTTAGGGATTTCCATACAGGTAGTGAAAAACTATCTTTTGCCAGTAAAGAGTCTCCATTAGTTAAGTCAAACGAGTATTTGACGTGATAAGAAACGCCTTTAGCTCCTTCATCAATGGTTTTTTCCAGAATAACGCCATCTGTTAATACACCTTCTGAGGTATAGCGCTTTTCAATATATAAAAGAAAAATGCCGAAACAGATCATACTTATACCGAGTAGTGTGGTTGATAAACGTTGTGCAATATTGAAGTGTGACACATCAATAGGTTTCGGCGGATACAACATAATAAATACTATTCTAGCATACAAAATGCGCATCCCGGGTCGCGGGGGAGGGGAATGCGCCGAACGGTGGCGTGCAGGGCATCCAGCAGGAGCAGTGTGCCGGAAAGACCTTGCCCGATGCTAAGTGCTTCCTTGAGGATCTCATTGGCCTGCCAGGTGCCCAGTATGCCGGTGACCGTGCCCAGTATTCCGGACTCTGCACAGGAAGGCTGATCCTCCGGGGCCGGAGGTTCAGGGCTGAGGCAGTGGTAACATGGGTGGGGTGCGCCCAGATACGCCTTATAGGTGGAAAGTTGCCCCTGAAATCCAATGGCTGCTGCGGAGACCAATGGTTTACCCGCGGCATAACACGCATCATGCACGGCATAGCGGGTGGCGAAATTATCCGAACAATCCGCCACCAGATCATAATGCGTGAGGAGTGTCGGCAGATTTTCAGCATCCGCCCGTAGCGCATGTGGGGTAAGGCTGATGTCCGGGTTCAGGGCGTGCAACGTATCGCTGGCAGCATCCACTTTGTGGCGCCCGATATCCCCGGTTTCAAACAGAATCTGCCGGTTGAGGTTGGATAAAGCTACCCGGTCATACTCCGCGATGCCCAATGTGCCGATGCCTGCGGCGGCCAGGTACTGCAGCACCGGCCCGCCCAGCCCGCCAGCACCCACGACCAGCACGCGCGTTTGCTGCAGACGCTTCTGTCCGTCCAGGCCGATGCCGGGCAGAGAAATCTGGCGGGAAAAACGGGTGAGGGCCTCATGTTCCATGCCGGGAGCATAGCGATCTGTGCGGTGGGTGCAAGCGCTCCGGTATGGCGTGCATGGGCTAGCTTTGCAGGGAGCGCGTCAGCCGTTCGATATCCTCACGCATTGTACCGTCTTCTGTCAGCAGGGCTTCCACACGGCGCACGGCATGCATCACAGTGGTGTGATCCTTGCCGCCAAACTGCTTGCCAATTTCCGGCAGGCTGTGCGGGGTCAGCTGCTTGGCCAGGTACATGGCCATCTGGCGGGACCGGGCAATATGCCGTGCCCGGCGGCTGGAGCGCATATCCGCCAGCGAAACACTGCAGTGCTGCGCCACGGCCTTTTGTATATTCTCGATAGTAACCGCACGCTCCTGCGTATGCAGCAGGTCACGCAGTAACTGCTGTGCCCGCTCTAGCGTCACCGGGGTGCGCATAAAGCGCGCCTGTGCGGCGATCTTGTGCAGCGCTCCTTCCAGCTCACGAATGTTGCTGGTAATGCGCTGCGCCAGGAACTCCAGTACGTCTTCCGGGATGTCGCACCCCAGACGGCGCGCTTTGGTTTGCAGCACGCCCAGACGCAGCGCGTAATCTGCCGTATCAATATCGGCTACCAGTCCCCAGGAGAGACGGGAGCGCAGACGTTCATCCAGCCCTTCCAATGCGCCCGGTTGCCGGCTGCCCGAAAATACCAACGGTCGCTGCAGATCCAGCAGTGCATTGAAGGTATGAAAAAATTCTTCCTGCGTGCTGCCCTTGCCACAAATGAACTGGACATCATCAATCAGCAGGATATCGGCGGCGCGTAGTTGTTCTTTAAATGTAACGATACTACGCTCCCTGAGTGCACGTACAAACAGGTACATAAAACGCTCAGCTGTCATATACACCACATTGAGTGTGGGACGACGACGGCGGATTTCCCAGGCAATCGCCTGCATCAAATGGGTTTTTCCGAGGCCAACGCCTCCATGGAAATAAAGTGGGTTGGTGCCAGGCTGGGCGCAGCATTCGTCGGCCAGCTGGCGTGCGGCAGCATAAGCCAGTTCGTTGGATTCCCCAACAACAAACTGCTCAAAGGTAAAACGAGGATCCAGCGGCGAGCTGATTTCCTGCTCTGGCAGGGTTTCAATCGCCATACTGCCAGGTGCGGCGGATGATTCACTATGCGTATCTGTATTTGTTTGCGGTGTTTCAACCGGAGTACGGATGGAAACCGGTGCTGCCGAGGTGGTTGCCAGTGCAGGCTTGATACGAACCTCTATGGAAAGCACTGAGGATTGTTCCTGCTGCCAGCATTCCAGTAATTCGTCATAGTAATGTGAAAGAATCCACTCGCGGACAAAACGCGTTGGCACACCGATCGTGACACAGGAAGGTTCAATGCTCAGAGTACGAACATGCCGGAACCAGCTATTGTACGCAGCATCACCCAGTACAAAGCGCAGGCGCTGCTGGATGCGTTCCTGCATCGCCTGCGTGTCTTGCGAGTCATGTGTTGGTTGCATGGTGGTCATTGCATTCATTAGCCCTGCCCCCATGGTAGATTTTCTGCTTTCCAGCCTTTCAGCATACCACGATGTCCGTCTGCATTTGGGTCTCCTTCAAAACCACTCAGGATATTGTAGCAATGGTGATACCCTGCCGAGAGCGCAGCTTTCGCTGCTTCCAGCGAGCGTGCTCCGCTCCGGCAGAGAAAAAGGAGAGACGTTTCTTTATTTGGTGCCTGCTGGCATAATGCTGTTATGAAATCGGGGTTGATATCCATCTTAGGGTAGGTACGCCAGCTTAACAGGAGTGGCTCTTTGCCAATGGCGCGCAGTTCAGGAACCCCAACAAATGTCCATTCCGGGACGGTACGCACATCTACCAGAAGGGCTTCATTATCCTTACTCAGTATGTTCCAGGCGCTGATTGCGTCGATATTTTCTACATCCCTGGAATGAGCCATGGATATGCTCTTCTGATTCACTACTTCCCCCCCACGTTAAAAAGACAAACTAACCCTACCCTTCCAGCCATTTTTCTGGAACGGCCCCCCTGCGGGTAACCCACAGTTACACACGATTTCCTAACAATGAATTGTGCCTCGGTAAAAACTAACTTAAGCAAAAATCGGAGGGGGTAAATAGTTTTTATCGCATTTTTTTAAAAAAATTTCGTTGACACTCTGAAGCCTCCGTTGAGCCATCACCGATCCTAAAAAAATATTTATAATTGGCTTCAGTTAAGCATTTCAGGAGTTATACCAAGTACTTTAAAATGGGAAACCCGCCAAAATCGCTGGCCTTTTTAATCGGTGTATGCATAATCCAGAATCATGCAAATATATGTCATCGTTTTTGCCGCACTTTATGCTGTTTGGATGGTTTGCTCGGGGTTTATTGAGCCGTTTTTTCTGGGTCTAGGCGCGGTATCCTGTATCGTCTGCCTGGGAGTGGCACGCCGGATGGGAGTAATCCCTCTAGGCCGAATGCCGTTTTATACACGTCTCTGGATGATACCTTATACGGTGAGGTTAGGCTGGGAGATGTTAAAAGCAACGGCTTCTGTTGCCCAGACGGTCTGGCGTGTGGATATCCAGCCATTGAATCCGGTGCTGGGTTGGGTGCCCATGCAGCAGCCGAATGATCTGGGCCGGGCGACGTATGCAAATTCCATCACCCTGACGCCGGGTACGGTCAGTGTGACCGTGGAACCGGACTGGGTACAGGTACATGCGCTGGATAGTGAAGGGCTGATATCGCTGAAAGAAGGTGCGATGGAAGGCCGGGTACGGAAGATCGCGGGGTAAAATGCTGACGGTAGTGGCTATAATTATCTGTGTAAGTATGGGGTTGGCGGCATTGCGAGTGCTGCTTGGGCCAACACCCTATGACCGTATCCTGGCAGCGAACACGTTTGGCGGGCAGACCGTAATGCTGATAGTGGTATTGGCGGTGATCCTGCAGGAGTCGATGTTGATTGATATTGCTTTGATTTACGCACTGATTAATTTCATTGCCACGATTGGCTTCCTGAAATTCTTTGCCTATGGCAGTTTTGGAGACGAATAGATGCTGGAAGTGATCTTACAGGGACTGGGAATGCTGATACTCTGTGTGGGTGCATTTTTTGCGTTCTCCGGGTCGGTTGGGATTCTGCGTTTGCCGGATTTTTTCACCCGGCTGCACCCGGCGGGGATGAGTGACGGCACCGGACTGATGCTGGTGGTATTGGGTGCCTGCCTGCTGTTGGAGCCAGGGCTGATAACATTAAAGCTGGTACTTTTGGGTGTGTTTGCGCTCCTCACTGGGGCCACGGCCTGCCATGCGCTGGCACGTGCGGCAGCGTTAAGTAATCTGAAACCGCTTGGTAAGATAGAGGCATATCCGGTGGCTACGGTAGAGCCTGCCAAGCCATCAATGGCAAAGGCAAAAACCAGTTCGGCAAAAAAATCGACAACGATGAAACGAAAAACAACTGCAAAAAAAAAGCCGACGACCACACGTAAGAAACCTGGAGAAAAGGCATGATACCGGATCATCTGCTGGGGCTGATTGATATCTTGCTACTGTCATTTCTGGTGATTACGGCACTGGCCGTGGTGCTGTTCCGCAATTTGCTGGTGAGTACGATCCTGCTGAGTATTTTCAGCCTACTGATGGCGGCCATGTACCTGGTGATGCATGCACCAGATGTGGCGATGACAGAGGCCGCTGTGGGAGCGGGAATCAGCACATTGCTATTTCTGGCAGCGTTACTGTTGACCGGCACAGAAGAAAAACGTTCAGAACACCCGGTATTGCCCTTGCTGGTGATCCTGATTACCAGCGGTGCGTTGGTCTATGCCTCGTTGGGGCTGCCTGGTTACGGGACGCCGGACGCGCCTGCCCATACCCATGTAGCGCGTTACTATCTGGAGCAGACAGGGACGGAGATTGGAATTCCGAACACGGTAACCGCCATCCTCGCCAGCTACCGGGGATTTGATACGCTGGGCGAGGTGATGGTGGTGTTTACGGCGGGCATTGCCGTGCTTCTTCTTCTGGGTAGACGCCGCTCAGGCTAAGCGCAGAGTAAGGATTGCGCCGCCGCGTTGATGGTGGCAGCAATACGCACCGTGGACTGAACGCCCTGCTTGTTGATCCCGGCTTTGGATACTTCGTGCACATGCGCGTCCATGCACATGCCACAGCCGTTAATAGCCGAAACCGCCAGACTCATTAGTTCAAAATCCACTTTCTCCACGCCCGGGTTGCCAATGATGTTCATCCGCAGGTTGGCAGGCATACTGCGGTATTCCTTGTCACTGACCAAATGCACGAACCGGTAATAGACATTATTCATCCCCATGACCGTAGCAGCGGCTTTGGCGGCATTTTGTTCGGCCTCACTCAGCACGCCTTCAGTTTCCGCGCGGGTGGCGGTGATGACGTCCGGGTGCTTAGTGGCATAGGCAGAAGCCAGCGCAATTCCATAAATCTGGGATTTACTCAGGCTCGGTGCGCCATCTTCTTCCAACACGCGGCCAAGGTTCAGCTTAATGTCTTTGGCGTACTCACCCAGTTGATTCCGTAATGCCTGTATGCTCATAATAGACTCCTTAAGTTAAGGGGTGGGGAGCAGGTGCTTCACTACTCCCCACATTGTATTGTTAGGCCGTTGTGGCTTGTTGCAGGTCGATGGTTTTGTCACCTTTGCTCCAGTTGCAAGGGCATAGTTCATCGGTTTGCAGTGCATCCAGCACGCGCAGCACTTCCTTCGGGTTACGGCCCACACTGAGGTCGGTGACCATCACAAAGCGGATGATCCCGTCCGGATCAACGATGAACGTAGCGCGCTGGGCCACGCCTTCATTGGCATCCAGGATGCCCAGAGCGCTGGTCAGTTCGCGTTTCACATCGGCCAGCAGCGGGAATGGCAAATTTTTCAGCTCTTCCTGTTGTTTGCGCCATGCCCAGTGAACGAACTCACTGTCTGTGCTGCCGCCCAGTACCTGTGCATCGCGGTCCTTGAACTCGTCGACCAGATCACCGAATGCGGCAATCTCTGTCGGGCACACGAAGGTGAAGTCCTTCGGGTAAAAGAACAGCACCAGCCATTTGCCGGGATAGCTCTTTTCCGTAACATCGATAAACACGTTATCGATGGTAATATCACTCAGGGGTAGTTCTGCGGTGGCTTTTACGCTAAATGCCGGAAGTTTTTCACCTACACCTAATGTCATGTTAGTCTCCTTTTTGGTTTTGGTTTTTAAAAACGTTGTCGGCTTGCGGTGGCGCCGGGTTCAGATAGTTGCGACACGCACATTCCACTTCCTCTGTGGTGGCGGTGGCGCTGGCATGTTCCGGGTTTCCGCTGACCGTCATGTAACAATAGAGGTCGTATGCATCTTGATTTTCCATATTGTCCTCCTTTTAATGAAACTTCTTATATCAATAGATATTATCTATGTATAATTGATTGTTTTTATGGTATTTATAGATGATATCTATGATATGGGGTGGGTATGAATCTACGGGATATGCATTATTTGGTGGCGGTTGCGGATTTACGGAACTTTTCCGAGGCGGCGGTGCAATGCCATGTCAGCCAGCCGACCTTAAGCCACCAGATCAAAAAGCTGGAAGAATGGCTGGGTGTGCAGGTATTTGAGCGCACTAACCGGCGGGTGATGCCTACCGAAGCCGGAGAGGCAATTATTCGTACGGCACGCCGTATTCTGCAGGAGGTGGAGCATATTCATGATATTGCCGAAAGTGCACGTGACCCGTTCTCCGGTAAGTTCCGGCTGGGGGCATTCCCCACGCTTTCCACCTATATTTTCCCGGGCCTGGTGCCGCGTATTCATGATGCCATGCCGAAGCTACGGCTGATATTGCTGGAGGAAAAAACCCAGCAGTTGGTGGAGCGTTTGAGGGCGGGTACGCTGGATGCTGCCTTATTAGCGCTTCCGGTGCAGGATGACACTCTGGTGAGTGCTCCCTTGTTTGAGGATGCGTTCTTTCTGGCGGTGCCGGAAGGTCACGCGCTGGCGGGCCATCAAGTGATTACACAGTTGGAACTGGCGGAATATCCGCTAATGCTGCTCGAAGAAGGTCACTGTTTGCGCGATCAGGCGCTGGACGTGTGCCATAATGCAGGTGGCGCAGAGGAACAGGATTTCCGCGCCACCGGGCTGGAAACCTTGCGCCAGATGGTGAAAGCGGGAACAGGGGTTACCATTATGCCGGAATTGGCGATCCGTCCGGCTGAGGAGGGGATACGCTATATCCCGTTTGCTGAACCGGTGCCACGGCGTACTATCGGGCTGGTTTGGCGCAAAACCTATGTACGCATGCCGGTGATTGAGGCGCTACGGGAACTCATCAATATACCCGGTATACGCCACAATCGGGGTGATAGTGTTGTTTAACTTGCAGATTCTGCAAATTTCGCTATAATCACGCCAGAGCATTGGCGGCTCTTTGTGTTACTGGCTACTAATATCACGGACTTTTCTTCTTCTTTGAATATTAAAATCTCCGACATTGTTGAACCAGAATGTAAGACCAAGGGTGGCCTATTCCTGAATGCCTGCACGATGATGCAGGGCAGGGCTCTGAACAGAAGCGGTTTCGTGTGGAGACCGTGATAATACCAATGTCATAAGGAGACAAGAATGGCAAACGGAACAGTCAAATGGTTTAATACCACTAAAGGCTATGGCTTTATTCAACCGGAAGATGGCGGCAGCGATGTGTTTGTACATATCAGCGCCGTTCAGGAAGCGGGTATTGAGAAGCTGCTGGAAGGCCAGCGTGTCAGCTATGAGCTGGCAACCAATCGTGGCCGTACTGCGGCTGCCAACCTGCAAGTGCAGGGCGACGCTGCCTAAGCACGCAACGTATTTCGGGGCGGCTCATTCTGTTGCCCCGGAATCATCTCTTTGTTATTCTGCAATTTTCTGAATATAGAACTGGTATAGGGGGGTCTGAAGAATATTCAGCTTCCGGATATTTACGTTCACGAAGGCATCCACCGCGATTTTTGGGGAACGGATCGGGTCCTTGCCATAAGGCAGGTTTTCGTTCCAGAGATAGTCATCGAATACCATATAGCCGCCCACTTTAAGCAACTTAAAACCCAGCACCGCATCGCACAGCACGTCCGGTGCCTGGTGCGAACCATCCACATAGATAAAATCGAAATATCCGCGTTTTCCTTCATGGAGTAACTGGTTCAGGCACACATCGGAAAACCCCTTGCGCGGTACCAGTGTTACCGTATAGTGGGCGTTTTGGATCGCCAGCTGTGTATTATGGTGAAACCGTTGCTCCACGGCCTCCATGTCTGCGGCAGCTGCTTCACCGGCCTGATGCTCAACGCCGCCTGCCCAGCTATCCACGCAGTAAAGCTCAATATCCTGCTGGGGTGCCAGCGTGTGAATCAGGTAGCACGCACTGGCACCTTCATAGGAGCCGATTTCGAGGATACGCTTCGGTCTTACTTTCGGGATCAGCTGATCCCAGATGGGCTTTGCCGTTAAATCAAACCAGGAATTGGTGAACTGATAATCCTCTGTCATACGCCGCCACGATACAGAGCAGGGGGAATGATGGCAATAGGTAAGGGGTATAGACCCCTAATCATTGGTGTGTTGATGTTTTTCCTCTCTACGTGCCTGTGATAAGGCTGCCGTGAGTATACCAGCGGGCATAGCAATAAATCCAAGGCCAACCATTACTACAATGCTGGTAAAGATTTTTCCCCAAACAGTCACGGGATAGATGTCCCCATAACCAACTGTTGTTAAAGTGGCTATTGCCCACCAAAGAGAATGGGGAATTGAGCTAAAACTTTCGGGCTGTGCTTCGTGCTCACAATAGTAAATACCCACGGCGGAAAGATAAAGAATAATGAGTGAAAACCCAAGAAAGAATAATAGTTCATCTTTGGCGAGGTATAAAGTGCGGGTTAAACGCCGAATAGCGTGGCTGTTTCGGAAAATTTTTAAAATACGTACAAGTCTAAATAGGCGTAAAATTCTAATGGCCCTAAGGTCTACGCCTATGGCGAGATAATAAGGAAAAATGGCGAGTGCATCAATTACTCCCCACCAGCTAAAAACAAACCTGAGTGGTTTGTCATAGGTTAATAAACGCAGAACATATTCAATAGTAAATGCAATAATTGTAATAAATTCAATAAAGGAAAGTACTTTTTCTGATGTTGTGGAAAGATTGGGTACGGTCTCTAATGAAAAAGCTATAAGTGAGATGATAATCAATAGCTGAATAAAAAGAGCCGTATAGCCCTTTCCATCTAAGGCCTTTCGTACAACTTTTCGTGAAGCATAAATATCCATTCCTATAGAGATAATAGATATTTGAAAGAATGCCAAACAAAAGACTGTTGGTAAAAGTGGGATTAACCTGGGGCTTCCTAGCCCCTCGCTTGTCCTGCGGACGAGGTAGTGTATATTTTTTTGCAGTTGGATCAAAGTCGTTTCTTTATAAACGCACGACCATTACCTGTTTTTAGGAATACTTCAAATTCTTCAGCTTTTTTGTGATCGGAAAAGGCAATATAGGTTTTAATTTTCCATGGCCTGAACGTATTAGTGTGGAGCGATTTTCCAGTGTTATGTTCCTCCAGCCTTCTATCCAGATCATCCGTCAGTCCTGTGTAGTAATGATCTGGGTTACGTTCGCTTTGAAGTATGTAAACATATTTCATCTGAATTAGCCCGCTTTCGTTCGCTTCGTTCACTACAGCGCGGCGTCCGTTTCACACGCTACACCGCTAATCGCGCTGTAGCTAACCCGCTTACGCTGCCGAAGGCAGCAACAGCGTGGTAGCGAAAGCGGATGGCGGATGGGGTGTCCGCCTAACTAGTATTTATCTGTATTCGTACGCATACGCAACATCCCTATAAATGCCTTGATATACAGTGATTTTTATGATTATCTTGTTTGCATAAATTCACTGGCAATCGCCGGTAGTCGGGTAATTTTTGTAGGTTGATTTGTGGGTTATCTATGGCACGAGAGATAGGCAAGCTGGTTCCCGTTACGCTGAACAAGATAAAGCAAAAGGGAATGTATCCTGACGGCGGCAATCTCTATTTGCAGGTCACAGATGCCGGAGTGAAAAGCTGGATATTCCGCTACATGATTGATGGTAAGTCCCGCTCGATGGGGCTTGGCCCTCTAAATGCTCTCTCGCTGGCCGATGCGCGTATGCTCGCCGCCGAGTGTCGCAAACAGCTTTCGCAGGGTATTGACCCGCTCGCGGCTCGCCGTGCGGAACAAGCCAAGGTCAAACTGCTATACCTCCGCAACATCACCTTCAAGCAGTGCGCCGAAGCCTACATAGAGGCGCATAAATCCGGCTGGCGGAACGCGAAACATGCCTCTCAGTGGACAAACACGCTGACCACCTACGCTTATCCAACGATAGGCGGCTTAATGGTGCAGGATGTAGATGTGGGATTGGTTCTAAAAGTATTGGAGCCGATATGGAAAACGAAGACAGAAACCGCTGACCGCTTGCGGGGCAGGATTGAGGCGATATTAGATTGGGCAAGCAGCCGGGAATACCGTACTGGTGATAATCCTGCCCGCTGGCGCGGTAAGCTGCAAAATCTGCTTCCCGCCCGCTCAAAGATTCAGCAGGTGAAACACCATCCCGCCTTACCTTACGATGACATAAGCGAGTTCGTGGCGGCGCTGGAATTACAAGAAGGTCTGGCGGCAGAAGCGCTAAAAATGGTCATTTTGACCGCTACCCGCACCAGCGAAACAATAAATGCGAAATGGGATGAATTTGACCTGAAAAATAAATTATGGGTCATTCCCGCTAATCGTATTAAAACTGGTAAAGAGCATCGCGTTCCGCTTTCGGAATCCGTTTTGAAGATTCTTAAAGAACTGCATGAGAAACGTATCAATGACCATGTGTTTCCAAGCAGGAACGGAAAATCGCTGTCTAACATGGCGATGCTGGTACTGCTACGGCGCATGAAGCGTGACGATATAACTGTACATGGCTTCCGCAGTACCTTCCGTGATTGGGCGGCGGAACAAACTAACTACGCCCGCGAAGTGGCAGAAGCGGCGCTTTCTCACGCCGTAGGCAACGCGGTAGAGGCGGCTTATCGTCGCGGCGATTTGTTCGAGAAGCGCAGAAAACTCATGAATGAATGGGCGCGGTACTGTTATCAGCCCAAGACGGCAGGAAAAGTGATAAAAATGAGGGCGTAGCTATTATGCCGCTTCCACTTCCTCATACGTCACCGGTTCCACTACGTCGAAGCCCGATGTCTTCTTGAATCGCATATTGTGCAAAAAGTTCTTCATAGCATCCGATGGGTCGATATTGTTTAGATTCAATGCCTCGAACGTCTTACGCATGACCATGACGGATACGATGGTTTGTTCTTCGATGTGGCCGGTCTTTGGGTTCAGCAGATTGTCTTTCGCATTAATCAATACGCGCTCAATGGGTAGCAGCGCATATAGTTCAGCCGCCACACGCAATATACAGCTACATACATAATCTTGATACAGTGTATTAAATTCACCTTTCGGCATTTCTTTTGTCGATAATGTACCGCTTTGGCGTAGGCTGTATTTCTCTTTCGGTATCACTTCGTCGCTATGTACGCTGATGCTAGCCGTGAGGTTGCCCCTGTCATCGACGGTAAATTGCAGACCGGAGCCGAGTTTTTCAATGCTCGTGAACGGATTAAGTTCGCGTATCGTGTCGATGAACGCTTGCGGGTCTTTGTTCAGCAAGCGTTCTGCCAGATTTTTCTTCTTTTCCCATAGTGCATATTTGTTGCGGTATTCCGTCAGCCTGTCCTGATATTTTTCTTCGTCCTTCGTGGTAGCAGCGATAATTGCCTGTTTTAGTTTTTCTCGTTTCTTCGCTTCGTTTCTCAGTAGTTTGTTCAGAAGACGCGGTTTGAATCCATCATGTTTGCGCTTCGCTTCCGCTTCGCTGTCATTGCTGCGCTTGGGTTCGGAAGGCGGACGCTGACTCGCTGTATCCTGCCAGTCCATAATCTCACTGTTGCAGTCAGTGTGAATGCTGGTAATGCCTTCGATATAGTTTTCAAAGGCGCGTACCGCGCTTTGCGCGTCATCCATCGCTTGCAGTTTGGCTTGAATCTTTTGCTTGCGGTCAGCTTCCCGTGCGGCCCGCCGCATGTCCGCCTGAATCGCTCTAACTGTGCCTTTCCAGCCCATATTTCGCCTATTTATGGTGGTTATCTATACGAATAGGACATTAATAGAAGGAATATGCTTTCATATCAACGGTTCATGGTGTTTATTCAATAGTGCGCTGGAAAGTTCGCCCAGAAATAACTCCTTGATTGCGGTTGTAAATCTCGTGTATCAAGGGTGCTTGTAGTTGTAATATAAATAAAATTGTGAGTTGCTTATGACCGATTTCGAGCAAGTGCCATTTGGCGCGGCGGAGTTCGCCAACAATCCCGAACCACGGTGTCCGTGCTTATTGTTGCTGGATACGTCAAGTTCGATGTCGGGCCGCCCGATTGAGGAATTGAATGCGGGCCTTATTGCGTTCAAAGATGAACTCATGGCCGATACTATGGCAACCAAGCGTGTTGAGATTGGTCTTGTCACCTTTGGGCCGGTTCAGGTTGTATCGGACTTTCAAACCCCGGATACGTTTCATCCGCCGAGTCTGAGCGCAAACGGTGACACACCGATGGGCAGCGCCATATTGCAGGGGTTAGAACTTATCCGGCAGCGCAAGGATGTTTACCGCAGCAACGGCGTTTCCTATTACCGCCCGTGGATTTTCCTGATTACAGATGGTGCGCCAACAGATGACTGGCAGCAAGCCGCTTCTTTTATTAAGGAAGGCGAATCTTCTAAATCCTATATGTTCTTCGCGGTAGGGGTAGAGGGCGCAAACATGGAAACACTCGCGCAAATTTCTGTCCGTGAACCGCTCAAACTCAAAGGTCTGCGTTTCCGTGACCTGTTCGTATGGCTGTCGAACTCTCTTGGTTCTGTGTCCCGCTCGCAGCCGGGAGATACGCCGCCACTGACTAACCCAACTACGCCCGATGGTTGGGCGGTTGCTGGATAATGGCGGTGTGGCGGTATGTTATCGCAACATCCATTGGCACTTCGCACATAAAACAGGATTTACCCTGTCAAGATTACGCGAAGTGCATTGTTACGCCTGATAAAAATGATGTCCCCGTTATCATTGCCGTAGTTTCTGACGGTGCCGGAAGCGCCGAGAATAGCCACATTGGTTCAGAACTGGCTTGTACGCTTTTCGTGGAAGCCGCCGCCGCTTATCTGTCAGAAAATACCACCGCTTCGATAGACAGCAGCGTGGCGCAAACATGGCTGCAAAAAATCCGTGAGGCGATTCAACAAAGGGCAGAAGCGGAAGAAAAACGCCCCCGCGATTATGCCTGTACCTTCCTCGCCGCTATTATCGGTACTGACAAGGCCGCGTATATACAAATTGGTGATGGTGCTATCGTGGTATCGGACGGAGAGGAAGCGAATTGGGGCTGGATATTCTGGCCGCAGCGAGGTGAGTTTGCCAATACTACCTTTTTCCTTACAGATGACACCGCGCTTGAAAAAGTATGCTTCGATACAACGGATACACCGCCTCTCGAAATTGCGCTATTTACGGACGGCATAGAACCGCTGGTGCTCGAATATGCGACACAAACAGCATTTGCGCCCTTTTACGATAAAATGTTCCCACCCGTTCGCGCTGCCAGCGCCGAAGGGCTAAACAAAGACCTTTCCCTATCGCTCGAAAAATATCTTGCTTCGCCATCCGTCTGTGACCGTACAGACGATGATAAGAGCCTTATTTTAGCAACACGAAGACTACCTAACGCCGCACCAGTCGAAGGGCTAGATGCTTCTGCCAGTGAATGAGAACCATGAGCGCCCTGAAAAACCGCAAGGGAGAAAATATACAGCTTGGTCGCCTTCTCGGAAAAGGCGGCGAAGGGGCAGTTTACGAGGTTCCGGGCGCGTCATCCCTAGTCGCTAAAATCTACCACCAACCACTAGCGCCCGAAAAAGCCGGTAAGCTACATGCCATGTCGGATATGAAAACCGACAGGCTTCTGTCATTGACCGCGTGGCCTGTGGATGTGTTAAACGGGCCGGACGGCAAGCCCAAAGGCTTCCTCATGCCGCAGGTGACAGGGCATAAGGATATACATGCTCTCTATACTCCGAAAAGTCGAAAAGACAGCTTTCCCGAAGCGGATTGGCGCTTCTTGGTTCATACCGCCGCGAACGTGGCACGGGCCT
This sequence comes from Hyphomicrobiales bacterium, assembly GCA_024236395.1. Classification (GTDB taxonomy): domain Bacteria; phylum Pseudomonadota; class Alphaproteobacteria; order Rickettsiales; family JACKKO01; genus JACKKO01. The sequence continues at coordinate 473,835 of JACKKO010000001.1, forward strand.
TTGCTATGATACATGACCACGGTTGCGTTATTGGTGACGTGAATCATGGCAGCGTTCTGGTTTCCGCCAAAGCGACAGTACGGCTGATTGACTGCGACAGTTTTCAAATCAATACGCCGAAGCAGCAGTTTCTTTGCACGGTCGGAGTTCCTACTTATACCCCGGCTGAATTGCAGGGAAAATCGTTTAAGGGTGTGGTGCGTAGCGCGAATCATGATGCTTTCGGTCTTGCCATTATGCTCTTTCATCTTCTTTTCATGGGCCGTCATCCATTCGCTGGCCGGTTCCTTGGAAAAGGTGACATGCCTATCGAGAGGGCGATAAGCGAACACCGTTTCGCTTTCAGTTCTTACGCCAAGCAAGCACTTATGGAACCGCCGCCGCATACGTTGCAGCTAAACGCTATATCGCCGCAGGTTTCGTTACTGTTCGAGCGGGCGTTTTCGAGAGAAGGAATCCGCGATAATGGCCGTCCTACGGCAAGGGAGTGGGTGACGGCGTTAGAGGGGCTAGAAAAGCAAATCAAAAAATGCGGAACGAATGCCTCCCATTATCATTTTTCCAACCTTACCGCCTGTCCGTGGTGTAAAATCGAAGCCGCAACCGGCGTGATATTATTCTCGCTGTTTATTCAGCATGGGCCGCAATCTTCTACCTACAACATGGCCGTAATATGGAAGAAAATTACGGATGTTACACCTCCACCACCACCGCCAGAACTTCCGAACGGCAATGCTTATAAGATTCAGCCGTCAACAGACGCACAAGCCATCGCTGGTAAGCGGAAAAACAATAAAGTCATAGGCTATCTTGCAATCGGCGGCGCAATACTGGCAGCCCTTGCCGGTGCTGCACCCGGCGCGGCTAGTTTCTGGCTGATAGCCGGTGCGGTCGTTCTTCATTATGTTTTAAGTAACTCCAAGGGTGACACAGGCAAGTTTTCTACCGCCTACTACGAAGCAAATAACGCATGGAATGCGACGGTTGACCGTTGGCAACGTGAAGCGGGTAACAAGCGTTTTCATGAAAAATTAGACCAACTTCGGAAGGTAAAGGCAGAATGGGAAGGATTGCCCACAACCCGGCAGAAGCGCTACCAACAGCTACAGAATGAGCGCCAGCAAGCCCAATTAAAGCGCTTCCTCGAAAGTCACCTGATTGACCGGGCGAAAATTAAAGACGTGGGTTCCAGCCGTAAGGCGATGCTTGAATCTTATAACATCGAAACGGCATGGGACATTACCGAAAGGGCCGTAAGGCGTGTGCCGGGGTTTGGCGATGCTCTTACCAAGAGGCTATTGGAATGGCGGCGCAGCATCGAACGGAAATTCGTTTTTAACGCGTCACAGGGGGTTGACCCACGCGATATTGCCGCCCTTGACAGGGAGCTTGCCGATACCAAGAGAAAACTGGAAGCGCAGCTACTCGCGGGAGCGCCGGAACTGATACAGATACGCACTCAGATTACCACTTCGCGGGGTGCGTTACAGAAAGAGGTTGAGCGGGCTTATGTGCGGCTCTTACAGGCCGAGGCGGATAAAAAGGCAGTGGGTATTTAGGAAGCCGCAAGAATCACTATTACCACTATCGCGGCTACTATAAGCCATCCCCATGCGCCCCCTCCGGTTTGGCCGGTTTGCGAGGCGTTTGCGTCATGCGGTCGATAAGTGGAATGCGAAAGCCCGGTGCCGGGAATCCCCACCGTAGTTCGGGTGCCTTTTTTATTCACGTTGACGGTTAGACCTTTGTCACCAAATGACAGGCTAGAACCGCGTTTACCGATATTCCAGCGAACGCCGGGTAAAATTTTAACAGATTTACGGAAGCGGAAGCCCATATCACCAACTATTGATTATTTGCGTAATATAACAGTTAGAAATCAAAAATCTCATGAAATTCAGTCGCAAAAGAAACACCGTATCAACCGATTCTCAGTATAAATTTCGTTCTTATTTAGACTTTTATTGCATAATTCACTTTATAAGTAGCGAATTATTGCGTAGAATAGCCATCGGAAGGCTAAAATGACCGAAAAATTGCTCCACACCATGCCAGAGGTTTTTGTCTCTACAGCAGAGACAACCGTCATGGTATCCCGCGCTGTGAAGTCTGGCGAACTTCGTAAATTGGCCAGTCGTCTTTACACCAAAAACTTCACAGATGCCCCGGAGGCGATTGTAAAACGCCATATATGGCAAATCGTCAGTGGCTATTTCCCCGGCGCTTTGGTGGCGGATAGAACGGCGCTGGAAAATGCACCAGCAAAAGATGGTTCCATTTGCCTGATTACCGATAAGGGGGGCGATATTACCCTGCCGGGAATTACTCTACGCCCGCGCAGAGGCGCAGCGCCTCTACCTAACGACCTGCCTTTCATCAGCGGCCTTTTTATCAGTTCTACAGCACGAGCCTATCTGGAAAATATGCGCGTTTCTCGTGGACGTGGAGACACGCTGCCACGCACTTTGACAAAACGTGAACTGGAAGAAAAACTTGATACGCTTATCCGTCGCAGTGGCGAGGATGCTATCAATAAGCTGCGCGACGAAGTACGCAATATCGCTCCCACGCTTGCAATGAAGAAAGAAGCCAAGGCATTCGATGAACTCGTAGGCACCTTGCTTGGCACCCGAAAAGCAGCCTTGCAATCCCCTGCGGCCAAAGCCCGAAAATCCGGCCATGCTTATGACCCCGAAAGATTGGTGTTATTTCAGTCATTGCATACGGAGCTACGCAATTCCGCTCCCGTCACACGATTGGCAAAGAAGCGAAACCCACAAGCATCCGCAACGCTAGCGTTTTTTGAATCGTACTTCTCCAACTTTATCGAAGGCACGGAATTTGAGGTGCAGGAAGCAGCGGACATTGTTTTTAAGGGTGTCATTCCAAATGAACGCCCCGAAGACGCCCATGATGTATTAGGCACATGGCGGCTTGTTTCTTCCGAGCATGAAATGCACAAGACACCGAAAAACCTAGACACGCTAACGCGGCTGCTGAAATCCCGCCACGCCGCCATTATGGAACAGCGCCCGGATAAGCAGCCCGGTAAATTTAAGCAATCTGGCAACCGCGCCGGTTCCACCACGTTCGTAGCGCCTGAATTGGTGGAAGGCACATTGAAGGTAGGTTTTGAGCTATATCAGAGTTTGGAAACACCGTTTCAACGGGCCGTTTTTATGATGTTCCTTATTTCCGAAGTTCATCCTTTCGCGGATGGAAACGGACGCACCGCCCGTATCATGATGAATGCGGAACTTGTCGCTGCCGGTGAAGAACGCATCATTATTCCCACCGTGTACCGCAGCAATTACCTCTCCGCGCTTAAAGCACTCTCGCAAGGGGGGCATCCTACGCCGCTGGTGCGGACGCTGGACTTCGGTCAAAAATGGGTTGCTGCGGTGGATTGGGGCGCTTTGGAGGCCACCGAAAAGCAATTGGCACAATGCAACGCTTTTCTTGACCCAACCGTAGCTGACGAAGAAGGAAAGCGGCTGCGGCTGCCAGCCCATGACGATTAATGCAGCGCCGTATGTTTCCCCGTCACATACGCATCAATGTCCTTTTCGCCAGAACGCAGAAAATCGAAAAAACTGATGCCGTGATATTCGCATGTCCGGCATATACTGAGTAGCAGCAAATAATCCTCCGTGCCGCCCTTGGTTGACGGGCCGGAAATCACGTTTCTCAGTATGGCAAACGCCTTGATAGCATGTTCGGCATTGTTATTGTTCCAAGGTACGCCGTCATGCTTCAAGAACGTAAACAGCTTGTCCCGATTTTTTATGAACCGCTTTTTGTATTTATTGACCAATTCACTCTTGTATTCAGCCGTTTCGAGCGCGATGTAGAATCCCTCTACATCTTTTAGATGCTTATTGAGAAAGTGCTTTTTCAGGCCATGCCTGTCTATCGTTTCAATCATCGGGCGCAATAAATCAGCGAAGGCGTTGGCAAGTTTCTTAAATTCCTCATCAAACGGGTTCTTCAACACCTCATCATTCAGGTCACGCATAATATGTACCAAGCATTTTTGCTGCTCACAGTCGATGGAATCATAGGCAGAATAGAAATCCGAAATCAGGATGCCTTTGTAGTTGGATAGCAGTTCTTGGATAAATTCTCCCTCGCGGCTTTCTGTTAGCAGGAAAACTACTTCCTTCATATTCGTTAGAGCCCAGACATAGGCTCGTTTCCCTTGGATATTGGCCTTGGTTTCATCGACATGGATAATGGCTCCACTCAGAATCTTCTCCAAGATTTTATCCCGCGTTTCCCGATAATACCGGGCAGCGCGAACCTTCATGTTACCAACATTACTGCGGTGTAAATCAAACCCCAACATGTCGTTGAGATTGCGGACAACCGTATTTTGAGAAACACAGAGTTCAATAGTGTTGAAGATGAAGTAGGAGAGTACATTCCAGCCATATTTTCGTGTGTGGTGGCCAAAACGCGGGTCTATTCCGTACCTGTTCCCGCAACTGCGACAGCGATATATCTGAAATTCATATTTCACCAGCCTCCGCTTCATGCTGTCCCTACCGAAAAGTAATTCGTGCATGGTTTGGGTAAGAACTTTCTCTTTTTCAGGATATTGTTTCCCGCATTTCGGGCATTTGCGTACTGCTGGCCATTTAATGACCATTTCAACGCGGCTCTCTTTCTTGCGCTTTTTAGGAAATGCCTTGGTTTTTGACTTCAATTTTATCCCTGAACGCACATAGATGCGGTCGCGCTGGTAATCCCAACGGGCGGCGTTATTTATGTTCTCGAAATGAGCGATGTCGCTTTTGAAATGGCCCAACCGTGCCGCATGTGACGGTTTGAGCGTACTTGCATCAACGACGGAATCTGGCCGCTCTATTTCGGGGTCTGACAGTCTGGTAATACTGTCTGTAATCAGGCTCAACGCCTCACAATCGTCCGAGTTGTAGCGAATCAGCTTATTTTTCAATGCCGGATTGCCTGATTCCTCCCATTGCTGCCGCCACACGACTGAGTGAAGTCCTGATGGAGCATCGGCGTTCCATGCAAAACCGAGATAACCAGCTATCTCTTTCAGTCCATTCGTATATCCGGGGAAATAGACCTTCGCATATATCTTGGATAACAGGTTCACGGAATCGTTGGTGAGCCGTTCTGCTAATGTCTCATCGCAGCCATATCGCTCAATCATTCTCCTGAAAAAAGTGGATTCGTAGCTTCCGTAATGGATTAGGGTTGCATTCTCCCATTTCGATAACACGCTAATGAACTGATGCCACATATCTCTTTCGTGAGCCTGACTATCAGCCCAGAAGCTATGGGCATCAATTTTTTCGGCAGATTCGATGCGAATGCCGATAAGATAGTAAAAGTCTCTATCCGGGATGCCCTCAACGTCGATAAAGATACGGGTGCCGCTAATCTCCAACGCCGGATTCCCAATAACATGGATTTTGTTTTCCCGCATCGCTAGCGCTTTAAGGGAATGGTGATATTTCTCCGCTCTATCTGCGCTGCGTTTCGAGCGTCGCCGTGGCCGGAAGGTGTATGATAGCTGTGTGACGGTGAAAATACCTTTGCTGTTGAGTTTTGCTTTCTCTTTCTCCGACAAGCTGGCGAGTAAACTCAAATCATCTTGTTGTTTTGCCTGTTGATGACAGCGCCCATTGAAGACATACGCAGGGCAATGTTTATTAAGCGATAGCTTCGGCGGTGTAGAATCCGCCAACATTTTTGAGATATTGCGTACAGTTTTTCGTGTCTCGCCTAATAGCGACGCGACATTGACTTTGCGCGCTTGAAACGAGTCGCCATATATCATTTCTCCGCTATCAACGTTCGTTTTTAAGGCTTGCGATAGCACAAGGGCATCGAATGCGAGCAACAGCCTATCTTCTTTGGACGGTTTGTTCGCTGCAACGAATCGTATGGGATAGAGAAATTTTTCTTGCTTTGCGGCATCAATTATACTGCGATATTTGCCACCGCTGCAATCAATGCCGACGGCCAGCTTCCAGCCATTCATTGTGATATTATCGCGTGTCACATCAACGGGGCTGTATTGCTGCAATAGGCGCTGTTCAGCTTTCGCCTTATAATGCCGTGATTGATGTAGCAGCCACTCCGCGTATGGCGAGGCTTCCTGTTTTTGACCTGTGTGGCGCAGGTAGCATTTGGTCGGACAGCTTAAATAATCAGCAACATGCTGTGAAGTGACATAGATAGCGTCTGCGTTGTCGGACATGGCACTATTCTGTACCGTCCCGGTAATACTTATCCCGCCATTCGCGCTTCTCTTCGGGAGCGCTGGCGGCACTAGTAGCGGCATTCGTTCTATATAGTGGTTTCATAATAGCTACGATGCTCTCTTTCAAAAAGAAAGCCAGCCCAAGCGTTGCTCCACATATTCCGAAGCCAATGACGGCCTGAACCCACGGCGTAAGTTGCGAGTATTTGTTCAGGAGGTCTGCGTAGAAATTATAGTCATTCATATCGTCCCCATGCGTTCGGTTAAACAAACGGCTGCCAAATTTCTTTGGCAGCCGGGAGTTCAAAACGTGGACTCATAGAGACACGCGCGGCAATCTTTAGCCGCGAGGCTTGGACATACATTGCCGCCTCCCGGCCATAAAGACAGGAAGCGACATCTTTGGTACGCATCATAAGGAGAAGCGCACCAATGACGGTTGATGCCAACCGCTATGAGTCAAAGGTTTTGAAGCCCCGGAACAGCAATATGCTATTCACCCATGAATCTATGCCTTACACAAGCAAATGTAAACTAAACGATTGAATCTACTTGCTGACCGCTTCCACCGCCTGTTGCATGAACTTTTGGCGCTGCAAGTCATTGAGTAACTGCAAGAACTCTTCTTCCGTAACGTTTTCGTAGTCGATGCCGTGCGATTCCTCGTATTTCAGAATGAGGGACTTCGGCAGCAATGAAATAACGATACGCAAATAGGCTTCCGGGTTGGTAGAGCGTAATGCAGCAAGCGCACTGGCACCATTAGCGGCGAAATCATCCACGAGCGTTCGCATGAATGTTTCAGTAAAACGGTTGCGCGAACCTTTGAGCCTACCCTTGGGATTGCCACTCACCCCTGCCTGAAACCGTGACCCATGCTTTATATCTCCTGTATTATCAGGAACCGTTGGCATACCTCCACCGGAAAAAACGGTCATGTTTTTTTGACCCCCCGGAATAATTTTCACGTTAGATGGACTATTCGACGAATTTTCTATGGGGTGTGGGGGTGGTATGTTCGGCCAATCGTTCGTAGCGCTCATATCGTCATGCTTCCTCTGGTAAGTTCGGTAAATCCGGTAAATTCAAACTTTCCGTAGTTTCCGAAGTTACCGGCGGTGTGGGTTGGAACAGGCGAGGGTTCACGGCATATACCGTGGTAGGCTTTGAACCTTTGCCCTCTATCATTCCTGCGCGTATAATGTTGCGCTCAGAAAGTTCTTTCAGCGCTTTGTCTAGCTGTTCCGCTTTCATGTGGTGCCGCATGGCGATGGTGAGTTCGGAGCGGGATATTTCCTTGGTGCCGGTGTGGATAAACCAATCATTGATATGCTTTGCGTACGATACGCGTTCATCCAATCCCATCAAACGATAGGCGGCGATAGTATGTTGAATGAGATGATGCGCTATCCATAACGCATTTCGCATAGTGGTGGCGGAAATCTGCCGGTTATCTACGCCATATTCTACCACATGCATAAGGCCAGCGATACGGAGCGCATATCCTACCAATTTGCCGCACCAGCCTTGACAAGAGTATAATTTGCCAAAGGGACGGAGTTGCGGTTCAAGCCATTTCTCGAAGTCTTTTACGTCCGCGTATGCGTCTGGTGACAGGGTTAGAATATAGGGTTGCTCTTTTCCATCAGGATTGCGAGGGAGCGATAGCGAAAGCAGACGGCTAATCGTTTCATTGTATCGTGCCTGTATCTCTGCGGGCATGGGTATCGTATCATGCGTACGAAAACCGATAGTGCTGCGTGGCACGATGTAAAGAAAGCGCTCCAATGCGCCATTGCCTTGCAGGGCTGGGTTCTTTCCCATTTTCTCCCTGACCTTCGGTTGTACACAGAGCACGAAGGTAAGAAATGGATTCATCGTTATATCGCGGTCTTTACGTCCAATTCGTACTTCTCCGCCATCTATGCCCTTCAAGATTAGGTCAATGTTGGCTCTGCCACTGGTGTAAAGGCCAGTAAGCGTTTCCATCACCCCGCCTTCGTCACTCATAACGGCGAAACGTCCGTTTTGCTCGTAGGTGAAATTTTCCAGTGCTTCGGGAGTGACGTTATTGCAAAATAAGCGCGGAAGAACAGGAATCTTTTCTAAACCATCTTCCAGCTTGGCAATTTCCTCGAACAATTCTTCGCGTTTTTGTGCATCTTGTACTTTCACCGCTTCGATACGCTTTTTTTCGATGAATTTTTCCTGTGATTTACGCTTCGATAACGCTCGCGCAATGACAGGTTCCAAAATGGCTTGTTGCGCTTTCTCGTGTAGGATAAGCGGCTGTGTGCAGGATTTGAATACCTTGCTTTTGCGGTTGGCCGGTAAGAGTTCGACTATCCAATATGTGTTGACGGGTTCTTCCCATCCCGGCTTGGGATTCACCACCATTTTGCCAGTGAGGGCTACAGAAACGGTGCCTAATGCACATGCCAGCGACATTTCAATAGGCGTTTCGGTTGCAACCGCCAGCGCGGTAACGAAGTCTCGCAGCACTGGCGGCAAGAAATCCGCAGAAATAGCGGGTGTTTCAATGTCGGAAAACGGCAACGGCTCCGGCCATTCCGGTATATATAGCTGTTCTTCATCGAGAAGCGATTGTAGGACACTAGCCGCCATGCGCCGCCTCCCGTAGCACGTCGTTAAAATCCTGCCCCGGCTTGGGAGGGAACGCGATACGCACATCCCTACCTATGGCCAGTTCCCTCGCTGCAAGTGCTTCCGCCGCCGCAATGCCAGCGTCGTCATAATCAGCGGCAATGCGGAGGTGAGGCAGACGGTCAAGCGGCGGTAGCACCACGGTCTTCATGCCGGAGGTGGAAAGTGTCGCCCATGTCGGCTGGCTGGTAATGAGGGACACGCTCAGACCGGTTTCAACACCCTCGGTTATCCACAATGTATCGCCTCTAAACAGCCCAAACCTGACTGCACCACCGCCGCATGAGCCAAGCATCATCTTATTCGGCTCTACCGATGCTTTGCCAGTACCATCACGGCGCAGATAGGTGCGATGAATCGACTCTACGACATTGTGCGGATACACTGTTACTCCTGACACCATCGCAGGGAATTTTAAGCCGGAAGGTGTATGAGCCAGCCATGAATGATAACGCAAAGAGGGAGGAATTGGCCCGGTATAGGTCCGTGACTTTAGCGTTTAGTAACCCTCCGGGCGTAAGCCCGTGAGATGTAGCGCCTCCGGAATCTTCGTGGTATTTCTGGAGGATGAAGTATCGCAAGCAGGCGCATTGTCTATATCACTGTGAGTATCACATAGTCATCTCGACCAAATACCGTCGCAAGATATTCAACGACGGGGTATTCGCTTTTATACGCAAGAAACTGGAAGGGATACGCAAACACTATCCGGAGTTGGTTTTCGTCGAAACCAACCATGACCGCGACCATATCCACCTGTTGCTGTCGGTTCCGCCTAAAATGAGCATAAGTAGCGTGGTGCGCATTATAAAAGCGAATACGAGTCGTGGTATAAAGCAGAGTTTTCCGTTTTTGAAGAAAGTATATTGGGGTACGGACGGTATTTGGTCGGATGGCTATTTCGTGTCAACGGTGGGCATAGACAATGCGGTTATCCGTAAGTACATAGAGCATCAAGGGGAAGAAGATTCCGGTCAAGCGGAGCTTGAACTCTAAGTACGCCATGGGTGTAAACCCATGGTAGTTCACGTATGCCTCGCGCTCGTTTATTGGTTGGTTGTTCTGCCATATTTACCTGCACCACATTTGCTGACGCACACACTATCAAAATTATTCGTAACTATCCGCCTCTATCCGCGAATAAGTTGTAGGTTGGTTTGTAGGTTAGGCGCTGCCGTTATCTGCCAATATACTGAAATTCATAAAATATATATCAATAAATGGCGGACAGGGTGAGATTCGAACTCACGGAGGGCTTGCACCCTCGGCGGTTTTCAAGACCGCTGCCTTAAACCACTCGGCCACCTGTCCATATCAACGTCCATTTCTGGACTAAAAAACTTACTCCACTTCACCGGTTTTCAAGACCAGTTCCTTAAACCACTCGGACACCCATCCATATCAGTACCCATTTCTGGGCTAAAAAATCACTCCCACGTCACGGCAGTTTTGACTCAGGGCTTACTAGCCCTTCGCCCTCCGGGCGGCTACGCCGTCCAAAACGCCCTACTAGCGTTTTGTCAAGACGACTGCCTTCAACCGCTTGGCCACCTCACCGCGTTAGAGCTTTGGATGTAGCAGGCAGCGCACCGTTCTGCAAGCGTTCCGCGCCTAAATCTGCCCTAAATTCTTTAATTTAGCCTTGGCGTAGATTTCACCCTGGGAAAGGACGGGGGTGGCTGGGCGGAAACGTTCCACCACGGCGCGGATATAGGGGCGGATACCGGGGCTGGTCAGCAGTACGGGGATATCACCTTTCATGGCGAGCTTATCCATGGTATCGCGCACTTTTTTGATGAATTCCTGCAGCTGGCTGGGCGGCATGGCCAGCTGGCGGTCTTCATCGTTGCCGATCAGGCTCTCGGCAAAGCGCTGCTCCCATTCTGGCGACAGGGCGACAATGGGCAGCACGCCCTCCGCGCTGCTATGCTGAAAGCTGATCTGCCGGGCGAGACGCGCGCGCACATGCTCGGTGATGGTAGTCAGGTTACGGGTATGGGCACTGTATTCCGCCACGGCTTCCATGATGGTACTGAGATCACGTATGGACACCTGCTCATGCAGCAGGCGCTGTAGCACCCGCTGCACGCCGCTGACGGTAATCTGGCTGGGGACGGTATCGTCGATCAGCTTTTTCTGCTCGTTGCCCAGGCTATCCAGCAATTTCTGCGTTTCCGCATAGGTCAGCAGGTCGGCGATATTTTCCTTGATGATCTCGGTCAGGTGCGTGGTGATAACAGTGGGCGGGTCCACCACGGTATAGTTGCGGAACAATGCTTCCTCCCGGCTGGACTCGCTGATCCATTTGGCGGGCAGGCCAAAGGCCGGTTCACGCGTGTCTTCCCCCGGCAAATCGATGGCGCCGCCGCGCGGGTCCATCACCATCAGCATATCCGGGCGGATATCGCCACCACCGGCCTCGATGTCCTTGAGCTTGATGCTGTAACGGTTAGCCGCCAGCTGCATGTTATCCTGAATGCGCACCGAGGGCATAATGAAGCCGATATCGCGTACCAGTTGCTTGCGTAGCGCTTTGATCTGGTCGGTCAGGCGGTGGCCCTTTTCATAATTAATCAGCGAAAGCAGGCCATAGCCCAGCTCCAGCCGCAGCGCGTCCATCATCAGCGCCTGTTGCGGGGTTTCTTCTACCGGTGCGGCTTCGGCGCGGGCTTCTGCCTGGGCAACTTCTTCCTGCTCAACCTGTTCCCTGACACGGCTGCGTTGTAGGTAAAAAGCAGCTCCCCCCGTGAGACCGGAGAGTACAAAGAACGGAAACGCGGGTAAAGAGGGGATCAGTCCCAGCGAAAATAACAGGGCACTGGAAAGCCCCATCACCTGCGGGTGTTTACCCAGCTGGTGGATAATGGCTTTATCGGCAGATCCGGTTACCCCGGATTTGGTTACCAGCATACCAGCGGCCGTGGAAACAATCAGTGCCGGAATCTGGGAGACCAGCCCGTCACCGATTGTCAGCAGGGTATAGGTTTGCAGGGCATCGGAAAAATCCATATCGCGCTGCACCACCCCAATGACAATACCGCCCACAAAGTTGATGATGGTAATTAGGATACCGGCAATCGCATCCCCGCGAACGAATTTACTGGCACCATCCATCGCCCCGAAGAAAGTGCTTTCATCTTCCAGTTCCTTACGGCGCAGTTTAGCAACCTCGTCATTAATTAGACCCGCAGACAGATCGGCATCAATCGCCATCTGTTTACCGGGCATGGCATCCAGGCTGAAACGCGCCGAAACTTCTGCAATACGGCCGGAACCCTTGGTAATCACAATAAAGTTAATCAATGTCAGGATGATAAAGACGATCGCCCCGATGACCACTGAACCCGTCATTACAAACATCCCGAATGCTTCAATGACCTTACCGGCAGCCTCGGTGCCCATATGTCCCTGCGAAAGAATTAGCCGGGTGGAGGCAATGTTCAAGGCCAACCGGAAAATAGCGGCGATCAGCAGAATAGTGGGAAAGGCACTGAAATCCAGGGGGCGGTTGATAAACAGCACTGTCATCAGAATAATCGAGGAGAAGGTAATCGAAAGCGCCAGCAGAAAATCCAGCATGCTGTTGGGTACCGGAAACAGCAACACGCCCAGAATGGCGATGATACCAATAGCAAACACCACATCGGTATGCTGCTCCAGATGGCGCAACCGCCCAAAAATCGCCTGTAAGGGACTGGCGGGAACGGCCTCGCTACTTTCGACCACCGGCGGCCTCGCTCAGCTGGGTTTCCCGGTACTGATTCAGTTTATTGCGTAGGGTGCGGATGGAAATGCCAAGAATCTTTGCCGCTTGTGTACGGTTACCCAGGCAGTGATCCAGCGTACCCAGAATCAGTTCCTGTTCGACACTGGCCATACTGCGTCCTACCAGCGGACCAGTGGATGGGGTAGCGGTTGTGCTTTCCGGCGAGGACATTGGTGGGGAGTCTGCGGAGGATGCAGAAAGCACAACCGCGTCTGGTTCAATGGCGCTATGACCAATGCTCAGCAATACGGCGCGGTGCAGGGTATTTTCCAGTTCACGTACATTACCCGGCCAGTTATGTTGTTTGAGGCGTATAAGCGCGGCATCCGAAACCGGCAGGGCTGGGACATCGTTTGCCTGGGCGTATTTTTTGATAAAAAAGTTGGTAAATGCATCAATATCATCCGGGCGTTTGCGTAGTGGAGGTAATTGCAGGTGAATGACATTCAGACGGAAATAGAGGTCTTCACGGAAGGTTCCTTTTTTTACTTCCTCAGCCAAATCACGGTTGCTGGTGGCAAGGATGCGGATATCCACTTTCACGGATGTGTTGCCGCCCAACCGATCAATCTCACGTTCCTGGATGGCGCGGAGTAATTTTGCCTGCAGACGTAAATCCATTTCACTGATTTCATCCAATAATAACGTCCCGCCGTTGGCTTCTTCAAACCGCCCAATCCGGCGACCCGTAGCACCGGTAAATGCCCCTTTCTCATGGCCGAACATTTCCGATTCCAGCAGATTATCCGGAATGGCAGCGCAATTGACAGAGACAAACGGTGCCTGTGCACGCTTGCTTTTATCGTGAATGTAGCGGGCGATGACTTCTTTCCCGGTACCGGATTCCCCGGTGATAAGGATACTGGCATTGGCCGGGGCGACCTGATCTGCCAATGCCACGCATTGCCGCATGGCCTCGCTTTTAAAAATAAGATCCTTACTTTCTTCTGCAGCGGCTTCCAGAATAGCGGCAATCAAATCGCTATCCGGTGGGAAGGGAACATACTCCTTGGCGCCCGCCTTGATGGCGTTAGCAGCGGTGCGGCCATCGGTATTAATCCCATAAGCGGCTACCTGTGCGTTGATACGGGATTCTTCCAGCTCGGCAATCAAACCGGCGATATCTCCGCGTGTGTCTACCAGAATAAGATCCGCGCTCTTGCCGGCAAGTAACGTTTGCAGGGCGGCATGGTTATCCGTAGCGTGTGTAACGGTAGCACCGTGATCCTGCGCGATACGAATCGCGCTGGTGACCGCAGGTTCTAAACTACCGACAACTAAAATCCGCATACTGGATAATCCCTCTATTACCCTTTATTCTCAGATTTAATAATATCTGTCATCGTGATGCCAATCCGGTCTTCTACAATAACCACTTCTCCGCGTGCCACCAGTCGGTCATTAACCAGCACATCTACCGGTTCTCCGATTTTGCGCTCCAGTTCAATAACGGCACCACGACCCAATTTTAATAATTGGCTGATGGGCATATGTGTTGTGCCCAGTACCACGGTAATTTCTACCGGGATGTCATAAACCGTTTCAAGGTCTAACGGATCTGTCGAACGACCACCGACCGTTTTTGTATCCATAAGCTGGACATCTGCATTGAGTGTTTCTTCCGCAGCATTAGGTGTTTCATCAGCCATGATTATACTCCTGAATTCGGGTTATTGCTGAACATGCTCTTACCAAAATGGGTCTGTATTATTTGCTGAACCTGTTGTATCAGGTCATTGTTATCGTATGTGGCTTCCCCACCTTCCCAAACCAAACGGCATTGCCCAGCCCGAAGTGCCGGGTCTGCCATGAGGGTTAGCTTCTGGAGCTGTGACTCGCTAGCCAGTGTTGCCAGTGTTTCTTTTGTATAATCCACAGCATCTACCGGTACGTACCATATCAGTTTTTTGCCGCCTGTCAGCAATGCAGCACATTCCGTGAAAGCCTGTTTTATCTGTGCTTCCGGGAACTCTTTAAGGGCATCTCCTGCCAGTTTTTCTGCGATGGAAGCCGTCAGTCCGGAAAGTGCCTGCAGGATTTCCTCCAATTGCTGCTGGATGGAGTGCTGCACAGATTGTATGGCCGGGTCCAGATTCGCAATGAGCTGTTTAATTTGCTGTTCCAGTTGTTGGCGTTGTGCCTGACCTTCCGCAATTCCTGCGGCCTTGCCCTCGCTGAGGCCACGTGCATACCCGCTGGCTTCGGCTTCCTGCAACTGTGCCTGTTGCTGTGCTTTTTGTTCAGCCACGCCACGGGGGACGATGGGTTCAAAATCCTGACCATCCTGAAAGCTATGATAGGGATACTGTTCCACTTTCATGCTAGTACACCATTTCCTCTTCTTCACTGCCATCCGGGATCATGATCTCACCGGACTCTGCCAGTTCTTTCGTTTTCACGACGATTGCCATCTGGGCTTCATCCACATCTTTCATACGTACCGGGCCGCGGCTTTCCATATCTTCTTTCATAATCTTAGCTGCCCGCTCAGACATATTGGAAAAGAACAGGTCGCGGATTTTCTCATTCGCTCCTTTAAGTGCAATTGCCAGCTGACCTTTATCTACAAAGCGGATGATGGTCTGAATACCGGCGTTATCAATCGTGGTGAGGTCATCAAAGGTGAACATCAGTTCACGCACACGCTGTGCCATGCTCTCGTCCGTTTTTTCCAGCAATTCCATGTACTTGCTTTCCGTATTGCGATCGAAATTATTGAAAATCTCGGCGACCGATTCAAAGCTGTTGAATTTCTTGGTGGTGGCAAGGGAGCTCATAAACTCCGATTGCAGGGTTTTTTCAATGCCACTGAGTACCTCGCGTTTGACAGGCTCCAGGGTAATCATCCGCTGCAGAATCTCCAGCGCAAATTCTTCCGGCAGAATACTAAGCACGCGTGCGGCCTGAGAGGTGCGGATTTTGGAAAGTACCAGTGCCACGGTTTGTGGGTATTCGTTTTTCAGGAATGCGGCCAGCACTTCCTCACTGACATTATTGAGTTTATCCCACGTATTACGACCCGCCGGGCCGCTGATATCCTCCATGATCGTGGCAACTTTTTCCTTACCCAGCACCTGGCTAAGCAGTTTTTCCGTACTTTCCAGGCTGCCGACAATGCCCTGCCCCTGCGAAAGTTCGTTGACGAATTCCTTCAACAGCCCATCCACCATTTCCGGTTTAATACTACCAAGACTGGTCATGGTTTGGGAAATTTCCTTAATCTCCTGCTCGTTCATCATGCCGAAGATCTTGGCTGCAATATCCACGTCAAGTGACATCATGACAACCGCGGCTTTTTCCAGCCCGGTAAGTCCTTTATCACCCTGTTTACGCGGTGCCATATGGTTATCCTGTTATTGTTGATTCCCCAACCAAGAACGAATCAGTGAGAGTGTAGCTTCAGGGTTGTTTGTCACCAGATCGTTAACTTTCTGTGTGGAAGAGGAATTGACACGGGACTGAATTTCATCCACGTTGATTTCGCCTTCCTCTCCGCCACCGCCTCCAAGCAGTGCCATATTCCCTTCACCGGGAAGCATACCCAGTTCGCCTCCGGGCAACATTCCGCTACCAGTACCTTCCAGATCCGCGGTGGAAACATCAAACGCCCGGTTTACCAGTGGACGAATCACCAGCAGGATGGCCAGAATCGCCACGGCACCCATCACCAGCGTTTTAATGATGCTATCCAGATCATTTTTGAGAAAATCAAATGGCCCGGGTTCTTCAATATTGTCACGCAGGCTATTCTGGAACTGCATATTGACGATTTCCAGTTGATCCCCGCGGTTACCATCATATCCGATGGCAGAACTGACCAAAGTACGAATACGATCAATCTCTTCATCGGTACGAGGAATATAGGTTGTTGTGCCATCCGCGCCGGTTTCATACTTCCCATCCACCAACACGGCTACGGACAGTCGCTTGATGTTGCCGACTTCGCTGACACGGTTGGTGATGGTTTTTGAAATCTCAAAATTAGTAATTTCGTCGACTTTTTCTACATTATTGCTGCTGGCGGCACCGGTATCATTGACGCCGGGGCCGGGCAGGTTTGCCAGAACACTGACCGGTTGATCCTGGCGATCCTGTGAGTTCTCGGTGGCGGTAGAGGTTTGTACGGAGCGCACTACCTGACCTTCCGGATCATACACTTCGGCATTGGTTACGACGCGATCAAACGCAATTTCAGCCGTAACTTCCGCACGCACACTATCCGGGCCAACGGTTTTCTCAACCAGTTGTTCCACGGCCTGCTTAAGGCGGGTTTCAAAATTACGGCGGTATTCATCGGCATTAGAAGCACTGACGCCACCTGCTTCATCCTCCTCATCTGAAGCCCCGCGTGCCAGTAATTTACCGCTATTATCCACAACCGTAATATGTTTTAGTTTTAGGCCAGGCACTGCTGTAGCAATCAAATTCCGGATGGAGGCAATTTGCTCGCTGCTTACCGCCTGCCGACCGTTGAGCGTTAGTACCACAGAGGCGGAAGGCTCGGTGTCCTGTGCCCTGAATAACTGACGCTTAGGTACCACCAAATGCACCCGCGCATCGCGGATTGAATTAAAGCTTTTGATCGTGCGGCCAAGTTCCCCTTCCAGGGCGCGGATATAATTCACATTATGGACAAAATTTGAGGTACCTAATGATTCAGACTTATCGAAAATCTCATAGCCAACAATAGAACCACGGGCCGGTAGCCCTTTCTCTGCCAGTGCCATGCGCAGGTTTAGTACATCGCTACTAGGGACAAGAATTTCTGTGCCGTTGGTAGCAACACTGAATTTCACCCCCATCGCTCCTAGTTCTGCCACGATGGCAGTAGCATCATCGGTTTCCAGCTGGGAATAGAGCGGCGATAACACGGGCTCTGTCAGTCGTGTGGAAAGAAAACCAAAGATGATAATGAACACTGCCGCACCAAGGCCCAGCAAGGCCAACCGCGTCGGGTTCATGCCACGTAATGAATCAACCACGTTGCTCATTGATGAACAACCATCTTAAAAATCACGTTTTTTACTCCCACACACAGCGGTGTTTGATACACCGTATTTAGACACGTGAATATTCTAGTATACAAGATGTGGGGAGGGAAAGTCTTTGCCCTGAATTTTTATCCGCACAGGAAGGTTTTTTGAATGCCTGTGCATTTTTGCATCACGTTCCCTAACTCACTGAAAAAGACATGCAAAAATGTTCTACAGAAATGCAGTGCAACCTGAGCGAGTAACGAGGGTATATGTAGACGATGAATAAGAAAATGCGAGTTTATCAAAAAGCGCTATTTCAGCTTTTCTTCTTTGAAAGCTACATGCTTGCGTACAACCGGATCATATTTGCGTAATGCAAGCTTTTCGGTCATCTTCTTGGGATTGCGCTTTTTGACATAGAAAAAACCCGTACCAGCGGTACTGGATAGTTTCACAAGAAGTACATTTTTCTTAGCCATTATCGTAACCCATATTTCCCTTGAAGGAAGCGGCAAACTACATGTTTTTACCACATTGTCAACTTATTATTATAGAGCAGACCGTGCTCGTTCTTGTGTTCCCTGGGCAGTTCGCGTACAAAAGAACCGGAGCACACAATAGAATGCATATTGTTACACAAAACGCAGAAGCGACCATGCTGGAGGCAATACGGGAAATCCGTGAAGATCCAAGGGGTTACTATATTATTCACTTTCATCTGTCACAACTGCGGGAAGAAAATCGCAGTGAGTTCCAACTGAAAATTGCGGCGAATATCTTAAATGACGTGTTCCGTGATGAAGATGGAGCGATTTTCCTGTTCCGGAGTGGGGATATTCATGCGCTATATGGTGGGGAAGACCGGGGGTTGCTGGAAAAGGCCGTGTTCCAGCTACGTTACCTGTTTATGGAAGACGCATTGGCTACCAATGCGGACGGCTCGGATAATGAAGCGTTCTGCACCGTATACGATATGGCGTTCCAGTGGCGGGCCTACAACCGTATGTTGCTGGAATTATTAGAGGTTTCTACGCAGCAAACGCTCAGGGAGCGATTGGTTCAGCGTGGTATGAACCGCGAAAAAGAGCTGACACTTGTCCAGTTAGCCGAGATTGAGGACATATTGCAAAGTGTTGATTTTGGGCTGGCACTGCGCAAACAGCCCATCTGCGCCTATAAGAAGCCAGACGAATTCCGCCATGTTTTCAATGAGATATATATTAATATCGGACATCTGGGGCGCATGCTGGGTGTCCATTATAATCTAACATCAAACTACTGGCTATTCCGTCACCTGACGATGGTGCTGGATCAGTATGTGTTGAAAACGCTGGCGATGCGGGCAGCACTGTATTTTGAAAAGCCAGTCAGTATTAACCTCAACGTGCGGTCGATTTTATCAGAGAATTTCTTTCATTTTCACGATACGATCAGTAAGAAAAAGAAGCCCTCGCTGGTGGTAGAAGTGGATGTAGCAGATGTGTTTGCCAATATGAGATCCTTTGGTGAAGCGCGGGATACGTTGCATGAGCTGGGCTACCGCCTGTGTCTGGATGGGCTTAACTCGCTAAGTTTTTTGCAAATCAGCCGGGAAAGTCTGGGGTTTGACTTGGCAAAGCTGCAATGGAACGCTGACTTTCCTGATCGGTTAAATAGCCAGGAAAATAAGCGGTTATCAGAAGCCATCCAGACCTGCGGGCCAAATCGGCTGATATTATGCCGGGCGGAAACCAAACAGGCGATTGAATATGGAAGACAGCTTGGAATATCGGTATTTCAGGGCCGGTATGTCGATAGCGAACTGGATCCGGATGCGCGGATTGTCAATTAGGTTCTAGGAGAGTGACATGATTCAGGTACGGAAAGGGGACGTGGTATTTCGCCTGCGACAGGATAACCGGGACAGGCAGGTGCTGGTAGAGCAGGTGCAGGAAGAAGGCACAGGACTGTACCAGTTGCTGGGTTATGAGATCGAGGATTGTGTTGGTGCGCCGCTTCAGATGTTCCTGCCCAATGACATTTCCGAGAAACTGGATGATTACGTGGAATATCGCTCTGACGGGCAGGATGTGGCAGCCGTGATGGGGAAAATCCGAGGCTTCCGCATGCTTTCCAAGGGCGGCAAACCCGTGCGTTTGGATATGCGTATGGTGCGGGATGTGATGGAAGATGAGCAGCCGCGTTTCCTGATGCTTCTGCAGCGCCGTGTCGTGGATGTGGATCCCACCTTGCAGACATTGCGTGCCGTGCAGGAAGAAGCTCGGAATAAGACGCGTTATGGGGTACCGGAAGCGGAGACGTTTATGGAGATTGCCTCTGCAGTAGAAGAGTTGGTGGCAGTCGGCAAAGTGAAGGCCACACTGGCTGTGGTGCGTGTTGAGCAATTCGAACGGTTCGAAGAAGGGCAGATGCAAAAAGTCATCCAGGGGATTGTCGCCGCCTGCCGCCAGACATTCCGTGAGAGCGATTTCATTGCCTATCTGGGGCTGCGGAAAATCGGTGTGCTCCTGTTGGAAGCCGATTTTATGAATGCGCGTATTGCACTTAACCGTTTGCGCTGGCAGCTTCCGGCACAGGAAGGAGCTGCTAAAATTGAATACCGTACCGTATTCATTGAATTAGATGCCAACGAAACTGCTGCCGAATCCATGGATAAATGCAAAGCGGCATTGGCAGACGAGAAAGTAGACGGGGTGGGTGTTCTCGTTTAACGTCCGGGTATGCGGCCAGACATACTTGCTCCACTCTTTACCGATATCGCAACGTTACGCGGCGTAGGGCCGCAATTCTATAAGCTGCTGGCGCGGCTGGCCGGTGAACGCGTGGTGGATTTGTTGTGGCATTTGCCGGTGAGTCTGGTTGATCGCCGGGCGATGCCGTCACTGCCGGAGGTGGCGGAGAATCAGATTGTTACCGCACGGGTGCAGGTGGGGGAGTATCATGCGCCGGAGCGCCGCCGTGGCCGGGCGCCGATCCGTATTCCATGTCTACACGAGGACGGGCTGATCGAGCTGGTTTATTTCCATATGAAGGCCCCGCAGTTGCAATCCATGCTACCACCAGGCAGTACGCGTATTATCAGCGGCCGGTTGGAAAAGCGCGGGCCACACTGGCAGATGGTGCACCCGGATTACGTGGTGCCGCCAGAGCGTGAAAGCGAGGTGCGGCGCTTAGAGCCGGTGTACCCCCTAACACAAGGGGTCAGCCTGCGGAAATGGCATAATGTGTTGAAGCAAGCGCTGACCCATATTCCCACCTTGCCGGAATGGCTGGAACCGACCTACGTGAAACAGCATCAGTGGCCAGACTGGAAAACCGCGATGGATGCGGTGCATCATCCGGCACAACCCCAGGCAATTTTGCCGGAAGCCCCGGTGCGTATGCGCCTGGCCTATGACGAGTTGCTGGCCAGCCAACTGGCGCTCGCCCTCACACGCGACCGGGTGAAGAAACAGGCCGGGCAGGTGATTCAGGGGGATGGAAGGCTCCGGCAACAGCTCCTAAAATCGCTGCCATTTCATTTGACCAAAGGACAGCAGACCGTCTTGCAGGAAATTGAAACGGACATGGCTATGCCGGAGAAAATGATGCGGCTGCTACAGGGGGATGTAGGTAGCGGGAAAACAGTGGTGGCCCTGCTGAGTATGCTGAATGCCGTGGAATGCGGGCGGCAAGCGGCGCTTATGGCGCCAACGGAAATGCTGGCACGGCAGCACGCGGCGTCACTACAGCGGATGCTCATCCAGGCCGGGTTGCAGGATACGGTGCCGGTGGTGCTGTTGACCGGGCAGGATAAGGGAAAAGAGCGTGCGCTCAAGCTGACGCAACTGGCAGAAGGGCAGGCAGGTATTGCCGTGGGGACGCATGCGTTATTCCAGGATGAAGTCGTGTTTCACGATCTGGCGTTGGCGGTGATTGATGAGCAGCACCGGTTTGGCGTCAAGCAACGTCTGCGGCTGATTGAGAAAGGGCGGCAGGCCGATATTCTGCTGATGACGGCGACGCCGATCCCACGGACGCTGGCACTGACTTTTTATGGAGATATGGATATTTCTTCCTTGCGTGAGAAACCCGCCGGAAGGCAGCCGATCGATACGCGCACGGCCTCACTGGAACGGCTGGATAGCATCATTGCACGGCTGAAGGAGGTGCTGGCCAGCGGCCAGAAGGCCTATTGGATTTGCCCGTTGGTGGAGGAGTCGGAGACTTCAGATCTGGCAGCGGTGGAGGAGCGGTTCCGGAGTTTCTGCCAGATATTTGGGAAGGAACAGCTGGCGCTGGCCCATGGTAAAATGAAAGGCTCGGAACGTGATGCCGCCATGCAGCGTTTCCGTGATGGTGAGGCGCGGTTACTGGTGGCCACTACGGTAATTGAAGTGGGGGTGGATGTGCCTGATGCCACCATTATCGTGATCGAACACGCCGAGCGCTTCGGACTGGCGCAATTGCACCAGCTGCGGGGTCGGGTGGGGCGCGGGAATCAGCCTTCTTCCTGCCTGCTGCTTTATGGTGGGCCGCTGGGGGAAACCGCCAGGGCCCGGCTGCGGGTCATGCGTGAGACCAATGACGGGTTCCGAATTGCCGAGGAGGACTTAAAACTGCGCGGTAGTGGCGAGGTGCTGGGGACGCGCCAAAGCGGGTTGCCGGAATTCCGCGTGGCGACGTTGCCTGCCCACGGCGAACTGCTGATGGCCGCCTGCGACGATGTGAAGCTGATCCTGCACCGTGACCCTGAGCTGAAAACACACCGCGGCCAGGCGCTTAGGGTGCTACTCTATCTTTTTGAATATGACCGCCAGATCCGCTATCTGGGCGTGGGATAGATAGCGGTTCTTAACAAAATCTTAACATCTGTGCCTTATGATACCGGGTACGTTATAATACATAAGCATCATAAGGAGTACGCGATGGGAGAGTTAACCACGGCTGAAATCCAGCAGGTACGGAAAAAATTACTGGCAGTTGATGATATACATCTTATTGCCAGTGGGGAGAATATTCATGAGAAGGCTGTGGTAAGTGTGCTGATTCCTGGTGATTTTACACCGCAGGATGTCGGCGTGATTGCGGCCATACTGGAGAAAAATCATGATGATCTGAAGATCAACGCTACGCCCGTCATCGTGCCGGGGCAGGGGCTATATGTATCATTTAATACCGGTGTGGATGCAGAAACTTTGAAAGATAACGCAGAGGAAGCAAAAGTACTTCAACCATTGGCCAACATATACCTTGCTAAGATGCGGGTGGCACTTGAAAAAGAGCGCGATGCTGACCCTGAGGAATCGGTACGTGCGATCCAGAAGATCATGCAGGAAACACAGGAAGCCTATACAAGTGCCTATGCGGAAACACATAAGAATGTGTCTGAGGCGTTGAAAGAGGGTCAGAATGTTGCAATAGTAATAAATGTGTATAATGCGAATTACCTGCCCCAAATGATGGCGGCAATTGATGCTATGGGTGCTTACCATCAAGACCACCCCGAAAGCAAAATTGCTCTTCCTGTTTATGGGGGTTATCTTCCACCGATGGCGGATGGTTCCGCTCCTCCACGCAATGAATTTCATGCGATCATCCAACAGGCTGCATCGGCCGTTGGGCTGGAGAATCTGGTTGGCAATGCAGCCCAAGCATTGGTGCCTCCTGCAGAATATGCAAAAATGACCAATGAACAAAAAGATAAAGTATCCGATGATTTTGCTGAAGCCATTTATAAGAAGATGCAACAAACCAACGCAACTCTGGGAAAAACGCCTGCACTGTTTATGGTTAATCCGGAATATGGTGCCGGGTTGCCGGAAAATACCAGAATCATTGATGTTTCAGGCCTGACGAAAGATAACCATGAGCGGAATTACCTCGCAGACCGGTTTACCGTCAGCAACAATAATGCCCGGGAATTTCTGGATGCGTTGGGCGGTCAGAAGCAGGTGCTTATGGAAAACCATACCGTTATGCATGTTTCGCGAGCACTGGAAATGATTCAGGAAGCACGTCAGGCTTATCTGAAAACGCTGGGTAAAGGGGCCGTTGAGGGGATTCAGGATAACAGCCCGGATGCCCCGCCACCAGAAGGGCAGAATCAGCCGGAAATACCACGTAAACCAAGCGGAAATTACCGGTAATAGCGTGTTCTCTCGGCCGTGGAAATCTATGCTTGCCGGAGTGATTGCCAGCGGTGAACTATAGGGGAATATTCAGCCAGCTTTTTCAATATTACGCCCAACTACCCGGACTCGCGGTGCTTTTGCTTGCTCTTTTGGTAAAAACGGGCTAGAGATACCTCTTCTAGGAGAGGAGACCCCATGGCGCAACCAAATGTAGTATCATCCATGCAAAACGAAAATTCACTTTCCGGTCGCTTTTTTACGGCCAGCTATACCCAAACCGATCCGGAAATTGCCGCGTCTATCCAGCGTGAACTGGAGCGCCAGCAATACCAGATTGAACTGATTGCTTCGGAAAATATCGCCAGCCAGGCAGTGATTGATGCGCAGGGTTCTGTCTTTACCAATAAATATGCCGAGGGCTATCCCGGTAAACGTTATTATGGTGGCTGTGAATTTGCCGACGAAGTGGAGCAACTGGCCATTGACCGCATTACCAAACTCTATGGTTGTTCCTATGCCAACGTGCAGCCGAACTCCGGTTCGCAGGCGAATCAGGGTGTGTTTACCGCACTGCTGCAGCCGGGGGATACCATCCTTGGCCAGTCGCTTGCCGCCGGGGGGCACCTGACGCATGGTGCGGCACCCAACCAGTCCGGGAAGTGGTTTCATGCCGTGCAGTACGGGGTGCGCAAGGAAGACGGGTTGATTGATTATGATGAAGTGGCGGCGCTGGCAAACGAACATAAACCGAAGCTGATTATCGCCGGGTTCTCGGCCTACCCGCGTGTGGTCGACTGGAAGCGTTTCCGTGAAATTGCCGACAGCGTGGGGGCGTGGTTGATGGTGGATATGGCGCATATTGCCGGTCTGGTGGCGGCAGGAGTGTATCCCAGCCCGATTCCGCATGCCCATGTGGTGACAACCACTACGCATAAAACACTGCGCGGGCCACGGGGCGGGGTGATCCTTTCCGAGGTGCCGGAAACGGTGGTGCGTAAAACGCCAAGCGGAAAAGATGTGACACTGGCCACGGCGATTAACTCGGCGATCTTCCCTGGTATTCAGGGTGGGCCGCTGATGCATGTGATTGCCGCCAAGGCTGTGGCGTTTGCGGAAGCGCTGACCGAGGATTTCAAAACCTATGGCAAGGCGGTGCTGGATAATGCTCGTGCACTGGCGGAAACGCTGAAGAACCGTGGGGTGGATATTGTCAGTGGCGGGACGGATAACCATATCGTGTTGGTGGATCTGCGTCCGAAAGGGCTGACTGGGAAACAAACCGAGGAAAGCCTGGAGCGAGCCGGGTTGACCTGCAACAAAAATGCAGTACCGTTTGATCCGCAGAGTCCGTTTATTACCTCCGGGGTGCGGCTGGGGACGCCGGCCGGGACAACGCGTGGCTTTGGAGTGGTGGAGTTTAAAAAAGTCGGCGAGCTGATTGGGGACGTGGTGGACGGTCTGGCCGCTAACCCGGACGATAACAGCGAAGTGGAGCAAAGGGTGAAGAAGGAAGTTCGGGCGCTGTGCGAAGCGTTCCCGATTTACCCGAACATATAGGTCTTATGCTGCCTTGCCAGTAGGGCGGTAAAGATTATGGAATAACGGCAAGCGGGGAGAGAGACAATGCGATGCCCATTTTGTGGTCATGAAGATACTCAGGTGAAGGATTCACGGCCTACCGAGGACGGAAGTTCTATTCGCCGTCGCCGGTACTGTCCGGAGTGCGATTCCCGGTTTACCACCTTTGAACGCGTGCAACTGCGTGAACTCACGGTATTAAAAAAGAGCGGGGAGAAGAAGCCATTTGACCGCGACAAGCTGTTGCGTTCCATCCAGATTGCCTGCCGTAAACGTCCGGTAACAGAGGAGCAAACGGAAATCCTGGTGAACAATATTGTTCGCGAACTGGAATCCCGTGGCGAAGCGGAAGTGCCGGCGGACACAATCGGGGAAATCGTCATGAAATCACTGGCCAAGCTGGACAAGGTAGCGTACGTGCGCTTTGCTTCAGTGTATAAGGATTTTACCGAGGTCAAAGACTTCAACGATTTCGTCAGCTCCATCAACGATTAACCTTATGTGGAACGATGCCGCTTTTATGGAAGTGGCAGTACGGCTTTCCCGCCGTGCGGTGGCCGCGCCCAACCCGGGGGTGGGGTGTGTCATCGTACGGGATGGGCAAATCATTGGCCGTGGCTGGACAGGCCGTGGCGGTAGACCGCATGCTGAAGTACGCGCGCTAGAACAGGCGCAGGCCATCGCCGGAGAGAAACTACGCGGGGCAACGGCCTATGTGACATTGGAGCCATGTTGCCATCATGGGAAATCGCCTCCCTGTACCGATGCATTGATTCAGGTGGGGATCACGCGCGTGGTTATCGCCTGTGAGGACCCGTACCATGAGGTGAACGGCGGTGGAATCGCTGCACTTAAACAGGCGGGGATTATGGTTGAGACTGTCATCGGGGAAGCAATCGCGCGCGAACAGCATACCGGATTTTTTACCCGTATTCACAAGCGTCGGCCATTGGTAACGCTCAAGCTGGCTAGTACGCTGGATGGTCGTATTGCTGCGCAGCCAGGGGTACAGACCTTGATTACCGGTGAGGCGGCGCGCAGGCATATGCATGGCCTCCGGCGGCAGCATGATGCGATTATGATCGGTAGTGGTACGGTGCGGGCGGATGACCCGCTGCTGACCTGCCGCCTGCCTGGGCTGGAAGGCGATTCGCCCCTGCGTGTGGTGGTGGACGGGCGTTTGCGTTTATCCCCGGAGAGCCAGTTGGCGAAAACGGCAAAGCAGGTACCGGTGCTGGTGTTTACGGCATCGGAGAATAAACAACGGCGTGAGGCGCTGGTGAAGCAGGGGGTGGAAATCTGCAATGTGGATACCGATGCGGAAGGTAAAATCCTGATCCGAACCGTGTTGCGGTTGCTGGCAGAGCGCGGAGTGAACCGTGTGCTGGCAGAAGGTGGCGCGGCGCTGGCGGCAAGCTTACTGGGGGCCGGGTGTGTGGATCGCGTGGCCTGGTACCATGCCGGAATGTTACTGGGCGAAAAGGGTGTGTCCGCCGTGGCCACTCTGCCGGAGGACGTGCTGCTTCCCCGGCTGGAACCGATGGATGTCTGCACCCTGAAAGCAGACCGTTACACGCTCTACAAAGCAATCAGTTGATCGCATTGCGCAGCGCTGAGAGGCGCGCTAATACGCAGTGTCTTTTCCTGGGACGTTTCCCCGCGCAGGACGGTGATCTGCCGTGCCGAAACCCCGAGTTGTTTGGCGATAAGTGCGATCACGGCACTATTGGCTTTGCCTTTTTCCGGTGGTGCGTTGACACGGATTTTCAGACGTTCTCCGCCTTCTGCCGTGGGGTAAAGCCCATCAATCTTTGATTGTTTCGCACCGGGAATCACCCGGAGATCCAGCTCGGTACAATCCGGGAACAGGCGATAAAATGCCGTCATGAGAGGTCAATCAAGGGCGCCAGCCAGGCGCGCCGTACGTATAGAAATAGGTATAAAGGACATCCCGGATAAAGAAGATCAGGATAATAAGAATAATCGGGGAAAGATCCAGCCCGCCCATCACCGGGACAAACCGACGAATGCGGCTTAACACCGGGTTAATCAGCCGGTGCAACGCATCCCCCAGCCGGGCCACAAAGGCATTATGCCGGTTGACCACATTGAAATAGGCCAGCCAGCCCAGAATCACGTAAATAATCATCGCCCACATATAGAGCGTGAGCACCATGGAGATCAGATTGATAAACGGGTTCAGGTTCATGACGCTATTGATAGCGGATTCATGGCCGCTTGGCCAGCAGGGTTTTTACGTGGGAATTTCCGCTGGCCAGTTTGGGGTAGAGAGTGGTAGAACATCATCATGATAGCCCGCCATCCTGAAACGCAATTTTCCCCGCCCACGCAGATGAGTTGCACGGTGCGCATGCCGTTTAACGCCGCCAAGCGGCTGATGGATTATTCCGGCAAGTGCGCGCGTCTGCATGGGTACCGGCATGTGGTAGAGGCGACGTTCATCCCCGCGCGCGAGCAGGATACCACCATGGTGGCGGATTTCTACCGGCTGAAAGCCCTCCTGGGTGATTGGCTGGAAGCGCACTGGGATCATAACGTGATCCTCAATGCGAGCGATGTGGCGCTGGGTACGGCAATTGCCGAGCTGGCCGGGCAGGAGATATTCTACCTCCCCACTGACCCGACGGCGGAAGCCATGGCCGCGTATTTGCTGCACAGCGTCTTCCCCGGGCTCTTCGCCCCGGAAGGCGTGCAGTGTATTCGCGTGCGCCTCTATGACGATTCCGAAAGTTTTGTGGAAGTCACCCTGTAAGATTACGGGTTTACCCATTGTTTCTGCCAGCCGCCGGTGCTGCGGAGAAAGCGGATGCGCTGGTGCAGGCGGTTGGTTTCGCCCTGCCAGAATTCGATCTGCTCAGGGATGACACGGTAGCCACCCCAGTGCGGGGGGCGGGGTACGTCCTTGCCTTCATATTTTTTTTCGTTTTCTTCCAGTGCCTGCATCAGTGCTTCGTAACTTTCCAGCGGGCGGGATTGTTGCGAGGCCCAGGCCCCGAGCTGGCTACGCCGTGGACGCGTGGCGAAATACGCATCGGAATCGGTGGCGGGTAATGCTTCTACCGTGCCGGTAATCCGCACCTGACGGCCCAGAGATTTCCAGTAGAAATTCAGGCAGGCGCGCGGGTTGGCTTTCAGGTCTTCTCCCTTGTGGCTCTGGTAGTTGGTGAAGAACTCAAACCCATCTTCACTGACGCTACGCATCAACACAATACGCGCCGAGGGAACGCCATCCTTGTTCACGGTGGCGAGCGTCATCGCGTTAGGGTCGGCGGGTTCACTGGCCTCTGCCTCGTTGAACCAGATGCTGAAAAGAGTAAAGGGGTCCTGTGCGTGTTCGAGTATCATAACTTAATTCCTTACCATTCATTTTGTGTTGACGGTTTTTTTACCTCGGGTAGCTGTATTTCTGCCGGTTTTATTTCTTTTTGCGGTGGGGCATGGCGAACCATCTGCTCCAGCTCCTCTGCCTGTTTCTCCAGCAGCCGCTTACCCACGGCGCTTTCCGTGGAGGTCAGCATCGTGCTGCCACAATGCCGGCATACCGGAAATTTATGCAGGATACGCCAGAACACATAGGGCAATCCAAAGGGGAACAACAGCCAGGCTATAATCTCGGCCTTGGTGCTGCCGCGCTTCTGTCGCTTCGGCTTCCCGACATACTGGCATTCCATGCAAATCATCTCTGCCATATCCTCCCATAGCATGAAATTCCGGGCGAGGCGAGGGGTTATCCGCTCCTTTGGGGTTCCGTTCTGGCCCGGAATGCGCTAGATTGCGCGGTTCAGGAGTAGGATATGACAGCATCCGTAGCAAAAGCCCCCTTCCGACTGGAAGCCCCCTATGCCCCGGCGGGCGATCAGCCGCAGGCGATTGCCCTGCTGAGTGAGGGCATTGCGGAGGGTAAACAGGATCAGGTATTGCTGGGGGTGACGGGCAGTGGGAAGACCTTCACCATGGCGCAGGTGATCCAGCAGATGCAGCGTCCGGCACTTATCATGGCGCATAACAAAACACTGGCGGCGCAGCTCTATGCGGAGATGAAAGATTTCTTTCCGCATAACGCGGTGGAGTATTTTGTCTCCTATTACGATTACTATCAGCCGGAAGCCTATATCCCCAAAACCGATACGTTTATCGAAAAAGACTCTTCCATCAACGAACAAATTGACCGGCTGCGCCACGCTGCCACCCGTGCGCTGCTGGAGCGGCGTGATGTTATCGTGGTGGCGTCGGTATCGTGTATTTACGGTTTGGGGGCGCCGGAGCTGTATCTGCAGATGACCGTGCCGCTCAAGGCCGGGCAGCGTATCGCCATCCCGGAGCTGACCAAGGAACTGATCGCGCTGCACTATACGCGTAATGATCTGGCGTTTCCACGTGGCAGCTTCCGCCTGCGCGGGGATACGCTGGATATTTTTCCCTCGCACTATGAAGACCGGGCATGGCGGCTTTCCTTCTTCGGCGATGAGCTGGAATCCATCCATGAATTTGATGCGCTGACCGGGGAACGGCTGGCGACGCTGGAAGCCATCACCGTTTTTGCCAACAGCCACTATGTGACCCCGCGGCCCACGCTGCAGCAGGCAATTGAGTTGATTAAAGAAGAACTGAAAGCACGCGTGCACTGGCTGGAAAGCCAGGGCAAATTGCTGGAAGCACAGCGCATTGCCCAGCGCACGCAGTTTGATCTGGAAATGATTGTGGAAACCGGGGCGTGCAAGGGGATCGAGAATTATTCACGCTATCTTTCCGGGCGTGGGCCCGGCCAGCCGCCGCCTACCTTATTTGAATACCTGCCCAAGGATGCGCTGTTATTTGTGGATGAAAGTCATGTCACCGTATCGCAGGTGGGCGGGATGTATAATGGGGACCGGGCACGTAAAACCACGCTGGTGGAACACGGTTTCCGCCTGCCTTCGGCGCTGGATAACCGGCCCTTGAAATTCGAGGAATGGGACGCGATGCGTCCACAGACGATTTTTGTTTCCGCTACCCCGGCCAAATGGGAAATGGCACGTGCCGGTGGCACCTATGCCCGCCAGGTGATTCGCCCCACCAGTCTGCTGGATCCGGTGGTGGATATTCGCCCGGTGGAAGGGCAGGTGGATGATTTAATTGCGGAGTGTAAAGACCGTGCCGCCAAAGGGGAGCGCGTGCTGGTGACGACGCTGACCAAGAAGATGGCCGAGAATCTTACCGAATACCTGCAGGAAGCGGGGCTGAAAGTGACCTATCTTCATTCCGATGTGGAAACGCTGGAGCGGGTGGAAATTATCCGCGATTTGCGGCGTGGCGTGTTTGATGTGCTGGTGGGGATCAACCTGCTGCGCGAAGGGCTGGACATCCCGGAATGCTCGCTGGTGCTGATCCTGGATGCCGATAAAAGCGGGTTCTTGCGCTCCGAAACATCGCTGGTGCAGACGATTGGCCGGGCAGCGCGGCATGTCAACGGGATGGCGATCCTCTATGCCGATGTGGAGACCGACGCGCTGAAATATGCCGTGGAGGAAACCCGCCGCCGCCGGGCGATTCAGGAAGCCTATAATACGGAGCACGGTATTACCCCGGAAGGCATTCGTAAGGCAGTGAGTGAAAGCCTGCGTCAGGAAGAAGCGTTGCAGGCAGAGCATCAGGCCGGGACAGAACTGCCCAAAACCGAGAAAGAACGCGAGGCGCTGATGGGGCATCTGCGTAAAGCGATGCTGGAAGCCGCTGCCAATCTGGAATTTGAAGAAGCCGCCCGCCTGCGCGATGAACTGAGAAGGCTGGAAGAGGCACTCCTGGCCGCGGGATAGCTATTTTCATTTCCTTAAAAATGCATTAAAATGTAGCTTTGTAGGGGCACATTCACTCATCATGAAGATATGGCTGAACACGAGCAATATTACCTTTCACAGCATGATACACATTTAATTCTGGGCCAGTTGCGTTGCGTGCTGGAAGAGAGCCCAATACGTCAGGCGGCACGGGAAGATCTGCTGCACATCATGCGTGATCTGGGGGCAACGTCTGACCATGCTGGTCAGATTGCCGACAAGATTTTACAGCAATTTGACGGTGTGTTCCGTGGTGAACTATCATTGTTTGATGCAGAGAAAGCGCTGCACCGAAGTTTTTCAGACATTGCTATTACACACGGTGGTGAGCCGACCACCGTCATGAATCGTTTGAACGCTGTGTTTGAGGAGCGTATTGAAACGATCGTCAAACAACTCAGCCCGGTGATGATTCCACTGAGCGCACTTGATGGTAAAATACTCGATATTGGTTCGGGGAATGGCAAATTGGCGAGACACCTGGAGAAAGAATTTGGGGTGTCTATTCTGGGATATGATCTTATTGGCACGCCGCGTAGTGAAAACAATGTGGAAGTGCGGGCCTATGACGGTCAGCATATCCCGGAAACCGATAAAGCATTTAAAGCCGTGCTGATGATTAACCTGCTGCACCATGTGGAAGACCCAAACGTGTTGTTAAAGGAAGCTGCACGGCTTTCGGACAGGGTAATTATCATTGAGACCGTGCCGCGTCACGAAGTGGTGGTCAAAACAGCATTGAATATATCTGATCGGGATCATTATCAGTATTGGGAAACCCTGAGAAACACCCCGGAAATGCGGCAGGAATTGCTGCGCACGTTCTTCCAGGATTATATGTCCAACCGCGTGTTCCGCGGGAATGCCTACGTGCCGGTGCCTGGGAAATTTATGGATAATGCGGGGTGGCTACAGGCGGTGCAGAATCTGGGATTTACCATAGCCGATTCCGTGCAGTACGGCACTGATATGAAACAGATGCGCGGGGCGCATAGTTTGCTGCTGGTAAAAACCGACCAGAAACGCGCTGCCGATTTCGCCCATCTCCCAAAAGATAAATCCGAGCAAAGGCTATTCTTTGAATTACAGGACATCCAGAAGCGATTGCTTTCTGGAACGCAACGACCTGTCCTGACAGAAATATTATTGCAAAATTCAATGGAAGAAAAATTTCCACCATTGCTTGAGAAAGGAAAGGTAACACGCCAGATAGTCGATGAAATATGGGAGGAAAAGGACCGTGTCCTTGAGTTGGGAGATGCGCAGGGTGCAGCCGAAGCTAGGCGGGTTCTTGGGAATGAAATCGCACCTTACTATAGCGATGTTCCAGACGAAACCATGAAACAATCCTATGATACCGCGCTGGCGATTCTGGCGGTGCGGGCGACCAGCCGATACGTGTTGGCAGATGGCAGGGTTAGCGAAGAAGAGGCCGCATATGTGATGGGAAAAATCTTGAGTGATGGAAGAGTTGATCCAGGTGAGGCAGCGCTGCTTTCAGAACTCATCGCCTATCCCGGGGGTGAGCATTTGCCAATTGGTGTCTCCATGGGGAGTAGACAAACGGCATCCCATTTGTTACCAAAGGTGATGGCGAAGTATCTTGGAGTTTCACTTCTGGAAGTGCAGCCATCTATCCGGGTTCGTTAGGAAAGGTAGTTTCGCTTTGATGTGGATTGTTCGTCGCTGATGACAATACGGGGAGTGGGTAACTCACCCAGCCCGAAGAGTGAGGGGTCTTTTGGCTCATGTTCCAGGATAATATTTTTCTCCAGGGAAGCCATGGATTCTGTACCAACAACCCCAGTAAGTTTTGCCTTAAATGCTTCCAGGCTGCCTCCATTATGGAAGCTTACATAGACGTAAGCACCAAAATGCTTGCCGTCACGTTTTGGTATGCCATCGATGGCATCAAGGGAATATTGTTGGCCAGAAAATCGTGGGTTAGTAGCACTAATAATATCACGGGTAGTTTCTTTGGCCTGTTCTTCCGGTTGACGAACTTCCATATACACAATGACAGCGTTATTTTTTTGTAGCGCCTCTTTCTGTATGGGGGTGAGGTTCCGGATATTGTTGCTATCGGTAAGAAGGGCTACTGTCCCTGGGGCAATTTTCTCTGAATAATCTGACATAGCGTTCCTTATACGGTACGTTGGATGGTTGAGCGGTTATCTGTTACCGCGAGTTGGTCATAGTCCCTTGGTTCAAGCGGTTTAATATCCAGATCTTCCAGTGCACCCTGAAGATTCCGTGTTTCCTCAAGAGCAGGCTGATAACGTGCTGGTACTTCCTTCACTTCTTTTGCGCCGAGAAAGGTCAGCAGCGTTTTCATGTTTTCGTTTTTATCTTCCTTTGGTTCATCAATGCGAACATAAAGAGTGAGATGATTGCCTTTCTCGACATAGGTATCACATGGACCAGGTTGGAAGATATTTTCCGGATCATTTTCCTGTAGCCACTCACTGCCAAGATTGACCTTAAAAAGCGGGATGTGGCTTTCCAGTTGCCTTACGGCATAAGGGTCTTGTTTAGGGAGATCCAATTCCACACGGACAACGTTGCCAGAATTCACTGCTTCGTTCAGTTGGCGATTGAGTTCCTGTGAGACAGCGGTAATGGTTTTGTATGATTGATCGCTTTCTTCGGGGGAACTTTCTTTTTTCTGATTAGGCGGTACTGGGAAACAGTTTGCCCCCGGCGTATCGTAGATATGAATATTGGTATACTTGGCTGTTTCGCTCATAGAATGCCTCAACGCTCAGATTAACACAATTTTATTAATATTTTATTAACGCAAGAGCAGGGCGCGGGCCAGTAACGCATTGGTAAGTAAGACAAATATACCGGAGAATAGGACGTCACTCAGAAAATGTCCGCCCATAACAATCCGCACCAGTCCCAGCAGCAGGCCAAATCCCACCCCGGCGAGGAAGACCTGGCGGCACTTGCGCCCGCTGTATAAATAGGCAAACGCCGCGAAAAAAAAACCGACGGCAGCATCCCCGGAGGAAAAGGATTTCCCGCCCTGATCACTTACGATCCATGCCGGGGTGAAGGTTTTTTCCCCGCCGAATTGTTCGATATTCACCGGGCGGGCGCGCCCCCAGTTTTCCTTGAAGATGCTGTTCACCACTAAACCGGGGCCAATCAGCAGCGCCAGGATGAGGAAGAGCAATGCCCGGCGCGTCAATAGGGGGAAGGCGTTTGGCCGTTGTGATTTGACGATATAGGCCAGTACCAGCAGGGCGAACGTTACGACGGTAATGACCGGTACCATACGGTGGACGGTTTCCGGTAACATTGCTTCTCGCAGGGTAAAACCACCGGCATTGGCCTGATAAAAAAGACCGCTGACCCAGAGATCAATCTGCGGAAAGGTAATGAAAAGTGCGGCCAGCATCATGCCGGTGACCAGCAGGATGCGGACTTCAGTAGCCTTTAAAATGCGTGAGGTAATAGACATCAAATTCCCGTTTCGGGTCATCATAATGTTCCGGCTTCAGTACCGCAACAGGTTCGGCTTTGGTAAAGTAGGGGAATAGCTTTGATGCATCTTCGGAGCGGGTGATAAACAACATATCATAGCCCTTGTAGGCATTGAGGTCGGTAGTGAGATCATAATGATCCTGCGTGATGTGATCGGCATTCCATTTAAGGACCGTATAAGGTGTGCCATCCTGTAGGCGTAGCAGATACATCAATTGCGCCACCACTTTTCGTTCATCACTCACCAGTACGGTATTAGGGTGTGAAAGCAGTAATCCGGTGACCTGTGCGCCAAAGGTTTCCCAGCCACGCACCCGGCGGAACGGGTCATAACTGGCTGAGAGGGGAACATGGGTGATTTTCAGGATCGTATCAAACAGGTGGAACCCGCCAGCGATCAGTAGATGCAAGGCGAGCGTAGTGGTGATAATCCATTGTTTGCCCTGTCGTAGTGCCCAGCTGACGACCAGAATGGTTGCCGGGATATAGATTGGAGCCGCCCAGTTGGCATGGGCGCGGGAAAGCAGGCTGAGCAGTATAATCACCGCCAGGAACGGCAGGATAAAGCACAGCAGCATGCGGTAATTTTCGTTTCTAAAGAGCGGCCTGATGTGCGCCAATAGGTAGGCCAGCACGATAAACAGGATGGGTCCAAAAACACCCAGCTGTCCGGCGAGGAATTCCATCATGTTGACAAAATGCACAGTGAAGCCATGCAGGTTGGCGTTATCTGCCGTATGGCCGAAGCTGACGAAATCATGCCCTTCGTTCCACAGCACATTGGGAAAAAAAATCAATAAGGCAAATACCACACCAAACCAGGGTGGGACCGTGCGCAGGGTAATCCGGCCTTCATTCGTGGTCAGCATGTACCAGAAGGCGGAAACCAGGAAAAAGATCATGGTGTATTTACTCATCAGACCCAGCCCTACGGCAATGCCGGTGAGCATCCACCACTTATCATGCCAGCCTTCCAGCGCGCGAATGAAACAATAAAGTGCCAGTGCCCAGAAGAAAAGCAGGGCCGGATCGGTGGAGATCAATGTAGAGGAAAGGGTGACGGCAGGTAACAGCAAATACGTTAGTCCGGACCAGAATCCCTCTGTGACACCAAAGAGCCTCTGTCCGATCCCAAAAACCAGCAGGCTGGTCAGCCCATGTAGGAGCGGTGAGGCCAGCTTGATACAGAAAATCGTATCTCCACAATAGTGCGTGGTGAGCGCAATCAGCCAGGCGACCATTGGTGGCTTGGAGTAGTAACCAAAGTCCGGTTGTTTGGACCATGTCCAGTATTGCGCTTCGTCGGCATACAGGTTATGCGGTTCAAATTGCAGGTAATACAGGCGTAATGCGGTCAGGATAAGCGTAATGCTAAGCAGTCCGGTGAAGGAAACGAGGGATTCCCTCTGCGCCATAATTATAACTTCCCGGCTTCCGGTGAGGAAGCGCTGGCATACGGGCGTTTAGGCATTCGCCCGGCCAGATAGGCCAGCCTACCGGCTTCCACCGCCTTCTTCATTGCTTCAGCCATTTGGATAGGGGATTGTGCTTCGGCAATGGCCGTGTTCATCAGGACACCATCACAGCCCAGCTCCATGGCAATGGCCGCATCCGACGCCGTACCGACCCCGGCATCCACTAAAATGGGAACACGGGCCTGTTCCACGATCATACGAATATTGAGCGGGTTCTGGATGCCCAGGCCGGAACCAATGGGTGCGGCCAGCGGCATCACAGCCACGCAGCCCACTTCTTCCAGCCGCCTGGCGGTGATGGGGTCATCATTGGTATAGGCCATGACGTCAAACCCTTCTTTCACCAGTATTTCAGCGGCACGCAGGGTTTCGCCTACGTCCGGGTAAAGCGAAGTCCTATCCCCGATAACTTCCAGCTTTACCAGTGTCCATCCCCCGGCCTCACGGGCCAGACGCAGGGTACGCACTGCTTCTTCGGCAGTGTAGCATCCGGCGGTATTGGGCAGATAGGTGTAATGCTCCGGAGGTAGGGTTTCCTGCAGGGATTCCCCGTCACCGGCCAGGTTGATCCGGCGGATAGCTACGGTGATGATTTCCGCACCGGAAGCTTCGATCGCCGCTTTGGTTTCGGCCATATTTTTGTATTTCCCGGTGCCGACCAGCAGACGCGAATGGTAGCGTTTACCCGCCAGAATCAACGCGTCGTCGTTTTGGGAGGTAACCGGGTGAAGTGAGGAGTGCGCCTGCATACCTAACCGCCTCCAATAATGCCAATAATTTCAATAGCATCACCATCACTAATCGGTGTGGTGTCATACAGCGAATGCGGAATAATTTCCAGATTGCGCTCCACAGCAATACCTTTAGTGGATACACGGAGCTGTTCCAGCAGTTCAGTGATTGCCAGGTTGTTCTCAAACGTGCGGCATTCGCCGTTGATCGTTGCGGTAATGGACATATGTGTTTAACCGGTTACTTCAGCCTTACAGTCTATTCATCAGGCTGGTAATGTCCAGTATCAGTGTCATCTGGATGAAAACGACCGTGAAGACTATAATGGATTTACCAATCACCGTATATGCTACACTATCACCTTCCGGAGTATTGGCAAAATAACGGGTAAACCAGCGCGCACTCAGCCCGGAGTAAACCAGTGCCCAGAGGAAAATGATGATTTGTGCCGTGAGTAATGCTTTGTGCAGGAAAACGGCCTCTTCCAGACCAAGCCCGGTCCATTTCTGGCCATAATCCACAGAAAAACGGTCTAATATTCGGGTGATGATACACGCATCACAGTTTCCCAGTACTAACGCAACTTTGGCCAGCATGGCACAGGTGGCCAGCACACAGAGTAGAAAAAACATTAACAATGTAAACTGTAATACAGAGGTCACACGTATTGTTCCTGCATGTTAACCAGAACTCGGTATCGCTTTCGCGCCTGCTTCATGGTATAACGAAATGACGATAGGGGAAAGAAAAAACCATGCCAACCATACTTATATTAAACGGACCTAACCTGAATATGCTGGGAACGCGCGAGCCGGAAATCTACGGCACGGAAACACTGCAGGATATTGAAGCACTGTGCCGTGACGAGGCCGGGAAATACGGGATGGACGTGGATTTCCGGCAAACCAATGCCGAAGCCGAACTGATTAGTTGGGTGCAGCAGGGACGCGATACGAGCGACGGGCTGATTATCAATGGGGCCGGGTATACCCACACGTCTGTCGCGCTGATGGATGCGCTGATGGCCTACGGAAGACCAGTGGTGGAGGTGCATCTCTCAAATATCTATAAGCGGGAGCCATTCCGTCATCATTCCTATATTTCCCCGGCCGCACAGGGGATTATCTGCGGGTTTGGTGCTAAGGGGTATGCGCTGGCACTGCAGGCGATCACCCGGCTGGTGTAAATCGTGCAGATTATCGCGCATCGCGGTGCGTCCGGCACATTGCCGGAGAACACGATGGTGGCGTTCCGGCGGGCGCTGGATGAAAATGCCGGGGGCATTGAGCTGGATGTACATCGCTGTGCCAGCGGCGAGATGGTAGTGATTCATGACGCTACCTTGAAGCGTACCACCAATGGTAATGGACGTGTTGCACGCAGGACACTCTCCGAACTCCGCACACTTGATACCGGGAATGGCGAGGGAGTTCCCGCGCTTCAGGAAGTGCTGGCACTGGTAGCCGGGCGTATCCCGGTTTATATCGAGCTGAAACATACATTCAGCGCTATTCCCATCCTTGCTGAGTTGAAACAGTATGTAAAATCCGGTGGGCGGTTGCAGGATGTGATGGTGATCACCACGCTTTACCGTGAGCTGGAGGAGTTGGCCGCGCTGGATAAGCGTATCCCGTTGGGAGCGGGGATGCCGCGGGGAGCCATCCCTACACTGAAGCAACTGATGGCACGGCTGCCAATACAAGCAATTTTTCCCTATCATGACCGGGTGGATGCTGCATTTGTAGAAGTAGCGCATGCCGCGCAGGTTCAGGTCTATCCCTGGACGGTCAATCAGGTGGCGGAGGCGAAGCGTTTACAGGCGTGTGGGGTGGATGGCATCATCACGGACGTACCGGGTGTAATGCAGAAGCTGTAAATTTTCCCCTTCCGGGGTAGGCATGGCCATATTACGCTTCAAACATGCCACAGGATTCTGGTTCACTCTTTAGTTCGTTTCTGCAACGTACCGGATCGTTTTTCGGTGGGCTGACCGGGGGGCTCAGTGAGCGTTTTACCGGGCAACGTATCCGTGGTGGCGTGGAGCCAATCCGGGCCGATGTGCGTACCATCACACAGGCGGAAGCGCAGATGGCGCAGTTTACCCGCCAGGTAGAGGTGCAGTTTGAGCAACTGGCCACCCGGATTGAGCGTGACTGGGTACGCCGGATTGGGCAAGATGTCTCGGCGGATCTGGAAACCATTCTGCGGAGTCAACTCAATCGAGTGCATCAGCAGGCACGCCAGCAATTAATTGGGCAGGTGCAGGATCAGTTCAGTCACGAAATAACATCACTAAACGGGGGAAACCTGCTTGGAAATCTGTCCAGTAGCCTTTTTGGCGTGATTGGCGTTTCACTGGGAGGGGCCTCCGGGCGTTTTCGCCTGAGTAAAGGGCAGAATCTGGCAGGAAATTTAAGTGCAATACAACGCGGGCGGCGCAATCTTTAATCATTCTCCAGCTTGCCTTCTATGGTTTCACCCTGTATCAGAAAGCATGATGAGTTCATCCTCCAACGCTGTTTTAATTACCGGCGGTGCCCGTCGGGTGGGCCGTGCTATTGCACTGGCATTTGCTGCCCGCGGTTATGATGTGGCGTTGCATTTTCGGCGTTCTGCTGAAGAGGCGGAAATAACGCGGCAAGAAATACTGAGTATCGGAGTGGCGTGTGAATGTTTTGCCGCGGATTTACAGGATAGCGGTGCGCGTCAGGCGATGCTGCAGCGGGTATTTGATACGTTTCCGCACTGCCGGGTACTGGTGAATAACGCTTCTATTTTTGAACGTGCCCGCTTTATGGAAACCGACGAGGTGCTTTTTGACCGCCAGATGGATATCAATTTCCGCGTGCCGTTCTTTCTGACGCAGGAGTTTATCAAACACTGCCCGGAAGCGCGGGTGATTAACATGCTGGATACGAACATTACGGCAACCCAGACATCGCATTTTTCCTATCTTCTGGCCAAGAAAGCACTGGCGGAATTCACCCGGATGGCTGCCCGTGAGCTGGCTCCGAAGGCACGCATACATGGGGTATGCCCCGGCCTGGTGATCCCGGCGGAAGGCGAAGAAGATGAGAGCTACACAGAAAAATATATAGCCCAGTCCCCGCTGCAATCCATTTCCCCGCCGGAAGATGTGGCCGAGGCGGTATGCTGGCTGGCCGAGGCAGAGAGTGTCACCGGGCAGCTGCTCTTCCTTGACGGGGGAAAACATCTGCTGTAGAGAGCGCGCATGTTAGTAAAAATGCAACGACTATGCGTCCAGACCATTGCGGGCGCGTTTGACTGGGAACAGAAGACTAAGCGGAACCTGTATCTCACTATTCAGTTTACCTATGATGGCACCAAAGCATCAGAGAGTGATGCACTGCGTGACGCGCTGGATTACACCACGCTGGAGCAGGAGATCATCACCTTGCTGGAATCCCGCCGCTTTAACCTGATTGAAACCGTGGCGCGTGTGGTGGTAGATCACATCCTGCAGGATACGCGTGTACAGGATGTTTCCGTGGAAGTGGATAAGCCGGGTGTGCTCCGGCAATGTGATTCTGTTTCGGTCACACTCACGGCCTCACGATAGGATTTCTTTCGTTTATTCATTTGCAATTGTGTTGTGTTGGACTAGATTGGTTCCATCATGGCCGAGCGTTCGCTTCAGACAGTTGAGGATGAGAAGTCACTCCCCACTTATAGGGAAGTGCCGTATAATATTGATGCCGAGCAGATTCTCCTCGGTGCGATCCTGACCAATAACGAGGCCTATAACCGTGTGGGGGATTTTCTCCGGGCGGAGCATTTTTACGAACCGCTGCATCGCCGGATTTTTGATGCGATTATGAACTTCATGGAACGCGGACTGGTGGCGAACCCAGTCACGCTGCGCAGCCAGTTTGATCGTGACGAGGCGCTTTCCGATATCGGGGGTGCCAGTTATCTGGCAAAGATTGCCGGGCTGGCCAGCGGCGTGTTCAATGTGAAGGATTATGCCCGGATTATCTACGATCTCTATATTAGCCGGAACCTGATTGAGATTGGTAATGATATTGTCGATGAGGCGTATAAGGGCAGTGCCGAGCGCGCCGCTTCGGAGCAGATTGAGAAAGCAGAAGGAAAGCTCTTC
The DNA here is from genome assembly GCA_024236395.1 of Hyphomicrobiales bacterium. Taxonomy (GTDB): domain Bacteria; phylum Pseudomonadota; class Alphaproteobacteria; order Rickettsiales; family JACKKO01; genus JACKKO01. Next base: position 514,820 of record JACKKO010000001.1, read on the forward strand.
ACCCTGGCCAGCGAAGGTGGCGTGGAACGTGCGTTTGTTTCGTTGAAGGATGCACTGAAAGAATCGCTCGATCGTACTAATGCCGCGTTCAAACGGCAGGGGGATATTCACGGGATTCCCACGGCGCTCCGGGATCTGGATAAAATGCTGGGTGGACTACAGAATTCGGATCTGGTTATACTCGCGGCGCGTCCCTCCATGGGGAAAACGGCGCTGGCACTAAATATCGCGCTCAGCGGAGCAAAATTTCTGCATCGTGACGCGGAACGGCACAAGGATGATCCGGAGTTCCGATCCGGAAGCGTGGGAATTTTCTCACTCGAAATGTCATCGGAGCAGTTGGCATCGCGGATGCTTTCCGTGGAAACAGGTATCAATGCAAATAGTATTCGTCGTGGGAAACTGGGTAGATCGCCGCAAAATGACGAATTTGCCCGGTTGGTGCAGGCGAATAAAGATCTGTATGCGCTGCCGATCTTTATTGATGATACCCCGGCGCTTTCTATCTCGGCGATTCGTACCCGAGCGCGCCGCCTTAAGCGGAAGTATAATCTTTCGCTGTTAGTGATTGACTATCTGCAATTAATTCGGGGTGTTTCGGCGCAAGCCTCCAGTAATCGTGTGCAGGAAATTTCGGAAATCACGATGGGGCTGAAAGCCATTGCCAAGGAGTTGGATATCCCGGTGTTGGCGCTTTCACAGCTATCACGCGCGGTGGAGCAGCGCGATGATAAACGCCCTCAGCTTTCCGACTTACGGGAATCCGGCTCCATTGAACAGGATGCCGACGTGGTGATGTTTATTTACCGGGAATCGTATTATACTGAGCGCCTGAAGCCGGATGAAAACAGTGAGAAATTCGCGGCCTGGCTGGAGAAAATGGAGCAGGTGAATAACGTGGCCGAGGTGATTGTCTCCAAGCACCGTAACGGGCCAATCGGTAATGTGACCTTGTTCTTTGATAAAACAACCACGCGCTTTGGCGACCTGGAACGCCAGGAATATATGGAAGCGGCGTTTTAAGGTCTCATGATGTTTGCGGATGCTACCCTGAATGTAAATCTGGATGCACTGGCGGCAAATTACCGGGCGTTACAAACCTATGCAGATAAGTCGGAATGTGCGGCGGTGGTGAAGGCCAATGCGTACGGGTTAGGAATCAAGCCAATAGCGCAGGCGTTATGGGATGCCGGGGCGCGGCGGTTCTTTGTTGCAACCGTGGATGAGGGCATGGAAGTGCGGGATTTGCTTCCCGGGGCACTGGTCTATATTTTCCACGGTTTCCGTAAAGGACAGGAGAAAGACCTCTCGGAATGCCGATTGATTCCAGTACTTAACAGCCGTGAGCAGATCGCCCTGTGGCAGGCACATGCACAAACAGTAGGCCGGATGCCGGCGGTGCTGCATTTTGATACGGGCATGAACCGGCTGGGGCTGAATGTTTCTGAGGTAGAAAAACTGGCGGAGAACCAATTGGCACTGGATGGGCTGGACATTCAGTGTGTGATGAGCCATTTTGCCTGTGCCAGCCAGCCGGAGCATGATCTGAACGAGGAGCAATATAACCGCTTCAACCGTTTGCGTCGGATGTTTCCGGAAACCAATGCCTCGATGGCGAACTCGGCGGCCGCATTGTTGAAAACCTGCTATCACTTCGACCTCATTCGGCCGGGGATAGCGCTTTATGGCAGTAACCCGCTGGGGGAAAATGCCCCGGTGAAAATGAAACCGGTGGTCACGCTGAAAGCCAATGTGTTGCAGGTACGCACCGTGGAGCGAGCCGGTGGGGTTGGCTATGGTGCGACCCATGAAGCCAGGCAGGGCGAGAAACTGGCGACACTGGGGCTGGGCTATGCGGATGGCTATCTGCGCTGTCTGGGAAATGTTGCCAAAGGGTATCTGAATGGTACGGAAACACCGGTAGTGGGCCGTGTTTCTATGGATCTGATTATTGTGGATGTCAGCGCCGTTCCGGAAGCCGTGCTGAAAGTGGGGGCGGAAGTGGAACTGCTGGGTGAGCGATGCACGATCGACACGCTGGCCAAACAGGCAAACACCATTCCCTACGAAATCCTCACAAGACTTGGCCACCGCCTGAAGAGGGTGTATACGAAAGAACAGGCTGCAGCAGCGTAATGTGGAGTATATGAATTTCGTCGCGGTACTAGGCAGGTTCTTTTTACATTTTCTTCAGATCACCGGACGGGTGTCGCTGTTTGCGTTCCATTCTGTCTGGCATAGTTTTGTGCCGCCGTTGTATCTGCGTTTGCTGTTCCGGCAGATGCTGGAGATTGGCTATTATTCCCTGCCCGTGGTGGGGCTGACAGCGGTTTTTACCGGGGCGGTGCTGGCGCTGCAGAGCTACACCGGGTTCTCGCGGTTCAATGCGGAAAGTTCCATTGCGGCAGTGGTGGTGATTTCCATCACGCGGGAGCTGGGGCCGGTGCTGGCCGGACTGATGGTGGCCGGGCGTGTGGGAGCGGCGATGGCTGCAGAAATCGGCACCATGCGCGTGACCGAGCAGATTGATGCGCTGGTAACGCTTTCCACCAACCCGTTCAAATACCTGATTGCCCCACGGTTGCTGGCAGGGGTGCTGATGCTGCCGTGTCTGGTGCTGGTGGCAGATATTATCGGGGTCTATGGCGGGTATCTGGTGGGGATTCACAAATTGGGCTTTTCAGCCAGCTCTTACCTTAAAACCACCACGGATTATATGGAGACCAAGGACGTGATTTCCGGGTTGGTGAAGGCCTCAGTGTTTGGGTTTATTATTTCACTGATGGGCTGTTATCACGGGTTCAATTCGCGTGGCGGAGCACAGGGCGTGGGGCAGGCAACCACAAATGCGGTGGTGAGTGCGTCGATCCTGATTCTGCTGACCAACTACATTATCACCGAGCTGTTCTTTGCACGGTAAGAGGGAACAATGACCGCGAAAATCATCATCAACGATTTGCATAAATCCTTTGGGCAAAAAAAGGTGCTGCAAGGAGTGACAGTATCCGTTGAGAAGGGAGAGTCGCTGGTGGTAATTGGTGGTTCGGGCAGTGGAAAGTCTGTGCTGCTGAAAAATATCATCGGCCTGATGAAACCGGAAAAAGGCAGTGTCCAGATTGATGGCGAAGAAACGGTTGACTTCAGTGCCAAGGAGCATGACCGGATTATGCATAAATTTGGCTATTTGTTTCAGGGTGGGGCACTATTTGATTCGTTGAAAATCTGGGAGAATATTGCGTTTGGCCTGATCCAGGGGCGGGGTATGAACCGCAAAGACGCCAAAGAAATTGCCTTGGAAAAACTTAACTCTGTGGGGTTAGGCAAGGATGTGGGGGAACTCTACCCGGCGGAGTTATCCGGCGGGATGCAAAAACGTGTGTCACTGGCGCGGGCGGTTGCTGCCAACCCGGAAATCATTTTCTTCGACGAACCCACCACAGGACTGGATCCCATTATGGCCGATGTCATCAATGATCTGATCGTCAAATGTTCCGAGGAGCTGGGGGCGACCACCATTACCATCACGCATGATATGGCGAGCGTGCGTAAAGTGGCGGATCAGGTGGCGATGATTTATGAGGGTCGTATTATCTGGCACGGGCCGATTGATGCGATTGACGATAGCGGGAATCCGTATGTCGATCAGTTTATTCATGGCCGCGCCGAAGGCCCGATTGAGATCAAACTACAGGATCACTGAGCATGTCAGGTAGTGCTGTGCAAATTAATGCGGCGGCATGTGCTCAACTGTTGACACATATTAAAAATTATCATCAATTTCTGGCAGCGATAGACACGTGTGACGATTTATCATCAGATACTCGGTTTTTAGAAGACAGTGGTGCACGATTTTATCATAAAGCAGAGAATTTGAGTTTTCATACACATAAGCTATTAACATTAGCAACAACAAGGTTAAGACTGCAATCTGGTGATGTGATGGATGATAGCATGATGGAAAAACTAGCAGCATTCCCAGGACAGCTGGAAATTGTAAAAGGGTTAATCGCTGAGATGTTACCAGAGGTGATGAAAATGGCAGGTACCAATGATCTGGAGTCACAGCGCTATGTTGGCCAGCGGTATTTTCTAGAGCTAAAAGCGTGTGTTGATAAATTAGTCATGCCCCCCAAGCAACAAATGTATCGGTTATAGCAATGGCACTGGCAGGCGTAATTACCAGACCAACACTTACACTAAAACACACACCATTTGTGTTTACTCCGTATATTACGGCATTCATCCATTCCCGTGCGTTCCTATTAGTAGGAGCATTGACGTTGTTTGGTGTGTGTCTTGGGTTTGCGTGGGTGACGGAGGATGCGTTTATCACACTGCGGGTGGTGGATAATTTTGTCCATGGCTACGGGTTGACCTGGAATGTGACCGAGCGCGTACAAGCCTACACGCACCCGCTGTGGCTGATGGCACTGACGCCCGTGTATGCCGTACTGCGTGAACCGTTTGCGACAACGATCCTGGTGTCTGTGGTGTGCCTTGCAGTGGCGATTGGTGTGGTGGCCTGGCATTTGCGCAAGACACCATTTGCCTTTGTATTCGGATTTGTAGTACCGTTGGCATTTTCGCCCAGTATGCAGGAATTTGCGATTGGCGGTCTAGAAAATCCACTATCCTTCATGCTGTTGGCATTATTTGTTGTGATGGTGATTAAAGAATATCCGGTGATACCATGGCATCGTTATGGCTTATTACTGGCGCTGCTGATGCTCAACCGGATGGATACGGTACTGCTAACCATTCCATTTTTTATCTACTTGTTCTGGCAGCATGGCCGTGCAATACGATGGCTGGAATTGATACGCGGATTCCTACCATTTATTGTATGGGAATGTTTTAGCCTGTTTTATTATGGCTTCCTCTTCCCGAATACGAAATACTCCAAGATGAATACCGGCCTGCCCTTTGCTGATAAATGGAAGCAGGGGCTGGAGTACGGGAAGGATTTTATTACGCAGGATATTGCTGCAGCAATACCGATCTTGGTCGTATTGCTGGTGAGCATCGTGTTGTTGGCCCGCCGGAAGACGCGTACGGATCAAAACCTCCGGTTGGTGGCATTGGTGGCAGGAATTGTATTGTATACTCTCTATGTTTTCTCTGTCGGCGGAGATTATATGTCCGGGCGCTTTTTCACGTTACAGGCCTTTGTGGCGGCCTTTATCTATGCATTGGTACTGGCACGTCTGATGCAGTCAGGGTGGGGTTTGCCCAAGCTTTCGATTTTTGCTTCAATATGGGTATTATTAGCGCCATTGCATATTCATATGCACGAATTCCATCCAGGGATCATGCCGAATGGTATTGTCAGTGAACGTAGTTATTATCGCATGACACACACCCTTTTTGGTGGGTGTCAGGAAGGTATTTCAGAGTTTCGTTTTTTCAGTAAAAAGAAATGCCATTATGAACCTATGTGGATTCAAAATGCGCGTAAAGTTCGTGTACGCACACGTTCGATTGCCACTACAACGGAAAATCCACTGATTCATGTGGAAATTAACTGGCTGGCCGGGTTGATTCCGTATCTTGCCGGGCCGGAGGTCTATTTCCTTAATGTGCACGGGCTGACAGAGCCGTTGCTGGCGCGTCTGCCGATCCAGCCAGGACCGTGGCGTATTGGGCACTTTGCCCGCAATGTGCCGGGCTATTATCTGGCGCTGATCTGGCAGAATATGCGGCCGCTGGAAAAGGATTTGCAGGGTTATTATGAGCCGCTCAGGTTTATTGTTTCCGGGCCGCTCTTTAGCTGGCGTCGAATAAAGACAATTATTCTCTTTAATCTGGGCTATTATGATGATTATCGTGAGCGATATATTAGAAAACATCCTGAGCTCTATATTCAAGAAAAATAATCATGGCGAAGGATAGCACCACGTTTGTCTGTCAATCCTGTGGAGCGGTGAGCCGAAAATGGTCTGGCCAGTGTGCGGATTGTGGCGCATGGAACAGTATTGTGGAAGAATCGGGCGGCGCAAATGCCGTCAGTTTCAGCCGGGTGGAATCTGCCCGTGCTAAAACCAAGGAGAAAATACTGGATATTGCATCGCTGGCTGGTGCAATGACCGAAACACCCCGCCGCCAGACCGGTATCGCTGAGTTGGACCGGGTGCTGGGCGGTGGGCTGGTAAAAGGTTCGGCTATCCTGATCGGGGGTGATCCAGGGATTGGGAAATCCACCTTGTTGCTGCAGGCAACGGCCTCGTTGACTGGGGTGGGACAATCCTGCCTGTATGTGACGGGCGAGGAATCTGTGGAGCAGGTGCGGTTGCGTGCACGTCGTCTGGGGCTGGGTGAAGCGGAAGTGCAACTGGCGGCGGCCAGTGCCGTGGAAGCCATTATGGGTGCCATCCGTAAGCATAAGCCGGATGTGGTAGTGGTGGATTCGATCCAGACTATGTTCCTGGAGGTGTTGGAATCCGCTCCGGGGACGGTGAGCCAGGTGCGGGCGGCGGCGCATGAACTGATCCAGTGTGCCAAACAGACGGGTAGTGTATTGTTATTGGTAGGGCATGTGACAAAAGAAGGCCAGATCGCCGGGCCAAAAGTGCTGGAACATATGGTGGATACCGTGCTCTATTTTGAAGGTGAACGCGGGCATAACTATCGGATCCTGCGTGCCGTAAAAAATCGTTTTGGCGGTGCCGGGGAAATTGGCGTGTTTGAAATGTCGGATAAAGGGTTACAGGAAGTCTCCAACCCGTCTTCGTTATTTATTCCCGGTAAGGCCGGTGGTGTCAGTGGTTCGGTGATTTTCGCCGGGGTAGAAGGCACCCGCCCGGTGCTGGTAGAGATTCAGGCGCTGGTTGTTCCCACCGGCATGGCGACGCCGCGCCGCGCCGTGGTGGGTTGGGATGCGAACCGGCTGGCCATGTTGCTGGCGGTGTTGCAGCGCCGTGCCCGGATGCCCTTTATGGATAAGGAAGTCTATCTGAATGTGGCCGGTGGCCTGCGCATTCAGGAGCCGGCGGCCGATTTGGCAGTGGTGGCGGCATTGATGTCGGCCCTGCTGGATGTGCCCTTATTGCCCAATTGCGTGGTGTTTGGTGAGGTCGGGCTTTCCGGCGAGGTGCGCAATGTCAGCCGGGCGGATGTGCGGCTTAAAGAAGCAGCCAAGCTGGGCTTTGAGCAGGCCATTGTGCCGCCTGGGCCGGATGCGCCAAGGAAAGGCTTTATTCTCCATGAAATAACGTATATAACGCAGCTCAGGCAGTTCCTTGCCCGCAACAAGGGGATGCCGGAAGCGGAAACCACGGAAGCGCTTGTAAAAACGGATGTTTAGTTACTTTGACGTCTTTGTTTCGGTAATCGTACTGCTGACGACCTTCACGTCGTTGTTGCGTGGTTTCGTCAAAGATTTCCTTTCAGTGATTGTGTGGGTTGGTGGGGCGATCTCTACCTTGTATTTCTACCCGTATGCTGCGGTGTGGATGGAGGATTTGTTCCGCAACAGCGTGATGGTAAATGTCACGGCGATTCTGCTGGTGTTTGTTGTCTCGGTCTCTATCCTTTCACTGTTTGCCGCCATGATTACCGGGAATGTGCAGGGATTTAAAAACAGCCTGGTAGACCGGATTTTTGGTGCAGCGTTCGGATTCCTGAAAGGGTTCCTGATTGTTTCACTGGTGCATCTTTCCATTGCCGAGATTTCCGGGGATGACGAGCCGGAATGGCTAACTGCCGGGGAAACCTATGATTATACCCATGCTGGCGCGGAATGGATGCATGATGTCGGGGTGGGGGTCTTTGAACATGGAAAGGCGATGCTGGAAGGCGAAGAGGAGCGTCCGGAAGAAATTGAGTTGCCGCTGAACCCCGCTGAAGAAGTGCTGCCAGACGATGCAGAGATTTTAGTACCGAATGAAGAATAGCTGTGATTTCTGATTCGTTTCACCCGTTTGATGATGACAAGCTGCATGAAGAATGTGGTGTGTTTGGAATTATCGGTGCATCCGATGCGGCAGCGCACTGTGCGCTGGGGCTGCATGCCCTGCAGCATCGTGGACAGGAAGCGGCAGGAATTGTCAGTTATGATGATATACATTACCACCAGTTCTCTGCCTTCGGAAAGGTGGGGGATAGTTTCAACTCCGAGGAAGTGATTAAAGGCCTGCCGGGCAAAACGGCTATTGGACATAACCGCTATTCCACCAGCGGGAAGGCCCGCCGCGCCGCCAATATTCAGCCATTATTTGCCGAGGTGAGTTTTGGTGGTTTAGCACTGGCGCATAATGGAAACCTGACGAATGCCCGATTGCTCAAAAAGCAATTAGTAGAAGAGGGCAGCATTTTCCGTACTACCATGGATACCGAGGTAATTATTCACCTGATTGCGCTCAGTAAAGGGGTAGATGCGGTGGAATGTCTGGTGGATGCACTCAAACAGGTGCAAGGCGCATATTCCATGGTCGTACTGGCGGAAGGCCGGATGATCGGTGTGCGTGATCCGCTGGGTGTGCGTCCGTTAGTACTGGGCCGGTTGGGTAGTAGCTATGTGCTCGCTTCGGAAACCTGTGCGCTGGATATTATCGGGGCACGGTTTGAGCGGGATATTCAGCCTGGTGAGTTGGTCATTCTGGATGGAGAGAATCCGCCGCAGTCGCTGTTCCCGTTTGTCCGTACCGGCCAGCGTTTCTGTGTGTTTGAATATGTATATTTCTCACGGCCGGATAGCCAGGTGGAAGGGCGTGCGGTCTATGAAATCCGCAAGGCGCTGGGGCGTGAACTGGCGAAGGAAAACGGGATTGCGGCCGACATTGTGGTGCCGGTGCCGGATTCCGGGGTGCCTTCGGCCATTGGCTACGCGGAGGCGGCGGGCCTGCCATTTGAGCTGGGGATTATCCGCAATCACTATGTGGGGCGGACATTCATTGAGCCGGGTGACCAGGTGCGGCATCTGGGCGTGAAACTCAAGCATAACGCCAACCCAGCGGTGATTAAGGGCAAGCGCGTGGTGCTGGTGGATGATAGCATCGTGCGTGGGACAACCTCGAAGAAGATTGTGCAGATGGTGCGCGATGCCGGGGCGATGGAAGTGCATATGCGGATTTCCAGCCCGCCGACCACCCATTCCTGTTTCTATGGGGTGGATACTCCCTCACAGGATCAACTGTTAGCGCATCAGATGAGCATTGAGGAAATGCGTCAGTTTATCGGGGCGGACAGTCTGCTCTTTGTTTCTGTAGACGGGATGTACCGTGCCACCGGGGAGGCTTCCGGGCGGAATGCCGGTGCCCCGCAATATTGCGATGCCTGCTTCACCGGAGATTACGCGATTCCGGTGGTGGATAATGAAACCGATGGCCTGCCGCTCTTAGACTCGGTACTGGTGGAAACCGCTTCGTGAACACCCACAGCATGCAAGATAAGATTGTACTGATTACCGGTGCCTCGCGCGGGATTGGCGCGGCGGTGGCGAAGCGGTTTGCCTCGCTGGGTGCACATGTGGTGCTGGTGGCACGTACCGTGGGCGGGCTGGAAGAAGTGGATGATGCGATCCGTGCGGAAGGACACGGGCAGGCGACGCTGGTGCCACTGGATTTACGGAAGCTGGATGCGCTGGACGGGCTGGCGGTACAGCTGGCAGAGCGCTTCGGGAAGCTGGATGTGCTGGTAGGCAATGCCGGGATACTGGGTGGTTTACGCCCGTTGGCACACACGACGAATATGATCTGGGACGAGGTGCTGCTGCTGAACCTGACGGCGAATTGGCGCTTATTACGCGCGGTAGACCCGCTATTGAAAAAATCCACTGCCGGTCGGGCAATGTTTGTCACCTCCGGTGTGACGCAGCATGTGATGCCGTTTTTTGGAGCTTATGCAGTTTCTAAGGCCGGGCTAGAGATGATGGTGCGAACTTATGCCGCCGAAGTAGCATCCACGCCGGTGCGTATCAACCTGATTGATCCTGGTATTGTACGCACCAACATGCGTGCTGAGGCCATGCCGGGGGAAGACCCAAACACGCTACCAGCTCCGGAAGCGGTGACGGATATATTCGTTCAATTGGCAGACGCCATACTCACCGCTAACGGCGAGCGGTTTCACATTTAATACTATTCCAGTTATTCCTGTGGCTTGGGGGCGAGCAGGGCCGGGTCAAACTGTGGGGGCGTATTATTTAGCAGCTGGTTGATGACATCCTGTGTGGTGACTTCCGGGGTTTTCTCTTCCGGTTGTTGGGTAGGCTCTGGCTGGCTAGCCGGAGGTGCTGCCTCCTGCGGGACAGCCAGGGGCAAGCCACCCAAGGGTAAACCCTGTTGGAGCAGTTCTTTCGGCACAAATTTATCTATATTTTTCTGTACTTCTTCTTCCAGCTTCTTGTTTACATTTTCCTGAATGGCAGCGGGAATATCAGCAGGAATTTTGTCCAGGTTTTCCTGTACCTTCTTCAAGGTTTCCATCTCACGTGTCCCTTTGATACCCAGCGAGTCGGCAGCATTCTGTAGGAGAGAGAATGCATCTATATCCGCTTTGATCTTTGGATCCAACAGGCTGCCGGTAATGCGGATAGGGCCGGGACTGGCGGCTTTTCCTGCGGCCTGTAATTGTGGCTGGATAGTATAGTCAATCTGCATATTCGGTAGATCAATCTGTCCTGTCCCGGCCACGCTGGCAAAGGGAGAACGCATCTGCATATCGGTGTTCTGCACAATGCCCTGGGCAACATTCACCGTGGCATAGAGTGTGGATATCTCCGTGCTTTGTTCCTGCCCGCCCAGCAACAGGGAACCAACTACAGACTCCAGGTTGCCGAGCGCCTGCAGGTTAAAGCCTTTGATCTTCCCGGCGCGGGCATTAACAAAACCAGAGCCAGAGAGTGACTGAATCAATTGTTGCTGACTAGTCCCATATCCATTAATGGTGAGTGAAACATCACCAGTACCTTCCAGCCAGTCGATTTGCCGGAAACGCTTCAGCAATGCACCAAAATCGGTTTCTTTAAGTTCTACCTGTCCGGAAAGCGCCGGAAGTTTACCGGTCTGATCCATCGCACCCAGCACACGGGCAGTGCCACCAAAGAAACTGCCGCTATTGACACTCAGATTGGCACGGCCTTCGCGTGCCAGTAAACCAACATCGACCTGCTGTGCCAGCGTTTCCTTATCAAGGATCAAGTTCTTGACCTGAATGGCAATATCCGCGTGAATACCCTGCAGTGTCGGCAGGGGCAGGGGAGCATTGCTCCAGAAGCTCTGTGGAGTGGTTTGCGATGGCGTGTTTGTAGCCGGGCTGGGTGTCTTAACATCAACCGCCAGCGGTGCGCCTGCCAGTCCCATCAGACTATTCACATCCAGCGTATCAAAAGCGAGCTTTGCCTGTAGCTGCGGGATTTCTTCTTCCACATTGACGACAATGCCACCCTTGCCTTGCATGGTATTAATAGCAATTGTGGCATCGGAAAGCGCAACCTGTTTGAAGTCCCGACGCACCTCTACCATGCCTTCGCTACGTGCCGTAATGCCGGCATAGGTGGTACGAAGCGTATAGTGTGCGGGCTTTTCCTGGAACAGGCGTTGGTGCTGGTCGATATCCAGACTGAATTCAATCCATTGGCCCTGTAGCTTAACCAACCCATCCAATCCAAGATTACCGGCCATCAGATCCATCATACTGATATCAAGTTCCAGGCTATCCAGCGTTTGGGTAGTGTTAGTGATTGGGTCGGTCACTCCAATATTGCTTGCACCCAGATGTGCGGTGGGGAACAACGAAAAAGATACGTCGCCACCCAGTGCCAGTTCCTTACCGGTTTGTTCACGCGCTTTGGTAATCAGAAAGTCTTTGAGCTGTTCCTGTGAAATAAAATGTGGCCCCAAAAGGAACAGCACCACCAGCAGAATGCATGCCAGCACAAAGAACATAACAATGCGTTTAAGAACACCGAACAGAAAGCCGATCATAGGAAGCCTCTCACTATTTTCAGTAGCGCATCATGATCTGAAACATGGTGAAGATCAAGACCTGGACGTTCCCCACATAACCGTGTGGAAAGTGCGGGATTGTTATAAATAATAGCTCGAATGCCTGCATTCTGTGCACACTGGTAATCTGTTTCGCTGTCGCCGATCAGCCACACATCCTGCCCTGGGGTGATGCCACTCCCTTCCAGCACCAGATGTACCGGAGCGGCAGAAGGTTTATCGCTTTCGGCATCCGTAGCTCCTACAACCTTGTGAAAGTGTGGTTCCCAGCCCAGATGTGCCACTTCCTTACGTAGGTGAATACCGGTTTTGTTACTCACTACGCCAAGGTAGATATTAGTATCTGCCAGTGTTTCAATGATTGCATCTGCTCCTGGCAGTTTTTGAATCATCGTGAGGTGATTTTCCAGAAAGTGCTGATAATAGATTTCCCGTGCTTTGGGCCAGTTCTCCCCAAAGATCCGGGGAAAGGAATCACGCAGGCTATGATGAATACCGTCACGACCAGCCTGCACTTCTTCCAGTGACCAGGGTTCCCGCCCCATAGCCGTGAAAGTGGCGTGCAGGGCGGCATGGATAATGGGCCAGGTATCGGCCAATGTGTTATCCCAGTCAAACAGAATAGCACGCGGGCGGGGCAATGTTTTGCCCTGAGCTATCGTATGATGAATATCGGCGGGAGATGCAGGCATCATGCCGTCCTAAAAGAAATCCAGCCGTGCGGAGAAGATTCGGTCCACTTTGCGTACATCTTCTGTGCGACTCAGGATTACAAGTCGATCCTGTTCTGCAATCGCCATGGTATGGTCTGGAATGATGGTGCGTCCCTGCCGGAAGATAGCGGCAATGCGAATACCTTTTGGTAGATCAAGATCATGAATGGAACGACCAATCAAAGCAGAGAGTTTTCCTACCTGTGTTTCGATAATTTCCGCCTGTCCACCACAGACCGAGTGCGCTGCCCGCACATTTCCGCGTCGAATATGGCGCAAGATGCTAGAGACGGTGGTTTCACGCGGGTTAATCACCACATCGATACCTAACATGGGAATCAAGGAGGAATAGGCCTGCGTTTTGGCTACCAGCGCCATGGTGCGACGGCAGCCAAGCTGGCGAGCCTGCAAGGCGGAGAAAATATTAACTTCGTCATCATTGGTAACGGCAAGTGCTGCTTCTGCGCTCCCAATACCGGCTTCTTCCAAAATCTCGATATCCAATGAACTACCCTGCAGCACAGTCGTTCGTAATAACTTCCCTGCAATGTAATCCGCCCGCTCGGGGTGCAGCTCAATAATCTTAATCCGAATGTCATTTTCTTCCTGCTCCAGCTGTTGGGCCAGGAAGTAGCCAATATTTCCCCCACCAAAAATAACGATCCGCCGTGCTTCCGTTTCTTCATGGTCAAAGAATGCCATAACTTTTGGCACGTCATTGGTATCGGTGATGACAAAAATCCCGTCATCTGGCTGAATAACTTCATTTTCGTCGGGCAGTATTAATTGGTTCTGGCGCTCTAGAGCAATTACCTGCATGGTCAGATCCTTACATTGCTCATGTAGCTGACGGATGCTTATGGATCGGCAGGCGAAGTTGGAAGTACAGCGGATCTCCAGTACCTTGATATTGAAATTAACCAATGGAATCATATCCATAGCGCCCGGCGCGTGCAGGCGATTCAGGATATCCTGTGCCACCTCCATTTCTGGTGAAATGATATAATCAATCGGCAAGTGATCTTTGCGGTACAGGTCTTTCCAAATAGGTTGCAGGTAGTTCTGGTGGCGGATACGGGCAATTTTAGTTGGTACATTAAACAGGGAATGTGCCACCTGGCAGACAATCATATTTACTTCGTCCGAGATAGTGACGCCGATTACCATATCGGCACTACTAGCACCCGCTTCCTCCAGCGTTTTCGGATGGGAGGCAAACCCTCTTACCACTGTCACTTCAATAGATTCACTGACTTTCCGCAGAAGATCGGCGGACTCATCAATAATCGTGACATCATGGTCTTCTGCCGCAAGCTGACGCGCAATTCCCGTACCAACCTGTCCGGCACCGCAGACAATAATCTTCATAAATCCTTGTTACCCCAAGCTTCCTGACAAATCAGGAAACTTCCAATTTTTCGGTCCGGATACTAAGGGATTTTAGCTTACGGTGCAATGCGGAACGTTCCATCCCGATAAAGGCGGAAGTCCGGGAGATATTGCCCCCAAACCTACTGATCTGAGCGGTAAGGTATTGCCGTTCAAATATTTCCCTGGCTTCGCGCAGCGGAATTGACATGATGTCAGTATTCAGCTCCGGCGAAAGGGTAGATGGACCGGTAGAGAAAATCTCTTTTGGTAACATCGCCGAGTTAATTGGCTCATGGCTGTCCGGTGCCATAATCAGCAACCACTCAATCATATTCCTTAGCTGACGAACGTTACCGGGCCATTCATAGGCCTGCATGGCGGCGATGGCATCTTCGGAGAGTTTACGTACCGGTTGACCATTCTGCTCAGCAAAAAATTTCAGGAAATAATCGCTGAGCATGGGAATATCCTCGCGACGGTCTTTTAATGGCGGAACCTTGATAGGCACGACATTGAGACGATAATACAGATCTTCCCGAAGCAGCCCACGGGCAATGGCATCACTGACATCATAACTGGTAGCTGCAATCACCCGCACATTCACCTCAATTGGCCGTGAACCGCCAAGGCGCGTAAGTGTCTTGTCCTGAAGTACCCGGACAAATTTGCCTTGTACACTGACGGGAATATCAGTGACTTCATCTACGAATAGTGTGCCGTTATTGGCTTTTTCAAATACACCGATTTTCTTCGGTAAGCTGCCGATTCCTTTGTCATCCTCAATGCCGAATAGCTCCTGATCCACCATTTCCGATGTCATGCTGGCAGTGCTGAAGACCACGAATGGACCATGGCACCGGCGTGATTTTTCGTGAATAATCCGACCGACTACTTCCTTACCAGCCCCAGCAGGTCCAGTAATAAACACACGGCTGCCTGTAGGCGCTACACGGGAAATCGATTGGCGCAGTTGAATAATCGAAGGATTATTGCCGATTAACTGGAAGCGATTGTGGTAGCGCGAACGCAACATTGAGTTTTCCGATTTCAGGCGGGCGGCCTCAATAGCGCGTTTAAGCACTACCAGTAGTCGCTCCGCCTTAAACGGTTTCTCAATATAATCATACGCGCCCATCAGGATGGAGTTCACCGCGGTTTCAATGTTACCGTGGCCGCTCATCATAATGACAGGCACTTCCGGATAGCGTTGCTTGACCAGTTCCAATACTCCCAAACCGTCCAGTTCACTATCCTCCAGCCAGATATCCAGCAGGATAGCATTGGGGATACGCTTGGCGATTGCCTCAAAGGCAGAAACACTGTCTTTGGCGGTTCTGGGGCTGTAGCCCTCGTCTTTGAGAATGTCGGAAACCAGGTCCCGAATGTCGGACTCATCGTCCACTATTAGTATATCTAGAGACATAAAAACACTATATGATGGGGTTGAAGCACGTTTGTGTCATTAATGCAACATTTGCATTGAGGCTGCAACCACTTTTTTTAGTTACGCACTACTTTTTTTCAAAAGGGAGAGAAATCCGCACCTTTGCGCCTGCATTTTTTTCATCTTCATTACTGTGGTTAGAGATGCTTAAGGTGCCGCGATGGTCGCTAATAATTTTTTTCACAATCGCCAGACCCAAGCCTGTGCCTTTCTCCCGCGTGGTAACATAGGGTTCGGCTGCATGTTGTAATACGTTTTCCGGAAATCCTGGCCCGTTATCTTCTACCGTGAGTAAGGCTTCATTTGGTTCTGTTGTAACAAAAACATTGATTTCCAGGGATGTAGGGGGTGCGTCCATTTCAGAAAGCGCTTCTGCAGCGTTCTTCAGAAGATTTCCAAGCGCGCGTGATAACAGGCTGCGGTCACAGGGTACGATCACGGGCGTTTCCGGCAGGTGTGTTTTGATGCGGATTGCTGCATAGCTTACCTCCTGCGAGAATACGGCTTCCTTTACAATATCGCGCAGATCTACGGGTTTGAGCTCCGGTGCAGGCATGCGGGCAAAATGGACGAACTCTTCCACCATGCTGCCAATATCACGCGCATGCCGGGCGATGGTGTCGGTATATTTCTGGAACATCTCCGGATCACTCTGCACTTCCTTGCTATACTTGCTGCGCAGCCGTTCTGCGGCCAGACAGATGGGGGTTAGCGGGTTTTTGATTTCATGCGCAATGCGCCGTGCGACATCGGCCCATGCGGCCTGCCGCTGTGCGGATTGTAGTGCTGTGATGTCATCAAATGTGACCACGTAGCCCATGATACCTTCCGTACTGGTTTCGCGCACAATGCGGAAGAGCAGGGTAAGGGTATGGCTATCGCGTGTGAGCGTAATCTGATCCTGCACCATATTGCGTGGGTCGCGCTCGGCATTGGCCATCAGTTCAGCGGCTTCGGGGAGGATGTCGGTCAGGCGGGCATGGATCATGGTCTCCTCCGGCGTGGCCAGTAGCTCTATGGCGGAGCGATTACACAGGGTAATCTGGCGCTTGTCGTCCAGCGCGAGGATGCCGGCAGAGACGCCAGCCAGTACTGCTTCACTAAATCGCCGCCGATCGTCCAGCTGCCGGTTGGCTTCAATGAGCGCCCGGCGCTGCTTGTCCAGTTGTGTGGTCATGCGGTTAAAGGCGCGGCCAAGTAGCCCAATCTCATCCTGCTCGGAATGTTCTTCCAGGCGAATGTCCAGGTCTCCGGCTTTCACGCGTTCGGTGGCATCCACTAATGCAGAAATAGGTCGCACAAGGGCACTGGCAAAAATCATTCCAGACCAGATGGATGCTAAAAGAAGTAAAAGTGCAACTGCAATGAATACAATAGAAAACTGAATCTGTAACTTTGAAACCTGTGCTTTAAGTTTTTGATATTCAGTAGAAGAGCCGCGGGCACGTTCAATATATTCCAATACGTCGCGATCCACAAAACGACCGACTAACAGGTAGGTATCCAGGAAATCATAAAGCTTAACCAATGCACGCACACGATCATCACTTTCAGTAAAAATAACAACATTACCTTCGGCAGCACGGTCTAATGCTTCCGGTGGCAGCCGTTCAAAATCTGAAAGCAGGAAGAAGCTAAGGTCCGTGCGTGCCAGTATTCCGCTGCGTTGGAAGATCACGGCTTCGGTAAGGTTACGCAGGGCGGCTTGTGTTTTGAGTACCTGCTTCATGCGGCGTGGATTACGCGAGAGCACGCTGGCTTCCCGGCTGAGATCGTTGGCCATGGCCAGCGCATCAGCACGGATATTGGCTTTGTGTTCGGTCAGGTAGCCTTCAGCTGCCGCCACGGAGGCTTCAATGGCAGTGCTGACACGCTCATCAAACCATGCCTGAATGCCGCGGCTAAAGAACAAGGTGGAGAAGGATACGACAATAATGGTGGGAATAATAGCAATCAGGCAGAACCATACCACAATGCGGGTTTGCATGCGGGAGCCAGTGGAACCCCGTCGCAGTGCTGTCCATAACCGTACAACCCGTACGGCAACAATGGCCATCAGTGCCA
The DNA here is from genome assembly GCA_024236395.1 of Hyphomicrobiales bacterium. Classification (GTDB taxonomy): domain Bacteria; phylum Pseudomonadota; class Alphaproteobacteria; order Rickettsiales; family JACKKO01; genus JACKKO01. The sequence continues at coordinate 532,354 of JACKKO010000001.1, forward strand.
GCAGGAATATCAGGATGAATAACATCAATACCGTGACCCGTTCCGGGTCCGGGCCAAAGGACTGTGAGCTATCCGCCATGGCGATATAAGTGGCGATCGCACTCAGGATTGCGCCGCCGGTCACCACCCATGCTACATGTCTGCCAACCCAGGAAGAGACAATAGAATTCAAAATGTTCCGGAAAAAACCGGAGGAAGAATCTGAAGGAGCAGTGGGCGCGTTCATAAGGGCAGTAGCCTAGCGTTTCTGGGGCGCTTGGTCACGCGGAAATGCAACGAGGGGTTCTGGCAGAATAGTTTTGTGAAAGTAATGTGGTAAATTGCCTAAAGATAAAAGGGATTAGCAAGAATAGTTCAACAATAACGCCTAGTCATCCCCCAGTTTGAGGGCAGCGATGAAGGCGGATTGTGGGATTTCCACATTCCCGATGCTGCGCATTTTCTTCTTTCCCTTCTTTTGTTTTTCCAGCAGCTTGCGTTTCCGGGTGATGTCTCCGCCATAACATTTGGCGGTAACATCCTTCCGCATGGCGCTGACGGTTTCGCGGGCGATCACCTTCCCGCCGATCGCGGCCTGAATGGCGACTTTGAACATCTGGCGTGGGATGAGGTCTTTCAGGCGTTTACACAGGGCGCGGCCCCGCGTGTCGGCCTGGCTGCGATGGGTAATCAGCGCCAGCGCATCCACCGGTTCGGCATTGACGAGGATGGACACTTTCACCAGGTCGCTCTCTTCGTAACCGTCCAGTTCCCAGTCGAAGCTGGCATAGCCACGGCTACCGGATTTCAGTCGGTCATAAAAATCAAACACCACTTCATTCAGCGGCAGGCGATAGACCACCAGTGCCCGGTTGCCGGCGTAGGTCAGTTCCTTCTGTACGCCGCGGCGGCTGGTGCACAGGGTGAGGATTGATCCCAGATACTCGTCCGGTGTGAGGATGGTGGCTTTGATCCACGGTTCCTCCATGGCTTTGATCTTCGTGACTTCCGGCATATCGGCCGGGTTATGCAGTTCCCGGGTGCTGCCATCCTGCATATGCAGGCGGTAGACCACGCTGGGAGCGGTGGTGATGAGATCAAGGTCGAACTCCCGCTCCAGCCGTTCCTGTACGATCTCCAGATGGAGCAGCCCCAGGAAGCCGCAGCGGAATCCCAGACCCAGCGCGGCAGAGCTTTCCATCTCGTAATGGAAACTAGCGTCGTTCAGATGCAGTTTACCCAGGCTTTCCTTCAGCGTATCAAACTCCCCGGCATCCACCGGGAACAGGCTGCAGAACACCACCGGCAGTGAAGGCTTAAAGCCTGCCAGCGGGGCGGCGGTCTGACGGCGTTCGTCGGTGATGGTATCCCCCACATGGCAATCCGCCACCTGCTTGATGGAGGCGGTGAAGAACCCGACTTCCCCCGGCCCGAGCGTATCTTTCTCCACCTTCTTCGGTGTAAAAATCCCCACGCGTTCCACGTCATAGATGGCTTTCTGGGCCATCATGCGGATACGCATCCCTTTCTCTAGAGTGCCTTCCACGATCCGCACCAGGATAATCACGCCCAGATAGCTATCGTACCAGCTATCGACCAGCAGCGCTTTCAGCGGTGGTTCGGCCTCACCCTTCGGGGCGGGCAGGCGGGTGACGATGGCTTCCAGGATATCATCAATCCCGATGCCGCTTTTGGCCGAGGCTTCAATGGCCTCGGACGCATCCAGCCCGATTACATCCTCAATCTGCTGACGTACACGTTCTGGTTCGGCGGCAGGCAGGTCAATCTTATTGAGTACGGGGATAATCTCGTGATTATTTTCAATGGCCTGATAGACGTTGGCCAGCGTTTGCGCTTCCACGCCCTGGCTGGCATCCACCACCAGCAGCGAACCTTCGCAGGCGGCCAGCGAGCGGCTGACCTCATAGGCAAAATCCACGTGTCCCGGTGTATCGATCAGGTTAAGAATATAGGTCTTGCCGTCTCTGGCGGTATATTCCAGCCGGACGGTCTGTGCCTTAATGGTGATGCCGCGCTCACGCTCGATCTCCATACTATCGAGCACCTGTTCCTTCATTTCGCGTTCGGACAGGCCACCGCAACGCTGGATCAGCCGGTCCGCCAGCGTGGATTTACCATGGTCGATATGCGCAATAATCGCAAAATTCCGAATCAGGGATGGGTGTGTCATGCGCGGGGTTATAGGGTGGAACGCACTAAATGTAAATACAGTGTCGATAATATGCTCGCGCTACAACGTTTATTTTTTCCCTACATTAATGCCTTTATTGACACTAAACTTCAGCAACCCGGACTGTACCCCTTCCGGAGGGGTGCTAGAATCATACTTTATTCTGCCAGCCGCGGCGCTAAGGTTGGTATCCCGTAAAATATCTGCGAATAACCCTGTCTTATTGATCATATTGGGGGCGTACGATATGGAACCCAGGATCATTTGACCGACATTGCCTTCGTAACTGTTTACCCGCGCACCCAGGGTGAATTCCTTGCTTGGTTTCCATATTACCTCCGTCATGGCACCCCAGCCCGTTTGCGAATTATGCCGTCCAGTAACCGTTGTGCTCAGATTTTTGCCAAACTCTGCCGTGCCAGCTGCTGCACTCTCCCACTGAGCGCCGTTTATTCGTTGAAATGGAAGAAGGTCCGGGTCACTATCAATATAGCGCCCGCTCATCATGCTTAAACGCAGCTTACTGATTCCCATAGGGCTAAGCGCAGTGGTGCTGGCGATATTCTTCCAGAACAGGCCAATATCGCTGTATTTTTTATCGTTACCAAAAACGATGTGTGTTGCATTCAAACTCAGGGAGGAGTGCCCTAATTTTTGGGAAATAGAACTGGCTAACACTGTCCGATCATCGGCTTTTGGCAAATCATCAGCTCCCGGCATATGAATATGACGGGCAAAGGCAGACAGGGAAGTGTTATGAAGCGTTATATCTGTCCTTGCAAAAAGAGAGTAATCGGACGGATAGTTCTCACCGGAAAAGGCCATTGCACCCGCCTGTGCCGTAATATTACCGAATGTGCCCAGAATGTTTCCATCAAGAAATATGTCTCCTCCTGGTTTTCCCCCATAAGGAATGCCATCCGGAGTGCCGGTAATAGGGGGTGCCACATAATTTCCTCCCTTAACGGCAACTTCACCGCTGATATGATTCTTTGGTTGCCCTTTTTCGTCGTTTTCCCCCATGATTGCCTCCTATTTATAATTTTACCTACGGTATAAGAAGAAAATTGCTAAGTGATGAATTCTATTCTGTACGAAAGAAGGATATTCTGATACACTATTTTCATATGTCGGAGAATGCCGACGACATATTTATAATATCATGAATAGTAATAATAATATCCTGTCGGCTCTTGGTATCTCAGATGAGGAAGTGCGCGTTTATAATACGCTTCTGGAGTCGGGGCCATCTACAGCAGGAGTACTGGCAAAACGCATTGGTCTCGCGCGCCCCACGCTTTATGATACGCTTCAACGTTTGCATGAGAAAGGGATAGTATCACGTAGTTTACGCCGTGGTGTAAGGACGTTTATGGCGGTACACCCAAATGTGATCAGTCAATTGTTCCAGAAACGAATCGACCATCTTTCGTCACAATACGACAATTTTCTGGAATTGTTACCGATACTTGAACAAAAAATAGTGGGTACGTTAACACGTCCACGCTTTCAACTATATGAGGGTATTGAGGGTGTACAAAATGTGTTGAAAGATATGTTGCTCTACCGTGACTGTGAAACGATGGCATTTTGGCCAATTAAAAGTATGGTGGAGTTACTTTCTGAGGATTTTTTCCGTTACCACAATAAAGAACGTATCCGACGTAACCTTTATACCCGTGCTATTTGGCCACAGCGTGAATCGGTGGATATCAGGAAGAATCCTTTCTTGGGAGTAGGGAAAGAGTTTCGACGAGAGATCAGACAGGCACCAACAGAAATTCATTTTACGATGGGTTACTGGATGTATCAAAATAAAATTGCCTTCCTGTCATCGCGGGCGGAATGCTTTGGTTTTATTATTGAGAGTCAGGAAATGGCTGTCATGCAGCGTGCACAGTTCGAAGTGTTGTGGAAAATCTCTACACCGATTACTGTTGAGCCTATATATACCCAAGGGTTCTTAGATGAAATGCATCATAAGGATATGTAAGGACTATTTTCTTAGCAAACCGCCTAGCTTCTCCACCGCGGAAATCACACGTTGGCAGACATCCTGGATTTCGGCATCGGTGAGGGTTTTATCCTGTGGCTGCAGGCGGACGCTGAAGGCCACGGATTTTTGTCCTTCTGGGACGCCTTTGCCGGTATAAACATCAAACAGCTGCACCTCTGTGATCAGCTGCTTCTCGGCGTTGCGTACTACGCGCAGCAGGTCGCCTGCCGGGGTCTCCTGCGCCAGCAGGAAGGCGAAATCACGCTGTACCGGCTGGTAAGGCGAAAGCGTTAGCTTGGGCCGGGTGAGCTGTTTTTTCACGCGGGGTTCCGGCAAGGCATCCAGATTCAGTTCGCAGGCAACCGCACTGCCGGAAAGTTCCAGTTTCTTGAGGATTGCCGGGTGCAGCGTACCAAAATGCCCCAGCACGTTCTTGCCCAGCTTAAACGTGCCGACCTGACCGGGGTGGTAATGTGCCGGCCCTTCGGCAACGACCTGGATATTATCTACCGCCACAAATACCGAAAGCGCGGCCAGTGCGTCGGCCTTGGCATCAAAGACATCAACATTGCGGGCAGGCTGGTGAATGGTGCGTGCTGTTTCACCGGTACGCAGCACCGCCACGCCGCGATATTCATCGCCGGGTTCGGCGCCAGTGAAGACCGGGCCCATTTCAAAAAACGCATTCTCACTGATGCCACGCGCGGCATTGCGCGCCGCAGCCTGCAACAGGTTCGGCAGAATGGAAGGCCGCATTGCGCCCAGATCACTGCTGATGGGGTTCGCCAGTTTGGGTGCGGTGCTTCCGCCAAAGGTTTCCGCCAGCGCTGCATCCATAAAGGAAAAACTCACCACTTCCTGCAAACCACGGGTAGCCAGCAGACGACGCGTTGTCCCCACCCGCTGCTGACGCGGGGTCAGTAGCGCCTGCTGCGGCACATGTGCGGGTAGCGGCGTGGCGGGCAATGCGTCATACCCGACAATCCGGGCGATTTCCTCCACCAGATCAGCCTCTCCGGTGATGTCGTGTCGCCAGTGCGGCGGCGTGACCTGCCAGGGATTGCCCTGTTTCACAGCACAGCCCAGTGTTTCCAGGATACGGATAGTCTCGGATTCTTTGGGTGTCAGACCGGTGAGAGCGGAAATCCGCTCCGGGCGGAAGGCAATGGCGTTACGCGCTGCCGGTGGGTTACCGGCGGTGACAGTATGGCTCGCTTCTCCACCGCAGAGCTTGAGGATGAGGGCGCTGGCAATCGCTTCCCCGTTTTCCATGAAGGCCGGGTCAATCCCGCGTTCAAACCGGTAGCGTGCATCGGAATCAATCTGTAGCTGACGCCCTGCGGTGGCCACCGCGACCGGGTCAAACTGCGCGATCTCCAGGAACACCTCTGTGGTTTCGGCGCTGCAACCGGTTTTCTGCCCGCCGATAACTCCACCAATGGCTACCGGGCCGCGATCATCGGCAATCACTGGGATAGTGGGATTTAGCGTGTAGGTTTTTTCATCCAGCGCTTGCAGGGGTTCGATTTCCTTCGCAGCGCGTATTTGCAGATTGCCGTGCAGTTTTTTCGCGTCATACACATGCGCCGGGCGACCAAGATCATAGGTCAGGTAATTGGTGATATCCACCAGCGTGGAGATTGGTCGCAGCCCGATGGCTCGCAGACGGTTCTGCAGCCAGAGCGGCGAGGGGCCATTACGCAGCCCCCGGAAAGCTCGCCCGATAAAACGCGGGGCCTGCTTCGTATCAGCGATCGTTACCTGGATGGGACTCTCAAATATGGCGGTAATTTCCGGTACGTTGAGTGGCTTGAGGGCGCCTAGCCCAGCGGCGGCCAGATCCCGTGCGACGCCGCGTACACCGAGGCAATCACTGCGGTTGGGAGTGATGGCAATTTCAATCACCGGGTCGTCCAGTCCGTAAAGCGGGGCGAAAGGTGTGCCCACTACGGCATCTGTGGGGAGTTCCACAATACCGGCACTGTCTTCACCAATACCCAGCTCGGTGGCGGAGCATAGCATCCCGTTGCTTTCCACACCGCGGATTTTGGCCTGCTTGATGACCAGGCCATTGGCGGGGATTGTGGTACCAACCGGTGCCAGCACAACCTTTAGTCCGGCCCGTGCATTGGGGGCACCACAGACGATCTGCAGGGTTTCCTTACCGGTATGCACACGGCAGATTTGCAGTTTATTGGCATCCGGGTGCGGCCCGGCCTCGGTAATTTCCGCGATGGTAAAGGGTGCCAGTTCAGCGGCGCGATCCGTCACGCTTTCCACCTCCAGCCCGGCCATGGTCAGCGCGTTGCATACGCTATCCAGCGATGCCGTGGTGTCCAGGTGGTCTTTCAGCCAGTTCAGGGTGAATTTCATCGCGCCAGTCCCCGGACTAAGGTGGGGATATCCAGTGGGGCAAACCCATAATGGTTGAGCCAGCGCACGTCGCTATCAAAGAAGGTGCGCAGATCGGGGATACCGTATTTCAGCATCGCCAGCCGTTCCACCCCCATCCCGAAGGCAAAACCCTGCCACTCTTCCGGGTCCAGCCCGACATTACGCAGCACTGCCGGGTGTACCATGCCGCAGCCGAGAATTTCCAGCCAGTCCTTGCCGGCACCGATTTTCAGCTCCCCGCCTTCACGAATACAGCCGATATCCATCTCTGCCGAGGGTTCGGTGAACGGGAAGAAGCTTGGGCGGAAGCGTACCGGCACTTCGGAGACACCAAAGAAGGTTTGCACAAACTGTGTCAGGCAACCTTTCAGGTGGCCCATATGAATATTCTTATCAATGTACAGCCCCTCGATCTGGTGAAACATCGGGGAATGTGTGATATCGGAATCGCAGCGATAGGTACGACCCGGGGCAATAAAACGAAAGGGAGGCTTGCCCGCTTGCATGGTACGGATTTGCACCGGCGAGGTGTGGGTGCGCAGCAGCTTGCTGTTGCCTTCTGCATCAGCCGGGAAGTAAAACGTATCATGCATCTGGCGCGCCGGGTGGGATTCGGGAATGTTCAGCGCGGTGAAATTATGCCAGTCATCCTCAATTTCCGGTCCCTCTGCTACGGTGAAGCCCATCGCGCCGAACAGCTCGGTACATTCTTCAATCACTTGTGAAATCGGGTGGATTGACCCGGGTTTCTCTGACCGTGCGGGGAGGGTGATATCCACACGATCCTGCTCCAGTGCAGCGCTGAGTGCTATGTTTTCCAGCGATTCTTTGGCGGCGGCAATGGCTTCGGCTATCACCTGCTTCACTTGGTTTAATGCGGCACCGGCAGTTTTTCGTTCCTCCGGTGGAAGGCTACCCAGCTGTTTGAGTTGTTCGGTGAGCTTTCCGGATTTCCCCAGATAAGCGATGCGCACGGCTTCCAGTGCATCCAGCGTTGTGGCGGTACGTACTGCCCCAGACGCTTCGGCTGACAATGCTGCTAAATCCTTGTCTGCCAGAGACATGGCGGTGCTACTCCGTAGTTTGGGGGAACAACGGCTTTGAAGGCATGGGAAACACTTCGGCGATTACGCCTGAGCTTTTTCCAGTGCAGCCTTTGCCTGTTCCACAATGGTTTTGAACGCTTCCGGGTTATCCATGGCAATACCGGCCAGGACTTTGCGATCCAGATCGATATTAGCCAGTTTCAGCCCTTTGATGAACTGCGAATACACCAGCCCGTTTTCGCGGACACCAGCGTTAATACGCTGAATCCACAGGCTGCGGAAATCGCGCTTCTTACGGCGGCGATCCCGGTATGCATAGCGCAGGGCTTTTTCCACCTTACCGGTGGCGATGCGGTAACAGTTCTTGGCACGACCACGGTAACCTTTGGCCAGCTTAAGAATTTTCTTATGGCGCGCTTTGGCAGCCACTTGATTTTGGCGTTTTGACATGGGTTCCTCCCTGCTTAACTGCCGTAAGGCATAAATGATTTCACGATACGTGCATCCATATCCTTCAGGATAGTGGTGCCACGATTTTCACGAATCTGACGCTGGGAACGCTTACGCATGCCGTGGCGTTTGCCGGCCTGATTAGAACGGACTTTGCCACTCGCGGTGAGGGAAAAACGCTTTTTCACCCCACTTTTGGTCTTCATTTTTGGCATTTCATGCTCTCCATACAAGAGGTTATCACAAGTAGCAGCCGGGCATGCCATAGGCCCGGACGTGCTGGAACATGGCTGTATAAAGGGCAACGTGCCGAAAAGCAAGCGGATTTTTTGCGACTTTACCCATAAAAATATGATTCCCAGAAGGGGCAAGGTTGTGTTAGAAATTAAGTATGGATGAATCAAATTTTCATGAACTGGCGGACGAGATGCTTGAGCGTCTCATGGACTCGCTGGAAATGCTGGAAGAGTCTGATATTGAAACAGACTTAGTGGACGGGGTGCTAACGGTTACCCTGCCAGACGGCAATGAAATTGTACTCAATAAACATGCCCCAACTGCGCAATTATGGCTCTCATCACCGGCTTCCGGAGCCGGGTATTTCTCTTATAATGAGGATGATGATATCTGGGAAGACCCGGATGGTCAGGCGCTGGAAGAAACCCTCTCGGCAGACCTGAACCGTCTGGCGGGGGTGGAACTTTAATTCCCTTCTCCTTTGAACAGGCTTTCTTTTTTATACGCGGGCGCTATAGTGCGCGCCTATGAACACGAAAGCACCCACACCGCAATCTGCTGAACCCGGCCCTAAGGTGGGGTTTGTCAGCCTTGGCTGCCCGAAAGCGCTGGTGGATTCCGAGCGCATCATGACGCAGCTGCGCGTGGAGGGATACCAGTTCTCGCCCTCTTATGACGGGGCGGATGTGGTGATTGTGAATACGTGCGGATTTCTGGATTCTGCGCGGGATGAGTCGCTGGAAGCGATTGGTGAGGCTATGGCGGCCAACGGTAAGGTGATTGTCACCGGCTGTCTGGGTGCGCAACCGGAGAAAATCCGCGAGCAGTTCCCGAATGTGCTTTCCATCAGCGGGCCGCAGCAATACGAAACGGTGATGAAGGCGGTGCATGAAGCCGCTCCCCCGGCGCATGACCCGTATCTGGATCTGGTGCCGCCGCAGGGGGTGAAGCTCACACCGCGCCATTATGCCTATCTGAAAATTTCGGAAGGCTGTAACCACCGTTGCCGTTTTTGCATTATTCCCCAGCTGCGGGGGGATCTGGTGAGTCGCCCGGTAGAGGACGTATTGCAGGAGGCCGAGCGGCTGGTGCAGGGCGGTGTGAAAGAACTGTTGGTGATTTCACAGGATACCAGCGCGTATGGGGTGGATACCGGCTATGCCGCAGGTGAGTGGCGCGGAAAACAGGTCAATGCGCGGTTTGTGGATTTGGCAGAAGCGCTCTCCGAGTTGGGTGTATGGGTGCGGTTGCATTATGTGTACCCGTATCCGCATGTGGATGCGGTGATCCCGTTGATGGCGGAAGGCAAAATCCTGCCCTATCTGGATATCCCGTTCCAGCATGCCAGCCCTAAAATACTCAAGGCCATGCGGCGACCGGCGCACCAGGAGCAAACCCTCTCGCGTATTCAGGACTGGCGACGTCAGTGTCCAGATCTGGTGCTACGTTCCACGTTTATCGTGGGTTTCCCGGGGGAGACCGAGGAGGATTTTGAAGAACTTCTGGCATGGCTGGAGGAGGCACGTCTGGACCGGGTCGGGTGTTTTCAGTATGAAGCGGTGGAAGGGGCCGCAGCTAACGAACTGCCAAATCCCGTGCCGGAAGAGGTGAAGGAAGAACGCTGGCACCGCTTTATGGCAGCACAGCAGGAAATCAGCTCCCGCCGGATGCAGGAGCGGGTGGGGCGTGTACTGCCGGTGATGGTGGACGCCCGGACGGAAGAGGGAATTATTGCGCGTACCCAGGGCGATGCGCCGGAGATTGACGGGGTGGTGCATCTGAGTACGCCTGAAATACCCCTGATGCCGGGTATGATCGTCAATGCGCGGATTACCGCTGCCGATGCCTATGATCTGGAAGGGGAAGTCGTTGCGTAAGGCGCAGCCTATTGTTTTTCTTCCGAGGTAAAGACAAAGCGCGTATATAGCCAGCTCAGGCCAATTAGCGAGATACCCAGCCCCAGGAACGAGAAGACGCGGTATAACCCGTCCAGTGCGCCGGCGTCATACAGGAAAACCTTCCCCACCGTGAGCAGGATGATCACCAGTGACGCAATACGCAGCTTTTGCTGTTGTCGCCACATGCCTGCCAGCAATGTGATGATCCCCAGTATCAGCCAGATAGCGGAGTAGGTATAGGTTTCGGCATTGCTCATCAGTCCGGTGGAGAGATGCGCACCGTGGAAAAAGTGACGCACATTCATATTGACGGCCACAAAGATGAGCAGACCTATACAGCCCATTACCAGCGTACGCAGCCGCGTGTGTTCCAGCGGTGTGCCCAGCCGCAGGAAGAGGAATGCCCAGAGAATGGGCAGGGTATAAGTCAACTGAACGCCGTTTAGTATTGGCCATGCCCCCACATCCTGATAGCGCATTAGCGGGTTATGCGTAAACAGGTCAAACCAGAAAATGCGGAACAGTGCCACCAACGGTAACACCAGCCCGGCACGGGTAAAGGATGACCGTTTCCAACGGTTGCCCGCCCACAGGCAGAGTAGCCCGAAGACGAAGAACAGATTGGTCAAAATTCCACGCTCAATAAATCCAACCTGACGATAGAGAATCATATTATTAGAAGAAGCATATAGTGTTTGTGGGGGGTGGTTTATAGAACTGTCATTATAAAGTATGATGTCTTCCGTATGAAGCGCATGGCGCATCAGGTAATAGCCCATGGTGGCAAACAGAGCGATGGCGGAAAGTTCCAGCCAGTAGACCAGACGGTTATCCTGCCGGAAATGGAGCAGCCATGCCGAGAACAGGAATAGTACCGAAGGGATGCCCAGTTGCAATGCCGGCAAGACCATGATGGGGATGGTCTGGCGGATGCTGCCAACACGCATCCCCACCGTGCTGTGGAGTACCAGCTTGAATAACAGTATCAGTTGTGGCAGCAGCAGGAACCCAAACAGCAACGCCATCAGTCCGGCCAGTTTGCGCAGGGCAGGGATCGGCAGGCGGCCGGAAAGCCAGGCCAGTGCCGTCATTTCCCCGGCAAACGCCACGGAAAGGAATTCATGTTCCAGTTCAATCGCCAGCGCGAGGGAAATGAAGGCGGTTGCGGTCCCAGCGAAAATGGCCAGTAAACGTTGCCGCAGCAGAGAATCTTCGGAGCGTTTAAGGATTGCTGCAACAGCGGCCACCGCCAGCCCGGCCAGTACCAGCGCCAATAACCCCCAGCTATAAGGTGTTTCCGCCATCACCGGCCAGCGATGCAGACGGAAATAGGCGAGCAGGTAAAAGCCCAGTGCGCTGGCGGCGCTCAGTCCGGCCCAGAGTAACGGTACGGTGCTGCGCCACATCAGGATTGCCCCGGCAACCATGTGTAATAGAGCAAAACTGATCACCACTAACGCAAAGAATGTGTAATCCGGCATGTGCCAGCTGGCGCAAAGTACGAGGCTGATTGCCAGCGAAAGCCAGGGGGAAAAACCGTATCGCCGTGCATCCAGCCAGGCGAGCAGAATCGCACCCACCGTAAGCAAACCATACATGCCCCATTGCATGGGGCCAAGCCCGGCCTGTTTGGCGATCACGCCCATCAACGCCAGGGACCCGGCAATGGAGATGACATTGATGGTGTCCTTCAATGTGTATTGCCGGTACCAGGGAAGTTCTGATCTATCGAGAGGTGCTTTCTCACGTGTGCCAATGACGATTACGGCACTCGTCGCTAGCAGGAACAGGCCCAGCCAGATGGTATCGTCCGGTGATGCCCCGCTAAATAGCCATAGCGCCACCCAGAATAATGCACCGATGACATCCAGCAATGCTATCCACCACCATTGCTGCTTACGGATCACAATCATCAACCCGGAAAACACAAAGAACAGGTAGATGAGTAACAGTGGCAGGGAGGGATGCTCGGTTGCCAGCAGGGCAGGAGTCAGGAAGCCGCCGGTCAGGCCCAGCAGGGCAATCGGAGCACCATGGAGTAAAGATAGGATCACTGCCACCGCTGTGGTGATCGCCATGCCAAGGAAACCCACCGTGGGGGAAACCAGACCATAAAGCTGCGCAGCGGCATATACCGCAATGTACCACACGGCGATACCTGCCCCGGCTAACGCCTGCGAAATACGGATATAATCGGCAATGCCCTCATGTGTACGTATCCAGCGCGCACCCAGCAATAACCCGGTGCCAAAAATCAGCCCCAGAACCACGCGGACGGCTGGGGTCAGTAAACCGGCATCAATTGTGTATTTAACCAGGAAGAACCCGGCAAAGGCGAGAGCAATTCCCCCCACCCAGACCGGCAGGCGCTTGCCAAACTGTTCCTCAAACCGGAATCGTTTTTCATTAGGTGCTGCTGGTTTAGGGGTGGGGGATGCAGTGCCTTCTTCTTCCGGTCTCTGCCCTGTTTCCACGTTACGGATGAAGGTCTCAGCCTCATCCGCCATGGTCTTGCTGGCGGCCCCCAGTTCAGGCGGCTGGCCCCAGCCAGGGATGTTAATAGTCTCAGCAGGTTTGAGAGGCGTAGCCGTGGTTTCCAGTCCTAATGCCTGCCGTATGTTCTGGATTTCTGCTTTCATTTCCAGAATATTGGCCCGGTTGATCCAAGGCAGGATGGCAGAGATTACGATAAATAATCCGATTAATATCAGGATTAGAATCCATTCCATCTATAATCTCCTATTGTGGTTATAGGGTACACCATACCGGGATATGGTCTGAGGCTTTGGATTTGGCCCGTGGCCCATCATCCATCCCAGCTTCCCTGATACAATCTGCCGTGCGGGGGGATGCCATTAAGTGATCAATCCGCATACCGTGGTTATGCTCCCAGCTGCCACCACGGTAGTCCCACCAGCTATAAGCCTGTGTTTCCGGGTGCGAGGCCCGGTAGATATCAATCAGCCCCAATTGTTCCAGGACACGGAAATGGCGCTGTTCATCCGGGTGAAAACAGGTACTGCCACGCAGTTTTTTGGCATCCCATACATCAATATCCGCAGGTGCAATGTTATAATCCCCCCCTAAAATCAGCAGTTCATCGTATTCCAGCAAGGTTTTGGCGTGGATCGCCAGTCGTTCCAGGAAGCGCATTTTATAGGCGAACTTGTCGGAATCCGGGCTCTGGCCATTCGGTACATAAATACTGGCCACCCGTAACGCCATGCGTTCCGGTATCGTAGCGCTTACGTACGCGGCGGGCCTGGCATACTCTGGAGTGGGAATGCTAATAACAGCTTCAATATAGCGTGCCTGTGTATCTTCCGGGTCGCCGGGCAATGCGGTGATAATATCCTCCGGCGGGTAGCGGGAGAGGATGGCCACCCCGTTATAGGTTTTCTGGCCGTTTAAGGCGCAGTTATAGCCCATATCCTCGAATTCCAGGGTGGGGAAGGCATCGTTGATGGTTTTAATCTCCTGTAATAACAGGATATCCGGTGTATTTGCCTGTACCCATTCCAGGATGTTGGGCAAGCGTGCTTTGATAGAATTAACGTTCCAAGTACAGAGCTTAATCATCGTTCCAGCATAATTTTCCATTCTGGTTTGGCAATACATATTCTGGGGAACACGTGAAATAGAAGAAATCACCTTTTGCCATTGATTCCCCCAACACTTCCCGCTAAAAGTACACCCAATTTACAGAAAGTCAGTTAGGCAGGCAATCATTCATGGCAACATATCTAGTCACGGGGGGGTGTGGGTTTATCGGATCGCATCTGGCAGATAATCTCATTGAAGCCGGGCATCGGGTAGTGATTCTCGACGATCTCTCCACCGGAAAAACCGAAAATGCACCAAAATCAGCAGAAGTTATCATCGGGGATGCTGTCGATCCAACGGTGGTAGAGAAGGCATTTAAAGGAATTGACGGATGTTTTCACCTGGCAGCGGTTGCTTCTGTGGAGCGCTCCAACGAAGCATGGGCGGAAACGCATAAAGTGAATATTACCGCCACGGTCAATATATTTGAAGCGGCGAAGGAAAAGAAACTGCCGGTGGTCTATACATCTTCGGCGGCAGTCTATGGCGATCATACGGAGATGCCGCTTTCGGAAAGCATGATGCCGCGGCCATTGACCGCCTATGGGGCTGATAAATATTCCTGCGAACTACATGGCCGGGTGGCGTGGATGACGCATCAAATCCCCACGGCAGGGGCGCGTCCGTTCAATATTTATGGTCCGCGGCAGGATCCTAAATCGCCGTATTCCGGGGTGATTTCCATTTTTGCTGACCGGATGCTGGCGGGGAAGCCCTACCGTATCAACGGGGATGGGAAACAAACCCGTGATTTTGTGTATGTGCAGGATATCGTGCGGGTCTTCATGGCGCTGATGGCGCAGCTGGATGAAGGCTGTGCAGTCTATAATGTCTGCACGGGTAAGGAAACCTCCATTGCGCAGTTGGCGGATACGATGGAGCGGCTATGTGATTACAAAGGGGAGCGTGAATATGGCCCAGCCCGGCTGGGGGATGCGCGTGCTTCAGTGGGCACCAACGCCCTGTTAAAAGAAGCCATTGGTTTTGTGCCGCAAACACCGCTGGAAGAGGGGCTGAAACATACGCTCAACTGGCTGAGGCAGGAAGGTTAGCCTATGCGCAAATGGAGGGTTCTTTCATTCTGTTGTGTTGTCTGCTGCATCCTATGGCAGTTGCCGGTTATTGCACAGGAAGCACCATCTATCCAGGAAGTGCCCGTTAATGCGGCAGATCCGGATGCGGTGGTGTCAGATCCGCAGGTGCAAGAGGTGAAAAAAGAAGCGCCCACACCATCAGCACAACAGGGAATAGCAACGCCTCAATCAAAGCCTGTTGCGACGGAGCAGGGGGAAAAGGACGTTGATACAAAGGATATTATCCCGGAAGATATGATGTCGGATGATACAGAGAAAACCGATACTAGCGAAACGCCGGTTTATGCCTTAGAGGCGGAGGAAGACAAAGAAAAACAGGTAGAAACGGAAGCTTCCGAACAGACTGAGCAACACGTAGAAGAGGCAATAAAAGTACCGGCCGTACCAACAGTTGAGTCTGTTTCCGGCAATAAGGAAAAACCAAAAACGTCCACCCTCGTTAAACGGGCAGAAAAGCCCTATGTCCCTCACCCGACACCCCGTACCGTTATTGCGCTTTATGATTCCAAGTATGCGATAAAGCGGGAATGGAGCATGTTACATATGGTTGCCGAAATGCCGCTGAACCATCTGGGACTCGTACTGGAATTTCATGATGTACGTGATCCGGTTCCAGATCTGGCCGGACGTGAGGATGTGCGGGGGATTATCAGTTGGCTGGATCGTTGGTATGAGCTGCCGAACCATAAAGAATGGCTGGAATGGGCAGTAAATGCAATGGAAGGTGGCAAGAAGTTTGTTGTAATGAACAGCTTCGGTATGACCACTGGCGAAATGCGGAATGAAACGGAAACGGTGATTCTGGCCGGGCGGTTTTTTGAACTAATGGGGTTGTATTATGATGGTAATTGGGTCAGCACCACCTACGATGTGATTTTTACCAAGAAAGATCGTTCGGTTGTTGAGTTTGAGCGCGAGTATAAGGGGATACTGGAGCCATATGCAATGATGCGGATTTCCGGTAAGGATATGCAATCCTACCTCGTTGCACAGAAACGCGATTTACCCCAGACAGAATCGCATCTGGTCGTGACCGGCCCACGGGGAGGATATGTGGCAGATGGTTACGCGGTGCGTTTTGTGACCGTGGAAGGGAAAGAGATAAGGCAATGGCTCATTGATCCATTTGAGTTCTTTCGCCGGGCATTCCAGACGGACACTCTTCCCAAGCCGGATACAACGACAATGGCCGGGCGGCGAATTTATTACAGTCACATTGACGGGGATGGCTGGAACAATATTACACAGCTGGAGCAATACGCCAAACGTCCAGTGATTTCTGCACAGGTGGTAATGGATTATGCCATTAAACCCTATGATGATCTGCCGGTGAGTGTGGGACCCATTACGGCAGAAATTGATCCGGCCTGGGTGGGGCTGAAAGCCAGCAGCCGGGTGGCAGAGAAGCTGCTTGCATTGCCACAGGTGGAAGCCGCCTCGCATACCTATACGCACCCGTTCTACTGGAAGTTTTTTGAAAAGGGTGGCGCAGAGAAAGAGTCTCGTTTCTTGAGTAACTATGTATACGGTGATACCTGGCAGACGATTAAAAAGAAAAATAAGCAGTGGTTTTTAACGCCAAAGCCAGAGAGCGGTGAAGAGAGGCTCCCGGAGGGGATACAAAAGGAGGAAAGTGATCAGGGTGTTGACCTGCCGGAAGAATATACAACACCACGGGCCTACGCCCACGAGAAGTTTAGTCTGGATAAGGAAATTACCGGTGCGGCGGAATATATGAAACAGCTCATGCCGAAGGATAAGAAAGTGGAAGTGCTCCTGTGGTCCGGGGATACACAGCCTTATGAAGCGGCCATTGCCAAGACGCGGGAAGCCGGATTGCGTAACCTGAATGGGGGCGATAGCCGGTTTGACCCGGAATATCCCTCCTATGCGTGGGTGACGCCGATGGGGAGGCGGGTCGGTAAGCAGTTACAGATTTATTCTTCAAACAGTAATGAGAACACCTACACAGAGCTGTGGACGGACCGGTTTTATGGCTTCAGATTCCTGACAGAAACATTTGAAAATACGGAAAGCCCGATCCGCGTAAAGCCCATGAACCTCTATTACCATATGTATTCCGGCGAGAAGCAGGCCAGCCTTTACGCATTGCTGAAAAATATCGATTACGTGCGTTCACATGAAGTCACTCCGATTACGGCCAGCCGCTATGCAGCCGTGGGGGACGGGTTCTTTTCCACCAGACTGATGCAGGTGGGGCCGCAAATGTGGGAAGTGTATGATCGGGACGGGCTGGAGACGATTCGTTTTGATCATGCGGAAGACAAGCAGGTGGATTTCACGGCTTCCCGTGGTGTGGTGGGACAACGCTATTATCAGCGTAGTCTCTATGTGTATCTGGATGAATCGGAAAAAACACCCCGTATCGCGCTGAAGGAAAACCCGGGTAAAAAAGAATATGCCCGTGCGGAGAAGCCATACCTGATTGATAGCCGCTGGCGTATTTGGAATCTGAAATGGGAAGGGCGTTCACTGCAATTCTCGGTGCAAGGGTTTGGTATGGGGGCGATGCGTTGGTGGGTGCCGGAGAATGGAATATACGTACTGATGCTTAACGAGCAGGAAGTAGGCCGTGCTAAGGTGGAGGACAACATTCTTCAGATGGAGCTTCCCTATAACACAGTTTCAGATCAGCTCGTGACGATAAAGTTGCTGAGGTAAAGGTACGTATGTTTGCTTACAAATATTACTACCTGGGCATTTTCTCACTACTTGTAGTGGGGCTGGTGCTGAGTCTGGCGGTGATCCCCAGCGAAAAAGAAGTGGCGCTGATGGAGCTGAAAGACCGCCACTTCCAGAAGGCGTTTGATAAGTATCTCGCTATGGTGCAAAGCGGGGATCTTTCGCCTGGTTCCGTGATACCCCTAGAACGGATTTATTTGCAGGCAGGGGATGTGGATGCAGCGATCCTGCTGATGGAAAAATACCTGAAAAAATACCCGGACTATATGGATGTACGGCTCGAGTTGGCCAGGCTTTACCGGTATGCCCAACGTATGGATGACTACGTGCGTGCGATGGAAATCGTACACGAAGCCCGGCCTACAAAGGAAACCTGGAGCGAGCTGATTGCCATGTATTACTTTCTGGGAGATTTTCCAAAAGTACGTGTGGCATTGCATGAGCTGGTCGGAACACAGCCAGAAAAGGCACAACCACAGGACTTTGTGCAGCTAGCGTATCTGCTGGCACGGGAAGAACGCCCAAACGAGGCATTCCGGGTGCTACAACATCTGCTTAACAGCGGCAAACCCTATGATGTCAATGCGGTGTTGATGGCTGTAAGTCTGGCACTGGATGCCGGGGATGGTGCAGCTGCATATAGGATGGCGGGGAAATATGTTTCGGACCATGAGTCTGCAGAGAATATCTTGGTGTTTGGTGCGCTATTTGATGAAAAGCACCAGGTGCAGCTGGAGGCGGACTTCCTGGAGCCGTATGTACAAGAGAAAGTGTATGTATCGGAGCTATTATTGCCGTATATTGGAGCGCTGCTGGAGCTGGAGCGTGAGAAAGAAGCACTGGCATACCTGAATGAACGGTTGGAAGATGGCACGCTGCCAGATATTGCAGTGCCCCTGATCGTAAGGCTTGCACTCAACCGTCAGGAAATAGTGCCGCTGGAGATACTGATGCAGAAAAAATCACTGACATCATTATCAGAAATGTTGGTAGGGCGGTTAGCGCATATGGGGTTGGTGCTACAGGTGCCAAGTTTTATGCGTAAACTGAAGGAAAATCTGGGTACTATTTATCTGGAAGAACACCCGGTTGTCACTGCCATGCTGGATTATGCTATTGATGGCGGGCAGAATCCCTCCAAGCTGCGTAAGATCGCGGAGAAAAAAGACCTGCAGGACGATCTCAAGATCATGCTGGCGCATATGCTGCACGCTTCCGGGCATAAGGAAGGGATCAGCCGCCTGCTGGCATCGGTAAGCATTATTGATATTCTGCAGGTATTTTACGGTGACCAGTTGGCCGACCTGTTCCTTGAGCTGGGTGAGGGTGAGCCGATGTTCCGTAAAATCCAAGAGGTGGGTGGGACTATCCGTCCTGGTGATGAAACGGATATTGCCCATGCATGGGCGGTACTGGCAGCGGGGCTGGGCAAGGAAGATGTCTTGCTGCCGTGGTTGCATCAGGGGAACGTAAGTATAAATACGCTTGAGACGTTGCAATATATCGCGGTTAAATACCATCAGTCCAAGTTGGCCTACACGCTTTCTGCATTGCTCTATGAGCGTGATCCGGCTCCATTACACGCCCTTTTTTATGCAGAGGCATTAATGCAGCAGGGAAAGTATGATGACGCAATGGGACTGCTGGATAAGGTCGGAAAACCCACAGAAGAAAACGAATATGTCTTCCTGACGGCCCTGAGCGGTTTGGCCCGGAAGCAGGGTAATCATACGATTGCAAAGTTTGATGAGCGGATTGATCAGCTAATTAAGGATATTGTTTCACGCGGGGATCTCGGTGAAACGAAGAAACGTGAGTTGGCCTATATCGTTCTGGATGCAGGTTACAAAGCAAAAGCTGAAGAGATGTTTTGGGAATTGGCAGAAAAAGCGCCACCGGACAGTTCCGATGTGGAGCAGATTGTCTATATGTGGGGTACATTGCCTGGGCAGAAAAACGTGAAATGGCTGGAATCCCGATTCAAAGGGGCAAAATCTTCTAAAGAGCGGGCATTATGGTTGCGGCATATGAATAATGCCGGGCAGGCGGAGATGGTGGTGCGTCTGGCAGGCGATATTGATAAACTGTCAGATGGTGAAACGGATGCCTATATGGAGGCGCTTACACAGATACATGATACCAAGCGCCTGACGGGTATTCTGAAAAAAGAACTGGTTAAAGAAAAGAACCCGGAACGCCTGATGAAAATGGCCTTACTGGCACTGGAAGAGCAGTTGGATGATGTAGCCACGGCGGAGTCCGCGCTGGAAACAATTCTTGAACACCGTCCGGACGATATGAATGTTCATCGTGCCCTTGGAAGGCTGGCATATTCCGCCGGGAAATATACGAAAGCTAAAGTACACTTGGAACGCTACCTGCAAAACACGCAAGGTGACTATCTAAGTAACTATTATGTAGGTGAGATATACGCCAATGAGCGTGATGAAGATAAGGCAACACGATATTTTCAACGTGCAGCGGAGCAACTGGCCGCGCTGCCTGCGAAGGATATTGATGCCCGCTGGACGGAAGCTTCTTTACTTTTCCGTTTGAAGCAGATAGACAAATCAATAGACCTGTTCCGTGAGTTGTTGGAGAAAAATCCGGGAAATAAGAATATTCGGGCAGATTATGCGGATGTACTTATTCAGGCAGGAAAATATAAACAAGCAGAAGAGATATTAAAACAATGACGCGTAAATCTTTATCATTACTAATGGTGCTGGCGGTCGCGCTGGTGAGTATGTCGTTTTCAGCGGGTGCTGAAGATAAAGGGGCAGATACGCGTCTGAAAATTGCCAAGGCACGCCTGTTCATGCAGACTAAGCAATATAATAAAGCGCTGGATGTGGTTCAGGATATCCGTAAAACAGATCCGGGCAATGTAGAGGCTATCGCACTGGAAGCGGAAGCAAATTTGGATCTCGGTAACCGTTTTAAAGCGCGTGAACTATTTGATGAAGCCGTAAAAAAGTCTCCGGAAGATCCGTATGTACGTAAAATGCAAAAAGAGCTTTCACGTAACTCCAGAATATCGATTGACCGTGAAGTGCAGTTGACGGGTAGTGAAAGCGTGGAGCAGCTGGTGCGAGCCAAAGCCCATGTGGAAGTCGCGCAACAGGATGCTCTGGGTGCGGTGATGGAAAATAACAAGGCGCGCTATGAGTCAGTACGCCGGGCGGATGGACGCATTGATACGTTTTATGTAAAAAACAAACAACGCGGCGAAATCTATTACGATCATTACTATATGGACGGTAAACAGGCTCGCGTATCGCTCTATGCTGCCGATGGGACAGTCGGTGCCGGTGCGCGTTACACCAGTGCTGCCTACGATGGTGGCACAACATCGGTGCAGCTTTACATCCAGCGTCCGGAATGGGAATATCGTGAAGGTGTGGTGGATGAAGGGACGCGGGATGCAGTAATTGTCACGCGCACGCAGGAATTGGCGGATCGTACGTATGGTGAGCTTTCACTGGGTGTGAACCGGTATGGGATTGATAACAACCCCAATGCAGCGCACGCCTTTACGGCAGATGGTGGGGTAAGCTACCTGTTGCCACAAGGAGAAACCCTTAAAAAATTTGTAGGTGAGGGCGGTGATCTTAGCCTGAACTACTGGCTGGGTGCTGCCTATGCGTTTGATAAGGAAAGCCGTCTGGATACTACAAACACCCGTTTTGAGCCGTTCCCGCTGGATAGTTATGAATTCCATACAGCGACACTGTACCTGACTCGTCCGATTACAACTGGGCTGACAGCAGAGCTTTATGGTGGGTATATTTATGATCGTCTGGGTGATAAGGGGCCGCACTACGGTGGTGCACTGGCTTATGCGCACGATGATTTTGGTGTGGAGGCGCGTCTGTTTGCCTCACGTTCGATCAGCTCAGAGGAAAGCAGCGATGCGTATGAGCGTGTAGGGGTTAACCTGACGTGGAAGTTCTAGCGACCGACACACCATCTTCGGTCCAAGGAAACCCGAAGCAGCCGGGTGCCGTGACGGAAGTTCCGGAGACGGATCCGTTGATGATTGATGAAGATTTGGTGCCGCAGCGCTTGCGGCCACGCTATTTTATTGGTTTCCGCTTATCAGCATTGCTTGAAACGTTGGCGTTTCTGTCTTTTTGCCTGCTGTTGGATTTCCTGTTTGGCGAGGGGAACCGTTTCTGGTCTGTTTCGCCGCACCCGTTTTGGATTGTGGTGCTGCTTGTTGCGGTGCAATATGGCACCAAAGAAGCAGTGGTTGCGGCGTTGCTGAGTTCTGCCTTTTTGCTGGTCGGAAACCTGCCCGCGCAACAGTTACAGACGACCTATGAATATCTTCTGGAAATATCCCAGCGTCCCATCCTTTGGCTGGCAACGTCGGTTGTACTGGGCGAGATGCGTGTACGCCAGATTCGTGAACGTAATGATTTACGTAACCGGTTATATACGGCAGAACGTGAGACCTATACGATTACCCGCGCCTATCAGCGTCTGAAAGAAGTGAAGGAAAGCCTGGAAACACGGCTGGCCGGGGAAATGCGGAGTGCTATTAGTATATACGAAGCAGCAAAAGCATTGCGTAGCCTGGATCGTGGCCAGATTATTCATGCGGTACAAGATGTTATTCATGCAACGCTGAACCCGCAGAAATTCTCTTTATATGTGATTGAGGAAAGCGGTTTACGGCTGGCGACCACGCAAGGGTGGGATGAAAGTGACCATTTTGTACAGTTTTATCCCAGTGATACGCCGCTGTATCAGCGGATTGTCGGAGAAAAGAAAATTCTGTGCGTGGTGAATGAGAATGACGAACGTATTCTGACGGGACAAGGCATTGTAGCCGGGCCATTGATTGATGGGGTAAGTGGCGAAATTTTCGGCATGCTCAAGGTGGAGAAGATGGATTTTGCAGCACTGAACATGCGCACCATCGAAACTTTCCGTATTGTCTGCGAATGGATTGGGATGGCGTATGCGAATGCCGGGAAGTACCAGTTCGCGAAGCAGGATAGTATCATCAATTATGACCAGATGGTGTTTTCGCATAGCTTCTATCGCCGTCAGAGTGATTTCCTATCGGCGCTGGCAAAGCGCGTTGGATTTGATCTCACGGTGATATTTATCCGGTTAACTAACGCAGCGGAGCTTTCTGAACGGGAGCGTAATCATTGTGCGCGGCTGTTAGGGGATGCCGTACGTGCTAGTTTGCGTAAAGTGGATCACATTTTCAATGAGCGTCGTTCCGAAAGCGATTTTGCCATTCTTCTGCCAGGGACGGGGGAAGAAAATGCAGGGGTTGTCGTGCGGAAGATTAAGGACGGAATGCTGGCGCGTAAAGAAGAATTGATTAGCACGGCGCGTTATGCGTTTTCGATACAAGTGCTACATAAAGTTGAGGGAGGTGGCTGGGAGCCCAATCGACAGCGGTGGGTTGAATCTGGCTAATGGTGTGGAGAGGAAGCTGTGAACGCAAGTAGGAGGAGGGTAACATGCAGGAACAACAGCGCCGGGCATTTGATATAGAATCCTATGTAGACAGTACAATCCACAATGAAGATAAAACTATATATTCAAACGATTATCATGCATTTCAAAGACAATTTATTAAGCGTCTTGCAGGGCGGTTCAATTTTGATTGTACCGAGGTGGTCATGACACTTTCTAATTTGCCTGATGTAGCTTCCATACAGCGGCATGCGTTAGTGGATGCCGCCTCTTATCTGGTGCGTGGCTGCGTTCGCAAAACGGATCAGATGTTTGCTGGTGGTGAACAGGGCAATCAGTTCATGCTTTTATTGCCTGGTACAGGACGTAGGGGGGCAGAAACGGTGATGTCACGCCTGAAGGAAGCATTTGTCCGTCATGCGGATATGTTTCTGACACCTATCCTGCCGCAGTTTCAGGCAATCACTATCTATGAGCCCTATCGCCGATGAGTACTACTACTGCTATCAAAGAAAAAACCATCCTGCAGGATGCTCATGCTGGTGTGCATTACGAACGCGCCTCAGCGGCGGAAATTGTTGCATTTCTTAGCGTAGTGCTAGCCCTGCTCTGTATTGAGGCAGTGGGTGTGTATATGTACTTCTTTCGTCACACATCGCTTTCGGTCATTGTGATTCTGCATGTGATTGCTTCACTGATCGCTATTGGTTGTTCCGTATTAGCATTAACTGAACGTAGTGATCTTAAGCTTTGGATATTCCTGGGTATGATGATAACGGTAGCAGGCCCGCTGGGTGCGGTAACATGCGGTATTGCCGGGGTGCTTTATGGGTATCACATGCGTTCTTCGGTGGCGTTTGAGGAGTGGTTTGCCAGTATGTTTCCACAGGAACAAACACGTGAAAGTGGGCACCTGTATGAGCGGATTATCTTCGGGTTAGACGATATTATTGATACCGGTAATGTAGAGCCATTCCGGGATATCATGACGTATGGTGCATTTCAGCAGAAGCAGGATGTGTTGATTAAAATTACCCGCTATTTCCGTCCGGAATTTGCACCAGTGCTACTGCAAGCACTGGAGGATCGTGATAATGCCATCCGGGTGCAGGCGGCAGGGGCGATTGCAGATATTGAGCGTGAGTATCTGGAACGTTACATTGCTATGGAACGGCTTATCAGCAAAGATGCGAGTGATGTAACGCGGTTGCAAAAATTTGCCGCGCTTTGCGATGAATATGCGCATTGCGGGATTCTGGACAAAGAGCGTGAGCAGCAGAGCCGTAACCGTGCTATTGAACTCTATGAAACCTGCCATGAAGCGCGTAAGGATGATATGGCTATTGTACTGCCACTGGGTCGGTTATACCTGCTGAACCACGAGCCTGCTAAAGCGGTGAATGTTCTAAAACCACATGTAGAACGCGATATTCCGGAGCAGGAGCGCGTGCGTATCTGTTATATGGAAGCGTTGTTTGAAAATGGTGATTTGCAGTCTCTGCGTACATTGGCAAAACGCTATAGCATTGAAGCAAAAGAAGACCAGACAATGCTTCAGGAACATATCCTGACACTTAACCGGTTCTGGCAGAACCGTACGGATCATGCATTATTCCAGGCAGGAGCAGTAGCGTAATGGAATTCGGGAATCCCAATGAAAGAGCCGATGTTTGCCTGTTTCTGGAGGGAACCTACCCCTATGTGCCGGGGGGTGTTTCCGGATGGACGCATGATCTGATTCGTGAGCAAAGCCACTTGAAATTCCATATCGTGGCTTTGCTGCCGCCGGATGCAAAGCTTAAGCTGCGGTATGATCTGCCGCCTAATGTTATCAGTATGACCAATGTATTCCTGCAACGTTTGCCCAAAGGGCGGCATGCACTGCCAACACAGCGCGATGCAAGTGTGTTATTCTCTGTGGTGGAACAGGCGCTACATGAGCTACATACCAACCCGCATATCAGTGCATTGAAGCATCTGCTGGATGCGTTTGGTGCCCATAAGAACTTGGGTAGCCGGGTGCTGCTGGATTCCGTGGATGCCTGGAATATGCTACTTTCTATCTATAACAGAACCATGGAAGATTGTGCCTTTCTGGATTTCTTCTGGTCTTGGCGGGCGCTACTGGGAGGGATGTATTCGGTGTTGCTTTCTCCCTTGCCGAAAGCGGATGTGTACCATGCGCTGTGTACCGGGTATGCTGGGCTGGCAACGGTACGGGCCTCACTTGAAACCGGGCGGCCATGCCTGATTACCGAACACGGGATTTACACCAATGAACGCCGGATTGAGATTGCTTCGGCAGATTGGCTGGTGGATCAGAAAGCATTCAGTCTAGCAATGAAACATAGCCTGGAAGACCGTAACCTGCGGGATTTCTGGGTAGATATGTTCTCGGCCTATTCCCGTATGACCTATGAGGTTTGTACACATATTATTACACTTTATGAAGGAAATCAGGACTTCCAGCGCATGGATGGGGCCGATGAGCGTAAGATGATGATTATTCCTAACCATATTGACTGTGAAAAATTTTCACCTATTACCCGAGTTGAGGATGATATCCCCACAGTGGCACTCATTGGGCGGGTAGTGCCGATTAAAGACATTAAAACCTTCATCCGTTCTATGGCACTGCTGCGTGATGAATTACCGGCGCTGCGCGTTTATATCATGGGACCGGCGGATGAGGACCCGCTTTATTATGAGGAATGCCAGAAACTGGTGGAACGGGAGGATCTTGGCCCTGTATTGACATTTACTGGCCGGGTAAATCTGATGGAATATCTGGGACGGGTGGATGTGGTCGTGTTAACCAGCATCAGTGAAGCCCAACCATTGGTGATTCTGGAAGTAGGAGCGGCGGGTATCCCATGCGTGGCAACCGATGTGGGGGCTTGTCGGGAAATGATTCTTGGTCGTTCTGACGAGAAACCGGAACTGGGGCCGGGTGGGGCCATTACACCGCTTTCCAATGCCCGGGCTGTGGCTTCGGAAACATTACGCTTGCTGGCAGATGCATCCCATTATCAACGTTGCAGTAAAGCGATTAAGGAGCGGGTGCATACCTATTACAATCGGGAACGTCAGAAGAAAACTTATAATGAAATCTATCACGAGCTGATTAGCACAGCCAAGATGGAAGCGGATGCAGAAAAGGTAAGGGAGGCCTCCTGATGGCTGGGATCGGATTTGTATTACGACGTCTGGCCAAGCAGGATAACCTGACCGGGCTTGCGCAGGCCTACACGCACTCTGCACTGGCAGCCACGGGGCCGTGGCTGTTTACGGTGATTGCGCTCGGGGTGATTAGTGCCATTTCTGGCCGGACACTGGATTTGGATTCCGTACTGAATTTCCGTGGAATCATTATTTATAACTTTTGCTTTTCATTGGTACTGACATCGCCGGTTTTCATGGTGGCGACGCGTTATCTTGCGGATAGTATTTATGCAAAGGATGTATCGGATGCGCCGGGGTTGCTCATCGGTTCCCTGCTGATCTGTTATGCGTTTGGTTTTCCCCTGGCAATTTGGTTTTATGGCTTTCATCTGGATTTGCCCGCTGAAACAATGTTTCTGGCGATTCTCAATTTCTCGCTGGTATGTGCGGTTTGGCTGGTTAGTATTTTCCTTACGGCGCTAAAGGACTACATGTCGATTACCAATGCGTTTGGGATCGGAATGTTGCTGGCGTTTATCCTCTCGGCCATTTTTGCCAGGCCTTATGGGGATACCGGGATGCTGGCCGGGTTTACAATGGGGATTGTGTATATTCTGGGTGGTCTGGTTGCGCGGATTTTTGTGGAATATCCTTATGCCTTTAAGAAACCCTTCAATATCCTGCCGTATTTCTACCGCTACTGGCAGGTGGCACTGGGTGGCCTGTTTTATAATATGGCAGTCTGGGTAGATAAATGGGTCATGTGGTTCTCGCCGCAATCAGAGACGCTTTCTAACGGCCTTGTCATGTACCCAAATTATGATAGTGCTATGTTTCTTGCATATCTAACGATTGTGCCCTCAATGGCGATCTTTATTTTCAGTATTGAAACCACATTTTTTGAGGAATATCTGAAGTTTTACCGTGATATTCAGAATAAGGCCACGTATAAAAAAATCGAACGCAATCATCAAGGGATGGTAGCGGTTATTTTCGGGAGTGCCCGGAACTTCATTGTGCTGCAGGGAAGCGTGTGCTTGCTGGCGATTTTTATGGCACCACAGATTTTTGATCTACTCAGGATTAACTATCTGCAGCTGGGTATTTTCCGCTATGGTGTATTGGGTGCCTTATTCCATGTGTTAAGTATGTTCCTGCTTATCCTCCTCTCGTATTTTGATAACCGGCGTGATACGTTATTGATTCAATTTATGTTCTTTGCCATGAACGGCATCTTTACCTATGCCAGTATGCAGTTTGGTTTTGAGTATTATGGTTATGGGTACTTCCTTTCCTCGGCGCTAACCTTTGTTATTTCCGGGGTTGTGATTGCCCGTTATGTAATGCGCCTCCCTTACCATACGTTTATTACAACCAATAGTTCACTGCGTTAACGTACTAATTATTAAGAAAAACCAGATAAGTTAACTAATGGTTAACTGACTGCGTGGGCGTTAACTATTGATTTATCCATTATATCAATGGGTTGTGTGTTTCTTTTTCCTTAATTTGGCTTGTGAAACAAACTTTTTTGTTGTATCTCCCGGTAGGGAGACAAAACATGACTGAAAATACACTGGCAGCGCTGTATCAGCTACAGCAGGCGGATTATACTACATTATCCAACGTATCATTTTTACTGGCCATTATTGACAAGGACGATGCTAACCTGACTGCATCGGATATTACGTCACTACAGGCACAGAATAAGACGCTGATTTCCTACTTAAGTATTGGGGAGGCAGAAGATTACCGCGATTACTGGCAAAATAATGATTGGGATACCACGCCGCCGGATTTCCTACTGGAAGAAAACCCAAACTGGCCGGGTAATTATAATGTGGAGTTCTGGAACCCGGACTGGCAGGCCATTATTTTCGATAAAATCACGGAAATTGTAACACTGGGTTATGATGGTATGTACCTGGATATCGTGGATGCCTTCATGGTAGAAGGTGTACAGGATGCCTACCCGGGGACGGATGCAGAATTGCGGCTGGAGATGCAGGATTTCGTCATTGCCCTTTCTGAACATGCGAAGGCCATCAACCCGGATTTTAAGGTCATCCCGCAAAATGCACCAGAGTTGCTGGGGCAGGATGCCGGGACATTGGCACCCAATGAAGTCTATCTGGCGGCCATTGATGGGTTAGGCGTTGAAGACCTGTTCTATAACGATAATGAGGTTTCAGATTTTACGCAGGGTGATCTGGAATATATTCAGTTTGCACTGGATGCCGGTAAGCTGGTGCTGGCAACATCCTATCCTACAGACCAGGATAAGCAGCTGGAATTTATCCAGCTGGCGCTGGCAGAAGGGTTGGTTCCATTTATTGGGAATCGTGCGCTGGATGGCACGATTGATGCCGATAATTACAATATATTAGCGCAACTGCCCACAGAGTTAGTGGATCAGATTTCCCGTGAGGATATTACGCCAGATGATGGTTCAGGGGACGATACCATCACGGGTGGTGATGGTAACGATACCGTGGATGGCGGCCAGGGGAATGATACTATTGACGGCGATGATGGTTCTACTTCCGGCGGAGATTCAGGGGACGATACCGTGGATGGTGGCCAGGGAAATGGCACGGTTGGTGGCGATGATACCAGAGAGTGTCATCGTGATAACGATGATGATGATTCACCTGATACGGTGAATGGCAATCAGGGCCAGGATGCCACGGAAGGGAACAATGATACGCAGCAAGGCGATCATCACCAAGACGGCGGCCATAACGACGACAATGATGCGGAAGATGATAACGGCCATAGTGACAATCTCTCCGATAATACGCTGGAGAATGACTGGCTCTGTGATAAATCCGGTCATGACGATGGTGGTGATGATGATACACAGGTAGCGCAGTCTGAAAATGATACAACAAATGTATCTGCAGATGAAGAAGACAGCCATTCCTGTGACAAGAACCACGATGATAACGATGATGATAACGCCACGCTGACAGGTACCGATGAAGATGATTCTCTCGTTGGAGATGGCCACGAAGGCTGTATCACCGGGAATGCTGGCAGTGATGAGTTACATGGTAACGACGATGATGATACGTTAGATGGTGGGGATGATGAGGATTTGCTGCGGGGAGGTGACGGTGATGATGTGTTGGTCGGTGGCGAAGACGAAGATACGCTTGTTGGAGGTGCCGGGAATGACATCATGACGGGTGGTGAAGATAGTGATCAGTATATTATTGCTGCAGATAGTGGCAATGACACTATTACTGATTATGCAATTGCAAGTGGTCGGGATGGTGATGTACTGGTCTTTACGAGCGATATATTTGCCAATTCAGCAGATGCACTGGCGGCGGTAAGCTATGAGTTTGGCAATGCGGTAATCACGCTGGCAAATGGTCAGACGGTGATGCTGAATGGTGTAACGGAAGGCAGCCTGACTGAAGCTGACTTCAGCATCATTTAAGGGTGGTTACTCGACGGTAACGGATTTTGCCAGGTTGCGTGGTTGATCCACGTCCGTCCCCTTCGCCACGGCAACATGGTAGGCAAGCAATTGCACCGGGATCGCATACAGAATCGGTGAGGCGAACGGCGAAGCATCCGGTAACTCAATGGATGCATAGAGCAGGGACTGCAGTTCCTCAATCCCGGCGTGGTTTCCCAGCATGATGACTTTTCCGCCGCGCGCAGCCACTTCCTGAATATTGCTGGCGGTTTTATCAAATAGCTCGTCCGAGGGGGCCAGTGCTACGATGGGAACATTTTCATCTACCAGTGCGATGGGGCCATGCTTCAGCTCACCTGCGGCGGCGGCTTCGGCGTGAATATAGGAAATTTCTTTCAGTTTAAGCGCACCTTCCAGTGAAATGGGGTAGGAGAGGCCACGCCCGATAAACAAAACATCCCTAGCCTGTGCTACTTCATGTGCCAGCTCTTTAATGCGCTCATCGTGGTGCAGGACTTCCAGCGCACGGGAGGAAACCTCGGCCAGCGAATGAGAGAGCGTCTTTTCTTCCTCATGGCTGATGGTACGGCGTTTGCGTGCCAGTGCCAGCGTGAAGCAGGCAAGGGTCACCAGTTGCGTGGTGAAGGCCTTCGTGGATGCCACGCCAATTTCCGGCCCGGCAGAGGTATAAAGCACGTTTTCTGATTCACGTGCCATGCTGCTGCCTTCCACATTAACGACAGAAAGCGTGTGTTGACCCTGTTCCTTCATATGGCGCAGGGCGGCCAGCGTGTCCGCTGTTTCCCCAGACTGGGAGATGAAAATTCCCATCCCGCCCGGAGTCAGGATTGGCTGGCGGTAGCGGTATTCCGAGGCAATATCAATATCCACCGGTACGCGGGCGATTTGCTCAATCCAGTATTTTGCCACCATCCCGGCGTAAAAGGAGGTGCCACAGGCAATGATGGTAATGCGCGGGACAGAGGCCAGGTCAAAGCCCATTTCCGGCAGGTCTACTTCTCCGGTGACCGGGTGATAGAAGCGGTTCAGCGTGGTGCCGATGACGCTTGGCTGCTCATAGATTTCCTTGAGCATGTAGTGCCGGTAATGCCCCTTGGCAACCTGCATATCGGTTTGTGAAACAATCACTTTGGGACGGGTTACTTCTTCATCTTTTTCATCGAAAATATGAACACTCTCGCGCGAAATAATCGCAATGTCGCCGTCTTCCAGATAGGAGATCTTGTTGGTAAGTGGGGCCAGCGCCAATGCATCGGATCCCAGATACATTTCCGTTTCGCCATAGCCAATCGCCAGCGGAGAACCCCGGCGGGCCGCAATCATCAGATTGTCATTATCGGCGAAGATAATTCCCAGTGCAAACGCGCCTTCTAAGCGACTGACGGTGGTTTTTACGGCTTTTTCCTCTGTCATCCCGCGATCCAGGTAGAAATCAATCAGGCGGGGAACCACTTCCGTATCGGTTTCGGTTTCAAAGACGATTCCTTTTCCTTCCAGCTCCTTACGCAGGTCGGTAAAATTCTCAATAATGCCGTTATGTACCACGGCCACACGGTCGGTGGCGTGCGGGTGCGCATTGGGGACGGTGGGGGCGCCATGTGTTGCCCAGCGGGTGTGGCCAATACCGATCAGCCCATCATGGGGAGTTTCTTCCAGCTTGGCTTCCAGCCGGACAATCTTCCCTTCAGCGCGGACACGCTCAATCGTGTGGTTGGAGATGACCGCAATACCCGCCGAGTCATACCCACGATATTCCAGGAGCTTCAATCCCTTAACGAGGCGATTCGTCACACTTTGCGTGCCGATAATGCCAACAATGCCGCACATAATTTTCTACCCAGAACGATTGTTATTACCAACGGCGCGCATCATACACAAACCGGTTAATTATGCAACGGACTCCTAAGAGCGTGTATGCTTAAGTGTATAGTTAGCGGCAAATATTAAAATAACCTATTGAAGTATCTAGAAATTAATATAGCTACCCATCATCAGCACGGTGCCGCTGTTATCCACGGTCGTAGAAGCTTGATCCGCATCAAAGAAGCTGGCTTCCATGTAGGGTGTCAGCCCTGGTGCCAGTTGCATATCTGCCCCAACAACGAGGTTAGAGTACTTATTCTTTTCCCGCTCACTACTGATATAGGTGGCGCTGACGCCTACCGGACCACTTTCATAGGCCGCACCGAGGGTCCAGAAATCGGTGGAATTATTAAGTCCGACAAGTGTGCCGCTTTCACCCCAGTCACCATAGGAACCGGCCAAAGAAAAGCCTTGATTGCTCAGTACGATACCTGCTTGCCAGGCATTGGTGTCCTCCATAAGGGCAGATTCTGACTTTCCGAATTCACCGACTACGGAAGTTTTGATGCCAATACCTTCATATTCACCAGTATAGCTGGCACCTACGCCAATCACATGCTGCGTATCGCCGGAATTATTCCCGGTGAAACCGCTGGCCGTACCGCCATCACCCTGATCCGGCGTGTAACTGATCCCCATCTGTACCCCGTTCATGTCTGGCGTGTAGTACGTTACCTTGGTAGCGTCCTCGGCAATACCGCCAATATCCGCAGCGGGCAAATCCGGGTGAATCAGGAAGGGTGTTCCACCCAGATTAATATAGAATTCGTCATCGCCATCGATACCGCCGGTTCCACGGGCAATAGTGGCGGCATTGACAGCCATAGCGGCTTCCGCACCTTCATTATTGCCAAGCTCAATACGTCCACCCGCACTTTCCAGCCAGATATAGGTTTTGTCTGCATTCAACCCTTCGTTGCGTGCGTCCGCATTCACATCGGCTTCCATCTCAATAACGGCACCATAACGCACGCCATTATCCACTTGGCCTTCTACATTGACATGAACTTCCGTATCATTGGCAAATTTGGTTTCACGGGTATACTGGCCTGTTTTGAAAGCGGATTTCTGATCCGCATAGCCCGCTTGAAAATTAATTTCGCCCCCGACGATTACATCCAAACCGCGAGCCTCTGCCTTTATTGCGACACCACACAACCCAGCTAGAACGGTTGTATACAGAAATACCTTTCGCATTATTTGCTCCATACATTGGTTGCAATTTACTCTCAGAGTAACCATTGCCGTATAAAAATGGAATGGAATTACCGTTTTTTAGGTATCATGATCCCTATATTCTCCAAAGTGTGATGAAAATTCAGCACGTTTATGCACCTCATTTAGTCATTTTGAAAAAAACATCAGTATTGTTTTGCAAAGACGGTTTCTTTGTGCCTTGTTAAATTTTGCGTACGATGTGTGTCCGTGCGTGACATAATTTTTTAAGGAGAATCGAATGAAACACTGGTTAAAATATACGGCTGCAGCAATGATTGCCGTAGGTAGTGTGAATGCTGCTCAGGCTTCGGATAAGTCTGATTACGAAGCAGGTGCCAAAGCAGTTGTGGCTTCATTGGTAGGTGGTGAGACATCTGATATTGATGGGCTGATTGCCAAGTTGGATGCAGTAACGGCGCACGGCGTTGCCCTTGCCAAGGCAACGGCGGAAAAGCATCAAGATGGCAAAACACTTTTGGATTTTCTGGTGGCCAATATTGATAAAGTAAAAGCGGCGTCACTGGAATCTATGGAGGCAGACTGGCATCATGGTGGGGCGTTTAAAAGTGCCGGTATCGATCATGATAGTTTTGATCATTATGGTCCTGTTATCGGTGCAAAAGATGCCGTAATTCATCCTATTACGGCAGCTGTAGCGCTGAAAGCCTATAAAGAAGATAATAACGAAGAGCATCTTGAGCAGGCTCAGGAAGAGCTGGAAGAAATTCTGGGGCAGCTGAAATATGTGGACGTTGAATAAGTAAGTTATCATTCAGGCTGGGCTAGCCCAGCCTGAATGAGCTGGTAAAAAATAGGGGAGTATTATGGCTGCGTTAGGTAAAGCAGTGGCGTCGTTTTCTGTCGGTAAGAAAATCCTGGCAGGATTTTTGTTGGTAACGCTTCTGGCATCTATTTCAAGTTTGATTGCCACCAGTTTTATTGGGAAACTCTCCAGTAATGCGGAAACTGTTCTTGAAGAGCAATTGCCATTACAGGAGGCAATTGCTGCTGCAGAGCGTGCCTTAGTAGAAGCCAATATGCACACCCTGGAATATGCTCAGGAGACCGAAGGTCTGCAAGAGTTGCATGAAGAAGTGCAGGAGCACCTCCATGAATTTGTATATTACATTACCATTATAGAGTTTGGTACAGAATCAGAGGAAGCACAGAAAATTTTAAAGCTGAATGAAGGGAATGCGGAGCTTCGTCGTATCCATATTCCGGAACATTCAAATGAGACCTTACGTAGCACCGCACAAAATGTGCTTGAGGAATATAAGGCCTACCGTGTTTCCCTGGATAAGATGATTGAAAGCCACGATAGTCGTGTGGGTTTTATTTTTAACTATGATGGTAAGCAGTATGACGTCAATCAGTTTGCGTCATTTTTATACATTGATTTTCGTGATTGGGTAGGTGGGCTGGAAAAAGCCGTGAAGTATGATGTTCCGTTTAAAGGAATTATGGATCCGGATCAGACACATTATTCTAAGTGGTATAAAACATTCAAAGCATCTGATGCCAAACTGGCAAAGTTGTTGGATAAGCTAAATGATTATACGCAGCGAATATATCGTATTTCGGCAGAGATTGATGCGCTGAAAGGTGCTAAAAAACAGCAGGTGTTCCAAACGCAGAGCGATACAGATTTTCGTCGTTATGAATCTACTCTTTCTAAGCTAAGTGAATATACCTCGGAGCTTTTTACCAAACTGGATGAAGAAGAGCATACAAATTTCGCCAAGGTGGAAGAAGCAACGGAGAAAATGCGTGGTCGACTGAACGAGCTTACTCAATACATCAATGATAGTATGTTGGAAGCAAAAAAATCTACGCATTCTATTAGCGCTATTGCAATGAGTATTACGATTACCGCAGTGATCGGTGGTGCCGTCCTCAGTATTATCATGGGAGTGTTTATTGGCCGTATGGTCGGGCGGGCGATCGCGCACACGACAGAAAATATGGAGCGTTTGTCACGTAACGATACGTCCATCAACATTTCTGATACGGATCGGGGGGATGAAATTGGTGCGATGTCGCGGGCGCTGGTTGTTTTGCGCCAGGCAGTGGCGGATAATTTACTCATGCAAAAAATGACATCCGATTACCCGGTGTTACGTTGTAATGGGAATATGGAGGTGATCTATATCAATGCTGCGGCAGAAAGAGTGCTGGATTCCATAGGTGTGGGTAAAGAACAACTGCAGGATAAATCGATCTCAATGCTACATGAAGAGCTTCTGGCGAAAAAGGAATTTTATACTCAGCCAGAGAATATGCCGGCAAAGGAAACGCTTCAGGTAGGGGATGAGTGGATTGAGGCGGTGGTAAATCTCTTGCAGGATAATAACGGACATTTTGATGGGGTGTATATCAACATACATACGGTGACAGATGTCATGCTAACGCAGCAAAGTATCAATGATCTGATTGAAAAAGTCCGTGTGCAGGGGCAACTGGATGAGCGGGTGGATGCTAAGAAATTCGAAGGGTTCTACAGTGACCTTGCTTCAAGTATTAATGGATTACTGGACACGATTGTTACGCCGCTGCAGGCCAATATTGAGATACTGGAGCGTTTAGCACAGGGAGACCTGACAGAAGAAATGCTGGGCGATTATCAGGGTAAGTTTGCTGAAATGAAACGCGCGGCAAACCAAACCATTAATCAATTGCGCCAGATGGTCGGGCAAATCTCAGATGCAGCGGAAGCTGTGAATAATGCTGCTAGCGAGATTGCTTCTGGTGGCCGGGATCTTTCACTACGTACAGAAAATCAAGCCTCGTCGTTGGAAGAAACAGCTGCTTCCATGCAGCAACTCACAGAAGGGGTTCGTGAGAATGCACACAATGCAGAGAAAGCAAAAACACTTTCTGACAGTGCTACCGACGTAGCAACTCAGGGGGTAAATGTGGTAACTCAGGTAGTATCGGCAATGCAACGTATCAAAGACTCCTCCCAGAAAATTACCGATATTATCGGCGTCATTGATGACATCGCCTTCCAGACGAATTTGCTGGCACTAAATGCTGCGGTTGAGGCTGCGCGCGCTGGTGAGGCAGGTAAAGGGTTTGCCGTTGTAGCCGCAGAAGTACGTTCTCTGGCAGGGCGTTCGGCTGAGGCCTCAAAGGATATTAAGGAACTGATCCTACAAAGCGTTGACGAAGTGCAGAGTGGTTCAAATCTGGTATCTCGTGCGGGTGAAACACTGGAAAATATTCAGCGTTCGATTAGCGATGTGGCAAACCTGATTTCCCGTATTGCTGCATCAAGTAAAGAGCAGTCTGGAGGGATTGAAAATGTGAATGCTGCCGTCATGCAAATGGATGAAATGACCCAGCAGAATGCTGCGCTGGTGGAAGAAAATACCGCTGCAGCGCAATCCATGGTGGAGCAGGCGCAGGGACTCGATAAGCTGATACGGTTTTTCCGTCTGAGTGAACAGGATTCATCTCCGAAATCATTACCAAAGCCAGCCCCTGTGGAACGCCTGATGACGGCAGAGAGCCGGGAAGATACGGTAAAGAATACGCAGCATTCTGTGAAAAAGGTTCAGACCGCAGGGTCTGCAAAGGAAAATTATTCAGATGGGTGGGAGGAGTTTTAGTTGCTCCCACATCTCTTTAAAGTAAACCCTGTC
The DNA here is from genome assembly GCA_024236395.1 of Hyphomicrobiales bacterium. Classification (GTDB taxonomy): domain Bacteria; phylum Pseudomonadota; class Alphaproteobacteria; order Rickettsiales; family JACKKO01; genus JACKKO01. The sequence goes on from JACKKO010000001.1 coordinate 568,719, forward strand.
TCTGGAGGCGGGGTTTTTTTTTATCTTATATCACACATTCTACTTGCGAATGTTTTGCAAATAGCTATAGTGATATTGCGAGTCATTATTAATTGTGAAATAAGGTTCTGATATGAAGAAAAATTTTCTTACTCTAATAGGTGGGATATTAATGGCAACGGGGTCAGCAGCCTTGGCACAGGAAGTATTTACCCTGACAATCAAGGATCATAAATTCAGCCCGGAAACACTGGAAGTACCGGCGGGGCAAAAGGTAAAGCTTGAGATCATCAACGAAGATCCAACACCGGAAGAGTTCGAGAGCCATGAACTGAACCGGGAAAAGATCATCAATGGGAACAGTAAAGGTATCGTTTTTATTGGGCCGCTGGAGTCCGGAACGTACCAATTCTTCGGTGAATTTAATGAAGAGTCCGCTAAAGGGCAGATCGTTGTAAAATAATATTCTTGGAGTTTCACTATGTTTGCATCATCCATTATTATCTTTCGTGAAATGCTCGAAATCGTGCTGATTGTTGGCATTGTGCTGGCCGCAACGCGCAAGATTCCAGACCGTACAAAATGGGTGCTGGCTGGGTTTGCAGGAGGGCTCTTAGGCTCTGTGGTGGTGGCGATGTTTACCAACCAGATTTCGTCCTTTGCGGAAGGAATGGGGCAGGAATTTTTTAATGCCGGGATTCTTTTTATGGCGGCATTCTTTATTGGCTGGACGGTATTGTGGATGAGTCAACACGGGCGGCATATGAAGGCCCATTTTGCCCAGATGGGGGAGCAGGTCGTAATTGGCCAGGCGTCTATGATCACACTCTCGGTAGCGATTGCGCTGGCCATCTGGCGTGAAGGGTCAGAGATAGTGCTCTTTAGTTATGGGATGTTAGCGGCCGGGCAGGCGGTATCATCCTTGTTGCTGGGGGCACTGATTGGTGGTTCTGCCGGATTGGTGATTGGATTATTGATTTATTTTGGTTTGCTTGCGTTGCCGGCAAAGTATTTCCTGCGGGTAACGTCGGCCTTGCTGATCGTACTGGTGGCAGGCATGGTATCGCAAGGGACGCATTTCCTGATTGCTGCAGGCATTATAGAGCATATGACGGCAACCGCATGGGATAGTTCCTGGCTGGTGCAGGATCAAGGGGTATTCGGACAGATGCTACATGCGCTAACGGGCTATACATCACGCCCGGCGCAGATTCAGGTGCTGGTGTTTATACTGACAGTCGGGGTGTTGTTTGGACTGCTACGCTTTAATAACACCCGTTATACGGGAGGAAGGTTGCAAGTACGTCCGTTGGTACTGGTGCTGGCAAGTGTTTCCATGTTAGCGGGGCTGGTGTTCGCTAGCAATGCCATGGCAGCTAAGCAGGTTTATACGCCTTACATAGAGCAGGGTGAGCTAGAAGCAGAGTGGAAAGGCACCTATGCGTTTGACGATAATAAGAACGTTGATGATAAGCAGGAGCATATCTTTGCTGTTGGTTATGGTATTACAGATCGCTGGTTCTCCGAAGTGCTGGTGGAGTTGGAAAAATCCGGTGTTTCTGGTTCAGATTTTGAAACTACCGCGCTGGAATGGGAAAATCGTTTTCAGTTTTTTGAACCCGGTGAGAAGTGGCTCGATCTGGGGTTGTACACCGCCTATAAAGTGTCACTGGAAGATAATGGTGCCGATAAAGCCGAGGTAAAATTGCTGCTGGGCAAGGATACAGGGAAGTTTTCACACTACGTCAACCTTGTGCTGGAAAAGGAAGTGGGTGCCAATGCCACAGAAGGTACGGAAGCAGGCATTAACTGGAGCACCATCTACCGTTACCAGCCATGGCTGAAGCCGGGGATTGAACTGTATAGCGACTTTGGTGAACTCAAAGCCAGTAAACCCTACCGCGAACAGAAGCATCAGCTCGGCCCGGTGATTCATGGGGATCTTCCCGGTGGAATTGGGTATGAGCTGGGGTATCTCTTTGGTATCTCCGATGCTGCTAATGATGGCGAGCTGAAATGGCTGCTGGAGTATGAAATCCATTTTTAACGATGGTCATTATTGGAGTGTAATGCTTGCTGCACGGTGTTACGCAGTGCAGGTATAACGGATTTCTCAAACCATGGGTTATTTCTGAGCCAGCGCTGATTGCGTGGGGAGGGGTGTACGAGCGGGAAAAATCCCTGCTGCTGGTATTTTTCCCATGCGGCAACGGTGTCTTTCAGCGTTTTCTTACGCGTATTTCCCAGATAATAGGCCTGTGCGTAGTGTCCGATCAGGAGCGTTAGGCGGATGTTAGGCAGGGTGGCCAGCAAGCGCGGGTGCCATAGTGGAGCGCATTCCGGACGTGGTGGCAGATCGCCGGATGACCCTTTGCCAGGATAGCAGAACCCCATCGGGATAATGGCAACCTGTTGCGTATCATAAAACTGCTCAGGGGGCATATTTAACCAGACACGCAGGCGATTGCCTGAAGCATCATTCCACGGAATACCCGTGGCGTGTACTTTAGTGCCCGGAGCTTGCCCCACGATAAGAATGCGCGCCTCCTCACCAGCACGCAATACCGGGTTGGGGGCGAAAGGCAGCATATCCCGGCAATGGGTACAGGTGTAGACTTCCTGAAGTAATGTGGGCAGGGTCATGCAGTTGGCCTACCATAGGACGCACGAAAAAACCAGTATGTGTGCAAAGAAACCATTGCCGGTTTTTAGAAATCTGCTAATGGAGAGAACAGATAACTCGGCATACACATGATTCGCACGGCAACCCCTGATGATATCCCGGATATTGTCACCATTGAAAACACCTGCTTTGATTCCGACAGGCTCAGCCTGCGTGCCCTGCGTTATATGGTACACAATGCGCAGGTGCGGTTTCTAGTTTATACGTTGCGAGGTAAGGTGGTGGGGTATATCATCACGCAATGTCATCAACGTAGTCGTTTGGCGCGGCATTACTCGCTGGCGGTACTGCCGGACTTTCGTAAGCGGGGGGTCGCTGAACAACTCCTTAGAGCGACAGAAAAAGCCTGTGCCCATAAGGAAGGGTACCGACTGGAACTGCGTGCCGATAACCGCGCTGCCCAGAAGCTCTATCAACGGCTGGGCTATGAAGTAACTGGCATGCGCGAGGCCTATTATGCCGATGGTGAAGATGCCGTTCAAATGGTGAAATGGCGATGAGCATCATTACGCATCTGGTTATTGTTGATAAAGTGACGGAGGAACTGCCAAGCGAAGCACCGCGTTATGTCATCAGTGCACAGGATTATATTGCTAACCGCTTGCCGCCGGAGGTGGCGGAAAAGACCAACCTACGAGTGATTAACTTGTGTAATGATTATGATTACCTGAAAACAGGGTATTATTGTTCGCTACTGGCGGATGCACGCGAGCATCGCTGTATTCCAAACGTCTGGGATATCGTACAGGCACGCTGGAAGCGTGTGCATAAACACGCCTTCCCGGAACTGGAGCGTGTGCTGGCAGAACCGGATATCATGGAACTGAGCGCTGAGGAATCCGCCTTCCTGCAGGAGGATTTGTATTTCTTTTTCGGCCGAACGGCCGATAAGCAGTTACGCGTGTTTGGTCGGAAGCTTTTTGATGCGTTCCGTCTGCCAATCATGCGCGTGCGGTTGCGACAGAAGCATGGCCACTGGCGCATTAAGGAAGTGGAGGCGCTGACGCTCAATGATATCCGTGATCAGATGGATGCATTTCGTGCGGCAATTAGCCAGTATATGGGGTCGTACTGGAATAAGAAAGGGAAGCCACAGGATAAATACTGGCTGGCTGTGCTGCATGACCCGGACGAGCCATTGCCCCCCTCTACGATGCGGACACTGAAAAAGTTGGTGGAGGTGGGGCGTAAGAAGCGCTTCTTTGTGGAGCTGATTACCAAGCGGCATTTTGAATCACTGCTGGAGTATGATGCGCTGTTTATCCGGGCGACCACCAGCGTGAACCATTATACCTACCGGTTTGCACAGAAGGCGGAGCGTGAGGAGATTCCCTGCGTGGATGATACCAATTCTATCCTACGTTGCTGTAATAAAATTTATCTGCAGGAACTGCTTAAAAGTAAAAAGATCAAAACACCCAATGCGTATTTTATCAATCGCCGCCAGAAGGACGGGCAGATGCCGACGCCATCCGAATACCCGGTGGTGCTGAAGGTACCGGATGGTTCCTTTTCGCTGGGAGTGTTTAAAGTGAACAGCCCGGAGGAATTTCAGCAGAAAGTAGGGGAGCTGTTTAAAAAGAGTGAGTTGTTGCTGGTGCAGGAGTTCCTGCCATCAGCATTTGACTGGCGTATCGGCCTACTGGGGGGCAAGCCGCTTTTTGCCTGCAAATACTATATGGCGAAGAAGCACTGGCAGATTTATAATCACGGTTCCAAACGATTTAAGCAGGGTGGGTTTGAAACTGTGCCTCTGGAGGGAGTGCCGGAAAAGGTATTGAAAACAGCACAGCGCGCGGCGGGGCTGATCGGGCAGGGGCTATACGGGGTGGATATAAAGGAAATTGATGGCACAGCCTATGTAATTGAAATAAATGATAACCCGAATATCGATGCCGGAGTGGAAGATAAAATCCTGGGTAACGGCCTCTATGAGGCCATTTTTGACCATTTCCAGCAGTTAATTGATGCCTAACTGTGATACTGGACGGGAAAAACTCTCCTGAAGCCCCGGATATACAAAGCATGAGCATGATTGATTGCTGCATATATGCGATAATGATTCTTAATATCATTTACAAGTGCTGAGGAATAAAGTATAATTGGTTTGAGGACAAAACGAACAAAATGGACTGAAAATGCTGCTCAAAACGCTGACATATGGCATGATGCACATGGCAGTAGCCGTTGCGGTAGCCTACCTCATCAGTGGTAGCTGGGTGGTGGCTATGGGTATTGGGTTGGTGGAGCCAGTGGTGCAGACGGGCTTTTATTATTTGCACGAGCATCTGTGGGGCAGGAAACAACCGATAAATATTCACTGCTGATACTATAGCGAAATATGTTTGCTGTATGGAAAATACTACGGCTCCAGGTTACGGCCTTCCCGACGGTAGACCTTGGAAACAATCTCAAAGATAAAGGCAGTGGCCCAACCAAACAGTAGGAACCCGTTGGTAGCCTCCACGCCACTGAGGATACGCCACTGATTGGGAAGTACCAGGTCACCAAATCCTACAGTGGAGAAACAGGTGGTAGAAAAATAGATGGCGTGTTCCAGGTCTGGTTGTGCATCTAGAATTAGATAGAGGATTGCCCAGAACCAGATTTCGATAATCAGCACAACTGTAACGGCTAACACCACAATTGCTAGGAACATTGCCTTCCAGAATTTTTGCGAGTCACGCAGATGGTCTTGCAGGCGGCGAGATTGATTAATAATCAGGTCAAATGCAATTGCCTGAAATAGAACGGTAATTGCGATAAGGACACCGCCGATGAATAATTGTAAAAACATCCTATAACTCCACTATGGCAAAGATTAATCGGTTCGGGATTGGTTGGCAAGGGAGGTGTCACAATGTCTATGCATCCAGTCTATGGTCAGTAAACCTTACGATGCTGATTTCATTTGCTTTTGCGGCTAATGGTGGAGCATATCTATCAATGGTTCTGGTGAAATGATAGAAAGTGATGGTGGAGCCAAGCGGGATCGAACCGCTGACCTCCTGCTTGCAAAGCAGACAAAACCTCTACTGCTAAAACCCACCACCATACATCCCACGACCCTGGCCTCCGCAGAGGTGACACCTTCACCTGCCCCGATACTGGCATCGAACTGCAAGTAAGAGCAAAAGGACGAAGGGCAAATCAGGCGGCACATTCTGCCGGTTTCTAGCGTGCATGCCCGGCAATATTTGCCGCTCCTATATTCATTTACATCAGTCATTTTTTGTAATGAACTGATTTTCATGTATTTATTGTAATTCTCATTTTTGGCACACTTTATGCTTGTATTTAAGGAGAATGAAAACGGAAATACGATAGAATCATGCTCACGCCCAGTGTTAATGCAACCTTACTGGTCTCTATTTACGCCCCGGAGAGGCAGGAGAGCATTGCTGCTATACAGGAGACTCCCGCTCCCAGTGCATCTTCTTCCGCAGCGGCCCTCACGGAAGATACCGTAACCCTCTCTGCTGAGGCACAGGAAGCCATACAGAAACAGGAAACCCCGCGTGCCGCCCCCGCCCGCGTGCCGGATTATGATATCGAAGCCAATCTGGATATCACCACCCCCCGCCCCAGCGAGGAGAGCGTGCTGAGTAAGATGAGTTTTGGTGGCTCTTTCTTAAGCATCAGAAAGCTGACATATGAAGAATATTCCGCGCTTCAAGAAAAATATGCCAGTGCTATGTCATCCGAGTACCAAAAAGCTCGTTACTTGGAACGTCACCCCAGTCCTATCAATGATACTTTAGACCAGAGTTATAAGCTACTAGAAAAAATGATAATTGAAAATGGCATCCCACGCGACTCAGACTTTTTTAAAAGCCGCCTTAATAGTATTTATCTCAAACATGAGCGCCTTGGTCTCCATGAATATGCCAATGAAGTCATCCAGAAGCGTAGTTTTGAGGAGTATGGCGTTAGTCTGGATTTAGGAGCATTATACCAGGAGTATCTTGGCTCAGAGTTTCACGGGAGAAAAATCAATTACCCGGTCAGTTCGTAGCATGGCGGTTATTATTACAATAAAGGAATTTAGCGAGGGAATTGATCTGGATGAGTTCTATGCTCAATACCTCTAGCCAAGGATCTGTCTGGTGTTTACGCCCAGTGTTAATGCAACCTTACTAGTTTCCATCTATGCGCCGCAGAGGCCGCAGGAGGAAGCCTTCACACAGAACACTTCCGTGCAGGCAAATGTGCCGGTGGTGGCGGCAGCCACGGAAGATACCGTAACCCTCTCCGCCAAAGCGCAGGCGTTGCTGGCGCAGCAGGAAGCAACCACCCCCAAAGCGGCACCGCCGCCCCCAAAGCCGGATTATGATATCGAAGCCAATCTGGATATCACTACGCCTCGCCCCAGCGAAGAAAGCGTGCTGAGTAAGATGAGTTTTGGTGGCTCTTTCTTAAGCATCAGAAAGCTGACATATGAAGAATATTCCGCGCTTCAAGAAAAATATGCCAATGCTATGTCATCCGAGTACCAAAAAGCTCGTTACTTGGAACGTCACCCCAGCCCTATTAACGAGGTGTTAGATAGAAGTTACGACTTCATTGAGAAAATAATGGACGGTAAAGCTCCGAAAGATGAGGATCGTTTTGCTTTACGTGTCTATAACCTTTATGTGCGTCATGAACAATACGATCTCCATGATTATGCTAAGGAAGTGATTTATAAGCGCAGCTTGCAGGAATACGGTGTGGGGATAGATTTGGATGATCTTTATCAGGAATACCTCACGCGGGAAGTTCATGGAAAGAAACTACCCTTTGCAACGTAGTGTACGCCTATTACTGCAAAAGCGGGATGTAATGCATTATCACAGCCATACTCTACTTATAATGGCATCTGTTGATACTAATTCAAGCTGACATAGTTACCCCTACCTTTTATCTCTTATTACGTGTGTGTGTTTTGAGGTGATACAATCAAAGGGGGAGTGTGATGGCGACATTGTATGGAACAGATGGTAGCGATTCCATTAATGGCAACGAGGATGTTGGTGACGTTATTTATGGTTACCCATCAACCCTTCCGGGCGAAACCGGCGATGACACACTGAACGGCCTGAGCGGCAATGATACGCTCTATGGTGGGTATGGTAATGATCTCCTTAAAGGTGAATTGGGTGATGATGTTTTCTATGGTGGTAACGACAGAGATGCTATTTACGGGGGAGATGGCAACGATCTCATCTATGGCGAAGGAGGCAATGATAGCCTGCTCTATGGCGGAAACGGTAATGATACCATTTCCGGAGGAAGTGATTACGATGTTCTCTATGGCGAAGCGGGTGACGATTCACTGATCGGCGGTACAGAAGCGGACAGTCTCTATGGTGGTGCAGATAACGATACGCTGGAAGGTGGCGATGGTAATGACACGCTGGAGGGCGGCACCGGCGATGACGTCTTCGATGGCGGGGATGGCGACGATTCAATAGTGGGCGACGAAGGCAATGATTCTATTCTCGGAGGTGATGGTAACGATAAGCTAAAAGGTGGCACAAATAGTAGCCAGACAGGTGATGATACGCTGGATGGTGGTAGCGGCGATGACACGTTAGAGGGTCATGCCGGTAATGATGTGCTTTATGGCGGCAGCGGCAACGACAGTGTGAATGGCGGCAGCGGAAACGATTCCCTCTGGGGTGGTTCCGGTAACGACACACTTGCCTCCGGGGATAATATATTGGCTGGAAAAGCAGGGAATGACATCTATTTCCACAATGGCAACGGCATCACTACAATTTCGGAATCCAGTGGCGCGGATACGGTAAAATTCACGGAATCCGAAGAATTTTATTTTGACAGGGTGGATGATGATTTGGTCATTCGTGATATTAACGACCACAACAGTGATATCTTCACAAACGATGTTGTAATTGCAGATTATTTTTCCAGTAGTAATTCTGTAGTCGAATACCTACAGGATAAATATGGCAATACACTTGATATCAGCAACATCCAGATTGGGACATCCAGCAGTGAAACCATCACCGGGACGGGCCAATCCGATATCATCTTCGGGCGCGATGGCGATGATGTCATTCATGCGCTGGCTGGGAACGATATCATCTTTGGTGAAGACGGGAATGACCATATTACTGGTGGTAACGACAGTGATTCAATCGTTGGCGGTGCCGGGAATGATACGATTTACGGGGCTAATGGCAGTGGGGGCGACCCGGATGGCAGCGACACGATCTATGGCGGAACCGGCAATGACGTAATCCAGGCCCAGAATAGCGACGATACGATCTATGGTGATGATGGTGATGATACCCTCTCCGGTGCAGTGGGCCACGATGTCATCTTTGGCGGTGAAGGCAATGATCTGCTGAACGGCGACCACGGGAATGACCACCTCGCCGCTGGGAACGGGGATGACACCGTTTATGGTGGTGAAGGCAACGATACCATCTATGGGGCCAATGGTACGGGTGGAGAGACCGATGGCAATGATGAACTGCACGGAGGTGACGGAAACGATACCATCCAGGCACAGAATGGAAACGACTCCCTTTATGGCGATGATGGCGACGATACGCTTGCGGGTGCGGTGGGCCATGACGTGCTGGATGGTGGGGCAGGTAATGATGTCCTGAAGGGTGATTACGGCAATGACACACTCACTGGCGGTACGGGGGATGATGCCTTTACCTATAACAATGCCAATGAGTATGGCGATGTCATTATGGACTTTGAACAAAATGCGGATAATGACGCACTGGATTACAATATTGCTAATCTGGTGGCCAATAACGGTACGGCGGTGGATACGTCCGGGGCCACGGTCAATACGCTCAGTGGCTCGCAGACCGGCGGGACGCACGTCTATCTGGTACAGACCACTGCATCAGGCAGTACGGCGGCCAATGCCGTCACGGCCATCAACAGTGCTGCCGATGGCACCTTTGCCGCCCAGAATGCGGCAGATGCCCTGCTCTTTGCCGTCTATGACGGGACGGATACCCATCTCTGGTTCGCGGATTTCTCCCTGAATACCAACAGCACGGCATTGGAATCCGGAGATTTCAGTCTGGTAGCCACACTCAGCGGTATTGACGTCACCAGCGGTGAACTGGTGGCCGGAGATTTCATGTGATGTAATGTGGCACATGTATGTGCCTATGTGGTGCCTGCATAAAATCGTAGAAACAGGCAAATGCCAATAACCTATTGAGGAATATGGTGGAGCCAAGCGGGATCGAACCGCTGACCTCCTGCTTGCAAAGCAGGCGCTCTCCCAGCTGAGCTATGGCCCCACAAAAAGAATCCGGGAAATGGGGGAGATACCTACCACCCACCCGGCGGCGCGCATCTTACTGAAGCAACACAGGAATGTCAAACGACATTGTAAGACGCAACCCACGGGAAAATAACGGTTTGCTTGACATCCCCCCCAAAAAGCGCCATAACCATGCCACCCGAAAGGGTGGATAGGAATTTTCAACCCAACGATAACGAACAGGCATCATCATGACATTGCCCTTAATGCCCAAGGCAACGGCCGTCTGGCTGGTAGAAAACACCGCACTGACCTTTGATCAGATTGCACAATTCTGTGGAATGCACCCGCTGGAAGTGCAGGGGATTGCCGATGGCGAGGTGGCGGTGGGGATCATCGGGCAGGATCCGATCACCAGTGGCCTGCTCGCGAAGGAAAACCTGGAAGCCGCCGAGAAAGACGCTTCCGTCAAGCTGAAACTGCGTGAAAGCGTCCAGGAATATATTATCACCCAGCAGAAACAGAAAAAGCGCTATACCCCGGTGGCACGCCGTCAGGATAAGCCCGATGCGGTGGCCTGGCTGATCAAGCATCACCCGGAGCTCACCGATGCGCAGATCGTCAAGCTGGTAGGGACCACCAAAAGTACGATCGCCGGTATCCGTGACCGCTCGCACTGGAATATGCAGAATATTCGCCCGCGTGACCCGGTGCTGTTGGGCCTGTGCCAGCAAACCGAGCTACAAATGGCTGTGGATAAAGCCCTGGCTGCCAAAGAGCGCGGTGAGAAAAAAGTGACCAAGGCCCAAAAAGCTGAAGCGAAGAATCAAAAGGAAGCGCCCGACGCGGCGGCTTCTGCCTAGCGGTTGTCCCCATGAATCCCCCGGACCGGGAGGCACTCTCCGCCACGATTGAATCGCTGGCTGAGGGGCGCGTACTGTGCCTGGGTGACCTGATGCTCGATACGTTTGTCTATGGCAGTGTCGACCGGCTTTCGCCCGAAGCACCGGTGCCTGTGCTCAATGCCGCCTATGAAGAGCGGATGCTGGGCGGGGCAGGGAATGTTATCCGGAATATCGCCGCGCTGGGAGCCAAGGCCTGCCTGATTGCCGCCATTGGGGATGACCCGACCGGCAAGGTACTCACCCGTGCGATTGCCGAGGAAGTCCAGGTGGAGCCGTATCTTATTACCGAGCGTGATCGGATTTCCACTGTCAAAACCCGCTATATCTCCGGCGCACAGCAGCTTCTGCGGGTGGATCAGGAAAAATCTGATCCGGTATCCGAGGTGACGGAAGAGCGTATTTTCAATGTGCTGGATAGCGTGATCCCTGAGGTGGATGTGGTGGTGCTTTCGGATTATGCCAAGGGCTTGCTGACGCTGCGTGTGGTATGTGGCGCGCTGGAACGTGCCAAATCTTCCGGGAAGCCTACGGTAGTGGATCCAAAACACCGTGATCTTTCCCGTTATGCCGGGGCGACAGTGATTACGCCGAATCTGCGTGAACTAATGGAAGCAACCAGCCAGCGCCTGCAAAGCGATGAAGAGATTATTGATGCTGCGCGGGCACTGGCCAAACAGCACGATTTTGCCAATGTATTGGTCACCCGCAGCCGCCGTGGCATGACATTGGTGCCGCGGGAAGGCGAAGTCAGCCATTTTAACGCGGTCACGCAGGAGGTGTTTGATGTTTCCGGCGCAGGGGATACGGTGGTGGCCTGTGTGGCACTGGGAATTGCGGCCGGTTTGCCGCTGAAGGATGCCGCGTATATTGCCAATCTGGCGGCGGGAGTGGTGGTGACACGTATCGGCACATCCGTGGTGCACCGTACTGATCTGAAAACGGCACTCCTGACGCATGATATGCTTTCCAGCACGCGCAAAATCCTGCCGGAAAATGTAGCGCTGACGCACATTCGCCGCTGGCGGGAACAGGGGCAGAAAATTGGCTTTACCAACGGGTGTTTTGATTTGATCCACCCCGGTCATGTGTCGCTGATGGAGCAGGCAAAGGCGGCCTGTGACCGGTTGGTGGTAGGGCTTAACAGTGATGATTCGGTACGCCGCCTGAAGGGTAGTACCCGTCCGGTACAGTCGGAGATGGCACGGGCGATGGTGTTGGCTTCGCTGGAGCCGGTGGATGCAATTGTTATCTTCCGTGAAGATACCCCGGAAAAACTGATTGAGGCCGTGCGCCCGGATGTGCTGGTGAAGGGCGCAGATTACACAGTGGACGAAGTGGTGGGCGGAGCATTCGTACAGAGTTATGGTGGGCAGGTGGTACTGGCCAAACTTTCGGAAGGCATGAGTACCTCAAACCTGATTCGCCGTGCAAATAGCTAGCGCTTACCAGATTCCGCTATTATCCATATCCAACCCTGCTAACGGGCTGAAATGCCAGAGAGCGCTGCTATCTTCTGTGCTGTCCGTTGGTGATGGTGCGGGAGAGGTGGAGTCTTCCTCCAGTGGCATTCTGTCCTTGCAGATGCTGAGGTCACCGGCATGTTTGGTGAAGGAAACGGCACCTTCTGTATCCAGATAATCGCCGCTTTTGGGTGTGATATCATAGATACCTTTGAGATTTGCTTCCGGCATGACCATATAGACTTTGTAATTGGTGGGGTCGATCATGCCATCCAACGGACGGTTGCCAATGAAGGGAATGAACCCTTCCTGCGCAGCCTTATAAATGAATTCCTGTTGGTGCGCTTCCTTGGTAGGGTAATCAATCGCTAACACAAATTTTCCTGCATCGGTGGCATTTTTCAGGTGTAGCAGATCATAATTTTTCCAGGTAGTCCGTTCGTCGTCCACGAACCATGTGTCTTCCTTTCCTATGCCGTCAATCGCATCAAGGTAACGTTCGTTAGGTACAGGCAGGCCTTCTTTGGGTAGTTCATCAGCGGTACTGAGCAGCCCTACGGCATTCTGTGGGATGATTTTGAATTCCGGGTTGATGGCTTTGGTATGTTCAGAAATACGCACAACAAAATCGATCATCTTCTCACGCAACTCGGCCTTATCGCCGGGATAGGCTTTAATAACCTGTTCCACCATGTAACCATCCACAATGTCCAGGTAGACACCTTCATACCCGGCTTTAACGATCTCTGTGAGCTTTTGTAATATTATTTCCTGCCAGTTCTTATCCCAGAATTTGACATTGAAATTGCCTTTCCAGTTGGGGTTCTCGCCCAGCAGGAACGGGGGAGGAGTTTGATCCCAGCCGCCATCCTGCCAGTAATCCCGGTAATTTTCCGCTTCACCGATGCTGAGATAGGCGAACAGTACCTTGCCCTGCGCTTTTAAGGCTTCCAGTTCGGCGCAGTTCATTTCCACATCGTCCATATCCACGACGGCAGCCTTGAATTCCGTACCGACGAGTGTGCCGAACGAGGCTTTCTGCAGCTGGTAAAGGTAGGGTAGTTCCTTGGTTTTTTCCGTGGGCATAATGACGCAATACGATAATGTTACCGCGTCTATCTCTAGCGCATTTTGGGTTCCCGCGCCAGCGAAAGCTGAGGGGGTTAGCGGTTAAATTGGGGAGAAGCTTGTTGGCGGTTTTGTATGGAAGGGATTTTCTGATCCGACGAGCGTTGTGCTCCCGGCTGCTGTTCCAGACCAAATGTTCTAGCCTGTTTCTCAATGGCATTGAGTTGCTCGTTCAGTGCATCAAAGAAACTATTGGCCTCGTTTCCCCAGCCGGTGATCTGCATGCGTTGCCTGAGGAATGTTTCATTTTCCCGGATCTCAGTCATGACGTTTTCGATCCGGGCATAGTGTTCCCGTGTCAGGTCCTTGCCAGAGTCCAGCACCGTGCTTAGTTCCGTGCTCAGTGCATATAGGCGGGAGAAGGGACCATGGATATTATCGACCTGCTCCAGCGCCTTATTTCCAATGTCCTGAATTTTTTTGATTTCTTCCGGGTTTGGCTGGCTATCGGCGCTGATAAAGGGAAGGTTCTGCAGGGAGTCTGCCACTTGTATGATGGAATTCTGGAACGCACTAGTTGAGGGGAGATTCGCCACCATTTCCGGAATGAGCTTCTGTTCACGCGGTATGTTCAATGTCTCGCTTCCCGTGGTCATTTCTGATGGAATGTCGGTCCGTATTGATGGTGCGGTCACGCCATACTTTACAAGCAGTGATTCAACGTTCTCAAATGCATCCTTCAAAACGGTTTCCGGGCTGCCATTCTGGGAGGCAACATCTCCGGTGGGTGTGCCGAATTGCTGACGTAACGGGTGATTTGGCGTACCTGCAACCGTCATCAGGTCTTTTGCTTTTTGCGGAACTGTATTGGCCATTTCCTGTATTTGCTGAGCCGTTTTCTCCGGGTTGTCATTTCCCGAAAGTGGGCCGGGTTTCAGGCTGGTATCCTCCCGCTTGGCAAGCGTGGGATGCCTCTGCATGGCTTCCTCAAGGATGGTGCTTAACGTGTTGACCGTATTCTGATTTCCTCGTGTAATACGTTCCCACCCTTCCTTGATGCTTTTCACATCTTCTGGCGTTAATGTAGAAAGCGCTTCCTTATTATTCTGGTTGTTCAGGAAGATACGTAACTGCATGGGGTTGAGTCTGATGAGCGTGGTTACTAACTTTTGATTTCCGGGTGCATCATTGCCTGCGTGTTTTTTTCTCAGGTTTTCTGTTGATTGCCTATGCCGTATGGCCTGTTCACCGGTGGAAAGGGATGGTGTAGTTTCGGTATCGTTGGTCTGCTGCGGTGCGGGATGTGGTGCCGTTGCGGTAGCGGATTGCTGATTGCCAATACCACCAATCTGTTTTCCCACTTCCTGCAGGGCAGGGTCATTAGACTGGCTGAGAATGTTGCTTACTTCTTGATTGATCGCAGGATTTGTGGCTGCCCAGGCCATGACGCGTTGTACGTTTTGTGAAATCATATTAAGTGGCGCCACTCTCAGCTCAGGATTACGTTTATCTTCCGGTGTAGTATTTGGCTGGGCGCTTGCTGCAGACAGGACACCTGTTTCATCACTGGGCGGGAGGACATTGATCCCATTCCACGCATTGACAATGCTAGCCTTAACGGTGGATTGCAATGCCCGGATGTTGGTTGCCAGCTGTTCTTTTTGAGCAGGGGATAGCCTGGATAGGTTTCCTTCCTCTGAGGTGGTGAGCGCTGTAATATACGCTTCAACGACCTCGTTTGCTTGTTTGGCACTTAAATTGCCCATAATGATCTTTTTTCCTGCCTCTTATAGACTATTCTAAGCTCAAATGGTTAACGCGGCGTTAATAAAATGATGAAAAATGCACGGTTTTTGCCATTTTTCCGTTTTCGTGTTTCAGGCGACGGCTTTTTGCAGGGCGGGGAGGCGGTAACTGAGGGCTTCAGCGAGGTGGGTGCGGGTGATGGTTTGTGCGCCGGCAAGGTCGGCAATCGTCCGGGCGACGCGCAACACGCGGTTATGGCCGCGCATGGAAAGGCCAAACTGATCCACTGCCTGTAGCAGCATGGCGCGGGCATCGTCTTCCGGGGTGGCGTGCTGAATGAGTAAATCGCCCTCCAACGCACGGTTACAGCGGACGTTAGCGTCAGCATAGCGCGATTGCTGAATCTTCCGCGCTGCCAGCACCCGGGTGGCGATCGTTGCGCTGGATTCTTCCTTTTCCCCGGTGGCGATTTCCGCCGGAGAGAGCGCCGGGACTTCCACATGCAGGTCTATCCTATCGAGCAGGGGGCCGGAAAGCCGCGCCTGGTAATCCTCACCACAGCGCGGGGCTTTATTGCAGGCCCGTGCCGGGTCTCCCAGATAGCCGCAGCGGCAGGGGTTCATGGCCGCGACCAGCTGGAAATCCGCCGGGAAGGTGGTGTGTGATTGCACGCGGGCCACGGTAACGTTGCGGGTTTCCAGTGGTTGACGCAGGCTTTCCAGCACCTGGCGAGGGAATTCCGGTAGTTCGTCCAGGAACAGCACCCCGCGATGCGCCAGCGTGACCTCGCCGGGCTTTACGCGTGTCCCGCCGCCGATCATCGCGGCCATGGAACAATTATGGTGCGGGGCGCGGAAGGGGCGCTGCTGAGTCAGTTTGCCGCCTTCCAGTAGCCCGGCAACACTCTGCACCACGCTGATATCCAGAATTTCCTCCGCACCAAGTGGTGGCAGGATACCGGGCAGGCGCGATGCCAGCATGGATTTCCCACTACCGGGCGGCCCCACCATCAGCACGTTATGCCCACCCGCGGCGGCAATTTCCAGCGCACGCTTGGCGGTATGCTGGCCGCGAATATCGCTGAAATCCGGGTATTGTGGCGGTGCTTCCTCCAGTGCTGGCTTGGGGGTGGAAAGCAGTTGCGTACCTTTGAAGTGGTTAATCAGGCTCAGCAAATGCCGTGGCGCCAGGATTTCCAGTTCACCTGCCCAGGCCGCTTCCGGCCCGTTGGCATGGGGGCAGATGATGCCGCATTCCCGTGCCACGGCGGCCATCGCGGCCGGCAGGATGCCGCTGACCGGGGCAATGGCTCCATCCAGCGCCAATTCGCCGAGGACGATCTGCTGCTCCACGGCATCGGCGGGAATCACCTGCATCTCCGCCAGCAAGCCGAGTGTGATGGGTAAGTCGTAATGGCTGCCTTCCTTGGGCATATCGGCGGGGGAGAGGTTGACGGTCACGCGTTTAGGCGGCAGGGAAAGCCCCATGGAACTGAGCGCCGAGCGAATACGCTCGCGGGATTCGACCACCGCCTTATCCGCCATCCCCACAATGGCAAAGGCCGGCATCCCGGCGGCAATATGCACCTGTACGTCAATGTCGGAGGTTTCAATACCTGAAAAGGCTAAGGTTCTTACACGCGCAACCATGACGCGACTCCCCAATCAAAATAGCACGTGCCGACTATAGGGAAGAACCGGGGAAGACTCAACTGCTAAGCCGCCGCGCCTCATCAGGTAACATGATAGGGATACCATCCCGTACGGGGTAGGCCAGCCCGGCTTTTTCGCTGATGAGTTCGCTTGCCTTGCGGTTATAGCGCAACGGACCCTTGGTGACGGGGCAGACCAGAATTTCCAACAGTTGTGGGTCGGGATATTTTTTCATGGAAGTATCATAGCGCGTGCAAAAGAGACTTGAAAAGAAAAAAACTTCGCCTATTATGCGCTTTCCTTAAGGCAAGTGAGCGGGTGTAGCTCAGGGGTAGAGCACAACCTTGCCAAGGTTGGGGTCGCGCGTTCGAATCGCGTCACCCGCTCCAAAAAAAGTCTCTGTTTTATTTCCTATTACTCTGTAACTATCTGATAAAATGCTTAATATTTTGTGTGCCGAAGGCCATACGTTATTATGGCTTACTAACTATTGTTAATAATTTATTAATGTCAATGTGTTAGTGTAGGGCGCAGGAATGTTAATGGAACAAGATATAGATATCACTGATTATTATCAGAAAGTTGTTACCTATAGGGTCAAAGACTTTCTGAATGCGTATATTGGCAAACATGGAAAAAAGCCGGATTTTGCAAAACCATCAAATTTAAGTGATCCTGAATTACACGCCCTCTTGGTTGAAATAACAGATATCGTGGCTAATACATTCCCTTTAGGAATGGAGGTAAGACAGGAAAGTCGGGCAGAAAATGTTATTGGCAGTTATATTGATTCCATTCGGTCTGGAGATCCTATCAAAATAAGATACGAAGAGCTTTCTGCGTTTATTCATCATAAGGCCTATGAAGTGATTATAGCAGCTGTGGATGCATTTATTAAGGGTACATCCATTAAGGATGGGTCCGATAAGATATTACGTAAAATGTATACGGATCTGAGTGAAATTGAATTTGAAATGACCGGAAAGCTGACAGGCAAGTATGGCTTTAAGAACGCTGAAGAGAGTCAACGGAAGGCCAAAAGATATATAACGGAGACTCTCGATAGTATTCTAGACAGCTTATCCCAAGGCGATCAGTTTACTTTGGATAATTACTCCAGCTTTAAGAATAATATACGCAAAATAATTAATGAAGAATATGTCAGAGCCGTTGAAGAGGTTATTGGGTACACATTTGCAAACAAAGAAATACTCATAAGAGCGCTAACCCATCCGAATATTGATAATAATCCCAATAAGAATTATGAACGTCTGGAGTTTATCGGGGATGGGGTATTAAATTTTGTTGTGTCGCAAAACATAGACCCTTTGGCTCCACAAAGGGTAATTCTGCGGGATAATAAAATCAAAAGTTCAAATCTTGCTAAGGCACAGAAAGAACTGTCCATTGATCATTCTGTATGGAAAATAGGTGTTCTCACACAAAAAGATCGTGAAGATAATTTTGAAGCAATTATTGGTGCTATCTATGAAGACGGTGGCATTGAGGCGGCACAGAAATTTGTTCTTAAGCGACTTCGAATGGATGAATTAAATACACGTGTCAAACCCGATGTAACAGGGTTGCCTACAGATTCTACAAACGAAACACAAGCTAGGCTAAAGCATCGATTTCATCATCCGGAGTATGTAACGGCAGTTTTTGCCTCCCAAGAAAACACTGCGCGCAAAGCACTGCTCAGCATGGGAACGGAAACGCTGAATTTTGTGGTTTACCGGTACATATTTGAACACCGGGAGGACCTGACAATCACGGAGATGGGATTAGCCAGAGATGCGTTGATCAATAACCATAATATTGTTGCTATCATGAAGCAGCAGGGAGTTATAGCATCTGTCCCACCTGCAGAAGCGAGTAAAGGTTATACAAAGCAAAGCGCAGACACGTTCCGGGCATTGACGGAGGCTGTGTATCAAGATGCTAGCCAAAAAAATGCAATGCCTGAGGCACTGGAAGAAGCCTACCGTTTTATCAAGAAACAACTGATCCTACCCTTAACACAGGACAAACCACTTAAAGAACTAATGGTGCCAAACTACAAAAATATTTTAAACGCATTCGAAAATGCGATCCCCACTATGCATGTTTCAATAAAATACTCTGGTGAAGCAGGAAACTATGTAACAGACCTTACAATTACACATGAAGAGCAAGAGGTATTAAAAATAAACATGGAGACAGAGTATTCGAGCCGTACAAGACGCAGTGAAGAAATTGCAAAATTGGCGGTGGAAGAATTGCAGCGGTCAGAAATTCGTGGCCAGCAGAATCCATTCTTCCATACTGTTCAACAGCTGATGCAGAAAGACACAATAGCCAACCAGATACGCATGACGACGAGTTTGGAGCGCTAGGATGGTTTAGCCTATAGCGGGGTGAGGGTGTTCACATGCCCCATACGGCGATGTTCCCATGTTTCATGTTTCCCATATAAATGCAGCTTGCTTTTGGGGTTTTTAAGGATGGTTGCCCACGCGGCGGCATCCTTATCAAACAGGATCTGTGTTTCAACATGCGTATGGCACACGGTTGAACCCAAAGGCAGGCCGCATATAGCACGTACCAACTGCTCAAACTGGCTGGTAACGCATCCATCCTGTGTCCACAGCCCGGAATTATGCAGGCGTGGCGTGAGCTCATTTACAAGCAAATCACCATTCTCAAGCAGAAAAAACTCTACCGTACAGATACCCACAAAATGCAGTTTGTCCAAGATAATACGGGTTATTTCATTGGCCCGGTCGGTAATGCTGGCAGGGATACTGGCGGGTGCGGTGGAATGATGAAATCGCTCATTAACGGTTTGGTATTCTGTAGGGGGATAAAACGCGACGTTTGTATGCAGATCCCGCGCAGCGATAATAGAGAATTCCCTGGTAAAGGGGACATACTCTTCCAGGATGCCATGAGGGGTATCAAACGCTGTCCAGATAGCGTGATAGTCCGGCAGTGTATCGTCAATTACCGCGTATTTCTTGTCCGCATCGTTCAACTCGGTGGTTTTAAGAATGGCTTTATGCAGCCCAAGCTTCTGATGGGCATCGGTCAGTTCCAGGGAAGAAGTAATGTGATAATGGGCACTGGTGGGGATATTTAGGCTATGCAGAAACTGCTTTTCTCTTAGTCGATTATGGGTGATATAAAGCTCCTGCTGCCGGGGGCGCACGACGGTGAATTTCTCCAGAAAAAGTATGGTATCATTCGGTATATCTTCGTTCTCAAACGTGATGACATCCACCTCACGGGCAAACCGTTCTAATTCAGAGTGATTATGGATGTCTGCGATAACAGAATAGGAACAAACCTGTGCAGCAGGGCTATCGGCGTTGGCACAGAATATATGTACTTTGTACCCCAGGTTCGCCGCTGCCAGGGTAGTCATACGCCCTAGTTGGCCGCCACCGACAATACCTATTGTGCTGCCTGGGGGGATGGGTTTCATGAATTACTTTTCTTTCAGATCTTCTTCCACAATCACATATTCCGCCTCAATGACCTGCTTCTTGCGGGCATGTGGGGTGGGGGATTTTCCCATCGCCTGCCGGATACGGATCCAGATGAGCAGTCCACCTATGATTACGGCACCAATGACCAATGCTACAAAGCCAGCAGCCAGCAGTCCGGCCACGACAGCAAATGCTATGATAGAACCCAGAACAATACGGAAATATGCGCCAAACATAGCGGGTACTCTAGCGGAATTGGCGGGATAGGTAAATAAAAAGGGCCACCTGTGCAGGTGGCCCTTTTCGTTAGGCATTTGTTCGCTTAGAAGGACAGGTACGTACCCACCAGTACGACGGTACCGTCGTTATCCGTGGCAGTACCACTCTGATCCGCATCGAAGAAGCTCACTTCCACATACGGGGTCAGGCCCGGTGCCAGTGCATAATCCGCACCCACCACCAGGTTGGTGAAGTCGTCATTACCACGCTCACTGTCCAGATAGGTGACACTGACACCCATTGGTCCGTTCTCATAGGCGGCACCCAGTGTCCAGAAGCTGGTATCCAGGTTGGAGCCCACGGCCATGGTGCTGTCATCCCAGTCACCATAGGAACCCGCCAGCGAGAAGCCTTCAAAGGTAAGCGCTGTCCCCAGTTGCCATGCGGCGAGGTCTTCCGTAGTGGCGAGCTCAGATTGCCCGAAAGCACCCACCAGACCGACATTGACATCCACACTTTCAAGTGTGCCGGCATAGTTCAGCCCCAGCCCGAAGACGTTCTCTTGGTCGCCATTGAGTTCGCCGGTGAATCCTGCTGCCGTCCCACCATCACCTTCATCCGGCGTGTAGCTCACACCCAGTTGAATGCCGCTGAAAGAAGGAGAATAGTAGGTGATCTTGGTAGCATCTTCCGTGGCACCACCGGTATCTGCTGTCGGCAGGTCAGGGTGGATCAGGAATGTTGCACCCGGTGCTACGCCGCCGGAGTTGATATAAAACTCATCGTCACCATCAATACCGCCAGTGGCACGGGCAATCGTAGCAGCATTGACAGCCATGGCTGCTTCTGCCCCTTCGTTGTTCCCCAGTTCCACACGACCCAGATCACTTTCTAACCAGATGAACGTTTTATCGGCATTGGTACCCTCTCCACGGTTATCGGCAGAAACGTCTGCTTCCAGATCAATTACCGCACCATATTTCAGGCCGTTATCCGCTTCCCCGGAAACGTTGAAATGGATTTCTGTATCATTGGCAAACTTCACATCACGGGTGAACGCACCTGTTGTATCAAATGGGGAGTCCTGATCAGAAAAACCGGCCTGGAAATTAATTTCCCCGCCGATGGACAGGTCCAACCCTTCAGCCAGGGCGTTGCTGGCAGTCATAATACCAACAACACCAGCAAGTGCGGTTGTTGTGAGAATAGTTTGCTTCATTGTCATTACTTCCTTTCGTTTCAAATTGATAATGTGTAATATGTATAATTCTTGTCAAAATTATACATATTGTCCATTATTCAGCTGATGTAGGAAAAAACTGGGAATGATTCCCCTCGGAGCAGTGTGACATTTGTGCAATGATAATATGACATTTATGTCATGACGGTGGCTTTTACAGGCATGCTCTTTATCTCAGGCAATGGTACGGTTGAGCGGCCATAATAATCATCTACGCGGATAATATCATCCTCACCAATGTAGCTGCCAGATTGAATTTCCACCAGTTCCAGTAATTTCTCTCCGGGGTTCTCCAACCGGTGCAGAGTGTTGGGGGAAATAGTGATCGAGTCGTAACGATGTAACTGTTGTATTTTTGTGTCATATGTGACCTGAGCAGTACCACGGAGGATAATCCAGTGTTCTGATCGGTACTGGTGTTTCTGTAAGGAAAGTCGGCCCTGCGGAAAAACGTGAATATGTTTAATGCAATAGCCAGGCTGCTCATGCAATATTGTGTAATAGCCCCAGGGACGGTCTACCCGTGGGTGCTTTTTAATGAGTTCAGGATGGGTCTGTTCAAGCTGGGTGAGAAGGGGTTTGAGGTACTGTGCTTTGTGACGGTCAGCCACCAGCACAGCGTCTTCTGTGGCGATGATTGCCAGATTACGGACCCCTAATGTCGTAATCACCGGCCCCGTGCTGTGTAGGTAACTGTTTTGGGTTGCTTCGGTATGGCATGCTCCCTCGCAGACATTCCCGTCTTTATCCTGCCCCGTAAGCTGCCAGATGCTATCCCAGGAACCGGCATCTGCCCAACCACAGGCGAACGGCATAACCACCGCCTGTTTTGTGTGTTCCATCACGGCGTAATCAAAGGAAATTGCTGGCATGGTACCAAAATGTTCTGCGTTAAGCCGTAGAAAATCCCTATCGTGAACAGCAGTGCCATAAGCCAGTCTTGCTCCTGAGGCAATATTGGGAGCATGTGTTTCAATTTCTGACCGAAAGGTAGAAACACTACCCATGAAGATTCCACTGTTCCAAAGATACTTATCAGATGCGGCCATTTCTTCGGCCAGCCCTTTGGAAGGCTTCTCTGTAAAAGCATAAACCGGGGCAGTGCTTTTGTCGTTTCCGTTCTGTTGGTGGCGTTCTATATACCCATAGCCAGTCTCAGGCCGGGTGGGAGGGATGCCAAATGTAACAAGCTTGCCCGCAAGGGCATCCCCCATCGCCTGCTCAATGGCTTTACAAAACGCTATATCATCCAGGATGACGTGGTCCGCCGGGGTAATAAATATGATGGCATCCGGTGCCACGGTATGAATATGTTCTACTGCTGTGGCAATGGCTGGTGCGGTATTACGGCCTTCCGGTTCCAGGATAATGGCAGGAACATACCCCAGTGCCTGCACTGCTTGCTCTGCCACCGTGAAACGATGCACGTCGTTGGCAATAATGATGGGAGGGTGAAATAAGTCAGGATGCAGCAGACGCCGGAGTGTCTGTACAAAAAGGGTTTGCTCCATGCCAGGAAAACGATGAAAAGGTTTTGGCCGATCATGCCGGGAAAGTGGCCATAGACGGTTACCGGCCCCGCCACACAAAATCACTGGATAAATGCACCCACTGCCCATCTGAAACATCCCCAGTACCAGCATACGTTGTACTGGCAGGGAATCAATAGCGTTTATGGTTTATTTTGTTGGGTAATCAAAAAATGCGAGCGCGTCTTTCAGATTGTTATTTAGTTTTTTTTGTACAGGTTTTGGTAAATCTTTCCGCCATCGCCCAATAGAAGCAGTCGCGGATTGACTGGTTTTGTGATCATTACTCCAGTCTTTATCATGATTAAGCGAACCCAGAAGTTTCTTGTTAGTGTCTAAACCGAGAAACTTAAAAATCTTCCGGAACGTTTTTTGTGGAGTGCTGACAATATCCTCATATTTCACCAGAATTTTATTATCGCTGTTAAAATGTGTAAAACGCTCGAAAGTTTGTTGATTTTCCTGAATGAAGAAGTCCAGAAATTGGCTGTTATTATCAAAAAACTCACGTCCGAAAGAATAAAACCCACGCTTCTTATTAAACGATAGAATGGAACTATAAACATCCCGGTAATCACGCACGACAAAAATGAATTTTGTCTTTTCGATATAGTGATGAGCGGTTTCAAAGTAGCAGGCAGATCCTTTCATTTTCTCCAGAAAATAACGGGAGCCAGAGGGATCCAATGCTCCATACATATTTACTATCTGACGCGCCAAAGCAGTGCGGGTGGTTTCAGTAAAAGCATCGAAGTTCCACATCAGTGCGCCGAGGTTATAGCTGGCATAAAAGAATGGAGCAGGGAGCTGCTTTTTGTGTTCAAAAAAACTATCTGTAATCACGGTATCGTTTATTGTCGGCATGCTGTTCAGTGTATCAAATGCCTGCAGATAATATTGGGAACCATAAAATTCATACGGGTAACCGGGTTGGCAAAAAATATCCGTATGCTGCTGTAATACATGGCAGATATGTGTGCTTCCGCAACGTCCACGCGAGAGCATGACCAGATAAACCGGTGTGTGTTGGGCTGTTGGGAAAGGAGTATGATGGTTATTAATTGTGATACCTGCGGCGGTGCGTTCACCGATTTTCTTGAAATTTACAATAATCTCCACATGAAGGTTTTCTGGAAAAACGGAGAGGTTCAGGAACGACTCAAAGCCATTTTTTTCTATATATATCGTGCCCGGATGTTGTTCATAGATATCCTGACGTGCATAGCGGGTAACCGGATAGTCTTCCCCATTAAGGCGTATATGTAACGAAAGTACGTGTTCTTTTTTTGAAGCAAACCAGCCGCGAATGTGTAAAATGTTTCCTTCTGTCCCCTTTTTTTCCTGCGGGGATTCCAGCCAGCAGATCAAGTGCTTTTCATTTTCTTCGTTAAAATAACGAATGGATTCGATGGTGTGCATAGTTTCTCTCCTGAAGACATACCATTATAATCCTGTTGAAGTGCGTGTAAATCACTGCACTTAATTTATTTATGTGTCGCTCTCATATAATCGCCTTGCGTCATTCCGTACATTAGTATCTAATGCGGCAATTAGAAGGGGGGATTTATGGCACAAACAGCAGTTCGTACACGTAAAAAAACTACCGCAAAAGCAAAACCTAAAAAAACAGTAACTCCACGCAGGAAGCAGTCAGCGCTAAAGGCAGTTGCTGCTCCGTCAGCGGCACAGGTAGCGGTCGCTACGCCGGGTTCTGTATTGCCAGCAGTGGATGTACATGATTCACTGGAACAATTTGACCGCGATGGTTTTCTGATTCTTGAGAAGTACCTTAGCGATGACCTGATTGAAAAAATCAATGCTGAGGCGCGGCATTTTTATGAAAAGCAGGGTGCGCATATCAATAATGTGGGCCGTACCATGAACATGCATCGGGAATCACCGACTATTCAGCAGGTACTGCATGATCCCAATCTTTTTAAACTACTAGGTACGTTGCTGAAGGCAGAGCCGTATTTCCTGCAGTCCATCTATTTCTTCCGTGGTTCACAGCAGCCGCTCCATACCGATTATCTTTATATGTCTACGGAGCCACATCTACAGCTTTGTGGAATCTGGTTTGCTTTGGAGGATGTTGATCTGGATAATGGTCCACTGATGTATGTGCCAGGTTCGCATAAACTGCCGATTGCCTCGGTGAAAGACCGGTATGATACGCACTTCAAAATGATTTCCGATTACGTGGAAAAACACCGTGAGGAACTAGAGATACAGTACCGTGATCGTATTAGTGTGACCAATGAATCGCTGGAAAGCTGTGTTTTCTTTGATCGCTGGCTGGATGAAATCAATAACAACTGGAAATCAGCTGGGATGGAAGTGAAATGGTTCCAGCCGAAGAAGGGTGATGTGCTCGTCTGGCATGCGAATCTCATGCATGGCGGGGATATGATTCGTGACCATAACCGGACGCGGAAATCTTTTGTAGCACACTACTTAACGCAAGCGGTGGAGACATACTACGATATGAATTACCCGGACAAGAAGAACCCGATGAAGCTCAGTGAGATTGATGTGAATCGTCCGGCCGTGCTGCAGATTCATAATCGCTAGAAGTTTTCTGGTATTGCTCAGGTAATAAAAGAAACCCCCGCAGCTGCTGGGGTTTCTTTTTGGAGTCTAATTCTTTTACCACTTGGTCTCTTTGTTGCGTACGGTGTGTTTCACTTCGCGCCCGCAATAATACTGCTTCACTTCCTTCTGCGTGGCGATATTGTAGATATCACGCCACCGTATACGCCCCTCATCCATGTAGGGATCGGAGAGCATGGGGGTATAATAGGTGCACTGGTCGAAGTAATAGTGCGTGACCTGACTCAGCCGCGTGCGTGTATTATCACTGATAGCATCGCCGCCATGGAACAAATTGGCTGACCAGACCAGCGCCTTGCCTTTGGGAACATAAAGGTGTTTCTTTTCAAACCCCTGCGCTTCCATGAGTGCCTGCACCAACTGCTCGTATTTTTTGTACTCCGTCATGTTAATTTCTTCTTCCCGTCCT
The DNA here is from genome assembly GCA_024236395.1 of Hyphomicrobiales bacterium. Lineage (GTDB taxonomy): Bacteria > Pseudomonadota > Alphaproteobacteria > Rickettsiales > JACKKO01 > JACKKO01. Next base: position 594,926 of record JACKKO010000001.1, read on the forward strand.
TCCAGCATGTAGTCACTGCCCACTACGCCAAGGGTTGCCATGTCATAGACGGGGAGTTTATGGCTGCCCGGATAGTAGTGCAGCGCGCCATTGGTCTCATCAATGTCTTCCAGTGCAATCCAGACGCCGCACATAAAGCGTTCCGGGTAGCAATAGAAGTGAATCGCATCGCTGTGTGTTCCCTGTTCTGTGCCATAGAGGAAATTCAATGTTTGGAAGGGAATCGGCTCACGCTGATAGAGTAGCTGCAGCAGATCCATGATCTTGGGATGCGCCGCCAGCATGCGTGCATCCTCACTGAAGGCAAACGCATCATGGATACGTCGCGGTGGATTGTCTTTATCAAACAGATTCTGGATATTTTGCGCCAGCGTATCAAAATTCGGGATATCCAGATCCACCACCACAAATCCATCATCAGAATAGGCCTGCACCAGTTTCTTGGTTTCGCTATCCAGGCCGGATTTCTCAAGAATTTGCTTAAAGAACGGCGATTCCGTCCACGGCAACTGAAGATTCATTCCCTGATAGGAAGTATCAATTTTTGTAATTTTCAGATCAGATGCATCATGTGATTTGGTTTTGGCACTTCCCGGCTTAATTGCTGCTTTCGTCACGCGCTTCGCAGGTTTACGCGTGACAGGTTTGCGAGGTTTAACGGCTTTTTTTGTTTTTGTTGCAACGGCAGTTGGCATAACATTATCCTTTGCTAGCTGTTGAGGTAGACATCTTTTAACCCGGTATGATCAATATACGCGATAAACAGGCCGGGCCAGTTGGATTCACACGGGCAAAGCGGATTCTCCGGTTTTCCCGTTTTAATCATACCAAAGAAATTCTGTACCAGATTCTCGCCCTCTTTACGGCCATCATCGTCAATATCAGAAATGGTATTGGAGAGATGAAGGCGGTAAAAATATAGCGGCCTTTCAATAAAAACCGGCTCAGTATAAAACAGGCAACGGAGCAGGAAATCATAATCGTGACAATAGCGATAATCCTTAAATATACCCACTTTCTCGAAAAGGCTGCGTGTAAACAGAAAATTCCCCGTGGTGAGTGCTACGTTACGGGTAATTGTGGAAAAGCCGACGCTGGGATAGCGGCGGATCGTATCCTGGTAGTGCTTTAAAGTATGTACATAGGTGCTCTGGGTGGGGTAGAGCGGCTTATTTTTCTCATCCACATACTCCACACCGCTGAAGACAAGATCAGTCTTTCCTTGCTCAACAGGAACCAGCATCTCCGCAAAACGTGCCGGGTGAAAATAATCATCGGAATTGAGAATGGCCATAGCATCACCGGTGGCCTGCTTTAACCCATAATTAATTGCATTGTGGGCACCCTGGTTTTCCTTGAATTTGGTGAATTTCGTACCATCTTTACCAAAACGCGCTTTCCATTCCTTACTGGAAATAATCGCATCTACTACGGCAACGGACTGGTCTTTGGAAAAATCATCTACCAAAACAACTTCAATATCTTTGTGCGTTTGGGCATAGACAGACTGTAAGGCCTTTGCCACATACTCTTCGTGGTTATAGACCGGGATAATAACGGAAACACGCATTACCACCTCCTTATAGGATTTGCAGGACTTTATTGGTCCAGCCGATGACGTATTTTTGTGTATCGTATACAGCAAGCGCCAGCTTATATTGTCCCTTAGGCAGGCCTGCCAGGTTGAAGCGGGCATCGAAGCCAGCAAGGCAAACCGTTTCCGGAGTACATTCACGGAAAATTTGTACCACATCACTACGCTCAAACCCACCCCAGATCAGTGCATGAAAGGTTTGTTTGGTTTCGATGTTTTGTAAGATCGCGGCCCGATAGGGATCCTCTACCTTCGCAGCAATATTCTCAGAAAACAACCAACCACGCAGGTGCAGTAGTTCCTGATTTTTGACCTGTACCAGGTTGGTGCGGTTATCTGGTTTGTGGAAGATATCAATATGGAATGCAATGCGGTGCATTTGTGGCAGGGACTGTATAAAACCCGGCCACCCCGGCATGAAGCTCAAACTATCTAGTAGCTCATTGAAGCCGTAGCGATCTTTGACCAGTTTCAACAGTGACTGAATGGTGCGGTCACGGATTTCCAGCTCTTTCTGATAACGGTCAATGAGCTTGGAAACAGGCTCCGGTAATGGAATATCGCTGGCCAATACCAGCGCAGCCTGTTTATCCACAGGGACATCCCCCTGTTTTGCGCGTTTGGTGGCCTCCAGGTAGGCGTGGCCATATTTTTGATCAGGCTCCAGATGTGCGCCTTCGGCCCATTCGTTCCAGGCGTTGATGAACAACAGCCGGTTGCCGGGTTCCAGGCGATGCCGGGTTTCCTCTACAATGGTGGCCAGCCAGCTCTCATAGGCTTCCGGCGAAGAATCGAGGAAGATATACCCATTATTCTTACGCCGGGCGGTATTATCCCAACTGGGCATGACCCCACGGTAAAGCGGAAAGGAGGGTAGTTTGCGCGTGAGGCTTAAGGAAACGATTTCATTATAGTCATAAAGTTTTCCGCCAAATTCTTCGGACATGTCCTCCAACTCTTCTGTTTCCACATGGGAGAGGTCATACTGCAGCGGTGGAAACTCAATCATCGCGTCAATGCCAAAGCTGGTCAAATCATGCTCCGGCTGTGTCATCACAGCGCAGATCTGTACCTCGTCAATGCCTTCATTCTGCCAAACTTTACGCCATAACTTGAGGGTATCCTGCAGGTTGGGAATATCAGTGGCCTTATAAACAATGAATAAAGGTTTACCCTGCACACGGATGTAACGCTCATCCTTAAGGATAGGTGCCACTTCTTTCGCAAAGAGTTCCGGGTCTTCCTTGCGGTATTTCTGCTCAATCAGGATATCGTCATCCATACCATCCCAGCGGCGCGTCCAGTTTTCATTGGCCCAACAAATGCAAAACGGAAAGTCGCTATCCGAAGCCAACATATTTTCTAAGGGCTTTTCCAACAGTTTTTTGCCACTGAACCAATAATAGTAATAACAGAATGCATCCACACCATGTGCTTTGGCAAGACGTGCCTGTTCTTTCTGAATCTCACCCATACGCAAATCATAAAAACCCAGGTCAGAGGGGACATGCGGCTGGTAGTGTCCTTCAAACTGTGGCTGCCCTTTGGCAACGTTAGACCACTCGGTGAAACCTTTACCCCACCATTTGTCATTCTCTGGAATCGGGTGGTATTGTGGCAGGTAGAATGCAATCAGAAACGGATCTTCCTGCACATTTGCCAGAGGCCTGCTGCTTTGCTTATCCTCAATCTTAACAACAGCCTTTGGTGCGGTGGCGATTGCCTTTTTCTTTGCGGATGCACGTGCCATATATTCCCCCCCTAGCAAATGGATACTGAAGCAATATGTATTGTTCTAAAGGAAGAATGTGTAAAAAAAAACTGTCTTTTTACATATAACAATGCATCAGAAAGATTTGCTATGAAGTTGCCTTTGTTTCTTTACATATGGAATTGCACGTATCATTTTAAAAATTAAACGAAAGTATTTCTTGTGGTAAGAAGTGGCTGGCGAAAATTAAGATAATTATTAACATATGCTCTAAACAACATAAACCCCCTAGAATTGATGTAATGGAAAAGCTAAAAGATATCGATAACTTATTTGAAGTTGATTTTCGAAGTCAGATAAGGGCACGCGAAGGCTTAGAAAAACTTCATGCTGAGATAAAACAATGCCTTCTCGATGAAGTGGTGCCGGAAGATATCCGTACTAACTTTGTTAGTGCATGCAATACATTGCTTTACTCTTGGTTCGCATATGCGATTTCTACAACAGCATTAATTCATGCGATAAGTACTTTGGAGTATGCATTAAAAAAAAGGATTTGTATTCAGAACAAAAAAAATCTTGGTTTAAATAAACTGCTAAGACAAGCAGAAGAAAAAGGACTAATACACGATGGTGTTTTTCGACACAGCTTTCCTGAAAAAACCAAACGTTTTATAGAGAGTATATCCCAAATTAGAAATGAACTCATGCATGGCACTTCGTTTCTTACTGATCAGGGGCAAATATTGCCCTTCTTCCGGAATATTTCGGAAGTAATAAATTGTTTGTTTCTGGAAGGGAAGGTTGAAAACTAGTATCAACAAAGATGATTGGTAGGGGGTGAGGGACTTGAACCCCCGACCAAGGCGTTATGAGCGCCCTGCTCTAACCACTGAGCTAACCCCCCACGGAAAAAGCTCCATAGCTATACCCACAGACGGGTCAGGAATCAAGCAAAGGAAACGTTATCGATATTCCGGGGTGCGGCCTAGCCAGTCAGTTTGGTATTTGCCGTCACGACCCAGCCAATCGCCTTCCCCGCCCCAGTAATTCTGGTTGTAACCTTCGATACCTGAGGGAAGATCACCATCTTCCCGGTTCGCTGTCCACCACAAGCCAAGTCCTGCACCCAGCATGGGCTTACGATTACGCAGATTGACGCTGGAACTGAAACCATCCGTTCCCCAGAAGCCGTCCCCCAGGTAACGGTTGATGAAGCTCCGGCAATATTGGTAGCCATCAGTCCAGGCACGGAAGTAAAGCGGGTGGCGCACCATTTTTAGATCCTGTTTGAATTTGTAGAAAGCGCGGTAATAATCGTTCCCATAGGCATGTAACCCGGATTCGCACCCGTCATCCCAACCCTGTTTAAATTCCGGGGCGGCATCGGCCGGGGCATGGGCCATGGACCATGGGCGTGGTTTGCATGCCGAACCCAGGACTGTGGTAATGCATAACGTTATGATCAATACTGTAAAACGCTTCATCATCCTCTCCATTTTACTACCATGGCCGCAACCATGTCCACACATACCAGCGGCAATAGGTATAGGCATCTTTCCATGCGCGGTAATATTCCGGGTTACTCAGCAGGGTCATATCCTGTTTGTACGTATAGGCCCATTTATAGCGGTCATTGCCATATACTCCCAGTCCAGTATCACAGCCGTCATTCCAGCCTTGCTTGAAGATGGTGCTACCCTCCGGGGTTTCGCCCATTCCCCATGGGCGCGGACGCACCAACTGCTGGTACATTGCCTGGCAGCCGGATAATATTAGACAGGCTCCCATCAGCAGGCAGAGTGTTCGGAATGTGATGTGTTGTTGTTTCATACCACCTCTACAACACATGCCGCCGGTAATACTGGTAAAAATAACGCTGGCAATACTTAAACGCATCACGCCAGCCCTTATGGTATACGGGATCCTGTGCCTTAGACCAGTCCTGTTTGAAACCATAGAAAAACATGTACCACATATTCACTGTACTGCTGGCACCCGTTTCGCACCCATGCTGCCAGCCTTCCACATAAAGCGGTGTATATTCCCGTCCCGGCGGGGGGCCTTTAAACATCCATTGCGCCCAGGGCGGTCCGGCACGACACCCGCTGAGTGCGATGACCAGCGCCAGAAGTAACAAACACGGGCGGAACATACGCATCAGTAGGGCATCCGTTTAATGGTTTCACCATAACCGGCACAATACAGAAATGCGTCCTTCCAGATATTGTAGTACATTTTGTTATTCCGCAGCTTGGGATCCATCTTTAGATCGAATGCGCGGATCAGCTTGTAAAAAGTTCCCACGTAAGAATTTAGCCCGGATTCACAGCCATCGCTCCAGCCCTGGCGGTATTCCGGTGGTCCAGGAGGTGGCTCCAGGTTAAGTGAAACGGGTTTGCGCAGATCCAGTGTACCGCCTTTACCCGTACAGGCAGGTACTGCCAGTATGATAACCAGCGGGAGTAAAACAATGCTGCTGTAACGCTTTTTCATACTTAGTGCGGGTCCACGTCAATCATATACATGCAATGGTTACGGCCAATCACATAACCGCGGTAATACTCACGATCCTCAATGGCACGGTTGGGGTCGTAAGTGAATGGGTGCAGGCGTTGCAGTGCCATGCCCGCGCTACCAATCTGAGTGGTGCAGCCATCTACCAGCCCCTGCGAGTAGCTGCTGCCATCGTCCGGGAACTTTCCGGCAAAGGCAATATTCGGTGCCCAGAATGAGTTCAAGGGGGGTGGTTTACATCCAGCTAGTGTCAGGATGGGGATGGCTAGTAGCATTGCTTTACAGACTGTATATATGGGGGAGCGGTATACCATACTGTTATTATAAGGGATAAACCTTAACAGAGGGTAAACAAAACACAGATAACGTTAAGACTTATAGGGCAAAAGGTTAAAGATGCATAAAGCCCTGTTTTGTAATACTTATTGACGATCCGGAGACATCCAGAAGTCGGGGGGCATGTTTACTCTTCGTTGCTATGCCAATCCGGGTGATGGGCAGGGCAAGTGTTTGAGAAAAATTCTTTATTTCTGCCAATTTGTCTTCTGGCGCGGTAAAAAGCAGTTCATAATCATCCCCGGCGCTAAAGACCTGTTGCCAGATTTTCGGCCAGATTTCCGGATAGCGGGTTTCAAGGGCATGGGCAGCGGCAGACCGGGGCAGGGCGTTATACTGCACATCCGCCCCCACCCCGGAAGCATGGCAGAGGTGCTGGAGATCGGCCAGTAACCCATCGGAAATATCCATGGCGCTGGTGGCAATTCCACGTAACTGTTGCCCCAGTGCGATGCGTGGTTCCGGTAGTAAGTAACGGTGCAGCAGATAGTCCCGGTCGGTTTCCGGGAGATCGGGCAACTGACCCTTGCGCAGCATTAAGCCCAGTGCGGCATCCCCCAGCGTGCCGGAGACATAAATCACATCGCCCGGCTGTGCCCCGCTACGCTGCAGGCAGGCGCCTTTCTCACACTGTCCCAGCATCGTAATAGAAGCAACCAATGTTCCATCATGTGCCGTGGTATCGCCGCCGGAAAGATAAATGTTATAGCGCAACTGCGTATCACCCAGACCGTTGGCAAATGCTTCCAGCCATGCTGCGGTAACATTGCGTGGTAGTGTCAGACACAGTTGATAACTATGCGGTGTGGCGCCCATCGCCGCCATATCAGAAAGGTTTATGGCGAGTAGTTTGGCGGCAATATGCTGCGGTGCGTCATCCGGGAAGCAATGTACCCCTGCAATGAGTGTGTCACTGGCAATCAGCCATTCCTGGCCCTTCGGGCAGGGCGGTAGGCGGGCGGCATCATCGGTGAGGGCAAAGGTTTCCGGATGCTGCCGGGTCAGCGGGGTGAGCAAGATGTTGATGAAGTTGAATTCATCCATGGGTAGCTAGACAAAGTCGGTGGAGCGAAGTTCCCGCGCCAAGCGATTGAGGATGCCATTGAGCAGCCCGGCTTCTTCCGGCTCCATAAACATATGTGCCAGCGTGACATATTCATTCACAATTGCACGCGAGGGGGTTTCCTGCAACATCGCCAGCTCATACGCGGCGCAGTAAAGCACGGCGCGTTGTACGGCTAGCAGGCGTTCTGGTCGGTGCTGAGATTCCAGCGCACCGGCGATCATACCATCCAGCGTATCGCGATGCGTCATGACGCCTTCCAGTACCTGGCGCAGCAGCGTATTATTGGGGCGGGTGGCCAGCACAGATTCCAGTCCCTCTGTTGGGTCCTTATAAAAATCCATAGCCAGTGCGATCAGGTGCTCCACCATGGGCAATGGAGATTCTGGTTCCAGAGAGGTGCCATAAAGCGCCTGCACGGCCAGCAGGCGTGACGCGCGCTTACGCAGCATACCGGGTGCAAGAGGGGAATCAGCCATGTTTCTTTTTCGATTTGGCAAACTGGGTTTGCAGGTTAAGCATGTCCAGGCAGGCCTGCGCAACGGCGGCCCCTTTATTACCCTGATCAGTATGCGCGCGAGCCTCGGCCTGAGCACGGTTTTCACAGGTGAGGATGCCATAGCCCAGCGCAATGCGCTTACGCATGCTCAGATCCATCAGGGCGCGGGCACTTTCCCCGGCTACGTAATCATAATGGGTTGTTTCTCCGCGAATGACACAACCCAGTGCGATATAGCCATCATATTTCTTGGTTTTCATAGCCATGCTGAGTGCGGCGGGGATTTCAAACGCCCCCGGCACATACACGCATTCATACGCTATTCCAGCACTTTCCAGCGCCTGTTTTGCACCATTTTCCAGCGCATCGGCAATGTCATCATAAAACCGGGCAGAGAGAATGAGGATTTTCATTATGTTTTTTGCATGCCTATTGAAGGGTTGTTACTGGTGGCAAGTACCTTACTGGCCGCCACATTCTGATTAAGATAGTTAAATAGTGCCTGTGCCAAATCATTTCCTATCTGTATACTATTGCTTCCATCAAACAACCCAAGAACCAACGTCTGATCTTTTGACGGGGTATTAAGATTAACAACTAAGGCCGTTATATTATCATAATTGGAAGAGGAATAGTTAAAAGCTGCATCAGTAAAAAGCTTTGCAGGGTTTTTTGCATACATTTGCCATTGTATACTGTCTGGTTCCCTTTTTAACAATATGTCTTTCTGTTGCTGCCATGTTTGCCATAAACGCGCGTAATAGTTTTCGTGAAGGTCTTTTGTTATCGTTCCTGTTTCAAATAACCCATCGGTTGCCAAAATGAGCATTCTTTGTCCTGTTGGAGGAATATTCTGCATGGATATTTGAAGAATATCGGGTTGCCAGCCTTCCTCGCATTCTCCAAACCGCCGGGAAGGCTTGGTAGGGTCTGCTGTGCTTCGGTGAATAAGATTAAGACGCTCATAATTTAGAGCACTATCGGAACTATTCTGAGAAAGCAAAAAACTTCGACTATCCCCTGCGTTACCAACAGTTATGGTACCATCCGGCGAAAGTACTACGATGCAAGCTGTACAGGCTGAAGTGGTGGAGTACTTTTCTGCAAACGTTTTCTGCATCTGCGCAAATATTTCTCCTACATGGGTAACGGCATCACGTTCTGAAAGTATTTTTGGTACAGAAAGAACCGTATAGGCATCTTCCTGTTCGCCCTTCCTCCCTGCTGTTTGTGCAAGATGGATGTGAGGAAAGTTTGGGCTGATAACGGTCTGGTAGATGTCATCTTTCTTAACGGGTATGGTGCGCAGGCCGCCGGGTTCGCCCAACTCATCGGGTGGTTCATAAATCTGTGGGCCTTTAGTGGCACCGGGGGTACCTGCAGGTTCTTGCTTAAAGTGAATATACGGAATATCCGTTAGATTGATGACAGGGAGCACTTGCATAGTATCCGCTGCACATTGGCGGTGTACTGCTGCCAGATCGATGATATGCGGGGCAGTTAGGATGCTACTATTCACACAATCTCCTTTCGGCCCGTGATGATCAGGCCGTAGCCTTCCAGGCCGACAGGGGTGCGGTCGGAATTCGTCAGCAGCAGCATTTCATGCACGCCCAGATCCAGCAGGATTTGCGCGCCGATACCGTAATCCCGTAGAGGGGCCGGGCTATTGGCCTCCTGTTCTTCGCCCATACGGTGACGGATGAGATTGGAAAGCCCGGCGCGGTTCGGTTCACGTAGCAGCACAATGACACCGCTACCATGATCACCAATCATTTGCATGGCGCGTTGCAGTTCGCCATCCTTACCACTTTCCGCATCGCCCAGCACATCATTCAGTACATGCATGGCATGCATCCGTACCCATACCGGGTGATCCTGGATTGCCGGGCCTTTTACCAGCACCACATGCTCGGCATATTCCACGGTGTTGGTATAGACATAGAGGCGGAATTCCCCGCCGTAACGGCTGGTGAAGGTGGTTTCCAGCGTACGTTCCACCAGCTTATCCTGCTTGCGCCGCCAGGCGATGAGGTCGGCAATCGTGCCGATTTTTAGCTGGTGCTTCCTGGCAAAGTTGATGAGGTCGGGCAGGCGGGCCATGGTGCCATCATCATTCATAATCTCGCAGATCACGCCGGAGGGATTCATCCCGGCCATGCGAGCGATATCCACTGCGGCCTCGGTATGCCCGGCACGTACCAGCACGCCGCCTTCGCGGGCAACCAAAGGGAAGATGTGCCCCGGCGTGGTGATATCCCCGGCGTGGCAGTCCGGGTTGATGGCCACCTGCACGGTACGTGCACGGTCCGCCGCAGAAATACCGGTCGTCACGCCCTCACGGGCCTCGATGGAAACGGTGAAAGCAGTCTGATGACGGGTGCCGTTATGACGCGACATCAGCGGCAGCCCCAATTGTTCCACCCGCTCCCCGGTCAGCGCCAGGCAGATCAGCCCCCGCCCGTGTTTGGCCATGAAGTTGATGGCATGGGCATCGGCTTTTTCCGCCGGGATGACGAGATCGCCCTCATTCTCGCGGTTTTCATCGTCGATGAGGATAAACATGCGGCCCTGCCGGGCTTCCTCGATAATTTCCGGGATGGAGGAGAGGCTATTGCGATGCGGCATGGGTGTCTCCGTATTCCTGCAGCCGGGCGACATAACGCGCCAGCAGATCAACCTCCAGATTGAGCCGGGTGCCTGCCGTGGCGGTATGCAACGTGGTATGCTGCCAGGTATGGGGGATAATCATCACGGTAAACGCATCCGGCGTCACATGATTGACCGTCAGCGAAATACCGTCGAGCGTTACCGACCCTTTGGGCGCAATAAAGCGCAGGAGCTCGATCGGCGGGGTGATGGTCAGGTTGTAAGCATCGCCCGCCGGAGTGATTTCATGTAAGGAAGCAACGCCATCCACATGGCCGCTGACCAGGTGCCCACCCAGTTCATCGCCCATTTTCAGGGCGCGTTCCAGGTTGAGTTTCGTGCCGGTCTGCCAGTATTGTGCGGTGGTGCAGGCCAACGTCTCGGCGGAAAGATCAGCAGTAAACCCGCCTTCTTCCATGCCCGTCACCGTCAGGCAGATGCCGCTGCACGCCACCGATTGCCCGAGCGAGAAAGTCTTCGCAGTGGCGGGTGCAATCTGCACCTGCATGCCGCTGTCCTGCCGTTCGCAGCTTGTGATGGTGCCAATATCCGTGACAATACCGGTAAACATGGCTAATGATGTACTGGTTCTTTGGCCAAAAGAAAAGGAGGAAAAATGCCGGAATTCAAGAAATGTCCGCCCGAAAAGCCCTATTACCTGATGACAGTGGAGCCGGGGAAGACCTATTGGTGGTGCGCCTGCGGCAAAAGCAAGAGGCAGCCCTTCTGCGACGGTTCCCATAGCGGGACGGAATTTTCCCCGGTGGCATATGAGGCCACGGAGGCCAGGGATATCTTTTTCTGCGGTTGCAAAAAGACAGGCGAACAGCCCTTTTGTGACGGATCGCACAAGCAGGGCCAATAATTATGGCAGATTGGCTGAGTCTTCTATTGCGTACTTCCCGGGCGGTATTCGACCCGTTTTTCCTCAAGCTGCTGCTGCTTTCCGCGTTGATGTGTGCGGCGGGGTTTGCCGCGTTTGCCGGGCTGGCGTGGCTGGGCATCAGCTGGCTGGATCTGGCGGATAGCTGGTGGGCCGGGTGGCTTTTCCGCTGGGTGGGGCCGGGTGTTGCGGTATTTGCCGGGTATTTCCTGTTCCCGGTGGTGTTCCCGCTGGTTACCCTGCTATTCCTGGAGCCGGTGGCGGCGCATATTGAGCGCAGGCACTACCCGGAGGCGACCCCCGGTACGGCACCCTCACTAAAGGCAGAATTGCCCAATACGCTGCGTTTTGTGGCGCTTTCCCTGCTGATTAACCTGATGGCGCTGCCGTGGTACCTGATTCCCGGCGTGTATTACATCGTGAACGGGTATCTGTTTGGTCGTGAGTATTTTGAGCTGATCGCGCTGCGCCATATGCCCGCCCGCGACATGCGCGAGAAGCGGCTGGATCACCGCGGAACCGTCTGGATGGCCGGGTTGCTGATTGCGGTGATGTTCACCGTGCCGTTTGTGAACCTGGTTGCCCCCATCCTGGCCACGGTTTTTATGGTGCATCTGTGGCACCGGCGGGTAAGGAGTTGTTAATAAACTCATGGTATTCGCAAAAAAAACGGCATAGAGTTAAGGACCTGTTAATAATTCGGTGCTATGCTAAGGGGTAAATATCCCACTATAAACTAAAGGAGAGTATCATGGGTGAAAAAGCAGAGAAGTTAAGGGAAAAGTTTGGGAAGGACGAATATAAACCATCACTAGATGCGTTATTGGAAGAGCTTAAAGAAGTTTATACAGAGGAGTATATGAAGCTCAGTGATGCTACCAATGGTATTACAAAAGAGGATGTTGAAAAAATCATAAATGCGGCAACGGTGAATACAAAAAAAGCCATCGAAGCAGTTAGCCAAACGAGCATAGGAAAAGGACTCATCAATACAGACGCTTTGGATAAAGTAGGGAAATTATTGGTGTTAAACACATACGAGTTAGAGTTAGATATAGTCTCTAAATTAACAGTACAAATGTATAATCTGAAAGAGGCGCAGGAGAAAGCCCAACCTGAACGGCAGGTGCCAAAAGGTGAAGGCACTCCGGGTAAAGAGAAGAAAACAGATCCTAAGGGTAGTGTGCTTGATAGTGGTGGTCCTATGTCTGTTTTAGGTCAATTTCTGCAGTTTACAGGAGGTGATCTTGCTGTGGTACCCTATCCCCAAGGTGGGGGACAGTTTCTTTCTTAAGAGAAATGCGTAGGTAAAATAGTCAGGGAACTAGACAATGAGTGCATCTGTTAATGAAACAGTTTCTCTTGGATTAGAGAGATTACAAAACGTTATGCAATCCCTCACATCTGAAAAACTCGATGCGATTATGAGTAGCATTTATAATGGTAATACTCCGCCATCAGGCGTGTTAGGATTATTCAATTCTAAAGAAGAACTCTACCAGTTTATGGAAATAAAATCGCCAGACGATACAGTTCAGTTGGTACGTAGACAATTTGAGGAAGTATTTGATGGTGTTGATAAAAAGCTCCCGCTTATCGCAATGGTATTAGCAGTTATAGAATTTTTTGGTGGCAGAGAAGAGAAACGGAAAATAGATAAAGGTACGTATGTAGATGTAAGCGCCGCCATTATGGCACCAATTGCTGAGATTGATAATGATGGGAAAGTATACTCCACTCCTGCGTTGCCCAAAAGCAAAGAACAATCTCTTTACCTCTAGTTTATGTCTATTAGCTGCTAACGCCACAGTTCCACGTTGCCGCCAATGGCGGTGGTGTTGAGGGTGCAGGTGCGCTCGGTGGCGTAGCGCAGCAGGGTATAGGGGCTGCCTGCTTTGGGTCCGGTGCCGGAGAGACCTTCGCCGCCGAAGGGCTGTACGCCGACAACCGCCCCGGTCATGGAGCGGTTGATATAAAGATTCCCCGCACGGATTTCCCGGCAGAGATACTCCGACCGTTCGGCAATACGGCTCTGTACGCCGAAGGTCAGGCCATAGCCGGTGGCGTTGATGTCGGCGATGACGCTGTCCAGTGCTTCCGCTGCATACCGAATGACATGCAATACGGGACCGAACACTTCGCGTGTTAGCATCCCGATCTCCGGAATTTCAAAACAGTGCGGGGCAACATAATACCCGGTTTTAGCCAGTGCCCTGGGCAGCGGGGTGGTGGCAATGTGTTTTGCCCGGCGGTGCATGGTGCGGATATGTTTTTCCAGTGTGGTTTGTGCTTCGGCATCAATCACCGGGCCGATATCGGTTGTGGTGAGAAGCGTATCCCCCATCTGAAGTTCCTGCATTGCCCCGGCCAGCATGGTCAGCAATGCATCGGCGATATCCTCCTGCACATAAAGGACGCGTAGCGCGGAGCACCGTTGCCCGGCACTGCCAAAAGCGGAAACGATAATATCATCCACTGCCTGTTCCAGCAGCGCGGTGGAATCCACGATCATCGCATTTTGCCCGCCGGTCTCCGCGATCAGCGGGACAATGGGGCCATCTTTTTCTGCCAGTGCGCGCTGGATGTGCTTGGCGGTTTCCGTGGAGCCGGTGAAGGCAACCCCGGCAATGCGCGGGTCAGATACCAGTGCGGCCCCGGCTTTGCCATCGCCCGGCAGCAGGTGCAGGGCTTCAGTGGGGATACCGGCCTGGTGCAGTAATTGCACGGCGCGGAAAGCAATCAGCGGTGTTTGCTCGGCAGGTTTGGCAAGCACGGTATTCCCGGCGGCGAGTGCAGCGGTGATTTGCCCCATGAAAATGGCCAGCGGGAAATTCCACGGGCTGATGCAGACAAACGGGCCACGGCCATGCAGGCTGAGCTGGTTCTGTTCCCCCGTATAGCCGGGCAGGGGCAGGGGGGTGGCAAACAACCGGCGTGCCTCTGCCGCGTAATAGCGACAGAAATCCGCTGCTTCGCGGACTTCGGCGATAGCGTCAGACAGTGTTTTCCCAGCCTCACGCTGGCACAGGGTAATCAGCTCGCCGCGATGGGTTTCCAGCAAATCGGCGGCGCTTTCCAGTGCACGGGCACGGGTTTCCACCTCGGTGTGGTTCCAGCCATGAAAGGCGCTGGCCGCGGCAGTAACGGCATGCTGGCAGGTTCCCACATCAGCGTGTACCACGCTGCCGACGATGTGTTTTTTCTGGCAGGGGGTATAAACGGGCAGGGCCTTCCCACGTTGCATATCTCCACTCAGGAGGGGGGCGGCCCGCCAGGTTTTTTCCTGCCATGGGCTGGTTGCTTCCTGCAATATGTTCAGGTGGTGTTGACTGCCCAGGTCCAGTCCGGTGGCGTTCTTGCGGTTTTTAAATATGGCGACCGGCAACGGCAGATCCGGGCGGCCCAGCCCTTGTGTTTCACGCACACGCGTCAGCGGATCCCGCAGCAGGGCACGGATCGGCTGTTCGCGGTCGGTCAGCTGGTGAACAAACGATGTGTTGGCGGTATTTTCCAACAGGCGGCGAATGAGATAGGGGAGCAGCTCGGCATGGCCTCCCACCGGGGCATAGACGCGGCAGGTTTGCTCTTTCACCACGGTATCATAAAAATCTTCGCCCATTCCATATAAACGCTGGAACTCGTAGGGTACATCCCCGGCCACTTCCATGATGCTGGCCACGGTGAGGGCATTATGGGTAGCAAATTGCGGGTAGAATTGCTGCGGTTTCCCCAGCAGGCGCGCCGCGCAGGCCAGGTAGGAAACATCGGTATGGCTCTTGCGGGTGAAGACAGGGTAATCCGGCAGGCCCAGCTGCTGTGCGCGTTTGATTTCGCTGTCCCAGTAGGCTCCCTTCACCAGCCGGACGGGCAGGCGGCAGCCGCGTTCGCGTGCCAGATCGCCCAGGTAATCCAGCAGCGGCAGGGCGCGTTTGTGATAGGCCTGCACCACGCAGCCCAGCCCTTCATACGATTTCAGGGAAAGCAGGCGCGCCAGCGTGGCGAACACCTCCACGGCGATATCCAGCCGCCAGCTTTCCTCGGCATCAATGGCCAGGCTGATGCCGGCTTCTTTCGCTGCGAGGGCTATGGTTTCCATGCGTGGTACCAGTTCATGGAGTACGCGTTCGCGCTGCAAAAGCTCGTAGCGGGGATGCAGCGCCGAAAGTTTGACCGAGACACTCGGCCGTTCAAACAGCGCGGTGTTTGTATCCACGGTCTTGCCAATGGTACGGATCGCGTGCAGGTAAGATTCCAGGAAATGCCCGGCCTGCGCCAGCGTACGTGCGCCTTCGCCCAGCATATCGTAAGAGAAGCGATAGCCTCGTTTTTCGGCATCGCGGGCTTTATCCAGCGCATCCTCAATCGTTTCTGCCAGCACAAATTGCCGTCCCATCCAACGCATCGCTTGCTTGAGCGCCGCGCGTACCACCGGTTCTCCCACACGTGCCGTCAGGCGGCCGAGATAACCACCAATCCCTTCGGGAAGGTCATTCAGTTCCAGGAAGCGCCCGGAAAGCATCAGCCCCCAGGTGGAGGCATTGACGAACACGGACTGGCTCTTGCCAAGATAGCGTTCCCAATCGGCATCCTTCAGCTTATCCTGAATCAGGGCATCAGCAGTGGCGTTATCCGGCACCCGCAGCAATGCTTCGGCCAGACACATCAGTGTGACGCCCTCGCGCGTATCCAGCCCATATTCTTTCAGGAATTCGGTGATAGAAAATTCCGGTTCCTGCGCGCGCAGGGTTTCCACATAGGCCTCCGCGCGACGAAACACGGCCTCGGAATGTTTTTGAAATAAATGCGTATGCGGTAATAATCGCTCAATGGATTCGGCTTCCGGCGCGTAGGAGGCCTCTAAATATACTTGGGATACCATAAGACTAAGCTAGCGGAACTTGAAAAAATATCAAAGCGCTTAGTCAATTCTAAAGGGATAGAAAGGAATTACGTATGGTGCGCGTGTTTGGCAATCAACGGAAGAAGGTGAGCTTCAGCCTTGCACCCGCATTTGCCTGATCAACGTTTTGCGGTAGTTCTGTGACAAGTGGTGGCGCAAATGACTCCGGGAGTATTCCTGCTTCTAAGGAGATATTACCTTGTTCGCCTAGCTTCCTTGAGAACGTGGCAAGAACCTTCTGGAGTTCTCCTTGTGTGTTCACACTAGCATTAATCCCGGTAACGATGCCCAGCTCTTCTATGAAGGGACGCGTAATGTGGCCGCCAAGTACAAATGTATTTCCTTCAGAGTCAGATTGATAGGTAAAAGATACACCGGTATCTTTATTTTTAGAGGTTATCTCTGTGTCTAACGAGAACAATTTATAATTACTACGATTCGGCATATCAGCATGTGTATACGATGTGTTAAGGCTTGTTAGGGTAGAGTAAGCGGTAGGTATTTCAAAGGTTGCGTCACTATGGAAATGCGGAACAGGCGTATCATTACCTGTAAAAGATACATTGCCCCGAAGTGTTTTATAATGTGCGTTAGCTGCCAGGAAATCCTCAGAGAATGCGGCATCTGCTCCCCAGTTTGGCTTGTGATAGGAAGCACCCAGATAGGGGGAAACATGGGTGCCGTCTGGCGTAAATGTTACCAGTGTTCCCGGTGAGAAATCTAATGATGGATAATGAATATTAAGTTGTAAGCGTGTATAATTATCTTGTGTGACTTCTCCACTATTTGTGCCGGTGCTTCCGGCAAATTCCCACCCTATGCCGCCGGATGGGCTGGTAGCTTTGGCCTCACTCTCCTTGGATGTTTTATTTGCAATGACTTCAATGGCATCCATGCTATAATACGTAATGTTTTCGCCGTAGAAATCACTCTTTTTAGCTGCTGAAGGGGCAATAGATTTTGTATCATCCAAACCTAAAGCTTTTGGCTCTTTTCCTGTATCAAAATACTCTGTTTGCGAATCGGTGAGTTCACTATTCACGCTGATATTATACACAATTGCCGCGTAAACCGGACGACTGGCATCCAGAATGTCATATTTAAAAGGTGCCCGTACAAAATGTCCGTCTGCTGTTTGAAGGACAAGCTGACAGATATTCGTATTATGCAATTCCCCTTTTGTATCAACGTAATAGCTAACACCTTCTTGGTCTTTTATGACGCCATCAATATCGGTGCGCTTATAATCGCCAGAGTTTACTAACGTATCGATAGTGTCTTTTCGATCCTGAGACATGTGATGGGCCTTAGATTTAGTGGATGTAATTTATTCAGTATATCCCTAAAATGCTAACAATTCGTTAATATCCTAACTATTCTTCGATTTAAAGAGTTGGGAGACTACGAAAACCCTCTATTTCCAAGGCAGGCACTTCCTCTGTTGTCTGTACGGCGGAAACGCGCGCGGCGGGCGGGCCATCCCGGCAGGAATCCAGCATTTTCTGTACGTGCGCGGTGGGGCCGGAAAACAGTGCTTCCACCCAGCCATCGCGGCGGTTGCGTACCCAGCCGGAAAGCCCCAGCTCCCGTGCCTTGGCTACCGTCCACGCACGGTACCCCACACCCTGCACCCGGCCTTCAATGCGGATATGGATGGTATAATGGGGCATTAACGCCCAATGCTGGGTTGATTTTCTCTCCATGCACTAACCGCTTTTTCCAGTTCTTCGATAATAGCAAATGCCCGATTCATATTTGCTATTTCTACTGCTATATCATCAACGGCACCGCTAAGTGCATTAGATTTATTTATAAATGCACTGGGACTCATTGGTTTTCCGGCTTTTTTAAATGCATCTTTATGATTAGCGGAAACATACTCATACACACTTTTATAGCATGAAGTAAGCTGTTCTAGTGGATCTTGAGAATCGTGAGGGCGGACTGCATAGCGCGGATTGGTCATATTCACCAGTAAGGTGCTTGCGCTTCCATCGCGTTTCTTAATCGCTGCGAAAAATTCTTCAGGCTGTTTCTTTAATGTAAGCAATGCTTCCCTGAGGGCATTGAACGTTTCTTCCTGAGGCAACTCCGGAAGTTGTTCCGTAGCGGCTATTAGTGTATTTACTTCTTGTTGAAGTTTAGAAAATGCGTTGGGGAAGAATGTATGTATTTCCAGAACATATATGGGCAGGTCTGCTTTATACTTACTAATGATTTGTGAAATCACTGATTTGTTCTTTACAATTGTTTCACAATTTGCATTAACGGTGCCTGTACCCGTTTCTTTAGAATTTGCTAGGGTGCTGGCGGGAGTAGAAATCTTTGTAAGATCATCTTTAGTAGATGAATCAAATAATTGATTAAAGATCTTTAGAGTCCTGAGTCGTGTTACTAAATCATACAGCACCTGCATTTCATCTTTATTGTATTTTATTTCACTTCTAGCGATGTTATGTGCCACTCCTACATTCCTCCTTTTAACATGTTGCCGAGGCCGCTGCGCATCAGGGCTTTTTTATCCATACCGCCCAGTTTCTTAAGCATCCCGGCCATTTGTTTAAATTGCTTGAGCAGACGATTGACGTCCTGCACGCTGGTGCCGCTGCCGCTGGCCACACGTCGCTTGCGTGAGCCGTTCATCAGCGTGGGGTTGGTGCGTTCTTTCGCCGTCATGGAGCGGATGATGGCGATCTGCCGATCCAGCATGCGTTCATCCACCTGCGCATCGCCCAGCTGTTGCTTCATTTTGCCGATGCCGGGGATCATGTTCATAATGCCGCCCATGCCGCCCATCTTCTTGATGGTTTGCAGCTGCTTTGCCAGATCATCCAGCGAGAACTGACCCTTGCGGAGCTTTTTCTCCAGCCTGGCGGCTTCGTCTTTATCCACTTCCTCGGCGGCGCGTTCCACCAGTGAGACAATATCGCCCATATCCAGGATACGGGCGGCGATCCGTTCCGGGTGAAAGACCTCAAATTCCGAGAGTTTTTCACCCACACCGATAAATTTAATCGGCTGCCCGGTGACAGCACGCATACTCAGTGCCGCCCCGCCGCGGGCATCGCCATCCACCCGGGTGAGGATAATTCCGGAAATCCCCACTTTCTCATGGAACTGGCTGGCGATGGTGACGGCGTCCTGCCCGGTGAGGCTATCGGCGACCAGCAGGGTTTCCACCGGCTTGGCCAGCGTGCGCACCTCCTGCAATTCCTGCATCAGCGGTTCATCGATATGCAGCCGACCGGCCGTATCCAGGATGAGGAGATCGTAGGCCGCCAGCTTTGCCTGTTCCAGTGCCCGCTTGGTAATGGCGACCGGCTTTTCACTAGGGACGATGGGCAGCGTATCAATCTGTACCTGTTTGCCCACGGTGGCGAGCTGTTCCTGTGCCGCCGGGCGGTATATATCCAGCGAGGCCAGCAGTACTTTCTTATGCTGTTTCTGCTTGAGCCACAGGCCCAGCTTACCGCTGCTGGTGGTTTTCCCGGAGCCTTGCAGCCCCACCATCATGATAACGGCGGGCGGCGTGGTGGCCAGGTTGATCTCCTGCGCTTCACTGCCCAGCATGTCGGTGAGCGCATCCTGTACGATCTTCACGACCATCTGACCGGGGGAAACGCTGCGGATAACTTCCTCACCCACGGCCTTTTCCTTCACCTTCTGGATGAAATCCTTGGCTACGGGCAGGGCAACATCGGCTTCCAGCAGGGCGATCCGCACCTCGCGCATGGCAGCGTTGACGTCGTCCTCCGTCAGCAGGCCTTTGCCGCGTAACCGCTGGAAAACCCCGCCTAATTTCTCGCTTAAACTTTCAAACATGGCGCTATTTATTACCTTCATTGCCTTTGTCACCCCGTCGCATGACGGGGTCCGGAGATGCCTGTTCCAGACCCCGTTATAAAAACGGGGTGACAGTGAATGGCGCTATTGTGCAAAATTTCAGAATAAAGTACAATACTTTAACATTTATGCAGTGGGTTAACAGAAAAATAAATGAGGCCATAGCAAGGAATCCTGGGATTCCTGCGTGGTTTTTTCAGGCAAAGGCGGAGAACTGGCCTGAGGATAAGATCATGGCGGCGATGGACGATTTCTATCAGGGGGTCTATGACTTCCTGTCTAAGTGCGTATCGGAACAACGGCTGCAGGAATTATGTCCGGAGGCAGGGGATGTTGCGATGCGTAATGCCGTGCTTAAGAATATACTGACCAGTTGGAATCATGATGTGAGGTGATAAATGGCAAATGCTTGGGAAGAGGCGAAGAGAAAAAATGAAGCGCAGCAAGAATACGATGAGTTAATGATGGATATTACCAACCGGGATGATCCAAATTCCCGGCAAATTAATACGCCGACACTTCAGGCACTTCGAGGGTTATATATGGAAGCCAATGAGGTGGATTTAAAAACAGCCGACAGTGCCGTAAAAGATGCGTTAAAAAGAAATAATATAAAACTAATACCGTAACAATAACCTAACTATTCAAAAAGCCACGCAATTTGCGGGAGCGGCTGGGGTGTTTCAGCTTGCGTAGCGCTTTGGCTTCAATCTGGCGGATACGCTCACGGGTGACCGAGAACTGTTGGCCGACTTCTTCCAGTGTATGGTCGGTATTCATCCCGATACCAAAGCGCATACGCAGCACCCGTTCCTCACGCGGGGTGAGGCTGGACAGGATGCGTGTGGTGGTTTCCCGCAGGTTGCCCTGAATGGCGGCGTCAATCGGCAGGATGGCGTTCTTATCCTCGATAAAATCACCGAGGAAACTGCCTTCCTCATCCCCCACCGGGGTTTCCAGGCTGACCGGTTCTTTGGCGATCTTCATCACTTTCCGTACCTTATCCAGCGGCATGGAGAGGCGCTTGGCTAATTCTTCCGGGGTGGGTTCGCGGCCGATTTCGTGCATCATCTGGCGGCTGGTACGGACGATTTTGTTAATCGTTTCAATCATATGCACCGGGATACGGATGGTGCGGGCCTGATCCGCAATGGAGCGGGTAATAGCCTGCCGGATCCACCAGGTGGCATAGGTGGAAAACTTGTAACCACGGCGGTATTCAAACTTATCCACAGCTTTCATCAGGCCAATATTGCCTTCCTGAATCAGGTCCAGGAACTGCAGGCCGCGGTTGGTGTACTTCTTGGCGATGGAAATCACCAGGCGCAGGTTGGCCTCGATCATTTCCTTTTTTGCCTTATTCGTTTCGCGTTCGCCCTTCTGCACCGCGGAGACGATACCCTTAAAGGTTGAAATATCAATGGCCATACGATCGGCAATGGCTTCCACTTCCGCCTGTAGCTCATTGAGCTTATCCATGCCGGTTTCCACCAGTGCTTTCCAGCCTTTTTCCTTGCCCTTGGCCATGGCATACACCCAGTCCAGGCTCATCTCATTGCCTTCGTAGTTGGTAATGAAGCTTTCGCGTGAGACTTTATAGTACTCTGAGTGACGCACCATTTTACCCTGTGCAGCAATGAGGCGCTTATTCACATCATACAGGTCTTCCATCATCAACAGGATGCAGGCTTCGCTGAGGTGAAGATCCTGTACAAGCTCTACCAGTTCTTCGCGGAGTTTATCGAATTCTTTCAGTTGCTTGTCGCCATAACTTCCTTTGCTGCGTGAGGCATGGAGGCGCTTTTCATGATGCGCAATAAGTTTTTTGGATATCTTGCTGATTTTATCTAATGTTTCCAAAACGCCAGGGAGGAGGGTACTTTCCATGTTCGCCATGGAAACATTCCCCCGTGCAAATTCATCCATATCGTCGCCGGAATTGCCTTCACCCCCTTCTGCATCTTCTTCATTTTCTTCTGCTTCATCTTCATCAGAATCTTCTGACTCGTCATCGGAGGAGAGTAGGGTACGTTCAAATTCCTCGTCATCGGCATCTTCGCTGCCCTCGATATTAATGCCCAGCTCCGCAGCATAGGCAGTATCCAGGTCGATAATATCCCGCAACAGCATGGTGCCGGAAGAAAGTTCGTCGTACCAGAGGATAAAATTATGCATGGCCACAGGGCTTTCACACAGGGCACGCATCAGTGTATGGCGGCCTGCTTCAATGCGCTTGGCGATTTCCACCTCGCCCTCACGGGAGAGCAGTTCTACATTACCCATTTCCCGCAGGTACATGCGAACCGGGTCATCCGTACGGTTAAGGGTTTCTTCACTGCCGCTATCATCATCATCCGGTGTGACGTCATCCTGCTCGCGCACGGTAATGCCTGCATCACCAAGCATGGAAAGCAGCTGATCCATCTGATCCGTGGGGAAGCCTTCTTTGGGCAGACGTTGCTGGATTTCGTCATAGGTAACGTAGCCATTTTCCTTGGAAAGCAGCACCAACTTGCGGAACAGATCACGAATCACGCTGGTAATAGCGGGTTTGGCTGTATCAGAACTGGTTGTGGGTTGCTCTTCTGATTTAGCTTCTGGCGTGTTTGTCTGCTTTTTATTGGCTGAGGCAGATGAACCCTTCTTGGCTGGCTTGCTGGATGCAGAAGATTTGGCCTTTGCAGGTTTTTTCTCCGCCGTTTTAGCAGGCGCCTTGGTGGCCTTTTTAGCGGGCGCTTTGGTCGCGGTCTTCTTTACCGGGTTTTTTTTAGCGGGTGCTTTGGTCGCTGCCTTCTTTGTTGTGGCTTTTTTAGGAGCGGCCTTTTTGGTGGCGACCTTTTTTGCTGTCGTTTTTGTTGCCGTTGGCTTTTTCACCGCCGCCTTCTTCGTGCTGGCCTTGGCCGTTGCTTTTTTAACGGCTGGCTTGGCGGCAGGTTTGCGTGAATTTTTAGCGGTGGTTGTCTTTTTTTTGCTGGATGCAGGTTTCTTAGTTGCCATAGCTGCAAATATGTCCGTTTGTTATGGTTAGGGTGCCGGAACGCTAACCGCGCAGTGATAGACTAGTTCTTTTTGAAATACAAGTGGTTTCTGGGAAATATACGCCTTTTTCTAGCCTTCCAGGATCATTTCCAGCGCATCCTTGGTGACTGCCAGTTTCCGGGCGCATCGGTCCAGCTCTTGCTTCATGGCGAAGACCTGTTCGGCATTAGAGGCCGATTCCCGGGCGACAACCTCCTGATATTCCTCTTCCATTCGCATGTGTTCGTAGCAGGCAATCAGGTATTCCCAGTTGGCTTTTTCACTCCCAGGGGTGCAGGAAAGGCTGAGGAATCCTTCACGCTCAAGGTGAGAAATTTCAGAGGAACCATCTGATTCTCTTATCTTATTTAGGATAGAGTCTGTGGAGCCGGGGAGGGTGTTGCTGCTAATCAACATCAGCAAGCGATCATGCAATGCGCGGATGGTAGGATGCTGCAGTTCCAGCTGCATAAACGTGTCTTCAATTTCCGGCTGCACGAGGAGAGAGGGGTGCTCCAGCACCAATGCCATCAGGCGGTGTTCCACGCGGTCGCGGGGGGAAATCGTGCGGCGACTGGTATCCAGGATTTTAGGGTTGCGCAGTGTTGTGGAGGTATTCTTGCCCTGAATCTGTCGCTGCCATTGCCACAGCCGGTCACGGAAAAACCGCTGATAATGCTGACGTACGGTAGCGTGACGAATCATTTCGGCAAAACCCATTAGCGTTTGTTCAAAGGCGGCGCGTTGCTCTGGTGTTTTGGGGTGCATCTGTCGGAGCGTGGTTTCAAACAGGGTTTCGCCCAGCGGTAGTGGTTGGTTCAGTAACTCCCGGAAATAACTGGGGCCATACTCCTGTAACACATCATCCGGATCTTTGCCGGAGGGTAGGGTAAGAAAACGCAGGGAACGGCCGGGTTCCAGCAAGGGGATGGCACGTTCAGCGGCGCGCATCATGGCGCGCTGTCCGGCGGTATCCCCATCAAAACAGAGAATGGGCTCTGGTACGATCTGCCACATGATTTGGAGCTGATCTTCGGTGACAGCAGTGCCCAGCGGGGCCACGGCATACGGAAACCCGGCGCGGTAAAGGGCAAGTGCGTCCATGTAGCCTTCCACTACGATTAGTGTTTTCTCACGGTAAGCCTGATCCCGTGCGGCATGTAACCCATAAAGCTGGCGGCCTTTGTGGAATAACTCGGTTTCCGGGGAATTGAGGTATTTCGGCTCACCATCCCCCAGAATCCGTCCGCCAAACGCGACAATACGTCCACGCATATCCAGGATGGGGAACATAACGCGGCCACGGAACCGGTCGTAACTTTCTCCATTATCCGGGGTGATGATGAGGCCGACATCCTCCATCTGCTGCAGGGTAAATCCTTCCTTCAGGAGGTACTGCTTCAGGCCCTGGCGCTGATCCGGCGCATAGCCCAGCCGGAATTGCTTGCGGATGGTTTCCGGCAGGCCGCGGCGTTCCAGATACGCCAGTGCAGGTCGGCCAACTGCGCTATGGAGTTGCTGTTCAAACCATGCGGTGGCGGCTTCGGTGACATCAAACAATGTCCGGCGTTTCTGCTCCCGACGGGTGAATTGCGGGTCAGGCGAGGGCAGTGGTAACCCGGCTTCCTGCGCCAGCTGGGTAACGGCATCGGTGAAGCTCAGGCCTTTGTACTGCGTGAGGAAGGTGATGATATCGCCATGCGCCCCACAGGCGAAGCAGTGGTAAAACCCCTTACGATCGCTGATGGTCAGCGAAGGCTTGGAGTCATTGTGGAACGGGCAGAGCGCCAGATGTTCGCCGCCCGGCTTGGATTGCAGGCGCAAATGACGGCCCAGCACCTGTGACGGTGTCAGCCGTGCCCGAATCTGATCCAGGAAGCCCGGTGGAAATTGCATCATACCCCTCGTGAAAGGGTAGTATTAGCGCAGAGTGGGAATGGGTGCAAGTGTCAGGGCTAATGCGCGGTTTCGGCCGCGATGAGCGGGCGGAAGAAATGCTCCATCTCGGTGATGACAGCGTCCGGATCGGGCAGGCGCATGGAGGTGTTGCGGAATGCGGCAGAACCGGGCAGGCCGGCACTGTACCAGCCCAGATGCTTGCGTGCCATGCGCACGCCCTCGGTTTTACCGTAATGCTCCAGCATGGCATCGTAATGCTCGCGCAGCAGGGCATAACGTTCGGCCAGTGTGGGGTCGGGCAGGCGCTCGCCGGTTTCCAGGAAATGGGCAGCCTGCTGGATAAACCACGGGCGGCCATAGGCTCCGCGGCCAATCATCACGCCATCCGCGCCGGAGGTTTCCAGGCAGGCGGCGGCATCGTCCAGCGTGGTGATATCACCATTGGCAATCACCGGGATGTTGACCACATCTTTGACCTGCTGAATAAACGCCCAGTCAGCGCGGCCATTATACATCTGGCAACGGGTGCGGCCATGCACGGTTAACATCTGGATGCCGATATCTTCGGCGATGCGGGCCAGTTCCGGCGCGTTGCGGTTTTCATGGTTCCAGCCGGTACGCATCTTCAACGTGACCGGGACATCCACTGCTTTTACCACGGCTTCCAGGATTTTTGTGGCGAGCGGTACATCCTTCATCAGCGCCGAACCGGCATACCCGTTGACGACCTTCTTCACCGGGCAGCCGTAATTAATATCGATCATCGCTGCGCCGCGGTCGACATTGAGCTTTGCCGCTTCCGCCATCACATCCGGCTCGCACCCGGCGATCTGCACCGACATCGGGTGTTCCTCCGGTGTATGGCTGGCTTTGCGCAGGCTTTCGCGGGTTTCCAGGATCATCGCCCGGCTGGCGATCATCTCCGAAACCACCATGCCAGCGCCGTAGCGCTTGACCAGCGAACGGAACGGACGGTCGGTCACCCCTGACATCGGGGCGAGCAATACCCGGTTTTCCAGCGTTATATCACCAATGCGTATGGACATTACAGTAAAACACTCTATTCTCTTGGAAATGCAGGGGGATATAGCAAAATCCAAACGGAAAGGCAAGGCCGGGGCGCAGGTGCCGGTGGTGGCGGTGCTGATCGCGGCGGCCGGGGATAGTACGCGTATGGGCAGAAATGTGCCCAAACCCTACCAGAAGCTGGGCGATCAGGCCATCCTGCGCCGTAGCGTGAAGGCCTTTCTCGATCATCCGCAGGTCACCGCCGTACGGGTGATTCAGCGCAAAGGTGATGACCGGTATTACCGCGAGGCCATGCAGGGTGTGCATTTGCTGCCGCCGGTGACGGGTGGTGCAACCCGGCAGGAGTCAGTCTATCTGGGCTTAAAAAGCCTGGAGCATCTGGCGCCGGATTATGTACTGATCCACGATGCGGCGCGCCCGTTGGTAAGTGCGGCACTGATCCGCCGGGTGATTGAGGCGCTTGCGGAATATCCGGCAGTAATTCCCGGTATCCCGGAAGTGGATACGGTAAAGGAAGTGATTGATGGGCAGGTGACACAGACGCTCCGGCGGGAAACACTGGTACGCGCGCAGACGCCGCAAGGGTTCCACTTCGCTACGATTTGGGACGCACACCAGCGTGCGCAGGGGCAAAACCTGACAGATGATGCTGCGATTGCGGAAGCGGCGGGGATAAATGTGCAGGTGGTGCAAGGGGAAGTATCGAATTTCAAACTCACCGGGCCGGAAGACATTAAGGAGGCAGAACGGATGATACAGGCATCAAAAGCAGCAGCGGCTATGGCTCAGGAAACCCGTATGGGGATGGGGGTGGATGTTCACGCCTATGCGGAAATAAACGAAGATTGGGACGGAATGCTAAAACTCTGCGGGGTGGAGGTGCCATACGAGCGGGCGCTGCGTGGTCATTCCGATGCCGATGTGGGGCTGCATGCGCTGGTGGATGCGCTGCTGGGCGCGGTGGCTGCCGGGGATATCGGGCAGCACTTCCCGCCGTCTGACCCTCAGTGGGAAGGCGCAGATTCCGCTGTGTTTGTGGCGGGGGCGCTGGAGCAGGTGAAGGCAAAAGGTGGCCGGGTGCAGCAGGTGGATATTACGCTTATCTGTGAAGCGCCTAAAATCAGCCCGTACCGGGAGGCCATGCAGCAGCGCGTGGCAGCATTGCTGGGAGTTGCTCCGGAGCGTGTGAATATCAAGGCGACGACCACCGAGGGGCTGGGCTTTACCGGCCGCCGCGAAGGCATCGCCGCGCAGGCGATAGCAACGGTGGTGATGGGGTGAATCGTGAAAGCGTGAAACGGTGATGTCGTGAAATCGAGAAACCGTGATGCCTTGAAATCGATCCCTGTTATCCTGTTCTTTCCCCCTGTCACCCCGTCTTTATGACGGGGTCTGGATGCCATTATAAAGGCGGTATGATATTATGAGTAACTGCTAACTGGCAACCAACATTACCCTCTGTCATTCCTGCGCAGGCAGGGATCCAGAACATAATAACTGGATTCCCAGCTTTTGCTGGGATGACGGAATAAAGCAAAGGCTAGCCCTGCTGGCGCCCGCCATCTTTTTCACCAAGCTTTGGAAAATTTTCTTTTGCTAACCCGTCTACGGTTCTTTTAACAGCAGTAACAAGCTCTTTGGCAGTTGGTTTGCGATCATCGGGTGTTGAAACAAAACGGTTTATAAGTGTTTTGCGAATTATTTCCGCATTTTCCAGAGCCATATCGTAACGGGTATCATGATCTGGATCACCACGTTTTGGCCAATCAAGTGTTCTTATTAATTCATTGATAAAAACCCTACGCCCTTCACCACTAACGGCAACCATTTCCGGGAGTTTGGTTTTGAGGCGATCATCAAAATAGATATGACACAAAGCTTCTGCATATGAAGTGGATTGATTTGGGGCACTCTTGCTCATTTTAACACCATTATCCACCAGCGCAATGGCAAAAGGTTTTTCGGTGGGTTCCGTGGCGGAATATTTTGGGTCATAATGCTTTCCTGTAACGCCTGTAACGGCAATGCCAATGGCATTCAGGAACGTTTCCAGATACGGCGTGGTTACCACCTCATGGCCTGCCTGTTCCAGTGCTTCTTTCCATTCCGATGATTTTGATTCATCGTCTTCCAGTATAAGGATTCTGACCATACGGTTCTCCCTGCTGCCCCTCTCAATCATTAAAAAAGGTTATATCTGTTATAGTTATCGCGCCTTACCATCAGGACTGGTTGCCAACGCCTGCCGTGCATGATGGTTATTCCCATTGTTCTCCAGGCTTAACCCCTCCAGCGTTTGGTTGACCATTTCCACGACCGTCTCTGGCAGGGGCTTGCCACTTGCCGGGCGGGGAGCCTCGAGAAACCGGTCAACAAGCCGGTAAATGTCATTTCGTGCGGTTTCAATATCCATGTCCTCAGGTGGGTTACGCTGGAGAGCATCGAGTAGTTTGCTGACGATTCCGGCGGTTCCGCCATTGGATAGGGAAATAGTTTCGGGAAACCGGGATTTTAGCGCGTCATTCTCCTGAATCTTGGCAAAGGCATGGCTGGATTCTATTTCCAATATCTCTCTCTCCCCGATCAATGTCAGTTCTCTTGAATAAAGTACTTTATTATCCAAGAGCACGATATCATAGTGCTTGCTGGATGGAAGATTGATGGGCGCAAGTGTGTAGTTACCTTCCTTGATGGATTTTATTTGGTCGTCCTTATTGTCATTCGGAAAAGTAACCTGTATTCCCAGTTTGTTCAGGAATTCTTCCAGAAGAAAAGTAGCCGTCACGGTATGCCCTTTCGCTTCAAGCGCGGCGACCAGTGCTTCCCGGTACTCTTTATTGTCTTCAAGAATAAGGATATTTGCCATGATGAACTTCCAAATCTTCGATAGGTACGTAGTTTTTGCTAATGGTGCTGGCTTATACTCATCGTGTTTTATCCCCTATACCGGGATTAATATTCATTAGGATAGGCCTTAATGCATCGGCAACGTCCGTGCCTGAGGGCTTGGCACTTATTGCTGTTGACCGAATTTTTATAATCTGTGGGCGATCCGGGAAAGGAACGTCTTCAGATACAAATGCACCTTCAAAGCCCTTCGTTCCTTTAGAACTACAGCTCAGTATCTTAGGGGGTAGAAAATCTTTAGGGTAACCGGCGGCAAGTGCTTTTGCTATGAGTATACTGGTTTTCGATATAGTATAATCAAATTTATCCCTTTCGGATGAAATCCATACATCATCATCCAGAACGAGCGCGGCATAACCCAGTTTCTTAGGGCCTTCATCAGAAAACACAATACTATATTGAGGAATATATTGATTAGCAGCCAACCCCATTAGCGATCTTTGATGGTTAATATCTTGGTGGTCATAGGGCTTGCCATCAATCATAATGACTAAACCCATTCCTTCAGCCAGTTCTAACAAAGACGTCATTACGGTTACATCGCATAACGGGGCACTGTCTTTACCTTTTAGATTTCCTACTTTACTCTGATAATCCCGGAAATTATTTTCTTCATCTTCAACAATAAGTACATTGAGTGCCATATCCTCTCCTGTGGCTGATGGGTAGCATGATGCAACCATATGCCAGCGTCTGTGCTACTCGGCAGATGACATACAACTACGATTCATAGTATAGTCTATCATTATGGATTCAAAGCAGAAATTTAACAAAAAACTTCCATTCTATCACCCGGCGGCGGTGATTGGGACGTTCTTTTGGGTGGGGAAAATTCCCTTCGCATCGGGTACGTTTGGCTCGCTGGCGGCGTGTATCCTGCTGATTATACTGGTATTTATTCCGCGTGAGCTGGGT
Organism: Hyphomicrobiales bacterium; assembly: GCA_024236395.1. GTDB lineage: Bacteria > Pseudomonadota > Alphaproteobacteria > Rickettsiales > JACKKO01 > JACKKO01. The sequence goes on from JACKKO010000001.1 coordinate 624,689, forward strand.
TGGTACGGGGAAAATATGCTGCTTTCGGTGATTGCGGGGCTGACCTTCCTGTTCACGCTTATGGGGCTGTGGGCCTCGGATGTGTATCATAAGCACGGCTATCAGGATCCGAGCGAAGTGGTGATTGACGAGGTGGCCGGGCAGTTTGTGGCGTTTACCCTCACCGGGATTGGCTATTACTTCCTGATGGAGTGGGATGAGCCGACTTTCCTGGGGGTGATTATCTTCGCGCCGCAATACCTGATTGCATTGTTCCTGCTGTTCCGCCTGTTCGATATCTGGAAGCCGGGGCCGGTGGGGCGGGCCGATCGGATGCATAACGGGCTGGGTATTATGCTGGATGATCTGATTGCCGGGGCCTTTGCTGCCGGGGTCTTCTTTGTGCTGTTGTTTATTTTGCTCTATAGCGGGGCGCTGTTATGGGCCGTGGAGACGTTCTTCCCCGATCATCTGGAATTCATGCAGCAGCGATGAGCATAAGCACTTATCAGAAAGCGGAGTCATTACTCACCATCTGCCGGGCAAACGGCTGGAAGCTGGCAACAGCGGAATCCTGCACCGGGGGGTTGGTTGCCGGGGCGCTGACGGATGTGCCGGGTTCGTCGGATGTGTTTGACCGTGGTTTTGTGACCTACAGTAATATCGCCAAGCAGGAAATGCTGGGGGTACCTGCCGCATTGCTGGAAGCGCATGGGGCGGTGAGTGAGGAAGTGGCGCGGGCAATGGCGGAAGGCGCACTTGCGCAGAGTGAGGCTGATATGGCGGTGGCGCTGACGGGCATCGCCGGACCAGATGGCGGTACGGAAGCCAAGCCGGTGGGGTTGGTATTTATTGCGGTAGCTAAATTATCCGGAGCAATGCTCTGTGAAAAGTGTATTTTTCCAAATGATAGAGCGGCAGTGCGTGCGGCTGCGGTAGAAAAAGCACTGGATCTGTTTATTTTGCAGTGCAATAATTAAGTTTGTCGGTTTTTATTTCGTACTTGCTGGGTAAATCGGTAAGATGCCTGTGTGATGAACGCACAGCAACCAATGACGCAGCCCATGTTTTCCCATACAGATTTTACGAATAATCACCACCTTTATGGTCTGGTGGAATTTCAGCGTGCCATGATGGCCCCTACGAATATGTTGGCCAGGATGGGGGTGGAAATGTTTGCCAGCCCGTTTAATCCGCTGGCACACAGTAAGCACGGACGAACCATGGCAGCCGGGTTTGAGCTTTTGGAGCGCCTGACCCGCCAGTATGAGCAGCCGGATTTCCATATTTATGATATCGAAATCAATGGTAAAACCTATGGAGTGAAGGAGCGCATTGCCAAGCGCCTGCCATTTTGCAACCTGTTGCACTTCAAGAAAGATTATACTAAAGAGCAGCCGCGCCTGCTGATTGTGGCGCCGCTTTCCGGGCATTTTTCTACGTTGCTGCGGGGAACGGTGCGCGGCTTCCTACCGCATTTTGATGTGTATATTACCGACTGGATTAATGCACGGGATATCCCACTTTCGCTGGGACCATTTGATCTGGACGATTATATTGATTACATCATCCAATTCCTGCGTAAGCTGGGCAAAGGAACGCATGTCATGGGGGTATGCCAGCCTTCCGTGCCGGTGATGGCGGCAACGTCCATTCTGGCAGCAGAAAAAGATGAGGCGGCTCCGGCGTCGATGATTCTGATCGGGGGGCCGATTGATACGCGTAAAAGCCCCACGGAAGTTAACAGACTTGCCTATGAAAAGCCGATTGAATGGTTTGAGCAAAATGTGATTTGCCACGTGCCAATGAATTATCCCGGCTTCATGCGGAAGGTCTATCCCGGCTTTATCCAGCTGACCGGTTTTATGACGATGAACCTTGACCGGCATCTGGGTGCGCATCTGAACCTGTTTAATCACTTGATTGAAGGGGACGGGGATAGTGCCCAGGCACACCGGAAATTCTATAATGAATATCTGGCCGTGATGGATTTACCCGCGGAATTCTACCTGCAAACGGTGAAGACGGTCTTTAAAGATCACTCCTTACCGCTGGGGACGATGAAATCCCGCGAGCGTAAGGTACGCCCGGAAACCATCACCAAAACGGCGGTGCTGGCGATTGAAGGGGAACGGGATGATATTTCCGGTCTGAGTCAGACCAAAGCGGCGCTGACACTATGTACAAATCTGCCGGACAGTAAAAAACAATATTATTTGCAGAAAGATGTCGGACATTATGGTACCTTCAACGGAAGGCGCTTCCGTGAGCAGGTGGTACCAACAGTTTGTGATTTTGTCCGAAAGCATGACCGCTAAGTTATTTCTAAATCGATTCTGGACAGTGTTACGCTGGCTTTTATTGCTGGTGTGGGTGCTGTGGGTTGGGATAGTCTATCTGAACCAGATTGATGCCGCGCTGCATAGCTGCCAGGAGCAGAAAGCTATTTCTGACGCACCATGCTTCTTTTCCCTGTGGTTTTATACCAGCTTTGTGGTGGTGTTGGTGGTGCCAGCGTTGCTTTTTGCCGTGCGTAACGTGGTTGTGCGGGCGGTATTATTAGGAATGCTTGGGGTAAGCATTCTTTATGATGCGCAGTTGGAGGCACTAAGCATCGTAGGCGATATTCGTACATTCGGTTATCAGAAATTTATCGTGCTATTTTATGTCTGGTCGGCACTGTACCTGACGTTAATGTGGGCAGCACTTTTACTTGCAAAATATCAGCGTATTCTATGGCTGATGTTTGGGATGACAGTCCTGTTCAACCTTGGCTTTGTCTGGTATGGCCGTGGCAGTGTGGAGCAGTATTATGCCATTTCCGGTACGTGGTTTGTACAAGGGTTCAGTTGGGACAGCCTGATGCAAAGTGCGATTTTCGGCAAGATGTGGCGTTGGTTGCTATTTGTGCCATTAGTGTTTTTGATAGTTGGCGGGACGGTGCAATGGGTACGTTCCGGTGCCGTACAGAGTCTTTATCTGAAGCGTATGCTGCTGATTTTTTTTGGTGGGCTGCTGATTTCCTTGTTGCCACTGGTATCGCTCCCACTGGGAAATCTCCTGAACCGGCAGGATGTGAATGAAGCGAAATCCTATATCAGTCAGCTATTACCCAAACTTCAGGCGTTTGCGGTGAAGAATGACAATGCTTACCCACCCACGCTGGAGCATAGTGTGGAAGAGGAAGGGATAACCCTGCCAAGGCTGCTAAGGCTTTTTGATTTCCTCGCCTATAACCAACATGGGGCCTATTATATCAGCCGTCCGGAAAAATATTGCTTTCTGGTTTATAACCCAGGTGCGGTGGATTATGGCTATTATTCGCTGACTAGTGAACGTGGTTGGAAGTTTCATCCCTATGCCGGGAAGTCGTTAGAAGAAATCTATCTGGAATATTGCGATGAGCCGCAGTCGTTCAAGCAGCGTATCAAGAAGCACTTGGGCCTGCAGGAAGACCCGAATGACCCGGATCACATTCTTGAACCTTCCGAGTTGTTCAAACAACAATGGAAAACACCAGATGTGAAAGGCTTCCCTGAATTCCTGCCTAATGAAGAGCAGCGTGAGCACTTTCTGAAAGACCAGTTCCCATACCTATTTGAAGGCAAAGAAGGTCAGGAGAAGAAAATCCTGGAAGAGATGCAGAAACGCGGCGCATTGTCCGAACTGCCTGAAAAATAGCCGACTGTGCTCTGTTATCGCCTGAATCCGCAAGGACTCTAGGGCGTTCATGTTTCTGGATTCCTGCTTCCACAGGAATGACGTAGGGTGGTTTACGTTATGCGCCAGCGCAGGCTGGGTCCAGGAGCTAAACAGCGAAATGCAGAACCTTCACCTGTTTGACGCTTGGGAGCTTACTGATCTTTTCGGCCAGTGCCTTATCCACATCCTGATCTACCTCCACCAGGGCGATGGCATCGGTGCGATCCTTATTCCGCCCCAGGCTGAAGTTGGCAATGTTGATCCCGGTATCCCCCAGCAGTTTCCCCAGATTCCCAATCAGACCCGGCTTATCTTCGTTATTGATATACAGCATACGGGCACCCAGACCGGCCTCCAGCTTCACACCACCCACTTCCACGATGCGTGGTTCCTGGCCAAACAGCGTACCGGATACCATACGCTCCTGACGGTCCGTGGTGACGGTGAGGCGGATCAGGCTATGGTAATCCACGGCACGGGCATGACGCACTTCACTGATGTCAATATTGCGTTCCTTGGCGATGACCGGGGCATTGACCATATTGGCCGCATCGGTGATCGGGGTCAGTAGCCCTTTGAGGATGGCGGAGGTGACCGGACGCGTGTTCAGGCCGGTAATTGCTCCTTCAAATTCAATCTTCACCGCGTTCAGACCGGTGGCTGCCAGCTGACCAATAAAGCTACCCAGCTGTTCACCCAGATTCAGGTAGGGGCGTAGTTTGGCGGCATCTTCTGCGGAGACGGACGGGATGTTGATCGCGTTCACCACCGTACCGTTATTCAGGAAATCCGACATTTGCTCGGCAACCTGTACGGCCACGTTCTCCTGGGCTTCCAGCGTAGACGCGCCCAGATGCGGCGTGCAGATGACGTTCTCATTGCCAAACAGGACATTCTCGTTGGCAGGCTCTTCTTCAAATACGTCCAGCGCCGCTCCGGCAATGTGCCCGGATTTAATCAGTTCATTTAATGCAGTCTCATCAATCAGACCACCACGGGCACAGTTGATAATGCGAACACCTTTCTTGGTTTTTTTCAGATTTTCCTCACCTAGTATATTACGGGTGGAGTCGGTGAGTGGGGTGTGCAGCGAAATGAAATCCGCGCGTTTTAGCAGCTCATCCAGTTCCACTTTTTCAATGTTCAGCTCGTCGGCACGTTTTTCCGAGAGATACGGATCATAGACGATCACGCGCATTTTCAGACCGTGGGCACGGTCTGCCACGATGGAGCCAATATTCCCGCAGCCAATCAGTCCCAGCGTTTTTGAGGAGACTTCCACGCCCATGAACTTGGATTTTTCCCATTTTCCGGCATGGGTAGAGGCATTGGCCTGTGGCAACTGGCGGGCGGAGGCAAACATCAGCGCAATCGCATGTTCTGCCGTGGTAATGGAGTTCCCAAACGGGGTATTCATCACCACCACACCCTTGGCCGTAGCAGCGGGGATATCCACGTTATCCACCCCAATCCCGGCGCGACCGACCACTTTCAGGTTGGTGGCCTTTTCCAGAATTTCCTGCGTGACCTTGGTGGCAGAACGAATGGCCAGCCCGTCATATTCCCCGATGCAGGCGGCGAGCTCTTCCGGGCTCATACCGGTTTTGACATCCACTTCCAGCCCTGCTTCCTTAAAAATTTCGACCGCGCGGGGGCTTAATTTATCGGAGATAAGTACCTTTGCCATGTTATCCTCTTAGTGCGTTAATGCGTGATATCGTGAATTCGTGAAAACGTGAATTCGTCATAATTTCTTTTTTAGTGCCTGCTGGAGGCGATACATCATTTTGCTAATGTCTTCAATCATTGAAAACGCTTTTTCCAGATATAGTTCCGCTACAAATTTCCGACGGCCTGCAATGATAAGCTGGGTTTCTACTTCTGCCAGTGATCCGCGTGCGATACCAATATACTGAATAAATTCTTTTGTGTTATTGCGCGCCGCACCTTCCGCAATGTTGGAAGCAATGGAAACGACAGCCCGCCTGAGCTGTGGAGATAAAGCATATTGCTCACTTTTAGGGAACGTATCGGTAATCGTGTAAATCATATCACTCAAATCGATTGCTTTTTTCCAGACATCTAACTCTTTATGCGTTGCCATTCCTGCTTCGCGCTTTCACGTTGTCACGCCTTCACGGAAGCAAATGCCCAGTCCAGCCAGGGGAGCAGGGCTTCAATATCGGATGTTTCTACCGTGGCACCGCCCCAGATACGCAGCCCCGGCGGAGCGTCGCGGTAGGCACCCAGGTCATAGGCTACACCTTCCTTATCCAGCAGGGAAACCAGTGCCTTGGCCTTTGCCGCCTGATCCTCCGCGGAAAGTCCCTGATACCAGTCATCCACAATTTTCAGGCAGATGGAGGTATTGGAGCGCACGGCCTTATCTTCCGCCAGAAACGCGGCCCAGGGTGATTTTTCCACCCAGGCTTCGATGGCAGCCAGATTGGCCTCCGAACGTTGTTTCAGCCCGTTCAACCCACCGACGGATTCCGCCCAGCGCAATCCGTCCAGCGCATCTTCCACGCACAGCATGGAGGGCGTGTTGATGGTTTCCCCGACAAAAATCCCGTCAATCAGTTTGCCGCCTTTGGTCATACGGAAAATCTTCGGCATTGGCCATGGCGGGCTGTAACGCTCCAGCCGTTCGACGGCGCGCGGGCTTAAAACCAGCATGCCGTGCGCGGCTTCTCCACCCATGACTTTCTGCCAGGAATAGGTGACTGCATCCAGCTTGTTCCACGGCAGATCCATGGCGAAGACAGCGCTGGTGGCATCGCACAGCGTAAGCCCCAGACGGTTCTCCTTGATCCAGTCCCCGTTGGGTACTTTGGCACCGGAGGTGGTGCCGTTCCAGGTGAAGACCACGTCGCGGTCGGTATCCACCTCGGCCATATTCGGGATCGTGCCATATTCGGCTTTGAACACCCGGACATCCTTCAGTTTCAGTTGCTTTTCAATATCCGAGACCCAGCCCTGACCAAAGCTTTCCCAGGCCAGCGCATCCACCCCGCGTTCGCCCAGCAGGCTCCACATGGCCATTTCAAATGCCCCGGTATCGGAGGCGGGGACAATCCCGATATGGTAATCTGCGGGGATACCCAGCACGGCGCGCGTCCGGTCGATTACTTCTTTCAGCGCGGCTTTTCCCGGCTTGGAACGGTGAGAACGCCCAACCAGCGCCTTGCTGAGGCTTTCCGGTGTCCAGCCCGGGCGCTTGGCGCAGGGGCCGGAAGAAAAGTTCGGGTTCTGTGGCTTTGCCGTGGGTTGCGTGGCTGGTTGCATGGTTCGTCCTCGTCTGCGGTCTGAAAATGTGCGCGGATACTAGGCAGCACGGGGGTGTAAGTCAAGCGTGATCCTAGGGTTGCGCTGGAGCCGGGCGGGTGAGGTCGGTGGCGGGGGTGCCGTCTTCACACACACAGGTGCGGAAATTGGTGCCGCTGCAATAGCGTGCGCCGCCGGGGCACATCAGCAGCTTGGTGGGGTTGCCGCCGGGGCTGCGACTGCGATAGGCCCGGCTTTCACGCGGGTCAAACAGGCGGAACGCCTCGTTACGGATGACGGCATGCTCCATTTCCTCCTGCGGTGAGAGTTTGGGGCCACTTTCCAGATACGTGTATTTCAGCGGGCCGAGGCAACGGTCATACACGCAGTGCCAGTAGCCATAGAGCAGGTCGGTGCAGACGGTTTCGGCATCCGGGCAGCCATCCAGTCCTTTGCAGACCTCGCGTACACAGTCGCTGTATTTATACATGGGGTTCAGGCAGGCTTTATGGCCGGATTCACAATTAGGCACGGCGGTTTCGGCGTCGGCGGCCAGGCATTCTGTTTTCATGCATGCCCAGTATTCGTCCTGCTGGTGCATCAGCCGCTCGCATTTATAGAGGCCTTTGTTACAGGTTGCGATGGGTTCCTGCTCGGTTTTGCCCGCTTGGCCGGCAGGGTGTAACGGGTCGGGGGGCTGAATGGCAGGCTTGTCCTCACAGACGGTAATCATGCAGTGCAGGTAAGGCGATCCCTTGCCGGCATAGGGCTTGCATCGGGTAACGCCTTCCTCGCACACGCCGGCGGCCTGTGCCCCAGTGCTCAGGGTGATACATAGAATAGAGAAAATGAAAAGCCAGCGCATAATATCAGTATAGCACAGCTTGTCCCCGGATTATACCTCCGCCAGCAGGGCGAGTAATTCACGCTCCAGCAGGGCGAGGCTCTCCGGGGTGGACATGCGGTGATCTCCGGTTTTTTGTAATGTCACTGTAACGCGGGTACTTTCCAGTTGCCCGGCCAGCCGGGTGGAAATGTGCCAGGGAACATCCGTATCCTGCATGCCGTGCAGCAGGCGTACCGGGCAGGTGAGTGGGATGGGCCTATCCAGCAGCAGATGCTTCCGGCCATCTTCGATGAGTGTGCGGGTGATGGGGAAATCCATCGCATCGGGATCGTGACAGTTTTCCTGCGGCAGGACATAATAACCGTCCTGCAGAATAGTCTGGCGCTGGGTTTCGGTGAGCTGATCCCAGATCAGATGTTCGGTAAAATCCGGGGCGGATGCAATGCCCAGTAAGCCGCAGATACGCTCCCGGCGTGCCCGTGCCGTCAGCAGCATGATCCAGCCTCCCATGCTGGAACCCACCAGTATCTGCGGTCCTTCCGTGATCTGATCCAGCACGCTCAGTACATCCTTGGCCCAGCGGCCGATACTGCCTTCTTCAAACTTCCCACCGGACTGGCCATGCCCGGTATAATCCATGCGGAGATACGGCACGTTCCATTCCCGGCAGCGGGCTTCTAGGAAGGTGGCTTTGCTGCCCTGCATATCGGAAAGATAGCCGCCCAGAAACATGACACCGGGTTTTTCTTTGGCGGCGGGAGCAAACCTGTGATAGGCAATATGGGTGCCGTCAGGCAAAGGAAGAATGGTTGGGGCGTTTGCGTTCATCACATGCATACTAAGAAACAACTGGTGTTACTGCAAGTGTTGCCGCGTCTGGATTCCGGTGGGGTGGAACGCGGGACGCTGGAAGTGGCGAAGGCCGCGGTAGAGGAAGGGTTTACCTCGCTGGTAGCATCCAGCGGTGGGGCAATGGTCACACAGCTGGAAGCCGAAGGAAGCCGGCATATCACCCTGCCGCTCAAGGGCCGTAACCCTTTGACGATTTTCCGCAATGCTTCCCGTCTGACGGAAGTCATTCGCCGTGAAGGGGTGGATATTGTGCATGCCCGTTCCCGCGCACCGGGCTGGAGCGCCCTGATGGCGGCGCGCTGTGCCGGGGTGCCTTTCCTCACGACATTTCATGGCTACTATTCGCTGCGCTACCGCTACGGGCCGAAATACTGGTATAATAGTGTGATGGTACGTGGTGAACGGGTGATTGCGATCTCTGAATTTATCGCGGCGCATCTGAAGGAAGCGTATCATGTGCCGGAGGAGCGGATTCGTCTTATTCCGCGTGGCGCAGATACTGTGCTGTTTAATCCGGAACGGGTGCGTGAGGCTGAGATGGTGGCGCTGCGTCAACAATGGGGGCTGGCAGAACCGTGGCCGGTAATTTTTGTGCCGGGCCGGATTGTCCGGCGCAAGGGGCAGGCATTGGTGCTGGAGGCGCTGAAGCATATGGCAGACCAGGACTGGCACTGCGTGATGGCCGGAAATGCCAAGGGGCATGAGGCCTATGCCGCGGAGTTATTGCAAAAAGCAGAGTCTTACGGGCTGAAAGACCGGGTGCGGATCGTGCCGCCCTGCAGCGCTATGTCGGCAGCTTATGCGCTGGCGGCGGTGACGATCAATGCGTCCACATTGCCGGAAGCCTTCGGGCGTATCCCGGTGGAGGCGCAGGCGATGGGGTGCCCCGTGGTGGCGACCGCGCTGGGCGGGGCGCTGGAAACCGTACAGGATGGTAAAACCGGCTGGCTGGTGGATGCCAAACGACCGGAAGCCATGGCGGAAGCTCTCAAAACGGCGCTGACAATGGATGCATCTGCCCGGGCGGCGATGGCACATGCAGCGCGTACCCATGTGGAAAAGTATTTCTCCATGCATCAGATGTGCGGTAAAACATTAGAGTTATACTATGAACTTCTGGCATAAATTCAAACAGGCCGTTGACCGGTTTTTTCATTATGTACCGCACCCGGTGGGGATTTCCATTCGCAAAGTGCTGGTGATTAAGCATGGCGCGCTGGGGGATTTTATCCTGGCGACAGGGCCAATGCGCGCCATCCGCGAGCATCATAAAGATGCGCATATTACCCTACTAACAACACCGCCTTATAAGACATTAGGCGAAGCCACCGGCTGGTTTGATGATGTGTGGGTAGATACACGGCCATCCTTCTGGAAAATTAGGGAAAATTTCAGAACCATCCATCGTATCCGGGATGCGCAGTTTGACCGGGTGTATGATCTGCAGACCTCCAGCCGGAGTAACTTTTATTTCCGGGCACTGGGGCGGAAGAAGCCGCAATGGAACGGGATTATCGAATGGTGCTCGCACCCGCATCTGAACCCGGAGCGAAAGCATATGCATACGATAGAACGGCAGGCGGAGCAGCTCAGTATCGCGGGGATTGAAACCGTGCCGCGTCCGAATGTGGGCTTCCTGAAAGCAGATATTTCCCGGTTTAACCTGCCGGAGCGTTATGCGCTGGTGGTGGCGGGTGGTTCCAAGCATCGTCCGGAAAAGCGCTGGAGTATGGACGGCTTCCAGAAACTGGGGAACTGGCTGCTGGAAAAGGAGATTACGCCTGTTTTCCTTGGCACCAAGGCAGAGAAATGGCATGTGCATGATATTGTGGGGAAGGTCAAGGGAGCGATCAATCTGACAGACGGTACCAGCTTTGCTGAAATCGCGGAGCTGGCGCGCCATGCGCAGTTAGCAGTGGGCAACGATACCGGGCCGATGCATCTAATCGCGGCAGCAAAATGCCCGTCCTTCGTGCTGTTTTCTGAGGCCTCCAAGCCAGAGCTATGCGCGCCCTGGGGGAAACACGTCACCTCCATTCAGGAGCCTGACCTTAGCAAACTGGATGTGATGGATGTCCGCGACGTGATTGAAGACACGCTTGACCTTGACAAGCCAGCAAATCAGAAAACCACCAATTTAAAGTAGTTCGATTTTATCGCTTTTCAGATGAGTCTCAACGTTATTTGAGGCTGGTTTTGGTAATAGACCCAACTCCTCACTACCCATTGGAACGAGCTCTATGCCGGACGTTGGTATCTCCCCAAGTGGAACAGCTTCCCAGCCAGGATTCTGCTTTCTCAGCATATCCACCACGTCTTTCCAATTGTGTTTTTTCTCAAGCTCAACAAAATCCGGTTCAGCAAGCTGTTGCTCTCTAATACGTTCCCGTAATTCTCCCAGTGTGTATTCTTTGTTGCCGCTTTGTATAGTAATGTAATCATCATCGGGTGCAATGATGATTTTACGCCCTGTTCCTTTAACAGTCAGCTCAATTTGTCCCCATTCCAGATCTGTGTTGATTTCTGGGTCGAATTCGACGTCATCCCCTTTAACCATTCGCATACGCATTTCATACATGTCAAGACCATCAATAATAACTGTTGCTCCTTTAAATTTTGAGAATTCATCCCTGGCCGAAAGGCCATCAACATAATCGATTTCTCCCATTCTGGAGGGATTATTTGGATTTTCTCGAAGATCAACAATTTCGGTGTTAACAATGTGGTCATTTACTCCGGGTGTCTGGATGACATGATCTTTCTCTGTACCGTCTTTTGCGCCGCCATCGTATTTATGTGGGTGGGGTTGTGTAACACCATTTGAAAGTTTCTCGTCGTTATAACTTTCGACAAAATTACCAGAGCCATTTTTAACCTGAACCATCGATTTATCCTTTAAATATAAATATAATTACTGGGCTTATACTACAGCTTAACAACATATCCTTAACAAATGGTTAAGGGTATGTTGTATTTTAGGTATAAGATTTGAAAACGTTATTCTGAAGTGAAATTGATCTTAATTATTGTATTATTTAGTAATTAGGATAAAAACGAGTCTCTGTTTTTTTAAAGAGATGAGAGTTCGTTATGATCACGATCACCCTGCCTGATGGCACCGCGCGCACCTATCCCACGCCGGTAACCGGGTTGGATGTGGCAGCCAGTATTGGCGAGGGGTTGAAAAAGGCTGCGCTGGCGGTGGAGCTGGATGGTGAACTGCGTGACCTGACGCGGGAAATTGAGCGCGATGCCCATATCCGCATCATCACCGCGCGTGATCCGGAAGGGCTGGAGCTGATTCGCCACGATGCCGCGCATATTCTGGCGGAGGCGGTGAAGGAGCTTTACCCTGATACGCAGGTGACGATTGGCCCGGCCATTGAAAACGGGTTCTATTATGATTTTGCCCGTAAGGAACCGTTTACGCCCGACGATCTGGAAACGATCGAGAAGCGGATGCAGGAGATCATTGCCCGTGATGAGCCGATTGTCCGTGAAGTGTGGGATCGTGACGAGGCGGTAAAATTCTTCAAAGCGCAGGGAGAAGCCTATAAAGCTGAGATTATTGGCGATCTGCCGGAAGGTGAAGTGATTACGCTCTATCGTCAGGGCGATTTTATTGATCTGTGCCGGGGGCCGCATGCGCCGTCCACCGGGCGGGTGCCTGCCATCAAGCTGATGAAAGTGGCCGGGGCGTACTGGCGCGGCGATCACCGCAATGAAATGCTGCAGCGGATATACGGAACGGCATGGCCGGATGCCAAGCAGCTGCGGCACTATCTCACCATGCTGGAAGAAGCCGAGAAGCGCGATCACCGGCGCTTAGGGCGTGAGCTGGATCTGTTCCATATCCAGGAAGAAGCCGTCGGGCAGGTGTTCTGGCACGATAAGGGCTGGACACTCTATCAGGCTTTACAGCACTATATTCGCAATAAACTACGCGCCAATGATTACCAGGAGGTGAAAACACCGATCCTGGTGGATCGTGTGTTGTGGGAAGAATCCGGGCATTGGGATAAGTTCCGGGAGCATATGTTCACGGCGGAATCCGAGGAAAAAATCCTCGCCATGAAGCCGATGAATTGCCCCTGCCATGTGCAGATCTTTAAAATCGGCACTAAGAGCTACCGCGACCTGCCGCTCAGGATGGCGGAATTTGGGATGTGCCACCGTAACGAGCCCTCCGGGGCATTACATGGGCTGATGCGGGTGCGCGGCTTTACGCAGGACGATGCCCATATTTTCTGTACCGAAGACCAGATTACGTCGGAAACAGTGGCGTTCTGTCAGCTCCTGCTGGAAGTATACAGGGAGTTGGGCTTTGACGAGGTGCGGGTGAAATTCTCTGATCGGCCGGAAGTTCGTGCCGGGGATGATGCCATCTGGGATAAAGCGGAAAGCAGCCTGAAGGAAGCCGTGGAGGCCACGGGGCTGGAATATACGCTGAATCCGGGGGAAGGGGCGTTCTATGGCCCGAAGATTGAATTCGTCCTGCGCGACGCCATTGGCCGGGACTGGCAATGCGGGACGTTGCAGGTGGACTTTGTCCTGCCGGAACGGCTGGGTGCGGAATATATTGGGGCGGATGGGGCAAAACATCGCCCGGTCATGCTGCACCGTGCAATTCTTGGTTCGTTTGAACGGTTTATTGCCATCCTGATTGAGCAATATGCCGGAAAATTCCCACTATGGCTGGCACCAGTGCAGGCGGTGGTATCGCCCATTACCAGCGAGACAGACACCTATGCCGAGGAGGTGATGGCTCTGCTGCGCGAAGCTGGAATCCGTACGGAAATCGATTTGCGGAACGAAAAAATCAATTATAAGGTGCGGGAACATTCCCACCGGAAAATCCCGTATATCCTTGCCGTTGGCGCGCGGGAGGTACAGGAACGCACAGTTGCTGTGCGGGAACTGGGTAAGCAGGGACAAGAAACGCTTGCACTTGACGCTGTGGTAGCTAAACTAAAGGAACAGGCAACCGTACCGGGAGTCTGAACTTAGTACGCGTTAACAACAAACAGGAGAACTGGTATATCTACCTCCAAAGACCAAGGGCCTCGTATCAACGAGGATATCCGATCCCCCACAGTCCGATTGATTGATCACGAAGGAACGATGCTCGGCGATATGCCGGTTGCAAAAGCATTACAGAGTGCAGAAGCTGCAGGGCTGGATCTTGTAGAGCTGAATCCCAACGCAAACCCGCCGATCTGTAAGTTGCTGGATTACGGTAAATTCCGTTATGAAGCACAGAAAAAAGCTAAAGAAGCCAAGAAGCATCAGAAGGTTGTGCAGATTAAAGAAATCAAGCTGCGTCCCACCATCGATCAGCATGATTACGATGTGAAGCTGCGCAATACCCGCCGCTTTATTGAGGAAGGAAACAAGGTGAAAGTCACCTTGCGATTCCGTGGCCGGGAAGTGGTACACGAGGAGCTGGGCTTTAATGTATTAAAACGTCTGGCAAAGGATGTGGAAGATATTGCCCGCGTGGAGGTGGCTCCGCGCCTCGATTCCCGCCAGATTACCATGATGCTGGCGGAGAAATAAGTAGCCTTCCTTACATACCCCGCTTACGTTGCTCTTTCAAAAACACCATACCACTGACCGGGATGGAGAGGGTATATAGTACGCCCACACTCATCAGCGTTAACCAGGGTTCGCTGATAAACAGGATGAAAAGCAACCCAGCCGCTACCAGCACCAGCGAAGCATATTCGCGCTTTACAACGGTTTTCTTGAAGGAGAACGTAGGGATACGGCTGACCATCATCAGTGCCACCACGGCGAGCCACAGGCAAACGAACCAGGGCTTCTGGAACAATACCATATGCGGTGCCAGATCCGGATAATCGGCGAGAACAAAGGTCAACATCAGGGGAGCGAGCGCCATCAATGCCCCTGCGGGTGCAGGAATGCCCACAAAATAGTGATCCGACCAGGGTGGAGTTTTTTCTTCGTCCAGTTCTGAGTTGAAGCGTGCCAGGCGGATGGCCCCGCATATGGCAAAGAATAATGCCAATGCCCATCCTACAGCCTTGATATCATGCGTGACCCATAAATAGCTGATGAAGCCCGGTGCAACCCCAAAGTTCATGAAATCCGAGAGCGAATCCAATTGTGCGCCGAAGTTACTGGTGGATTTCAACAGGCGCGCCAGCCGTCCATCCATGGCGTCAATACAGGCAGCAATCAGAATAAATGCCACGGCCAGTTCCCAGCGGGCATCCAGCGCATAGCGCATACCTGTCATCCCGGCGCACAGGCCAAGCAATGTCAGCATATTGGGTGTTAGCCTTGCCAGATGAAGTGTACGGGAACTGTCCTGTGGTGTTTCCATAGCCGTATTCTAGCAGTGCAGAAGGGTTCCGCCTAGTGCTTAATACCTTTGCGCTTTTTATGTTTGCCTTTCAGGTCTGCCAGCACAGTTTCGCCGCCGATCATACGCTGGCCTTCCAGTACCAGCGGGGTGATATCTTCTGGTAAATAAACGTCCACACGGCTGCCAAATCGAATAATGCCAAACACTTCGCCAGTATGGACTTTCTGTTCCTCTTGCAGATCGCATACAATGCGGCGGGCAATGAGTCCGGCAATCTGTACAAACACAATGTCTTTACCATCCTCGGTGGTGACCATGCACACTTGCCGCTCATTTTCCTCGCTGGCTTTATCCAGTGTGGCATTAAGGAACTTTCCGGCGTGGTAGACCAACTTACTGATTTTTCCGGAAACCGGCACACGGTTCACGTGTACGTCAAACACACTAAGGAAAATACTAATCCGGGTCAGTGGCTCTTCGCTCATTTCCAGCTCCGGTGGGGGCGGGGCATGCTCAATACGCGAAACGACACCATCGGCCGGACTGAGGACAAAACTGGGTTCATCCGGGCTAATGCGGTAGGGGTTACGGAAAAAATACACGCACCAGGCGGTGGCAATGAGTCCGAGTACACCCAGCGGTTCCAAAATAAGCGCTAAAATGACACTGACAACAGCAAAAATCGTGATGAACAGGTAGCCCTCACGGTGAATAGGCACCATGATGTGCCGAATTGTATCTTGAATGATATTCATTTTCCAGAATTTATTAGTTAAATATTTACTTTTTCTAAGGTATTTGCCATACTCAGTATCTCAAACACCCTGCCATAGGAGGCATAATGGCAAACACCACCCACGTCAATGAAGAAAGGGATGCCGGTGAGGCACTTTTCATGGATCAGTTGATCTATTTGTTGCAGTTGGAGGGGCATACCATTACGCCTGAAATGCTGGATCAGGTGATGTACGGGCAGGTTGAACAATAACGCCGAATGTCAATATTTAACCACCCTACTGAACATGAAACCCTGATGGCACTGGCCCGCGCACGGGATCTTTATAAAAAATTTGAGTTTGAATTTGGGCACGCGGATACCCAAAATGTCGGTATCTTGATCAAAACGTTTTATGATGTACATACGGCGTTATTTGGCAAAGAGACATTTATAGAACGTGAACAAAGGCCGGGTGAGGTAGTTGGTAGTCCTCAGAAATACATGCCTGATATACAAATAAAATCCAGCATCACGAATATTTTTTCAAACTTCATGGCGCTTTTTACGGATGATAATGGATTTAGACTTCGCGGTGATGAATTGACAAAAAGCTTTCTTGAACATGCTGCCGAAACCTATGTATCGTTAAGAGATCTTGAGCCATTTGGTGCAGATACGACGCTTACACTGAACATCTTTTTCTCACTCCTTAATAAATATCCCGGTATGCCTAAGCCAGATATGCTGGATTTCCGGCGGTTGGATGCCAGTGACTTGCAGATATTAGATAAAGGGGATGTTAGGGAGGTGGTGCCGCTATTTGAGAAAATGAACGATACCAGCCGGACGCCATACCCACCTGCGGTATCGGAACGTTTCCACAAATGGGAAGATAAGGCAGAGGTTATTTTAGGCTTACGCTTCTTAAAACATGAAGAGAATGGAACAACCTATCTGGTGACACGGCATGGTGGGCTGGTGCCGATGGCAAATGTCAAAAGAAGCCTGGAAGAGCATTTGCACAGAGACGGGTTTGTAGAAGATTTTTATATTCCTGAAAATAAAATCGAAAAATATTTAGATGAAAAATTGAGAAAAAAGGCCTTTGAGAAAAAGAAAGGCATTGATGGCATGGTGTACGATGCTGATAAAGGGGTACCGCTTATCTGTATGGATATGAACCCGTTGACCGGCTTGAACCGCCATCTCAACCACCCCATATTCGTTTCGTGGCTTGAAAAACAATTCACCTCGCCGGGGCAGAATCTCTACTCCCTTAGGGATAAGGATTCCCCGTTTGTTCAGGGCATCATAGAAAAAGCATATGCAGAAGGTGACCGGTTTGGCCGGATGGCAGAAATTGCGGTGGAGCATATGCATGCGGTGCTGACGAACGTGGTGGATCCGGCCAAAGAGCGTGCGGTCGCGGGCAAGACAAAAGTTAAGAATAAAACGGCAACCATTACCATGGGTATCCCCGGCAGTGGAAAATCCATGCTGGAGGGAGAGAATGTGGTGATCGCCGGACTGGATGGGCCGCGCGCCGAGAGCGATATCTATCATATTCTGCAAATGCTTGGCCATCAGGCGGATGATTATTTGGCCGTTGAAGAAATTGCTGCGACAATCAGGCAGTTTACAATAGATAAAGTGCTGGGCGAGATTAATAAGGACGGTAAAGCGCATAATCTTCACTATGATGGGACGGGAATTGTTTTTGTACCCCGCTATGCGCGTTTGGCAACAAGGTGCAAGGAAGCCGGATACAGAGTGGAGGTGAAGGCATCCACTGCGATGCTGGCTAATCCGGAGGATCGCCCAGATGTGGGAACAACAATTCTGGAACGGATATATCATCGGGCGTTGCACTCTGAAGAAAAACGCGTAATGATCTGGCGTGTACCCTTGGAAAAGGCCGTGGGTTTATTCCACTCTGTCATGCTTGCTGCTGGGCATCCCGATGTCGATGCCTTTCAACTCCATGACAATGCCATAGAGTCAGGTAAAAGCTATGTGATGGCAGAGATGCATACGATTAATCTTGAAACACTTGCAGTACTGAAAAAGGCAAAACAGGAAGGTAAGCTACTGGAGACACTGCGTACAACACACGATGTAGAAGGAAAGCTGCTTTTTGAAGATCAGCCAACGCGTTCCCGTCCGCTCTATGAAGCGAATGTCAATGTGATGCAATTTACTGTAGGTGGTCAGCAACGGATTCTGGTCATTAATAACATGGTGCGCTTCATGGACCTTATGGAGCAGGCATTGATTTTTAAAGACGCGCAGGGGCCTGATGATGTGTGTTTTATTGATAAATCACAACCGTACCTAGTGCCGGAAATGTACTTTCCTGAGCGTTATTTGCGTAAACCATCATCAAGCCATGTGATGCGCCTACAGCAGCCACCAAATAATTATCTGGATCAGATTGGACGCAACTGATTTGCAGTTGCAACAATCCCCTTTCTGCTTGCTATTGCCCGGCATTGCACGTATCCTAATTTCATAGCGATGGTTGCAGGCTGGCAGCTATCTTTTGTACCTGATTTTCAAGGAGTTTCTTCCGTATGGTGACCCCCGAAGCTGTGATACGAAAAGCCAAACAGCTGGAACATAAGGGGAAATCTGCGCTGCAAAAGGACGAAGCACTCACATGCTACCGTATGATGCTGCTCATCCGCCGCTTTGAGGAAAAAGCGGGGCAGCTTTACGGTATGGGGTTGATTGGTGGTTTCTGCCATCTGTATATCGGTCAGGAAGCGGTTGTCGTAGGCATGCAAAGCTGTGTCGGCGAGGGCGATAGCGTGATTACCAGCTACCGCGATCATGGGCATATTCTCGCCTGCGGAAGCGATCCGAAAGCTGTCATGGCGGAGCTAATGGGCAAGGAAACCGGTATTTCCAAAGGGAAAGGCGGTTCCATGCATATGTTTGATACCGCGCGCGGGTTTTATGGCGGCCACGGGATTGTGGGTGCGCCGGTGCCACTGGGGACGGGGATCGCGTTTGCCAATAAATATCGAAAAACCGATCGTGTGTGTCTGACCTACTTCGGTGACGGGGCGGCAAATCAGGGGCAGGTGTACGAAGCGTTTAACATGGCGTCACTGTGGAAACTCCCAGTAATCTATATTATCGAGAATAATGAGTATGCGATGGGCACCAGTGTAGCGCGCTCATCTGCTACCACAGAGCTGTATCAGCGTGGTGCGTCGTTTGGCATTGAAGGCAGGCAGGTCGATGGAATGGATTTGCTGAAAGTGCGTGAAGCCGGACTTGAGGCGGTGGAGCATGCACGCAGTGGTGCCGGACCGATTATCCTGGAAATGAAAACCTATCGTTACCGTGGGCATTCGATGTCCGACCCGGCAAAATACCGTTCGCGTGAGGAAGTGGAAAATATTCGTGAGACACGCGATGCAATTACCCATTTTAAAGATTTTATCCTGGAGCAAAAATTCGCCGGGGAAGCGAATCTGAAAGAAATGGATAAGCAAATTAAAGCAGACATGAACGCAGTGGCGGAATTTGCCAAGGTTAGTGATGAACCGGAAGTATCGGAGATGTATACAGATGTATATACATCTGGAAAGGAATAGCATGATGCCAAGACACTATTATCTCACAATGCTTTGCATACTGCTTGTGCCATTTTCAGTAATGGCACAAGGGAACCCGCTGGATCAATGTTTTGATGGCATTACGAATTTCACCGATATTACGCTGGATGATTTACTGGCTTGTGTGGACGTGATGAAGGCATTTGGCCAAACAATTCTGGATTGGTTCCTTGCCCTGCTTTCCGATTTTCTGGATTACTTTTTTGGCAGTGACCCCATAACAACATAAAGGAAAAGTAAATCTATGACAGAGGCCACTGTACGTGTAGCGCTGCGTGATGCCATGGCAGAGGAAATGCGCCGTGACCCGGAAGTGTTTGTCATGGGCGAGGAAGTGGCGGAATATCAGGGTGCGTATAAGGTAACGGAAGGGCTGCTGCAGGAATTTGGTGCCGACCGTGTGATTGATACGCCGATTACCGAGCATGGCTTTGCCGGGCTGGGAGTGGGTGCGGCGATGGCCGGTCTGAAGCCGGTAGTGGAATTCATGACCTGGAATTTCGCGATGCAGGCGATTGACCATATCATCAATTCAGCGGCGAAGACGCTTTATATGTCTGGTGGGCAGGTACGCTGTCCGATGGTATTCCGTGGGCCGAACGGTGCGGCGGCGCGGGTGGCAGCGCAGCATTCACAGTGCTATGCCAGCTGGTATGCCCATGTGCCGGGGCTGAAGGTGATTGCACCCTATACGGCAGCCGATCATAAAGGACTGATGAAGTCCGCGATACGTGACCCGAACCCGGTGATTTTCCTGGAAAATGAAATTCTCTATGGCCAGAGCTTTGAGGTGCCTGATGTTGAAGATCATCTGGTGCCGATTGGTAAGGCCGCCGTGGTGCGCGAAGGCAAAGATGTCACCATCACTGCCTTTTCTCTGCCGGTAAAGCATGCGCTGGACGCCGCGGAGGAATTGGCAAAAGAGGGGATTAATGCAGAAGTGATCGATCTGCGCACGCTGCGTCCGCTGGATACGGAAACTATCCTGCATTCCTTACGCAAAACACACCGGCTGGTCACGGTGGAGGAAGGCTGGCCATTTGCCGGAGTTGGGGCGGAAATTGCCGCTATGGTGATGGCAGAGGGGTTTGACGAGTTGGACGCACCCGTGCTGCGCGTGACGGGAAAGGATATTCCGCTGCCCTATGCCGCCAACCTGGAAAAACTCGCCCTGCCGCAGGTGCAACACATTATCGATGCTACAAAGCAAGTATGTTATCGTAGGTGTTAGTCCTCAACCTTTCTCTTATACGTTAATTCTTATGAAAGATTAGATATGATGGGGCAGATGATTAATTCTGTGTTGCTAACATTAGTTGGTCTTTTAGTTGTGTACTTGATTTTGCAGAATATGCGGAAGCGTCTGATTATTTTACGTACTCGTGGGGCAACGGTGCAAGCTAATATCCGGAAAGTAAGTAAAACACTTGGGGCATATGTAGTAGAATACGATTTTGAATTAAACGGTATGCGTTATAAAAATATGACTAAGGCCGTTATCCATAATTTAGAAATTCCGCCACCAGAAATAGGGCAGTTACTCTCCGTGACCTATGATCCACTGCAACCAAAAATAAATTACGATACTGAAGCACTGGATAAAATGATCGAAAAATATAAGATGCCTAGTGTTTCTAGGATTATTCTGCTAGCTGGCCTGATATTTCTGGTTATCGTGGTAAATCGGGTGTTTTAAATATGCGTTAGTATTGTCTATTTTTCGTTACTAATAGACTTTTCAATCCGACGGGGTTTGGTATAGTGCTTACGGAAAATCGTTTTACAGGAGCTCATTGTGCCGATTGAAATTCTAATGCCTGCGCTTTCACCCACGATGACCGAGGGAACCCTTGCAAAGTGGTTGAAAAAAGAGGGGGATAGTATCAGTTCAGGAGAGCTCATCGCGGAGATTGAAACCGATAAGGCTACCATGGAAGTAGAAGCCGTGGATGAAGGCACATTGGGCAAAATTCTGGTGAAGGAAGGGACGCAGGGCGTGCCCGTTAATCAGGCGATTGCCCTGTTGTTAGAAGAGGGCGAAGATAAAAAAGTGCTGGATAGTTACAAAGTGAAAGCCACCCCGGCAGCCAGTGAAAGCAAAGAAAACGCATCACCAAAAGCAGAGCAACAAAACACTGTTGCTCCGGCGTCAAAGCCGGCACCGGTTGCTCCACAGCCCAGCCGTGCTCCGACAGCAGCACCAGTTGCGCCAGTGGTGACGGCCTCGGTATCAAGTGACCGGGTAAAAGCCAGCCCGCTGGCACGTCGTATGGCGGAAGATGCCGGTGTGAATCTGGGGCAGGTGGCAGGCACCGGGCCGCATGGTCGCGTGGTCAAAGCCGACATTGAGGAATTCCTGCAACGCGGAGGCAGCGGTGGCGTGGTGCGGCGTCATGCCGAGGAATTTGTGCAGGTGCCGCACAGCACGATGCGTAAGGCGATTGCCCGCCGACTAACCGAGTCCAAACAAACTGTTCCGCATTTTTACCTGACGATGGATTGCCGCATTGATGCGCTGTTGGAACTGCGCAAACAGTTGAACGATCATGCCGTTGCACAGGCCGGGGAGGGAAACAAACCGGCGTGGAAGCTTTCGGTGAATGACCTGGTGATTCGCGCTGCCGCGCTGGCAATCCGTGATGTGCCGGAGGTAAATGTTTCCTGGTATGATGACGCGATGGTGCAATATCGTAATGTGGATATTTCCGTGGCGGTAGCAACAGAGGGCGGGCTGATTACCCCCATAGTCCAGAATGCCGACCAGAAAACGTTGCCGCAGCTTTCCACGGAGATAAAATCCCTAGCGGCACGGGCACGTGCCGGGCAATTGAAGCCACACGAATACGAAGGCGGGGGGTTCAGTATTTCAAATCTGGGGATGTATGGCATCAAACATTTTGAGGCCATTATTAACCCGCCGCAATCCTGTATCCTGGCGATAGGGGCAGGGGAAGAGCGTGCGATTGTACGCCATGGCGAAGTGGAAGCGGCGACGATCATGCACGCAACGCTATCGGTGGATCATCGTGCTGTAGATGGTGCACTGGGGGCAGAATTTCTACAGGTGTTCAAGCGATATATTGAAGCACCTGCTGTATTGCTGCTATAACAAGTCCATGTTCCGACACATTACTGATTTTTCCTATAAGCGCAGTATGTCACAGGCAGCGGGGTTTTATCTGGTTTATACACTGATGGAAGTAACGTTCTGCGTGCTGGTGATCTGGGCCTGTGTGGAATATCTGCATATTGTGACCTGGCAGGATGTCTATAAGTTTGCCATTCCGCTAACGGTGCTTGTAGGCGGCCTGTTTGGCCTGATGTTCACTACCGGGGTGGCGCTGAAGAAGAACCTGAAATCCGAAGTGAGCTTTCTGCCCTTTATTGTGATGGCCAGTTATCTGGGAATCGTGGCTCCGTTTCTGGCACTGATGCCAGCGGCCTATCTGACCATGCAGGACCAATGGAAGGGTCGCGAAGAATCATGAGACGTGCTGTCTCAGTTTATAAAAGGAGAGAACCATGAGCAATACACAGGCATTCGATGTAGTGATTATTGGTGGTGGCCCAGGGGGCTATGTTGCCGCGATTCGTGCGGCGCAACTGGGGATGAAAACCGCGCTGGTGGAGCGGGAGCATCTGGGCGGTATTTGTCTCAACTGGGGGTGTATCCCCACCAAGGCACTGTTGCGCTCGGCGGAAGTCTATCATCTGCTAACCCATGCTGAGGAATACGGATTCAAAACCAAAGGCGTGGAAATCCAGTTTGATAAAATTGTTGCGCGTTCCCGCGGGGTGGCCAAGCAACTCTCGGACGGGATTCGTCACCTGATGAAAAAAAACAAGGTGGAAGTGTTTGAAGGACACGGCAAGCTGAACGGGCCGGGCGCGGTAATGGTTAAAAACGGCGATACACGTATAGCCGAGCTGAAAGCTCAGCATATTATCCTGGCTACCGGGGCGCGGGCACGTAGCCTGCCGGGGCTGGAAGCAGACGGCAAACATATCTGGTCTTATAAAGAAGCGATGACACCGAAAAGCCTGCCGAAAACCCTGCTGG
Source organism: Hyphomicrobiales bacterium (assembly GCA_024236395.1). Classification (GTDB taxonomy): domain Bacteria; phylum Pseudomonadota; class Alphaproteobacteria; order Rickettsiales; family JACKKO01; genus JACKKO01. Next base: position 648,062 of record JACKKO010000001.1, read on the forward strand.
TGATTGGCAGCGGGGCTATTGGGATCGAGTTTGCCAGTTTTTACCGTACGCTGGGTGTGGAGGTCGCGGTGGTGGAAGTGCTGGAGCGTATCCTCCCGGCAGAGGATGCTGAGATTTCTGCACTGGCACAAAAGCGTTTTGAAGCAACTGGTATGACAATCCACACCGCTACCAAAGTAAGCGGGTTAAAAAGTACCAAAACCGGGATTTCCGCTACACTGGAAGATACGAAAGGTAAGACACAGGAACTCAAGGCAGAACGCGCCATCCTGGCAGTGGGCATTACGGGGAATACGGAACATCTGGGGCTGGAAGGCACCAAAGTGAGGGTGGAAAAAGGTCACGTGGAAGTGAATGAATGGCTGGAGACCGGGGAGCCGGGTGTCTATGCCATTGGGGATCTGGCCGGAGCGCCGTGGTTAGCGCATAAGGCCAGCCACGAAGGGGTAATCTGTGTGGAGAAGATTGCCGGGCAGCAAGGGGTGCATCCCATGAAACGTTCCCTGATTCCGGGCTGTACCTATAGCCACCCGCAGGTGGCCAGCGTGGGGATGACGGAAGCGCAGGCCAAAGAAAAGGGGATAGAAGTCAGAGTAGGGCGTTTTCCATTCATCGGAAACGGTAAAGCGATTGCGCTGGGTGAGCCGGAGGGGCTGGTGAAAACCATTTACGATGCCAAAAGCGGGGAGCTGTTGGGCGCGCACATGATTGGTGCCGAGGTGACGGAGCTGATTCAGGGCTTTGTGATTGGCAAAACCATGGAGGCCACGGAAGCGGATTTTATGCATACCATCTTCCCGCATCCTACGCTCTCAGAGATGATGCACGAAGCCACGCTGGCGGCATACGGAAAAGCGCTGCATTTCTAGTAACCTATTGTACTAATTCTATTATTCTTTGTAGTTGCGGCGGTGCCATAGTACGTTGCATCCTATCAAAATTACTTCCTTAAGTTCGTTCATCACTTGCACAGCGTGATTGAAACCGCTAGGGTGATCCCTGTGCTTTAGAGGGATGGGATCATGCATCTTACCAACGACTTTCGCTCCGCGATGGACGCGCTTTCTACACCTGCCTGGGTAACAGACACGACTGGGCGGTGCATCTATGTCAACAAAGCCTGGCGTGAATTTGTCGGCGTTTCCCTGCAGGAGGGGATGGGTTTTGGCTGGCAATATTACATGCACCCGGATGACCGTGAGACCGTGGTGCGTGCCTTCATTCAGGGGATGGAGCAACGTAGTCCGTTTACCGTGGATTATCGTTTGCGTCGCGGGGACGGAACCTATCGCAAAGTGCACGATCAATGTAAGCCACGTTTCGACCAGTACGGTTTATTTGAGGGGTATACGGGGGTGGTTTCACGTATTTCCAGCGCTGTTGAGGAATTGCTGGCAGAATCTGAACCTAAGCAAAAAATGGTTGAGAAGAAAACGGTTTCTCCTCCGGCTCCGGCTCCGGTTGCACCAAAAACAGAGTCCTATCCTGAACAGCAGGTTGCCACGCCAGAAGTGAAGGAAACCCATCTTTCTGCTGTACCATCTGAGCTAGCAACACTTCCGCCACGTGTGACGGGGCGTGAAGTGGCATCAGAAGATTTTGACCTCAACGCCTATGCTAAAGAAAGCTCTAAACCTAGTGCGCAGGTACAGGGGAACGCGGTGCCTTATGCCACAAATATGCAAAGTAGTGGTTATTCACCATTGCCGCCATCTGCGCAGGAACAGGCAGCACAGCAACAGTTGGAGCGTGAACGTGAAATTGCCCGCCAGGCTGAACAGGCAGAGAAAGAGGCACGTGTCCGCCAACAATTTGAGGCCGAAGCCCGTGTGAAGGCGGAAGCCGATGCACGTGAACGGGAAGCCATGCGTGCCGCGCAGCAGGCAGTGGAAAAGGCAAGAGAGCAGGCAGAGCAACTGGAGAAAATCCAGGCTGCAGAACGCCTGTTGCGTGAAGAAAAATCGCGCACAGAAGAGCAGGCCCGTCACCTGAAAGCGGTGATTGATAATGTGATGGAAGGGATCATCAGTATTGATAGCAAGGGAAGCATTCTGACGATTAATCCAGCAGTAGAAAAAATCTTTGGCTATCAGGATCGTGAGTTAATTGGTCAGAATGTTGCCATTCTGATGGGAGAGCCGGAGCATTCCGAGCATAATAATTATTTAAAGCATTTCCAGGAAACCGGTGAAGCAAAAATTATCGGGCATGGGCGGGAGGTGTGTGCCCGTCACAAGGATGGAACAGCGTTCCTCCTGCATCTGGCAGTAAGTCGGGTGAGCCTGGAGGGAAAAGATGAATATGTTGGTGTGTTGCGTGATCTCTCACAGGAGAAGCGCGCTGAAAAAGCATTACTGGATAAGCAGCAGGAGCTCCGTCAACAGAACCTCAAATTACGTAGGGAAGAGCAGGAGCGGCGCCGTAACGAGCAGTTGTTTCAATCTGCGATGGAGTATGCGTCCATTGGCATGGCGTTGATTTCCCCGGAGGGGCGCTGGCTGAAAGTTAACCCGGCGATTTGTGATATGCTAGGTTACCGTGAGGCCGAGTTGCTCTCATTGGATTTCCAGAAAATGACGCATCCGGAAGATGTGCCATCCACCATGGCGCATATACAAAAAATGCTTAACCGGGAATTAGACAGATACAATACAGAGGAACGTTATTTTCATAAAGATGGCCATATTGTCTGGACAGCACTTAATGTTTCGCTGGTATGGGATATGGAAAATAAACCCCTGTATTTTGTAGCGCAGGTTCAGGATATTTCAGCACGCAGGGAGGCAGAAGAAGCACTGAAGCAGAGTGAAGAGCGTATGATGCTGGCCTGGCGGGGTACGGGTGATGGGTTCTGGGACTGGGATCTGAAAACCGACAACATGGTGCTTTCAGAGCGCTTCCTTGAGTTGCTTGGTTTTGAAGAAAAAGACGAGTTGCGCAGTCACTTTGATGAATGGCAATCGCGCCTGCATCCGGAAGATAAGGATTATGTGTTGCAGGAAGTACGTTCCTGCGTTGCGCAGAATGTCCCGTTGGATGTTTCCTTCCGGCTGCAGACAGCTTCCGGGGAGTGGAAGTGGTTGCGTACCCGCGGCATGGCGATGCGGGATGCAAACGGGGCACCAGACCGTATGTGTGGCTCCATTACCGATATTTCCGAAGAGCGTGCCACCAAGGAAGCCTATGTTCAAACGCTTACTGAGATTGAGGAACGTAATAGTGAAATGGCTCTGGCTAAAGAAGAGCTTTCACGGATGATGGGTGCACTGAAACGTAGTGAAGCGCATTATCGCAGCCTGTATCATCGCACCCCGGTGATGCTGCATACCATGGACCGTGATGGCATTATTACCGATGTCAGTGACCTGTGGTGCCGCACGATGGGCTATGCCCGTGATACGGTAGTTGGCCGGCCATTTAAGCAATTCCTGGCAGAAGAATCACACAGCGCAATGCAATCTGCGCTTTTGGATGAATTGCGCGATGAAGAATGTTGTGATCTGCAACTGCATGTCATGACAGGGGATGGTGGTAGCCGGGACATTTTACTCTCCGCGGTTTCTGATTGGGAGGACGGACATCTCAAGCAGGTGCTGTCCGTAAGTATCGATATTTCAGAGCAGAACCGGATACAACAGGAAAAATCCAAGGCGGAGGGCATGCTGAGAGCGTTCATGGATAATGCAGCTTCTGTGATTTCCGTGAAGGATCTGGACGGACGCTATCTAATGGTAAATGCTCTGTTCTGCCAGTTGGTTGGTCGTGGCCAGGAAGATGTGTTGGGCAAGCGTGACCGTGATTTCTTCTCATTTGAGGTGGCAGCGCAATTCCAGAATAATGATCGCCAGGTGCTTTCGGATCAGGCACCGCTTTCCGCCGAGGAAGTGGTGCAGATTAACAGTGTGAACCACTATTACCTGACAGTGAAATTCCCGCTTTATGATAACAAGGGTGCATTTTATGCGATTGGCAGTGTGTCCACGGATATTACGGATCGTAAGCAGGCGGAGCAGAAATTGCGCCAGCAGCAGGCCGAATTACAGATGATTTTTGATCATGTACCGGCCAGTATCCTGTTCAAGGACGATCAGAACCGTATATTGCGTCTGAACCGCCAGGCGGCGGATTTCATGCATACCAGCGTGGAAGAAGCGCAGGGTAAAGTGCTGGAAGCATTGGCACCAGACCGGGCGGCTCAGGAACATGCGCAGGATATGCAGGTGCTCACCACAGGTGAACCGCAGCTGGGCATGGTGGAAGAATATGCATCGGCAGAGCGGTCGCGCCGTCAGTGGATGCGTACAGACCGGGTGCCTTACACGCATCAGGAAACGGGCAAGCGTGGTGTGCTGGTGGTATCGCAGGATATCACGCGTGAAAAGCAGAACGAAGAACGCTTTGAGCTGGCCCTCTTTGGGGGTGATCTGGGATGTTGGGATTGGGATATTCCCTCCGGGCAGGTGGTGTTTAACGAGCGCTGGGCATCCATGCTGGGCTATCGTAAGCAGGAGCTGGGGACAACGTATGATGCCTGGAAACAGTTACTGCATCCGGACGATCTGGATAAGACATTGCATGTGCTGAACAACCATCTGGAAGGCAAGATACCATTCTATGAAGCCTTTGTTCGTATGCGGGCAAAAAATGGTGAGTGGCGTTGGGTTCTGACGCGTGGTCGTGTCGTGGAACGGGATGCTGACGAAAAAGCCCTGCGGATGACAGGGACACATCTGGATGTCACCCAGCTAAAAGAGGCGGAGCATCGGATGGAAGAACTGGTGAAGAAGCTTACCGCTTCGAATGAAGAGCTGGAGCGCTTTGCCTATGTGGCCTCACATGATCTGCAGGAGCCGCTTAGAGTGTTGGTCAGTTTTGCCGGGCTGCTTTCAGAAAGTTATTACCAGCAGCTGGATGCCAAGGCATCAGAATATATCCACTACATGGTGGATTCCGCCGAGCGCATGCAGCATCTGGTGGATGGGTTGCTGGAATATGCCCGGATTGGCCGTGCAGCAGAGCCCGCCAAGGATGTAGACCTGAATGAAGCGCTGAATTACGTGATGAAAAACCTGCATGCGCAGATACGGGAGAATAATGCCCGTATTACCTGCGATACGTTGCCGGTGATCAAAACCGATCCGCTCCGTATGACACAGCTACTGCAAAATCTGCTGAGTAATGCGATTAAATACCATCCGCGTGACCGCGCGCCGCAGGTCCATATTAGTGCACAGGAGAAGGATGATGTCTGGGTCTTCTCCGTTGAAGATAATGGTATTGGTGTGAAGCCAGTATACCAGACACGTATCTTTGAGCCGTTCCGTCGCCTGCATACGGTGGACGAATTTAAAGGTACGGGTATTGGCCTGGCGCTGTGTAAAAAAATCGTAGAATCTTATGGTGGGGATATCGGGGTTAAATCCGATGAAGGGAAGGGGAGCGTCTTCTTCTTTACCCTGCCAAAAGATCAGGTACATAGCGCGAAGGCTGCCTAATGCATACGTCACCTCACCAGGCTGAGATATTACTCGTGGAAGATAATCCCGGGGATGTACTGCTGACAAAAGAGATGTTTGCCCGTGCGCACATCAGTAATATGCTGCACGTTGCCAGGGATGGTGAGATGGCGCTGGCCATGCTCAAGCAGGAAGGGCAGTATATGCAGCAGCCGCGTCCGGATCTGGTGCTGCTGGATCTCAATCTGCCGCGACTGGATGGCCGGGAAGTGCTGGCGGAAATGAAGCGGCAGGAGCATTTGCGTCATATCCCGGTAGTGATTCTGACCGGTTCCCGCATGGAACGGGATATCACCAAGGTTTTCGGGATTCCGGAACAATGCTATATGACGAAGCCGATTACGATCGACAAGCTGGCAAAGGTGTTAAATGTGCTGGGCGAGAATTTTTGTTTTTCCCTGATGGTACCGGCAATAAGCCGTACTACGCAGGTGCCGGCCTAGCGCTTATTCTTTACGGATGCGCTGGATATCAGCGCCGCAACTTGCCAGTTTTGATTCTACAAATTCATAGCCCCGGTCGATGTGATAGACGCGGTTGATGGTAGTCTCGCCTTCAGCGGCCAGTGCGGCCAACACCAGCGAGACGGAGGCGCGCAGGTCGGTTGCCATGACCTCTGCCCCGGCGAGTTTTTTCACGCCTTCAATCGTGGCGGTGTGGCCATCCACACGGATATGGGCACCCATCCGGGTAAGCTCTGGTACGTGCATAAAGCGGTTTTCAAAGATGGTTTCCGTGACGTGAGAGGTGCCGTCTGCCAGCACCAGAAGCGCCATCAATTGTGCCTGCATATCCGTGGCAAAGCCAGGATAAGGCGCGGTGGTGATATCCTGCGGACGTAGCCGATCTCGCCCTGCGATTGCACGAATTCCCTGTGTGGTTTTCTCAATGGTGACGCCACAAGCGCGTAGTACATCCAGCGTGCGCTGCATGGTATCGGCGCGTGCACCGATCAGCTCGATATTACCCCCGGTCATCGCGGCGGCAACGGCGTAGGTCCCAGCTTCGATCCGGTCTGCCAGTACACTATGATCGGTAGGCTGTAGTGAGGTGACGCCTTCCACAGTAATGATTTCTGTTCCCTCGCCGGTGATTTTTGCCCCCATACGGCGCAGTAGAACGGCCAGGTCACTGATTTCCGGCTCCCGCGCGGCATTATGCAGCACACTGGTGCCTTCTGCCAGTGTAGCGGCCAGCAATGCGTTTTCCGTGGCACCCACCGAAACCTGCGGGAAATGAATTTCAGCCCCACGCAGGCCTTTTTTGGCGACGGTTTCAATGTAACCTTCCTCCAGCGTAATGTCTGCACCCAGCGCTTCCATGGCCATCAGGTGCAGATCAATGGGTCGCGTGCCTATTGCACAGCCGCCGGGCAGGGAAACCCGGGCATGACCAAACCGCGCCAGCAATGGCCCCAGCACAATGACAGAGGCGCGCATCCGGCGTACGATATCATAGGGTGCAACGGTATCAGAAACTTTGCTGCCATCCAGCTTCAGGGTGCGTCCGGCATGGACACCCCCTCCCGAACGGCCAAGCAATTCCAGGTCTACCCCCAGATGCACCAGCAAATTGGCCATCGTGGTGATATCGGCCAGATGAGGGACATTGGAAAGCGTGACCGGCTTTTCAGAGAGCAGGCAGGCGGCCATCAAAGGCAAGGCGGCATTCTTGGCGCCACCAATCTCAATCTGGCCGTTGAGCGGTTGTCCGCCGCGTATTTTAATCTGATCCATAGGGTACCTAGATTTTCGGCAACGTGACGCCCTGTTGCCCCATATATTTCCCGGCCCGGTCTGCATAGGAAACTTCACAGGCACTTTCCGCCTTCAGGAAAATGAACTGGCAGGCCCCTTCATTGGCGTAAATACGTGCGGGGAGCGGGGTGGTATTGGAGAATTCCAGGGTCACATGCCCCTCCCATTCCGGTTCCAGCGGGGTGACATTCACAATGATGCCACAGCGCGCATAGGTCGATTTCCCCACGCAGATCACCAGCACATCCCGCGGGATACGGAAATACTCCACGGTACGCGCCAGCGCAAAGCTGTTGGGTGGGATAATGCAGGTATCGCCGGTGCGGTCAACAAACCCCTTCTTTGAGAAATCCTTGGGGTCTACTGTGGCGGAATCGATATTGGTAAAAATCTTAAATTCATTGGAAACACGGGCATCGTAGCCATAGGAAGAAAGCCCGTAAGAAATCATACCACGCTTTTTCTGATCCTGCCGCTGCTGTGCCTCCACAAAAGGCTCAATCATTCCCTGGTTCAGGGCCAGTTCACGGATCCGGTGGTCAGGCAATACAGGCATTCCAATTCCCTTCTGCTTAAGCTACCGGGAGACTATGCGGAAATGCGTGCAGGAGGCAAGGGGAAATCGCGCCTTATCGGCCACGGCTTTTCCATTTCATCTGGGCTTTAGCGCGTTGCTCGCGGACGCGGGAACGCATAGAGCGCAAATGTTCCATTGGGTTCAGTTCTACGGTGGTATCCTCTGGCTTAGAGACACCACCTTTTGATTTTGGTAGGTCTTCAGCCATTTCACGGTGTTTTTTGGCGTAGAGCGCAATCATATCGCGTTTTTTGCGCTTGAGAAGGAAGAGCCGTTTTTTCTCAGAAGGGCTTTCTTCGTTATCAGACATACCGTTCCCTTACTCTACCTGTTTCCGCCATCGGAGTTGTTCTTTGGCGTAGGAGCCTGCTTACGCCGACGCAAATTATGACGGAGCGCCTCTGCCAGCTTGTGCTGGCGTTCGCTTTTGGGATTGGGGGAGCGTTGCGGATTTTTGAGGTGATCAGCGTTGCTCATAAAAACCAGTATAACATGCAATGCAAAAAAATCAGGTATTTTTCGATGTTTTTTATCTAAAGCAGATGGAAAATACGCTTGACTTTACGGGGTGAACCGCTAATGCTTGCGCCCCGTCCAGAGGTATCTGGAATCTTTTTGTGCCGTCGTAGCTCAGTGGTAGAGCACGTCATTGGTAATGACGGGGTCGGAAGTTCAATTCTTCTCGACGGCACCATCTTGCTTTTCAAGGTTGAAAAGCCCTCAAACACGTTGAATACCAAGGCCGTTTCGGGAGTTCTATAGCCTTCATTTCGGCAGTAGGTCAGGCGGTTCGGAAACGCCAGTTTCAGCACTATGTGTTGCGAAGCAAACTTGCCGGATTCCCAGAGTTTGTAGGGTTTTGAAAGAACCGTCATGGAGAGTTCAAACATTTCTTCAAAGCTCTTTTTGGCGCAGGGTTGATTTCGGCCTTTTCGAGGGCAACAAGGCGTTTATTCTCCAGTACGTCAATTCGGCTCTCATAGGCTTGGATTACACGAGGGCTGGTTGCCTTCATTACCCGCTCTACGAGTTGGCTGATTTCCTTCTCTAGGCTCGCGGCTTCCTGCTTATATACCTTGCCTGCGTTGCGGCTAATCTCAATTTGTGCGTTCCACGCATCGGAGAACATAGCAGCCACCAGCCGGAACAGCTTTTCCGAAGGTTGCAGGGTTTTTAAGACGATTTCCAGCTCGCTCTCTAATTTTGCTTTGGGGATGCTCTTCCCATATTCTGAACACTTCGGTTGCTGACAGAAGTAATACGGATAGTGCTTGTATTTGCCCTTAGAAAAGCCAGCGGTGAAGGGATGACCGCATGATGAGCAACACACCGCGCCACGAAGCGGGAACGAGGCTGCAATGTCCTTACGTGTCGGTAGGTAGCCATTGTTATTCCGGCGCTCCTGAATGCGCTCATAGGTTTCCAATGAAATAATCGGCTCATGTTGAGCTTTCCTGCGGCTGATCCCCCAGCTTGGTGCTTCCAGATAAAAGTCTAAGAAGATATTTGTATCGACAAAAACAAGCCACGTATTATTTTTTGTTGTACTTTTCATTATTTCATAACTCATTTAATTCAATGTCCTCTTTGGGGCATATAATACTCAAATCTATGTTCGCTCATACCATGTCCCTTTGCCAGCGCCTTGCTGGTTAAGGTGGTTAGCTGCCACAAGCGTTTGCAGGTGTTTTTTCACCGTATTGCGGTTTGCGCCCGTTAGATCAACGATCTGGCCTATGGTAAGACGGCCATGCTCCTTTGCAAATTCAAGGATTTTTACGGATAGTTCCGGCAACGTACCGATAACAATGCGTTCACGCTCAATTTTCTTCTCTAACCGTTGTTTCTGTTGTTTTAAGGCTTGCAGAAGATATACCACCCAAGCATTCCATTCTGGTTCATCACTACGAATGGTGCCTTGGGTTTTGCGGAGAGCGATATAATAGGCTTCTTTTGTTTGTTCGATCACGCTTTCAAGTGAACTGTACGGAACATAGCCATAGCCGCTTCGCAGCAATAGAAGCGTTGTAAGCACACGCGATAGCCTTCCATTACCATCCTGAAAAGGGTGGATTTCCAAAAACACGACAATGAAAATAGCAACCGCAAGCAGGGGATGAAGTTCCCGATTATCTAAAGATTGGTTTGTCCATTCTACCAGCTCCATCATGAGGCGGGGTGTTTCAAACGGTGTGGCGGTTTCAAACACAATGCCGATTTCGTTTCCATCAGCATCAAAGGCGCTTACATGGTTGGTATTGGTTTTATAGTTGCCGCGATGCCGTTCGTCTTTCTTGCTATATTGTAGTAAATCACGGTGCAACTGCTTGATGTGGTTTTCTGTTAAGGTGATAACATCGGCATGTGCAAACACGGTTTCCATGACTTCGGCATAGCCGGCCACTTCTTGCTCGTCCCGTGTTTCAAATTTCTTGATCTCTAAATTGGAAAGGAGCGTAGCAACCTCTTTGTCTGAAAGTTTACTGCCCTCAATACGGGTGGATGAGCCGATGCTTTCAATGGTAGCCACCCGGCGTAATGCGGAAAGACGCTCTGGCGCCAGTGTGCCGAATGCTTTCCACGCCCCCTTGAATTCATCCAGTTCTGCTATAAGCGAAAGGATTTCTGGGGTGATGTTCAAGGATGTAGCGTTTATAGGCATACCCATAAACATACCCATAAATATCCATATATCAAGCAAAATCTTTTAAATATCCGAAAATATACCCGTAAATACCCAATTCTACCCGATTTAGCATGTGAGTTTATGTGAGATTGTGTGAGATTAGAGCTTAGGGCTGTGCCCTCAGCGCATTTCAGGAAAAATAGACAAGGCCGAGGCTCAGTGCCTTGCGCCCGCACCAATCTTGTCGATTTTTCCTTCCATTTGCACACCCTCTGTTCGCCACGAGGCAGGGGTGCAGGAGCACCCCATTTTTTATCTTTCCAGAGTAGGCCCGCGAATGCGGTTCTTTGCTGGGGAAGAGCACGGCTCATAGCATAGCTTTCATTCAGCGCCCCCATGAGCGTATTAGAACAAAAGCCCCGTATCTCATGCACCTCGATCCGCTCATTTTCTTCCTTGAGCAGGTGCAGGGCTAAATCCTTTGCGCCGCCGCGCTGGTTGCCTTTGAGGATCATGGCTAATCCTCCGCCTTTACGCCGAGGGCAAGGATCAGGTATTTGCGGATCAGGCGAATATCGGCGCAGGCTTGCACGACCTCTTTTCGTATATCGTCCGGCAGGGTTACACTGCCATCCTCAATGGCATTCAGGAAGTCTGTGAGGGTGGTGAGCGGATCGAGTTGTCCCAGCATAGCCAGAGCAACCGCCAGCTTTTGATAATCCTTTGCTGGATTAGCATTACGACTCTTGCGGGGTTTATGCTCATCATCAAGCACCACCGCCTTGATATAGGTGCTTAAAGCCATCCCGGCAGCTTCCTCTTCCAGCCGGGCGCGTTCTTCCTTGCTGAAACGAACCGACACCGGAGGCATACGCTTTTTCCTGCCCTTCTTTTTCTTCGGAAGGGCAGCACTGGCGGTAAAATCCTTATTGAGCGAAACATCGGTATGAATTGAGAAACCAGTCATGGGCGCGGCTCCTCAAATTCTTGTGTCTGATCAATATTTGTATGCTTGAGTTGTTCTTCCCAATCAGCTAATTCCTCAAAGAGAGAGTTCAGACTTTCTCTCTCTAAGGGCACCATTCTCTGAAATAAAAACTCCACTAGTTATACCACTGGAGTTTTTATTTACTCAGGAAAGATTAGGCGAAGGCTTGTTCGGTTTCGTCTACCAGTTTGGCTTCTGGGGCATTCTTTTTGGTGGATGCAATACCATTTTTAGCGCCGGATTCACTGCTGTATGTTTGACTGGACATGATAACCTGGCCATTGGACGCTTTTAAATTCCAGTGGAATTTACCGTTGGCGGCCTCACTTAGTTCGTAATGCGCATCAATAGATGCGTTCGTGCGTACGGACTCAATCCCATTCTCAGCGGAAGTTTTACTTTTGTACCCCTCACTCTGGCCAATAATTTCACCATTGCTGGCTTTTAAATTCCAGTAAAACTCACCATTTTTACCTTTAAATAACGTAAATTTCCCCATGGGTTTACTCCTTGTCTGAATGAAAAATGACATGATGTCTTTTTGAATACCAGCTATCTGCCAATAGGATAAAACCTAGCATGCCAGTATGAAGATGCAAGAAATTTAGTTATTAAGTAAAGGGGTACTCTCTGTATAAATTCATATACAAGCTGGTGAGGGCGCTGTATAACCGAACATCTTGGTAAATAGGCGGAATATGGAGATTTGTTATGAGTGGGAGTTCTGGTGCAGCGAAGCAATTGCCCGAAGGTGCAGCGCTGATGCAGGATACAACGCAGCTGCTATTGGGAAAAGGTGAGAAGCTGCAATATCTAAACCTGCGCTATGCAAACCGCCATGGGCTGATTGCCGGGGCAACAGGGACAGGGAAGACGGTTTCCCTGCAAGTGCTGGCTGAAGCATTCTCCCGCGCCGGGGTTCCGGTCTTTGCCGCCGATATTAAAGGGGACCTTTCGGGTATCAGCCAGCCAGGGCGACCACACCTGAAAGTGGACGAACGCATCGCCACGATTGGCATTGCCGATTATGAAGCACGTGGTGTGCCCACGGTATTCTGGGATGTGTTTGGCGAGCAGGGACACCCGCTGCGTACCACGATTTCCGAAATGGGGCCACTGTTACTCTCGCGCCTATTTGATTTGACGGATGCACAGGAGGGTGTACTGAGTATTGCCTTCTAGGTGGCAGACGATGACGGGTTGCTGCTGCTGGATTTGAAGGATCTGCAGGCGTTGCTGCGTCACGTGGAAGAAAACGCAGAAGAGCTTTCCGGGCGCTACGGGCTGGTAAGTAAGCAATCAGTAGCGGCGGTGCAGCGGAAACTGCTGCAGTTTGACCAGCAGGACGGTGAAAAATTCTTTGGCGAACCGGCCTTGCAGATTGCCGATCTGATGCAGCGCGATAGTGAAGGACGCGGGATTGTGCATTTGCTGGCGGCGGATCGGTTGATGCAATCCCCTAAGGTCTATGCGACCTTCCTGTTATGGATGCTCTCGGAGTTATTTGAAAATCTACCGGAAGTAGGCGATATGGAGAAGCCCAAGCTGGTGTTCTTCTTTGATGAAGCACACCTGCTGTTTGATGAAGCACCGAAGGTGCTGGTGGATAAGGTAGAGCAGGTGGTGCGCCTGATTCGCTCTAAGGGGGTGGGGATTTACTTTGTAACGCAGCACCCGCAGGATATCCCGGAGACAGTGCTCAGCCAGCTGGGCAACCGAGTGCAGCATGCGCTTAGGGCGTTTACTCCGCGTGACCAGAAGGCTGTGCGTGCCGCCGCGGAGACCATGCGGCCCAATCCTTCCTTTAAAACAGAGGAGGTGATTACTCAGCTCAAAGTGGGGGAAGCGCTGGTTTCTACGCTGGAGGATAAGGGGGTGCCAGGGGTGGTGGACAGGACGCTCATCTGCCCGCCAGCATCACAGATCGGCCCGTGTTCAGAGGCCGAGCGGGCGCAGGCACAGAGTAAAAGTCCGTATCGCGGGATGTATGACAAATCCATTGACCGCCAGTCGGCGTATGAAATCCTGACGGCGCGTGCCGAGCAGCAGCGCAAGCAGGAACAGGCCGAAGAGGCGAAGGAAGCGCCTAAGAAAAAATCCCGCACCGGTAACCGTCAGGGGTATGGCGAAGCGGTGCTGAAAAGTGTACTGCGTTCGGTGGGAAGTTCGCTAGGGCGGCAAATTGTTCGCGGTATTCTGGGTTCCATACTTAAATAGTGGTGCAGGCGTGTCTCTGGCTTGATTCCTGATAGGAATATGGAGTAATGTGACCGCGTTAACGCGACCCGAAGGGGGGAAGTCATGTTTCGGTTACGTTTATTTTCTACCACGTTAATGCTGGCGTTTGTGGTGGCAGCCTGTAGCGGCAAGAGCCTGAACCCGTTTGCTAAAGACGGAGGCAGTGGTTCTGGTGATACGGTGCTGGTAGAGAAAGACCCTACCGCTGAAGCACTCTATGACGAAGCCATGGAGCTGATGGCCGCCAAACGCTACACCAAGGCTGTGGAAAATTTCCAGGAAATCGAACGGCTCTACCCGTATTCCAGTTGGTCTACGCAGGGGCAGGTGATGTCAGCGTTTTCCTATTATAAGGAAGAAGAATACGAAGATGCGCTGGCAACGATAGATCATTTTCTTCATTTAAATCCAGGTAATAAGAGTGCACCTTACATGTATTACCTGAAGGCGCTTTCCTATTATGATCGCATCTCTGATGTGCGTCGGGATCAGGCTATCACGCAGGAGGCGCTGAATGCGCTGAACGAGGTGATTCGCCGCTATCCGGATACGGAATATGGGCGCGATGCCAAGCTGAAGATTGATCTGGTGCATGACCATTTGGCCGGGAAAGAGATGGAAGTGGGGCGGTTTTACCTGAAACGCCATAACTATATTGCGGCACAGAACCGTTTCCGTAAGGTCATCGAGAGTTACGAAACCACCACCCACGCGCCGGAAGCGCTCTACCGTATGGTAGAGGTGTATCTTTCGCTGGGCCTACCAGCGGAAGCGCAGAAATATGCCGCCGTGCTGGGGCATAATTTCCCCTCCAATAAGTGGTATCACGCGGCGTATCGCCTGATAAACGAGGGGGAAGCAGCTGACGAAGAGCCTTCCTGGGCATCACGCCTATTGCCAACGTTTGGCAGTGATGAAGTGGAATCCGAAGAAGATAACGGGCCGTCGCTGATTGACCGCATGACTGATAATATCGGTGATTTGTTTTAGGCTCTGTTGACATTTGGATAGCGTATGCTGCAGCAGCTCTCCATACGGAATATCGTACTGATTGAAGCGCTAGATGTGTCGTTCCGGCCAGGTTTTTGCGTGCTCACGGGGGAGACGGGGGCGGGGAAGTCCATCATTCTGGATGCGCTGGGGCTGGTGTTGGGATCGCGGGCGGAGTCGCGGTTGCTGCGCGCCGGAACCGAGCAGGGAAGCGTGACGGCGACGTTTGCGATTCAGGATGCGCAGGGCATTGAGTCTTTGCTTAAGGAATCAGGAATATCCATCGAAAAAGAAATAATAATTCGTAGGGTTTTGTGTGCGGATGGTAAAAGTAAAGCCTTTCTCAATGATGCACCCGTCAGCATCGGGCTATTGCAGCGACTGGGCGAAGCGTTGGTGGAAATTCATGGTCAGCAGGATCAGCGCGGGTTGTTGAACCCAGAGGCTCACCGCCGGGCACTGGATGCGTATGCCGGGCTGCAGCCCACCGTACAGAAAGTGCAGCAGCACTGGCAGGCCTGGCGGGAGATAGTGGCGGCACGTGAGGCGTTAGAAGCGCAGATTGCAAAGGCTGAAGCGGAGCGGGATTACATCACGCATGTGTGCGCAGAGCTGGATCAGCTGGCTCCGCAGCCCGGTGAAGAGGAGGCACTGGCCACCCAGCGAGCGCGCCTGATGCAGCGGGAGAAGATTCTGGAAGCGATTCAGAAGGCCACGGAATCTCTGGAGGGGCCAAGCCCGGTTACTTCCGCGCTGCGGCACGCCGAAACGGCATTGGTGCGTAGTGGTGCACAGGACGAGACATTGTTTGAATCAGCGTTGGCGGCGTTGGATCGCGCCTCTGCCGAGGTGATGGAAGCGCTGGACGCGCTGGAGCGTGCGGCGAGTGAGCTGATGGGGGATGATGCGCCGCTGGATGCGGTGGAGGAGCGGTTGTTTGCCCTGCGTGCGGTCGCGCGGAAATATCGCCGTCCGGTGGAGGAACTCCCGGCCTACCGCGAGGAGGTGGCGGCATCACTGGCGACGCTGGATGCCGGGGGCAAAGAGCTGGCCGCATTGCAGAAGCAGGAAAAAGAGGAGCGGGCAGCCTATCTGGATACCGCCGCACGGTTGACAGAAGGCCGCACCAACGCAGCAAAACGCATGGAAAAAGCCGTGGAAAAAGAACTGGGGCCGTTGAAAATGGGGGGAAGCAAGGTGCGGGTGGCGATCACGCCGTTACCGGAAACGGCATGGTCCGGGCAGGGGTGTGAGCAGATGGTGTTTGAAGTGCAAACCAACCCTGGCAGCCTGTTTGGCCCGCTGCATAAAATTGCATCCGGAGGGGAGCTTTCGCGTTTTATGCTGGCGCTGAAAGTGGCGCTTTCCAGCGTGCGTTCGGCACCGACGCTGATCTTTGATGAAATCGATACCGGAATTGGCGGGGCGGTGGCGGATGCCGTGGGGCGCAGGTTGGCGGCTCTGGGCAAAGCGTTTCAGGTGATGGCTATTACCCACCAGCCACAGGTCGCCGCGCTGGGCACACAGCATTTGCGGGTGGAAAAACACAGCAAGGGGCATACCACTCAAACCCAGCTAACCGAGCTTTCGCCGGAGGCACGGCACGAAGAGCTGGCGCGGATGCTGGCGGGTAGCACGATTACCGATGAGGCGCGTGCTGCTGCTGAGAAACTGATGGCAGTGACGGCATGACACTGGCGGAGATCGCACCCGAACAGCTCACCGAGGCGCAGGCTACCGAGGAACTGGCGCGCCTAGCAGCGGAGATCGCGGCGCATGACCAGCGCTATTACCAGGAGGATGCCCCGGTGGTTTCTGATGCGGAATATGATGCGCTGCGCATGCGTAATGCTGCGATTGAGGCACGTTTCCCGCAGTTGGTGCGGCAGGATAGCCCGTCATTACGGGTGGGGGCGGCTCCTTCGGAGAAATTTGGCAAGGTGAAGCACCGTATTCCCATGCTATCGCTGGGGAATGCGTTTTCCGAGGAGGATATCGCCGATTTCCTGCAGCGTATCCGGCGCTTTCTTGGTCTGGCGGAAGATGCAGAAATCACCCTGCTGTGCGAGCCAAAGATTGACGGGCTTTCCTTTTCCGCGCGTTATGAAAAGGGCAAGCTGGTGCAGGGTGCGACGCGCGGTGACGGAGAAACCGGGGAGGATATCACGGAAAATCTGCGTACCGTGCTGCCTGGCGTACTGAAAGGCACTCCGCCAGACGTGCTGGAAGTACGAGGTGAGGTGTATATGTCGCATGCCGATTTTGCTGCACTGAATGCACAGCGTGAAGCCGCCGGGGAGGCGTTGTTCGCCAACCCACGCAATGCGGCGGCAGGGAGCTTGCGGCAGCTCGATCCGGCGATCACGGCGTCGCGGAAGCTGCAATATTTCGTCTATGGCTGGGGGGAAATCAGCAGCGAACTGGCAGAGACGCAAAGCGGATGCATCGCGGCGCTCGGAGCATATGGGCTGGTGACCAATCCGCTGGTGCAGTCCTGCAGTGATCTGGAAACATTGCTTGCTTACTATGCGCGTATTTATGCAAAACGGCCGGAGCTACCCTACGATATTGACGGGCTGGTCTATAAGGTGGACCGGCTGGACTGGCAGAAGCGACTGGGCTTTGTGGCGCGTGCCCCGCGCTGGGCGATCGCGCATAAATTCCCGGCGGAGCAAGCGAAGACCGTGCTGGAGGATATCCTGATCCAGGTGGGGCGCACCGGGGCGCTTACGCCGGTGGCGGTGCTGCGGCCGGTGACAGTGGGGGGCGTGGTGGTCAGCCGGGCAACCCTGCATAACGAAGATGAAATCCGGCGTAAAGATATTCGCATCGGGGATACGGTGACGATCCAGCGCGCGGGGGATGTGATCCCGCAGGTGGTGGCGGTGGATATGGCGCTGCGCCCAGATGACAGCCAACCTTATACGTTTCCGGAAACCTGCCCGGCCTGCGGTAGCCATGCCGTGCGTGAGGAAGGGGAGGCAGTGCGGCGCTGTACCGGCGGGCTGATCTGCCCGGCGCAGGCGGTGGAGCGGCTGAAGCATTTTGTAGCACGCGGTGCGTTTGATATTGAGGGCTTGGGCAAAAAGCAGGTGGAGCTGTTCTGGCAGAAGGGGCTATTGCACAACCCGGTGGATATTTTCCGCATGGAAGCCCGGCAGCCGGAATGGGAAACGCCGTTGAACGCATGGGAAGGGTGGGGTAAAAAATCCGCTGGCAACCTCTTTGCAGCGATTGCGGCGCGCAGGAGTATGAGCTTAGAGCGGTTTATTTATGCGCTGGGGATTCGCCATGTGGGGGAAACCACCGCCAAGATGCTGGCCCGGCATTATGGTTCGTATCATACGTTTGAAGCCGCGATGCGCGCCGCAGAGGGCGAAGCCGGCGAGGCATGGGAAGGCTTGCTGGCGATTGATGGTATTGGCCCGGCGGCCGCGCAGGAGCTGGTGGCGTTCTATGCGGAACCGCATAATCGTGATTTGCTGGCGAAGCTCACACAGGAAGTACAGGTGCAGGATGCCGTGGCTCCGGTGGCCAGCTCGCCGCTTTCCGGTAAGAGCGTGGTCTTCACCGGAACACTGGAACACATGACCCGCAGCGAGGCCAAGGCACGCGCGGAATCATTAGGGATGAAAGTGGTTGGATCGGTCTCCGCGAAGACAGATTACGTGGTGGCCGGGGCGGAAGCCGGATCCAAACTGAAGAAGGCGGAAGCGCTGGGCGTAAAGGTGCTGAGTGAATCGGAATGGGTGGCACTCAGCCAGTGACGTGCCCTCTGAAATCGCGTATGATACGACCATGAATCCATTGCAACGATTCCGGGAATTTCTGAAGCAGCACGGTCTGGAAGGGATGATTGTGCCTTCCACCGACCCGTTTATGGGCGAGTATGTACCGGAATGCTGGCAGCGTTTGCGCTGGCTCAGCGGGTTTGATGGTTCGGCTGGGCTGGCAGTGGTACTGCGGGAACGTGCCGGGTTTTTTACCGACGGACGTTATACGCTGCAGGCGCGGGAACAGACATTTCGCGGCTACGAAGTGCATAACAGTGCTGAACGGAAACCGGCTGACTGGCTGAAGCAATACGCTGCTGCCGCCAGCAAGATTGCCTATGATCCCGCGCTCTTTACCGAACGCTCGCTGGCACCGTTCCAAAAAGCTGCAGAAGCCGCAGGGCTGACCCTGATCCCACTGGAGGAAAACCCAGTGGATACGCTTTGGCAGGAACGTCCTGCTCCGCCAACCAGCCCGGCACGGCCGCATTATATGCGTTTTGCCGGGGAAGAAAGCGCGTCAAAACGCACGCGTATTGCAGAAAAACTGCGTGAACGGAAGTGCGAAGCAGCATTGCTGACCGCACCGGATTCCGTGTGTTGGCTGTTGAATATCCGCGGGAATGACGTGCCGCACACGCCCTTACTGCTGGCGCGGGTATTACTGGTGGTGGATGGCACGGTGGTCTTGTTTCTGGAAGATGAGCGAGTAGATGCCGATGTGCGGGCGCATCTGGGCGATGGAGTGACGATTCTGCCCCCGGAGGTTTTGTCAGAAGCGCTGGCGGAACTGGCCGGGAAGCAGGTGCTGGTGGATACGGCAACGGTTAGTATGCAGCATTTGCGCTGGCTGGAGGACGCCGGGGTGAAGACTTTCCGGGCAGAAGACCCGTGCCAGTTGGATAAAGCCTGTAAAAACAAGGTGGAGCAAGAAGGAATGCACGCCGCCCATGTACGTGACGGAGTGGCGCTGGTTAAATTTCTCCACTGGTTGGAAGGGGCGATCCCAACCGGGGAAGTGACCGAGATGAATGCTGCCGAGCGTCTGCGCGCCTTCCGGGCGGAAGCGGAGCATTTCCAGGATACGAGCTTTGAGACCATTTCCGGATTTAAGGCGCATGGTGCCATCGTGCATTACCGCGCCACGCCGGATAGTGATGTGCCAATTCAACCAGATGGTTTGTATCTGCTGGATTCCGGTGGCCAATACCGGGATGGGACGACGGATGTCACCCGTACCCTGGCGGTTGGTACCCCCACGGCAGAGCAAAAACACCATTATACGCTGGTGCTGAAAGGGCATATTGCACTGGCCAGCGCCGTTTTTCCGGAAGAAACGCCCGGATCGGCACTGGATGCGCTGGCCCGGAACCCTTTATGGGCAGAAGGGCTGGATTATGACCACGGAACCGGCCATGGCGTGGGTAGTTATCTTAGCGTACATGAAGGGCCGCAGCGGATCAGTAAGCACCCAAATACAGTGGCATTGCAACCGGGGATGGTGCTTTCCAACGAGCCAGGCTACTACCGCGAAGGGCAGTATGGGATTCGGATCGAAAATTTGGTCATTGTCAGGCAATCTGCTGATAAAAAAAGGTTTTTATGTTTTGATACACTGACTTGCGTGCCGCTGGATCGGGCGTTGATTGAAGTTTCCATGCTAACGACGGCGGAGCGGGAATGGGTCAATCGTTACCATGTGCACGTCCGTCAGGCGCTTTCTTCCTACCTTTCACCGGAAATTGCCCGTTGGCTGGGGGCCCGAACCGCCACGATTTAGCGCCAAAATCCGGGTTTATTCCAGGCAGCCGGTTTCACGCATAAAGCGATTGACAATAGGGCGTAATTGCCTATATTGGGCGTCCTTCCACATAAGGGTATGGAAATGTTTGCGATATTTAAAACAGGCGGAAAACAGTACAAAGTGCAAAAAGACGGCGTACTGAAAATCGAGAAAATTGCCGGAAATGCAGGCGATGTCGTGGTATTTGATGAGGTGATCCTCACGGCCGATGATAAAGGCAAAGCCACGGTGGGTGCGCCACTGGTGAAAGATGTAAAAGTCTCGGCAGAGATTCTGGGTCAGGATAAAGATGATAAAGTGCTGGTGTTTAAGAAAAAACGCCGTCATAACTATCGTCGTAAGCGTGGCCATCGTCAGCAGGTGACTTGGGTAAAAGTGCAGGAAATTGGCACAGGGCTGACGGCAAAAGCGGGTACTGGTGCGAAAGCTGCCCCGAAAAAGGCTGCTGCCGAAGCCAAAGAAACGGCCAAAGAAGCAAAAGCCAGCGCCAAGCCAGCCGCTGCCAAAAAGGCCGATAAGCCTGCGGCCAAGAAACCGGCAGCTAAAAAAACACCGGCCAAGAAAACCGATAAGGAGTAAGCCATGGCACATAAAAAAGCAGGTGGTAGTTCACGGAACGGTCGCGATTCTGCGGGACGTCGGCTTGGTGTGAAGAAATTCGGTGGTGAACTGGTCATTCCGGGGAATATCATCGTGCGTCAGCGTGGCACAAAGTACCATCCGGGGACGGGCGTCGGCATTGGCAAAGATCATACGATCTTTGCAAAAGTGGCCGGGAATGTGGTCTTCCGCCGCCGTGCGAAGGATCGTATGTTTGTTTCTGTAGAGGCAAACGCCTAGTCTTACCAGACAAGGCACATAAAAAAGGGCACCAAACGGTGCCCTTTTTTGTTGGTGCGGAGGCAATACTAGCTGAAATAGGGCGGCCTTTCTGGTATCACTCCATGCGTGGTCCCGTAGCTCAGCAGGATAGAGCGACAGATTCCTAATCTGTAGGTCGTGGGTTCGAATCCCGCCGGGATCACCATTTTAGGGCATGAATAGCTTCTTAGTTCACATTTAGTCCATGTATACGTGAGCCGAGCTTTTCTTTATACAGACACTCTATTTTTATCACCTCACGGGCGGTAATGTTGCTGGGTAAGGTTTGCAGGATGGAGTAACGGAAGTGCCGCTGATATTCCGGATCGCTATCCAGCAGGCGGGTAAGCTCACGATTTCCGCCCGTGCGGGTGCGGGCATACTCACTCCACCGTTGCCAGATGCCCCCATCCCCATAAGCCGAACCGATATATTGCTGTCCTGTATGTGTATCCAATATCAGGTAGATGCCATTGACGGAAGACAGGTGGTATTTCCAGTCATGATTGGCCTCCGGGTTTTCCATCAGTCTTTTCAGTTCCCCGTAATCCAATACAAATTCCAGTAATCCAGGAAAACTGCCAAGATAACCTTGCGGTAATACTTCTACCACTTCTTTTTTCTGTGTATACCATTGGTGCCATGCCAGCGCCGCATCACCCCAATTAATCACCACTCTGTTTTCAAGGTCCGAGAACTCCGGCACATGCGATAGGTCGTAGTAATATTTGCCGCTGTGTTGTGTTACGCCATCCACGCTAAATACCCCAAAAAGTATGGAGCGTTTACGCTCACCGCCTATAAAAGACACGATGTAATCGCACCCCTTGAATACGTTTTTGGCTTGCTCGCGCTGGTACGCCAGTATGCCTTGCCTGTTACGTAAAAGCTCTCGGTATTCTGCACGGCTATCTTTATGCCTTACCAGCTTTACCTTTGTATTCTGAAGCTTGTTGCTCCGTAGGCTAAAAATCTCCTGTAATGTGATCATATCCTACCCTTCTTACGCGTATACAAAATGGTGACTAAGTCTGAAGTGTGCCGTCAAGCTCTGCTCCAAGGATACGTTCGGGAGAAAAATAATGTCAACTGAATAGCAGTGGGGATATCAGGTTGCGAACGAGTCTTTTCTAGTCCGCCCTAGCCATGCGGCCAATGACGGTAAAATATTTTCGTGGGATAACCCGCCTGCTACCGGCCGTCCCGGTGAGTCAGCTACTTATACCGTCGGCCTTCCCAGATGTAATACACCACCGGGATAACGATGAGCGTTAGCAAGGTAGTGGAAAGCATTCCACCCACCATTGGCAGGGCAATGCGCCGCATGACATCCGCCCCCAGCCCGTCGGTGAGGAAGACGGGTAGCAATCCGGCGATAATCACGGAAACCGTCATCAGCTTGGGTCGTACCCGCAGGGCAGCTCCATGCATCACCGCTTCAAAAAGCTGTGCACGATTTTTGGGGGGATGGAGGCGTACTTGCTGGTCAAGATAGATCAGCATTACTACGGCCGTTTCTGCTGCGATGCCCGCCAGCGCGATGAATCCCACTGCCACTGCCACTGAGAAGTGGTATCCTGCCAGATAAAGCAGCCAAATACCACCTGTCAGCCCGAAGGGCAGCGAGAGCATGACCATCAGGGTTCTGTCCATGCGTCCGAAATGCATGACCAGCAACACGAAAATGATGGCTATCACGGCAGGTATCGCGATCTGAAGACGGGTACGCGCTTCCAGCATTTGTTCAAACTGCCCGGACCAGCTGATGCTGTAGCCCGGTGGGAGCGTGACCTTTTCAGCCACCTGCTTCTGGGCATCGGCGACATAACTGCCTATATCGCGGTCTGCAATATCCACATACACCCAGCCATTCAGGCGGGCATTTTCTGAAACGATCATGGGCGGTCCGGCTTCCAGATGTACATCCGCCAGCTCGCCGAGCATGATCTGCTTGCGATTGGGCGAGGGAACCAACAACCGGCTGACATCCTCAATGGTTTCCCGGAATGGCCGGTCATAGCGCAGGATAATGCCGTAGCGCTCCCGTCCCTGTACGGATTCCGACAGTTTCATCCCTCCCAGCGCGCTGGCGATCACCTGCTGCAATGTCTCCATATCCACCTGTTCCTTCAGCATAGCCTCACGGTTGGGGGTGATGGTCAGGTATTTGGCACCTTTTACCCGGTCGGCAAAAGCAGAACGCGTGCCGGGAATGGTTTTCACCGCCTGTTCCACCTGCAGGGCGACATCCAGAATACCCGCCAGTTCCGGCCCGGAAACCTTAATACCGATGGGGGTACGAATCCCCGTGGAGACCATATCAATGCGAATCTTAATGGGGTATCCAAACGAATTAATCAGCCCCGGCATTTTGGTTTTTTGATCTAACTCCTGGATCAGCTTTTGTATGGTCATCCCCTTTCGCCATTCTGCCTTAGGCTTCAGGCGGATCCAGGTTTCAATCATGGCCAGCGGGGCGGGATCGGTGGCGGTATCTGAACGACCGGCTTTCCCAAAGACCGTTTCCACTTCCGGCACGGATTTGATGATCCGGTTCGTCGTCTGCAGAATATCCTTGGCCTTGGTGATGGAAACACCGGGTAAGGTAACGGGCATATAGAGCAGCTCCCCTTCATAGAGTGCTGGCATGAACTCGGTGCCAGTACGCATCAGTGGCCAGACGGCGCTGAGAAGCAGGGCGGTTGCCAGGGTTAATGTCAACCATTTTGCCTTCATAGATAGCTTTAGAATTGGTGTATAACACGCTATAAAAAAGCGATTAATTGGGTTTTTTTCTTCTGGCAGCAGACGTCCCCGAATAAGCCACAGCATTAGCAAAGGCACCACTGTAACGGAAAGTAACGCCGCTGCCGCCATGGCATAGGTTTTGGTATAGGCCAGCGGAGAAAATAACCGTTCGGACTGGCCGGTAAGCGCAAAGACCGGCAGGAACGAGACGGTAATAATCAGCAGTGAGAAGAACAGCCCAGGCCCGACCTCTTTTGCGGCCAGGAGCAGGGCCTGCCGTTTTTCTGTGGCGGTAGCGTTATCCTCCAGCATGGAGAGTTTGCGGTGCGCGTTCTCCACCATCACAATGCTGGCATCCACCATCGCGCCAATGGCAATTGCAATGCCGCCCAGTGACATAATATTGGCGGTGATGCTCTGCCAGGACATAATATTAAATGCGGCCAGTATGCCCAGCGGCAGCGTCACGATGGCGACAAACGAGGAGCGCACATGCAGCAGGAAAATCAGGCAGACCAGTGATACCACGATCGCTTCCTCGATCAGCTTGTGCGAAAGATACTGCACCGAGCCTTCAATCAGCGGCGCGCGGTCATAGACCGGTACAATTTCCACGCCCTCTGGCAATCCTGGCGTGATGGCGGCGATTTTTTCCTTCACCGCGTGAATGACATCCAGCGCATTGCTGCCCGGCCGCATGACGATAATTCCCGCCGGTACCTCGCCTTCACCATTGAGTTCTGTTACACCCCGGCGGAGTTCCGGCCCTTCAATCACCCGTGCGACATCGCGGATAGCGGAGGGAATACCGTAAATGCTGTGTATCACGATGTTTTCCAGGTCTTCCGCTGTTGTCACGTACCCTTCAGAACGCACGATGAATTCTGTCTCAGCCTGTTCAATGGTACGGCCACCGGTTTCTATGCTGGCGCTGCGGATGGCATCGGCAATGGTAGTAAGCGGGATACCAAGACTGTGGGCCTTATGGGGGTCTACCATCACCTGATATTCTTTAACAAACCCGCCCACACTGGCCACTTCCGCTACACCCGGTACGGTTGCCAGCTCGTATTTGAGGAACCAGTCCTGAATGGCGCGTAACTCAGCAAGGTCATGCTTGCCGCTCTTATCCACCAGCGCATACTGGTATACCCAGCCTACACCGGTGGCATCCGGCCCTAACTGAACCTTGGCACCCTCCGGCAAGATGGATTGTACGCGGGAAAGTGCTTCCAGTACCCGTGCACGTGCCCAGTACAAATCCGTACCATCCTTGAAAATAATATAGATGAACGAATCACCATACATGGAGTAACCACGCACCACTTTGGCTCTTGGTACACCCAGCATGGCTGAAGAAAGCGGGTAGGTGACGAGGTCTTCCACGATTTTGGGGGCTTGCCCATCAAAATCGGTGCGGATAATGACCTGCGTATCCGAGAGGTCAGGAATAGCATCCAGCGGCATGTGCTGAATGGCACGTATCCCACCTGCCAGGATCGCAAGCGCCAGGATGGAAATCAGTAGCGGATTCCGTACCGACCATTCAATGACGCGGGCAATCACGCTTTGGGTGGGGTCATGGGGCAGATTAGTGTCCGGCATGGCTGCCTCCCTCAAGTTTATCCAATGCTTCCCGCAGATTCGACTCGGCATCAATCATAAATTGGGCACGGGTAACGACGTGCTGGCCCTCCTTAAGCCCTGAAAGTACCTGTGTGTTGCCACCGGAAACGTTCCCAATAGTAACATCCTGCCCGTGAAAGCGCCCGTTTCCCAGTGCAACAATCACGTGATTACCCATACTGCTGCGTAACACAGCCGCGTTTGGCACAATGAGGATGCCATCTTCCGCTATAACAGGGGTTGTGCGTATGCCTATGGTCTGGATTGTTCCGGGTGCGATGCTGATGATGGGCTTTTGCTCCGTCATAGCGTGCTGATGACTGTGATCGCCGGATTCCAGCGGCACAAGATCCATTCCGCAGATGGGACAAGTACCGGGTTCATCGGAAATGATTTGTGGGTGCATGGGGCAGGTGTAGCGTGTGGTTTGCTCTGCCTGTGCAAAGGTGACGGATAGTAGCACTACGGCTAAAAGGATAAAGATGGTAATATATCGCATGATTCTCTCTTGCATTTCAATATGGTGTATACTTCCGTGATACACGGAAGTACCTGGACGCATTGCGCCCTCTGTTTACAAGAGGCGTTTAGGAGGTCGGTCTTGTGTATTACGCGTCAAGCTGGAGAATGACGTGTCAGTTTGTGAAAAATGTATGGCCTGCGGTGGGAACATAATCATCGTACTCATTGCCGTCGATGCAAGCATGAACATCCCACCAAGCATGGCAGAACACTGCATATTACAGCCTGTATCCTTGCAGCAGGGTGCGGGCTGATTCTTGGTTTTAGGGCAGTGACAATTCTTTCCCATGGCCTTCATATCCATGCTGTGCATGGTGGATGCATGTTTTTTCATCATAGGACATTCCTGCTTCGCCAGTACAGGATAGCCCCCTAGCGCAATGCTCACGGTTAACAGGAATACAACGAGGCGTTTCATCCAGTGCATAGGGGCATTATACATGCTAAGTGCTAAAAATTCAATAAACCTTTCAATGGGTTAATATTGTGAATTATCTGCCATATTTGGTGGTCTTGGTTCTTTTTTCATGCAATATACGAAAAAGAAGGCTATATAAGGCCCCGATAGGAAGTTATGAAGTTTATTGATGAAGTAAAAATCCACGTAAAAGCCGGAAATGGCGGGCATGGTTGCCTGAGCTTCCGCCGTGAAGCCAATGTGCCGAGAGGCGGGCCGGATGGCGGTGATGGTGGTCGTGGTGGTGATGTGATCGTGGAGTGTGTCAGCGGTCTGAATACGTTGATCGATTTTCGTTATGCCCAGCACTTTAAAGGAAAAACTGGAATGCACGGTATGGGATCAAACCGTACCGGTGGAGCCGGGGAGGGCGTGTTGCTCAAAGTGCCCGTGGGGACACAAATCCTGCTGGAAGACGGGGAGACGTTGCTGGCCGATATGACCACGCCGGGGGAACGTGTGATTGTTGCGCGAGGCGGAAAAGGTGGTCTGGGGAATGCACACTTTAAAAGTTCCGTCAACCGTGCGCCGCGCAAAACAATTCCCGGCGAGGAGGGTGAGGAGCGCTGGCTTTGGCTCAAGTTGAAATTACTTTCCGATGCCGGGCTGATTGGTTTTCCTAATGCTGGGAAATCGACATTTTTGGCGCGCGTGACCCGGGCTAAGCCTAAAATTGCCGATTATCCGTTTACTACGCTGGTCCCACAACTGGGTGTGGTGGCGGTGGACAGCCGGGAATTTGTGCTGGCCGATCTGCCGGGGCTTATCAAAGGTGCTCATGCCGGGGTGGGGCTGGGTGACCGGTTCTTGAAGCATGTGGAGCGTTGTGGGGTATTGTTGCATCTGGTGGACATCACCAACCCGGATCGGCTGGCGAATTATCATATGATCCGGCAGGAACTGGTAGAGTATAACCCAGTGTTGATGACAAAACAGGAAATTGTCGGGTTGAGTAAATGCGACGCGCTGGATGCCGAAGAGGCGGAAGATATCCATGCGGCGTTCCAGGCCGAAGTGGGGGTACCAGTCTATCTGTTTTCCTCGGCCAGTGGGGAAGGATTGCAGGAACTGCTACGGGCACTATGCGATGCGGTAGTGGCGTTTCGTCAGCAGGAAAGCATTGGAAATTCAGCGGCTCCCAATGCTGCAGTGTAACAATTTGTAACAATTAACCTTTTCCTAAAATCCAATCTTTTTGCTACCTTGTTTAAGAAACATTCTTAATTGAGGGGCAATGGCAACCATTCCGTACCAGCATACCGTTGCGAACCGCGTGACCTGCCGTGGGGTAGGGCTGCATAGTGGCGAGGAAGTGTCGCTTTCGATCCTGCCAGCGGTAGAAAATACCGGAATTCTGTTTCGCCGCGTGGATATCAGCGGGCCGGAGCAATACGTGCCTGCCAATTACCTCAATGTCGTGAATACACAACTAGGCACCACGCTGGCCAATGATAAGGGTGTGAGCATTGCCACAACCGAACACCTGATGGCAGCGCTGTGGGGGTGCAATATTGATAACGCGATTGTGGAGCTGAGTGGACCCGAAGTGCCGATTATGGATGGTAGCTCAGAGCCATTTGTCTTCCTGATTGAATGCAGCGGGACGCATAAGCAGGAAGTTCCACGCCGGATTATTGAAGTACTGAAGACTATTTCTGTGGAAGAAGATGATAAACGCGCGGTGATTACCCCAGCGGATGATTTCACGGTGACGATGGAAATTGATTTTGAAAATGCACTAATCGCCAAGCAGCACTGTGTATTCCACTCATCCGACGTATCTTTTAAGACGGATTTATGCCGGGCGCGTACCTTTGGTTTTGAGCATGAAGTCTCCCATCTGCGTGCACAAGGGCTGGCCCGTGGTGGTTCATTGGAAAATGCCGTGGTGGTCAGTGGTGATAAAGTCTTGAATAAGGAAGGCTTACGCTATTCCAACGAGTTTGTTCGCCATAAAGTGCTGGATTGCATTGGTGATTTTTACCTAATTGGTGGGCTGCTGAAAGGGCATTTCACCGGGTTTCGTTCCGGGCATGCGCTGAATAACAAACTACTGCGGGCGTTTTTTGCAGATCGTGACGCCTGGCGTATATTGCGTTTCCCTGAAACGCCAAATTATTTCCCGCTGGCGGGTGCCGCTTAATCTTTAATTCTTAGATTTGTTTGGCAGTACACGTGACTGCATAAAGAAAGCCCCGGTTGAACCGGGGCTTTCCATGTGCAACTGGTTTAGTTAAGGTCTAGAACTCTTCCCAACCACTATCGTAGCCATCCTCAATGCCGACCACTTTTTGGGTAGTAGTACGCGGTTCACCTGTGGAAATAGAACCTCCTTTAGAAGAGCTTCCTTTGTTTTTATTAATTGGGGTTGGTTTGTTAGTTGTTTCAGCTTTTGGTCCTTGAATCATACGCGATTGATCCTGTGCAATGCTGCGGGCACCCGTATCGATGGTAAAGAACTGAATCAGGCTAGTCAGTCGAGCAGCCTGCTCTGTCATAGAACCAGCTGCCGCTGTACTTTCTTCCACTAATGCTGCATTTTGCTGTACTGCATCGTCCATTTCCTTCACCGCTACATTGATCTCCTCAATGCTGCTGGATTGTTCCTTGCTAGCTCCGGCAATGTTGGCAACAAGCTCCGCTACATTTTTGACGGAACTGACAATTTCTTCTAGTGCCTTACCGGAACGATTTACGAGCTCAGCGCCGTCTTTTACCTGGCCGACACTGCTATTGATCAGTTCTTTGATCTCACGGGAAGCGCTGGCAGAACGCCCGGCCAGTGCCCGGACTTCCTGGGCTACCACCGCAAAGCCTTTTCCGGCTTCACCAGCGCGTGCTGCCTCTACAGCGGCATTCAGTGCCAGCAGGTTGGTCTGGAAGGCAATGTCGTCAATGACACCAATAATATCTGCAATTTTTTGCGAAGAATCACGGATGGTATCCATGGCGCTTACAGCGTTCTGCACGACATTACCACCATTGGTGGCAATGTCCTGTGCGGAGCCTGCCAGACCATTAGCTTCCTGTGCATTTTCACTGTTCTGACGTACGGTAGTTGTCAGTTCTTCCATAGATGCGGCGGTTTCTTCCAGCGTAGAGGCCTGACGCTCTGTGCGATGCGACAGGTCCTGCCCACCGGCGGCAATTTCATTGGCCGCGCTATTTACGGATTCGGCGGTTTCCATGATTTGCATTACCATATTTTTCAGTTGTTTGATGGTATCGTTCAGCGCATTCTTGATTTCGTCAAACATCCCCTCATAGCGTCCCTCTACCTGGCGGGTGAGGTTACCATCAGCCAGTGATTGCAGTACTTCACGGATCTCCGAAAGACCGTTAAGCGAAGTCTCGCTAATCTTGTTAATGCCCTCACACAGGCTTAGAATAAAGCCCTGACGGCCTTCGGTAGACAGTTGCTGGTTGAAATCCCCTCGCGATACGGCGGAAACCACTCCAGCGATTTCGCCTTCCACGCGACGTTCTTCCGTGACATCGGCCCATTGTACCACGGTGCCAATCCGCTCTTTATTGTTATTAAAGACCGGCGTGGCAATAAGATCAAAACGTAGATCACCAACGCAAATAGATGTTTCATAAGAAGACGTTAAATGCGCCAACATACCACGCTGCTTTTCTGGATTTTTGTGGAAATTATCGATGGATATGCCGATAAGATTGTTAGGATCGAATTTCGGAAGCTCTTTACGTACCTCATCGGCAGATTCCTGCATCAATTTTAGGACGGAGGAATTCATATAGCGGATGATGTTATTTTCATCGGCAATCATAACGGCGACCGTTGTGTTATCCAGAGCGCATTGGACGCGATAGGACGCCTGCCCCAATTCGTTGATCGTCTTCAAACTGCTGGCAATGGTGCCGATCTCGTCCTTATCCTTCAGGGACGGAATCTCTACGCTATTACCAGCAGCAATCTCCTTAACTGCATTAGCAAGAGCCGAAGCGCGTTTGGAAATGGATCGGCCGATAAAGATAGCAATCAGTGCCGCCAAAACCGAGAATCCGATCACTTTAAGCACAAGTGCAGTAATGGCAGCATTTACTGGTGCCAGTACTTCTACCATGCTCTGTTCGGCAATCACACCCCATGTGGTGCCCATAAACGGGAGCGGGTGATAGGCCGCACGTGACTCAACGCCATTATAGCTGATACCTTCCCAATGCCCTTCATTGCCATTTACGCTTTCGCGTGCTGCCACTGTATCAACTTTCTGTGAAAGCAGTGTGGCTTCCGAAGCAAGCGGTGCATTACTGCGCATCAAGAGATCCTGACCTACGATATAGGTTTGCCCGGTTTCCCCCAGCCCATCGCGAGACTGCATGATGGCATTGATGGCATCCACCGGCATTTGATAAGCCAGAACACCAATTTTTTGTCCCTGCGCATCTACAATTAGCGTGGAAATAAAACTAGCCGGTGCATCATGACTGGGAGCGTAGGGCTTAAAATCAAAGAAGAACACTTCTTCAGCATTGCCAGAAGCAGCGGCCCGGAAGGCGTTACCCAGGTCGGTGCCACGCCATTGACCGGTATTCAGGTTTGTAGCGTAATCCAGTTCCTTGAATACCGTGTATACAAGGTTTCCTTCCATATCGAACAGGAAGATATCGTAATACCCACGGTCACGCAGGAATGTACGGAACCAAGGATGGTATTTCTTGTGATAAATACTATAAAGCGAATTATCCAGTGCATAATCCAAACCCTCCTTTTGCCCTGCAGGATTTGGATTATCTTCGATGTACAAACGCTGTAGCGCTTCTGTGGGGTTATCCCCAATCATCTTCCATGCCGTAGAAAAATCGCGTATGGCTTGATGAACCAGCGGATTAGCCGCATTAAAGTGTAGATCTTGCTTAATAGAGTCCAGGTAACGCCCCAATTCGTTCCGGCGCAGATCTACAATCCCTTCAAGTTTATTTGAATGCTCGTGCAGTAGAGATTCCCGCATTGATAGGGAAGACCAGAAAGACTGAACAGCACTGGCTATTACAACCAATGCTACCATAACCAATGGTATTTTTGTCGATAGTTTTACATTATTGAATCCAGAGCCAATAGAGCGCATCATGATCTTCTCTCCCTATCAAAAGCAATCTACACTACAACCTCTAGTATTGTTTTATTTTCTACGCCATAAATACTGTATTGCATCTCGTGTTTGATGGCCTATGCTGCGCTTATGGTGTTGCTGGAACGCATCACATATGTGGTTGAGGAAAAAATGAAGTCACGGAGACTTACAGTAATTCTGTCGTTGGCAATGCCCGTTATAGTGGTGATATTTTTCTGGCGCTATTGGGATTTTACACAGGATGATGCCTATATTCCGCTGCGTTATGCGATGCATTTCTTGCAGGGTGAGGGGTGGGTATATAATCCGGGTGAATGGGTGGAGGGGTATACTAGCCCACTACAGCTTGTTTTGCTTACAGTATTGACGGCATTCGGTGTTTCCGGGGTAGTTGCGGGTAAATGGCTGGGCGTAATAGCCTGGGGCGTGTGCATCATATTGGTGGCGAAGTGGTTAGCCTATGTATCCTGGAAAGTGAAGGGGGGTGCTTTTGCTTTCTTAATAGGAATGATGCTTTTGGGAGCAAATCGTTCGGTCGTTCTGTGGGCTGTTAGTGGTCTGGAAACATTGTTGTTTACAACGTTATTAACCGCAGCAACGGGGGCTGTGTGGTGGGCATTATCACGCGGGCGGGTTTCTTTTTGGTATGGAATACTGATCGCCACGTTATTTTTTCTTGCCACTATGGCACGTCCCGAAGGGGCATTATTTGCTGTGGTGATGTTAAGTGCCGGGATTTTCTTTTCTGCAGACAAAGTGATAAAAATAAATTGGATAGGGGCAATAGTTCATTATTTGCTTCTACTAATGGTGTTTCTTTTGTGGCGTTACGATACGTATCATGCATGGTTACCCAATACCTTCTATGCCAAACTCTGGGCAAATCCCTTTCCTGAAAATATTCGGGCTGGTGCTGTATATTTTCTAAACTTCCTGTTTTCGGCGCCATTTATTGGAGCACTTTTTATGCTGGCAGTCCCATCCGCACACCATTTCCGCACATGGCGAGTCCCTGAATGGACAATAGCAGGGGCAGTGATGCTTTATATTTTTTACACTATCTATGCGGGAGGAGATTGGATGGAGAATTTAAGATTCTACATTCCTATCATGCCATTGTGCATAATTCTTATAGTAATATCTATAGTGCGCCTTCCACAATGGATACGTCCCGTATTGCCCTGGGCGTCGGTTGGAGTATTGGTGTTATGCCTGCTGCAATTTATTGCGCAGCCCGTCTATGTTCAGTTGGGGGCCGCCGAAACATACTGGCGGTGTATGGCAGGGTATATTCATCAGCATTGGCCAAAATCCTCATTGATTGCACTGAACATGGCCGGAGTAATTCCTTATTATGCACCGGATTACCGGTATCTGGATATGTTGGGACTCAATGATGCACATATTGCACGACAGAGAGCATTTCAGCAGGTGGCAAGTTCGGATATGCCATTTGCTGTTGCGCATAGTAAGGGCGATCCGGCTTACATCCTGCATCGTGCGCCGGATTATATTATTCCGGGCGGGGGGATGGCCGGAGATGCACCAGTATATGCCGCCGAGAAATTATTATTGGAAATGCCGGAATTTCATGCGCTTTATGCTTTTCACACGGAAGCATTGACTTGCCTGTATCGCGGGGTTGAGCGGCCTTATACCTTTACGTATTTCCAGCGCATGAAGAAGTAAGCGCGGGGATTAACTGTTGTGGTCGCCAATGGAAAGCATGCCGACTTTAGCACACCACAGCATCGAACGTGCCAGTAGCATACGATCTTTCTCTGGTACCTGGCGAATCACATCACCCAGACTAGCCTGACCTTCTTTTGCAATATATTTCAGTGCATTAACACATTGCCCTTCAGGGGCCAGTTTGCCAAAGCGATTCATCTGCAGTGCACGTATTTTCTTAAAGTCATCGGGTTCGTACCCCTGTGTCAAACGTAGTAAGGCATCCGTACGTAGCGTATCTGTTGGGTAGTTGGCATGAATGGCAAATGGATCATCAAATGCCGGGTGAGGGACAACGGTGCCACCCGCCGGTGAGATTTCCTCATTACTCTGGCGTAATGCACTGAGCTCTTGCCATAAATCCTGATAAGCGCGTATGACATGTTTCCAGTCATAGATTTCGCGTGCATGCTGACGTCCGGCTTCGCCCATTTTCTTGCGTAAGTCCGGATTCTCAGCCAGCGTGTGGTAGGCTTCGGCACATAGGGAAATATCCACGCTGGTAACCTGGCAACAATTAGCCAGATAGTGATCATAATTATCAATTCCTAATTCAAAACACAGAGAGATATCTTCTGACATTCCAGGAGCTGGCGCCATGGTGGGGATGCGGAACCCATCGACTTCATGGCGTACTGTTTCGCGATAGCCGTCCCAATCGGTAATGACCAGTGGAAGGCCGGCTGCCTTGGCTTCAATCGGCGTCAGGCCAAAAGTTTCCTGGATATTTTCTGAGAGGGATGTGAAGACATCGGCAGCATACCAGATTTTTTTGCGTACGTCCTGCTGACGACCATCTACAAAGATACAGCGTACAGAAGGGCATGTGACCCGTGCACCTTCTTCAAATGCTTTGCGGATACCGTCATTAGCAAACCAACCTGCCTGTATCAGATGAAATTTTCGCTTACTTTTTTGTGCGGCTAATTCCAGCGCACGATACATAGCCACGGGGTGTGCCTTAGCATGAGCACTCAGGCGTCCGATGAATAGGAATACAACATCATCATCCCCGATTTTCAGTTGCTTGCGCCATTCATCGCGAGCGGATTGGGCGGCATTGCCCTCTAGGAATTGTGCAGTATTCACGCCTAGTGGAATAACTGGAAGGCGAATTGGCAATGTAAATTCCTTAACATGAAAACGTTGGCAGAAGTAAGCGATCCATTGCTGTACAACATACTCCACACAGGCCTTTACCGATTTGGAAGTGCAGATCAATGCATCCCAAGGCTGTGTGGGGTAAAACACAATATTCCGCAAAATCTGCATGGGTCCTTGTGATGCCATCGTATGTGTGAGGCCGCAGACACTATAGGCTTTCTGCCCAATGCGACGGCGTGGCCAGGTTAATTCGTCTACCTGTGAGGAGGGGATAAAAAGACAGCCGACTTCCCGAATAGCCGCGAGATTGGAAGGCTCGATCCAGCTACTTGTTGGGGTTCTCGGAGTAGCAAACTGCTGCATTTGCTTTTGGAAATGCTGGAAGCCTTTCTCGGTTTGTGTGTAGCATACAAAATGTTCCTGTCCTGAGTGCTCTACATAGGCTTTAAGAAAGCCTTCATTGGCAGCGTGTTTACCCATCAGGCGTTCACCACCTGTAGAATAGTCTGGTGCGCTGTAATAAAGAGCTGGATTAGGGGCAGGGCGTTTCATCTTACGGCGCTCCGTCGGGTTTAGCTTCGCACAAAAACATCTGTTGGTGTCCTACCCAATTTGGGTAGGACACGCAACCGTATTTATTGAAAAGAGATGATTAATTAGGAACCGCTGGCACGGATTTGCAGCTGACAGGAAATTGTACCATTTGCCAGGCGGTAGACATTTGGGCTAACCGAGTTATTCAGGCAGCTGGCAGTGCCTGTTGTTGTGTCCACCGTATTGATTGCTGTAACGGCAAGTACGGTGCCTGCATTTGGCACCCCATCATCCAGCTTATTATCAATGCTAAAGGCTTCTTCCGGGGTCAGAATCGCACCTTCTGCAACAGCGGCATCTATGGTCTGGGTATCGGTCAGACCGAGGAAGTAATAGAGGATCATACCGATGGAGGTGGGAATATAGCCGCCTTTTTTCAGGCGTGATTCAGGAAAACCGAAACCAGCGGTGGTTTCGGTTTCGTCATAATCACCTGGGATCATTTCAGCATCGGAAAGATGGGGGAAGAAATAAATGGCCTCACCGCCATAATTGGTAATTGGAACATTGTTACTGTCATCTTCAATCTGCCCATCATTATCGCCGCCGACGTTGCTAAGGCCATAGGCATTGGCGGTAGTGGAGAGAATATCGCCGGGGATGGCGTCGTATTTGACACGAAATGCTCCTATGCCGGCATCAAACTGCTGAATTTGTGTTACGGTAGCACGGATACGGGCTCCTTTTATCAAGTCCTGCCCCACAAGTACGCCCGCTACGATCAGGCCAATAATAACCAGTACGATTGATAGTTCGACCAGTGTAAAACCCTGCTCTTTGCGCGATGTACTACGCGTATCTTGCGTCATCAACCTAAACCTCCTAATACAACTAAAATACTGCTAAATTGTACACTAGCTCTAACTGGCTGTCACTATGTAATAAAATAGATAGTCTATATATAGAGATAACAAAAGGGAAAACTACTAAATTTATACCCACATATCTGGAAAGTAGACATAGCGCCAATTATGAAAGTGTTGAAATAGCAACACTTTCAGTGGAAAGCTATAAACAACGATGTTTTATAACTTTTGTATGATTAGGAACCGCTGGCACGGATTTGCAGCTGACAGGAAATTGTACCATTTGCCAGGCGGTAGACATTTGGGCTAACCGAGTTATTCAGGCAGCTGGCAGTGCCTGTTGTTGTGTCCACCGTATTGATTGCTGTAACGGCAAGTACGGTGCCTGCATTTGGCACCCCATCATCCAGCTTATTATCAATGCTAAAGGCTTCTTCCGGGGTCAGAATCGCACCTTCTGCAACAGCGGCATCTATGGTCTGGGTATCGGTCAGACCGAGGAAGTAATAGAGGATCATACCGATGGAGGTGGGAATATAGCCGCCTTTTTTCAGGCGTGATTCAGGAAAACCGAAACCAGCGGTGGTTTCGGTTTCGTCATAATCACCTGGGATCATTTCAGCATCGGAAAGATGGGGGAAGAAATAAATGGCCTCACCGCCATAATTGGTAATTGGAACATTGTTACTGTCATCTTCAATCTGCCCATCATTATCGCCGCCGACGTTGCTAAGGCCATAGGCATTGGCGGTAGTGGAGAGAATATCGCCGGGGATGGCGTCGTATTTGACACGAAATGCTCCTATGCCGGCATCAAACTGCTGAATTTGTGTTACGGTAGCACGGATACGGGCTCCTTTTATCAAGTCCTGCCCCACAAGTACGCCCGCTACGATCAGGCCAATAATAACCAGTACGATTGATAGTTCGACCAGTGTAAAACCCTGCTCTTTGCATTTGTTTCCTTGCATTAACATAATCCTCCGCCGCTCATAGCCGCAATTTACATAAAACTCACACGCCCACTGCGCTGACCCTAACCCACGAGTTATATACACAGCAATGCCGTTACCGCAATGAGGTTTAGCAGACTATGAAACGCCCGAAAAGTTTTTTTCTAAATAAGTGCTAATATGCAACAGATCCTGCCATGCCAGCCGCTTCTGAAGCGGTTGACGCAACAGGTAAGAGGGATGAAAAATCGCGAAGGTGGCGATAGGTTGTTCAAGGTATTCGTTATGGTAGTGATGTTCATGTCCGCGCAACTTGGTAATACCGGTGCGAGGATCGAGCAACGAAGCGGTGGCTGTGCCTCCCACCAGCACCAGGATGGATGGATTAATCAGTGCAATGTGTTTTTCCACAAAGGGACGGCACATCGCCAGTTCTTCCGGGGTGGGGCGACGGTTGCCGGGTGGCCGCCAGAAAAGCGTGTTGCTGATGTAGAGATTTTTCTGCCGCGATAATCCAATGGCGGCAAACATGGCGTCCAATAACTTACCACTAGCACCACAAAATGGAATGCCCTGTTCATCTTCACTGGCTCCTGGTGCCTCGCCAATGACCATCACACGGGCTTCCGGTACGCCATCGGCAAAGACGGTGTTAGTGGCGGTTTTTTTAATCAGGCAGCCATCAAATGTTTCCACCGCATTACGCAGCTCTTCCAGTGAATTTGCTTCATTTGCCGCTTTTTGTGCCTGCAATACGGCATCGTTGGTGCTGCCGACGGGTTTGGTGGATGTGCGTGCCCCGACTGGTGTTGGAGAGGAGGCAGGCAAAGGTTTGGCGTTTGTCTCAGCCGCTGGTGTGGCAGCAGGCGTTGTTTGCAGTGCTGGCTTTTGGGTTGGTTTTGGCGTAGGCTCTGCTGCAGCAACCAGGTGGTTACGCGGCTGATGCTCCAGTGCCTCATCGGCACCCAAGGCATGTTGCCATTCAATCAGTTCGCGGACATCCATTTGTTGACGCATTCCTTAATAGTGATACGGTACATAGTCTAATGCTGCAGGAAAGGGGATGCAATGACGGATTCCATGGAATTTGATGTGATCATCGTTGGCGGAGGGCCTTCGGGGCTCTCCTGTGCCATCCGATTGCAGCAGCTGGCCAGGGAAACCGGGCGTGAGCTGAGTGTATGCCTGTTGGAAAAAGGTTCCGAAATCGGTGCACATATTCTTTCCGGGGCGGTGCTGGAACCCCGGGCACTTAATGAATTGTTTCCCGACTGGCAGACCATGGACGCACCGGTGAAACTCAAAGTGAGTGAAGACCGGTTTTTGTACATGACGGAAGATAAAGCGCGTCGTTTGCCGACACCACCCACTATGCACAATTATGAAAATTATTTGATTAGTCTGGGAAATCTATGCCGCTGGCTGGCGCAGCAGGCAGAAGGACTGGGAGTACAGATATTCGCCGGTTTTGCTGCACGGGAACTTATTTTTGATGATGCGGGGAAGGTGGCCGGTGTGCGCACCGGTGAATTCGGGCGCGGGAAGGATGGTCAGGAAAAAGCAGAATACCAGCCGCCGATGGAATTGCGTGCTACGTACACCTTGCTGGGTGAGGGGTGTCGTGGCTCCTTAACGCGTGGGCTAGAGGAACGGTTTGAACTGCGGAAGGATTCCGGCCCACAAACCTATGGGATCGGGCTGAAGGAGCTGTGGGATATCCCGGCAGAAAATCATCAGCCGGGGCTGGTGGAGCACAGCGTGGGCTGGCCACTTGATACGGCGACCTATGGCGGTTCGTTTCTCTATCATCAGGAGAATCATCAGGTGGCGATTGGCATGGTGATTGGGTTGGATTATCAGAATCCGTATCTTAATCCGTTTAAGGAGTTTCAGCGCTTTAAAACGCACCCGGCTGTGCGCAAGCACCTGGAAGGCGGAAAGCGCGTCAGTTACGGGGCGCGGTCGCTGACGGAGGGAGGCTATCAGGCCATCCCACAGCTGGTATTCCCCGGTGGGGCACTGATGGGGTGTGCGGCAGGTTTTATGAACGTGCCCAAAATCAAGGGAACCCATACCGCGATGAAATCCGGGATGGTGCTGGCGGAAACGGTGTTTGACGCCATTGCCGAAAAGAAAGACCTGCAGGCCTACCCGGAAAAGCTGAAAGCCTCCTGGGTCTATGATGAATTGTACCGGGTGCGGAATATTCGTCCGGCTTTCCGTAAGGGCTTGTGGGCCGGGCTGGCCTATGCCGCGCTGGATACGTATTTGCTGCGGGGCAAGGCACCGTGGACGTTTAAACATCATGCCGATCACACGGCGCTGAAGCCTGCCAGCGCCTGCCAGCCGATTGAGTACCCCAAGCCAGATGGCAAGGTGAGTTTTGATATCCTTTCCTCAGTGTTTCTTTCCAGCACTAATCACGAGGAAGACCAGCCTGTACACCTGACACTGAAAGATGCCTCGGTGCCCATTGCGGTGAACCTGAAAGAGTATGATGCCCCGGAACAACGTTATTGCCCGGCGGGAGTCTATGAGATTGTGGAAGAAAATAACCAGCCACGCCTGCAGATCAATGCACAGAATTGCGTACACTGTAAAACCTGCGATATCAAAGATCCCACCCAGAATATCGTCTGGGTACCGCCCGAAGGTGGCGGTGGGCCGAATTATCCGAATATGTAGTCTTCATTTCCCCTCCCTAAAGGGGAGGGGTCAGGGGAGGGTGATTGAAGCAGTTTGTGATTCATGACTCGCGATTCGTAATTTCACCCCCACCTCACTCCTCCCCCTCAAGGGGGAGGAAACAAAGACGGACGTTTGTAGAGTTGAGTGGCAGGCGTAATAAACCTAAACGGTGATGCCTTCCTCACTGGAGCGTAATTTTGCGCCCGGGATAACGGCACCGCTGCCGTCTGCCGTTAGAACGGTCTCCGTTGCTTCTTCCAATACGCGTTTAGGGATGACGGCACCTTCAGCAGGCGTATCCCATTTATCCAGAAATTCCTCGAATTTTTTTAGCGCTGCTTCTTTTTCTTTTGCCGGTGCATTTTGTACTTTTTCCATTTCTTCAAGCAGTTGCTGTGCGGCACCAGCACGAGCGGCATCACTAAGTGTAAACCGGGTATTCGTATCTACTGCATTCGGACCGCTCATTTCGCCGGTTCCATCAGGGTTTTCCTTGTAAAACTCTAATGTGTTAAAGCTTGAGTGCTTTAAGGATTCGATAGCAACAGCTTTTGCTGCCTCAGGTATATCCATCCCATTTACAGCAGGAATGATGGTTTCTTCCATATAGGTTTGTCTTTCTTCCGGTGTGTCTAATTTTCGCAGCTGTGCTGCAAATTTGTTGACACCGACTTCTTCGAGCATGGTTTCTCTAATTTGAAATTGTACCGTCATAATTTTGCGTGCGAAGGAATCTTCACTTGGGGGAATGGATACATTAGCATAATCTAATATGCGCATAGGTGTTCGGGGATTATTAGTAACAACCGCAGGCGATGATGCAACAGGGAGGTGTTGGTTACCAGTTTCTACGCTGTCAGATGGTTTTGATATGGCAAGAGAAAGGTAATTATCTTCTCTATTTATGGTTCTGGCATAAAAATACTCAAATTGTTCCCCGGTTTTCAAGTTAGCACTATTTACGGTGTTTACTATGGCATCAATAAATTCCAGTTTCTCTTTGTCGCCAGACATGATTTAATCTCCCGGGTTGCTTGTAAAAATATAGCTAAGGGCAGTTTAACCCTAAAATGTTAAAGAAACGTTAATATTGTGCCAGATTCTGAGGATTTACAGGAGAAAAACGAAGCAACCCGTGCGGTGGCGTTGCAGTATGACCGCAGTGCCGACCAGGCACCGCGTGTCGTTGCCAAGGGGGAGGGATTTGTGGCGGAGCAAATCCTGGCGCTGGCGAAAGAACATGGCGTGGAAGTCCATCAGGATGCCGACCTGGCGGAGATATTATCGACACTGGAGCTGGATAGTTATATCCCAATGGAAGCGTATGTTGCGGTCGCGGAAATCCTGTCGTATATCTATCGCAAGAATAAGGAACGGGGTTGATGAACGCATCAGCAGATATCAATGCGTTGCTGAATATGCTGGAGCAGAAAATGGTGCTGGCGGAAAAAGCCGTGCAGGAAGGGCAGACCATCCGTATGGATGATTTTGAGCGCGATGTAGGGATGTTCTGTAAACAGCTGGTCGCCATGCCGGTGGAGGAAGCACGGCAGTATCAGTCGCGTCTGGAAAAAATGATGCAACGTCTGCAATCACTTTCGGATACGCTTGCCAAGGAACGCGACCGCCTGCAATCCGAATTGGAGGGAATTTCCCGCCAGTCGCAGGCGCAAAAGGCCTATGCCAAGGCTTATGGTGCACCCAAGAAGCCTACGGAATAGGGTAAAACATGGAAGCGGGATCGTTTTTTCAATCGTTGTTTGCACTGATATTTGTCCTGGCGCTGATTGGCGTGATCGCCATGCTGCTGCGTAAATATGCCGGGCGTTTTGCTATGGGAATCGGGCGGCCTCAGGAGGGTAAGCGTGCCCTGTATATCGTGGAGTCGCTGCCGCTGGATACCCGGCATCGGCTGGCCATGGTGCGCTGGGGCACACAGGAGTATCTGCTGGTACTGGGACAGGATGACGCCCAACTGATTGACCGCCGGGTATGTGAGGAGCAGTCGCATGTGGACGCGTAAGCATATTCTGATTCCCAGCCTGCTGCTGGCATTGACCGTGGCCGGAGCTGCCATGGCGCAGACTATCAATATTGACTTAGGCGATGCCACTGGCAGTGCTACCGGGCGGATTATTCAGTTGGTTATCCTGCTGACGGTTCTCAGCCTGGCGCCCTCGTTGCTGATGATGGTGACGTCTTTTACCCGAATTATCGTGGTGCTCTCGCTGCTGCGCAGCGCGTTGGGGATCCAGCAAACGCCGCCAAACCCGGTACTGATTAGCCTGGCACTATTCCTCACTGGCTTTATTATGGCTCCGGTATTTGTGGAGGCGTACAACCAAGGTGTTGTGCCGCTGATGGAAGAAAAGATTGAGCAAAAAGAAGCCTATGAAAAAACCGTTGCGCCATTTCATGCGTTTATGATCAAGCATGTGCGGGAGAGTGATCTGGGGCTTTTTGTTCAATTGGCGGGCAACCCGGAAATTACGACACCAGAGGCAACTCCTTTGCATATCCTGATTCCCGCGTTTATGATTAGTGAACTCAGGCGCGCGTTTGAAATTGGCTTCCTGATTTTTATCCCGTTTTTGATTATTGATATGATGGTGGCATCTACGCTCATGTCCATGGGGATGATGATGCTACCACCTGTGATGATTTCCCTGCCGTTTAAGCTGATCTTTTTTGTCATGGTAGACGGCTGGCACATGCTGGGCAGCAGCCTAGTGGAAAGCTTTATGTGACCATCATCACCGCCGTTGCCGTGGTCTGTTGGTAAGAGAGGATGCTGCTGGGAAACATAACCACAGGGCTGTTTTTGGTTTATCATCCATCATCGCGCGTGGACTGAATGCATGCTCCAGATGGTCATAGGTTTATGGTGGTTTCTCCAGCCGGGTTTTAACGTAGGTCCCCTGGCTACTGGGTAACAATATTCAACTCGGAAACACTACGTGCCGCCTGATAGCGTTCAATAAATCCGGCAATATCAGTAAGCGGTACTTTATTAGCGAATTCCGTATCGTTTTCAATCGGCAGGTAAGGGTTATTAAAAATGGAAAACAGATTCAGGTTTGATTGGTCAATCATAATACTACGGAACTTACGTTGCAGACGGTTAAGTGCTTTCTGTGCCTGAGGATTATCTTTTTGCATTACATATGCTGCTGCCAGTTGGATAATCTCGTGTTTGATATTTTCATTGAGTTCCGCTTTATCAGTATATTTTTCTACACGTGGCGCCAACAGAGATACAATTCCCTGCCAGTCTTTCATTGGCCAATAGGCATAATCCGTCAGGAATGCTTCCAGTTCCTCCATCCCCAGTGATTCTTCAAGATGGCGGAAGTCCAGTTTACGCTTAGGTTCAGAAAAGAACGCAAGCATATGCTTAAGGCGGCGGTTTGTAAGGGAATCATGATACTGATCGTAGAGATTTTTCAAGGCATCATAATTTTGCATCATTGCTTCTGCAACACTCAGACGAATGAGTAAATGCTCATTTTCCAGTGTAATGTTCTTTGTTAGTTCACTAGTTTCTGGGTCTTTCAGCAGCATCTTGCTTAATTCTGCTACCTTTTCCCATTCTTGTTTTGCCCAGGCAAGTTTGAGTTTAATGGGAGCCATGTGGGCGTCATTATCTTCTGTTAATAGCTTGGTCGCCTCATCGTACTGGTCAAGTGACATATAAGCCTGTGCTTTCAGCTGATCTGCTTTTTTACGGACATCATCGGTGACTGGATTTTTATCCTCATCAATGAATTCTTTAATGGCTTCCAGAGCCTGGGAGGGTTGCATATTTTCCATTTGCAACTCAGCCAGACGTATAGCGATATCATGCCGTTCCGCTGGTGTAGCGCGGAAACGTGCCTGGTGGGCAAGCAGAAGTGCAGCATTATCCAGTAGATCTGCCTTAATGAAGTGATCGGCCAGCTGTTGTACGATGCGATCTCCTACATTGCCGACGGGTGTCAGATGCCGGAATTCAAAAAACAATGCAAGCGCAGATAATGGTGGCAACTCAAATGCCTCGCCCCGGTCAAAAAGACGAACAAATATTCGTTTCATACGGCCAGCAGTTAATAAAGCTTCCCGTGTTTCAGAGAAGCCCTGTATGAGCGTTTGCCAGATACGTAATCCCTCCAGGTAGCGTTTTTCCTTGATAAAAATCTGACCAGTGAGTTTGAGTAGTTCCATCTCAAAGCGCTCACCGCGCCATACTGCCAAGAGGCGATCAAATATTTTTGTTGCTTCATCCGTAGTGATCATTCCTTCACGGAGTTGGAGCTTGGCAAGCTCAAAAGAGGCATAAGCACGACTTCTACGATCATCTACGTCTTCGGCCAGCTTGGACCAGAGTGCAATGGCTTTATCAAAATTTCCTTCTTTCTCGGCTATACGGCCACTCACGTAATCGATATAATTCTGATAACCTTCTGGTATGGCAGAGAAAGTAGTGATGGCAAAAATAGAGCGCGCTGTTTCCAGGTGGTTCAGATCCAGCTGTTGTTCAGCCGCCATCAAGCCGAAGTCGTAAATGATCTCAACAGGGTACCTCTGCATATATTTGTCGTACGTAGTAATGAAGTTAATTTCTTCAGCAGGTTCATGCGCTTTTTGCAGTTGCCAGAGCTTGTTTTCACTCGCCCATGCCCATAAGGATAACTCTTCAGCAATATCGGGCTGGATAGCCTGTTTGGCTAAAGTACTAAAAAGTGCTTCAGCTGCTTCATAATCTCTTATTAGATACAGCATGGCACCAGTCAGGTAGTCTACTTCCGATGTGCGTTGGAATGTTGGATCCCGTGCTTTCAGGTTACTGAGAACAGAAAACGCCTCGTGGTAGAGGCGTTGTTCGATTAAGTAATAGGCCAGTTTTAGCCTGGCCTCCGAACGATCAGGTGGAGCAGCGCGGATGATATAATCATTAAGAACACGCTTTGCATCCAGGACAGTCATATCGCTGGGAAATTCGGCAGAAATATTGGTTTGGAAATCAAAGATAGAATGGGTTTCTACGGTGGAATTATCTACGTTCTTTGCGGTGTTTTGTTGCTGATTATCACCCGGTGCCGTGGTGGGTGCATGTTCGCTGGATAGAATACTGATGGCTGGTCCGACGCCTGAATTGACACGAATGCCATCATTGGTCAGCTCATAACTGACACTG
This sequence comes from Hyphomicrobiales bacterium, assembly GCA_024236395.1. GTDB lineage: Bacteria > Pseudomonadota > Alphaproteobacteria > Rickettsiales > JACKKO01 > JACKKO01. The sequence continues at coordinate 692,693 of JACKKO010000001.1, forward strand.
TCTGAACGCTTGTGAATGACAATACCCTGTGCAGTTTCGGGAATGCCAAAGTCAGCGTAGTAGCGACTGTTTCCGATGCCCGCGCTTTCATGATAGAGTGGATAGACAACCAGCATATCCCCAATCACCGGATCTTTAAACTCCAGCGGCGTTCCGCTTTTAATAATGGGTAAGAGCACTTGCAGCCCGGCATTCTGTGATGCCTGGTATTCTTTTGGTTCAATAGCGTGTTTCAGAATTTGTGCATGAATCTCTGCATTTTCCTGACCTTTTTCTGGCTTGGGCGCCTCGCGTACAGAAAGAATCCAGGTAAAACCATCTTTGTATGCATATAACTGCAGCCGGTGGATTTCCTCCTGATCGCCCGGATCACCAAAGGTGGATTCATCATCAATCTCCAGGCGTAGGATGGCATAATCCTTATGATAGAATTGCTGGATGGAGGAAATATATTTCACCCCCTCCAGCGCTTTAAACTCAAGATATTTAAAGTGATCAAAGATAACCCAGATGTTACGGCCACGGTGAAACATGGTGGCGGCGATATCCTGCTTCCATGGAAAAACAAAATTCAGGCCATCCTTTAAGCGCACACGCTCTACCGGCATACTGGTAGCAGCTGATTTTGTCATTCCGGTAATTTCTTCTGGGGTTTTGGGTTTTTCTTCTACTTTTGCTTCAGTGGCATCAGATTTTTCTGTTGTTTCGCTATCTGTGGCAGCGGTTTCCTCTGGGGCTGTTGTTGTTTCTTCTTCACTGGCAGCGTGTTCTGGTGTGCCTGCTTCTGTGGTGGCAGTTTCTGTTCCTGGTATTGGTGGGCCCTGCATTTCACCGTCTGTGCTGCCGGTTGGCGTATTTTCCGCCGGAGTGTTCCCGGTTGATGTATTTTCAGCGGGCGGGGGTGCATTATATTCCGCCAGTATCTCCGGGGGGAGTTCTTCCAGCGGTTTGAACGATGGGACACGCACAATCATGGGGCTGTATCGGCCCTGCTGTGGTGCTGGAGTGGTTGTAGCTTGTTGCAAAGCGGGGGGGGGAGATGCAGCAGTGACCTGTGTCTGTACTATCTTGGGTGCTGGCATAGTGACTGTCGCGGTGGATTTGTTCAAATCACGTGTGCCAATCAGGTCAATCCCCGCCATGCCTTCACCGAGGAATTTCCGGATACGCTGGGTGTTCCCAGAAAGGGTAAGGGTGATGGTGGTAGCGTTATCCTGTGTAAGGCCAGTGAGGTAATCGCCAGCAACCTGTGCCGTGGAGCCAAACGAGGCGCTGATGGGTAGCGGTGCAGTGATGACAACCCGCTGGCCCTGCTGCTGGATATTCAGCTTATCGGCTAGCGGGGTGGCAATAAAGATGCGTGCATAGCTGGGTTTCAGTGTGGCGCGAAAAGAAGCGGTTTCCTGTGCAAAGGAAGGAAACGCGCATACAAACACAGCCAGCATCAAGCATAGCTGGCATAGACAGAGCGCGTTTTTTTTCCATGTATGCGGCATGTATTATGCCTCACCAAACATACGGTCGATTTCATCCTGTGAGGGAAGGTTTTCGTCCAGTTGCGGGCCTTCCATGAGATGCGCATCAGGACGGATATCCCGTACAGTTCGTTTTGATATCTCGGAGGGATCAATACTGCCATCCAGTACGCCCTGCAGTGTGGTGGCAATTTCCTCAATTTCGAGTAATGTATTGACGACCTTGCTAATTCTCTGTCCTGTAATGTCCTGGAAATTACAGGATTCAAAGATACGGGTAATATGTTCTGAAATTATTTGAGCTAGCGATTCTGGTGCGCCAGCGAGGGCGTTCTGAATGGCTTCTGCTTCATCCAGAATTTTATTTGTGGCTTCTTCCGTTGCTTTGACCACGGCATCCAGTTCCAGATTGGCATCTGGAATGATTTCACCAGCCAACTTACCGGCATCTGCCTTAACCACGCTATGGCGAGCGGAATCAATTGCGCCGGTAATACGTGCAAGACATTCCTGAATTGCCTGATTTTGGCCTTTGCCATACGAAGTGAGTAATGCTGCAATATCTTCCAGTCGTAATTGATCCTCTTTCCTGGACTGTAAATCAGCAAGACGTTCAAAAAAATCTTTTACCTGTTCTGATGCTTGAGACATAATATTTTCCCTATCGTAGTGGGCCAAAAACGGCTTCCAGTTTTGTTTTTAATGTCTGGGCATTAAAGGGTTTGATAATGTAGTTATTGACCCCGGCTTGTTTCGCCTTCAGTACGTTTTCTGGTTTGGTTTCAGCTGTAACCATAATAAACGGCAGTGTTTTGTGCTTTTCATCCGCACGAATTTTAACCAACAACTCATAGCCACTCATAGGCTGCATGTTCCAGTCTGAAATCACCAGCTGATATTGCTTTTCCTGGATCATATCAAATGCCATAGAGCCGTCTGTTGCTTCATCTACCAGCGTATATCCTAGCTGGTTCAGTATGTTGCGCACAATACGCAACATGGTTTTATAATCATCCACAATCAGGATTGGTTTGTTTTTCTCTAGGGGCATTACGTTATCTCACTCCTTTTGTTAGCGACGCTATTGAATCTGGGTACGACTTTCCTGCGTATCATCTTTTAGACGCTGCCGGGTAGCATACTGTATGGTAAGTTCTTTGGCTCGCTCTGGGGTCATGAGTGCCAAGATTGGCGCAATTTTTCGCTCTGACATCTGGCTGATAACTTCTAACAGGGTATGCATATCCAGCCCTTCAAAGATTTCTGCAGCATCTTTTGGTTTCATATTCTCGTAGATTTTTACCAGACTCTTGATTTTCGTGTTTTCTTTATCATTATACTGGTTAAGCAATCCGGCAACCTCATCCTTAAGCGTGCGTAATTCATCAATTTTTGTATTGATACGTTCCTGGGTCAGGCGCAGGACGTTTTCCTTGACTTCGATTTCCTTACGGCGGCGCTCCAACTCCTCGCGTCGTTCTGCCAAACGTTGTAAAATATCTAGTTCCGAGCGGGAGAATGTCTGATCTTCTTCTGCCTTATCTTTAGGGGTATCCTTATTTCCCTCTTCCGTAAGGGCTTCATCGGTTTTACCTTCTTCTGATGTTTCATCTGTGTGTTCTTTTGCTGCTTCTTCTGCTGCTTGGCTAGCTTCGGCATCTACGTCTTGTTCTTCTGCATATACCGAACGACCCAACCAGTTTTCTTGGAGGGCAGAACCACGATCCAGCGCATCGACCAAGCGCAATAAGAGCATCATGGCACCAGTGAAAATCAGAATATGGAAAAGACGGAAGCGCATAATACCCCTATGTGTCTACCACTGTACGACTGCGACGCAGGGTTTCTTCCAGGCGCTTGCGATGGAAGAGAGCATCACGTTTTTGTGAGGGATTACCATTGCTATCGGCCGGTCGCCGCGCAGTGCTGCGTGCATTGACTCCCCCTGCCGCTGCGGGAGAGAGTAATGCGGGTGCCGGGCCATTATTTTTGCGATGTTCAGCGATTTGTTCCAGCACCGCCTCCAGCGCTTTACGCTTGGATTCGCTAGTGGAAGATTGTGCTTTTTGATGTGTTGCCGGGGCACTGGATTGTAGGCTGGGTTGCCGACGCGGAGCATCTGTTGTTTCGGTCAGAGTGAAGCGGGCTAAGGCATTAGCAGCCGCGGATTTGACGATACTACGCGGTGGTGTTGCCTTTTGTGGTTGTGTTGCTGGCTGGGTAGGACGAAGCCCACGGGACTGGTTGATGGATTGATCCAGCGATTTAGCAATCGTTTCTCCACGATCTGCGAGGAAGGAAAGGTCATTGGCCAGATATTCTGCCCGTGAAATATGCTCTTTGAGGGTAGCATCGGTCATCTGGCTTAATTCTTTCAGGCGTGTGATGTTATCCTCTGCCCGGACAATGGCGGTATTAAACTCCCCGATAAATTCTGCCATCTCCTGCCGGCCTTTGCGGAGCTGTGCCACCTTACGACTCAGTGTAACGCAATATCCCACAGTGGTTCCCAGCAATGCGATCATCAGCAGGTCGAGTAACAATTGCGCCATTATAATAAATCCCTCAGGTTTTTGTTGAAAATCTCTGCTACGCGCAGCGCTACATTATTGCCCTGCCGTCCCATATGTCCGGAAAGCATAGGAATGCCGCGGCACATCATCTTAAGTTCATCGTGGGGTCCATTATCCATCAAAATAGTGCCGCCTACTTTGAGTGCTGCCAGTTCACGCAGTGAGATCTTTTTGGGGTTCAGCGTGACTGCCAATTCCACTTTGGTGTTACGGATTTCCTGCGTGAGGTGTTCTTCCCAGGAAGAATCATTGCCAAAGGATTCCCCTGTGAACATCTGTAGCAGCAGGTCTTTAATCGGCTCCAGCGTGGCGTAAGGAATCAGGATTTCCATCCGGCCGCCGCGGTCTTCCATATCCACCCGCATGGAAAGCAGGATTACCGCGCTGGAAGGACGGGTGATGGTAGCGAAGCGCGGGTTGGTTTCCAGGCGCTCTAAGCGGAACGTAGCGGGGGTAAGCGGGTTAAACGCGGCACTCATGTCATCCAGCAGAATTTGTGACATGGTGCGCACAATATCCTGTTCAATCGTAGTGAATGGCCGTCCATCAATTCGCATGGGATGATGGGAACGGCTGCCGCCCAGCAGCACATCCACCATTGAATAGCAAAGGGAGCTATCAATTGTAACCAGCCCGTAATTTTCCCATTCCACCGCCTGAAACACCACAATTAATGCGGGCAGGGGGATGGAATTCATATAGTCCTCAAACCGCATGGAAGTCAGTGAGTCAATGCTGACATCTACATTATCGTTCGTGAAGTTCCGCAGGCTGGAGGAAAGGGTGCGGGCGAAGCGGTCAAAGACCACTTCCAGCATCGGGAGACGTTCATAGGATTGCATGGATTTATCCAGCAATGCCTGAATCCCTGATTTCGGGCGATCGCCGCCGCCATCAAAGCCCAGTAGGTTATCAATCTCATCCTGCGAAAGGGTCGATGCGTCGCCTTCGCCTTCGGCAGCCATGGCTTCCTCCATGGCACGTGCCATAGCTTTTTCGTCTGCTGCTGCTTCTGCGCTGGTTACGTCATCTGCCATTAATGTTACTGCACCACAATTTCTTTAAACAGAATGTCAGTTACGCGCTCGGTTTCGAGAATTTTATTAAGACGAAGGAGCAATTCCTCCTTCAGTCGTACGAGGCCAGCAGAACCTTGTAGATCCGTACTTCTCAGTTCTCGCAAGTAAACCTGGAATGTATCCCGGATGCGCGGCAATTTTGCCTCCACCAGCGCTTTTGCCCGGTCGTTGGGTAACTCCAGCGTGATAGACATTTTCAGGAAGCTGCTAGCACGGTTACTGGTATTCAGGTTGACCAGGAATTCCGCGAGGTCGTAGTATATAATATTGGGAATACCCACTTGTTTGTCTGAATGCATACTGGAGGAAAGTCCCGGTATTAGTCCCATGAAGTAGGCACCAGCGCCTCCGCCGCCTAGCAATACCAGAACGACCAGTACAGCCAGAAGCTTCTTTTTACTTTTTTTCTTCTTGCCACCTGCCCCGCCTTCTGCAAGTTCCTCTTCGGATAATTGTTCTTCCTCAGGCGCAGACGCCTCGTCATTCATGGTTTCTTCCGCCATGGCTCATCCTATAGTTTGATTTGTAACACACACCTAATAACTACAAAATATAGAAGCCGCCTGACGATTATCTACTAAATCTTTCTTTTTTTGATGTCCGGGGCGGCAAAATTTGCCGGTTGTGGAAAAAATGCATCGGCAGTTTTTTCCGCTCTCACCACCGCTGTCAAAACGACACACCCTGAAAGGCGCAGAAAAGAAGGATTTTTATGCACTGAAAAAATTGGCACGCCCTTTGCTTAGTAGAGGGCGAGAGTTTTTGTGTGTGGGAGTAAAATTGTGGATAATGCACTATACATTGCGTTGTCGCGTCAGGTTGGTTTAATGCGCCAGATGGACGTTGTGGCTAACAATGTTGCCAATGTGAACAGCGCAGGCTTTAAGGCCGAACAAACGATTTTTCAACAGTACTTGATGAACGATGTGCCCGGCAAGATTGCCTTTGGTAACGATGTGGCCACCGCGCGTGATTTATCGCAGGGGGCGCTGACGCATACTGGCCGTCCACTTGATGCGGCGATTGAGGGGAGTGGGTATTTTGCGGTGATGACGCCTCTGGGTAAGCGCTATACCCGTGCGGGCAGTTTTACTATTAATTCAGACAATGAGTTATCCACTGCCAGCGGTTATCCGGTGCTGGATGATGGTGGGCAGCCAATCATCATGGATGAAAATGATAGCCAGTTTATGATTTTGGAAGATGGCACGATTGTAACCGGGAATAATGAAGAGCGCGGGCGGATTGGTGTGTATGCGTTTGATAATGAATACGCCATGCGTCACTTGGGCAATAGTCTTTATGATGCTGACGAAGCGCCGGTTGTGTCGGAGAATTATCGGCTGGCACAGGGGTTTGTAGAAAGCTCAAACGTCAATTCAGTCACTATGCTGACGGAATTAATCAAGGTATCGCGTGATGCGGCGAGTGCGGCGCGCATTGTGCAGGATATGCGGGATATGCAGTCGCAGGCAGTGAGTACGCTGCTTGGTCAGGCGAAGTAGGGGAGGTTGAACCATGTCATTACGTGCGATGAGTATTGCTGCTACGGGGATGCTGGCCCAGCAGCTGAATATTGATGTGATTTCCAACAATATCGCCAACCTGAGTACTACGGCGTATAAGCAACAGCGTGCCGAGTTCCAGGATCTGCTATATCAGGATGAACGCCGCGTGGGTACGGCATCGTCTGATGCGGGTACGATTGTTCCCACGGGGATTCAGGTGGGGCTTGGGGTGAAGCCTGCCGCAGTCTATCGTATTACGCTTCAAGGTGCGCTCCAGCAGACGGGGAATGCGCTGGATATTGCAGTCCGTGGCAAAGGCTATTTCCGGATTACGTTACCGGATGGTACCGAGGCGTATACGCGGGCGGGTGCCTTTCAGACTGATGCCAATGGCCAGATTGTTACGGCTGATGGCTATGTGGTTGGGCCAGCGGTAACCATTCCCGATAACGCACAGGACATTACGATTAATTCCGCCGGAGAGGTGCTGGTATCTCTGGATGGTACAGCAACGGCTTCAAACGTGGGCCGTCTGGAGTTGGTGAATTTCATCAATCCTGCCGGCCTGAAGGCGACAGGGGATAATCTGTACATTGAAACTGAAGCATCCGGTACGCCGATTATTGGCTTTCCGGGGGATGATGGGTTTGGTGACGTACAGCAAAAATTTCTGGAATCTTCAAATGTGGATGCAGTGAAGGAAATCACCTCCATGATTTCTGCGCAACGTGCATATGAATTAAATTCCAAGGTGATTAGTACCTCAGACGAAATGCTGCAGCAAATTAACCAGATCAGGTAATGACAGGTAACATTATGAATAAAGCAACAGCATTACTGGTCGTTTTCGGTTTTTTTCTTGTCCACATCCTTTCGGGAGGGAAGGCATCGGCCGCGCAGGCATCCGAAGTTTTCCCTCTTCATGAGGTGGAGGCGCATCTGCAGCAGGCGCTGCAGGATGAAATGGCACAAGATACTGTTGGGGTTCGGTATGTCCGTTTTGTGACCAGTATGCAGGATCGCCAGTATACGCTTGCACAGTTGATGGCAGCAGGGTTGACCCAGGCCGATATCTCGCTGGCGACTGTGATGGTGGAAGAAGATGGTACATTCCGCGCGCAACTGGATGTGCATACTGAGGATGCCCGTATTTTACAGGCATTGCAGGGCACGCACCTTGCTGCAATTGGTAAATATGAGGAAATGATTGCGGTGCCGACGGTACGGAATCGTATTGAGCGTGGGCAGATCATCGCACAAGGTGATCTGGATTGGGTCACGATGCCGCGTCGCCGTGTGAATGGGGACATGGTTCTGGAGCCGGAATCCTTGCTTTCCATGCAGGCTGCGCGCTCGTTGGTGCCCGGACGTCCGGTGCGTTCCAGTGATGTAACCGAACCGGTGATGGTGGAGCGTGGGGCGACGGTGACCATGACCTTTGCTACACAAAATATGGAGCTGCGTGCGTTGGGTGAAGCTATGGAAGATGGCAAAAAAGGGGAGGTGATTAAGGTGCGAAATACAGAGAGCGGCAAGGTGGTGTTTGCCAAAGTGGAAGGCCCATCCATGCTGAAAGTAAACTTCATGCCAAAGTTGGCGCAGAAATCAGCGCGCCAGCAGACGGCCATGCAATAAGGATGTAAGAGGAGAATTATGAGCCATACCCGGAACATAGTAATGACATCGCTGATTGCAGTGACATCGCTCAGCGGGTGTACGAATACACTGAAGCGGCTAGAGACCGTTGGCCAGACGCCGCCGCTGAAAGAGGTGGAGGCATTACCAGTGCAAAAAGTCAGCTATAGTCCGGATGCCCTGCAGGCACTCAGGCAGCATGAACCAATAGCGCCGCGTACCCCAAATTCGCTGTGGCAGGCGGGTTCCAAGACATTCTTCCGTGACCAGCGTGCACGTAAGGTGGGGGATATTTTAACTGTGGTGATTTCCGTCAAAGATAAGGCCGAGTTGGATAATAAAACGGAGCGTAAGCGTAAAAGTTCGGATTCAGCAAAAGCACCGGCAATTTTTGGCTTACAAAATAAAATCGTGGGGTTACTGCCTGAAAAAGCCAACCCGGCCCATTTGCTTAGCTTAAGCGGAGATAACAGCAGCACCGGTGAAGGGGTTGTGGAGCGTGAAGAAAAGATCGAAACCGAGATCGCGGCTATGATTACCAACGTATTGCCTAATGGGAATTTTGTCATCCAGGGCAGCCAGGAAGTACTGGTGAATTATGAAGTCCGGGAAATTGGTGTCCAGGGAATTGTACGGCCGGAAGATATCAGTTCAAATAATCTGGTAACACTCAACCAGATCGCGGAAGCCCGGGTAACCTATGGCGGCCGCGGACATATTATGGAGGCACAACAGCCACGGCTGGGTAACCAGCTTGTCGATATTCTCTCTCCATTTTAGGAGGGAAACCAGTTAGGAAGCAAGTGAGGCTCTCTCGCACACACACACCTCTCCCACACAACCTTGCTTGCTTCCTTTTCCTTTGTCTAATTGGAAAACGTTTTTAAGAAAAGTCTTTTTCAAAAAAATACATAGTCAAGGGACGCAGTATGCTGTATTGCAAGCCTTTATTTGTTTGTAATAAGGATACCAATAATGCCGCATGTTATATTAGAGCACACGGATAATATCACTGCACAGGTTAAGGCCTCTAGTGTACTAAAACGCTTGCACAGTGCGGTGGTGGGAAGTGGATTATTCAGTCCGGATGCCGTTAAAACCCGCCGGGTAAGCTATGATGAAGTATGCTGGGGCGAAGCGGGAATGCCCGTGGAATTTGCCCATGTGACGGTGAAAATCTTGGCTGGCCGTACGACCGAGCAAAAAGAAGCGCTGGCCGATACCGTATTCGCTGTGCTGATGGCGGCATTGCCGGATGTGCCAAAACTTTCCGTTGATATTCACGATATGGTAAAAGAGACGTATCGTAAGACATAGCGTGTTGCTATATTAGCGTTGCGTTGTCTACGCCCTTGTCACTTTAACGGTTAGCGTCTTTATGAAACACGAAAATATTAATCTGGTTGTCCGGCAGGCAGAACATAATGATATTGAGCAGATTATAGAGTTAAGCCAGCGGGCATATGGAAAAGACCTGGCGATGCAGGAAGAAATGCTCACCGGGCAGTTGGCAGCGTTTCCGGAAGGGCAATTTGTTGTTGAGTATAATGGCGCGATTGTTGGGCATTGTGCGACATTTATTATTTCAAGCGCTTTGGCGCTTGCCCCGCATACCTGGCATGAAATTACCGGACAGGGGTTTGCTTCCAGGCATGATCCGGATGGGGACTATCTTTATGGCATGGAGGTGTGTGTTGATGAACATTACCGGGGATTGCGTATCGGGCAGCGCCTATACAATGCCCGCAAGAAATTATGTCGTGATTTGGGGCTTCTGGGTATTGTATTTGGTGGACGTATGCCAAGCCTATCCAAGAAAATCGCAAAGCTAGGGGATGTAGACACATTTATTGAATACATCAAAAATGGCAAAATTAAAGATGCGGTGATTAATTTCCAACTGCGTAACGGATTCGAAATTATTGGCCTGTTAAATAAGTACTTGCCGTATGACAGAGAATCGCTCGGCTATGCAACACATATGCTTTGGAGAAATCCGGACATTGAGCAGGGGCAGACAAAATTGCCACGACAACGTGGCAGGACGCAGGACTCTGTAAGAATTGCTTCCGTACAGTATCAGGTGAGAAAAGTTGATTCTTTTGAAAAATTTGCTGAGCAAATAGAGTATTTTGTGGATGTAGCGGCAGATTATCGTTCTGATTTTGTTCTTTTTCCGGAGCTGCTGACGATCCCGCTTCTTTCTATGGAAACCAAGCGCCTATCGCCACAGGAATCCATTGAGCGCATAACAAAATATACAGAAGCGTTTGTCACTTTTATGCAGAAGTTATCCATATCTTACAATATCAATATCATAGGTGGCTCACATCCAACACTCACGCAGGATGGAACTGTTGAGAACCATGCCTATATTTTTCTTCGTGATGGCAAGATACACTCCCAGCCCAAGATACATCCAACGCCGAGTGAGCGCCACTGGTGGAACATCAAGGGAGGGGATAGTCTAAAAGCCATCCAGACGGATTGTGGGCCCATTGGTGTGCTGGTGTGCTATGACGCGGAATTCCCTGAGCCGGTGCGTTATCTTGCGGATCAGGGAGCCAAAATACTTTTTGTTCCTTTTTGTACGGACGAGAGGCAGGGCTACCTCCGGGTGCGTTATTGCTGCCAGGCACGGGCGATTGAAAACCAAATGTATGTTGTAACGGCAGGCATTGTAGGGAATCTTCCGGATGTTGAGAATATGGATGTGCACTATGCGGAAAGCGGTATTTTTACCCCATGTGATTTTGCATTTGCTCGTGACGGCATTGCAGCGCTTGCCGATGCGAATACTGAAACTATCATCTTCGCTGATCTGAAGCTTGATCAACTAGTGGTTAATCGAAACTCCGGAACCGTACAAAATATGAAAGACAGGCGATTCGATTTGTATAATGTTGTATGGCATAAGAAACCCACTGCTAAATCTCATTCGTGAGTATAAATGGTAATAAGTATCTTTTCTTACAATTGAGGATCATTTAGTACATGGGAAAAGGTAAATGAACACATTTTTTCTCCACCATTATTATGTGCTGAAACGGCTGAAATCCATTGCCGTGGTGTTTGTTCTGGTGCAGTTGTTCCTGCGCCTGTCATTTTTTGTTTTTGAGATATCCAATATTTATGTGTCCCTGCGGGAAGCCGCTAACATGCTGGCGTTAGGGCTGGTATATGACTTGGCGACCTTCTCTTTCCTGTTGGTTCCCTACGTGATTTACCTGGTAGTATTGCCACAACGCTGGCATGGCAGCCGTTTTGATATGGTGATGACCAGTATTTGTTATGGTTTATTGCTTTATATCATCCTGTTTGATGTGGTGGCGGAGTGGGTGTTCTGGGATGAGTTCAGTGTCCGTTTCAACTTTATTGCTGTGGATTATCTGGTGTACACGCAGGAAGTGCTGGCCAATATCTGGGAATCCTATCCGGTTATCTGGTTGCTGGCCGGTCTGGCGTTGCTGGTCTGGGTGATTTACCGCTTCACGCGCTGGTACGTACTACCGGTGGCCACCGAAAATGCCGGACGGTTTCGGGTACGGTTGCTGTACGGGTTATTCTACCTGCTCATTCCTGCCGTGTTTTATGTGACGCTGGATTTGGGGAAGGCCGAGATCAGTCATAACAATTATGTGAATGAAATCACAAAAAACGGAATTTTCAGTTTGTTCTCTGCGTTTAGCAATAACGAGCTTTCGTATCAGAAATTTTATCTTTCAGCACTGAAACAGGATGCTTTACCTCCAATCCGGTCCCTGTTGGAAGAAGAGGAATTAGGGCAGGTATTTGTGAACGAAGACCCGGAAGATATTACCCGCTTTGTGCCGGGCAATGGAGCGGAGAAGCACAAGAATGTAATTATTGTTGTGATGGAAAGCATGAGCGGGGAGTTTATGGCGCATTCTGGCAATCAGGAGGGGTTGACACCCAATCTGGATGCGCTGGCGGATCAGGCCCTGTTCTTCGAAAACACCTATGCCACGGGGACACGTACCGTGCGTGGGCTTGAAGCGATCAGTCTCTCCATTCCACCATCACCGGGGCGTTCGATCGTGAAGCGGCCGAATAATGAGAATCTGGCTTCTCTGGGGTTTGTGTTCCAGGATCGGGGATACGATACGCGCTTCATTTACGGTGGGTATGGCTACTTTGATAATATGAATTATTTCTTTGAGCATAATGGGTTTGGGATTGTGGATCGTGCTAAGTTTCTGGATGAAGAGCAAACCTTTGCCAATGCCTGGGGGCTGTGTGATGAAGATTTGTTCCGTAAGGTGATTAGTGAGGCACGTGCATCCTATGGTGCCGGTAAACCGTTTATGCATATGGTGATGACGACATCCAATCACCGTCCCTATACGTTTCCGGAGAATGAAGATGGAATTCCGGTCAGCGGTGGGGGGCGCAGTGCGGGGATTCGTTACGCGGATTATGCGGTAGGGAAATTTATCGAGGCGGCTAAGAAAGAACCATGGTTTATGGACACGGTATTTATTTTTGTGGCGGATCACACGGCGGGCAGTGCCGGAAAATCAGAACTTTCCATACGGAAATACCATATCCCCTTTATGATCTATGCCCCGGGCTTTATCACGGCGCAGAAAGTACCAAATATGACCAGTCAGATTGATGTGGCACCTATTCTTCTAGGGCTGCTGGATTTTTAGTACTACACAAAATTCTACGGCGAAAATATCCTGCATGACCCGGATGAAGTAGCCCATGCATTTATAGCAAATTATCAAAAACTTGGATTCATTGCCGATGACTCGATTGTGATCCTGAAGCCAGGAAAGCGATACGCGCAGTACCGAGGCGGGAAATATATACCACAGGGGGATGTGAACCCCACATTATTGCTGGAGACCATCGCCTATTATCAGCATGCTGCTAACTGGCGCGAGCATATGGGGCGCATTCCCACCGTGAAGCAGTAACTTTCTAACATGCTGGATTATCAGTGAAATACTCAAATCTAGTTGGATATGTGTCATTTCAATTGTGCAGCATTAAGAAAAGATTTTCGTTTTAAAGGCTTGCATTTTCGGGGAAATTAGTGTACGTACTACCCTGAGTTTTCAATTACTCTTCACATTTGCTGCCGCGAATTTTGTGGCTTGTCTCTGGAGAAAAGAGGCTCTGACGATCTCCCTTAGTATGTTGATCCAAGGCGTTTGAAAAGAGTATCCCGGCCCTTACGAGGTGTAGGCTGGCTGGTGTGAGCGCTCTTAATTTTTTATGCCAAAGGAGAACATCATGGCAAACGGAACAGTAAAATGGTTTAACCCGACTAAAGGATATGGCTTCATTGCACCGGAAGATGGCACCAGCGACGTTTTTGTGCATATCACGGCGGTGGAAAAAGCCGGGCTTCATGGGTTGAATGAAGGCCAGAAAGTCAGCTACGAGCTTGCCACCAATAAAGGCAAAACATCTGCGGCCAATCTGAAACTGACAGACGCGGCGTAAACAGGCCACGTACTCCAGATAATTTAATCGCAAGCGTTTACGTTCTTTTTTTGCGAGAGGGCGAGCGGTTGCATTTGATATAAAAAGAGAGAATGATGCAACATTTCAATGAACTGGGGCTTCCTGAGTCCCTGAACCATACACTGCAACATATGCAGTTCACCACCCCAACCCCCATTCAGGCACAGGCAATCCCACATGCGCTGATGGGGAAAGATATTCTTGGCTCGGCGCAAACCGGGACGGGGAAAACAGGTGCGTTCGGTATTCCGCTGGTCGCACGATTGCTTACCAACCCCCGGGGCACGGCGCTGGTGATGACGCCAACGCGTGAACTGGCGACACAGGTGATGGCACAGCTGCGCATGATGCTGGGTAAACGCTCATTTATTAAAACGGCGTTGCTCATCGGGGGAGAATCCATGCCGAAACAATTGCAGCAGCTTCGCAATCGTCCACGGTTGCTGGTTGGGACACCCGGACGGATTAACGATCACCTGGAGCGCGGTAGCCTGATGTTGCATGATACGAGCTTTCTGGTGCTGGATGAAACCGACCGCATGCTGGATATGGGCTTTGTGCCGCAGATTGAGAAAATTATGAAATTCATGCCCCAGAACCGCCAGACCATGCTTTTTTCGGCGACCCTGCCGAAAAATATCATCCGAATTTCGGAAAAATACCTCAATAACCCGGTGCGGGTTGCGGTGAGTGCGGCATCGGCACCTGCCACCAATATCAAGCATGATGTGGTGCGGGTAACAGCGGAAGAAAAGCACGCACGCCTGCTTTCAGAACTGGAGGCCCGCAATGGTTCGGTGATCCTGTTTATGAAAACCAAATATGCTACCGAGAGAATGGCCGCTAAATTATCGAAGGCGGGGCATAGTGCGGATGCCATTCATGGTGATCTGCGTCAGAATAAACGTGACCAGGTCATTGCAAATTTTCGTAGCAAGAAATACCGCATTCTGGTGGCCACCGATGTGGCGGCACGTGGGCTGGATATCCCGCATATTGAGCACGTGATCAATTATGATCTGCCGCAGTGCGCGGAGGATTATATCCACCGTATCGGTCGGACAGCACGGGCAGGGGCGGAAGGCTCCGCTATATGTCTGGTGACGCCGGCGGATAATGGCAAATGGAACGCCATCAACCGCCTGATGGACCCGGATGCTGCCGCCGCTGAAAAATCCGATGCGTCCCCGCAACGCAAAAATAAACCGAATCGCTTTAAGGGCAATCGTCGGCGCTTTGGAAAAAAGCCGGGCAGAAAAGCGGCATAAACAGGCGAAACTGTCATAAAAAATAGTCGTGGTGTGCGTTTGAAGTATGCCGCGGCTGTTTGGTGGAGGATTGGAAAAGAATTTTTACATCCCGCTCTGCCGAAGCGTTAGCTTGATAGAGGGAGAAAAAAGGTTATTGGTCAGTGCCATGATAGGAGCTGACTTATGAAAGCCACCGACCTCGAACCTTATCGTCCATATATTGATAATTTTGACCTCACAGAGGAGCAGAAAATTGAATTGGTAGAAGCTATTCACCAGATTGCACGGATGGTTTTGGATAGGTAGTTTGGAATCAATGGCCAAAAGAAAAAGGAGTGACTACTTCAAATTTTCTCTGCACAACTTGTAGAGTTCAACTAACCTAGTATAATTCTCATGTATTGGCTCTTCGATCCATTTAACTAAGTTTTGGCCGATGGCCAGAGGTATTTTGCTATTAGTAGAGGCATCATTATATAAATTTGCAATGGGATTAACGTATTCAGCAATTTCTTGAGGGCTACTAATATCGTAGAATAAATCTAGAACCGCTATACTAGATACTTCTTCAAAAGGTGCTCCAACTACCCGTGTAATATGATTGCTTACTACAAATAAAAATAAACCAGCGGTTAAGATATCATCATTTTCAGCTGATTTTATAGTCGTTCCATGACTCATCATAATTTTTTTCACTAAGGCAGAAGAAACCTTGATACAGTATTGAGAATTATCATTTTCCGGCTCAAGTTGAATTCCTAAACTGCCAATGGCTGAATTAATTTTAGCTCGTTGTTCGCCTTCCGCAGCAGCACTCATCATTTCTTTAAAGAATTCTAAGTCTTTTTGCTTCGTACCTTTGAAGAAACCGAACATAATGCCTCCATATACCTAACCGAGTCGAACTCCTTAACTCTATGATTATAGAGTTAAATAGCAAGCTAAAGTTGAGGGTGAAAGATGTTAGCTAAAGAAATATAAGCGTGATTTTCAAACCATCGCCAGCCCGTCTACGCTCTTTGAGCTTCGCCGGGCACTGCTTCGGCCTAACGTTCTACACGTGGCTGCGCCACGCGTAGCCCGAAGTGCGAAGACTGGTGGAGCCGGGCGGGATCGAACCGCCGGCCTCGACATTGCGAACGTCGCGCTCTCCCAACTGAGCTACGGCCCCACGAAACAACGGATGATGCCCCAAAGGGCCGCGGTTTGTCCGCCTACGCCTCTTAAAAGCTTCGGCGCGACAGCCTATCTCTAACTCCCTTCGTGCCGTCAAGCCCTATGGCTTGCCGAGCCGAAGCTCGAAGAGCGTAGGCTGGTGGAGCTAAGCGGGATCGAACCGCTGACCTCTTGCATGCCATGCAAGCGCTCTCCCAGCTGAGCTATAGCCCCACGTAACCTGTATGCCTGATGGGTCAGGCAATCAGCGGCATTGTTTAGCGCAGGTTGAACCCCGCATCAAGGAAAAGTTATGTTCGTTGGTCGTATTTCTGGCTAAATATTACGCAACGACTCAAAATCAATAACCTTGAAATAGGCCAGGATATCCTCTTCCGGAACAGCGCCTTCAATAGTAACCATAATCCGGGAGTCCACCATCGCCATGCCGCTGCACTGATCGCCTTCGGTGCGGATGACGATTTTCTGATCGCCCACTTTGGTGTATTTACCGCCACTTATAGAGGCCATCATGGGGTTATTCAGCATCATGGCCATGGTTTGTACCATGGGGGAATCCGATACGATGGTGATACTAAGCTCTTTTATAACACCTCCGACCGTATGGCGATAGGTGCGTGAGACAGAGACCGCGCCAAAAATGCCGTCTCCGGTAGTGCTGCTTTCCGTATCCTGTGTGGTCCAGCCTTCCAACGGCTCTGGAAGGATTTTTTTAGCATGATCGGCCTTTTGCTGACGAATCAGCGTGGCTGCAAAATCCAGCTGGCTGGCGGCTTCCGATAATTTCCCGCTGGTATATTTCTCCAGCCCATCCTGAATGGCCTCCGTGACGTCATCCGCCAGTGCAGAGGTGGATAACAACGCCCCCAGAAGGGCGAGAGTAACAATAAACTTCATTGTTACTCTCCTGATTCCAGGAATTTCTTGGCTTCCAGCGCGGCCATACAGCCCGTGCCCGCGGCAGTGACCGCCTGCCGGTAGGTTTTATCCTGCACATCGCCTGCGGCAAAGACGCCGGGGATATTGGTACGGGTGCTATCGGGTGCGGTGATGAGATACCCCTCATCATCCATATCCAGCACGCCTTTGAACAGATCGGTGTTTGGTTTATGACCAATGGCAATAAATACACCCTCTACCTTCAACTCTGAGGTTTGCCCGGTTTTGCTGTTTTTAACGCGGACACCGGTGACATTGCGTGGTTCTGAGGTACCCAGCACTTCATCAAGTTCAGTATCCCACAATACCTTCACATTTTCCTTGTTCAACAGGCGCTCCTGCAGGATTTTCTCTGCCCGTAGACTGTCACGACGATGAATCAGCGTTACGGATTTGCAAAGGTCAGAAAGATAGAGCGCTTCTTCCACCGCTGTATTGCCACCACCCACCACGAGAACATCGCGGTTTTTAAAGAAAAACCCGTCGCAGGTGGCACAACCGGAAACACCGAAGCCCTGGAAGGTTTTTTCACTTTCCAGCCCCAGCCATTTGGCCTGTGCGCCGGTGCATACAATAACCGTTTTGGCTTCGTACACATCTCCAGATTCCCCGGTGAGGGTGAACGGGCGTTTGGAGAAATCAACATCCTTAATGTGGTCATGCCTGATATCCGCGCCCACATGTGTGGCCTGTTTTTCCATCTGTTCCATCAGCCATGGCCCCTGAATCGTGGATTCAAAGCCGGGATAGTTTTCCACATCGGTGGTGATGGTCATCTGACCGCCGGGCTGCATGCCATGCACGAGGATAGGGTCTAACCCCGCCCGTGCCGTATAGATGGCGGCAGTGGCCCCGGCCGGGCCGGAACCAAGGATCAGGACATTCGTTTTATGTGTTGTGCTCATAAGATATGTAAAATTGTGAAATTCTGAAACCATGAGGTGGTGAGGACGGGGTAAGACGCCCTCACATAATAATGATGTTTTAGAGGCCAGAAGCGTTCTTTTTTAGGTATGCGGAAACGCCCTTAGCATCTGCTTTCATACCTTCTTTGCCACGGTTCCAGCCGGCGGGGCACACCTCGCCATGTTCTTCGTGGAACTGAATGGCATCAATGGTACGAAGGGCTTCCTCGATATTCCGGCCAATTGGTAGATCGTTAACAATCTGATGACGGACAATACCGTTTTTATCAAAGATAAATGTGCCACGGAAGGCAACGGATTCATTGGTCAGCACATCATAATCACGGGCGATCTGCTTGGTAAGGTCTGCTACCAAAGGATACTGAATATCACCAATCCCACCCTTTTCCACCGGTGTATTTTTCCACGCCAGGTGAGTAAACTGGGAATCTACACTGACGCCAATTACCGCTGCATTGCGGGATTTAAATTCATTCAGGCGATTGTTAAAGGCAATAATTTCGGAAGGGCACACAAAGGTGAAATCCAGCGGATAAAAGAACAAAACGCCAATCTTACCTTTGCAATACTCACGCAGGTTGAAATTTTCATTAATGGAATTATCCGGCATCACCGTTGTTGCCGTAAAATTAGGGGTTTCCTTGCCGACCAGTACACTCATGATGATCTCCTTGGTTATAAAATGACAGTTCCTGTGAGATATATACCTTTCTGCACTTTTTTAAAGGGGAAAGACGCAAAAAATTTGAACCATGCCTGTGAACGTGCTAGGCAAAATAAGTAGCTTAAAGACGAAGGGGAGCGTGTTTATGGGGAGTTCATCATCGCCGCATCAAAAAATGGATGCCGCTATGTTGCACCAGATGGATACCATGTTGGGGCAGGCCTATGGGATGCTGCAGCAGGGGAAAGTGGCTGAAGCCGGGCAAATCGCACAGCATGTGTTGAATAGTGTGCCAGGGCATGCCAAGGCATTATTCCTGATGGCGTGTACAGCAGAAAAGTATGGAGATTACATTAACGCTGCTGCTCGCTGCCGCGAAGCTATTGAAAGTGACCCTAAGCAAACGACCTATTATTTTAAACTTGCCGACTTTCTGAATAAACAGTTCAAGTATGAGGAAGCGCTGGAGGTAATTGAGAAAGCAGTAAATATTGCTCCAACCAATGCCAACTTGCTGATGATGCTGGGTGAGACGGCGTTTAGAGCCATGGAAATCGAGAAAGCAACAGATGCGTTTGAGCGCGTGATCCGACTGAAACCGGATTTTCATGAAGCCAAGCGTTCTCTGATAGTGGCCTATGAAAGCACAAACAAGCTGGATAAAGCCCGTTCTATACTCAATGATGTCAAGCAGACTGACCCAGATAATCTATATCTCCGTGTTTCAGAAGGAAGACTGGACAGGCGCGAGAAAAATTATAAATCGGCAATTGTGAACCTTGAATTTGCCCTAAAGACAATACAAGCAACACAACCTCAGAATGTGGAGATGCGAGGTAATATCCTGGAAGAACTTGCTAAATCCTATGAGGGGGATGGGCGGTATGAGGATGCGTATCGAACCATGTCAGAAGCACAACAGCTCTTCCAGCAGCATTATTCCCAGCAAGGAAACAATTTAAATGCTAATCGCTACGAGAGGCTGCTTGCTGCAGAAACTGCATGGTTAAAAAGTACAGGCAATTTGATTTCGGTATCGGAAGAAACATATGCACTCAAAGGAAAGCCACCGGTATTTATTGTAGGTTTCCCGCGCTCTGGCACCACACTGACCGAGCAAATACTAGCAGCACACCCACAGGTGCGGGTGTTAGGAGAAATTGAGATTATTGCCAATATGGCTCAAAAAATAGGTGAAATTACCGGGCGCGGGCCCAGTGTTTTTCCAGATGTGCTGACGGATCTGAGCCGCAGTGATATTGAAAAACTGCGGGCACATTATACGCAAAAAGCGTATCAGCATGCTGGGTTAAATCCAGACGATACCCAACATTGGGTAGTGGATAAATTGCCACTTAACCTGATATACCTGCCATTTATTTACTCGATATTTCCTGAAGCCAAAGTCATTGTCCTGCTGCGTGATCCACGGGATGTCTGCTTGAGTTGTTTCTTTCAGTTCTTTCGTCATAATTCGGCCATGCAGCACTTTTATTCACTGCAGGGGGCGGTTGATATTTATGTTAAAACTATGCGTTTTTACCTGCTGGCACAGGATATGGTACCTATATCCCGTTGGGAAGTGCATTATGAAGCGTTAGTCGGTGAGGGTGAGCCCAAAATCCGCGAGATGCTCGAATTTGCTGAGATTCCCTGGAACGATGCCGTGCTTGAATATCACAAAAGTAAGCGACTGGTTTATACGCCCAGTTATGAAGGGGTGTCGGAAAAACTCTATACCAGTTCCTGTGGGAAATGGCGGAATTACGAAGACAAGTTTGCCCCCCATCAGAAAGCGTTACAGCCCTTCCTTGATGCGTTTAATTATAAAGATTAGATATCCTTTCTATTATATTGTTATAACCTACTTATTTGCAAATCATTTGATCCGCTCTCTGTAAAGGATGCGGAGTTGATAGGCGATCAACGCCTATGTCATTATTCATGAAAACTACTTGCTATTTCTGTGAATTTCCAAGAAAATAGGCGGTTCTGGAAAGAGTATGATAATGGCAATGGGTGAACGCATATACATCTATGACAGCACGCTGCGCGATGGTGCACAAACGCAGGATGTGGATTTTAGCATCGGCGATAAGCACGAGCTGGCGCAGGAAATGGACGTGCTGGTGGATTATATCGAAGGCGGCTGGCCGGGTGCAAACCCCACGGACGATGGGTTTTTCGCCAATCTGCCGCCGCTGAAACGTGCCCGTATGGTGGCTTTCGGTATGACCCGCCGCCCCAAAACCAGTGCCGCGAATGATCCGGGGCTGAACGCGTTGGTCAATAGTGGCGTAGGTGCCGTGTGTATTGTGGGGAAATCCTGGGACTTCCAGGTAACGCATGCTCTGAAGATCGGGTTGGATGAAAACCTGGCGATGATTGCCGAAAGCCTGGCATACCTGAAGCGAAAAGGGCTGGAAACACTCTTTGATGCCGAGCATTTCTTTGATGGCTATAAAGCCAACCCGGACTATGCCATGCAGACGATAAAAGCAGCCTATGATAATGGTGCGCGCTGGGTCGTGCTCTGTGATACGAATGGCGGGACATTGCCGCATGAAGTGGAAGCCATCGTGAAAGAGGTGGCAAAGGTGATCCCCGGCGACCATCTGGGCATCCATTGCCATAATGACACGGAAAATGCTGTGGCAAACTCGCTGGCCGCGGTGCGTGCGGGTGTGCGACAGGTACAGGGGACGATTGACGGTTATGGCGAACGTTGCGGGAATGCCAACCTGATTTCCATTATCCCCACGCTGGCCCTGAAAATGGGCTATGATACCGGGATCTCACCGGAAGGGTTGGCGCAACTCACAAAAGTGGCGCGGGGACTGGATAACCGGCTAAATCGCCCGCACTACCGTCACGCGGCCTATGTGGGTTCCTCGGCGTTTGCGCATAAGGGAGGATTACATGTCTCGGCGGTGCTGAAACATCCGGAATCCTATGAGCATATTCAGCCGGAACAGGTGGGGAATACGCGGCAAATCCTGGTTTCCGATCAGGCAGGGCGTTCCAATATCGTAAACCGTCTGAACGGGCTGGAGCTAGGGGTGGATCTCGATTCACCGGAGAATAAAGACAAAATCACGGCACTGGTGGATGATATTAAAGAGCGTGAAAAACAAGGGTTTGCGTATGATAGCGCGGATGCCAGCTTTGAATTACTGGCGCGAAGTTACTTTAGCGAAGTAGCGAAATACTATACCATGCTGGGGTTCCGGGTGCTGGACGAACGGCGCTGGAATGCCAAGGGTGAGCTGATCACGCTCTCAGAGGCTACTATCAAGCTGAAGATCGATGGTAAGACCATCATGAGCGTGGCAGAAGGTAATGGTCCGGTGAATGCGCTCAATATGGCATTAAAGAAGGCGCTGATTGATAAATACCCGGTGGTTTCCGATATCAAGCTGACAGATTATAAAGTGCGGATTCTACGTCCTGAACTGGGAACCGGCGCGGTCACCCGCGTGCAGATTGAATTCCGCGATGCTTCGGACCAGCGCTGGACCACGGTGGGGGTTTCCACCAACATCATTGATGCTTCCTATAATGCCCTGCAGGATGGGGTCATCTATAAGCTCATCAAAACCGGGCTTTAATTTCTAATCATGAGTAAGGCAGCGCAGACCCCTCCCGCGGTGATACTGGTACGGCCGCAAATGGGCGAGAATATTGGGGCAGCGGCGCGGGTGATGGCCAATTTTGGCTGTACGGATTTGCGGATTGTAGCCCCACGGGATGGCTGGCCCAACCCAAAGGCCGAGGAAATGGCTGCGGGGACGCTGGAGAAGATTGCAGTTTCGTTATGGGACGATGTGCCCTCTGCGGTGGCGGATTTGCAGCTGGTATGGGCGACCACCGCCCGTACACGGGATATGACCAAGCCGGAAATGGCTCCCAAAGCCTGCTGGGAAATGCAGCATCCGGGGTTGCGCACAGGGATTCTATTTGGTCCTGAACGTAGCGGCCTGACCAATGATGAGGTGGCGCTGGCCGATGTGGCAATGAAAATCCCTGTCTCTCAGGTATTTACCTCGTTGAATCTGGCGCAGGCCGTGGCTGTGGCGTGTTATGGCTGGTATGAGACTTATGGTGAGGAAGAGGGTCAATGCATTGAAAAAGAAGTGGAAATGGCAACAAAGGCTGAAGTGGTTGCCATGTTGGAGCATCTGGAACAGGAGCTGGATCGTTCAGGCTTTTATGACGCTGTGCCGGACAAACAGCCCCGAATGCAGCGGAATATCCGTAATATCTTCACCCGGGCTACCTTAACAAAGCAGGAAGTGCAGACCCTGCGCGGGGTGATCCGGAGCCTGGCGGAGAGGCGGAAAGCAGGCCCATAACTGCCGTAAGAAAACTGCCAATCCTTACGCAAAACTGTTTGACAAGCGGGGCGAAATGCGTATGGTTACGCTTCCACGCTAGGAATGAAAAGGTTAAGAGACATTTATGTCGAAGCGTCATAATGCAAAATACAAGATCAGTCGCCGCTTAGGCGCTGCGTTGTGGGGTCGTGATAAGGATCCACAAAATAAAAAGAATTATGCACCGGGTCAGCATGGGCCGAGTGGTCGCCGCCGCATGGATTCTGACTTCGGGCAACAGCTGCGTGCCAAGCAACAGCTGAAAGGCTATTACGGGAATATCTCCGAGAGACAGTTCCGTGCTATCTATAAAGAAGCGGTGCGTCTGAAAGGGGACACCAGTGAAAACCTGATCGGTCTGCTGGAAAGCCGTCTGGATGCCGTGATCTATCGCCTGAACTTTGTGCCAACAGTGTTTGCCGCCCGTCAGTTCATCAATCACAAGCATGTGCTGGTGAATGGCAAAGCAGTCAACATCCCAAGCTACCGGGTGAAGGAAGGGGATGTGATCCAGGTGAAATCAGCTTCCCGTCAGGTGCCGATAGTGCTGGAAGCGCTGGAAACCATGGAACGCGACGTGCCTGAATACCTGCTGCTGAGCAGCCAGAAGGAAGGCAAGGGGACGTTTGTTCGCAAGCCAACATTCGCCGAAGTGCCGTATCCGGTACATATGGAACCGAATCTCGTGATCGAATTCTACAGTCGCTAAGGCACGTAGAGATCATCGGAAAAGGAAACCCTCCCCTCGGGAGGGTTTTTTTTATGATTATTCCGCAGATTTCATGAAAAATGGTAAAAAAGAAGGCGCCCCGCAGGACGCCTTGCTTTGAGAAACCGTATACCTGGGAACTAGGCGGCGTTTTGCTTGGCCTTTTTGATCTGACGCTTCAGTTTCAGCACATCCGCAGAAAGTTTGTTATCGGCCGTGCTCAGCAGGTAGTTATCCAGCCCGCCATTATGATCAATGCTACGCAGCGTGCTGGCAGCAATCTTTAAACGAACGGCTTTACCCAGCACATTGCTAATCAGAGAAACATTCTGAATATTCGGCAGAAAACGGCGGCGCGTTTTGCGCTGCGAGTGCGAAACCTTATTGCCGGACTGAACGCCTTTATCGGTAATGCTGCATCGTTTTGCCATTGTATTTCTCCTGTCTGGTATTGGCTGCCCAAAAGGGCTAAAAACAGAGACGTGCCTTATTACCTGAGGGGCGTTTGCCGGTCAAGCGAAAAACCGTATTTTGGCGATGTTTTCACCGGCTTAGCGCCCGGCATCAATGCCAACCACATCCTGAATGTGCTTTATTCCGTCTTTTTCAAGTAAATTCGCCAATTCTCGTACAATAGCGGGGACAAGCTCAAAGCCCTGGAAAATCAGGGCGCTATAGACCTGCACCAGAGTTGCCCCGGCGCGGATTTTGGTATAGGCATCCCGCCCAGAGGCAATGCCACCCACCCCCACCAGCGGGATTTTTCCCTTAGTTAACCGGTACATATCTGCCAGGGCCTCGGTTGCGCGGGAAAATAGCGGTGCCCCGCTTAAACCGCCGGTTTCATTTGCCTGCGGCAGGTGTGAAACCCCATCCCGGGAAATGGTGGTGTTACTCACAATCAGGCCATCCAGCTTCTTTTCCAGAGCTAGCGCAGCGATCTGTTCCTTTTCCGGCATGGTGAGATCCGGGGCAATTTTTACCAGCAGGGGGACGTGTATCCCATTGCTGCGGCGGCATGCAGTATGTGCCTCCAGAATGCCATCCAGCAATGTTTCCAGTTGTTCTGCCTTTTGAAGATCCCGAAGGCCAGGCGTATTGGGTGAGGAGATATTAATTGTCAGATAATCGCTCTGGCCATAGAGTTTGTGTATCAGGGTCTGGTAATCCCTGGTGGCGTCTTCCGAAGTCTTGTTTTTTCCGATATTGGCTCCGATAATGCCCTGGCGGCCCTGTTTTTTTAAAGTCTGGTAGGCCTGCTGTAGATTCTTTGTAAAGGTATCTGTCCCGGCATTGTTGAACCCCATGCGATTGATGATGGCATTTGCCTCTGATAAGCGGAAAAGCCGGGGTTTCGGGTTGCCGAGTTGGGGCAGGGGTGTCACGGTGCCTGCCTCCACAAAGCTGAACCCTTGTGCCAGAAGTGCCGGGAGTGCCGCCGCGTTTTTATCAAACCCCGCCCCAAGCCCCACAGGGTGTAAAAAATTCAGCCCCCAGCATTGCTGACGCAGGCTATTAGAAGGATGTACGTTTTGCGAGGGTACCAAGCCGTGTTGCAGTGCCCATAATGCTACATGATGTGCGGTTTCCGGTGATAAACAGAAAAGTAGCGGACGTAGATATTTATAATAATGCATTTTGATGGTATAACTTAAAGCAGATATAATGCGCAATGACTAGGATTGTATCCGGTGTTATTGCAGTAATTCTCGTAGGTAACGGGGGCAAGATGTATCAGGTAGGTCATGTGCAATGTGGGTTGGTAGGCCGTTTTCTGAGGAAAAAAGCATTGTGGCTGGCTGGTGGGGTGGTGCTGTACTCCATGGGAGTGGCAGCTGCAACGAATAACCCGTACTATCCGGATTATGGTTATCCTTCTGTCACATCCTCACCGCCAATCTCTATTCGCCCAGACAGTCAGTCGTCCACCATCATGCGGATGTATAATTTTAACCGTCCAAAAGTAATGATGCCGGAAGGGCCGGATTTTTCTACGGATAGTTTTAATGAGCGCAGCCTGGATAATAATTATCAGGCATTTATGGAAAGCGTTAGCATGCTGCTGCATTCACTATCGGATAAGCAGCTTTCAGTAGAAACGCGCCAATATCTTGCTTCGATTCCTGCAGGGAAGTTGCAAGCAATTACCCGCGCACTTGCACCTAAGAATGGAGCCACCATTGTTCGTGGCGATGCAGTTGAGCTGTTTGGCGATGATGAATACGCTGATACGGATTATGATGATGAAGTGAACGGCCTCAAAATTGAGATTGGCGATAATGAAGACACGACCGCTAAACAATTAAGGACAGGACGTGATGCACTTGTTTCCGGTCAAAGTGAAGGGGCAACCACGATCTATAAAACCGTGCTGGCAAAAGAACCGGAAAATAAGCAGGCGCTTTTTGGACTTGCTGCCAGTTATCACAAGCGTCAGCAATATGCACAGGCACGTGAATACTACCTGAAGGTACTGGAAAAGGACAATCAATTCTGGCCAGCAATTAATAACATGCTTATGCTGGCTCGCGAGGAAGGGAAGGACGAAGCATTGACATTATTGCAGAAACTGGAGATGAGTAATGCTGAATTTGCACCACTGCCCGCACAAATTGGTATGGTTTATATTGAAAAAGGCGAGTTGGAAAACGCAGCGAAGTACCTTTCACGCGCGGTAACACTGGCACCAGAAAATACCCATTATCGCTATAATCTCGCTGTAGTACTAGATCAGATGGGGAATCATACGCAAGCGGCACGCCTTTACCAGCAACTACTTGCGGCCAACCTAGATGGTATGGAACTTCCTGAGCAACCAGAACGTATCCAGGATCGCCTAACTTACCTACAGTCTCAGGTGGCAGGGGGTTAGTCACCGTGGAAATTACCGAATTGTTAATGCAAACCAAACGGGCAAATGCGTCCGATCTGCATCTTTCCCCCGGGCATCCTCCAATATTGCGGTTACACGGTGAAATTACTCCTATGAAGGGGAAGCCTTTAGAGCCAGATCAAGTAAAAGATATGCTTTATTCAATCATGAATGAGCAGCAGCGAGTGATTTTTGAACGTGATCTGGAGCTAGACTTCGCGATTCAGTTTGGCGAAGAGATGCGCTTTCGTGTCAACGCGTTTACAAATGTTAAAGGCCCAGCTATATCACTCAGGAATGTGCCGTCGCATGTATTCACACTGGATGAGCTGGAGATGCCACCCATCCTAAAACGTATGGCCAGCTTGAGTAAAGGCTTGGTGCTGGTCACCGGACCAACTGGCTCCGGTAAATCCGTAACACTGGCGGCGATGGTAGACCATATCAATAGTACGGCCCGGCGCCATATTTTAACCATTGAAGATCCAGTGGAATTAATTCATAAGCCACGTAAATGTCTGGTTAATCAACGTGAGTTGGGCAGCAATACACGCTCCTTTGCGCAGGCATTACGGAGTGCTCTACGGGAAGATCCGGATGTCATTCTGGTAGGAGAGTTACGAGACCAGGAAACCATCCAGCTAGCGCTTACTGCTGCAGAAACCGGACATTTGGTGATGGCAACCCTGCACACTAACTCAGCATATAAAACGATTGACCGGATTATTGATGTGTTTCCAGAATCTGATAAAGGTCTTATTATGTCTATGCTCTCTACATCACTAGAGGGTGTCATCTCGCAAACACTTATTCGAACTATAGAGGGCAAAGGACGTGTGGCAGCGCAGGAGATTTTAGTGGGTACTTCAGCGGTACGTAATTTGATCCGGGAAAATAAAGTACCCCAGATTTACTCATTGATACAGGTAGGATCACGTTATGGGATGACAACCATGAAGGAAAGTGTCTATGCCCTTCTGGATAAAGGGGTGATACATAAAGATGACGCTATGTATGCCTTGAATATGTATAGTGATAGTGTGGAATCAGAACTTACAGAAGAAAAGAAGGACCATCCTCATAGGAATGAGGTAATTGATATGATGATGGATCCAGATGAGGACAGGGGCTTCTAATGCGTTATCCAGCATTACACCCATTCCTGGAAAAGATGAATGAAATGGGGGCTTCGGATTTGTTTATTTCCTCTGGGATGATTCCACATCTGCGGGTGGAAGATAAGCTGGTACCACTAAACATTTCAGCTTTGCAGGACGATGATATGGATGTTTTGTTGCGTGAGCTATTGGATGAGTCCCAACTCTCCAAATTTCGTTCAACGCTGGAGTTTAATGTTGCCATCATGCTGGATGATTTCCGTCGCTACCGGGTGAACCTGTTCCAGCAAATGCATAAAATCGGGATGGTAGTACGACAGATTAAATCCCGTATCCCATCACCTGATATGTTGGGACTTTCCCCTATATATACAGAGACTGTGATGCAGCGTCGAGGACTGGTACTTTTAGTGGGGCCAACCGGATCCGGAAAGTCCACCTCCATGGCGGCCATGCTGGAGTACCGTAATCAATATGGTTCAGGCCATATTGTGACCATTGAAGACCCAATTGAGTATGTTTTTCATCACCGTAATTGTATTTTCACGCAGCGTGAAGTGGGTATTGATACACTTTCCTATAATGTGGCGCTGAAAAATGTGCTCCGGCAAAGCTGCGATGTAGTGGCTATTGGGGAAATACGGGATCGGGATACACTGGAAAGTGCTATGCTATTCTGTGAGACAGGACACCTGGTGCTAGCAACGCTTCATGCCAGCAATACAATCCAGGCGATAGAACGCATGCTAAATTTTTTCTCCGAAGAGCAACACCGACACCTTCTGGCAACATTATCACAGGCACTCCGGGTGATTATCTCGCAGCGTCTTGTGGAAACATTAAATGGTAGCCGGGTGCTTGCCAGCGAGATCCTGATTAACCAAGGATTAATCAGTGAGTTTATTGAGCAGGGGAAAATTAAGCAAATTCGTGATGTTATTGAAAAGAGTGGTAATAGTGGCATGCAAACATTTGATCAATGCCTATTTGAAATGTTTAAGGATGGTTTGATCAGTAAGGACGTGGCACTGCATGAAGCCGATAATGCGAATAATGTCCGTCTACGCATCTCGCAAGAGGAAACTGCGAGTATTGTTATGGGTAAACAACCAAACTTCCGTGGAACCACAAATTACAACATGGAATCCTGATCAGGAATGTCCTGCCTGAAGTGAAAAAGCGGATTGTTCTGTGCCGATTGCCTGCAGGAATGAGTGTTCCAGAGATGGCGCGGTAAATTCCTGGCGGAAATGAGATGGCGTGCCACTAAATGTTACTTTCTGGTTATGAATAACCGACATTTGAGTACAGATTTCTTCAATATCGGCAAGAATGTGTGAACTAAAGAAAACAGTCTTCCCCGATGCCGCATAACGCTTTAAATGTTCCTTAAGCAGAATGCGTGCGTTTGGATCCAGACCACTCATAGGCTCATCCAAAATCAACAGTGGAACATTAAGCAATAGCGAAGCTAGCAACCCAAGTTTTTGCACCATCCCTTTGGAATATTTTGTAATTTTAACATTCAGAACTTCCGGAGGAAGATGGAGGCTTTCTGCCAACTCTGCAGCTGCAGAAGGAGAGTAGTTTATTCCATAATAAGAAAGTGTAAGGGAAAGGAATTCTTTACCTTTGAGAAAGATAGATGGATGAAATTTTTCGGGCAGATAAGAAAAATGGCGACGTGTTTTGACCAAATGGGTGTCTTGCCCAAAAATGCTGATATTACCCTCATCTTGCCGGAGCAAGCTGATAATTATTTTAATAAGCGTAGTTTTGCCGACACCATTCAGGCCGATTAATCCATAAATTTCTCCAGCATTAACCGTGAATGAAACATCATCCAACACCTTTTTCTTGCCAAATGATTTTGATATTTTGTGTATCTCAATTGGATGTTTCTGTGTCATGCAATTTCCTTTATGGCCTTTTGACTAACTCCTCAATATCCAATAATGGTTGACTGGCCGGTATAACGTAACCATCTTCAGAAACTTGTTTTACAATTCTTATATGTGAAAATGTACCCTCTGTAATTTGCATGCGATAGCTAATGAAAGATTGGTTTGGGCGCAAAACAAAACGAATAGCATGAGCCCTGCTATCAATAGCAATTGATTGATCATCCGTCATATGATCCCAACGATACGTAAGTGTTTCTTCTTTTGGTTTATCATCACTGATGTCCGAGACTACTACCATTTCTGTTAAAGCATCACGTTGTGGTATAGTTTCTGCCCATGTAGGCGAAATGATATCAAGGTCATCGCTATGCCAGATAAAAGTGGCCTCGTTTTCATCGACATGCACAATGTAAAATTTTCCGTAATTTTCACCATAGCGAAGCTTTTTGTTATTGAGCCAAATTGTCCATTCTTGCGGATTATAGTAAATGATTGAGCGCAGGAAAAAGCTGGGTGCTGTATATACCACCTCTGTTTGTTCTTCAATATCAGTCGGTGCTTCCTCTACCTGAGGTGCTGGTGCAGGAATATTCTTATCAGGTGGAGGGGGCGAGGGTGCTGGCTTGGGAGCATGCATGATACTTAGTGCACTGTTAATCTTACGCAACTCCTCTTTCGAAAACATGACTGAGACACTTTCTGAAGGAGGCAGGGGAAGAGAAGATATCTGGGTGACTTCTTCCTCAGTTTTATTTTCCTTATCTTCAGCAGGTTCCTGGTCTGTAATGATAGTCTCTGTTGTGCCCTCAATCATCAAGGGCTGGATACCGGATAAATCTTGTGCTAACAAAGCGATAGAAGACAAATAAATGCTTATACCAGCAATAATGCCGATCATAAGAAAACGTATTTTTAAACGTTTATTCATCCTACTTCTTTGCGGCCTCTTCATTTCCTTTTAGCACTTTCCAAGAGAAACGCGCTTCGGCTTTTGCCATAGATTTTATCTCTCCACTGCGGATTTTCTCAATTGTATTAGGCTGAAAAGTGCCTTTGCCATCAATTTGTAGATCTTCCAACATTAAATAGCCGGGAAATATATCCTCCAGTGCGCTCAAAAAAGCATATACATGGCTGTCAGTATAACTTTCCATAGTGACATTCATGCTATTGGTATACACGTCAAATGTATTTTTTCCCATCTGTTCTTTTACAGCCTCGATATTGGAGAAAGTAATATCAATGCTGCTCATAAAGAATTTGTCTTTCATGGATTCCACTAACGGGCGGGCGGCACGGATACGTGCTGCTGTGGTGGCCATTACATTATTGGTTGGCAACTTGGCAGAAGGTATTATTTTATAGGTATCAAATGACTTTAGTACGCGTTCGTATTCTTCCTGCTTTTCAACGGTTGAACGCATAACCTGAATGCGCATCCGTTCTTCTTTCTGTAATTTTTCTTCAATATTCTCAGCATGTTCCATCATAAACCAAAACAGACCAAAGCAGAGGCCTGTTACTCCCAATACAACAAGGCTTTCAACCGCAAGGCGCTTCTGGAGTTTTTTTAGTTTCACTATTTACTATCCTCTGGTTTAGGACCCACGAAGCGCAAATCAAGGCGGGTGGTGCGCTTAGTCCCGCTGTGTTCCAGATCCACTGAAACACTTTTGTCGCTGGGAAGTCCGGAAATAGACACGTCATAATTCCGGAACTTACGTTTAATATCCATGCTAAACACATCTACTTCTTCCAGCACCTGCTCAATAGTGCTGTTAGTGGGGTGTTCCAATTCTGCCTTTACCGAAACTTCCATAAGTGGTGGGATTGTGCCATCAGGATTATTTTTTGAGCCTCCCTTTAGGATTGTGTTACGTTTTTTCTGGTCCGTAACATAGCTTAAACCGATATTGGTTACCCGTAAGTTAAATCCCTGTAGACCAGAAAGTTGTTTTATAAATTCCAGAGGGGCCGTATTGTGATTTTTAATACTTGTATAAAATGTGGAGACCGCATTTACTTTTTCCCAATCATTCTCAAATTCTCCCTCGAACCTCATGATTTTAGATAATTTCTCCTCTGCTTCTGTGCGGCCACGGCGGAGGCGATCAATTTCACTACTGGTATCCTGCGTAGAGAAAAAATAATAGCCGCTGGCAGCAAGCAATCCCAAGGATGTGAAGGTTGCAAGACCACGCAGGGCTATCCGAGAGCTGTCAAGAATATGTAATTTCTTCGTATAAGGTGTTTGTAGCTTAATGCTATGCTTCTTGGCCATAGCAAAATGGCATGCAGCAACAACGTCACCAAAACGATCCGCTTCTTCGGCCCCGTTTTCAAGATTTAGCTGCTTGGCAATCTCATAAGGCGTGAGACAAACTAAGTTAGAGCAGGTAATTGAGTGATTCTCCAAAGCTGTCTTAACCTGCTGTGACGCGATAATAAAAATATCTAGCCCCTCGTTATCGTTATAGCCGAGGCGGCGGACATATTCGACAGTATTTAGGGTTTCTTGCTCTATATTACCCGCGATGACATCCGGGGAAAGGCCGCCGATGGGTTGTGCAATCCGTGTAAACATGGGTTTTCCATCACGGAATACCACCTGACGGAAACCACCCACACGGTTATGGCTTACCAGAAACTGCCATCGTGAACGACGCTGCTGTGTCTCAATGCCAGATTTTTTAATAATATCTTCCAGGAAGAACTGTGACTCGAGTGAAAGAAGATAAATACCAGCTAGCCGGTTAGGTAACTCAGCGATAGCAGAAATCCAGTCAGAAAACGGTGGTGCATTGCGAACAGAGACAAATAAATAATTCCAGTCCTTACGGCCTGTTTTGTCCCTGCCAAGAGAAAGAGTTTCAGTAATATCAACTTTTTGGAAATCGCGTTCCAGTTTCCGACGGATCAATTTGGAGAGATTCAGCTTGCTAACAGGCGGGAAACTATGCTGCACAAAAACCTGATCCAGCACGTCCACCAATACGTATATTGGAGCTTTGGGTTCCGAAGAAACAATTTTAATGAGATCCTGTGACGAGGGGGCATTAATAAATACCCGCTTATCCAGCATATTACCTTTTAATACAGTTAAAATTGCTCCTTCATCCCCAATGGAAAGAACAAATTTATAACCCGACTTTCGTGATAATTTATTCAGCATTATCTCTACAGATTCAGTTTTGAGAAACTATCATAAAGCGGACCAAATACCGCCACCGTAACCCACAGCATCAACAGACCCATAAGTATAGTTAGGGCAGGCTGGATCATGCCAACCATGCTTTCAACAGAGTCATTTACTTCACGATCATAGAAGAAATTCACGTTATTGAGTGCCGTTTCCATATTACCGCTATCTTCCCCCACCTTGAACATACGCACGACCAGACTGGGAAAACGTTGTGTTTGCTGAAGTGCCATTGTCAGCGAATTTCCTTCTGATACGCTTTGCTCAATGGAGGCAACGGCCTCAGCAATAATCATATTACTTACTACTTTCTTAGCAGTGCTCAGACACTCCAGTACATCAATGCCGCTATTAAAGGTAATAGCAAAGAAACGCGTAAAACGTGCTAAGTTTGTCTTTAGAATAACTTGACCAATAAAAGGAAAATGCAGCCAGAACATGTGCATAGCGCGGCGTACACGAGGAGATGTGCGTGATACGATGAGCAACCCTGCAATCCCAATAATAGGCAATCCGAAAATCAAGTACCAGAATTCGGAGAAAAAGCCAGAAAAGCTAATCAATGCCTGTGTATAAAACGGCAGGTCAAATCCCTGCGCCAGTAAGAACTCAGAAAGCTGCGGCACCACGTACATCATCATCATCGAAATCACACCACTCATAATCACGAGTAGGGCAATGGGATAACGAATAGCCTTGCGAATCTTGCGACGGAAATCGTTATTCCATTTGAGGTGGTCAGCCAGGTTCTTAAAAGATTCAGAAAGATTCCCTGTTTTTTCACCCGCAGCAACCAGGCCGGCAAATACGTCGCCAAAAATGCGGTGATGGCGCCGCATGGCCTCTGAGAGCATATCCCCGTTTTTCACATTCTCATAAATATCAGACATCAAATCGCGCATGTAGGCAGAATCAGAGCTATCCCGCATATCGGCAAGGGAGTCGAGCAAGGGAACGCCGGCACGATCAAGCTGCTCCAGATGCAGACAGAGCATAATCAGATCCTTTGGTTTAACCGAACCTAAAAAGCGGCTGCCCCCAGCACGCAAGGCCTTGTAATTGACAATTTCCAACCCCAGTGATCGGATGCGATGCTCCAGATCCAAGTCGTTCAGGGCGGTCATCTTGCCCTTAACGGACTTTCCTTTATTACTGACTGCGGAGTATGTGTAGGTTGGCATAATCTCTGGTTACCCGGTTAATTGCAGTCGTTCCGTCATATCTACAGTGCTAATGACCTCCGGAAGGTCTGTCATGCCCTGCAAAACCCGATAAATGCCATCCTGCGGCATGGGAACAAATCCATGACTAATCAGGTGACGCATCATTTCTCCTCGTGTGGCTTCTTCTGCGATCATTTCGTCCAGCTCCTTGTCCACCAGAATGACCTCAGAGAGGGCAACCCGCCCTTTATAGCCAGTGAAGGAGCAGTGCTCACACCCCGCATGCTCATAGATTTCTGGTGGATTTTTCTCATCTACGCCCAGAATTTTACATTCTTCCAAAGTGGCCGGGCGCTGCTTTTTGCAATGAGAGCATAGCCGGCGTGCCAGACGTTGTGCGATACAGGCAATCACCGCTCCCGAAAGCATTTTGGGCTTAATGCCGATATCCACCAGACGGGGAATGGCCCCCAGTGCATCGTTGGTGTGGAGTGTGGTGAATACACGGTGACCCGTCATAGCAGCACGCAGAGCCATCTCAGAGGTTTCCTCATCGCGCACCTCACCGACGAAGATGATATCCGGATCCTGACGCAGGATAGACTTAATACCCGCAGCAAAGGTCATCCCAGCGCCTTCACGGATATTGGTCTGCCGGATCATGGAGAGCTGGTATTCCACCGGGTCTTCAATCGTCATGATATTGACGTCTGGCGTGTTAATATAGTTCAGGATGGAGTAAAGCGTAGTGGTTTTACCACTACCGGTGGGGCCGGTAACGATGATGATGCCTTCCGGGCGCTTCAGCGCCAGTTGCAGCGTTTTGACATTGTGCTCGCTGTAGCCCAGCTTTTCCATCGGGAGCAGGGCCTTTTTCTTGTCGAGAATACGCAGTACAATATTTTCACCGTGAATGGTCGGCTGTGTTGCTACGCGGAAATCCACCTGGCGGCCCAGCACGTTGCTGGTAATCCGGCCATCCTGTGGCTTGCGGGATTCCGCGATATTCATGCCGGATATGATCTTGATCCGTACCGCAATGGCTGTCCAGTAGCTTTTGTGGAAGCTTCGAACATGGCGCAGCTTCCCATCCACGCGGTAACGTAAACGGAGGAAGTTGTTTTCCGGTTCAAAGTGGATGTCTGATGCACCCACGCGGATGGCATCCACGAGCAGGGCGTCAATGAGGCGGACGGTTGGGTTGGTATAGCTTTGCTGTTCGGCGATTTTTGCCAGTACGTCAACTTCGCTACCCTCAATTTCCCGAATAATCCCGTCAATAGAGAGTTCGTATTGGTAGTAGTTATCAATTATTTCCGTCAAGTCGGCTTCGGTGCAGTGCAGCGGCACCATCTTGTAGTTCTTCGGGAAATAGCGCTGGATACGGTCAATCGCCAAGACGTTGTAAATATCGGCCATGGCGATGTGGACTTTGTCGTCCTCCAGCAATACAGGCACCGCTTTGAAGCGCAGTGCAATTTCCTTTGGCACCTGCTTGATAAGTGTAGAATCCAGCACTGATGTTTTGGGGTTAAACTGTTCAACCCCTGTGGATTCTGCCAGTATTTCACTGAGGGTACCTTCCGTGATGAAGCCCATCTCCACCAGGATTGTCCCGATCATCTCATTGGGGCGGTTTTCGCGTTGTACTTTCGTGGCGATTTCCAGCTGGTCTTTGGAGATCAGGCCTTCAGAAATAAGCCGCTCACCAATGACCATAGTTGTTGGCCGCTTGCTGCCGGAATCATCCTGTGTGCTATCCGCCATAGGCTGCGGTTGCCCCTGATTCTCCGGCACAACCGCTTCTGGCGCGTTTTCTTTAACAGAATCGTTCATGAATGTAGATGCAATGCTCCAACCTAACCTGCTCACTATACCATATGCCTATGAGGGGATAAATCACCGGGCAGTCATGAGCATGGCATTCAGGGGGAGGATGGTAGGCGATGTTGCCTGATAGTCACGAAAACGGTTTGGTTTATGGGGGAGTGGGTAAAATAGTTGTGCTAACAGGTGCCAGAAAGTAGATAATCCTGGTGTTCCTCAGAAATGCCATAAAGGGCAATCAGCTCCTTGATGCGGTCAATATCCTGTGGGCGCATCAGCTTTTTGCCACGACCGCTGATGCCCTCATTTAGGCGTTCAGCAGCAAGGTGTTTCTGTTTGCTGTTTTCCAGTGTGCCGGGAGGGAGCGTGCCCAGGTCAAAAGCCAGAATATCCGCAATTTTTTTGAGGAAAGTGATGTTATCTTCTGCCATATCTTCGTAGCGCAGCCATACGTCTGAAAAATGCGGGTAACGCAGCCAGGAAGCAAAAAACTTCAGATACCAGGGAAGGTGAAAGCTAATGACATAATCGCACTTCTTTTCGTATGGGAAATCCTTGAAATTTGCAGGAAGCAGGAAATTTTCCTTGCTGTTATCGGTATTGCTGAAATGGTCGATCAGGGAAACCAGCGCATCAGGGAGGTTGCGGGTGAGGACGAGTGGGCTCAGGAATTTTCTGTCGATGAGCATCCGGGTGGTACCGGAAAGACAAACATGGTGCTGCGCGATGAACGTGGTGGCGGTGTTGTTATTGAGGTGAATTTCCAAGGCACGAACATCAATTTCCTGCTCCCTTATATCCCAGCCGGGAACAAGATCTACTTTGCGGATATTGGGGAACATGGCGACCATTTCCTCGGTGGAGGTGGAACCGCTCTTGGGCATGCAGGCGAGAAGAATTCCGGTAAAATGGGTGCCGTTAAACGTCTGCATCCTCACTCCCACTCGATGGTGCCCGGAGGTTTGGAGGTAATATCGTAAACGACCCGGTTAATCCCTTTAACATGATTGATGATGCGCCCGGCAACATCCCGCAGGAACTCGTGGGAAAAATCGTAGAAATCTGCCGTCATGCCGTCGGTGGAGGTGACAGCGCGCAGGCCGCAGACATATTCATAGGTGCGGCTATCGCCCATTACGCCCACGGTCTTGACCGGGAGCAATACGGCAAAAGCCTGCCAGATTTCATCATACAGCCCTGCCTTGCGGATGGCATCGATGTAAATCGCATCGGCTTTTTGCAGGATTGCAATTTTCTCCGCAGTGATCTCACCCGGAATCCGGATGGCCAGACCGGGGCCGGGGAAGGGGTGCCGGTTCACCATATCGGCTTTCAGCCCCAGTTCCCGCCCCAGCGCGCGGACTTCATCCTTGAACAGTTCCCGCACCGGCTCCACCAGCTTCAGGTTCATACGCTCTGGTAGGCCACCAACATTATGGTGCGATTTGATGGTGACACTGGCATCGCCATGCACGGAAACGGATTCAATCACGTCCGGGTAGAGCGTGCCCTGCGCCAGGAATTCGGCGTCCTGCACCTGGTTTGCTTCGTGCTCAAACACATCGATGAATGTACTGCCAATGATTTTGCGTTTCTGTTCCGGGTCACTGACGCCGGCCAGCTTATCCAGAAACTGACGGCTGGCATCCACCTGCTTTAGGGGGATATGGAAATCTTCGAACAGTTCCTTTACTTGCTGTGCCTCGTTCTGGCGGAGCAGGCCGTGATCGACAAAAATACAGGTCAGGCGTGCGCCAATGGCTTTATGCAGGAGCGCGGCGACGACGGTGGAATCCACCCCGCCGCTGACACCGGCAATCACCCGCTTATCTCCCACCTGTGCACGGATTTTTTCTACCTCCGCTTCCAGGAAGTTATGCATATTCCAATCCCCGGAACAGCCGCAGATGGTGTGGGTGAAATTTTTTAGAAGCTTGCTGCCACCCGCTGTGTGAATTACCTCCGGATGGAATTGAACGCCGTATAATTTCTTATCCTCATTGGCAATCGCTGCGTAGGGAGCATTGTTCGTCTTTCCTATCACTTTAAAGCCAGAGGGTAACTTAATTACACGATCCCCATGACTCATCCATACCTGATGCATTGCCCCACCTTTTGCATCGCCCTCACGGCGTTCAAACCACCCATCAAATAATGAAGATTTTGTTGCTGTGCTTTTTAGATAGGAGCGGCCAAACTCCCGGTGGTCGGAGCTTTCGACTTTGCCGCCCAGCAGATCGCACATCAATTGCTGGCCATAGCAAATGCCCAGCACCGGTAGGCCCAGTTCCAGTATCGCGCGCTCAATACGCGGGGAATTCTTCGTGGAGACCGAGGAGGGGCCACCGGAAAGAATCAGCCCTTTCGCCCCAAAGGCGCGGATTGCCTCCAGCGGCTTGGTATAAGGATGAATCTCGCAGTAGACACCGTTCTCACGCACCCGCCGGGCAATAAGCTGGGTTACCTGCGAACCAAAATCAAGTATGAGAATTTTATCCATAGGGGACACATATTACCCAGATTCTGACAGATGTCATGCGGAGAGTGTTAAGGATAAATTATTTAATCAGCCATTTAGTCGTATTTGGAGCATTCTTAGCCAGTTGGTCGATAATGTCAAAAACTGCTATATTGTTAGGGAAATGCACTCTTAGGTCTTTTTCAATTTTTTTGAAGGAAAGTTTGTCGTTTAAAGTGAGTAATGTGTAGGCAGTTATGGGGTTAAAGTCGGAAAAAGTTTTGGTGCCATCAATTTTTGTTGCTAAAATTCTACGAAGATCAACGGAATCTTTTGGCCCGACTCGTGCTGGATGGTTTAGTAGCTCTATGTATATTGGTAATGCCTGCTTTATAGCATGTTCCTTCATACCGTTAGGCATGTCATTCAGAGTCAGATAAGGGTCTGTTGGTAGAAGAAACCCATCCGAAAGTGCTGCCTTGGCATACCAAGCGCTGTTGTTATTAATTACCGCCCCCGTGTTTCCCCATCCGGAGACTAGTCTCTTTGAATATTTCATTCCAAGATAACTGGTAATCTCTTGCATCATTGTGGTGGGCATTATTCTCAGAAGTGTGGTGTCTACTATGATGAGTTTTTTTTCATGATGCTTCTGGAAATGAGGTGCTGTCGTATCAACATGTTCTTTTAAATTTTTCCAGCCACTTGTCCCATAGAAAGGGCTGGCACTTTCATCGTTGGGTCTTCCTGTCAACAGCATCTGATCTACATTAGGAGCCAGGGACATTACCTCGCTTGTGGATAAATTATCTCCTGTATAGTTGTTAGCATATTCATGCGCTTTTCTTCTGAGTAAGGAGTTTAGTTGAGTAAATGGATCGCGTATAAGTACGATGGATGCGTAGATGACATCTAACCATTGCGCCCAATCATCAGCCTTTATGTAACGTGATACATCCTTTGCTACAAGAGTTTTCGGGGGAATCCCATGCTCCGTTTTATAGTGTTTCAGTGTTTCAAGAATGCGGCTACATCCATTCTCAAAATTAGGAGGTCTGTCTAGAAATGGTTCAAAAATAGACGCATCCGCATCCTGTTCCAGTGCTCGAAAAAATGCAGTAGATGCAGCCCTTGGTGGGGAATCAACATGTATTATCTTAATGTTATTTTCTGTTACAAACTTTTTAGCAACACGTAGTAACTGGGAGTATGCATTGTCATCATGTTGACCAGAGATATTGTATACTATCCCCGTCCATGATAAGGGGGAACGCCCTGTTCCGGCACCCAAAGCCCTGCAGGCTTTTTGCCGTGTTCAAAAAAGACATCAATGGGAATGCCGCCGCGGGGGTACCAGTACCCACCGATACGCAGCCATTTGGGCTGCATTTCCGCGATTAACCGCTTGGCGATCCCTACGGTGCAGGCCTCGTGAAACGCAGCGTGATTGCGAAAGGATGCCATGAATAATTTCAGCGATTTGCTCTCCACGATAGTACCCGCCGGGGCATAATCAATCATGATATGGGCAAAATCCGGCTGACCGGTGACCGGGCAAAGGGAAGTAAATTCCGGGCAGGTGAAGCGCACAAGATAATCGGAATCCGGGTGCGGGTTAGGTACGGTTTCCAGCACTGCCGCTTCCGGGGATTCCGGGAGGGCCGTCTGGCCGCCAAGCTGGCTTAGGCTATAGGGTGCATCACTCATGGCGGGGTTATACGGTATTTTGCAGCCAAAACCCATCAAAAATTTTTTCATTTTCCCCCTTCCGGGATCAAAAAGGGCGGAATAGGGTGAAAAGGTAGCGTCGGAAACGTGCATCCGGCGGAACCTTTCCTGAAAACCCCCAAACGAAAAGCGAACTTATGACACAGCAAGCGACAACTCGCGGGCCTTCCTGGCTCGGGCGGGCACTGGGAGGTGCACGCAAACAAAAATCCATGGCAAAGAAAAGTCATCCCATCTGGGACGGGCGTTACCAGCCGGTTTCCTTCCAGACCTATTATTCCGAACCGGGGAAACCGGTCTGGATGCGGCGGGAATATGGCAAGTTTGCCGAGGAAGCCTACGTGCGTAACGTGATTGCACATCGTTGTATTCACCAGATTGCCAGTAATGCCGCCAGCGTTGGCTGGCGTTTGCTGGGCGAGGAAGGGGTGGTGAGCAATCACCCGGCACTAAGCCTGATCCGTCGTCCGGGGCCGTGCTGTGCCGGGGCGGAGTTTTTTGAAAGCGTATTTGCGACCCGTATGATTTCCGGGAATGCCTATGTGCTGATGGTCACTGACCAGACCGGGATGCCACGCGAATTGCACCAATTGCGGCCCGACCGTGTGGCGGTGATTGCCGGCGCTGGCGGCGTGCCTGCCGGTTATGAATACACGCTGGATAAACAGGTAAAACGCTACATGGCAGACCCACTAACCGGGCGCTCTGCGGTGTTACATCTGAAATGCTTTCACCCGCTGGATGACTGGTATGGGCTTTCGCCCGTGGAGGCCGCGGCCTATAGTATCGACCAGCATAACCAGGCGGCGGTATGGAATCAGGCGCTCTTGCAGAATGGAGCCAAGCCCAGTGGGGCGCTGATGGTGAAACCCTCGGAATATAACGGGGGGATGCTGGATGACGAACAGTTCACTCGCCTGCGTCACCAGATTGATGAGCAATTTTCCGGTGCAGCGAATGCAGGCCGTCCTTTGCTGCTGGAAGGTGGGCTGGAATGGCGGGATATGAGCCATTCCCCGCGTGAGATGGATTTTATTGAGGCGAAACATAGCGCCGCGCGGGATATTGCACTGGCCTTTGGGGTGCCGCCGCAACTGCTGGGTATCCCCGGCGATAATACGTATAGCAACCTGGCCGAAGCACGGCTGGCTTTCTGGGAGCAGACCATCCTGCCGCTTTTGGATCAGGTGATCGGGGCGTTTAATGCCTGGCTGCTGCCGCACTATCGGGAGGAATTGCGGTTTACGTATGATGCTGACCGTATCAGCGCGCTGGCTCCCCGCCGTGAACGTATCTGGGCACGCCTGAAACATGCGGATTTCCTGACCGACGAAGAAAAACGCGCCATGGTCGGGCTGGGCGACGCAACCTAAGGATACTTGTTATGTATGCATATGATTATGCTGCTAAAAAGCTTGCCTATGCCTGTCTGGCGATGGAGATCGAACTGCGGCTGATGCGGCTGGAGATGCTGGCGGCGAAGGCGGGGTTTGACCCGAACCAACCGCGTATCCCGGTCGGCCAGTCCGGCGGCGGGCAGTGGACAAAACTGCCTTATGCGGCCTTTGAGGATGTGCCAGCCGAGGCCAGCATTGCCGATGACGTGGGGGACTTTCTAAACGACGCGGTGGATTACGTGACGGAGCACCCGGTGGA
>JACKKO010000002.1 GCA_024236395.1 Hyphomicrobiales bacterium
GTCGGTGGCCGCCTGCACCCGTGGGCTGAAGGACTTATCGGCCTTGATTGCATCCGCCAGCTCCATATTGGCTAAATGCATCTGCTCTTCTAAATACTGGCGGCGTTGGCGGTAGCGTTTCTCGATATCCGCCAGTTTTACTTCCTGCTCCCTGGTGATATGCAGCTTGTCATGCAGCGTCTGGTGCCAGCTTCCTGAATCACGAGCATGATGTTCATGCGGCATCTGCATAACATGCTGACCGAGATAGAGGCCACCAAAGGCAACGGCCAGAACGATCAGGATAAAGGCGGTGGCATTGATGTAACGTCGTTTCATTCGTTTCTCTCAATTAGGTTAGCGGTCAGATAGGGTGCATGCACCGTAAACATCTGCATATCCGGCACGGCTCGGTCGGCACGTACCGCATTGCCCAGCGGAATCGCCGGACTCAGTGAAATACCGACGATCAGGGCAATAGCCAGCGATGCCAGCTGAAAACGCGGCACGCTAAATGCCAGCAGCATCTTGTCCTGCCACGGCAACGCCGCGTCCGCAGTTGTCACATGAATCCTGCGCCAGACGTCCTGCTCCAGCCGGTCAAGCCGGTTTCCTTCAGGCGATTCCCTAAAGTGCGTAGCCAGCAGTCTATTCAGCATTTTATTTAACATTTTCAAGCTCCTTAAGCCTAAGTTATACCCCTTATACGCCTAAAGAGCCACTATCCCTTAAAATTTCCTACCTACTTAAATTTTCCCGGCACCTTATCGCCGAATAGCAGCCACATGGGGTGTTTATCCAGAATTTCGGCCAGGGCAACTAATTCAAAATCTTTGACGTAGCGATCACCACGTTCCAGTTGTGAAATGCTGTACTGGTTCACGTCGATTCCAAAGTCTACACTCAGGGCCGTTGCAAGCTGGAGTTGATTCATTTCCTTGTCGATACGGGAAAGTTTCACTCGTTTTCCGCAGAGGTTTGTGACCTCTCCCTTCTTCATTTTCTTCATAGTTGCCACCTTGTTAGCGTTGAAAAACAATCGCTAAAAATATCAGGCAACTACTTGCAATGCTCACCCTTAGCAGTTAAACTAACTACTAAAGAGTTATTTATACATTTATCCAGTTAGTATACATCATAACAAGTTTTAGGAGATTAACATGAAAAGACTAATTACACTAACCATTCCCATTACCCTGGCAGCTTGCACGACCCTTGGCAATGTCGAGAAACAGGCATTGCATGACCGGGCTATTGCCGATGCCCGCAGTCAGCCGAAGGAAATTCATCTGGCGTACCTGCAGTGCTACGCGCTGCGGGATGTCGATAAAGATTCCTGCAAGCGCAAGGTAAAACAAACTATTGAAGGGCGGAACGGTGCTTCTACATGGGAATATATCCTGCCGTTTGATTACGAGGCGGAGCGGCTGGGTTTCCAAGCATTCCTGCGAGACCATGGCAAAAGCTGCGCCGGTATCGACAAAGGCCCGGAGTTTAACAGCGATACCAAAGCCTATGATGTGATCTGCACCGATGGCCACCGCTATGCCATGCGGTTCGATTACAAGAATGAACAATGGGAACTGGCCGAATGAGGTTGCACTATGTTTCCCAGCGCTCACAGGAAACCACCACATCCGGTGGACATCTATGTCGGCAAACGACTCAGGCTGCGGCGCAAGACATTAGGTCTGAGTCAGGCCGATCTTGGCAAACAGGTCGGCATTACCTTCCAGCAGATTCAGAAATACGAGCGCGGCACAAACCGCATGGGGGCTTCCCGCCTCTGGGAATTCGCGCAGGCACTTCAGGTGCCCGTTGATTATTTCTTTGATGGCTACAAAAAAGATGAAGGCAACGCGGAATGCGCGACGCTGGAAAACACGTTGCTTGAAAGCAGAGAGACACAAACATTAATCCGGGCGTATTACGAAATCTCCGATCTGAAACTCCGCAAAACCATTGTCGGCCTCATTCGCGCCATTGCTGACGACGCAACATAAAAACAACCATCACGTGCTGTGATTGAGAATTATTATCTTATAGGTTGTAATTCTGCATCATGTCTTCTATTAATCATCACTATACACAAACCGCAAAAGGATGTGCAAAAAATAATATGAGGAGGCCATGGCATTCCCGGCGAAGGAATACAACAGGCTTCAGAGCCTGCAGAAGATCTGGGACGTTTCTCAGGAGGACATGTGGTACGTGGTCGAAAGCGGCCTCCTGCGTGCCTGCATCTGGTTGCCTCTGCGCTTTGTAGAGCGCGGCG
This sequence comes from Hyphomicrobiales bacterium, assembly GCA_024236395.1. Taxonomy (GTDB): domain Bacteria; phylum Pseudomonadota; class Alphaproteobacteria; order Rickettsiales; family JACKKO01; genus JACKKO01. Next base: position 2,255 of record JACKKO010000002.1, read on the forward strand.
TTATCAAACAACGCAAATTCATCTTCGAATCACAGGAGACCACGGAAGGGTTCGTCGGGGTCAGGCCGGAAGACTGCCGGAAAATATGCAGCACAGGTCGCGCACGATTACGCATTTTCAATTCGGTTGGCGAGGACGGACACATACTCCGTCTGCCGTATGAACCTCCACAGCCCGCGCTTTCCGTCCGGCTGCACGATCTGGTGGTGCTGAAGAAAGACCGCCAGAAGTTTGAAAAAACCTATGACATTTGCGAAACCAATGTGCGCGATCTGCACCCTGACAGAGCGTCATCCGGTTTCATGGCTTCCGAGGATTACCGCTATGTGAAGCTCAACAGCCGGGAATATCATCTTGGCGATATCCAGGCCCGCGTCATCGAAATGCTGCATGATGCAGCACAGAGCCAAAAACCATGGGTACACAGCAAAACCCTGCTTTTTGAATCCGGATCGAACGCCGAGCGCATCCGGGATGTGTTCAGGACACAGAAGCACTGGCAGGAACTGATCATCTCCAACAAGCGTGGCTATTACCGCCTCAACATTCCGATGGAAAAACTCGAAGCATCCGCCCAGTCCAGTCCGGCGCAGTCGCTTGTTCAGCAAGCCTTCAGTGCTGGTGGGTGTCTCATCTCCCACCAAATCCCCACCCCAGCACCCATTTCCCTCACCACCCAAGCCCCTGATATGGTTTTCAGTTAAAACCGGCAGAAATCCTTCCGTAGGTGACCGTGATCCCCACCCAAAGTCCCGGTAAATCCCACCCAAGCACCACGTCAAATCGTTAAAAATCAAGCAGCCTGTTCGAACAGTTTCAAACAACGGAGGCAAAATGAACGATTCACAAATACAACAAACCCATCTCAACTTTTGATGAAATTCGTCACCTGACTATCGAGACCATGCGCCGCATGGATCTGGAAGAACTATTGCCGCTGGAAAAGCAGGCCAAGCACGAGCTTGAAAAGGCGAAGCTCACCCATGGATGCATAAAGCTCGTCTTATCGCTCAAAGAAGAGGATCGATGGCCATCTCAGAGGAAGTCGACGACGCCAGCAAAGCCTGCTTGATGATTAGAGGGCCGGATGTCGATGGAATGGTACCGGGTGTATCACACGATGCCCTATGATCCCAAATTGCAGGTGATAGCCAGGCGGGCCGGACAGCCGGTGGCGTGCGTGGTTGCGGTGTGGATCTGCGTGCTTGATGCCGCGTCCCAGCATGACCCGCGTGGCATTGCCGGGATCGACGCGGAAGAAATCGCCGTGATGCAAGGGCTTGAGGTGGAGGCAAGTTGCCGTCCTCGATGCTCAAACGAATCTCATCGACAAAAGGGCAACGTGGTGAACTGGCACAAACGCCAGCACACCACGGGTCCACCGATGCATGGCATACCGTGACAAAAAGAAACGCGGTGTGACACGAAGTGACAGGAAGAAACAAAGTGTGACGCGAAGTGACGCCGCGAAACGCAAAAACGCCCCAGATACAGATGCAGATATAGAAACAGATTCAGATGCAGAACAGAGGGTAGATACAGATTCAAAAACAAATTCAAATTCAAAAAACAGAGCGAGAGAAGAAAAGAGGGAGTCAGAGGGAGAAAAACACCAGATCTGTGGACAAGATCAGAATCAGATTCTGCAGGAGATGGCAGACATCTGGAACGAAGAGGTTCAGAGCAAACTGACGCCAGACCAGAAGGTCATACTCACACAAAAACGCAAAGAGCTACTAACATCCAGATGGATAGACCAGTTTGCAGAGGATATGGGGGCATGGCGGTATTTCTGCCAGATTCTCGGCAGATCGGAATTTGCGCTTGGCAAGAAGGAAGGCAAAGGCTGGACGGTCGATCTTACCTCCGCCATCCAGTCGGAGGATCGAATTGCCAAGATTTTTGAAGGCGGCTATTCGGATGGCAACCACCCACCGCGACCATCCCGCTGCGAGGTGCCGAATTTGAGATACAAGGTGATGTCATTCGTTGATGAGAATCACCAAAACTTCGCTTGCTATCCGCGCTTGGTTTTCCAACACCGTCATCACCGCCGCCGCCGATACGCCGGATGGCGTGATGCTCACTCTCGAATGCCCCCGCGAATTCGTGCGCGGCTGGATCGAACAACATTTCCTCACCGATGTGAACCAAACCTTTGAGCTGGTTGCCTGCCCGCGCCTGCGGTCGGTGCGGAGCTTAAACCGTGGAGGTCACATCATGAACGGAGAACAGCTGCTGGTGCGGTCGATGGTATTCGAAGAGCGCCGCGCCACCATGGCCCGCGAGGTCGCCCGGCGCTGGTCGCTGATCCTAAACCGCCAGATCACCCGCAGTGTCATGCCCGGTCGAACTGAAAGCCGGGCCCTGCCTGAGAAACCCCGCCCATCTCGACAGCATCATCGATATCGCCGGTTACGCAGAAAGCGGCGGAAGTGATTCCGAACCCAAATTAAGGAGGTCATCCAATGAGTGAATAAGAAATGGATGCAGACCGATGTACGACGTTTGGAAGAAGCCGCGAAAAACGCTGTACGCTTTCACCGCCCGTTAAAGTATAGGGATATTTCAATGCTTGGCCACCCATTATCCGTACAGTAGCAGAGCAAACGCGCGCGATCGCTTGCCGATGCGTGCTGGGCTCACCGACGCTATCAGCCGGATGGAGGAAACCATCCAGTGGATTTTCTGGCTCGACGATGAGACGAGCGCAGTTGGTATGGGCTTGAAAGCCGAGCGGGTTCGCAGCGCGTAACCATAAGGGCCAGCCAGCCAGGTACCAAGGTCTGGCTGTGACATATGCGCTACCAAGATTGTCACCCGGCTCAACGCAAAGCAGGGAGGGCGTTAAGATGTTCGAACAAAAAAAGACTAAACAAGATGAACAAAAAACGCTATGTTCATTAATAGAATCGCCCGAGGTGGGTGCGAATGCATCCGTGGAACGCATCCTGGAGTTCGTCCACAACGACACCCGCAGCCAATCCGAAATTTTTGACTCACTGAAAGAACGCATCCTGCGCGACGCTGCAGGGGCGCTTGATGAACAACAGGCAATTGAAGCCACGCGCAACCTGCTGGATTTCTTCAGTTCGGCACTCAAATCATACCGCCAGGAAAGCGATAATAACGTTGACTTACAATATGTTAATGGCAATGTCGAAGACGAAACATAAAACGGGGCAATGCCATGAACAGAGCCACAAAAGCGGTCATTTTAGCGCGGGTATCGACGGAGGAGCAGGAAAAGGGTTATTCGATTGACGCGCAGCTGCACCGCCTGCGGCAATATTGCGAACGCAAGGAACTGGAGATCATCGAAACCTTCACGGTGGTCGAATCCTCCACCAACGGCGAGCGCAAGCAATTCAACGAGATGCTGACGTTCGTCAAACGCCAGAAACAATGCATCGCGGTGGTGGCAGATAAGGTTGACCGGGTGCAGCGCAGCTTCAAGGAATTTCCGGTGCTGGATGGCCTCGTTCAGAAAGGGCGGATTGAACTGCATTTCAATTCGGAAGGTTACGTCATCCACAAGGATTCGGTTTCACAAGACCGGTTTATGTGGAGCATCGGCGTGGTGCTGGCCCAGGGTTATGTCGATTCGCTACGAGACAACGTCAAACGCTCCATCGCCCAGAAACTCCGCAACGGCGAATGGATCAGCCAGGCACCATTAGGATACGAACACTTTACCAACGAACGTGGTAAGCCGGACATTCGGATCGACCCGGTACGTGCCCCGCTGGTGAGACATATCTTCGAGAAATACGCCACCGGCTGCTACTCCATCTCGCAGATGGTGACCATGGCGAAGGATATAGGGCTGAATAACAGCCGGGGCCATAAAGGGGCGCTGACGAAATCGCACCTCTATAAAATTCTGCAGGAGCCGTTTTATTACGGGGTGATGCGTGTTAAAAAGACCGGAGAAGAATTCCCACATCGGTATGAAACCGTGATACCTAAAAGCTTGTTCGACACCTGTCAGGACATCCGCACCGGCAAGGGCAAACCACATTCCCGCTACGGGAAGAAGGATTACCTGTTCCGGGGCATACTGAGCTGCGCCACGACGGGCAAGGCCTGTACCGCCGAAACGCACAAGAAGAAATACGAGAACGGCGAAACGGCGGAATGGACGTATGTCGTCTCATACAAGGCCGATAACCCGTCGAAGAAGTTGTGGACGCGGGAGGAAGATGTCGAGGCCCAGGTGATGGCGGCGCTGGAAACGCTGGCGGTCAAAGATGAAGGTTATCTGAACGACATCCTGTCATGGATTACCTCGACCCACGACAGCAAGAAGGTGCATCACAAGAAACACACCGCCTCGCTGAAAAAGGAGCATACGGAAATTGAGCATAAGGTCGAGAAGCTGATGGACATGCGGATCAACGGTGAAATCGGCAAGGAGGAATTCATCAAGAACAAGAAACGGCTGAAAGACCGGCAGTATGAAATCACCGAACTCATTCATGCCTATGACGTAACCGAGGATGAGTTCAACAACAAGCTGATCCACCTGATAAACATAGCGTCCGGCGCGGCGCGCGCGTTCCGGGGTTCTGACATTCACGAAAAACGCGAAATGCTCACTTTCATATTCCAGAACCTAAGCTTGAAAGAGAAAAAACTTGAATATACAATGCGTTACCCATTCAATCTGTTTGCTGATGCCAACAAAACAGGAGAATGGTGCGGTCGAGAGGACTTGAACCTCCACCCGTTGCCGGACAGCGACCTCAACGCTGCGCGTCTACCAGTTCCGCCACGACCGCACGTTAAATATCAGGAATAGCGCAATCCGTAGTTTGTGCTTGCTTTCCTGCTGGCAGGGTCCTAAGTGGATAAGCAAATCCGCTATAATAATCAAGGAAAAAACCCGTGCCCCTTGCGTTTCCTGAATGGAAGACCAGCCCCGCCCCGGTGGCATACCCGGAGGCACTGGCGCAAATGGAACAACGGGTGGCGGATATCCGCGCCGGGAACGCGCCAGAGCTGGTGTGGCTGCTGGAGCACCCTCCCCTCTATACCGCCGGCACCTCCGCCCGCCCCGAAGACCTGCTGGACCAGGATCGCTTCCCGGTCTACAGCACCGGGCGCGGCGGGCAATATACCTATCATGGCCCCGGTCAGCGCGTCGTGTACCTGATGCTGGATTTACGCGCCCGCAGCCCGGAAGGGAAACCGGATTTACGCCGCTATGTCTGGCTGCTGGAGGAGTGGATTATCCAGACGCTTGCCAAGCTGGGCGTCACCGGGGAACGCCGGGAAGGCCGCATCGGCATCTGGGTTTGCCGTGAAAACGGCGAGGAAAATAAAATCGCGGCGCTGGGTGTGCGGGTGCGCCAGGGCGTGGCCTATCATGGCATCGCCATCAATGTAAACCCGGATCTCAGCCATTTTTCCGGCATTGTTCCGTGCGGTATTCAGCAACACGGCGTTACCTCACTATATAAGGAGTGTGGAATCCGGGAGATGCAACGCGTGGATTCTGCCTTGAAACAAACATTCCAAACGCTCTTTCTCTAAACCACCCGGCAATATATGCCCCGGAGCATTTCGAGCAGGCAGGTTTTGCCCTGAGGCGGCAAAAATTGCCGCTTTTTACCTGTAAGATTCCCCTATCCCGGAACACCGTAAATTATATTATTTCTATATATCGGTATGTTAATTCAATCATGCCATTTTTGGCACGGCACATGCATATAGTTTAGCGGATAAACAGATTTATGTGGTTATGCAAGGTATTGCAACAGCTTTAGTTCAACTCACTGGCCAGGCAGGCGTCCCGCAAACGGGCACCAGCGCGGCAGGTACGCCTTTACAGGGCACGGCAGCTATTACGGGAACACAAACACCCGTAGCGCAGCCGATCGTCAGCGGTGGTGCCGCTGAACAGTTCCTGCAGTTGCTACAGCAAGCCGGCACCCCCACCGTTACCCCGGCAGGTGTGGAAACTCTCCAAAGCGTCAACCAAAAGCAGGAAACCACCCCTGACACGAATAACCCTGCTCTCAGCGCCTTCACCGCACTGGCATTGCAGGAAGGTATTCAGCAGGTTGGTAACAGCACCATTGATACGGAAAGCATTGAGAGTCTGCTGGAAGCAGCCGATCTCTCTAAGCTGACCGACGAAGAGTTACAGGCATTAAAAAATCTGCAAGCCAAACTGGCTGATACTTCAGCTGCAGCGCAGAATTCTGCACATGCTGATAAAAAGAATGCCCAGCCAGCAGCACAGGTGTCAGCAAACGATGATGAATCTATCCTCTCAATTCTCAGTAAAATTGCCAATCAGTCCATTCAGGTTAAGAATGCCTTAGACAATAGCAAGACGGAAAGCACGCCACTGGTTAGCAGCAAAGCAAATGCCCCAACATTACCAAACAGTAATGTCGGTACGCAGCCCAACGTACTGGTACAAGCCGCACAGGCATTCCGGGATGTTCAGGGTCAAAAAACACCGCAACAGGATGCGCAACATAGCACAGCCTCTCTTGGAAACGTCAGCGCGAACACTTCTCTCTCTGATCTGGCGACATCCGTCAGCGCGCCTGTTGCGGCCAGTAAATCCACAGCCGATAGCAACTCTGGCAGTGAACAAAAAGCCGGTAATGGCAATAATAATGGCCTGGTTATTAATCTCTGGCAATCTGCCTCCCAGTCTGAAGAAGGGGATAGTGCACTAGATAAGGCCGCAGCCAAAGCTATTGATGGCAATAATACAATAGATACTCCACGCATCACCAGCTATGCGGCTACTCAGAAACTCTATGAAATGCAGCAACAACTGGTGGCTGATAAGCCCCTACCCTCACCAGCCGAACAGGTTAATGTTCGTATCCATCAGGCGCTACATGAGGGAAAAACCGATATTACCCTGAAGCTGGAACCGGCAGAACTGGGTAAGGTGGATATCCGGCTTGATATTGGCAGGGACGGCATGGTGAAGGCACACATCATTGCCGAGCGCCCGGAAACACTTGAAATGCTACAACGCGATGCCCGCCAGCTTGAACGCGCATTATTAGATAATGGGCTGAAAGCGGATGCTGGCCAGATGAGTTTTAATCTGAAAGGCGACGGCGATCATACTCAGCAAATGAAAGAACAGCGCAACGTATTTGAGCAGTATCAAAATGTGCGTATTCCAAATGAGGAAGAGGAAACCATACTGCAAGCACTCATAGCATACCGCCAGACCAGCGGCAGTATTGATTTACACGTATAGAGGAAGAAGGCAACATGGTAGATATTAGCAATGTATTAGGGGCAGCAAGCGGCACAACCAGCGCTTATTCACAAAGTGATCGTTCGCTATCTGCACTTTCAGAGGATTTTGATAGTTTTCTGAAATTGTTGACCACGCAGCTGAAAAACCAGGATCCGACCGCCCCTCTGGATTCGAATGATTTCACTGACCAAGTCACGGCGTTCTCCGGTGTGGAGCAGCAAGTAAAGACCAACAAATATCTGGAACAATTGCTCACAATCCAGACCGGTTCCAAGCTAAGCAGTGCCGCATCGTTTATTGGCAAGTTTGCGGAAACGTCCAGTGATAAGGTGGTGATCGGCGAGGAAAATGGTGCTGAAATTGCTTATGAAGTAGATGGCACAGGCCTGGAAACCAATATCATCATCACGAACGAACAGGGTATACAGGTATTTAATGGTAAAGGCAAAACGGAATCAGGCCGTCACGTGGGCTTCTGGGACGGTAATGATGACAGTGGAAACCGTGTTCCGGCAGGTATTTATACAGTGGAAGTTACTTCAAAATCCCTTGATGGCAATGTAGAAGACGTGACTTCCGTGTATACAAAGAATCTTGTCACTGGTGTCCAGCTTGGCGAAGGCGAAGAAGGTGTGAATTTGGTTCTGGCGGGTGATATTACCGTCCCGTTTGATCAGGTACGATACGTAACACAATATTAATCATGTAGATAGCGGAAGAAGGAGAACTAACTTATGAGTTTGTACGGTGCACTTTTTGCAGGGGTATCCGGGATTACCGCACAGGGGATCCGGATCGGTGTTATTTCCAACAACATCGCGAACATCAACACCACAGGGTATAAGGCCGGTGACGTGAGTTTCTCCTCACTGGTGACCGATACCTCAGAGGGTACAGGGGGTGGTGCAATTTCCAACAATCGCCCACTGGTTACACAGCAGGGTCTTATTCAGGCTACCGGGGTCAGTAGTGATATTGCCATTCAGGGTAGCGGCTTCCTGGTGGTTCGGGATGGCACGGACTCTACAAGTGACTATTTCTATACACGCGCTGGTTCCTTCCGCCAGGATAACCGTGGTAACTTTGTCAATGCTGCTGGTTATTTCCTACAAGCCTGGCCATTGGATACACAAGGCCGCCTGCCAGGCGAAACCGGAAACCTGAATACCACGTCTTCACAGTTGCTGCAAAGCTTGAAGACAGTAAACACACGGGATGTTAGCGGTCTGGCGTTTGCCACCACCACGATCTCCATTGGAGCCAACCTGAACGCGGATACTACCGTTCTTGCGGGTGCTGGCGATTCGATTGACTTTGCCACTGGTGAAACAGCCAATGATGGTATTTCATCAACAGAAATTATCGTTCCGGATACTGACAGCGCCGGTTCAGATCTTACCACGGGAGATGTACTGACTATCTCTACCGGCTTAACGGGTGATTACACATTCACCTATGGTGGTTTTGCTGAGTCAGAAAACATCGCCACTGCGAACAGCGGTGCAGGTATTTTAGGCGCAACAACCACCACCGGAATTTTCAGCGGTGCAACCGATGGTGACTATTTCACTATTACCTATGATGGTACAGACTATGATTTCACGCTGAATAAAAGTAACCCGAACGTCAATAACAGCACCTTTAACAGCCTTGTGACATTAGCAGCAGCTATTGAAGATGTATCTGGCCTTACGGCACGTGTTGCAAATAACCGCCTATATGTATCCGCCGAAAATGCTAATGATGCATTTACCATTACCAACGGCACCGGAACCTTTATCTCTGAATTCCAGGCTGCCGGGGGTTTTGCCAGCGTTACTGCCAGTAGTGGCCGTTTCAATACGCTGGATGGTTTAAAAACAATCATTGATAATACCAATAACATCAGTGCCAGCCTGAGCAATCCCACAGGCGAAGCCACAATGCGGATTTACGCTGACGACCCTCTGGATACTATTCAATTTGTGAATACAACGGGCAATACCGGAAACATCCTGACGGCTACTGGCTTAACAGCCACGGAACTCAGCCCGGTTTATGATGCCACAGGTACTTCCGGCGACAACATGGCCTCCGGTACCATCAGCCCACACTTCAGCCGCAATATCCGGGTTTACGACTCCAAAGGTACCGGCCATGATCTGCGGATGACATTCGTGAAGGTAGATAATAACAAATGGGCACTGGAAGTCTATGCAGCAACTGGCAGCGAGATTGCGGATTATGATGCAGATAGCCCACAACCCCTCGCTTATGGTACCGTGGAGTTTAACGGGGACGGCACACTGAATAACAAATCTTCAACGCTGGAGTCATTTGAAGTAATCTGGGCAAATGATGCCGTGCCAAGCACCATCCTACTGGATTTGGGGACGGAAGGGGAACCGGCTGGTACTTCAGGCGCTTCCTCCATCGGTCTGGCCGATGGTCTTAGCCAGTTTGCAGGCCCCTTCTCGGTACAGTTCGCTGAACAGGATGGTGCCGGGGCCGGCTCTCTGAATAACTTGGAAATTAACGCTGAAGGGCTGGTGATTGCCAACTTCGATAACGGGCAATCCCGTGCGGTATTCAAGATTCCACTGGCATCTTTCCCGAACGCAAACGGTTTGTTCTCACAACCTGGGAACGCTTACTCCCAGAGCGATGGATCGGGGGAATTTACCTTGAAAGAAGCCGGTGATCCGGGTGTGGGTGTGTTCTCGGTAGCAGCACTGGAAAGTGCCAACGTAGAACTGGCTGATGAATTGACAGAGATCATTATTGCCCAGCGAAGCTATCAGGCTGCGACAAAGGTGATTACCCTAGTTGACGAACTCCTGCAGGAACTCAACCGGAATACATAACAGTTTCTTGTTGCCTCTCAAGGGGTGGTCGGGTTTCTCGGTCACCCCTTTCTTTTTTATTTGGCAACGCTATGATGGCGGCATGGAATACGCGATTGCATTTTTCTGTGCTGCCACCCTTACCGGGGCTATCGTCCCGTACCTTATTCGCTTTCTCCACGCACGCCAGGTGATGGACATCCCCAACGCACGGAGCAACCATACCCTCCCTACCCCGCGTGGTGGCGGGCTGGCAGTCATCCCTGCCATTGTGATTGTCAGTGGGTGCTTTGCCCTGTGGCAACATAGCGTGAACCATGACCTGCTTATCCTGCTGACAGCAGTCACCACCCTGGCACTTATCTCATTTTTAGATGATCTGTACAACCTGAGTGCCGTTCTACGTCTGATAATTCAGATCGTCGTTATTAGCGCCTGCACCTTTCTGCTTTTCCCCACGATTTCCATCACCAATGGGTATTTGCCGCCTATTCTGGAAAAACTGATCCTGATTGGCACCTGGCTGTGGTTTGTGAATCTCTATAACTTCATGGACGGGATTGATGGCATCACCGGTTCCGAAACATTGCTGCTGGGACTAGGAAGCGCTGTTATCCTGATGAATCACCAGCAGCTTGGTATCCCACTGATTGTAGCCTTCCCGGTTGCCGGGGCGGCGCTGGGGTTCCTGGTCTGGAATTGGCACCCGGCCAAAATCTTCCTGGGCGATGTGGGCAGTATTCCGCTGGGTTTTTTGGTGGGGTGGCTGATGCTCAGCCTGGCGGATCATGGTTACTGGACAGCGGCGATGCTGCTACCCGCTTATTACCTGGCCGATAGCAGCCTGACGTTACTGCGTCGCCTGCTGGCCGGGAAACCAATATGGAAGCCACATTCCGAGCATTTTTACCAGCAGGCGATTCGTAAAGGCCTCTCCCACCACCGCGTGACACTTACCGTGGCCACCACCGGGCTAGGGCTGTGGCTTCTCGGCTTCGCCTCCACCTACTGGCCGCAGGAAAGCACCGCCCTGCTCTTTACGGCTGGCTTACTCGTGTGTTACGTGTTATTCCGTTTTCGCAGTTTGAAATAACGCGAAGGGTCCCATGCTTTCCGCATTCCGCAAACCATATATCGCCGCCTTGCATGATATGCTGATGGCCGCTGGCAGTTTCCTGCTCTCGCTCTATCTGCGCCTTGGTAGCCAGTTTGATATTCATGATCCTTTCCTGCAGCCCGCCCTGATGATTTTCACCGGCGTATGCACCGGCGTATTTCTGATGATGGGGTTATATAAAGGGATGTGGCGTTACGCCTCCATTCCCGACCTTATCGCCCTGACAAAGGCCGTTACCCTGGCAATCCTGCTCTTCCTGCCGGTGATGTTCCTGTTTAACCGGCTGGAAGGCATGCCGCGCTCCGTGGTATTTATCAACTGGTTTGTACTGCTGGCAATGCTGGGCGGCCCGCGCTTCCTCTACCGCATGCTAAAAGACCGAACGCTCCGTATCGACATGAAGAGCAACCCGGCGCGACGCATCCCTGTACTAGTGATTGGTATTAATGACTTTACCGAGGCCTTTCTACGCCATACCGGCCAGCGCAAAACCAGTGAGTATGAGGTAGTGGCACTGGTGGATGTCCACGGCGAACAGGTCGGGCGGCAAATGCACCATATCCCCATTTTCGGCAATATTGATACACTTGGAAAGATGCTGGAAAAGCTCCGCCGAAAAGGCAAATCACCGCAGAAAATCGTCATTGCCCCGGACAGTATTGAGGGCAATGCCCTGAAGCAGATTCTTGCGCTGGCCGAAGAACATGGGTTAACGGTTGCTCGCCTGCCCCGCGTCACCGAGCTTTATGATCCACAGCAGGATTCCGTGCCCTTGCGTCCCATCGCCATTGAGGATTTGCTGGGGCGTGCCCAGAATACACTGGATCGCTCTGGCCCCAAAACGCTCATAAAAGGGAAAACCGTGCTGGTGACCGGCGGTGGCGGCACCATTGGCGGAGAGCTTTGCCGCCAGATTGCTGGCTACTCCCCTGCTCAGCTCGTGGTTTACGAACATTCCGAGCATAACCTCTATTGCATTGATAAAGAGCTACGTCAGTCTTTTTCTTCACTCGATCTGATACCGGTGATTGGCGATGTACGTGATAAAAAACGTCTGGAAGAGACCGTTGAACGCACTGCCCCGGATATTATCTTCCATGCGGCAGCACTCAAGCATGTCCCATTGGCGGAAATAAACCCACTGGAAACCGCCACTACCAACATTATCGGCACCCGGAATGTGGCCGATGCCTGCATTCAGCACAACGTCAAACTCATGGTGATGATCTCCACCGATAAAGCCGTTTCCCCCAGCAGTGTGATGGGTGCCAGCAAACGTGCTGCCGAATGTTATATCCAGGCGCTGGATCAGTCCCGCAAGGCAGGCAAAACCAAATTCGCCACTGTGCGCTTTGGGAATGTACTGGGTTCCAGCGGCTCCGTGGTACCGCTATTCCATCAACAACTGGAACAGGGTGGCCCGCTGACCGTTACCCACCCGGATATGAAACGCTACTTCATGACCGTGCGCGAAGCCGTGGAACTGGTATTACAGGCCGCACATCTGCGTTATGATAGTGAAAGCGTGGAAAGCTCTATCTATGTGCTGGATATGGGCGAGCCGGTCTATATCCGGGATATGGCCGAACAAATGATCCGTTTGGCCGGGCTGACCCCCTATAAAGATATTCAGATTATCTATAGCGGCATTCGCCCCGGCGAAAAGCTGGAAGAAACCCTCTTCGACCCACGTGAAGACCAGCGCAATACCCCCCTGACAGGCGTGCAGCTGGCGGTCGCCCGGAATCAAAAGCTCTCCAGCATTCAAAGTTATATTAAAAAACTGGAAAAATCCCCGAAAGAGGAAAAAATCATGCCATTATTACTGGATATGATAAACAATTAGAAAATAGCTACTCATCCGCGTATTTTATGGAACATCCATAAGGCGGTATCACAGGCAATACCACTTCTTCACCATCCAGCATGGCATCAAGCGCGGCGGCCACATAATTTTGCGCGTGCTTCACATCGGCCTTGTCCGCTGTCGGCGTATCATCAATGGCTCCCTGATAGGCCAGGATACCATCCGCATCAATGATATAGATGTGCGGGGTTGTTTTTGCTTTAAACATACGGCCAATTCCACCTTCTGGGTCTAAACCTACTGCTGTGGCAAAGGATTTTACCTCTCGCTGATTTTCCAACGCTTCTTCCGGCGTCATATAGCCCTGCTTCCCCGGTGCAGAGGAAATAATGCTCAGCCACACGACACCTAAATCCGTATATTCTTTCTGCAGAGCCTGCATATTACCAGTCTCATAATGCTTACGCACATAGGGGCAGTCCTTATTATACCATTCTAATACAACAATTTTCCCACGATGCTCCGCCAGCGAGAACGTTTCCCCGTTGGAAGTCGGAAGCGTGAAAATCGGAGCTTCCATCCCCACCGCTACCCAGCCTTGCGCCCCCGCTAACGACGAGCTAGCACATAACACAATGAAACATAGTGTTTTTAACCAGATACCGCGCATGATATTCCCTTCTTTACAGGCCAATTTTTCCTGCTATACAATATTTTACCCTACAACTCAATTAATATTAGTTATTTCATTATATTTCAGTTGATAATTGATTATATATGAAGTAATAAGTCACTTTCTCTTGGGGGAGAGATGATGCAAAAGAAGAATTTTGATCAGATAGAAATTGGCAAGCGTTATATTGCGCGTGACGGCAAGGAATACACCTGTGTTGCCCGTAACCCGTACTACGATGAGCAGTATCCCAATGATGAGTTTGTCTGCATTGAAAAAGATACTGGTACGGCTATGTATGTAGGAAAATCAGGAAACTGGCGCGCCAGCGGACGTGATTCCCGCAACGACCTGATCCGTGAACTTCGTCCACCGGTACGGCGTTGGGTTAATATCTATCGTCACAACGGCAATCTCTATCAGGTGGGTGGGCTGACACAGGAAAAGAAACGGCTGGCCGACCACGTCATTGCCAAATATGGCAAACGCGTTGCCTGCATTCCCATCGAATTCTATGAAGGTGAAGGGCTGGAATAGGCCAAAAATCTTGATTTGATGTTAAAAACGCGTATTCTGCTCCGATCAAACCAGAAGGAGCCCTCATGCATTATATCGTCCGAATGTCTCTCTTTGGCATTGCCCTTACTGTAAGCGCCCATGCGTTTGGCGCCGAACTGCCGAATACATTGAAAGAAGCGCTCAGTTCGGCTCATGCGACAGGTAATGAATTTGTCCTGAGTGCAACGCTTGCTCAGGCCAAAACCATGCAACCTCAGCTTTCTGGTACCATTGATGCCTATATTCAATCGCTGAATACTACAAAACAAACTGCATCCGCAGAGGAATTAGCGGCACTTGCCCCGTCTGCCGGAAAAGCCAGGGAGGAAACAAAAAAAGAAAAAGACTGGAAAGGCTCCGTTGAACTGGGGGCAAACTACCAGCGCGGGAACTCCGAAGAAGATTCACTGCATTTTGCCGGTACGCTCGATTATCTGCTGGGAAAATGGGAAAATATCTTTAAAGCATCGGCTGATAGCGCCAAACAATCCACTACGCGCTTGAGTGAGGAATACCGCGCCAATAACCAGCTACGTCGTAATCTGACGGATCGCGATTATGTTTTTGGGGAACTGGATTACGTGAATGATCGTTTCAGCGGGTATAATTATCGCGTTTCTGAGTTGCTGGGTTATGGCCGTAAAATTTATGTCTCCGATACGATGGAACTGGTTGGTGAGGCTGCACTTGGTGCACGTCAGAGCGAGCTGACCGACGGCTCGGATGAAAGTACCATGGTCGGTAAAATGAAAGGCACATTTGACTGGAAAATGACCGATACTCTCTCCTTCCAGCAGGAGATGGGCACGGAGATTGGTGGCGATGCCGTAATCTCGCACTCCCACACGGGCTTAAAATCCAGCCTTTCAGAAGCGCTCTACCTGAAACTGGGCGTGGATGTGGAACATATCGACGATGCCGCGCCGGGACGTAAACATATCGACACTAAAACCAGCCTGACCATTGGCTATGATTTTTAAGGAGAAAGCATGGTAGAAGAAGACTTGAAAAATAACCCGTATATGAACATGTCAAAGACTACCTTAATAGAAACATATCGTAGGGCATTAGATACCTATCAAAACTTTTTAATAAAAGTAAGTGCCGAGTGTGGGCCTGATGCAAAGGCGGAGGATGTAAGACAAGCTGTACTTAAGCATCGTGACCGGTATATATACGAAATAGACCCCAGGTTATCAGAGGCGTATCATAAACAAATAAAAGCAACCGATCTGGAAAAATACTCAGAGGAAAGAGGCTCAGCAAGGTGGTCCCGCTAAGTGAGGCATTTCCTTTTGATCTAAGATTGGATAGTATGCCCGCGCATAATGAATGGGGGCATGGTGGGTATACTGCTAAAAAGCGCTAAGTTCCTGGCACGGCCAGATATTTTCTTCCTGACGCTGGTCTGGATGATGCTGGTGCTGGTGCTTGGCACGCTGGAGCAGAAATACGCCGGACTTTACGCTGCACAGCAGAAATATTTCTCCGCATTTATCTTCTGGGAAGGCCCGGTGCCATTGCCGGCAGGGTATACGATCATCGGTATCGTGTCGCTTCAGCTTTTGTGCAAGCTACTGGTGGGCAGCCCGTGGCGCAGACAGGACGCGGGGATCATCATCGTCCATATTGGTGCACTGCTCCTACTATTGGGCGCGGCACTTACCGCCTTCTTCAGCTATGAGGGCAATATGGTGCTGCATGAGGAGCAATCTGCCGATTATATCGCCGACTATTACGAACTGGAACTGGCCGTGGAAGACCCAGACATCTCCCCTCCCACACTCCTGGCACTCTTTGCGCACGATCAGCTCAAACGCCAGAAGCCTCTAAAGAATGCAACACTTCCGTTTACCATCACCCCGCAGGTCTTCTGCGAAAACTGCGCCATACAGGAGCGCGATGAAACTGCAGAAGAAACCACGCCACGCCGGGGCATGGCCGCCCGGAAAATGGATATCCGCCCTATCCCCCTCAACCCGCAGGATAAAGACAACCGTCCCGGCATCCTGTTTAATGTTTCCGGCGCCAGCGAGGAACAGGATGGAAATTACATGAGCTTTGCCTTTATTCCCCGCCACCCCAAAATCACTGTGGATGGCAAAACCTACGCCATCATGCTGCGCCATAAGCGCACACCACTTCCCTTCTCTATTACACTGAAGGACTTCCATAAAGAATACCATCCCGCCACCAATACCCCACGTGCCTACCGCTCGGATGTGTTGGTGAAAGACGGGGAATTGCAATGGGAAACCCGCATCGAGATGAATGAACCGCTGCGTTATAAAGGCTATACATTTTACCAGTCCGCCTTTGTGGTGGATGAAAGCGGGGAAGCATCCATTCTGGCGGTGGTACATAATGTCGGACGGATTTTCCCCTATGTTTCCAGTATTGTGATGTGTATTGGCTTGCTACTGCACCTGTTTATGCAGCTTCCCCGGCTGATAAGGAAATCCTGATATGCGGCACATCCTGTTCACCTGCCTGACCCTGCTGCTGGCCTTCTCCGCCACCGCTGAGCCTTCTTCAGAAGCCCTGCCTGCGCTGGATTACGATGCTTTTCGTACATTACCGATATTACATGAAGGTCGCGTGAAACCACTGGATACCGTCGCCCGCGTCAGCTTGCAGAGCATTTATGGCAAGCAGCGCCTGCAGGGCCAGGATGCCATTGCCTGGCTGGCAGAATTGCTTTTTTCTCCGGAGAAAGCCTTTGAACGTCCGGTATTCAATATTCCCAACCCGGATGTCATCCATGGCCTGAACCTGGAAGCTAACCCGGAACATCATTACGCCTACACCGCCCTATCCCTGCCACTTCTGAAAAATCTGGGTACCTTGCGCCCCCTTTTAACTATCCCCGAAAAAGACCTGACGCTGGCACAACAGCAACTGGTGATGCTCTACTCCCAAATGCAGCTTTTTGGCCAGTTGGGCGCCAGCATGACCTCCACACTCCCCATCTTCACGCTGGAGGCACCGCTGGCGGAGAAACTGGATTTACCCGCAGATGTTCCCCTGCCCCATATGCAGTTGCAAAAAAAGCGCGATACTCCTGCTGAGGCTGGAGCAAGAAGTCGCCCGGAAACACGCGGGGGATGAAACACCCGTACTCAGCAACGAAGAATTAGATATTCTTCGTAATGGCCTGAAGTTGAAACAAATTGAGTCTGATTCCGATAATAATTTTCTACGCCTGATTCCCCCGCAATGGGAGCGTCAGCAGGAAGAATGGCTCTCCCCCTGGGCGGTCATTACCAGCGGCGAAGGCTCCCCGGAAACCGCGCGGCTGTTTGATCTGTGGACGGAACTGGCAGCGTATTACCGCAAAGGCGATGCGTATGGATGGCAACAAGCCAGCCAGGCGCTATTGGCAGAAACCCTCAAAAGCGCTGGCCAGTACGCAGATGCCAATTTACTCCGGCTGGAAGTGTTGAAAAACCGCCTGCAACCCTTCACCCTCTCGCTGGCTGCCTATATCGCTGCATTCCTGCTATTACTGGCCAGTTTCATGGGGCGGCGCGCACTCCTGCAACGTTGCGCCTTTTGGTTACTGGCATCCGGTGCCACCATCCACGCGCTCGGCATCATTGCCCGTATTATGATTCTTCAGCGACCTCCGGTAGGAACTCTCTATGAGTCCGTGATCTGGGTGGGGCTGATTGCTGCACTCTTCGGGCTGATTCTGGAACGCCGCCGCCACAATGGCGCAGGGCTGCTGATCGGCACACTGACTGGCGCAATTCTGCATATGGTCGGCTTCCGGCTGGGCAGCGATGGCGATACGATGGGCATGCTGATTGCTGTGTTGAATACGAATTTCTGGCTGACGACCCATGTACTGACCATTACGATTGGCTATGGCTGTTGCCTGGTGGGCGGGTTGCTTGGGCATCTTTACCTGCTGGCGTGCATCTTCCGTCCGGCAGCACGGACACTGCAGTTGGAACTTTATCGCAATATGCACGGTGTCACGCTGGTGGCGCTATTGTTTACCCTGATTGGCACTATCCTTGGTGGTATCTGGGCGGATCAGTCCTGGGGACGTTTCTGGGGCTGGGATCCAAAGGAGAACGGCGCGTTACTGATTGTCCTCTGGCTTATCTGGCTGATGCATGGCCGACTGGGCGGTATATTGCATGAGTTGGGCTACGCCATCGGTATGGTGTTTACCAATGTGACCGTGGCGCTTTCCTGGTTTGGCGTCAATCTGTTGAGCGTAGGCCTGCATTCCTATGGGTTTATTGATAGCGTCGCCTGGGGCCTGGGGATTTTCTGCACCGTGGAAACAGCCTTCGCACTCATCACACTAGCGCTGATTCGCAGCCGCAAAGGAAATGCCAATGAAGGCTAAGATCTTCATATTATTGAGCATTCTTATAGCTTGCAGCATCGGTGTCTGGTGGGATATGCATAGCGCCCCGCCGGTGATTGCTCGTACAAAGACAGCCACCACAACTGCCCTCCCCGTGCCGGACATCACACTGCAAACGCTGGAAGGCCGTGCAGTCAGGCTGCTGGATTACCAGGGGAAATTTGTTCTCTTGAATTTCTGGGCCACCTGGTGTGCCCCGTGTCTGAAGGAATTTCCTGCCATGCTGCGGCTGGTGGAGCAATACCCGGAATCGCTGGTGGTGCTGGCCGTGAGTGTGGATACGGACGCCACCGCCATTCCGCGCTTTCTCCGGCAGTTTGAGGCAACATCCCCTAACGCATTGAAGAGCCATAATCTTATCATCGCACATGATCCTAACCGTGCCATCGCGCAGGATGTCTTCCATACCGTCAAATTACCGGAAACCTACGTTATCGCGCCCGATCAGCGCATTATCCATAAGCTCATTGGCGCCGGCGATGATTGGGAAAACGGGGTGCTGGAAAGGATGATTGCAGTAAATCAGGGTAATCCACACTATAGTAAATAACGCTTGCATCACTCAGCAAAAAGCAGTATAAGCTCGGCCAGCGAAGGTGGGTTTTACCCGCCTTTTTGTTTACCCAGCGATTAGCGCCACATGGAAACACCCACACAAAACGCCGCTTCCGCCGCCAGCCAAGAGACTGAGCAGGCTACAGACGGTGCACGTTTTGGCTCCCTGGAGGAGAAAGTGGCGAAAATCATCGCATCTTCGGTTGAAGGGCTGGGTTATACGCTTGTCCGTGTGCGTTATAGTGGCGGTGAGCATAAAACGCTGCAAATCATGGCGGAACGTGCCGATAACACGGGCATGACCGTGGATGATTGCAGTCGCATCAGCCGGACGGTTTCCGCCCTGCTGGATGTGGAAGACCCCATCCCGGAAGGATACCGGCTGGAAATCAGCTCTCCCGGCATGGATCGGCCACTGGTACGGCCGGAGGATTTTGAACGGTTTGCTGGTCAGCCGGCAAAAATAACGGTGCGTCCTGCCATTGATGGCCGGAAGCACTTTAAAGGAATTTTGGACGGTTTTGAGGATAATGAAGTGCGACTCACCATTCAGGAAGGCAACGAAACCCTGACGATTGGTCTGCCTTATGCGCAGGTCAGCAATGCCCGCCTGAATATATCGGAGTCACTTTAATAAATTAAACGTTAAGGATAACACTTAAGAAGGACAGAACGATGGTAAGTAATTTTGCAATTATGGGGAATGTTGAAATTCTGCAAGTGGCAGAAGCCGTCGCCCGTGAAAAAGGGCTGCAGAAAGAAACGGTCATCGAGGCACTGGAACAGGCGATCCAGAGTGCTGGACGCAAAAAATACGGCCACGAAAACGAAATTCGTGCGGAAATTGACCGCAAAAGTGGTGCCATCCAGCTGTTCCGTGAACGTACCGTGGTAGAAACCGTAGAAAATGCCGGCGCGGAAATCACCGTTGCCGATGCCAAGCACAGTAAGGAAGATGCCGCACTGGGTGACGTCATTCGCGAGCCACTGCCCCCGATTGAATTTGGGCGTGTTGTCTCGCAAGCCGCCAAGCAGGTGATTATGCAAAAAGTGCGTGATGCCGAGCGTGACAAGCAGTTTGACGACTTCAAAGACCGCATCGGTGAAATTGTGAATGGCGTCGTGAAGCGTATTGAATACGGTAACCTGATCGTGGATTTCGGTAAAACCGAAACCATGCTGCGGCGTGAAGACCTGATCCCACGGGAGATTTTCCGCCCGGGCGACCGTATCCGTGCCTATATCGTGGATGTCCGCCGCGAAAATAAAGGGCCGCAGATTTTCCTGTCGCGTACCCACCCGGATTTCCTGGCCGAGTTGTTCCGTCAGGAAGTGCCGGAAATCTACGATGGCGTGATTACCATTAAGGGCGTTGCCCGTGATCCGGGTAGCCGCGCCAAAATTGCAATTTACTCCTCCGATTCCAGCATTGACCCGGTAGGGGCATGCGTGGGGATGCGTGGTTCCCGCGTGCAGGCCGTGGTTAACGAGCTACAAGGCGAACGTATTGATATCGTGCAATGGTCCCCGGATGTGGCCACCTTCCTGGTGAACGCCCTTTCCCCGGCAGAAGCCAGTAAGATCGTCATTGATGAAGATAATGAGCGCATTGAAGTCGTGGTGCCGGATGACCAGCTCAGCCTGGCGATTGGTCGTCGCGGGCAAAATGTTCGCCTGGCCTCGCAACTGGTCGGCTGGAACATTGATGTCATGACAGAAGACGAAGAATCAAAACGCCGTCTGGAAGAATTCAACCGCCTGACTGCCCTCTTTGTCGATGCCTTGAACGTAGAAGAAGTGATTGCCCACCTGCTGGTAACCGAAGGCTTCAAAACGGTGGATGAAGTTGCCTATGTACCAATTGAAGACCTGGCCAGTATCGAAGGATTTGATGAAGACGTTGCCACCGAGTTGCGGGAGCGCGCCCTTGCCTACATGGAAGAAAAGCGTGCCACGATTGAAAAACGTCTGAAAGAGTTGGATGTAGCCAGCGATGTATTGACTCTACCGGGTATGACCGTAGAACTTATGCTGCCGCTAGCAGAAAAAGGCTTCAAAACCCGTGATGATCTGGGCGATCTATCCCGTGATGAATTCAAGGAAATCATTCCCTCTTCCGGTAAGAGAGATGATGAAATTGATGAGATGATCATGGCTGCCCGAGCGCATTGGTTCTCCGAAGAGGAGAATACTGATGATAAAAAAGAAGAAAAAGCTGCTCAGGGGTAATTGCTTCTGTTACCGTTTGCTGTTACCCTGCCGCCAACCAACTATAGAGAATTATGAGCGATAATAAAGACGATAAGAAAAAACCTGTACTGAAGATGGGACGCCCCTCTTCCCTGCAACTGACCAAAACGGTGGAGACAGGTAAGGTACAGCAAAATATTTCACGTGGACGCTCCAAAACCATCATGGTGGAGGTGCGCAAAACCCGTACGTTCTCCCGTGATCAGGAAGGACGGATGGTGGCAGAAAGTAAAAAGCCACTCACCGAGGTCGTGGAAGCACCCTCTTCTGGTGATGGCTTGACCGAAGAAGAGCGTAACGCACGTCTGCGCGCACTTAAAGAATCGGGAGAAAAAAGCCCTCAACGCCCTGCAGCGGAAGAAACGTTCCAGGCTAAAGCGGTCAGTAAACCTAAAAAAGCACCCCCACCACCAACAGAAGAGCCTCCGGCCAAGGCAAAAGAAGAAAAACATAAGACAAAACAACAGCCCGCTATTGCTGAAAAGAAACGCTTTGAAGAAG
Source organism: Hyphomicrobiales bacterium (assembly GCA_024236395.1). Lineage (GTDB taxonomy): Bacteria > Pseudomonadota > Alphaproteobacteria > Rickettsiales > JACKKO01 > JACKKO01. The sequence goes on from JACKKO010000002.1 coordinate 24,159, forward strand.
AGCGGCCACAGGGAAAACCCAAACCAGAACGTCAGGAAAAGAAACGCTACAGTAAATTGACACTGGCCAATGCGATGGAACAGGAAGAACGCATCCGTAGCCTTTCCTCCATACGCCGCGCCCGCGAGAAAGCTAAGCGGGCAGAGCATAGTGCTGGTTCACAGGAAGATAAATTTATTGCCCGTGAAGTTGTGGTACCAGAAACCATTACGGTACAGGAACTGGCCAACCGTATGGCGGTACGCGGTGTGGATGTTGTGAAAGAGCTGATGAAGCTGGGCATCATGGCCACTGTGAACCAGACCATTGACGCCGATACTGCCGAACTTCTGGTTTCTGAATTTGGCCACAAGATCAAACGTGTCACTGAAGCGGACGTCGAAAACGTTCTGTTAGGGGATGGGGAAGAAGCAGAAGAGAACCTAAAACCTCGTCCACCGGTGGTAACCATCATGGGGCATGTTGACCATGGGAAGACCACGTTATTGGACGCCCTCCGCACTACGGATGTTGCTGCTGGCGAAGCTGGTGGGATTACACAGCATATCGGAGCCTACCAGGTAGAGCTACAGTCGGGTCAGCATATTACCTTCCTGGATACACCAGGCCACGCAGCATTTACCGCCATGCGTGCCCGCGGAGCAAAAGTGACAGATATCGTAGTGCTGGTCGTGGCAGCCGATGATAGCATTATGCCGCAAACGGAAGAAGCCATCAGCCATGCAAAAGCAGCGGAAGTCCCGATTATCGTGGCGATTAATAAGATCGACAAGCCCGATGCAGATCCCAAGAAAGTCAAAGACGCCCTTCTCGCCTATGAGCTAATCCCCGAAGATTTGGGTGGTGATACCATGGTAGCGGAAGTATCTGCGCTGCAAAAGCTGAACCTGGATAAACTGGAAGAAGCAATCCTGCTACAAGCAGAGGTATTGGAATTAAAGGCTAATCCGAATCGTAAAGCCGCAGGCTATGTCATTGAAGCCAAGGTAGATAAGGGCAAAGGAAACGTGGCAACCCTGCTGGTGCAGAAAGGCACCCTGCGCCCCGGTGATATTGTGGTGGCAGGAATGGCATGGGGTAAAATACGCCAGATTGCTGATGATAAAGGTAATATACTGGAAGAAGCTGGTCCCGCCACGCCTGTAGAAATTCAGGGGCTGAACAGCCTGCCCGAAGCCGGTGATGTATTTGCTATTACCGACACAGAGAAACAGGCACGTGAAATTACCGAATTCCGCCAGAAGAAACTACGCGATGTCAAAGCCGCAGATAACATGAAACGCCTGGATACACTCTTCCAGCAGAAAGCGGACAAGAAAGAATTGACCATAATCGTTAAAGGAGATGTACAAGGTTCTGTGGAAGCAATCTGTGGCAGCCTTGAAAAACTTGGCACAGATGAAGTATCTGTCAAACCAGTACACTCGGCCGCGGGTGCAATCTCGGAGTCCGATATCATGCTGGCAAAAACGACCAATGCCCTGATTGTTGGCTTTAATGTGCGCGCTACAGCAAAAGCGAAAGAACTGGCATCACAGGAAAATATCGATCTCCGCTATTATTCGGTTATCTACGACCTGGTGGATGATGTGAAAGCCCTGCTAACAGGCATGCTGGCACCGAAGATCCGCGAGGAATTCCTCGGCAACGCGGAAATTCTTGAAGCCTTCAAAATCTCCAAAGTGGGTAAAGTGGCCGGTTGTAAAGTCACAGAAGGCAGTGTCAAACGCGGTGCGAAAGTCCGCCTCATCCGTGATGGCGTGGTGGTTCATGAGGGGCTGCTCCGTACCCTTAAGCGCTTCAAGGATGAAGTGGCTGAGGTCAAGGAAGGTACTGAATGCGGTATGGCCTTTGAAAATTATGATAATATTCAGCCCGGCGATATCATCGAAGCGTTCGAGATTATTGAAGAGAAACAAACGCTTGCAGAATCTGCCAACGCAAGCGTTAATGCATAAGGTGGTCTGCCATGGCACATCACAACAGCGGGAAAACGCGCAGTAAGCGCCAATTACAAGTCGGAGAAATGCTAAAGCAGGTGCTGGCGGAAAAATTCTCCCGTGGGGAGTTTTATAATAGCGAAGATGGCAATGGCAGCTTTCCCCCATTAACTATCACCGAAGTCCGTGTTAGTCCGGATTTGCGTAATGCTACAGTGTTTGTGATGCCATTGGCAGGCAAAGACCAGCAACCGGTTCTGGAAAGCCTGAACCGCATTGACCCACAAATCCGCAGGGAACTCTCCGGCAAATTACGTCTGAAATTCCTACCCCACTTTTCCTTCCGTTTGGATGATACCTACGATCGTGCGGCCCGCATGGAAACGCTGTTCAAGCAATCCCATGCGCTGGAAGATGCTTCGCCTGACACACAGGACTAACCACGAAGATCACTGTGAACACACCCCTAATCCATGGCTGGTTGGTACTGGATAAGCCGGTTGGCATCTCCTCTGCCAAGGCCATTGCCATTGCCCGCAGGCTATTCAAAACCAAAAAAGCCGGGCATACCGGCACTCTGGACCCGGCTGCCAGCGGCGTACTTCCAATAGCATTCGGCGAAGCCACCAAAACCATCCCGTTTATTAACAACACAAATAAATCCTATGAATTCAGTGCGTTCTTTGGAAAATCCACCCATACGGATGATACCGAGGGCGAGATATTAAAAACCTCCCCACACCGGCCCACCCAGGCGGATATACTGACCGCCCTGCCCCACTTTACCGGCACCATCCAGCAAATACCCCCGGCGGTCTCGGCTATCAAAATTGGCGGACAGCGGGCCTATGCCCTAACCCGAAGTGGAAAAACGCCGGAAATGCAGCCACGTAGCGTCACCATTCAACACCTGGAACTGCGGGAAATGCCCTCTCCCGATGAGGCTATTATGGCGGTAGACTGCACCTCAGGCACCTATGTACGCTCCCTGGCACGTGATTTAGGGCACCATTTGGGCACGTGCGCCCATGCGGGGAATATTCGTCGTACCCGTTCCGGAGGTTTTTCACTTAACGACACGATTTCACTGGAAAAGCTGGAGTCAATGGTGCATAATGCGCCCTCTTTTGAGGAAGTGCAGCGGATTGTGCTTCCCCTGACTGCACCGCTGGACGGCATCCCGGTAGTGCGGATTACGGAAAATGAAGGTGCTCGGTTAAAACAAGGACAAACGGTACGGCTCCATACGCCGTTACCTTATGATCATGCTTCTGTTACAACCGTATGCGCTGAATATGCCGGTAATGCCATTGCATTATGTGCGTATCAGCCTCCCTTCCTCAAACCGCTGCGGGTGTTTAATTTAATATAAGGAGAGAGAACGATGTCGATTACGGCTAAGCGTAAACAGGAAGTCATTAAAGAATTTGCGAAGAAAGATAAAGATACCGGCTCCACAGAGGTGCAATGCGCCATCCTGACAGAGCGGATCAATAATCTGACGGAGCACTTAAAAATCAACAAGAAAGACCATCATTCCCGTCGTGGACTGCTGGTTCTGGTTGGTCGCCGTCGTAACCTGCTGAACTATCTTAGAAACCAGGATAGCGCACGTTATGAAGCACTGATCGGCAAGTTGGGTCTGCGTAAATAAGCATTTCTGCTTATAACGTGTGACATGTCAGGGGCAGGCATAGGGTCTGCCCCGGCACACCATCTGGCAAGCGGCAGTTGGAAGAAGAAACAAACGATAGGATAGGAAAAGAATATGTTTAATATTATTACCAAAGAAATTGAATGGGGCGGCGACACGCTCCGACTGGAAACCGGTAAAATCGCCCGCCAGGCCGATGGTGCAGTGTTAGTCAGTTACGGCAATACCAGCGTGCTGTGTACGGCAGTTGCTGCTAAGAAAGCCCGTGATGACGTGGATTTTCTCCCGCTCACGGTTGTTTACCAGGAAAAAGCATTTGCAGCGGGGAAAATCCCCGGCGGCTTCTTCAAGCGTGAAGGGAAACCCTCCGAGCATGAAACGCTCACCTCGCGCCTGATTGACCGCCCGATCCGCCCCCTGTTCCCAAGCAGCTATCACCACGAAACACAGGTCATCTGCACTGTACTTTCGTATGATACAAAAAATGATGCCGATATCCCAGCTATGATTGGCGCTTCTGCGGCGCTGGCGATCTCCGGCATTCCATTCAACGGGCCGATTGGTGGCGCGCGGGTAGGCTTGATTGATGGCAAATTTGTTCTCAACCCACAAAACGACCGCGATGCTGAAGAACCCGAAGAAAACAAACTGGATCTTGTCATTGCCGGCACGAAGACCTCCGTCATGATGGTGGAATCCGAAGCCGACGAGCTTTCCGAAAAGCAAATGCTGGATGCGGTGGTCTTTGGCCACGAACAAATGCAGCCGGTGATTGCCCTCATTGAAGAACTGGCCGCGGCTGCCGGCAAAGCACGCTGGGCACTGGATGAATCGGTAGAAAATCCGTTCATTGCACCAGTCAGCAAATTAGCAGAAGAAAAACTGCGCAATGCCTACGCCGAAACGGACAAGCAAACCCGCAGTAATGCGCTGGACGTGATCCGCTCGGAAGTAGTGGAAGCCATCGTGGCGGAAAATGCTGAAGCCGACCTGAATCAGGTCAACGGAGCAGTCAAAAAGCTGGAAAAGAAGATTGTCCGTGGCAATATTCTGGATAATGGAAAGCGTATTGATGGTCGCCAACTGGATGGTGTACGTCCGATTGTTTCTGAAACCGGCATTATCCCCACGTCCCACGGCTCTGCCTTGTTTACCCGTGGTGAAACGCAGGCACTGGTTGCTGCCACGCTGGGAACAAGTCAGGATGTACAGCGCATTGACTCCCTGGAAGGGGATTCCTTCCAGCACTTCATGTTGCACTATAACTTCCCGCCATTCTCCGTGGGTGAAGCCAGCCCGCTGCGCCCGCCGGGGCGTCGTGAGATTGGCCACGGGAAACTGGCGTGGCGTGCCCTGCATGCGCTGATGCCCTCCCGTGAGGATTTCCCATACACTATTCGCCTGGTATCAGAAATTACGGAATCCAACGGCTCTTCCTCGATGGCCACGGTATGTGGTTCTTCGCTGGCGCTGATGGATGCCGGGGTACCGATCAAGCGTCCGGTTGCCGGGATCGCCATGGGGCTGATTAAGGAAGATGATACGTTTGCCGTTCTCTCTGATATCATGGGCGACGAAGATCATCTGGGGGACATGGACTTTAAAGTCGCCGGAACCGCTGAAGGCGTGACCTCGCTGCAGATGGACATCAAGATTGACGGGATTACCCCGGAAATCATGTCCATTGCGCTGGATCAGGCCAAAGATGGTCGGATGCACATCCTCGGCAAGATGGCGGAGGCCCTCTCTGAGCCGCGCACCGACCTGAATCCGAATGCACCGAAGATCGTCCACCTGCAGATCCCCGTGGATAAAATCCGCGAAGTGATCGGCTCGGGCGGTAAGGTGATTAAGGAAATCTGTGAAGTGTCCGGTGCTAAAGTAGACATCAACGATGATGGTAAGATCATGATCATGGCCAACAGCACGGCATCTGCCCAGAAAGCTTCGGATATGATCAATGGCATCATTGAGGAGCCGGAAGTTGGCCAGATTTACGAAGGTAAGGTGGTCAGCATCGTGGATTTTGGTGCGTTCGTCAGTATTCTGGGCGGTACGCAAGGCCTGGTGCACATCAGCGAGCTGGCGAATTACCGTGTTGCCACGGTTTCCGATATCGTCAATGAAGGCGATACGGTAAAGGTGAAGGTGATAGGGATGGATCGCGGCAAACTGCGTCTCAGCATGCGTGCGGTAGACCAGGAGACCGGTGAAGACCTCTCCCATACCTATGAAGCAGCACCGCCACCGCCGCCACGTCGTGACCGCGACCGCGGCGATCGCAACCGCGGGGATCGTGACCGTCCACGCCGTCGTAGCAATAACGGCTAACGGCAGCCAAAAAGAAAGGCCGCTTCACATGAGGCGGCCTTTTTTAATGCCTAGCAAAAAATAAAAAAAATTACCAGGTTCTGACTGGTCCGGTATCCAGATGAACAAACTTAGAACGCGGGTAATACCCTACCCCACCTGCTTTCAGTGACATTGCCACCTTGCGGAGGTTTTGTATACTATACCCCGGAATACGGATATCTATCGCCTTGCCATACATATGCAGGCTGTTTTTTGCGACACCGTTTGAATGTTTACGCAGGTTGCGGTTGGTTTCCGGGGAACGGTAAGCAGAAAGTACCTCAATTGGTTTATTTTCACCCAGCCTGCGCTGCATAGCATAGAGAAGATCCAATAATTCCGTATCCATATGAATGGCTTTATTATTATAGTGATCGCGCATCAGGAGACTAATTTCACGTACGGAATCCTCTAAATAACGCCCCCAAGACCAGTATGGAATTTTCTTTAATTTTTCACCCGTATGAAGGTTATGCAGCGTAAGACTTTTTTCGGGGGCAAGCGACCAGCCTGCAGAAGCCTGTCCGGGAAGTATCAGCGTTCCTGCGGCACCCGCCATCGTCAGCAACCCAGTTTTGAGGAATTTCCTACGCGTTGGCGGTGTATTCATCAGTACCTCCCGTTTATCCCAAAGCCTCAGTTAGTTGCTCATCACGGCTATATACATCATCACGGAACTGCACAGTTCCATCCTCATCTATCCAAGCAGTCAGATACATCACATGTATCTTCAGCGGTTCTGATAAAGCAACCCTCCTAGGAGACTGGCTTGCCTCCTTATCACTACCATTATACATATTTTCAATTTTCTGTCTATCATAGCCCTCATTTTGTTCCATGACAAAATATGCCATCTGTAACGGATCCTCCACACGGATGCAACCTGAGCTAAATGCACGCGCCTCATTTGAAAACAAATTCTGGTCTGGAGTACCGTGCATAAAAATTTCCCATTTATTCTGAATACTAAAGCGCACATAACCCAGTGCATTCTTTTCTCCAGGTAATTGCCTTAATGCGTAAGGAAAATCTTCGGCACTCACCTGTTTCCAGTCAATCTTCTCCATGTCAACAATATGAAAAATATCTTTGTCATTCTTTTGTAGCACCTGAAACCCATTTTCTTTCAAGAAATCAGGCTTAATCTTAAGTGCAGGAAGAATCTGCTCACGCGCAATCCGTGAAGGCACATGCCAATATGGCCGAAAAATAACATCCGTAATTACACTGCTGAATGAAGGCGTTCCATGGTACGGTTTCCCTACAATCGCCCGCATATGTACTGTACGTTTTCCATCTTCATATGCTTCCGCGTTAAAACCCGCAATGTTTACCATAATATACCGCTTACCTAGTTCCGAAGGCATCCAGCGCCAGCGTTCCATGTTAATCCGGATTTTTTCAATGAGTGCTTCCACTGGCGTATTCATTGCCGAAACCGTTCCCGGGCCAATATAGGCATCGACTTCCAAACCACGCGATGCCCGGAACTTTTAATAGCATTCGAAACCATCTCATCATAGAGATTTCCGCCACTGGCAGCGATCAGGTAGCCTTCTTCATACAGGCGCTTACGCACCTGAGGCATCCGCTCATCCAGCAATCCAGGCTCCATTACCGGCCCGGAAGAAATCGTTGTGAACCCACCTTTCTTTTGTATACCACGGTAACGTGCTAATGCTCTTTGCAACTTTTTATATGCGAGGTGCTGTGGAGCCAGAGACTTTAAAACTCTTTGGGCTTTTTTCTCCTTAGCAGGCGACGGCAATGTTGCTATTGATCTCTTCGACGAATATGATTATCTTCCGCCAGTTTCATGGGGTGCGTTCGGCCATTAGCAATGTCCGCAATATATGCCATGGCAGCCTGACTGATCAGACGTTCTGTTTCCCAGGAATAATTCTTATTTTTCAACCTATCTACAATATCAGTTACAAAATAACTATCCAGATTTAGCCCATGCGTATCCGCATGCGTCAGTACCTCCATCACATCTACTAAAGCACGTACAGGTTTTCCATCACGAAACCACGCCATTTCTTTTTTGTTCTCATAGAATTCATTAAGCCTATGAATATTAAGAGATATAAAAACATCGTCATCTAATGACTTACTTTTAGACTCGCCCTCTTCTGCAATACCAGCACCCCCAAATAGTAACAAAGCACACAGAAAAATTATTCCTATTACCAAAAGCAATACGTACGCTTTCATAGACACTCGCATATTATTAAGGCCGCAAGTACTATAATCCTCGCAATGTCAAAAAACCAGTATTCAAGCTGTTTTTAAGTGATTTTATTTAGAATAAATGAGATGCTGAAACTAGAATGCTTCATCAACATTTTGATTTTTGTTTAAACGAATTGTATACTGAAGCTCATTTCCTTTACCGATATATTTTAGTCCACCCGGTTCAATAATATTGGCCATGGCAATACCACGCCCATTGGGATCTGTCATACGCCGGGGCTCAAAGTCCATGTAGTGCTTCCAATCAAACCCCTCTCCTTCATCCTTAATCGTTACCACCACTGAATCAGCAGTGCGGACAAAAGATACATTAACGTCCCGCTCTTTCATCACTGGCGACTCAGCCCGACGCTGTAATTCCGCTTCATACTGATGATTGGCTAACAGCTCCATTTTCTTTTCATAGCCTATACCAAGGTTGCCATGCTCCACTGCATTCACCAACAGCGCCATTACTCCCACTACCGTCCGTGAGGGCTCAGGAGTATAGCCCGCAATATGCGCTGCAACAGCCCGTGCATCCCGCAGAGTCTTAAACGCATACTGCATCCCCTTGACCAAGCGCCGGGCGGAACTGGCATTGCCCAGCTCTGCCATCAGTTTTTTCTCCTGTGCATAATCACGCGCTGCAGCATTCACTACAGAAATCAGCACCTCGGCGTCGTAGGGCTTGGTAATATAATAATAGGCCCCAGCTTCAATGGCCGCGACCGCATCTTCCTTACTGATCGCTGCGGTCTGCATAATGACCGGACGGTGTTTTAGTGCATCGACAGCTTTCAAACGCTTCAAAATTTCAAATCCATCCAGCCGTGGCATCATTTTATCCAGTACCACAATGTCAAATGCATCCTGATTGAGTTGCATGTAATTCCACGCTTCCAGCGGGTCTTCAAAAGACCGCACATCATAACCCGCCTTTTTTACATGTTTTTCAATAATTTCCAGGTTAATCACCTCGTCATCAACGGCAACCACACGGGTGGGCTGAATGGGGGTGGTGACTTCAATAGCCTCACGCAACATACTGGTTTTCTCCATTATGCAACTCCTACATGTTGTTGTTCCGGATTACCTACTGTACTCAAAACAGGGCGACGGCGTAAATAAAACAAAAACGTTGCCCCTACGCCATTTTCATTATTACGACACCAGATGCGCCCGCCATGTCCTTCAATAATCTCTTTGGAAATTGCTAAACCTAAACCAGTCCCGCCAGCCCCTGAGCGCGTCTTACTGCTTTGAATAAATTTATCAAAAATTCTCTCTAGCTCATGTTCGTCAATACCCGGCCCCTCATCACGGATAGAAAAGAGCAACATATCTTCATCTTCACTATTACTATGCACCACTTTGTTATCAAACATCACGACTAATTTTCCACCAATCGGCGAGAATTTTACCGCGTTAGACAACAGATTATAAATAACCTGCATAATTTTCTCGTTATCAAAATACGCCACTGTCTTCATATCATTGCCTTTGAAAAGTAGCTGTACTTCTTTTTCTTCCATAAGTTTCTGCATTTCATCACGTACGCGCTCAAACGTATTCCGAAGATCATTCTCGCGTAAATTATAGGTAGCTCTGCCCGATTCCAGCTTTGAAAGATCCAACAAATCGTTCAGAAGGCGCAGTAAGCGTTTCCCACTATTATTAATACGGTCAAAATAGCGACCCAAGTCCTCCCGTTTGGCCTCCGTTAGCTCTTCCAGTCCAAAGCCGGCATAGCTCAGGATAGAATGCATCGGGGTACGTAGTTCATGCGACATATTCGCCAGAAACTCAGACTTTGCCTGATTGGCTCCTTCCGCCGCTTCTTTGGCCCGCTCCAGGTCATGCGTACGCTCCACAACTTTTAATTCCAGGTTTTCCTTGGCGGCCATCAACTGGCGATCCCGTTTCTGGATTTCAAACAGCATGTCATTAAAGGCATCGACCAGTACACCCAGCTCGTCCTTGTAGATTTTCTGCGCGCGCACCGAATAATTATGCTGCTGGGAAACAATGCGCGCGGTATCCACAAGGCTGAAAATCGGTCGCGTCACCAGACGCAACAACCGGCGTGAAACAAAAAATGCCAGACATACACCCGCTCCAAGAAAAATCACGACATATTTAATATACTGAAGTGTGGTTGCGTGAATTTCCGAGTAATCCGACGCCACATACAGCGACCCCACTTTGTCTTCCAGCAGATAAATATTCTGTCCAAAGGAAAGTGTTTCTACATCCACATTAATTCTGCCCTGATAATTATCCGGACATTTTGTATGTTCGTACCCATCGGCGAAATACGTCGCAAAGACTTCCCCCTCGGCATCATACATACAGGAAACAATAATAGACGGCTTTACCCGAAATGCTGCCAGATTTTCGGAGCACACTTTCTTGTCCATAAACGGCAAACAAGCATTACTACGGTCCCCGATGACATCCGCCAGAAGCTTCAGTTGCTGCAGGGAACTGGCCCGGAGCGTATGAATATTATACAATCCAAAGCCCAAAAAGGTTAATATCAGCACGATCATGCTGGTGGCCATCGTGACCAGCAAGAATTTCTGCTGAATAGAAAGAAGCTCTAGCCGCTCTGCTAAACGGCGGATTATAGGCATTGCAGTCTCATTTTCCCTGTAAAACCAATGATTCTACCATAACGCGCTTTTTAGTTACCCCCTACCAAAATGACAGAATCACCAAAAAATATATTGCAAAGATGTCACACATGTGCTCTTAGTGTCACGGATTGCGTAGGGCGGAATTGATTTCAATTTATATTACAAGGGTGTTGTAGCACACTTTTAAAGCCCTGCCTTTTGTTTGGAGCCAATGTTCCAGAAATGCAAAAATATATAAAATTGGAGGTTTTTTGTGGACGTGATTGCAACTGAGGATTTAAAAGCGAAATCCCCCCGCCTCGCGCCTGATAGTGACCTGATTATACCCGAAACGCTTATTAAGCCAGTTAAGCAGACTGACAAGTTTCCAGAAAAGCAAGAAGAACTGCGATGCATCTTCACCAAAGACCCCAAATATCTCCTGCAATACTTTAAGATTCGTGAAGAAGCGTATAGAGTTACACTTGGTATTAATAAAAGCGTCGCAAACATTGATGACATAGATGTAAGAAGTCATATCGCACTACTCCTTAAGGGGGAGGAATGTCTTGGCGGAGCCAGAATCACAGCGGCAGACACCACTTTGGATTATGAACTACCGCTTGAAGAAGAAAATTTTAGACTTAAAGAATTGCTACCAGACCTTGATCTTGAAAATAGCATGTACGGGGAATACTCTCGTCTCGCGTTAAAAGAGCCTTTCCGAGATGGTAAGCACTGCACAAAACTTTATAGTGCAATGAACCAAAAAAGCCGCACCTTAGGATTGAGGTACGTTTTTGCTATTGCTCCGATACCACAAGCACGAAGCTATAAATATATTTACAAACGCTATTTCAATTTAAAAATTACCATATATGACGATATCGTTGTACCCTATAAGCCAATGTATAGTCATATGGATATCTGCTTATCAATGCTGGATCTGCAGACTGAGTAAAAGTTCCAAATAGGAGTTAGTTATGAAGGTATCATCTAATAGGCTCAAGCTTGTTTCTATTGTAGCCGCATCTCTTTTGTGCTCCCCATATAATGGAGCACAAGCGTCCGAAGCTAACGAAGACTCGTATTTTGATCTTCCGCTTGAGGAGCTTGTTGATATTGTTGTTACTTCTGTATCAAAGAAAGAGGAAAAAGCATTTGAAGCGCCTGCAGCAATCTATGTTATTTCGCAAGAAGACATTCGTCGTTCGGGTGCCACCAATATTCCCGAAGCACTGCGCCTAGCGCCGGGACTTCAGGTTGCTCGTATTGACTCCAACAAATGGGCCATTTCTTCACGCGGGTTTAATCGTCAGTTCTCCAATAAGCTACTAGTATTGATTGATGGACGCTCGGTCTATACACCACTCTTTTCTGGTGTCTATTGGGATGTACAGGACACTCCCTTAGAAGATATTGAGCGTATCGAGGTTATTCGTGGGCCAGGCGCTACACTTTGGGGCGCTAATGCTGTGAATGGCGTTATCAATATTATCACCAAAAAAGCAAAAGAAACACAGGGCACTTTGCTCTCTGCTGGCGGTGGTCTGCATGAACAGGGATTTGGCACTTTGCGTTATGGTGGTAAACTTACTGAAAGTAACAGTTATTACCGCACCTATGCAAAATATAATAATTTTGGTGAATTTGAGCGCTCCAATGGCGTAGATGCGAATGATAGCTGGGATATGTCGCGTGCGGGCTTCCGTTATGATTCTGACCAGCGTGTGAATGACAAAGTTACCGTCCAGGGGGACGTCTACGAAGGTCGCAAGGACTATCCGCTTATCAACGTCCCTACTCCGCTTTCACCCTATTCGGTTTCCTACCCAAACGAGACAGAGGAATTCAGTGGCGGCAATATCCTGACACGCTGGGAGAAAACTGTCTCCGATACCTCAAATACCAGTTTGCAATTTTACTATGACTTCATTCGTCGTGATGTGTCACTAATTGGACAAACGCGCAGTACATTCGATATTGACTTTCAACATGACTGGTATGTTAATGACCGCAATCAGATCGTCTGGGGGCTTGGTTATCGCTATATCACAGATAATCTGGAGGATAGCCAACAAATCAACTACGATGTTGATAGCCGTAATGACATGCTGTGGAGCGCCTTCCTGCAGGATAAAATTACGTTAAAGCCAGAAGAATTATTCCTGACCATCGGCTCAAAATTTGAGCGTAATGATTATACCGGTTTCGAGCTACAGCCCAGTGCATGCCTTTCATGGCTTGTTGATGACAAACAAACGTTGTGGTCCTCTGTCTCCCGCGCCGTGCGCACGCCGAGCCGTAATGAAGATGATATTAAACTGGTCAATCTGGCCATCCCCCCGGGGACACTCCTTGGGCCGGGTACGCCCGTTTCCCTCGCCAGCCAGATTGGCAATCGCAACATCGAGTCCGAAGAAATGCTGGCCTATGAAATCGGCTACCGTATCAAACCACGGAATGAGTTGATACTGGATTTTTCAGCATTCTATAATGAGTATGACAACCTCCGTACCACCGAAAGCCCGGCAACGCCGTTTGCAGACCTGACACTTCCCATTCCCTCGCTGGTAGTGCCCTTACCTCTGGCGAACCTGGGGTATGGAGAAAGTTATGGTTTTGAGGTTGCTGCCAATTATAACATTTCTAATAATTGGCGTATTTATGCCAACTACACCTTCCTGACAATGAATCTGCACCTGGATGGCAGCAGTGGGGATACCACGTTACAAAATGACGAAGGGCGCTCTCCTAAAAACCAGTTCCATGTTCGTTCGTACTACAACATTACGGAAGATGTCGAATGGGATAACCTCTTCTATTATGTCGATAATCTCAGCACGGCAAACATTGATACTTACATGCGTTTTGATACACGTATCGGCTGGGATGTCATGGATGGAGTGAACCTCAGCCTGGCGGCACAGAATCTTTTTGATGACCAGCACCAGGAGTTTAATGAGTCGATATATAGCACTCCGTCTGAAATTGGTCGTGTCATTTACGGTAAAGTAACCTGGAAATTCTAGTTTTGGTAGAAATGCAGTGTAGTTTCTGCTAATTTAAGTTGCGCGCAGAGCGAATTTTACGTTTTTTAGAGGGCAAATTATTGTTACGAATATTATCAAAACGGCTGTTGTTACTGTGTTTAACGGTAACCGCTATTTTATGCCTCAGTAACGATACTTCCAATGCACAGGAAGGAAAAGTGGCCCATGCGGTTATGGGTGCTTACCTGTACCACTTCCTGCAGCTGGTAGACTGGCCTAATTCAGGGCGTTCCGGCGCTATGAATCTATGTGTATTGGGCGATGAATCATTTGCCGAATCACTGGCACCTATAACCAGCAAGAAGGTGCATGATCGTTCTATACAACTTATTACCTCTCTGAAATCACCTTCAGCAGCTAATGACTGCCAGGTGCTTTATTTAGGAGATGAACATCACACATACATACCAGATTATCTTAATGCCACAAAGTCACAGCCTGTACTCACTGTCAGCAACCTGCCGGACTTTTCAAAAACGGGTGGTATGATTGAGTTTGTGGAATTGCAGGGACGTGTGCGTTTTATCCTGAATACGCGACAGGCAAAGTCCAATGGGTTTCATTTAAGTTCTAAAATTCTGGAATTAGCTGCAGAGACGCTTTAATATCCACTTTCTTGGGTTCAGCGCGGTAGCTTTAGCGCAATTCCGACATGCTCCCCATCTTCGCACATACATAACTCACCCCGATGCAGTTTTGCCGTATAGAACGCAAAGCGCAGGGCAAGCAGGCCATGGAAGTGGCTGCTATGAGTCATATCTTCTTCTTTTACCACCTGACAGCATTCTATGTGTTTTTCCTGTAATTCTTTGCTGGAAGAAACGCGTAACACGATATCTTCTTCCATAAATGTAATACCCAGGTAGAGCGTATCTGACGTATCTTCCTGCACAAACAGATATTCCACAATCAGAAGTGCCAGTGCCTTCTCCAACAACGCCATATCACCTTTAAAATGCGCTTCCGTATCCGGAAAATCCGTTACAACATCTATGGCATTGATAGGGATAGCATTAGATTGTTTGGCATTCTCCAATGCCTCTTTCATCAACTTGGTCGCCGAGATCAGTGAATAATCCAGTTTTCGTTTGCTCAGCGCAATATACATCATTTCACGAATTGCCGTGATTACCTGAATTTCATAATTCGTAGCGTGGTTAATCATATTCAGGTAATCATGGTATTTTTCTGAAGGCATCGGCCCATAGGTTTCTGCACGAATAAGATCACTGTATCCCTGAATCGTATTAAGCGGCGAGAATAGGTCCTCTGATAGCAATGTCAGAATCTGCTCTCGCACCTGATTCTCGCATTTCTTCTGCATTGCCAGCTGGTTACGGTGTTTAAATATTTTGGACTCCACCACACTTTGTAAAACATCCAGGTCTGTGTTCTTTTCAATGTAGGCATCACACCCCAGATCAAAGCCCTTCCGACGATATTCCGCATTTGAGTAACATGTCAGAAAAATAAACGGCACCTCCTGTGCAGGGCTATGCCCTTCTTTGCGGTATTTTTCCAGCATTTCCAGCCCACCTAGCTCCGGCATATTAATATCGCAAAGTACGGCATCTGGTGTGTAGGTATCCATACACTTTAGCCCCTCATTACCATTTGCCACCTCCATCACCTCATAGCCACATGCCGTAAGGTATTCAGCAACCGTTTCCCGGTAATCAGGCGTATCTTCCACCAGCAAGATACGTCCATAGGCCATTACGCGGCTCCTGCCTGTTTCTGTTGTTGTAGGTTTGTAGCTTCTGCTAGGGTGCTACTGGCAAATTTTAGCATTACCTGCGTGCCTCTTCCCTCCTCGCTGCTAATGGAAAGCTCCCCATGATGAAGCTGCATAAAACGCCGTGCCAAATAAAGGCCAATACCCGTTCCATCACTATCTTTGGCATTACTGCCACGAAAGAAACGTGTACCCACATGATCCAGGTCGTTAGCGGATATCCCTCTGCCCTGGTCGGAAATGATAATGCCGAATGCACCATCAGCATCACTTTTAGATGAACAGTGAATAGCGTTTTCTTGCGACGAGTATTTGACGGCATTCGAAAAAATATTTTCCAGTATCTCCTGGCAAAGCCGATGATCACCAAAATAGCGTACAGGCACGGCGCTACCATCAAAAACTATCTGGTAAGCGGGATAGAGCTGCTGGTAATCATCGATAATATTTTCCAGTAGCGCATGAAAATCAAACCATGCTGGTGCAAATGCCAGTTTGCCTGTCTCTAAGCGGCTGAAGTCCATCGTACTGGTAATCATGCTATCCATATGACGTACTGCACGCATAATTTTGGCCAAATGCTTCTGACACTCCTTATGTTCCGATACCAGTGGGTAGCGCCGCATGATCTGCGTTGATGTCGCAATAATTGCCAGGGGTGTACGGAACTCATGGGAGACCAGCGTGGCAAAATCAAGCTGCTGTTTGCTTGCTTCCTTTCCTTGCGTATCTTCGCGCAACACCTGGATGTGTTGACGATGCTTATGCCGTTCAATTGCCGAAACGACTCTACGCACCAGGTGCTTTGCATTAAAAGCCCCCTTAACGAGGTAATCCTCCGCCCCGGCTTGTGCCGCCAGAATCGCCACCTTGTCACTATCTTCTACCGTTACTAGAATTACAGGGATCTCATACCCCTCTCCTTCTAGCAGTAACAGAATATCAATGCCTGATGCGTTACCAAGGTTCAAATCCAGCAGTATAATATCCGGCAGTTGACTGTTCTTTAGGGATGACAACACATCATCAAAGCCACTAACCTCTTTAACATCAAAAAGATACTCCTCTGACCGCATAAGCATATGGGAATGCAGCTTCCTATCCAAGGTACTGTCATCTACTAGTAAAACAGAATATTCTTTACGCTTCTCAGACATTCGCATTACTACCACATATACAACTATGAATTGTATACTGCAAATTGTCATCATTCAATTCTAAATTGTATTCCCTGGAAAATTAACTAAGGCTAGATACCTATCTGGCAACATGCTATGTATGCTGGCATGAATCAGGATATGCTGCTGCAAGAGATACTTCCTCCGCTAAAAGCTGCTTATGAAACAATTGCAGCAGCAGTGTTTTCGCCGTCTGTTACATATCAGGTAGCCTGGCTTTTTGTATCACTGGTCGGCGGATTGATGCTTTCACGCTATCCCACGCGATGGTGTGACACATTCATCACACAGCGTAACCCGCATGCATGGGTGGTTTCCCTGCTTAATGCGTTTAGGGCCATCATACTACCGCTGATTACTCTGCTGTTTCTTGGCCTCTATCTGGCGGTTGGCCTTAAACTCTCGCTTTCAGGAAACATCATTTCCATCGCGGCGAATCTGGCATCCGTATGGATTGTCATTCGTTTTAGTTCATCTTTTGTACGCAAGCCGTGGCTAGCGAAGTGGATTGCAATTTTAGCAATGGCGGCAGCCACACTGAATATTCTTGGGCTACTGGATACCGTTATTACACAGCTTGAGGCCATTGGCTTCCAACTCGGTAAGACGCGTATTAGTATTTTTGGAATTCTAAAAAGCCTGCTCTTTCTCTTCTTATTTCTCTGGGGAGCCAACATGCTCTCTGGCACGCTGGAGCGAAAAATCCAGAGCATTTCCGAATTTACTCCTTCCTTACGGGTGCTGCTGGCCAAACTGTTCCGTATTACACTGGTCACCATTGCGATCCTGTTTGGCCTAAACACACTGGGGATTGATCTCACAGCCTTTGCGGTCTTTAGCGGCGCGGTGGGTGTGGGGCTTGGTTTTGGTTTGCAAAAAGTGGTATCAAACTTTATCAGCGGTATCATCTTGCTGATGGACCGTTCTATCAAGCCCGGTGATGTAGTCGTGGTGGATAATACATTTGGCTGGGTGAATAGCCTGCATGCACGCTATGTTTCTGTTATCACGCGGGATGGTAAAGAGCACCTGATCCCAAATGAACTACTGATTACCGAGAAGGTGGAAAACTGGTCGTACAGTAGTGATAATATCCGACTGCGTATTCCCATCGGGATTTCCTACCACTCTGACCCTCGCAAGGCAATTGAGCTGGTCAAAGAGGCAGCAGCAGCTGTGCCCCGTATTCTCAAACACCCGGAACCAGTCTGTAATGTAACCGGCTTTGGGGAATCTTCGGTGGATCTGGAACTGCGTGTCTGGATTCGCGATCCATCCAATGGGATTGGCAATGTTAAAAGCCAGATATTCCTGGAAATCTGGGATCGCTTCCATAAAAACGGCATCGAAATCCCCTTCCCGCAACTTGATATACATATGCGGGAACATAAGGCAAACGCTTAGTAATCTCTACCCAGCCCTAAATTTTGATTATTTACGAAATACTTCTCGAAAAAAGCACAGAGACCAGGATCAAGCTCAACACGTGCACTTTTGAGAGCCATCAATAGCGATCCAGGCGTATTGAGCTTCTTAAATTTCAGAACATTTTCTGCTAACTGCATTTTAGGATGCTCGGCGCCAGTATTCCATATCACAGGGATAGTCTTTAATTGTTCGTTGCTCGCTAATTGTGAAATCAGCCATGATCCATTCTCTCTCTCAGGTTTTCCACATTTCATATTTTCGTCTGTAATAATAACTGCCAACGACGCAGATTCTTTTGCAGTTAACTTAGTAAGCTTATCATACGCATGTTTCCCATCAAATGCTTCAATAACCGAGAAGCCAAGCTCATTCAGCCAACGACTCCAGTTCTTCCGGTAGTCCGGATTGTCATCAACAATACAAACAATTAATTTTTCCAAGTTATTACCCCATACCAACTAAATATTTCTGTCGTAATATGTATACAAATGTATTATTTCCCTATAAAAGACTAGATTCCATTTATTCTATTGATATAGATAGAATAAATAAAAGAAAAGCAGATAAATGCCTAACAACTCCTTATTACACCAGATAGCATCACCTACTGATCTTAAGTCTCTCTCTGATGCCCAGTTACAGCAATTGGCAGAGGAAGTACGGCAGGAGACGATTTCCGTGGTTTCCCGCACGGGAGGACATCTGGGAGCTGGCTTAGGCGTCGTGGAGCTGACGGTCGCACTACACCATGTGTTTAATACCCCGAAAGATCGCCTTATCTGGGACGTTGGGCACCAGACCTATCCCCATAAGATTCTGACCGGGCGGCGTGATCAGATGCACACGTTGCGTAAAGGCGGCGGGCTTTCCGGCTTTACCAAGCGCAGTGAGAGCGAATATGATCCATTTGGAGCGGGGCATAGTTCCACATCCATCTCCGCTGCACTAGGGATGGCCGTGGCACGGGATAAAGCCGGGGAAGACCATGAGGTTATCGCTGTCATTGGCGATGGCGCGATGAGTGCCGGCATGGCCTATGAAGCCATGAACAATGCCGGGGCCATGGATACCCGCCTGATTGTGATCCTAAACGATAATGACATGTCCATTGCCCCGGCCGTCGGGGCGATGAATAACTATCTTTCACGGCTAATCGCCTCTCCGCGCTACCGCTCTTTCCGTGACCTGATGAAACAGTTCGCCAGTCACCTGCCGGAGCCGCTGGAAGCCGCCGCACGCAAAACCGAGCACTATGCCCGAAGCTACTGGACCGGTGGTAATTTCTTTGAAGAGATGGGTTTTTATTACATCGGCCCGGTGGATGGGCACCGGCTGGATCACCTGCTGCCAGTCTTGCGCAGCGTGCGGGATCGCAAAGAAAATCGCCCGATCCTTATCCATGTGCGTACTGAGAAAGGCAAGGGCTTTGATTCCCCCGATATTTGTGAAGAAAAATATCACGCGGTAAAGCGCTTTGACGTTGCCACGGGTGTACAGGAAAAGCCTAAACCCACCGCTCCTACCTATACTCGCGTTTTTGCCGATACTCTGATTTGGCTGGCAGAAAAAGATTCTAAAATTATTGGTATCACCGCCGCCATGCCTTCCGGAACAGGTATGGATCGTTTCGGCGAACGCTTCCCTGATCGCATGTATGATGTCGGTATCGCCGAGCAACACGCCGTAACATTTGCCGCAGGTCTGGCGGCTGAAGGGTATAAGCCCTATTGTGCCATTTACTCCACTTTCCTGCAGCGTGCCTATGACCAGGTAGTACACGACGTCGCTATCCAGAAGTTGCCGGTACGCTTTGCGATTGACCGCGCCGGGCTGGTGGGATCAGATGGCGCCACCCACGCCGGGGCATTTGATACGGCCTATCTCGGTGCCCTGCCCAATTTTGTTCTCATGGCCGCCAGTGATGAGGCCGAACTCGCACGCATGATTGCCACTGCTAACCTGATCGATGATGCCCCTTCTGCCTTTCGTTACCCACGCGGTGAAGGCACAGGCATTGTACTCCCGGAGAATCCAAAACCACTGGAAATTGGCAAGGGCCGTATCATCCGGGAAGGCAGTACCATCGCCCTTCTCAGCTATGGCGCACGCCTGCAAGAGTGCATGAAAGCCTCAGAACAACTAGAAGCCCGTGGCCTCTCTACCACCATCGCTGATGCGCGTTTTGCAAAACCACTAGATACTGCATTGGTCAAAAAACTCATGAAGAATCATGCCGTGTTTATCACCATTGAAGAAGGCGGTATTGGCGGTTTTGGTGCCCACGTACTGCACTATCTCAGCCAACACGGATTGCTGGAAAACGGCCCCGCTGTTCGCACCCTGTGCCTACCGGATCTGTTTTTGGATCATGATAGCCCGGACGCACAATACCATGCCGCCAAACTTGATGCAGAAGCCATTGTACACACGGCTATTGACGCACTCCCTAAAAAGAAAGCTAGCATTTTACAACCGATGCCAAAGCGCAAACGCATTAGCAAAAAACCAAACGCAACATAAGTAGTTCAATTAGTTGACTAGTTACGACGGAAAAAACGGTTCTCCCAGAAACGCTCAGCCCCTGTATTATCCCACGTGATTCTTGGATTACTTAAATCACCTGATAATGTAACAACCGCTGGCACAGTTGTAGGAGAACCGCGCACAAAAATTCGCATGCCTATACGCGAATCCATTTGCCAGTTCGCAAAATCAAGGCCAATATCTGCCCCCAATGCACCCAGCAGCGGATGTTGTGTTGCAACATCATAAAATTGCACCTTGCCTTTGGTAACACGGATATTTGAGGACACCACATCGAAAGCCGTCCTGCCGGTTGTCAGTGCGCGATTGGCCCAGAAACGCACCTCCTTAATTTTGTTTAATGTCCCGATTTTTTCTGAAAATAATTCCAAGTCTATCCCTTTTAGATATATCCCCCTCGCCAGTATGGTTGCACCACCCTCCATGGAATGCATCCATTCGTCCCAGTTTCTTCCCGACATTGAAATACTACCATTCAGGTTTGCACGCCCCCGCACTACATCATAGCCTATCATATCACTTAGCAACACATTAAGGTCGGCATTTGTCATAGCAAACGCATACACAAAAGAAGAGCGCTCTTCCCCATAAGTAAAACGTATATCACTCAGTTTTAAGCTACCATCATATATATTGGCCGTTACCTGATCGAGTATCAGACTCCCCTTGTCCAGATAACCATTCCCTATCACATTGCTAAATACAGTATTTTCTACAGCAACCTCTCCAATATTAAGGGAAATGTTACCACCATAAAAATTATCCAGTATACTTAAGTCAATGGGCGTATTTGACCAGATGGGTGACTGAACTGCATCATCGGTGTTGCCCGTTCTTTCAACCTTATCCAAAGCACTATTCTTCGTGCTTTCTTCAGATTTCTTTACTCTAAATCCCTTGATGGCTAACTTATCCGCATTCATAGAAGCATCCATGAATGTCTTAAATTCCTGTACACGAAGTCGTACCATACCAGAAAAATGCCCCAACACATCAGATTCACTTTCTATTACGTTGAGCTCTGCAGACAAAGGCGTTGTTTTTACTGATGCATTAACATTCTGGAAATGTTCTCCTTCTATCTCCACATCTCCAATACCGAAGGAGAGGGTAATGTTTTTATAATATGGTTCCATTACACGAAGAAATGTAAAAAATGGCGAATAGCTAATATCTGTTGTAAGCCCGGTGCGCTCAATATTATCCTTAAAAAGCTGAAGAACACTCCTGTCTAATGTGAGGGAGTTTATATTCGTCGCTGCATTTATTGTTGCGCTTTTTCCACGTGTAATTGCTGCCCTGGAGAAGGCTTTCCTTCCATCATACTCAATGGTTAGCGACGGAACTTGTAATTGCTCCGGATAATAAACCAGCTCTCCCTTCACCACGAGCTTTTTTGTAGGATTCTTCGGATTCTCATAACCTGCTTTTTTAGCTTTCTCATCATTCAGCTTGCGCTTATTCCTTGGGTTCAGCCAATCATTAAATTCGTCTATATTGTTACTAGCAAACTCAACCTTGCTGGCATATTCCACCTTATCTGCATTTGACAACAGAGCCAGCTCATCATGTGACACTTCCTCCCAATTAACATACGAATCACCGGGAAGTTTTTCAGCTTTCAGTGAATGCACCACCACCTCACCACTGTGTAACAAATTGGTTTTTAAATGGAAATTTTCAAATGCATGCTGTTTATAATTAACTTTTTTTGAGTTAATTTCTGTTTGAAAGTTTATACCATGTGTTATGGTGAATGACTCCTTACTTACCTCAGCACTGGAACTCTCAGCAGACAATCCTTCCTTGCTTTGTTTTACCCGCTCCTGCGCGGCAAAAACTGACTCATTCAGAATAACATCATCCATATCCAGTGCTTCAAAATCCAGATTGATCTGCACCTGATCAGGCGTCGCATTATTATAACTAAACCCGCCAGTGCCCTTCATTCTATCAGAATCAAAACTGAAATCCTTCAATCCTATGCCTTCTTCTGTTATATAAAATGACCCGGTGCTATTTGTTGGTTCCTGATAAAAAAGACGGGAAAGTATGCGTGAGAAACGCTGATTACTTATAAAAGAATTTTCTGCCAGTGTACGGATATCCGGATCAATATGTGCACTCACCTTAGCGCTGGCTACAACCGTTGGATTGACCTTGGATACCGAACCATCCATACTAAAAAAAGAATTTCCGGCATTAACCTCAATCTTCAGGCTTGCATTACCCCCTGCCCCCACTTGCGCTACACTGGCATTAAAGCGAATCGGTAAACGTGCACGAATCGGATCAATTTCACCCGAAACGTGAAATGGGCCATTAATACCTTCTGCATACGATGTACTATTCGCCAGACGAATCATGTCCTCTGGTTTACGCACCCCGTCCTGCTGGTTCCAGGCAAGGATAAACATTAAACTGTGAATCTCGAGTTTTACCCCTATCATTTGTCCCAGAAGATGTTTGATATCGGCAAATGCATCTTCAGCACCCATACGAAGCTTCTGATATTCAACCGCATCCACTTTTGCGTTATCAAGCATAATATATCGAGGTCTGCGCTGGTTCGGAAGAAGGGGCAAACCAATAGCTACCTCAGGCAAATCCACCAGCTCAAGTCCAGTTTCTCCAGCATCCGTTTTGCGGCTAATGGTAATGTGTCCAAGATGTACTTCAGGCAGCGGGAAATAGGTAGTTTCTATGCTG
Organism: Hyphomicrobiales bacterium; assembly: GCA_024236395.1. GTDB lineage: Bacteria > Pseudomonadota > Alphaproteobacteria > Rickettsiales > JACKKO01 > JACKKO01. The sequence goes on from JACKKO010000002.1 coordinate 47,602, forward strand.
CCGCTGGCAGATATCTGCAGTCCTGTTTGCTGTGCAACCTCTGCCAGCCATTCCTGACGTAATTTTTCCCAGTTTGTTACTAAAGGCAGTCCATAAACCATCACTGCCCCTGCAAAAACCACTAGTCCAATAATAATCAGCAACAGCTTCTTCATGGACGCGAAATCCCTTTCCTATAGACACACACTTACAGCATGCGATCTAATACATCCTTTTCCGGATCTTTATCAACAAAGCGGTGCTTTAACGCTCCGGCAACGTGTATAATCACTATAGCAAGTAATACATAAGGCAACACTCCGTGCACTTCACGGAGAAATTCTCCCAGTTCCTTATTTCTTTCCAACACCTTTGGCAGAGGTATTGAAAATAACCTCACACTGTAGCCATAGGCATTTGACATCAGATACCCTCCGACAGGCACAGCCAGCATTAACAGGTACAGAATACCGTGGGTCGCATGTGCTAGCTTCTTTTCCCATGCATCCAGTTTTTCTGGCAACTCAGGAATACGTGAAGAGAGACGTACTACAATACGTATCACCACCAGGAAAATCAGCAAAGCACCAAAGGACTTGTGGATGCCCACCAGAGCACGCGGCACTTCATCATCAAATTCTTCCGCCACCCAACCAGAGGCAACCATACCAACGATAATCAATGCAATCAGCCAGTGCAATGCACGTAATAACATTGGATATTTTTGGTTTTCAGACCCAGACATTACTCCACCTCCTCGTATAACAAGTTTTGCGAACATTCTCACTATTTTCATTCTGTGTACAGTTTTATTCATTACCATGTGAAACATATATGGTTTATTAGATACCTTACCCCATATTTTAAATAGCCTCCTTTTTTCTATCGTCAGATTATTCTTCCTCAAATAACATGACGTAAAAAAGCAACACTCACTATATATCAGTAAATTACTCACCATATCACACCCATATATAGGAAATAATTGTTTACAGTACATAGTGCTATACATACAATTGGCACTGGTTAGTGCATATTTTTGTATTGAGAATATGTGGATTTAATTAGCAAAAGCTGGTGCAAAAAGGTATGAAGCACTTTCTTCCCCTCCCACAATATGTTGTGCTCTTCATGCAACGGACACACCATATATATAGTCAGCTTTCCCAATTTGAGTAGACAGCTACCCGCTGCGTTGGTACCTTGCCCCCTATGAGATGTGTAAAACAACAAACTGCGGAGAAAAATGTGGGAAGCGTAAACTTAAACGTCGTAGGTAATGACAATGGGGGGACTAGTACCATGTATGAGGTAAAAACAAACGCTTCTAGGGATGCAAACCTTTCCGACTTTGGTAAAGCGGTTTTGCAAGATAGATATTTACTTCCTGGCGAAGATTATCAGAAACTTTTTGCGCGAGTAGCAGGCTATTATGGCGATGATGAAGCCCATGCCCAACGCTTATACGATTACATCAGCAAGCTATGGTTTATGCCTGCCACGCCCATTTTGAGTAATGGCGGCACTAAGCGTGGTCTGCCGATTTCCTGTTTCCTGAATGAAACGAAAGATAGCCTGGAAGGGATTGTTTCCTTGTGGAATGAAAATGTCTGGCTGGCTTCTCGTGGTGGCGGAATTGGAAGTTTCTGGGGCAATTTGCGTTCTATTGGCGAAACAGTTCGTGGTAATGGAAAAACCTCAGGTGTGATTCCGTTTATGCGTGTGCAGGATTCGCTAACGCTGGCAATTTCCCAAGGCTCGCTGCGCCGTGGTAGTTCAGCAGTATATCTGCCGATTGATCACCCTGAAGTTGAGGAATTCATTGAAATTCGTCGCCCGACAGGTGGTGATCCAAATCGTAAGGCGCTCAATATCCATCACGGTATCGCCATCACGGATGCATTCATGCATGCAGTGGAAGAAGACAGTCCGTGGGAACTGCGCAGCCCGAAAGATGGGGCCATTATTTCTGTGGTGAATGCACGTGAACTATGGATCAAACTGTTGACCACACGTATCGAAACCGGTGAGCCTTACCTACTGTTCATTGATAATGTGAACCGTAGCATCCCGGCACACCATAAGAAGCTGGGTCTGAATGTAAAGACTTCCAACCTGTGCAGTGAGATTACACTGCCTACCGGGTTGGATCACCTGGGGAACGAGCGGACGGCCGTGTGCTGCCTCTCCTCACTGAATATTGAGACGTACGAAGAGTGGAAGGATGATCCACTCTTCATCAAGGATGTAATGCGGTTTCTGGATAATGTATTGCAGGATTTCATTGATAGTGCACCACCATCTATGCACCGTGCCAGTTATTCGGCTACGCGCGAGCGTAGCGTGGGACTGGGCGTGATGGGGTACCACTCCTTCCTGCAAGCCAAAGGAATTCCCATGGAATCCGTGATGGCTAAAGTCTGGAACAAGAGGGTTTTTGAGCATATTCGCAAATATGCCGACGAAGCTTCGTTGGAATTAGCACAGGAACGTGGTCCTTGCCCAGATGCCGAGGAAGTGGGAACAATGGAACGTTTTTCTAATAAGTTGGCGATTGCCCCAACGGCCTCGATCTCCGTCATCGCAGGAAATTCTTCTCCGGGTGTGGAGCCCTATGCTGCCAATAGCTTTACCCAGAAAACACTCTCTGGCTCGTTTGTGGTACGCAACAAACACCTGACGCGTTTGTTGGAAGAAAAGGGACAGAATAACGATGATGTCTGGTCTTCTATTGCCACGAATGAGGGATCCGTGCAGCATCTGGATTTCCTAACACAGGAAGAGAAGGATGTCTTTAAGACGGCACCGGAAATTGATCAGCGCTGGGTTGTGGAACATGCGGCCGATCGTACGCCGTATATCTGCCAATCCCAGTCGGTAAATCTGTTTTTACCTGGTAACGTACAGAAAAAGCATCTGCATGATGTGCACTACCAGGCTTGGAAAAAAGGGCTGAAGAGTCTTTACTACTGCCGCTCCACCTCGTTGCAGCGTGCAGAGAAAGGCATTCAGCTATGTCTGGCGTATGCAGCTCGAAATGAAGCTGAAGCGTGGATATAAGGCGCGGCCTGTGCAGGAGGAAAATCATCCTACACACGAAGCACCAAAGTACGAAGAGTGTCTTGCTTGTCAATAACCTAAGGAAAGGAAGAACCATGCCTGCAAAAACAGCAAGAAAGACGACGGCGAAGAAAAAGCCGGCGACTAAGAAAACCGCGGTGAAAGAAGCCAGCAGCAAAAGCAAAGCTGCTGCCAAGGCTAGCACCACGGCGAAGAAAAAACCTGCTGCCAAGAAGTCGGTTGCTAAGAAGAAACCGGCTGCTAAGTCTGCAAAGACAAAAGCTGCAGTAAAAGCCAAAAAGCCGCTGGCAAAGAAAAAGCCAGCTGCAAAAAAAGCTGCTGTAAAAAAGCCAGCCGCTAAAAAAGCTGCTGCAAAAAAAACGACGGCTAAGAAAACGGCTACCAAGAAGAAGCCAGCCGCCAAGAAAAAAGCAGCTGCTAAAGCTAACAGGGCAAAAAAGACCACTACGGTTCGCTCTAAGGCAAAAAAAGCAGCAAAGAAGTAGTTTCTTTTCTGCAAACCATGTGGGTACGGTTTGGCATTGCCTGCCGTACCCATTTGGTTCATTACATACACCCGTACTAAGTGTTTTTAGGGGGTGTTTTTTTGACATAATAATTCTGGGGAGAAGGAATCATGTCACTATTGGACGCCAAGCCAATCTATAAGCCGTTTGCTTACCCATGGGCCTACGAAGCCTGGTTGATGCAGCAACGTATTCATTGGTTGCCAGAGGAAGTCCCGATGGCAGATGACGTGAAAGACTGGAAGAAAGTCCTCTCCGAGAGCGAAAAGTACCTCCTCACCCAGATTTTCCGCTTCTTTACGCAGGCGGATATTGAGGTGAATAACTGCTACATGCGCCATTACTCCCGTGTGTTCAAGCCCACGGAAGTGCAAATGATGCTCTCCGCTTTCTCTAATATGGAAACCGTGCACATCGCCGCCTACTCGCACCTGATTGATACGCTGGGGATGCCGGAAGTGACCTATCAGGAGTTCCTGCAATACAAGGAAATGAAGGACAAATACGATTACATGCAGCAGTTCAACGTAAACAGTAACCGTGATATTGCTAAAACACTGGCGGTATTTGGCGGCTTCACCGAAGGGCTTCAGCTGTTTGCCTCGTTTGCCATCCTGATGAATTTCCAGCGCTTTGGCAAAATGAAGGGCATGGGACAGATCATTACCTGGTCGGCACGCGATGAATCCCTGCATACCAACTCGATTATCAAACTTTTCCGCACTTTTGTGCGCGAGAATCCGGAAATCTGGGATGACAACCTGAAACGCGAGCTGATTGTGGCCTGCTCCACGATTGTGGACCATGAAGACGCCTTTATTGATCTGGCCTTCAATATCGAAGGCTCGGTACAGGGGCTGACCTCCCGCGAGGTAAAAAGCTATATCCGCTATATTGCGGATCGCCGCCTGATGCAGCTGGAACTTCAGCCGATTTATAATATCGGTAAGAACCCCCTGCCCTGGATGGATGATATCCTCAATGGTGTGGAACACGCGAATTTCTTTGAGAACCGCGTAACGGAATATTCCAAGGCCTCCACGCAGGGTTCGTGGGAAGATGTGTTCTCCGCAGAGGATGCCTTCCGCTAGGTTAGGTTGCGTTACGTTGCACTTGCGCTGTACGTCATAACACGGTAGATACGCCTAGGCAGCCGCCTTGCGGCCTGTTCGTTCCGTATACATACGGGCCATTAGCTCAGTTGGTAGAGCGGGTGACTCTTAATCACTAGGTCGTAGGTTCGAGTCCTACATGGCCCACCATAATTTTCAATAGGTTATACAATGAACCTAATAAACAAAAACCATTTCGCGCCTTTCAGGTGCCTCTATATAGACCACTCAAAAGACGTTGTTAATGAACAACACTGCACATACATGGTAATCAAGATTTGACCTAGATCTTATGTGCTGAAGATTGACCAGTGCATTACCATCGCTACACTGCTATTACAATGGCATAGTTTTAGATTGACATAATACTATGCCCATGGCATAGTATTAAAGGATGCAAATGAGCATTATCGCCATTACCGAGTTGCCGCCTTTCACCAAAAAGGTAGCAAAAATACTGAGTCAGGAGGAGCAAGAGGCTTTACGCACTTACCTGATTCAGCATCCCGGTAAAGGCGATATTATCCCTGGCACCGGTGGTATCCGGAAGTTACGCTGGGCGGCTAGTGGTAGGGGAAAACGCGGTGGTGCGCGTGTGATTTATTACTATTTTGTGGCAGGCGCAGAGATTTACCTCATGACCTGTTACAAAAAGAACGAGCGTGAGGACATCACCGCAGACGAAAAGAAACAACTGCGTAAGCTTGTGAGCCTATTAACCAAACGAGGAGGATGATAATGGCCCGGCCATCCAAACAAAATCAGGAAGTCACCCCTCTGGGGCAGGAACTTATTCAGGCGGCGGAAGCCATGGTGGCACACGCACGCGGTGAGATCGAACTTCCTACCCACCATTACACTATCCCTGATGAGGTGGATGTGAAGGAGATTCGCACGTCAATGCATCTCACGCAGGAGCAATTCGCCCATTTTATTGGTGCCAGTGTGCATGCCGTGCGCCATTGGGAGAATGGCCGTCGCAAACCGGACGGCACGGCCCGCACATTATTGCATGTATTGCAGAACAATCCCCGCGCTGTACTGGACGCACTTGGGCAACCCCACGTTTAATTAAACGCAGGGACAAACTATTAAGAAACACATTGCAAATGATCCTGTCCTTGCCATACAGCGGAGTGGTATTGCATAATACGGAAAATTTCACGCATTGAGGTTTCTTATGTCTAAATCCTATCCTGAAATTACCCAGCGTATTTCCGCCAATATGCGTACCCTGAGGAAGAACATCCCAGAAACAATGCAGGGCTTTTCCGCCATGGCGCAGGCCGCTACCAAGGATGGTGTGCTGGATAAGAAAACCAAGGAGCTGATTGCGCTGGCGATTGGGGTTTCCACGCGCTGTGACGGCTGCATTGGCTTTCATGCCGAAGCGCTGGTGAAGCTGGGCGCCACGCGGGAAGAAATTGAAGAAACGCTGGGTATGGCGGTCTATATGGGCGGCGGGCCTTCACTGATGTACGCCGCAGAAGCCATCATGGCGTTTGAGCAATATACCGAGCTGCACAGTAAAAGCTAAGCCACTAGGCAAACTGGAAGTCGCTATCGGTCAGGGCCACCGTACCACTGAGCACAAGCTGAAAACTCCCATCATCGCTCAGGATGGTTTGGCCACCGCCACTGCTATAGCCCAGCACGGAGCCACTGGCCACCCCGGCAGAAACGCCTGTAAAGCCCAGTCCGGTCAGCACCAGCACATCCTGCCCCTGCACGAAATCGGTAATCAGGTCGGTGGCACTATCCGTGGAATCCGCCAGCGATGTGTAAACAAAATAATCTTCACCACTATTCCCGGTTAAAGTGTCTGCTCCGGTACCCCCAGTAAGGGTATCATTCCCGCCTCCGCCGATGAGGAGGTTATTTTCATGACTGCCGGTCAGCACATCATGTCCGTTCCCGCCGGTCACATCTTCAAAACCGGAAATCACATCGCCTTGTGCCTGATCGCCAGAGGCCGTATTTGCCTCCAGATTCACCTGCACACTACTCCCTGCAAGCCAGTAAAGCAGCATATCATGCCCGGCACCGCCATCCAGCGTATCCGCACCATTGAAGCCACTGATCGTATCATTTCCTCCCAAACCACGCAGCAGGTTGGCTTCGTGATTGCCAAAGAGCTTATCGTTTCCACTGCCCCCAACGGCACCTTCAAACCCGGAAATCACATCCCCCTGCGCCTGCAGGTCCCACTGCGCCGTCTGCGCAAACAGGTTGACCATCACACCCTTCCCGGAAAGCGAATACGAGAGGATATCAAACCCATCGCCACCATCCAGCGTGTCCGCGCCATTGAAACCACTGATTGTATCATTGCCCCCCATACCACGCAGCACGTTGGCTCCATGATCCCCATAAAGCTGGTCTGCACCGGAGCCGCCAATGATATTTTCAATAGAATGGAGACTATCCTTATTTTGCCAGTTAAGCTGAACATTCTGAGTAAACAGATTGACGATCAGGCGCCCTGTTTCTGTATTGTAATCTGCCGTATCGCTCCCCTGCCCGCCATCCAGCGTATCATGGCCGGCACTGCCTTGTAATGTATCATCACCGCGCATTCCATGGAGACTATTATCGGCATCATTGCCGATAATAAGGTCGTCACCATCCCCCAGCCAGGCATGTTCAATCAGCGTTTCGCTATCCAGAGCCAGTTCTGCCCCGGCCAGTGTGGAGGTTGCCCCCGGCACCAGGGAAAGGACGGCATCCCCGGTAAGCGCCGAGGCATTAATGACATCCTCTCCGCCGGTATCACTTAAAAGCCCCCTGCCCGGCTGCCCGGCATAGACGGCATATTCATCGGTATAAAGATAGGTATCATTCGCCGTTGCCGTATCACCAATCAGGCGAATACCCCAGCTCAGCAAGCGGCCCGTAATACCGCCGTCCAAATCACTCACCCGCAGGGTCCACCCGCCATCGCCGGTTTCGCCCCAGAAAGCGCTACTGGTCATCGTGAAGTGAATATCATCGGCGCTGCTGCCATAACCACTGCTGGCATCCGGATCCCGCCCCGGCCGATTCACCAGCACACTTTCGGTGCCATCCGGGGAAACCAGCGTTACGCGCAGATCACCCATCCAGTTATGGTCAATATCAAGCGTCACCTCTACGCGATCAATATGGATATCGGAAGACACGTTGATGGTATCGGTAACCCCTGTCGGCTGGTTATCCGGAATAGCGCTATTGGGCGCGGACGTTCCACCATCCACCACCACCCGGTTTGCCGCCGTACTAACATTCTGCCAGGTTTCCGCCAGCCGTACCGCCGCATGCGCATCCACCAGGCCAAAGCCCAGCTCATGGCTGAAATGCATCCCGCCGCCGTTCCAGTGGGAATCTCCGTTAGTTTGCCATGCTCCACTTCCTGTCTTCCGCGCGGAGACGGCCAGAATTTCCTGCACATCCCGGTAGCCCAGCCCCGGATTTGCCTCCAGCATCAGCGCGATCACCCCGGAAACAATGGGTGCGGAATAAGATGTGCCACTGGCGGAAACATAATCCCCTGAAACATAGCCGTTATTTCCCACCCGGTCTGCCGTGGCAATATTAACCGCCGGGGCGGAAACCAGTATGGAATCTCCCGGTGTGCTGAAATAGGCCATCTCTCCGCCTTCATCCGTTCCCCCTACGGTGATGATATATTCGGAGTTGGTCATATTATGATAGTTGGTATTATCCCCGCTGCTGCGTGAATTCCCGGCGGAGAACACGACGTTCGTCCCCAGCCCGCCGCGCCCGGTTGCTGCCAGATTTGCGATGGCACTCCCGGTCTGGCTCAGGCCCGCATTGAAATTATCAGCAAACATATTGAGGAACCCCCAGCTGTTATTACTGATATCCACCACATCCTGACGGGCATAATGTCCGGCCAGTTGTGCGTCGGTAAACCCACTGGAGAAGCTCACCCGGAAGGACGTGACATCCGCCCCGTACGCTACCCCTACAACGCCAGCACCGTTATTCTCTGCCGCCGCCGTACCAGAAGTTGTCGTACCATGTTTGTCGGAACTGCTACGCACCCCACCATCCGGGGTATTGCTCTGCAGATCATAATCCACGGCACTGTTATACTGCCCGTCCAGTTCCGGATGCGTATACTCAATCCCATCATCCACGAAACCAATCAGCACCCCATCACCAGTATACTCCTCCCACACATTACCCAGATGGATATCGTGTGCACTGCCATTGATATGCCACTGGCTGCTGCCGAAGAGCGGGTCTGTTGGGGTAGAAAGCGCCGTAACCCCGTCCTCCAGGGCGTGGTTCTGCACGGCAAAATACGGGGTATCACTTTCCCATGCCACTGGTATCACCGGCATGAGGGTATCTAAAATGCCATAACGTGCGCTGTTTTCACGAACCATCCTGTCCTCCTGTGTGTGGGGCTTCCTGCCGGTAGAGTGAACCTAGCATAAGATAATGGATTTGGCTAAGTCAAAACTATTTTCCCTGCATTTTCAATATGCTTTTAACCCATGGCCGACGAAATCAAGTGACAGCGCTGCCACACGGCAGCCAATTGATAGCTTATCCCCCAATATACTTGCAATTTCATGGCGATATTGGTAGTTACACAGCCTGTGTTTTCTGCATTCTCCAGCAGAAACCCCGCATTGGGCGGTTAGCTCAGTTGGTTAGAGCGCTACGTTGACATCGTAGAGGTCGGAAGTTCGAGTCTTCTACCGCCCACCACCCTAAATGAAATCGATATGTCCCATGGTGATGAGGGTGTTGGTGACGATGGTCACATCGGAAAATTCCACCAGGCCGCCGGAGTCATAGGTGCTGATACTGACATCGCTACTGGTCACACCCTGCAGCTGCAACCGGTCAATGCCAAGCTGGAAATCGGTAATGGTGTTATTCCCATCCCCAACACGAAACACGAAGGTATCCTCACCATTCCAGCCTGTCAGGGTATCATCGCCTTTATCGCCATAAATCAGATCGTTGCCGTCGCCGCCATCCAGGCTATCGCTATTCTGCCCGCCCCGCAGCGTATCGTTGCCGCCACCGCCACTTACAAAATCCGCGCCAATATTGCCATTCAGCCAGTCATCCCCCAGCCCGCCATAGACAGAATCGGCATCCTTGCCACCACGGAGTTCATCATTTCCCGCTCCGCCATCAATATAATCAATACCCTGGTTCCCCTGTAACGTATCCTGCCCATCCCCGGAAAGGATGGTATCGTTGCCCGCCCCGCCTTCCATCAGGTTCAGCGCCCCGGAGCCGGTAATCCGGTCATCCCCGCCAGCGCCATAGACAATCGAACCCGCTGATTCCGCTGCCAGTGTATCGTTGCCTTCGGTGCCGGTTTGTTCATAGGCGGCATTGAGCGCTTCCGCCCGGCTTTCAATCGCCTGCGCGTCTTCGTAAAATGCGATGCCCGCTGCCGTATCGTATCCCAGTGACGCTAACGTGACGTTCCCGTCATACCCGGCAAAATGGGGCAAAATGGCAACGAAGTCCGCATAACTGTAGCTGCCGTCGCTGAACGTAAAGGTCTCAATCTGGTTCGCGGCCTCCTGCCAGTACAGGAACATCACCGACCCGGCCGACCCACTGATCAGCAGGTGCAGGCTATCCACCGTGCGCATTGTCACCGCGGAAAGCGCAAAATCGGCATTGAATACATCCCCGGAGGAATTGCCATAATCGGCAATCATGACCACCGGGAGATTGCTGCCGGAATTGGTGGCGAACTGGTAGGCATCCGCCCCTTTACCCCCCACATAGATCGGCTCGTCGTCCGTAGACCCGGCCATACCCTCCACCAGCAGGAGATCGTCTCCGTTCAGGCCATAATAAATTGTCCCATCGCTACGCGAGGTCACATCGCCACGGATCGTTCCCAGAACTTCGGTATAACCACTTAATGCCATGCCCCCACTATAGCCTAAAATCAGGCAGAAAAACAGGGCACCCACCCCAGAAACCCGGGTGCGTCAGTGGATTATAGAGGGCAATGCGTAATAAAAGTGACAGTAGTTATGAAGTCACTAGAGTTGATTCCCCCTAACCGGCATTTTCCGAGCAAGATGATCGTCTATAGAAGAACATATCTTTTTCGCTAAATCCGAAGCCATTACATCCTTTTCAGGTATCATTTCCTTTTCAACACCAGGAAATGTGGTTTCTGTATTAATATCCACCTGTTTAAGAAAATTTTCCAGCTCCAGTTGTGCATATTCTGCCAGTGTTTTCTCAGAAGGACCCGACATATCAAACATACCTGTCATCTCAAGTGTCTTTAGCTGAGTATATTTATGCACGATAGCAATAAAGTCATTCCTTGTATCCGAGGTATTGTTTCCGTACCTATCACCATTTGCCTGATAAAAGAATTTCCCTGCCAGAGGGCCAGCATACGTCTGGATAGGATGACTGATTTCTTGAAAATAATTTATGGGGCCATTTACAGTAAGTGCAGTTCCCGGCTCAGAAAAAATTGCAGCATTTTTTTTCTCATTAAGAAATTTTTTTCCGTTTTCCGTAATAAAGTATGGCTTTTCTTTACCATGTGTAGGTGTTTCCTGGCGTCGTATCAATGCTTCCTCAAGCATTTGCTCAAGAATACTAGGAAAATGCACACCTCTTATTAACTCAATCCCCTTACGCAGATCATTTTGAAGGGCCCCATTAGACTCATGCTCCAACAAATAACTTAAAATTCTAAGCTTAGTGGATTCAATTTTTTCTGGACGGCGCATACACTTCCCCACTTAACAACTCTGCACTACAAAACTGAAGCTAATAAATTTGTAAACAGCTATTATATACATCACTAAACATTAATATCTAGTTAACGGAACAAGGATTTAGAAACATTGAGAAATACTAACAAAAGATGAATATAAAGAACAAATGCGCCAAAATACTAGCGCCCTACACCTGAACTTGTTGGCTTGGTAATCACCACTTGATTTATTTGATGAATTTCCATCAAAGCATCACTTATTGCAACCTCAACCACACCAGAATTTTTGAAATCGTTATGTTCAGTGAGTAATTTCTGGGCAGTTTCTTCATTAAATCTCTTATTGTCAATTGCATCTTGGTAGATAGAAAAATCCTGATCCAGTTTCTGCTGAACGGCCAACTTAGTGTTCTCTATTTCTGCTGAAGAAATCTCGGCATCGAGTATGATTTTTCCCTCTCTGGCCAGCCTGTTAACAACCAGAGCTGCGACCTGCCGTGCATATTCTACATATTCTACATATTCTACATCTCCTGCCGAGACAACTGTGCCATCACCATTAATGTCTGCAAATTCAGAAACGGGAATTTTCTTTATTTCCTTATCACCCATGCTATTTTCTTTCAAATAGTTGCGTACTTCCAATGTACCACACAATTATTAACAGTTCGTTAATAATTGGTTTTTACTTAAATGATAGCTAGGATATTTGTTTGAATAGCTGCTTAGTTCAGAATACATAAAAAAAAGCTCGCTTTGTAGGCTTGGCAGCGACCTACTCTCCCGCGTCTTAAGACGAAGTACCATCAGCGCTGAAGGGCTTAACTTCCGTGTTCGGAATGGGAACGGGTGTTTCCCCTTCGCCATAACCACCAAGCCAACAAAACGAGCTTTCCATTGCCAGACCGTCTGAAGCGGCACTGGCACAGTGTGAATAATGACATCGCTATATTCAAGCGAGTGTGCTGTGCTTTTTGGCAAGCTTAGTCCTGCACACAGCAGCGAAATCTAAGGAAATAATAAGCCAATCGGGTGATTAGTACTGGTTAGCTTCACACGTTACCGCGCTTCCACACCCAGCCTATCAACGTGGTAGTCTACCACGACCCTAATGGGAGTCCTAATCTCGAGGCAGGTTTCCGCTTAGATGCTTTCAGCGGTTATCCTTTCCGTACATAGTTACTCCTGCGGTGCCGCTGGCGCGACAACAGGTACACCAGAGGTACGTTCACCCCGGTCCTCTCGTATTAGGGGCAACTTTCTCTCAAGACCCTACGCCCACGGCAGAAGGACCGAACTGTCTCACGACGTTCTAAACCCAGCTCACGTACCTCTTAAATGGCGAACAGCCATGTTCCTTGGGACCTTCTCCAGCCCCGTGATGAGTGAGCTGACATCGAGGTGCCAAACAGCGCCGTCGATATGAGCTTTTGGGCGCTATCAGCCTGTTATCCCGGAGTACCTTTATCTGTTGAGCGATGGCCCTACCACGAGGGACCACCGGATCACTATGACCGACTTTCGTCTCTGCTCGGCTTGTCAGCCTTGCAGTCAGGCAAGCTTATGCCATTACACTCTTGAAGGACGATTTCCGACCGTCCTGAGCTTACCATCGCGCGCCTCCGTTACTCTTTGGGAGGCGACCGCCCCAGTCAAACTACCCACCATACACTGTCCCGGACCCGGATTCACGGGTCACAGTTAGGCATCAAGAACAAAAAGGGTGGTATCTCAACGTTGGCTCCACCAGAACTGACGTTCTGGCTTCCAAGCCTCCCACCTATCCTGCACATTTTGTCCCTAATACCAGTGTAAAGCTATAGTAAAGGTTCACGGGGTCTTTCCGTCTAACCGCGGGAACTCCGCATCTTCACGGAGAATTCAATTTCGCTGAGTCAATGCTGGAGACAGTGGGGATGTCGTTACGCCATTCGTGCGGGTCGGAACTTACCCGACAAGGAATTTCGCTACCTTAGGACCGTCATAGTTACGGCCGCCGTTCACCGGGGCTTCGATCCAGGGCGTGAACCCCATCACTTAACCTTCCGGCACTGGGCAGGCGTCAGACCCTATACGTCGTCTTAAAGACTTTGCAGAGCCCTGTGTTTTTAATAAACAGTCGCAACCCCCTGCTATGTGCCGCCTTTATCTGGTTGCCCAAATAAAGGCCACCCTTCTTCCGAAGTTACGGGTGCAATTTGCCTAGTTCCTTCAGCATCGTTCTCTCAAACACCTTGGTATACTCTACCTTCCCACCTGTGTCGGTTTCGGGTACGGTCTATACGCTGGGGCTATTTCCTGGCACCCCTTCACCGCACCTCCAATCCAATAAGGAGATACGATATACAGGATGCGTCACCACCAGCAGGCTCACGAATATTAACGTGATTCCCATCGACTACGCCTTTCGGCCTCGCCTTAGGAGCCGGCTAACCCTGCCCTGATTAGCATTGGGCAGGAACCCTTGGGATTTCGGCGGACGAGTCTCTCACTCGTCTGATCGCTACTCATGTCAGCATTCTCGCTTCCGATACCTCCAGCAGCCCTTACGGACCACCTTCACAGGCTTACGGAACGCTCCGCTACCGCGCATAAATGCGCCCTAAGCTTCGGTGCATGGCTTTAGCCCCGTTACATCTTCGGCGCAAGAAAACTTAATTAGACCAGTGAGCTGTTACGCTTTCTTTAAAGGATGGCTGCTTCTAAGCCAACCTCCTGGTTGTTTTGGTTTTCTCACATCCTTTGCCACTTAGCCATGACTTGGGGACCTTAGCTGTAGGTCTGGGCTCTTTCCCTCTCGACCATGGACCTTATCACCCACAGTCTGTCTGCCGCATAGTACTCTATGGTATTCGGAGTTTGGTTAGGTTTGGTAAGACGGTGAGTCCCCCTAGCCCATCCAGTGCTCTACCCCCACAGGTATTCATGCGACGCACTACCTAAATAGTTTTCGCGGAGAACTAGCTATATCCGAGTTTGCTTGGCCTTTCACCCCTAACCACAGCTCATCCCCGTCTTTTTCAACAGACGTGGGTTCGGCCCTCCAGTGAGTGTTACCTCACCTTCAGCCTGGCCATGGCTAGATCACCCGGTTTCGAGTCTAATGCTACATACTAAATCGCGCAGTTAACACTTGCTTTCGCTACGCCTACACCTAACGGCTTAAGCTTGCATGCAACACTAAGTTGCTGACCCATTATACAAGAGGTACGCCGTCAGGGCATAAAGCCCCTCCGACTGCTTGTAAGCATCCGGTTTCAGGTTCTATTTCACTCCCCTCGTCGGGGTTCTTTTCGCCTTTCCCTCACGGTACTGGTTCACTATCGGTCGATTGCGAGTACTTAGGCTTGGAGGGCGGTCCCCCCATGTTCAGACAGGATTTCACGTGTCCCGCCTTACTCGGATCTTTATGTGCTTTCTACCCGTACGGGGCTATCACCCACTATGGCCCACCTTTCCAGATGGTTCCAGTTCTTACACATAAAGCATTGGCCTGATCCCCGTTCGCTCGTCACTACTAGGAGAGTCTCTTTTGATGTCCTTTCCTCCGGCTACTTAGATATTTCAGTTCACCGGGTTTGCTTCCTGATCCTATGTATTCAGATCAGGATGACCCATACGGGCCGGGTTTCCCCATTCGGAAATCCGCGGATCAAAGGGTGTTGGCCCCTCCCCGCGGCTTATCGCAGCCTGCTACGTCCTTCATCGCCTGCAATCGCCAAGGCATCCACCAGATGCTCTTATATTGCTTATTATCCCTTGAGATTTCGATGCTGTGTGCAGAACTAAACTTGCCACACATATACAGCATCAGCAACTCAGCATGACAACAGGCCACAACGACCTATATGTCATACGGTTACTTAATTATAGGATGTCAAAATATTCACATTGTCAAACAGCAACCCATCGCTGGGAGGAATGGGTTATAGGCTTATACCGGGTCTATGTCAACAGAAATAACAGTGATTTTTAGGGTGTTTTGTAAGAGGGGTACTATTCACGATTATCTAGGAGAAAACTTAGAATAAAAGAACCACCTGGTCACTTCATAATCCATTATTTTCACTTCCTTTTCTTCGCCTGTAGTAAATAAATCGCATTTTGTCATTCTGATAAACAACCTGCTCATGCAACGTAAAGTATTTTATTCCTAAAGGTGTATGCATTTCTACCTTCGCCATCTCACCATCATCCCAGCGTTCTGCAGGAATTAATACCGGGCCTGCCCAGTAACGGACAAATGCTTTATAATACTCTGGCACCGGCAGCCACTCCGTGACTTCTTCATAGTGGGCCTCAAAGACAGAGTCCTGTATAATTTCCATATCAGAAAGATAGCGCGGAAATGTTTTAGAATGGCCAAAGTTTACGCCCAAAATAATATAGTCTGGCTTTAAGGAAAGTACATATTCTCCATCCCCTTTATAGTGCCCTGGCGCATTTTGGAACGGGGCACGTTTAGCCTCTGGATCGAGTACGCGGCGAGCAATATGTTTATCTACCAGTCCAAGCATATCAATATAATGGTAATCCGTTGCAAAATATGGCATAGCGCCCACTGAATTAATTGCAATCACCGCACCTTTTGCCCAATGCTCATTGATATAATTTCCCACCACATACCCAGCCACAGCAGCAATAGTTGGCGGTGTCTGTGAGAAAAAGTGTTCCGGCTCCTGCTCTTCAACACCCATATCAACCTTGGAAACAATCTTGATTTTCTCTGTTTCATAGAAGGAAAGCTGCAACAATACTGCCAGTGCAAGCACAAGCGTGTAAGTATTAAGCAACGCCCATTGATGCTTTTTTTGTAAATCGGCAACATACCAGCCGATACTGAGCAGCGATAAAAATATGACCGGGATTAGAAAGCGATAATAATGCATATAATCCCCGCCTGAGAGAATTATATAAACAATATAACACACTGATACCCAAAGATAATACAAAGAAGACAAGCGATTCACACTTCGCCGCAACAAGGAAACTGCTGCCAATACACCAAACAGAATCAAGAACGGCGCATATAGAAATACCCCCTCAAATGCGTAGCTAATGCCGTCTTTCAGCTTAATTTCCAGAGGAATTCCATAACTTTTGGCATAGAACGTATTAGGCAGCCATTCCCCATAATAGGCGTGTCTCCAGAAAATGTGCAGCAGTACAATGATGGTATAAGGAAGGCCAAGGGCAAAACAACAGACAAAAAACCGTGACGGCTGCCGTAAAAGATAAAATATTGCCACAAATATAAAACTTATCAGGAAAAACACCCCGCCATCCGGGCGAGTAAGTGTGGCTAGTGCATAAGCAAATGATGCCACCACCAACCAGGAGACCGCCTGCCCATTATGCCGCATCGCCAACAATGTAAAAATAAAGCCTGCCCCCACGAACAGACAATAGAGGTCTGTTTCCAACCCAGCAAATATCCACCCAATAAAACCGGCTGATGTAACAAACAGAAATAGCGGTAAAATAACACCATAATCAGAACGTACATTTCTGCTGGTATCACGCTGCTTCAGCACATACCAAACCAGCAGCACGAACATACCCAGATAGGCGAGAGCGCTTACTATGCGTGCAGCCAGCAAAAGGTCAATCCCCAATGCACCCAGCACTGCGGTTAGCATGATAAACAGGAAGTTGGTATAGCCCTCAACGCGCTCACCAACATTCCAGACAAGTCCATCACCATTCAGGAAATTGCGAACATATCTTAGGGAAATATAAGCATCATCATGCAGTATATGAAGGTTGAAATAAACGAGAATAGCCGCAAAAACTGCTCCAAAAACACAGAGCAACAGCAACAAGTGCGGTATTTCCGTAACTTCCTTTTTAGGCACCGGCTGCTACCAACTAGCGTTTTTGCCAGTTTCCAGAAGTATCCTGATACTTTGCACCAGAAGGCAATTTTGCGATTATCTGCTCTGCAGCAAGCTTGGCCACGATATCCACCGGCTGACCATTCTCACGTGAAATACGCTCATACTCCTGCTTACGCTTATCATTAATTTCACTCACCAGCGCCGATATTTCCGCCCCGCCACCAAGCGCCTTGACATAGCCGGTTGGAAGTTCACCCACCAACCCTTCCGTACGGGCTGATTGCAGATCTATTGCCAGCACCGGCAATGCCACCAGCATTACCACGCTTACCACAATTAAACTTAATCCTCCAGATAAGATATTCATACTAACCTCCTAGAATATATCAGGATTGCTTGTTATTGCCTCCTTAACATCCTTCTCAATTTCCACCTTTACACGGTGCTCGATGTTAACATTCAGATTGATCTCAATAGGCTTATCTGGAGCTTGCACCTGCACTTTTGGTGTACATGCAGCTACCAGTATCAACAGCCCCAAATAGCATGTATTTTTTAATGTATTCATGGCGTGTCCTGCATATGTAATAATTGCCGAATATCCCCCATCGGCAGGATACTCTGTTGCAACAACGGCATCAGATCCCCGCTGAGGGATACGTTCAGGTTCACCGGACGGTCACCAAAAACCTCAGGATTTTTTCCCTGCAGCTTAAGGCGAATTTCCGATTTTCCACCCGCAGTAGATGATACCAGAATTTTGAGTGAATCATACTGGAAATTTTGCAATGCCTGCCGCACCATATCTACTTGCGCATTACCGCCTGCCGGTAATGCCTCAGGTGATGCGGTTAACGTGCCACCACCAAGGGAGTCTGCTTCCCCTTGTTGCAAACCAACCCGTCCATCCGGGTAGTACAGCACTGGAATTTTTCCGCTGATCCTGCCCGTCCCCTGCACTTTTCCATTACTGACCAGATTGAGTAGTGTTCCAAGCTCCAGTCGACGGATTGTTACCGGAATACGGATCGGCTTTTCAAACGCTAACGGAATACGTACATCTGCAGCTTGTACATTGCCACCGCCCCATGGCAAACGGAATTGCTTTATCAACAGCAACCCCTGCTCTGGCGTGGCATAGGGTAACCGCAGACGAATATCCGCCTGCGTATGTAAATCACTGTCTTTGACCTCAAGCTGTGCCTGCAGTAGCTCTGGATCTGCCTGGTACGCACCACTAAGATGCAGAAGTGGGATTTCAGAACCTGCACCGGCGATCTTGATATCCGGAATCTGCACTACGCCTTTCCATTCCCTGACATTCTGCATTAATGCCGAAGTAACCTTAACTACTCCGGTGTTCACACGGATTTTTCCAGATTGTGCCGTAATCGCGGAAGTCTGTATGTCTAAGCGTGCGGCTTCACCCCGAGAGAATGCTATCTGTGCGTTAGTTTCCGCATGCCAGTTACTGCCGCGCAAGGAAAGCTGAAGATTCTGCATTGCAGCCTGCGCAGGCAACCATTGCTGAAGGGCAGCAAAATCAAAGGCAATCGCTTTTTCACTGGGATCACCCGGTGATTTTTGAGAATGTAGCAACGGGTGCTGCATCAAGGCTTCAAGCCCCTCTATAAACCACTTTCCTTCCGCCTGATAAGCAGCAATACGTAGCCCATCCAGTTGCACCTTCTGCACATAACCATGAAATATTTCAGGCAGCCGGTAAACCAGCGCCAGGTAATCCGCTTTCAATGCTGCGTACTCTGGCCCCAGTTGCAACTGGCGCATGACCAGCCCTTTATGATCCAGACGCTCTATTTTGAACCGCACATCCCTGATGCCAATTTTTTGCAACCCAGAGCCCAGAGCCCGCTCTAGTGGCCTCTGATAAGCAATATGATTCCAGTTATTAAAGAGTAAGATTGCCGCCATGACCTGCAGAGATAACAACCAGAGCACCACGCAGATCAAACGCACTAGCCAGCGCATCACAGCCCGTACTCAGCAATGGTTTTCACCTGCATATGAAAACGTACTTTCGTGAGATACTCCGCCGGATCTTTGGGGGTCACCAGCGCGCCTTCCACCGGGTGCAGCCAGTCATGCAAACGACTGAGAAAAAAACGCATCGCCGCACCGGTACATAGCACCGGTAACGTCCGCATTTCTTCATCTGAAAGCGGACGAACGGTATGATACGCACGCAGCAGATATCCGGCCTTGGTAATATTAAACTCGTAGGTAGGCTCAAAACACCAGGCGTTCATGCAAATGGCCAGATCATACACAAACATATCCGTACAGGCGAAATAGTAATCAATAATACCGGAAAGCGTCTGCCCCTGGAAAAATACATTATCCGGGAATAAATCCGCATGAATCACCCCGGAAGGAAGCTGCGCAGGCCAACGTGCCTCTATATCTGCAAGTGTATAGGCAATTTCCTGGCGAATACCCGTACGGAACCGCTCTACCTGTTCTCCCAGCCCGTTGGCCTGCTGCCGCCAATGTGATATACCCATCGTATTCACACGTTCCATTGCAAACGATTCCGCCGCAATATGCATATGTGCCAACCACTCACCCAATGCTGCACAATGCACATTCTGTATACGCCGCACCGATTGCCCCTCCAGAAAGGTGACAATCGCCGCTGCTTTGCCATGTATCTGTTGCAACACCTCACCATGTGCATCATGCACTGGCACCGGACACGGAATCCCCTGCCCTGCCAAATGCTCCATCAGGTTGAGAAAAAAGGGCAATTCTTCAATATTTGTACGCTTCTCATAGACGGTAAGAATGTAGCGTCCGCTGGAAGTATCCAGCAAGTAGTTCGAATTTTCCACCCCTTCGGCGATACCACGCCAACGCACTAACGCCCCTAGCTTATACTTAGCAAGCAAAGCTACTAGATCCGTATCAGAAAGGTGAGTGTAAACAGCCAAGACGCACTACATACCCATCACGAATGCGCCTGCTCCGTCATTAAGCCTGGAGCATGGAGCTATTGACCGGACGACGGTCACATGGGCTATTTTCTGCCCCAACGCACGGGCTTTTTAGTTCCGGCTGCTTCTTCTGACAGCCTTGGGCCATTATGGCAATCAACAGAATAAATACGATTTTTTTCATCTCATGCACCCCGGTTTGGTTTAGTCTTTCCAGTACTATACTAAAAAAACCATCTTTTTCAAAGTGGTTTCCGCCAATATCCCGTTTAACGTTCTGAAAAACGGAAGATGTATCCCCATTGCACGCTGCTACTTCTTCTTAAAGCTACTGAAGGTCTCCCAAGCCACCGGGAAGTTCCCCAACGCCGTGGTAAATGCCCCGGAGATATTGCTGGCAGCTGTTTCTGTCCACCTTACCATCTGTACCATTGCAGTCAGTAGTACCGTAATAGTTAACAGTACGTAGAAGTCCATATTTTGAATATCCAGAATGGTACCCCCAAGTGGCAAATCCGTTGCCGAATTCGTGGGAATAATCTGCCAAAAATACAGTGTCTGATCCTTCCCGCCAAACTGGGCATCCCCCCAATGACGATAACAAACCATCCCTTTTTCACTATCTAGCGCCGCCCGGAAAAAGCCATAAATCACCTGATGAAACATATTGATAAATGCCATCATCATTACCGGCTGAAGCGTAAAATTAATCAGCTGACGCATCCAGTTATCAAACAGCTCTTTTGTTTCCTTGAAGAGGATAAACGCAAAGAAAATGGGCATCAGGGCATAAAGAATATAGCGCACCACCATCGCCAGCAGGAAAATACGAAGTACATAAATTGAGGCGTAGAGATAGGATACGATGCCACCAATCAGTACCATGCTGTATGCCCACCCAAACCAGCCTGTTGCCCCTGCCGCAAGGATAAGTTTGGCAAACTTGAAGTCAAAAAGCATGCTTAACAGGTTATCCGCCCCATTGAACATGCCGTCTGTTGGCGTAGTCTGTTTGGTTAAAATATCTGTAACAGGCACATAGAGTGGGGACGATTCCGGCACACCACCAAACAGAGAAGCAAATGTCACCGACGTACCCTGGATAAAGGTTTCCAGAGTTTGCCTAATGTAGAAATCCATATAATCCCAGGCATTGCCAGAACCAATAAATGCCCATACCAACACCAGTTTAATTACAAACAGCATTGCCTGATAGGGATTTGGCTTCACCGCCCCAAATGCCAGCACAATACCATAAAAAATAATTGCCAGTATCATGGCACTAGAAACAATCTTCTGCCACGGCGTCAAACCACTACTGCATATAGACGACGCGGTACCACACGTTACCAGATTATTGAATACATACTGAATTCCAATATTCAGGTTATGCTGAACCTTGATAATCAACCAGGTGATAATGCCTACACGGAATGGTCCTTGCTCTGTAAAAACTGGTACATAACCAGTAGGCGAACTGCTGTCTAATGTGTAACCTGACACCTCGTATAACACCAAGTCCATATATAAGCGCTCACTCTCCGGCAGCGGAAACTGCCCGGATAATGCCTGATAAATAAAGAAACAATCCGGATCAATCGGGTACACAGATGGATCCCCTATTACCGGGTCATTCGCCGTTGTAGAGCCTGGTGGACGCGGATCGCGCCCACGCATCACCTCCGGCTTCAGCACACAACCGCCCAGTATGGCTGAAAGCACTGCAAAGAGGATAAATTGTGATAACCAGCGTAGCATACGTTATTTCTCGAATAATGAATCCGGGTCTTTGTGGCGGTCTGTACCTTGCTCTTTCCAGAACGGGGCAATGGACGCGGCAGAAATAAAGCCTTGTGAAATAGAGCCAGCAGCAGAGATCACCCATGTCTGCATTTGCTTCATAATAAAGATAATCCCGGCAATCACCAGAATTGCAAAGAAGTTAAATGGAAGATCGGCCTCCGTTCCCTCGGTGACTGCGCGTTCTCCACCTGTATTAAAACTGAACTGCCACCAGTACAGACCGTATTTGTCACCAAAATTCGAGGAAAGCTTTTCATAGCATACGGTTGCTTTTGCCTTGGTTCCTGTGGCAACAGCAACGATGCCCGACAGGCTGGTTGCATTCTGAATCAACGTATCACTTTGTTCCATTACTACGCGCATATATTGATTAATCATCGCATGGAAGAACCCAATGAATACGAACAGAAGTATCGGCTGCAGCATGAAGTTAATCACCTGTTGCAACCACCCATCAAAAAGTGACCTGGTCTGGCGGAATAATGCAAACGTAAAGAAAATAGGGGCAATGGCATACAGGAAAGACCGCGCCACAAAAGAGATAATAAAGATAAACATCATGTTGAACATTACCGAGACATACATGAACATCGCAAACCCCAGAATGAGCATATAAATCCAGCCGGAGAAGCCTGCCACCAGGCAGGCAAGAAATACTTTTACCAGTTTAAAGTTCCAGATCAGACTAAAGGTATAATCCACACTACACAGCGGACTCGGCCGATCCATACTGGAGTGACCGTATGTTAAATCCGAGGAAAGACCAAGGAAATTTAACAAAAAATTAAATGCTGCATTTACTCCACTTGCAATCGTATCCATGACAGTGCCTATTACCGGGGCACCGGCCAGCGTACGTGTCGGATCAATAAAACATGCGTCATCCCAGCGTTTTGTCGGCGAAAACGCAGTGCTGAATAACTCACTCAGACTATCCACCACCGTTTCCACCACACCGTATGCCATGCTATAGAAAAGATCCCAGTTGGTAGCAAAGGCCATAACGAGCGTCATACGGAATACCGCCTTGAAAACACCATAGCCACTCCCCTCACCCGAATACCCAAGTGCAATCCCCAATCCCCAGAGAATGACAAATAAAGTTGCCGCGATCATAAGGATATTCTGCATTCCACCAATATTCAGTGTCAGGAAAATCAGCTTGGTAACAATCGCCATGTAATAGCGCACCACCTCGTAAGTATAGGTTGCCACACCCATTTCCTGCCCAAGCAGCATGGGAGGGGTAATCGCGCTTAGTGAGGTGCCAGGTTCAATCCGGACTGTAAACCAGTCACTCTTATTAGTGGGGTTCAAGTTGAAGGCATCTTCTACGTAATCGCAGTTAGCATTTGTGAGTTCATTGGGCGTGTTGCTGCCATAGCCTGTCCATTTATTTTCACGGCGCTGCATTTCATCTGGCGGCACTGTACAAGAGGACAAAAGGCAACCCCCCACCAACAGCATTATCAGCCGCCCAAAGAACGAAAACCTATTTCTGACCTGATTAAACACCATCTATTTTCGTTTTCTACTTAGCGAGGATTGTACATTCCTGACATAGCCCATAGCCGTTTTACGTAACGGCGTTGTGTATTGCCCCAGCGCAGCCACCTGACGGTTACCCACCAGATCGTGTACAATTGTTGGTAAACGACGCTGGAAGGAGAGCATGACAGTTACTAAAAAGAACCCAGCTGCCAGTGTTGCCACCACATGCAGAAGCTGTTCTTTGTCCCAATCCAGGTACGGCACATAGAAACTGCCTGACATCACACCACCGATTTCCTGAACCGGCACCAAACCACTGCCTGTAAGTGTTGTTAAGGGATCGTAGCTATAGGGATTTTCAATACAACCTGCCTGCAACGCTATATCGTAATTCTGCATACTTGAGCCTAATAGGCGGTCACGGCAAAGAACCTGACGATGCACCCGGTTATACATTCCCATCGCATTAGCATCTGAGCGATTTGTTGATTTTTGTAAGTCCATACTGAAATACTGGTCATTATGGACTTTGGAGGGGGTATCCAGCTTTTCAGGCGCACCTGCCTGGTATACTGGTGCAGAACGGTAGCCTATACCACCAATAAGCTGCATTTGTTTTTTACTATCAGGAGCCTTTAGGGTTGCCACCGCCTCGTTGTAAATGATACGCAGTGGCTGCAGGAAACCAATCTCAATTGCATACAGCGTCATCACCAAAAACATCACCAGCACTGCTGGCTGTAATGAGAGCGAGATAATCCAGGCCAGCCAGTTCTGGAACAGACTCTGTGTCTGCTGAAACAGGACAAAAGGAATAAATAGTGGCCCTAGTGCAAACAGGAATGTTAACCCCACCATTGAAAGTACAAACACATAGGTAATCTGAATAATGGACATAATCAGACCCATAAATGCCCCAATAATAAAGAAAGCTACCATCACACCAATAGGACCACCGAAAAATATACCCGCTAACAGCCACAACATAACCTGTAGGCCAGTGTCCTGCGTATTGGTAACACCAAGAATATGAAGAATTGTATAATCTAACGCATCAAATATATTGGGGCTGTAGATGTATGTCGCACCCCCAGATACCATTGTATTGTTATTGAATATAGCTCCAGAAAGAAATGATAACGCACCGCCAAACTGACTAACAATATCACCTACATTATTTAATGAAAGTAATGCAATAGTACTCGTTGACTCCGCCCCACCAGACGTAAGGTATGCCAGCGCTCCGGCAAACAGGTTTCCCAACTCGGTACCCCCCTGTATGATGACTCCACGATATTCTACCAAGCCATCCTTGGTAGCAAAATACATCACCAGCACCATTTTTAACGCGAAGATAACGGTTTCACGCCGTATTTGGACTGCGCCAAATGCGATACGAATCGCCAGAAAGCTAAATGCCATAATCATTAGCGTCTTAACGAATCCCTGCATGGTATCCACCATGCCGGTAATATACTGATCGCTTACCGCATCGAGTATGCTTCGCATGCATTCCATTACATTACGGCTGATCCTGTATTGCACAATGTCACACATCAATATACCGCCATCCGGCATGGTCATTACTTCAATAGACTTAACCTGTGCGGGCGGAAGACCGGCAGGCGGCGTTATCTGCGCAAAACCAGGCTGTGATATGAGCAATAGCAGTACTGCCAGCAGGGTCACAGCAACCCCATATGCTCTGCCTTTGTTCACTTTCCTGTAGAGATACTGCGTCATTTACCGCTTACCATGCTGGCAACACGCTTAGCCGTATTGCTATAAATATGCGCTGCCTGAGTAATGTTTCCTACCGGGCCAAGACCTGCAAGTTTCTCGCCAAATGCCATCACGTTATGCAGGAAACCTACTGTTACCGCCAGCAGAATTGCCAGAATCGTCAGGCTCTCAATGAAACCTTTCATAAATGCTGGCAGCAAGACTTCTATTTTACTACCACCACTTTCCAGGCAATTACCGTCATCATCATAAAAAGCACATATAAATGGGGATCTGCCATCTTTTAACTCCATACACGGCAATGTCAGGGCTGACTGATCTTGTCCCTGCTGCGGCAGGATATTTTTTCCAAAAATCGCCTGTATAGGAAATAGATTCCCACTTGTTACAATTCCGGTTAATGGTAGCGTGTTATCTGTATCCTGCGTCTGCGATGTTGTTCTTACCGCCACGCATTTACCAATCGTACCATCCTCTATCATATGCCGGAATGTACGATAGTATTTAGAGATACCGAAGCCACCGCCAATTGCCGTCGGTGTTTCCCCGGGAAATCCATGAATACCATACTGCAGCACCTGCAGCATGAAGGCCATATACCCAAACAGCAATGCAGGAGAAATGGTGTAAGCAAACAACATTCTTAACCAGTAGTAAAACATTTCCTTGGTCACCTCAAACAACACCAGGGGAATCATAATTGGTCCAATTATTGCCAAAAACGTAATGCTAATTAACGCTATTACGTATGAA
Organism: Hyphomicrobiales bacterium; assembly: GCA_024236395.1. Lineage (GTDB taxonomy): Bacteria > Pseudomonadota > Alphaproteobacteria > Rickettsiales > JACKKO01 > JACKKO01. The sequence goes on from JACKKO010000002.1 coordinate 73,585, forward strand.
AGCATCGCCTGTAGCATTGCACCAGCCAGCAACACAATAGACATCAGAATCAGGATGATCACTATCACCCCGACACTGGAAAAGAACATCGCTGCCCCAACTGTAAATAATATCGTGGAATCAGAGCCCGATATCTTAAATGGCGCCTGGTACATACTATCTTCAGGATTCCCTGATGCTGCTTGTTCCTCGTAAGTTTTTGTTCCACTCAGAGGATCTGTAGTGATCGCCATCTGATTCACGGTCTCATGTGCACCAAGCATATAGGCGATAACACAATCAAATCGCTCCCAAAGATTATCAATTCCCACTACGCCTGTAGTCTTATCCCGTGCATCACACGCTGCATATCCACTACTTCCCCCAAACATATCGTTAAATGAAACCGCATTCGTGACCATATTCATCAGGCCGCTCTGTGTAGCCTTAAATACTTTATAGTATTCTGTTACACCTGTACTGGAGAAGTACAGAACGGCTGCCCCCATAATCAATGGAAGTATCATCTCACTGCGAGGTTTATCAATATCCCCGAATAGCATCCGAATCCCCAGGAATATGACATACAGCGTGATCACCATCACAATAGGAAAACGGTATATTCCTATGATATCATCAAGCTTTTCATCTGCTACCTTGAAAAGGTAGTAATCTACGCAGTCCATAATCTTTTTCACCGGACCGCCTGATTTCAGGATAAAAAAGTAGGGACTAAACGGGTCGTAACCCGGCTCACCAGGACGATTAACGCGTGGCTTACCATCCGGCTTGATTACATAGACACACGGCGACAATGAACCTTGCATATAGGCGTAGCCAAGGCCGAAAGTACCTAATATCGTCGGTAGATTATCTTCAATAGGGTTTTGTGACCGTGCATTATCCACAAAACCAAGCGCAAGAACCCCGGCCAGAAAGCACCAGCAAAAAATACGCATCCACTTTCTGGTATTAGTCACGCATTTCCTTGATGCGTTTCTGGAATATTGGCATCCAGTCATTTGGATCATCTCCCACCTCGGCCATCACTTCGTCCAGAATCTTCACGGTTTCCGCACGACCTGAAAGAATATTAATCACATCATCCATCCCACTCAGATCCACACGCGCTACCACCACCTCACTCCCTTGCTTCAGCAGAAAATAGCGTGTAGACGGATCAATGGATTTGATAAGAGCAAATTCACGCTTCGATACCATGAAGGCATCGCGGTATGCGTCCGTTGCCTTGGGATTAGCAAGGAATATTTGAGTAGCAGTTTGCTGAATGAGCGTATCACTAATTGCGCTGCTGCTGGCATCCTCCACACTTTGTGTAGCAAACACCACCATAGCGTTCAGTTTCCGCAGCACCTTCAGCCAGTCTTTAATCTTCGGTGCAAAGACTTCATTATCAATGAGCGCCCATGCTTCATCCAGCACAATCATTGTTGGCGTACCATCCAGCGACATACTGATTCGGTGGAATAGATACATCAGCACCGGGCCAAGGCTTAAACCATCCTTCAGGATCTCTCCCATTTCAAAACCAAAAATCTTCGCCTTGGAAAAATCAATTGTATCAATCTTATTATCAAACATGCTGGCATGGGATTCCTTGCCATGCCAGATTCCCATTCGGCCAGCCAGTGTCCCAGGCCCTTCCAACCCAAGGAATGGGATAATATTAGTCAGATAGCGTTCTTCTTTTGGAAGCTTGAAATTGCCGCTTACTGCCTCATAAATCGTATCCATCCAGTCTGAATCAAAGTTTGGATCCTGCGCCTTCACCAACGTCCGCAACCACTCTGCCAAAAATCCTCGGTTTTCTGGTGTATCGTCCAGTTGTAGCGGGTTAAAGCCAGAAACCCGCCCTGGCTCCAGAATCGTATACACACCACCGATTGCACGAATAAATAATTCTGCACCACGATCTTTATCAAAGAAGAACATCCGACAATTAAATTTCTGTGCCTGCGCACAAAGAAAGTTCATCAAAACAGTTTTACCCGCACCGGTTGGTCCGATAATCGTCGTATGCCCCACATCCCGCACATGGAAATTGAAGAAATATGGCGTGCCAGATGTCGTATCCAGCACCGTGACCGCTGGCCCCCAGTGGTTATTATCCCGCTGCCCTACCGGGTAATTATGTAGTGAAGCAAACGATGCCAGATTAAACGTGTTGATTGTTGACTGACGCGCATTATAGGAAAAATTTGCAGGGAGTTGTGTCCAGTAAGCCGCCTGCAGGTTAATCGTCTCCCGCACCGGCACCATCCCGCTATTGATCAGCTCACCGTATGCGGCAGAGATGTTATCTTCCAACTCTTTTAGCGTATCCGTAATGCAAAGCAGGCTCAGATGATGCAGCCCGAAAGCAATGTGCCCACCCATTGCCAGGTCCATTGCATCCGTTAGCTCATTTGCCTGCGAAACCCCACGGTCACCACCAGAAGTCATACGGCGCTGCTTGAGTGCAATTGATTGAATAGAGTCCTGTTTGTTTGCAAAAACAAACGATTGCGAAATAATAAATTCAAATGGCATCCTAAGCAACGCATCCAGAATTCCCGCGTTAGTCTTAGGTGGGTATTCACGAATACTGACCATACCAGCAAAACGCGAAGAACCGTCACTACCCCGCGCCTCAATGGCTCGCTTACCAAAATACAGGCGCTGCGTTGGCAAATAACGTGACACATCATCTGTCGGCACCAACACTGGCGACCAAACGCCGCAATTTACCAATTCGCCCAGAAACTCCAGCACTTCCGAAAAAGAGCCGTTTTCATCACGACGGATACCAAGCTTATGTGGCTTGTAATCCTTCAGCGAACCAATCAGACGGTTGGTTAAATCATTTAACTCGTTAGCCCCTGCAGCTAGTTCAAACTTCCACGCATCCTTATCTGCTTTGGAAGCAATGGCTTTCAGGCTATTTTCCAACGCCGCAGCGCCATGCGTATCGCGTTTATAGATAACGCTGATATACATCTCATTGCTAAAATTCACCTGATCTTCATGTTTCTCATGCCATTTCTTATCCAGGTAACGTGTAAATCCTGCAGGATATTCACCACGCAATTCTACAGGCTGCTTACGCCGAACCGTATGGAACCACAGAGCAAAATTCCCCGTCCCTACACTTTTCAGAAGATTATTCCGAACGTTCTTACGCAAATCAACGTCATCATCGTCCGCTGTTTCAAATGCGAATCCTTTTAGTTTCACTACCTGTATAAGCTCGCGCGGTTTCGTAATAACGGTATGGCTATCCCAATGGCTGTGAAACGGAATAAAGTGCGACTCAGGATATTCCTGTTTTGCAAATAGATGCTTTGAAGTATGGCGACGCTGTATTTTCATTTACTTATACAAGTCAAACGACTGGGTATTGTTATGATACTTTGTATTTTTGCATTTATTACATAAACCAAAGCGTACTTTGTAAATATCCAGAAAACGTGGCTCCTGACGTGTCACCAACATACCTATGGCATGGGTAATTAATGCTCCCGGAATCACCAGCCCAAATTTCCTGAAATTAATGAATATTGATATCCAGAACAGAGCCTCTAATACAAACCATGCATAGGTGACACCCACAATCATTGCCGGGCGTGTGAGCGCCAGAAAGACGGGGTCTGCTTCAAGTCTGCCAAGATCCTGCATACGATACTCCCTTCATGAATGATCCGTAATTTTTGCTTGCTATAAGTATACTACAATTTGTCTAATAAATCGTTAAAAATGTAACATCTTGTGCCTAACATAGGTACTTTAACGTAATTTATGGAGAAAGCGGAGCAGGAGCATTCTCAAGCCTATACTTAACCCACTTTTTCTATAGAGCTGTGCCTGTAGTGCAAATGCGTTTTTGAATAAATTTTCTATGATTGTGCACGCAGGTATTCCTGCGCCAGGAGAACATAGTTGTTTTCTGAGGTTTGGATAAAGGCGGTTTCTTCGGGCGTGAGCGCCCGCATATGTTTCGCCGGGTTGCCTGCCCAGATTTCTCCAGACGGCACACGTTTACGTGGTGTAATCACCGCACCGGCTGCCACCATCGCACCGGATTCCACCACCGCGTTATCCATCACCATGGACTGCATCCCGATGAACGCCCCATCCTGCACTTCGCATCCATGCAGCAACGCCTGATGGCCGATCGTTACGCCGCTACCAATAACAGTTGGCGCAGTTTTACGTGTGACATGCACCACGGTACCATCCTGAATACTGGTACGGGAACCAATGCGAATGGTATTGACATCTCCACGAATCACACAGCCGAACCAGACATTCGTTTCGCTGCCGATTTCCACATCCCCGATAACCACGGCACCGGGCGCAATAAAGGCATCATCGGCAATTTTGGGGAGTATCCCCTTATAGGGCAGGATGAGTGGTTTCATGTACCCATCTTACGGGAAAACAGGCAACTGATCCAGCCCCATCGTTTCCGGAAGATCAAACAGCAGGTTCATATTCTGCACCGCCTGCCCGGACGCCCCTTTGACCAGGTTATCAATCACTGACACGAGGATCACCCGTCCCGGTTTACGATCCGGGAACACGCCAATGGCCGCCCGGTTCGTAGTCGCCACATCGCGGGGCGTAGGCGCATAACCATCCGAATGTACCTGGACGAAGGGTTCGTGATCATAGGCAGCATGCAGCACCCTTGCAACATCTGCAACGCCTTTTCCATCCACGGTTTCCACATAAATCGTAGACAGAATGCCACGGTTAATTGGCAACACATGCGGTGTAAAGCTGATAGAAACCGGCCTCCCCGCTACCTCACTCAGCTGCTGATCCATCTCCGCCATATGCCGGTGCTTACCTACCCCATAGGCTTTGATATTCTCATTCATTTCCGCAAACAGGTTGGCCACCTTGGCGCTCCGCCCTGCTCCGGAAATACCGGATTTTGCATCCACCGTAATACGCTCCGGATCGATCATCCCTGCCTTCAGCAAGGGCAATACCGGCAGCAACACCGACGTCGGATAGCAGCCAGGGCACGCAATCAACCGCGCCTTCCGAATGGCCTCCCGCGCATGCTCCGTCAGCCCATAGACTGCTTCTCTCTGTAGGGCCTCTGCCTTATGCGGTGTATCGTACCACTCGGCATAAAGTGCCGTATCCTTCAGCCGGAAATCCGCCGAGAGATCAATTATTTTCAGATGTTCCGGCAGGCTGGCAATTACTTCCTGCGAAGTCCCGTGCGGCAAGCAACAGAACGCCACGTCTACCGCGCTCAAATCCACCTGCTCCAGCTTTACCAGGTCTGGCAAACCCGCTGCCTTGAGATGCGGATACACTGCCCCAGCGGGTTGCCCCGCGTTACTATCGGCCACCAGCGCAACAATCTGCACCTGCGGGTGCGCATAAAGCAGCCGCACCAACTCTGCACCGGTATAACCACTGGCTCCAATCACCACCGCATTGATTTTCTTCTGTATATTCATAATCATACCCCTAAAACTAAAAAGGCGCCCCGAAGAGCGCCTTTTTGCAAAACTTCGGTCTTCGCGCTCCTAACGTTTGGAGAACTGGAAGCTACGACGTGCCTTGGCACGACCATATTTCTTACGTTCTACCGCACGGCTATCCCGCGTGAGGAACCCGCCCTGACGCAGCAGCGATTGCAGCGAGGGATCAAAATCTGTCAGTGCACGGCTGATACCCAGGCGAATTGCCCCGGCCTGACCGGAAAGCCCACCCCCTTTTACCGTGCAGACCACATCAAACTGACCCGCCGTCTTGGTAGCTTCAAACGGCTGATTTACAATCATTTGCAGCACCGGACGTGCCAGGTATTGCTTAATTTCCTTTTTATTGATGATGATTTTTCCCCGTCCCGGCTTAATCCAGACGCGCGCAGAAGACTCCTTACGACGCCCGATGGCACTCGCACGGCCCTGTGCATCCAGCTTGGGCTTGCGTTGTTCTTCCTTTGCGGCAGGCGCTTCTGCCTTTTTGGCTTCGGCTTTGGCTTCGGTTGGGATATCAATCATACGTACTACCCATTATCTTTACGTGAATTCTTGGAGTTTTTAGAAGCAAAATCAAATGTTTCCGGCTTCTGCGCTTCATGCGGATGCTCCGCAGAGCCATACACATGCAGCTTTAACATTTGCGCACGCCCCAGCGGACTGCGCGTAATCATACGTTCTACGGCTTTGGTAATCACTCGCTCCGGGTGCTGACCATCCAGCTGCTTACCGGCAGTGATCTCCTTGATTCCACCCGGGTGCCCAGTATGCCAGAAGAATTTCTTATCTTTCAGCTTGTTACCCGTAAGCGCCACCTTATTGGCGTTAATGACCACCACATGGTCGCCACAATCCAGATTAGGAGTATAGGAGGCTTTGTGCTTCCCACGCAGCAGACGGCTGGTTTCCGCCGCCAGACGACCCAAAACGAGGCCCTCTGCGTCTATAAGCCACCATTTCCGTTCAATTTCGTTCGGTTTAACTGACCGTGTATGCATAACTATCTCGCCTGTTAAAAGAGAGGCGGGAGTATGTCAGAAAATCCCGTGGTGTCAATGGAAAAACACAGCCAGAAAGCAGGGAAATGACAGGGGGGCGACATCCCCCTGTACCACCACCACCTAAATATGGGATGTCATACGCATGTATTGCCCGGAAATTTCCTCAAATTCAGCAGGTTCCAGCCAAGGAAGCTGCTTCCCAGGATTATCAAATTCGTTCAAATAAATGAATTTATCGCCCGTGGTTTTAAAATAAAGCTTTCCCGGCTCCAACTGAATCGCCTCACCCCGGTTTGTTTTCCCATGATACGCGGAAGTACATTCAAACACAGCATCGGGACGCATACTTTTCTCCTTTGCAATAGTTAGGGTTTGATTATTGGGCAGACCACCCGCCATCCATGGGCAGGGCTACACCTGTCATTGTTTTAGCAGCATCACTGCACAGAAAACATACCAGCGCAGCAACATCAGCCACTTCAACAAACTGCTTCACCGCATGGTTCTTGAGCAGCACTTTCTCAATCACTTCGGCTTCGGAAATCCCATGCGTTTTTGCCTGATCGGGGATTTGCTTCTCTACCAGCGGCGTACGCACATACCCAGGGCAAATAGCATTGCACGTCACCCCGGCCTCGGCCAGATCCAGCGCCACCACTTTCGTCAACCCCAGAATCCCGTGTTTAGCCGCTACATACGCCACCTTATACGCCGAGGCCACCAGCCCATGCACCGAGGCAATATTGATAATCCGCCCCCAGCCTTTCTGACGCATCCCCGGCGCCACGGCCTTCACGGTATGAAATGCAGAGGAAAGATTAATGGCCATGATGGCATCCCATTTTTCCTCCGGGAATTCATCCACCGGCGCTACGTGCTGGATACCCGCATTATTCACCAGCACATCCACACCGCCCAGCTGCTTTTCCGCCTCTTCCACCATGGCGTGTATGGCAGCAGGGTTACGCATATCCGCCCCACTATAGAGCGCTTTGATACCATACTGCTTTTCCAACCCGGAACGCTGTACCTCAATGGCCGCAGCATCACCAAAACCATTAAGCATGATATGGCAACCCTCACGCGCCAGTGCTTCGGCGACCCCCTGCCCGATTCCACTGGTGGAACCTGTTACCAGTGCGGTTTTACCTTTTAATAGCGCCATTGTTTATTCACCCTCTTCGCTATCATCGTCATCCGATTGCCCTGCGGCGTTGTGATGCTTTTGCATGATGGCTCTATTCTCTTGCTTCAGGGCGCGAATTTCTTCCTTTAGCGTATTAAGTTCGGCGCGCTTAGCTTCGATTTGTTTCTGATTGGCGTTAATGCTGGCCTGCGCATCGGCTGGTAACTGGGAGACTTTTTCTTCCCAGCGCTTCTTACGTTCAGCGCGTTCTTCCTCGGAGATATTGGTCAGACGGCGACGACGTTCCTTCACGCGCTCCATATAACCTGGCCCTTCCTTCACAGCCTCCGCACGCCCGGAGCGCCCTTCCGCCAGCACCGGCGTGGAAACCGTATAAACCCCTAATAACGCCGTCAGAAATAGTATATAAAAACGTGTACGCATAAAACCCCCTTCATTCACCTTCTTTCGCGCTGTTATACCACAGAACCTTTTGCTTTTCATGCAAAAATAGTTCGTTATCACTACTGCACCATCTCTTAAATATCCTTTTCTGAAATGCGGTTAAGACAAATAGCAATTTTTAACAATCTATTAACCATCTTATACTATACTATAAAACGATATTCCTTAAATAGATAGGTATAGAGTTACCGCATGAAAGAACAAACGTCTGCGTTAAACAACATAGAAAATTTTAATGACATAACACAAAAAACTGACCAGCTGGAAATGCTGGACCTGAATACTGTTTTTGAAAATGCCAGACGCAATCCGCAAGACAACACTGCGAAGCTAGCAAAAGAAAATGCAATTACATTACTGACCAAAATTCATGGTGGCATGTACAGCAAGACCTTCCCCATCCCGGAAGAACAAGAAGACCTGGGGGACTGACTAAATCGGCTGGAAACCGGCTGGAAAGAAAGTGGGGAAAACCAGATTTTCCACGTTATGGGGGAAAACCTCAATGACCCAGAAAAGGCGAAGGTCATCGGCTTTGAAGTGACCTCTTATTTCCCGGAATCCAAGGCTGGACTGGTCAATTACGTCATCAAGAATGAAGAATACAAAAAGGGCAATGCAAATGGCAACCCAAACTATCAGGCTCTACCCATGATGGAACATGCTGTAGCATATCTAGAAGAGATTACCAAGCAACAGTTTGGCAGTGATATTAAGGTTATTCTCTGGGAAAGCAACGATCCAGCAAAAATTCAGTGGAATCCTCAGAGCCCTGATCTCACTGTAGACGTTATGGCTCCTGCACGCCGTATTCAGTTGGTGGAAGAGAAATTCGGCTTCGTACGCGTCAATATGGACTATGTACAAGGGGATATTAGCGGGCCGGACAATTATGCTAAGGCAGAATGCAGTGATCTGATTCTTTATATTTGCAAAAACAGTGATGGTAAAATCCCAACAGATGATCTGGCCCAAACCCTTAAAGCTTACCTGATTGAATTCAATAGGCATTTTAATGACGGCAAATCATTGAAAACATCAGAAGGCAAACAGATGATGACACAGGTAGAAGAAATGATACATGGCGAGCGCCCTGTACTCGTTGAGAAGCCCGCCCCGGCTCGCATTATTCCGTCAAACACAGACATTTGTCTCTCTGAGCAATCAGCCAAACGGGCAAGCGTAGGAAGATGACATCCTGGACCACAAAAATACTGAAACAACACGATGGCATCACCTATCTGGAATGCCATTATTCGGATAATCGCATCGCCTATTTCGTGATGAGAATTTCCACCGATAAAAAGGAAGCATTTCATCAGGCATTACAATCTGGAAAAGAAATTCACCTTGACAATTATGGCAAGGTGCTGGATCCCGGCTGGGGACCACTCCCCAGAAATTATAGGGCTTAATCATTGAACGATCACACCATTTATTCTATCCCCTTCGAGGATAGAATAAATGGTGCGCCCGGCAGGATTCGAACCTGCGACCCACAGCTTAGAAGGCTGTTGCTCTATCCAGCTGAGCTACGGGCGCCCAAAAACAGCTTGAATAAAAAAGAGACTATACGCACGGAACCCGGCCTATGGCAACGGATTTAAGACCACCACTTCATCCTTACTGACACGATTCAGCTGCAGGCGTGCCTGTTCATCCAGCAAATCCTTATCCAGCCCCTTGGAAAGCATAAAAACCCGGTGTTCCAGTTTCATGCGCTCCAGCTGCACTTCGTCCAGGGTTTTACGGGTCTGCTCCACCTCCCCGGCCAGCTGGAACATATTCAGGATACCATTGCGGCCACTGACAACATGATACGAAAAGTAGCAAAGGGTCGCCGTAAAAATAAAGGCGGATCCGAGCCTAACAAATTTTTTCTTTCTGGAAGAAGGTCTTGCCATGAGCTTACCTGCCCACTTATTCCTACATGTGTTTCAAGAGATTATCGTGCGATTCTACACTATTCTCCCTCTCTCCGCAACGGGGATAGAAAAAATAGTGTCTCGCCGATCAGGCCGCCCGGGCAAGTGTGGCACGTCCGGCATACTTGGCAGCGCTACCCAGTTGCTCTTCAATGCGGATCAACTCATTATACTTCGCCAGGCGATCCGAGCGTGAGAGCGAGCCGGTTTTGATCTGCCCGCAGTTGGTAGCCACGGCGATGTGTGCGATCGTGGTATCCTCGGTTTCTCCGGAGCGATGCGACAGGATGCTACGATACCCGGCAGCGGCGGCAATCTCAATCGCCTGCAGGGTTTCTGTCAGCGTCCCGATCTGGTTCGGCTTAATCAGGATGGCGTTAGCAATGCCCATCTCAATCCCTTTCCGTAGAATATTGGGGTTGGTCACAAAGAGGTCATCCCCCACCAGCTGAATTTGGTCACCCAACACCTGGGTAATATGTTTCCAGCCATCGTAATCTTTTTCTTCCAACGGGTCTTCAATGGAAACAATAGGGAAACGCTCCACTAAATCCTTGTAGTATGCCACCAGCCCTTCGGCATCCAGCGTCTTGCCTTCGCCTTCCAGCACATATTTGCCATCTTTATAGAACTCGGAAGAAGCAGAATCCAGTGCCAGCGCCACATCATCCCCCGGGCGATAGCCTGCAGACTCAATCGCGCGCATAATATAGCTGAGTGCTTCATCGGCGCTTTTTAAATCCGGAGCAAATCCGCCTTCATCCCCTACACCGGTACTATACCCATTATCGGAAAGGTTCTTTTTCAATGCGTGGAACACCTCCGCCCCAATGCGAATAGCATCAGACATAGTGGGAGCAGCAACCGGCATAATCATAAATTCCTGAATATCAATAGGATTATTGGCATGCGCACCCCCGTTGATGATATTCATCAGCGGTACCGGTAGAACCTGCGCCTTTTCACCCCCCAGATAGGAATACAGCAGCACCCCGTTGCTTTCCGCTGCCGCACGCGCCGTCGCGAGTGAAACACTCAGCATGGCATTCGCTCCCAGGCGGGCTTTGTTCTCTGTACCATCGAGTTCACGCATCAGGTTATCGATGGCCTTCTGGTCATTCGCATCCTTACCTTTTAGGGCATTGGCAATCTCACTGTTCACTACGTTCACGGCTTTCCGGACACCTTTGCCGTTATAGCGGCTTTTATCACCATCCCGCAGTTCCAGCGCTTCCATACTCCCTGTCGAAGCACCGGAAGGCACCGCAGCTCTCCCAAATGCACCATCTTCCAGCAATACATCGGCCTCTACCGTGGGGTTGCCACGGCTATCAATAATCTCTCTACCCCGGATCTCAATGATGCGCGCCATATCTGCCTCTCTTTGGATATCAATGAATTAACGTGCCTGTAGATAACAGGCACGTTGCGACTTGCCAAGCCAAAAACGCTTATCGGTCTGTACGTTCCATGTAATAGGTACGCATGTGGCTGACAACACGTTGCACCCCTTTCACCCGGCTGGCGATATCCGCCACTTCCTGCAACTCTGCCCGGTCTTTAGTAATGCCAAGCAAATAGACGACACCATTAACCGTTTCTACCGTGTAATTAATAGAGCGCAAATGCTTGGCCAATGCCAAACGGCTTTTTACCTGTGCAGTAATAAAAACGTCTTTGGCATAATCAACGACACTGCTCTTATCCGTCACCTGAATTTCATTAATCACCGCACGTACACCTGGTGCTTTCCATGCCAGTTTCGCAGCTTCTACTCTGGTTTCCGGCTTTCTTACCGCTCCGGTCAGCAATACTTTTCCTTCCTGCACGGTCACATCCACTCTCTGAAACAGTTCATTCAGGTCTTTTTGAATGAAGGCGGAATTAATGTGGGCAGAAATCGTGGCATCATCAATGGCATTGCCAATGGTACGCTCCTGCGCCACGGCATACGCCGTAGAGGTTGCCCCGCTGATCATCACCGGCGTAGTACAGGCCTGTGCCACCAATGCTACCAGACACACCATCCCTAAATAACGTATATTCATTGCGTTTCCTCCATCCATGCATTGCGATAGAAGCGTGGCCAGCACCAGGGCCGTACCACCACTAAATCAAACCGGACATTAAAGGTAGCAAATTCAGGATGCTTTGCAATGTACATCGCTGCGGCACGACTGATTCGCCGGCGTTGCGTTGCTGAAAGTGGCAATTCCGCCGCGTCTTCGCTTCTATGCCTGGTTTTGACTTCCACGAATATAATCGTCCGTCCCCGGAAGGCAATCATATCCACTTCCCCAACCGGGCAACGATAACGCCGCGCACGAATATGGTAGCCTTTCAGAAGCAGAAGAAGCAACACTACCCACTCACCCAATATACCCAACAGGTAGGCGGCCTGCCGCTTTTCTTTATAATATTGTTTAGGCTTTCCCGGCATCCTTCAGACTTAGTGCCAGAGTGTATACACGGTTGCGGGGACAGCCGGACTGCTTTGTCAGCAATGCCACCGCTTCCTTCACGGATTCACCGCTTTTTATAAGGGTTTCCAACTGCGCTACCAGCTGCGCATCAGACACCTCACTTTGTGGCGGCGGTGGGGCAACCAACACTACGCACTCCCCTTTTTCAGGAATATCCCCAGCCTCAAGCTGTGCTATCAATGCTCCTGCTGTACCACGCACAAACGATTCATACTGCTTGGTCATTTCCCGTGCCAATATCAGTTGCCGATCCCCCATCATCTCGCCAATAGCAGTGAATAAATTCTTCAGACGGCTGGCACGCTCATAAAACACCAGCGTTCCCGGAATACTCTGGTAGGATTGCAATGTATCACGAAGCGCCTTGGCTTTTGTGGGCAGAAAACCGGCAAAGAAACTGGGTACAGCAGGCATACCCGAAGCAGAAAGTGCTACCACCAGCGCTGATGCCCCAGGGATTGGATAGACCGGAATACCCTCTGCATGGGCGGCTTCCACAATATCCGCACCAGGATCAGACATGAGTGGTGTCCCTGCATCGGAAACCAGCGCCACCGCCTTCCCAGCCCGGAGTAATGCTAATACCCCCTCCCGTTGCTGCACCGCATTATGTTCATGATAGGCCCGCATAGGTGGGTTCAGCCCATAATGCGAGAGCAGTTTACGCGTCACCCGTGTATCTTCACATAACAGCATATCCGCATGTTCCAGCACTTCCAATGCACGCAGGGTGATATCTTTCAGGTTGCCAATGGGGGTGGCTACACTATATAGCCCTCCCTTTAATCCAGCAGGAAGTTTACTTGTGTATATTTGTTGAGTAGTATCTGACGTCATTGATTTTTGGAGTATCTAAGAATGCGTTTTGTTTCCAGACTGTGTCTTGCCCTGACAGCTATACTTGTTCTGACACAATGTAGTCAAATTTCTTTATTTTCAGAAAGACTCGCCACCAGTAGTTCTGACCATGACAATACTTGGAAACTCTATCCCGAAGGCGATGCTCCGGAATCGCCTCCGTTTATTTCCGAAGAAGGTACGCCGGCACTCTCGCCACAGGGATCTGTCAAAGTGGGTCTGCTATTACCGCTCTCTGGTGATAACGCTGCCGTGGGTAAAAGCCTGCAGCAAGCCGCCGAGCTGGCTCTCTTCCAGACCGGAGCACGTAATCTACGCCTGCTTCCATTTGATACGGAAGGTACCCCGGATGGGGGAAGAAAAGCCGCACAGGAAGCTGTTTCTGAAGACGTCGCGGTGATTCTTGGCCCGCTCTTTAGCCAGGTTGCAGAGACTGTTGCTCCTATTGCCGGACTGCATCAAATTCCCGTACTAAGTTTTTCCAATAATCGCTCACTGGAGGGCAAAGGTATTTTCTTATTAGGCTTCAACCCGGAAGAACAGGCTACCCGTATTACCAAGTTTGCTTATGAACAGGGATACCGCTCCTACTCTGTCCTTGCGCCAGAAAATACTTATGGCCATATGATGGTGGATACGATGGCCACTGCACTCGCTCCTAAAGACATAGGGGTACGTGATGCACAATACTATAAGAATATGGGCGCAGACCTCTCGGAAAGCATTATAGGTATCGTTAAGCTTTCACGAAAACTATATGATGAAGGCACCCCGGAAGCCCTATTTATCCCGGAAGGTGGACAAGCATTATTCTCGATTGCCTCGCGTCTGAGCGGAAAGGGCATAGTTAGCAGTCATCTGCAACTCATTGGTAGCGGCCAGTGGGATGATGAGGCCGTATTGCGCCACCCCAAATTGCAGGGCGGGTGGTTTGCTACCTCCGATATCAGTGCCCGCGATTTCTTTGAACAGACCTATCGTGATATCTATAAGGAAACCCCACCACGCATTGCCAGCCTTGCCTATGATGCCGTAGCATTATGTGCTGCACTGGCAAAAGCAGGAGAGCCTTTTACAGACGCATCGATTCGTAACCCTCGCGGCTTTTCAGGGATCAATGGCGCATTCCGCTTCAGTGGCTCCGATATTGCAGAACGCCTGCTGGCCGTGGTAGAGGTTACGCAAAATGGGTTACGCACACTGGATCCAGCACCCAACCAGTTTGATTAGATAGATGTTCAGTAAGTTCACCGGCCTCAACCTTCTTCTGGTACTACTGATTCTTGCTGAACTATTTTTTAGCATCTATGCACAAAGCAACCTCCTTATCAACCGGGACGTTGCTGTACATCTTGATGTTGCAGGAAAAATCCTCGATGACAACGTGCTCTATAAGGATATTCTAATTGTTAATCTGCCGTTTCTCTATTATCTGAAAGTCATTCCACAGCTGGTCGCCCGCAATACAGGCATTGACCTTATTACCGTAAACCACATTAACAATTACCTCTTTGTTTTCATCAGCCTTTACCTATGTGCACGTCTATTAAAGCATAACCCTCTGGCAAAAGATGGCTTGTTCTTTTTTTGTACTATTTTTGCCTGTAGTTATATTTTTCTCCTGCTACCTTTGTACAATGTGAATGAATTTGGACAAAAGGAACATCTGATTGTCCTCTTCATATTTCCTTATATTTTGTTCACTCTACTGAGACTGGAAGGAGCAAACGCACCCAGAACAGAGCGTTTACTGTGTGCATTCCTGGCTGCGCTGGCCTGCTGTATTAAGCCCCATTATGCACTGTGTGTGATTTATTCTGAGGCTATTCTCATGCTAAGACACCGCACATTACGTAGCTTATTTTCAGATACGAATGCTGTCATTTTCATCACTGGCTGTGTGTATCTCCTGTGGATTTTATTTGGCACACCCTACTGGCAAACCATGGGGCCACTCCTGACCATCTACGCTAACTTTACAAACTCTGCTGCAAAGAATTTAATCCTTCCAACATTTGGCTATATGCTGCTTACCGGTATACCTACATTTATTTACCTCCTCCCCCGCCCAGCCAAAAGAAGAACACCGGGCAGAGCCGGGTTGCAATACATCCTTGGGTTAGGTCTGATTTCTATATTCATCATTAATATTCAGTTTAAAGGCTGGGGATATCATTATATCCCCCTACGTAGCCTGATGCTTCTGCTGGCAGGCATAACACTCCCACTTGTTTACCGGCACAAAAGTTTCCTGATGATATGGGTGACATTGTTTTTCACCAGCATTCAGTTACTTTTTTTAAGTGCATCAATTCAATATAACAAACAACATGATACGCAGCGCCTATTTCAATCTAGCGATGGGCTGGAAACCATGATACGGCGCTATGCAAAGGACAACCATACCTATATGCTTTCGAAGGATGTTAACCTCTTGCCACTGGTCATTCACAATCATCTGGTCTGGCGCAACAGTTTTTACCACATGTGGCCAATTGTTGGACTTTATAACCTTGAGAATCAGGGCATCACCGTGCCAAACCTCCCTGAACTCAAGATATTTATTACCCAAAAAGTGGTGGAGGATCTCGAAAAGCTCAATCCATCGCTTATCTTTATTGGCACCAATGAAGCCGAGGGCGAATTAATATATGACATTGATTATATTAATTTTTTCTCAGATAATCCGGATTTTTTGCATATCTTCAGCCAATACCAAAAGATCGACAGAATATGCCCGGTAGAAAAAAATATATGTGTTTATGACGTCTATATTCGCAACGATACGCTGCCAACCAAAGCAACACTACCGCATTAATGATTCAACAACGCATCCAATATAGAATTTAACACTAAACGCCCTGCCGGGGCAAGGCGCAGCATTTGCCCGTTCCAGTGTACCAGTCCTTCCGTGCACAATACCTCCAGCGTTGGCATTGCAATACAGCGTTCCAGTACCTGACCGGTGATCGCCTGAAAATGCGCGGCATCAAGTCCTTCCTGCAGGCGCAACCCCATCATCAGGCATTCTTCCGCCAGCGCCCGGCCCTCCACCCGGCTTTCATCCTGCAGCCCGTGCCTACGCTGCGCCACCTGCTGCAACCAGCGCTCCGGATGATGTGTGGTCATCATCGCCAAACGATGTGGCGTTGTATCGCCTGCCAGACACACCCGGCTATGCGCCCCCGGCCCAATCCCCAGATATTCGCCATAGCGCCAATAGACCAGATTATGCCGGGATTCCTGCCCCGGCGCAGCATAATTTGATATTTCATAGGGAACCATCCCGGCCTCCGCCAACATCTGCTCCGTATGCGTATAAAGCATCGCTGCCGTGTCCTCATCTGGCAGCGTAAACGCACCATCCTGATAGGCGCGGTAAAACGGTGTCCCCTTTTCAATGGTCAGCTGGTAGAGTGAAAGATGCCCAGAGGCCAGCGCCAGTGCTTCACTCAGCTCCTGCTCCCATTCCGGTACTGTCTGCCCGGGCCGGGCATAAATCAGATCAAACGTGTAGCGGGGGAATATGTCGCGTGCCATGCGAAGTGCTTCCATTGCCTCTTCCGTCGTATGCTCCCGCCCCAGGAAATGCAACGCCTCCGCACGTAAGGACTGCACCCCAACGGAAAGTCGGTTTACCCCTGCTTCACGGAACGCCCTGAACTTTCCGGCCTCAGCAGAGGTTGGGTTGGCTTCCAGTGTAATCTCGCATTCCGGCTCTAACGGCCAGCGCGTTTGTACGTGCTGTAACACCCCCGCCACGATTTCCGGCGGCATCAGGGAAGGCGTTCCACCGCCAAAGAAGATACTGTGAATCCGGCGTTCCCCTACCCGGTTCGCCAGTGTATCAAACTCCCGGCAATAGGCTTCTAGCCAGCGCGCTGCCTCCGGCGTCTGTTCCGGTACATGGCTGTTGAAATCACAATAAGGGCATTTTTTACGGCAGAACGGCCAGTGGATATAGAGCGCGATAGGAGCAGCGCTCATGCAAAGCACTTCGCCACCAGCTGCGCGAACGCATCTGCGCGGTGGCTCACCCGGTGTTTTTCTTCTGGGTCAATTTCCGCGAAGGTCTGTGTATAACCGTCGGCCACAAAAATCGGGTCATAGCCAAACCCGCGCTTCCCACGCGGCGGAAAGACCAGCGTTCCATCTACACGACCCTCCACATGCTCCTCATGCCCATCCGGCCAGCACAGCGAAA
Organism: Hyphomicrobiales bacterium; assembly: GCA_024236395.1. Taxonomy (GTDB): domain Bacteria; phylum Pseudomonadota; class Alphaproteobacteria; order Rickettsiales; family JACKKO01; genus JACKKO01. The sequence continues at coordinate 91,130 of JACKKO010000002.1, forward strand.
GCGCACATACAAAATAGGCCCGATGTCCGTTATCGGTGCCTGTTTTGGCCAGTAATTCCTGCCGCACCCGTTCCATCGCCAGCGCAAAATCCTTCTCTGGCCCGGCCCAGCGCGCGGAATAAATGCCCGGCGCACCCTCCAGCGCCGGTACCACCAGTCCGGAATCATCGCTCAGGGATGGTAGCTGAGTGTACTCCGCCGTATAACGGGATTTGATTTCAGCATTCCCGATAAAGCTATCGGCATTCTCCTCCGGCTCTTTAATATCAAAATCAGATGAAGATAAGGTGGTTGCATTATATTCTTTAAGTAATGAATTAATTTCCTTTACTTTCCCTTTATTATGACTGGCAACCACCAGCTTCCCACCGGCAAATTTACGCGCCATGCCCTAACGCCCCAGTGCCGTGTTCTGGATAGCAAACAGCTCCGAGGTGCCCTTTTTCGCCAGCGCCATCAGCTCCAGGAACTTCCCTTCTGAGAAGGGCGCACCTTCTGCTGTCCCCTGCACTTCCACGATATTACCTTTGCCGGTGAGCACAAAATTGGCATCGGCCTCGGCCATGCTGTCTTCCTCATATTCCAGATCCAGCACGGGCTCCCCCCGGTAAATCCCGCAGGAAATAGCCGCCACCTGATCAATCAACGGGGATTTCCGCAGAAGCCCCTGCGCTTCCAGCCGCTTCAGGGCCAGGCATAGCGCCACATAGCCACCGGTAATGGAAGTTGTACGTGTTCCGCCATCGGCATTTATCACATCGCAATCGATGATGATCTGTTGCTCGCCCAGCAGCTTCATATCCACCACCGCCCGCAGGCTACGCCCAATCAGGCGCTGGATTTCCACCGTCCGCCCGGATTGCTTCCCCCGGCTGGCCTCGCGTGCCATACGCGTATGGGTGGAACGCGGCAGCATCCCGTATTCCGCGGTAATCCACCCTGTCCCCGTATTCCGCAGGAAGGGTGGCACCCGCTCATCCAGCGTAGCCGTACACAATACTTGCGTTCGCCCGCACTGGATCATACAGGAGCCTTCGGCATAATCGCTGATCCCGGTTTCTATCGTCACTTCACGCAGTTGATTCTGTGTTCTTCCTGATGGCCGCACGGCTGATCTCCTCATTTTTTTAAGGTTCTGGTATAGCAAAGGCTTGAAACCAAGCAAAACAAAATTACATTATAGGCAATCATTACCATAAAAGGAGTCTGGCATGGCGACGCAGCCAAACGAGCAAGCACAACCTGAAACCGAACAACCCGAAACGGGTGAAGCAACAGCTGAAGCCCCACAACCCGATGCAAACATGCAAGCTGTGGCAGATGCCTATCAGCAGGCACAGGCAGATACGCCCTCCCCAGAGCAGGAAATTGCCATGCTGAAAGACCAGCTGCTCCGCACCCTGGCCGAGATGGAAAACACCAAACGCCGCGCCCAGCGCGAAATTGAGGACAGTCGCAAATATGCGGTCTCATCCATGGCACAGGAACTGATTGGCGTGTTGGAAAATCTGCACCGTGCACAGGAGAATGTCCCGCAGGATCAGCTCATTGAAGGCACTGCCCTGAAGACGCTCTATGACGGGCTGGAGTTAACGCGTAATGAACTGCTAAAGGTGTTTGAAAAAAATGGCATTCGCCGTATTGACCCTCAAGGGGAACCATTTGACCACAACTACCACCAGGCATTGGCACAGATTGAAGACCCGAATGCTGCGCCCGGCACAGTGGTTCAGGTGATGCAGGCCGGGTATGTGATCCATGATCGCCTGTTGCGCCCCGCATTGGTAGGGGTCGCCAAAGCCCCGGAAGGTAACGCCAGCTAACCCAGCTCCGCCACACGCTGTATTACCGCCCCCCATGGTTCACCCGGCCGTTGCCAGCATAGCTGCATCGTGGGGTACCACGGCGTCGTGGCTTTCCCACGTACCCAGCGCCAGTCCGCCACCTCGGGCAATAGCACCTGCACCGGCACTCCCAGTGCCCCGGCCATATGTACGGTGGAATTATCAATGGAGATCACCTGATCCATTGCCGCCACCTGGGCGGCAAAATCCTCCAGACTATCCAGCGCATCCACAGTCGTATCCGCATGCACCCGGAACCCTGTTTCCTCATAAAACGCCTGCAATTCGGCCCGGTGATCACCGTATTGCAGCGAAATAAAGACCGCTTCCGGGAAGCACCGGAACAGCGGCAACCAGTCCACCAATGCAATGGAACGCTTACGCTGCACATGCCGCTGATTCGTGGTATGCCAGGAAATACCAATCTTCGCCTCCTTACCCAACATCGCATAGCGCGCCCGGCATACCTGTACACGCTCCGGGTCCGCTACCAGATAGCCCGGATGCGCGGGAAACACCCCATCTGTACGCAACTGTGCCGCCAGGCTGCTGAGTGGCAACTGATAATCCGCCTTCGGCATATCATCCCATGCTGTTACAAATCGCACATTCTGCAATGCAGCGAATGAACGCCGAAATAACGGCAGCAACCGCTCCGGCGCATCCACAATGCATTGCCCGGCCAACTCCGCCACTTCCGGTAATAGCCCGGCAAACATCAACATATCCCCCACGCCCTGATCGGCCCAGAGATATAATGTTTTCCTGGTCAGCGCCTCCCCGCGCCACCATGGCAGGGAGAAATCACGTATGTGTCTTGCGAACTCCGGCACCTGCCAGCGCGCCTCAAAAAGCGGGAATCCTTCCGCATAGTGCCCCTCGCTCAATAACAGCATCCCCAGGTGAAAGCGGGCTTCGGCGGCATCCGGATGGTACTGCAATGCCTCACGGAAACACGCCTCTGCCTGCCTGATATCCCCCTGCAACTTGTAAGCAACGCCCAGATTCACCGCCGCCTCAATATATCCGGGTTGGAGTCGCAGGCTTTCCTGATAGGCTGTGATAGCCTCTTCCAGTCTTCCACGATCACGCAGAATCAGGCCGAGATTATTATGAAATTCCGGTTGGCTTTGATCACGAGCAATAGCCGCACGTGTCAGCGTTTCTGCCTGCATCAGATTCTCCAGCGCATAGCACAATCGGCCGTAATTATAGAACACATACGCCGGCGCTTCCGGAACTGCCACACCCACTTCAAATACGCGTGTGGCTTCGGGCATATTCCCCAGACGTTGCAGTGCCAGCCCCAGATTATTCCATGCCCCGGCATTATGCGGCTGTTGCGCGGTGACCTTCCTGAGCAACACGACGGCATCTCCATCCCGTTCAGTGCGTGTATAAAGCGCCGCCAGATTATACGCCGCCTCGGCGAAATCCGGTGCCAGCTCCAACACTGCCTGGTAATGTAGCTCGGCTTCCCTCAGCTCCCCAGCCTGCTGATGACGAAGTGCCTGGGTAAAGCGTGCCACAGGATCATTCTGTAGTTCGGCTTCCATCCCCGCAGATTGCCACGGGAAAGAAATAAGGTAAAGAAAAAGGCGGGAGAAACTCCCGCCTTCCCTTCGCTGCAATCACAGCAATGGCTACACCTGGGAAATCATACACTGGTAGCGAAATTTGTACCTGGCGGCACAAGCTGGCTACCTTCCTTGGGGACGCTATTAAAGTGTTTTTCCTCTTGTATGTCCTCACTGGCACGTTCGTCTAACTCACGAGATAGCAGAACATCTTCTTCCGCTACATTATTTGCGAGTTTTTTACTATAGTCAGTATCGAGTAAATCATGATTATCCTGCGCTTTTTTATACGCCTCGATAACATGCTCGCGCTTGATATCCGATTCAATCTGGCTGACCTGCGCCTTCACGCTTGCCGGAATTCCATGAAGCTTTATTTCCTCAGCAGTCTGCGGAGAAACCGCTCCTCCTTCTGCCAGCCCACGCAGGGACAGGTCAGAGAAGGAACCCGGTACAGATTCCGCAGACTGAGAAGATTCTTCCGTTTCTTCCGCTTCAGCCTTCTTTTTCTCTTTTGCTTCTTTACTCTCGTTCGATGAATCTGATTTATGACTACTCGACGAAGAACCACCTTTATTCGGCGTCTTCAATGTCGCCAAACCATCAAAAGCATTCGAAGCCGAAGCCTTTTTCTTGTTGCGATTTACGGTATTGGTGGCGTTATTATCCGTTTTTACCGTATTATCTGCCTGCAGACGCGAGCTATCCTCTTCCGATTGCTGGCTCTGCCGGAAGAACAGCGCAGCATTATTCGCAGCACTAATTTCTACCATAAAGTGACACTCCTCCAATCACACACGCCCGTATTATACCACCTAAATACATTATATTCAACTAGTTAGTTGATATATCTAATGCAATTTGTGATATATTTTATGCAATAATGATACTTCCCCATAACCTATTGTATCTGGCTTTACATTTTTTTGGGCTGAGCTATCATAAGGGCATGAAGCCCCCCTATTTTCAGCCGCGCATCGCTATTATTTGTGCCGACCACGAACTCTCACTACAGCTAAAACGCGCACTACCTGCCCCCGATACGGAAGCCTCTTTTTTTACAAATGAAGCTGAGTTTCGCAAAGGAATTGGGAATGCATCATTTGATGTACTGATTCTGGATAGTGAAAAACAGGATATCCCCACGCTTTCACTCCTGCACTTGCTGCATGATTCCCCGGAATCCCCGGATCGCTTCTTACCGGTCGTGCTGCTCACCGCATCAAAAGTACCGCCTGAGGAATCCCCACTGCTCTACCCACTCGGTAAACCTTTTATGCCGGAGGATTTACAGGCATTGCTCCACCGCATCCTCAGCGCTCCTATGCATTATGTCGTTTCAACACACTATATTGGCCCCTGCCGCAGAGGGGAGCGGAAGGGATAAAAATCACTATCTATTAACAATTATTTAACCTTTTTTAAATATACTTAATAATAAATATATTTCATTATATCAGCTTGTTTCAAAAGATTAGAAAAAATGACTCCTACAGACGATAACATAAATATTACAAAAATTACGGTAGAAATGAACCAAACACGAATAGATGAATGTATTTACAAAGTCACTTTAACTGGCACAGAAGAAGATAATAACGATTTTAAATTTGAAGCATATATAAAAGACAGTCAATACTACTTTAGAGATACACCTGATAATCAAGAGACTGCAACCAATGCTTCTCCGCTAGAATGGGTAAAAAATCCAGACGAATTCAGATTCATGTTAGACGACAGGGTAAAACTAGTTGTATACAATGAAGATACTGAGGGAGTAACATCTTCTTCATTTACTGGAAAACAAACCGTACTAAGCGTAATTGATAATCTTGTTTGCAGTAATCGAGTTGGATGTGTCATAGATGAAAACACATCTATTCAGTATACAGGAGAACCTGTAGCAATGAATGATTTGGGCCAACTATTGCTACAGCCCTCTACAACACACACAAGAAGTGGGGCAACAGCAGGCTATACTAAAGACTAAACCGAAAAGCTATTCCCACAGCCGCAAATTAATCACCCGCGGCAAAGGCGGGGGTTTACCTTAGGAGGTTAATTACGACACGCTGGTTCAGGAATTTCAGGACTGGCAAAACGCCGACGAACTCGCTGCTTCCGGCAACTTGAATGCATCCCTGCTGCGCAGGCCTGGCTCCGCTGAAATCTCCTAATTAGCCCGCCTTTTGCCAGCTACCTTTTTCATCCTGTTGCCAGTAGGTCAGCGTATGACCGGCATCCTTCAGGCGTTTCCAGCGGGCACGCGCCTGCTTCACTGCTTCTTCGTCCCCACCATCAAACATATCCATACAGCGCTCAAACTCACCGATATACGCCGTTTCCCGACCATCCACCAGTACCAGAAAATTGGCCTGGTTTGGGTTTTCCTCTTCCAGCGTCAGATACACCGGCTGACGCTCCGGCTGCCCTTCGGACTTCATGCCGTGCGGAATAAAGGTTTTCGTCGTCGTCCAGAGCTGGTCGTTCAGCAGCTTCAGCCGTGCTTCATCCTGCCCCAACACCACGGCTCGCCCGCCGTTTTCCAGCACTTTCACCAGCAAACGCGGTAGTACCCGTTCCAGCGGGGAGGCTGTCAAATGATAGAAGCTGATCTCCGTCACAACCGAACCAACCTAATGCTTCTCATAATAATCATGCACCAAGCGATTCAGCAGACGCACACCGAAGCCCACGGCACCTTTAGGTGTAATATCCCTGCCTTTTTTATCCCAGGCCATCCCGGCAATATCCAGATGCGCCCAAGGCACCTCATTGACAAAACGTTGCAGGAACTGCGCCGCCGTGATGCTTCCTGCCCCACGCCCATCGCCGATATTTTTCATATCTGCAATGGTAGAATCGATCATTTTGTCATACTCTTTACCCAGCGGGAACCGCCAGACACGCTCCCCGGAAACCTCTCCCGCTTTACTCAGTCGCTCAGAAAGTTCATCATCATTAGAGAATAGCCCGGCATATTGGTCGGCCAGCGCCACCACAATCGCCCCGGTCAGCGTTGCCAGGTTCACCATAAATTTCGGCTTGAAGCGATCCTGCGTGTACCACAGCGCATCCGCCAGCACCAGCCGCCCTTCGGCATCGGTATTCAGCACCTCAATTGTCTGCCCGGACATGCTTTTAACAATATCGCTTGGGCGTTGAGCGTTGCCATCCGGCATATTTTCCACCAGGCCAATTACCCCTACGGCATTCACATTTGCTTTTCGCTTAGCCAATGCAGAAAGCAAGCCTACCACTGCAGCAGAGCCGCCCATATCATATTTCATATCCTCCATGCCTTGTGCAGGCTTAATGGAGATTCCGCCTGTATCAAACGTTACACCTTTGCCAACAAAGGCAATCGGCGTATCACTCTTACTACCGCCACTCCATTGTAATACCACTAGCTGGGACTCACTGGCACTTCCCTGCCCAACACCGAGCAACGCCCCCATGCCCAACTTCTGCATTTCTTTTTCGCCCAATACCTCAATTTTTAGGCCTAATTTTTTGAGATTCTTACAGAATTCAGCATATGTCTCTGGATTTAATTCATTAGGTGGTTCTGAAACTAAATCACGTGCGATAAAGACCCCCTCAGAAACTGCGGCCAATGGCTCATACTCATTTTTTGCATCTTTGTGGCCGTCCAGCCGCACTGTTAAATTCTCCAGTGTTGGCTTATCCTCATCTTTGCGTTTGGTGAAATATTTATCAAAGCTATAACTGGCCAGCAGCGCCCCATTAGCAATGAGTGCCGCCGCACGTCCTGCCGTAACACCCCCCAGTCCGGTTTCTAATACCAGTGCTGCTTTATCTGCACGGACGCGATTTAAGTACGTCACTACCTTACCCCCCAGTGCCTCAATATCGGTATCCTTTTCCAGGTCTTTCTGTTCACCTACACCTAACAGCACAATGCGCTCCTGTTTTACAGAAGCTCCTGGAATCACCGAAAGCAGCTTACCTTTCTCCCCTTTGAAATCCGCACCCTTGATCGCCCGTGCCAACGCCCCGTCGGATTGCTTATCCAGCTCCGCTGCCAGGGGTGAAAGTTTTAAATCTTTCCCTACCGTAAAAATAACCGTGGTTTCCTTATTTAGTGCGACTTCAGCAAAACGTAATTCCATAGAGTGCCTCTTATGCTTGCGATTGGTTAGTGTGAACGGTAGATTATCCCGTATTCAAACGGGGCATACTGTATCAAATGTACCAATATAGTAAATACATAATCTGGCGTGTGCTTGGCCCTGCGGCATTGATATGCTTTAGCCTCACGGCGATTGTATGGCTCACGCAGTCGTTGCGCTTTGTGGACCTGATTGTCAACCGCGGGCTGGATTTAAAGACATTCCTGTTCCTGACTTCGCTGATTCTGCCCTCCCTCCTGTGGGTTCTGGTACCCATTGCACTGTTCATCAGCACGATGCTGGTATTCCAGCGCATGACAATAGACAATGAGTTGACGGTGCTGAAAAGCGGTGGCATCGGCACCTATGGCCTGCTCAAACCAGTACTGGTGCTGGCAGGGTATGCAATTTTAATCTCTGCACTCATCGGCTTTTACCTGATGCCACTCTCTTACCGGCAGTTTAAAGACCTCCAGGCATTCGTACGTGATAATTATGTTTCTATCCTTTTACAGGAGGGTGTATTTGTATCACCCGTAAAGGGATTAACCGTCTATATCCGGGAACGCGGTGAAGATGGCATGTTACATGGCCTGCTGGTACATGACGAACGTGATCCCGTACATCCATCCACAATGATGGCCAAAAGTGGCCAGCTCATTCAAAGCACCCAAGGTCCGCAATTTATCCTGCAAAATGGCACACGACAGGAAATGGACAAAACCCGCCGCAAGCTCTCGCTGCTGTTCTTTGACCGCTATGCTTTTGCGATCAATGTCTATGCGGAACCCGTAGAAGAACGTTGGCGGGAACCAAAAGAACGTTTTCCGAGTGAATTATTGGAAACTGACCATGAAGGCGCTTCCACGGAGATTATCCAGAAATTAAACAATAAACTGCGTGCCGAGCTACACCAGCGGCTCACCTGGCCATTTTATAACCTTTTACTGGTGCTAATGGCTGCCGCACCCTTCCTGACGGGTAGTTTTAACCGACGTGGTCAGTGGCGGAGGGCTGTAATCTGGACCGTAGGGTCAGTGACCGTATTGATTATAAATTTTAGTATTTCCAGCGCTGCAACAAGTTATGGATGGATGATACCGCTGATGTATCTTCTGCCAGTGTCAGTGATTGCGTTAATGATATACTTGTTTGGCGGAAAACCCTCCAAAACCGTCAAAAAACGTTCTTTCCCACCAATGATTCCACATTTACATCATGAGGCACACTCATGAAGATGCCACTACGTTTCTCGCTGTATATCAGCAAGCAGTTTCTCATCAGCACGCTAATTGTTTTCTGTGCGTTTTCTGTCATTGTGTTCCTAGTGGATATGATGGAATTGCTACGCCGTGCCCAAAGCCGTGAGGTGCCACTCTATATCGTACTGCAAATGGCATTACTGCGTATGCCGCTGATGATCCAGAAGATGGGGCCATTTGTGATCCTTGTCGGGGCAATATTATCGTTATCACGTCTGACACGGAATAATGAACTGATCATCGCCCGTGCCTCTGGCATTTCTGCCTGGCAATTTTTGATGCCGGTCGTACTTTCTGCGCTGGGAATTGGTATTTTTATGGTCACCATCCTCAATCCGCTGGGATGCACCATGCTCTCGCGCTACGAATTTCTGGAAGGCAAATACCTGCACGGCCGCACTAGCATGCTGGCAGTTTCCTCTTCCGGACTGTGGCTCAAACAAAAACGCTATGAGGAAGAAAGCGATACACCTTCTGGCGAAATTATCCTGCATGCTGCCCGTGCCGGACAGGATGAGGTGGAATTGTTTGATGTGACTGCCTTTGTCTATGACGCGGAAGATCGATTTGTAGAACGTATTGACGCCAAGAAGGCCGAACTGGCCAGTGATTTCTGGCGCTTACAGGATGTACTGATCGCTACCCATGATGAGTATGCCCGCCCGCTGGATGAATACTTTCTACCAACTAACCTCACCTTTGAACAAATCCATGATAGCCTGGCCTCGCCGGAAACCATTTCGTTCTGGTCGCTCCCTGGCTTTATTCAGACACTCAAAGAGGCCGGATTCTCGGCACTACGGCACCGACTATACTGGCACATGACACTGGTCAGCCCGTTACTGTTTGCCGCCATGGTGCTAATCGCAGCAATCTTTTCCTTCAGTCTGCCTCGCAAAGGACAAAGTGGGCTGCTAATTACCGCTAGTATTATCACCGGCTTTCTTATATATTTTCTCACGAATCTGGTATCCACGTTCGGGCTTTCCGGAAGCATCCCGGTTCCTTTGGCGGCATGGATCCCCGTAATTATTGCGCTTCTTGCCGGTGCAGGGAGTGTGCTTCACCTGGAGGATGGTTAAACGCGTGACAGCCCGTTTTCGTTTTTTACGTTCTGGTTTCAAATATAACATGCTATGGGCCACGCTACCGGTTGCGCTCATGTATCATGCGGCGCACAGTGCCGACCTGAAGACAGGCCTGCGCCCGGATAATTCCCCGGCCGCGTTTGAGGCGGATGATCTTGGCTATGAGGCGGAAACTGGCGATATTACTGCCTCTGGCAATGTGGAAGTAACGCAGGGAAAGCGGAAATTGAAGGCAGACAGTGTCAGCTATAACCAAAAAACCCGCATGATCTCCGCCAAGGGGAATATCGAGCTGAAAGACCCCGCCGGACATACATTCTTTGCAGATAGTGCTGAACTGGAGGATTCACTGGAAAAAGGCCATATTGATAATATGGCGGGTTTACTCAGCGGCTCCACCTATGTTGCCGCCACCGAGGCGGAACGGCAAGACAAAGACCATTTCTCACTGAAAAATTTCTTCTTCACCCCCTGTAATATCTGTAATGGCAGAACTCAACGCACCGCCCTGTGGAATCTACGCGCCGGCCATGTCAAACTGGATCAGCAGGAACAAAGTGTAAAATATAAGGATGCCTACCTTGAGATATTTGGTACTCCTGTATTATACACCCCCTATCTCAGCCACCCCATGCCGGATGCCACGCGCAAAAGCGGCATCCTGATGCCATCCTATAAGGGGAGCAATACGTTGGGTGCCAGTGTCAAAGTCCCGTATTATATCAGCATCGCCGAAAATAAAGACGCCACCATCGCGCCTATCTTCACTACGGAAGAAGGCATCGTGATGACGGGCGAATACCGTCACCTCACCCGCTATGGCCAATATGAACTGCGCGGCAGCATTACCAACCCGAAGGAACGGGACGTTTTCGGTAATGAGATCGAGGGCCGCAAGATACGGGGCCATATTGAAGGAATTGGGCATTTTAACTTTGAGAATAGCTGGTCAGCGGGCTTTAATGCCAAGCGCTCCAGCGATGATACGTATCTGCAGCGTTACAGCTTTGATAACGAAGACTTGTTGACTTCCCGTGGGTATGTGCAGCGTATTGAAGGACGGGATTATATTGGTATGCAAGCCTATTCCTTCCAGGGGCTGAATGCCGATGATGATCCGGATACCACACCGTTGATCCTGCCGCTCATTGATACCCATATCGAGCGCCCCACTGGTTATGCTAATTCCATGTGGACATGGGATGCCAATGCGCTTTCACTACTACGGGGTGAAGGTGCAGATAGCCGTCGCCTTTCCTCCACACTGGCATGGGTACTCCCTCATATTACGCCGGGCGGGCATATTCTTAACCTAATAACCAGTGTTCGTGGCGATGTATACCATGTACAAAACGTCCCCGACCCGTTGAACTCCGCTAAAGATCAGGAAGGGCTCACCGGGCGCTTCATGCCGGAAGCCAAGTTGGCGTGGAATTATCCCGTCATGCAAAACTTCAGTCATGCCCGTGTGATGCTGGAACCCATGGCAGAAGTAATCCTTTCGCCGTATGGCAATAACCCGAATAAAATCCCCAACGAAGATAGCCAGCAGCTGGAACTTTCAGATTTTAACCTGTTCAGCAGCAACCACTATACCGGGCTGGACCGTGTAGAAGGCGGGCCACGTACAAACTATGGTGTTCGCGGGGGCATTTACCGCACCAAGGGGCCGGAACATATCACCTTCCTGCTGGGTCAGAACTACCGTACCAAAAAAGATGCCAATTTTGCCGTCGGTAGCGGGCTGGATGATAACTTCTCTGATTACGTAGGCCGTATCACTGCCTCCAATGGCGATAATATGGATGTATCCTATCGTTTCCGTGTGGATAAGGACGATGGCAGCTTCCGCCGCAATGAAGTGCTTACCACGCTTCAGCTATCCCCGCTGAGCCTGCGTGCCGGGTATGTCCAGCTGGACGATGAAACAACCTTTATCAAGGAAGAGGCACTCGCTAATATTTCCTATCGCTTCACTGATGATTGGACATTCTTTGCCAATGGCCGGCGGGATCTGGCCGATAATGGCGGCTGGATCGAAACCGGCGCGGGTATTGCATATGAAAATGAATGCCTTATTATCTCTACAGCGCTCCGCCGGGAATATGTGCGGGATCGGGATATTGAACCCAACACCTCGGTCGTGCTGGAAATTGGTCTGAAACACCTTGGGATATAATATGCGTTTTTCCTCCCTGCTGGTCGTCAGTCTGCTGGTTTGCCTTCTGGCATCGCCACTGCATGCAACACAATACGGTATTGCCGCAGTGGTTAATGGTACAGCGATCACGAACCATGATGTGGACGAGCGGCTTAAATTCGTAATGGCAAGTTCGCGTCTACCGAAAACATCGGAAACAAAAAATAAAATTCGTCCACAAATCCTGCAATTCATGATTAATGAAGAGCTACAAAAGCAGGAAGCGGAACGTCTGGATATCAGTATTACTGAAGACGATATGAAAAATGCCATCGCCGAGGTGGAAGAGCAATACCGCCTGGGTAAAGGTAAATTCGATGAATATGTGCGCGGTCTTGGCATTAGCCGTACCAGTGTAACAGAGCAGTTAAAAGCCCAGTTAATGTGGCAACGCGTACTGGCGCGCAAGGTCCGCAACCGGATCAGCGTTACGCCAGAGGAAATCGAACGCATTCGCGCGCGCGCAGCTGAACGCAAAGGGGATCCGGAAGCTGATATTTCCATTATGCTACTGCCAGTACAGAGCAAGGAAAAAGAGCAGGAAGTGCATGACATGGCAAATAATCTGGTGGATTCCAGCCGTCGTGAGGATAATTTTGCGGAACTGGCACGCCAGTTTTCTGCGGAAAGCTCCGCCAAAAGCGGCGGGCATATTGGCTGGCTGCGTTTGGCGGACGTTAACCCGGTACTCCGCAAGGCCATCCATGGGCTGCGCGCCGGAGATATTAGCAATCCTGTCCGTGCCGACGAGGGCTATCTGATTGTCAAAGTCCATGCGTTGCGCAACGAATCTGCCCGCGCTCCTACCCAGCAAGAGCTGGAAAAAATGGCACTGATGGATTTAATGAATCACGAAGCCCAGCGCTACATCAAGAAACTGCGCGAACAATCCTTCATCGAAATCAGAAGTCGCGGATGCACTTGCGGCGTTGCTTCCCTGCCTCCCTTTGCGCAAGTAATTCGTGAATACGACCCGAGCGCCGATAAAAAACTCGGGCAGAATTTTCTGCTGGATACCTTCATCACCAATCGTATCGCAGCCTCTGCACATATCACACCAGAGACAACCGGTTATTGAGATCGGCCCCTCGCCCTGGTGGACTAACGCGGCGCTACTGCTGGCCGAACAAAGCATCTGCTGGCCATCGAGAGAAAGATACACGTTGTGTCGCGGCGTTGCAGAATATCGCCCACGTGGCAGATGGTGCTTACATATTAAAGCCGATGAACGGAAAGCCGACATCCTGCACCGATAACATAGGCTTCACGCAGGATGCGTATCATCGCTAACCTGCCTTATAATATCGCTACCCCTGCTACTATTTGGCTGGCTGGAGCAATTACCGCACATTCACGGCATGACATTGACAGCCAGCGTGAAGTCGCTGGAACGCATTATCGCCGCCCCGGATACTAAGGCCTATGGCCGTTTGAGCGTCATGTGCCAGTGGCTGTGCACCATTCGGCCGGTGATGCAGCTCAAACCCCATGCCTTTGTACCTGCACCCAAAGTGCACTCGACCGTGTTGGAATTCATTCCACGTAAAGAACCTCTTGCTCCTGCCCTTTACTCAATGGAAACGGTATGTCGTATTGCCTTTGGCTAACGGCGCAAAAATGCTGCGCAGCAGCCTGAAGCAATTATGGGATTCCCCGGAAACCTTATTGAAAACGCTGGGTATCAACCCGGAAGCGCGGGCAGAAACACTTACGATCCCACAGTTTTGCACGCTGGCGCGGGCACTGGATCCCGCAAAATAACAAGATAAAAGCGCTGGGTGAACCACGCAGATGCTAACGACCATTCCTGCCAGACATTAAACGCGGTCAGCGAAATGCCATAGGCCGCCAGTGTCGCCAGTGGATGCCGCCAGCAATGGTAATGGCAAATGGCTACGCCGCAATGCCTCCACCGTCAACACATCAGCAGGGGAAATGCACACAGATCACCCCCCAGATACCCCATATCCAGCCAGAGCTGCAGCACGGCGTTGTGTGGATGCGCAGGCGTTGCCAGCGATTGACCGTCACCCGGTTATAGATAATCCTTTCCTCTGCCCCCGGGATAAACTTGGACGCATTCATCCCATAGCCCAGCCACGGACGCTTTTTGGCATTCTGCATCACGAATTCCCAGATCAGCAGGCGGTGAAAATTGCTGTCGGGAAGATTCTGTGCCCAGCCCGGCATGTCATTGCTATCCAGTTGCCGTGCCAGATGCGGTAACGCCAGAACCAATACAGCCGCCAGCACTGCCAAAAGCTTCAGGCCATGTCCACGCAGCAAATAAACATACAAAAATACCAGTGTCGCTCCCAGAAAGCCCATGATCGCTGACATACTTTCCAGTTGCAGCAATATGCCAAGCACCACAACCCACAGCCCCAGCGCCGCCATGTAACGCCGCGGCCCTTCCAGCTGTCGTACCACTGCCAGCATAAATGGCCAGGCAATCAGCGCCAGGAAGGTCGCACCACGATTCAGATCATGCATCAGGAAGCCGCGTCCACTGCCAATCATCTGCCGGATCGCACGGGAGATAATGCCACCCGTCCCTACTTCAAAAATCAGGAAGAGTACCGCCACTACAAACCCAAAAATCAGCGCCAACCGCATCCTTTCCTGCTGCATCGCCATGCTGTGTTTCAGTGTGTAATATGCCACCAAACCGGCCAGCAATACCCCGCTTACCTTACCCCAGCTTTCCAGCGCGTAACTTGGACTCAGTGCCCAACCTGTTACCATCAGCCCCCAACCGGAAAGCATAATCAACAGCAGCACCGGCGGACGGGCCTCTCCCAGCTTTTCCCAGCGGAAATGTTGCAGCACAAAGAGGATACAGGGTAATGCCAGCAATGCCAGTATGGGCGTCAGCACCAGCCCGGAGAACATCGCTGCTACCGGCGCCAACCCAAGCAAAATGATCGTGGTGGCGCTGGTAAGCCGCGGGATCATACGCTAAGCAGCCTATCAACAAACATTTCCAGCCCATGCTGCCGCACGCGGCGCAACCGCTCTGCCTGAAGAATCGCATGGATGGCTTGCAGGCTCTTTTCTACATCGTGATTCACCATCACGTAGTCATAGGCATGCCAGTGGCTGATCTCGTCACTGGCCTTGGACATCCGGGTACGGATGGTTTCCTCATCATCCTGCGCGCGGGTACGTAAACGCTTTTCCAGCTCCGCCATAGAAGGCGGCAGGATAAATACACTCACCACATCCCCCCGGCAACGCGTGGTGATTTGCTCCGTACCCTGCCAGTCAATATCGAACAATACGTCAACTCCCGCATCCAGCTGGCGTTCCACCACCTCCGCCGGCGTACCATAGAGCCGCCCAAATACCTCGGCATATTCCAGGAACTCGTTACGGTCAATCCGGCGGCGGAAGCTGGCTTCATCCACAAAGTAATAATCCCTCCCCTCTACTTCGTTGGGGCGCTTATTCCGCGTGGTGACGGACACCGACATTTTCAGGTTTAGGTCTTTTTCCAGCAGCAGGCGCGAGAGCGTGGTCTTCCCCGCCCCGGAAGGCGAGGAAAGCACAAACATAAATCCACGTCGGGAAATAGTGGTATCCAAAGTCATTGCGCTGCATTCTAACCGCAGCACAGAAAAAAATCACCGGGAAAATAACATCACGCCAGAGAACACCCTAGCGTCTATTATATACAACAAACAACTCCAGCTACCGGTATCGTGTTTGTTGAAGACTCTTTTCCGCTTTATCAAGTATAGAATAGAGATTTTCCTTAGTAGGAAGAACTCCTTCAGCCGGTGTCAGTGCCGTCCCTATTAAATATTGAAACTCCCCATGAGGCATATCCTTTATTAACTCCTTTGCCAGGGTAATTGTATCCATTGTAACAGCCACTTCAGATAGTTCATTCTTTCCATCTGGTAATTTTCCATAATACATAATTGGTAGGGCGTTTCCTTCAAAAAATTGAGGATACTTATCTTCAAGTCTTTGTTTGAGCGCTAACGCGCTAACATAAGGAATAAACGCCTCATCCTGCACGGCCTGACGCTCCGTTAAACCTTTTATTTGAACGTCATTTGAGAATACGCCACATACCGCAGATAACCTACATGCAGCAACTACCTCATTCCAGGCCATAATCTGCTTAACTTGCAAAGGATACTCCTCAAACATTTTCCACATATATTTAGTAGCCTCTCTTGTCACCTGATCTCTGGAAGCAGCGAATGAAGCAAAACCATCAATGGAAATATTCTGTGCAACAAGAACCCTTTTTGTTTCATTATCAATGGCGTTGAGCTGCTGCATCTCCATGAGTTCAGCCATAAATGACAACTTCTGATAAGGGTTA
The DNA here is from genome assembly GCA_024236395.1 of Hyphomicrobiales bacterium. GTDB lineage: Bacteria > Pseudomonadota > Alphaproteobacteria > Rickettsiales > JACKKO01 > JACKKO01. The sequence goes on from JACKKO010000002.1 coordinate 107,570, forward strand.
ATAATGTTAATTGTGAGACTTAACTGATTATTATCTACACTTACAATAGAACTCATATCGTATGGAGAAACAGCCAGCATTTTAACATTATTAGAATCGGCTCCGTTTATAATTAAACCCGGCGACCCTTTCGGCATAAAAAAGTTATACGTATCGAACGGAACATCTCTTTTTAGCAATGATAATGCAAGACCCGGAAATCCACTCCCCTGAACGGCGAAAACACCCTCCCTGTTAAGTCCTGTATAACAAGCCCCTGGCTGCTCCGCCATTACATCCAATAATGGATTTAGGGTACTCTGCTCTCCAAAAATACCACGTTCGAGCACATGCACAGCCATAAAACCACTGTTAAATAAATGTGTGATAAGTCGCTGATTCTGCTGGTAATTGCGCTTTATAGAAACAATCATACGTTAGCCAGATTACGAATGGGCTAAGTATATCATACCCAGTACTTAAGAACTACCCTGATACAGCCAGGGCGTTTGGGTACGGTTCTTCTGCTCGAACGTGTTGATGGCCTCCACCTTTTCCATCGTCAGGCCGATATCATCTAATCCATTGAGTAGGCAATGCTTGCGGAACGGGTCAATCTCAAAGGAAATCGTACCGCCGTCCGGTCCTTTAATCTCCTGCGTTTCCAGGTCAACGGAGATGGTCGCATTGGCCCCACGGGAAGCATCGTCCATCAGCTTATCCACGTCTTCCTGCGGCAGGCGGATCGGCAGAATCCCGTTCTTAAAACAGTTATTATAGAAAATATCGGCAAAGCTGGGGGCAATCACGCAGCGAATGCCAAAATCCAGCAACGCCCAGGGCGCATGCTCGCGGCTTGAGCCACAGCCAAAATTATCCCCCGCCACCAGAATCTGCGCCTTATCATAGGGCGCTTTGTGCAGCACAAAATCCTCGATGCGCTTACCATCCACATCATAACGCATTTCATAGAACAAGCCCTCACCCAGCCCCGTACGCTTGATCGTTTTGAGGAACTGTTTCGGGATAATCATATCCGTATCCACGTTCTGGATCGGCATCGGTGCGGCAATCGCGGTCAGTTGTGTGAATGGCTGCATATTAGTTACTTGTTACTGGTTGTTAGTTACTGGTATCCGTTTACTTTGCTTAATAGAATTTTTAAGGCCGCTCAGCATTTTTCCAATCGTGACAATTTCCTGCTCCAACACATTTAGTTCGCTTTCCGCCAACAGACCAACATCCGACGCAATGAGTAGCTGCGTATGTAACTCAGCCAGCGAACCAGATGCAATCCCTAAAAATTGTAGAAACTCACCATATTGGTTTCTTCCACACCCTTCTGCAATATTGGAAGGAACAGAAACAGCACTCCTTCGCATTTGCGTAGTCATACCAAACTGCTCTTCTTTTGGGAATACCCGGGTAATATTATATATCCGCCCGGCTAGTCCCCGTGATTTTCTCCAAACTTTCAGATCTTCATAACTCTTATGCATAACCAGTAACCGGTAACTAGTAACCAGTAACTATAATAATTCCCTTACATCGGCCAGTGTGCCTTTTACGGCGGCGGCAGCAGCCATCACCGGGCTGACCAGATGGGTACGCCCACCGCGCCCCTGACGGCCTTCAAAATTACGGTTGGAGGTGGAAGCACAGCGCTCACCCGGCTCCAATTTATCGGCATTCATCGCCAGGCACATGGAGCACCCCGGCTCACGCCACTCAAACCCGGCTTCCAGGAACACCGTGTGTAGTCCTTCCTGCTCCGCCTGTTCTTTCACCAAGCCGGAACCCGGCACCACCATCGCCAGCTTAATGGAGTCGGCAACCTTTTTTCCCTTCACGAATTCCGCCACGGCACGCAGATCTTCAATCCGCCCGTTGGTACAGGAGCCAATAAAGACTTTATCCACCGGCACCTGCGTCAGCGGCGTTCCGGCCTTCAGACCCATATACTCCAACGCCCGCGCTACGGCGGCACGACGGCCCGGGTCTTTAAATTCTTCCGGACTGGGAACACTCGCCGTCACCGGCAATACATCCTGCGGACTGGTACCCCAGGTGACCTGCGGAATGATATCCTTCGTATACAGCGTGATTTCCTTATCGTACGTTGCCCCTTCATCGGAAACAAATTGCTTCCAGTAGGCCACGGCCTTTTCAAATTCCTCGCCCTGCGGAGCCAGCGGGCGGCCTTTCAGATACGCAAAGGTCTTTTCGTCCGGCGCAATCAGCCCGGCACGCGCCCCGGCTTCAATCGACATGTTACACACCGTCATCCGGCCTTCCATGGAAAGGTTACGAATCGCCGAACCGGCATACTCAATCACATAGCCTGTGCCACCGGCCGTCCCAATCACGCCGATAATGGCCAGAATCAAATCCTTCGCCGTGGTGCCAGGCAGCAGATCACCCTCTACACTGATACGCATGTTCTTGGCGGGCTTCTGGATCAATGTCTGGGTAGCCAGTACGTGCTCCACCTCACTCGTCCCGATGCCAAAGGCCAGTGCGCCAAACGCCCCGTGCGTGGAGGTATGGCTATCGCCACAAACAATGGTATTGCCCGGCTGGGTGAAGCCTTCTTCCGGCCCCACCACATGCACAATACCCTGACGCTTATCATCCATTGGATAATACGTGATGCCGAACTCCTCGCAGTTTTTCTCCAGTGTTTCCACCTGGATGCGGGAAGTTTCATCCTTAATGCCCTCGGCTCGGTCCGGCGTGGTCGGCACGTTATGGTCGGCCACTGCCAGCGTCGCTTCCGGACGGCGCACCTTGCGCCCAGCCATCCGCAACCCCTCAAACGCCTGCGGGCTGGTGACTTCATGCACCATGTGACGATCAATATAAATCAGGCAGGTGCCATCCTCCTGCGTATGCACGAGGTGACTTTCCCAGATCTTATCGTAAAGTGTTTTAGGTCCCTTTGAAGCCATGACGCGGGTTATTCCCCGGCAGCGACGGCTTTCTTCGGTGCTTCACCTGCTGGTGCGGCCTTCTTCGGCTTCACGGCAGTCACCTCAGCCTTTGGCGCCTCTTCCTGCTGGAAATCACGCTTCTCACGGATACGGGCTGCCTTACCGGACAGGCCACGCATGTAATACAGCTTGGCACGGCGGACTTCACCACGACGCACCAGCTCAATACTTTCAATACGTGGTGAGTACAGCGGGAACACACGCTCCACCCCTTCACCATAGCTGATCTTACGAATGGTAAATGAGGATTGCACCCCACGGTTCTTACGGCCAATACAGATGCCTTCAAAGGCCTGGACACGCTCGGTATCGCCTTCCACGATGCGGATATTCACCCGCACGGTATCACCGGGAGCAAACTCCGGAATGGCTTTATTTTCTATCAGCTTCTCGGCTTGCTGCTGTTCAAACTGTTCCAACACGTTCATGGCTTGCTCCTTGCTCAAATCCTATGTTTCGCGCGTTGTGGCGCGGATATATTCTTCCCATAAATCTTTTCGCCGTTCCTGTGTCAGCGCCTCTGACTGTGCTTTCCGCCATGCTTCAACCGCTGCATGATCCCCGGAAAGCAGTACCTCCGGCACTGTCTGGCCCTGCCAGGTCGCTGGGCGGGTAAAGTGCGGATATTCCAGCAGATTCCCAAACGCGCCATGGCCAAAGCTCTCCTGCTCACAGGAAAGGGCATTGCTTAATACACCAGGAAGCCGCCGAACACAAGCGTCAATCAGTGCCATAGAAGCAATTTCTCCACCGGACAGAATAAAATCTCCCAGGCTGATTTCCTCCACGGCGTAATGATCCAGCACACGCTGGTCAATCCCTTCGTAGCGGCCGCAAATAACCATGATATGTGAGTGGGTTATCATCTCCTCCACACAAGCCTGATCCAGCACCCGCCCACGCGGCGAGGGATAAATGATCCGGGGAGTGCCTGAAGCATGGGCCAGCGCGTGATCCAGCGCTTTCCCCAGTATGTCTGGCCGCATCACCATCCCGGCCCCGCCGCCAAACGGGCGATCATCCACCGTGGCGTGCTTATCCTCCGCAAAATCACGAATATTCAGCGTTTCCAGCTCCCACAGGCCTTTTTCCAGCGCCTTCCCCACATTGGAACAGCCGAGCGGCCCTGGGAACATCTCCGGGAAGATGGTCAGAATACTGGCTTTCCAGCTTTTAGGCATCCTTCGCCCCCGTGTTATCCTGCACCATCAAGGCTTCCGGCGGTACGATCTGCACATACCCCCCGGCAATGTTCACTTCCGGGAAGGTTTCATCGTTAAACAAATACATTTCTTCCCGGCCATCAACCTGTTTTACCTCAAGAATATCCCCTGCGCCAAAATTATGGACGGCTTTCACTTCCCCCAGCACCTGCCCACTGCCATCACGTACTTCCAGCCCAATCAGATCGGCATGGTAAAAACTGCCCGGCGTCGTCATTTCCGGTAAAGCATCGCGTGGAACATAGAGCTTGGTTCCGTTGTAAACCTGGGCTTTTTCGCGTTGCCGCAACCCTTCGATTTCTGCCAGGATCACATCTTCCGTGTGTGGCTTATGAAAGATCAGCGGGACAATGCGCCCTTTTTCGTCATAAAGCGTTTCAAAACGGGTGATCGTTTCCAGTGTTTCGGTAAAGGCGCGGACTTTCACACGGCCATGTACGCCATGCGCGGAGAGTATCTGCCCGATGCAGACAAATTTTTGGGAATCTGGTGAGGTTTCCGCCATCGCAATAAGCGGAACTACGCCGGAAAAGGCTACTCGCCTTCTTTGGGCGCTTCTTCAGCCGGGGTTTCAGCAGCGGCGGCAGCAGCTTCGGCTTCAGCAGCCGCTTTGGCTTCTGCTTCGGCCTTGGCAGCAGCTTCAGCGGCAGCTTTTTCCTCGGCTTCCTTGGCTTTGCGGGCTTCTTCCTCGGCTTTACGTTTGGCTTCCACCTCGGCACGCTTCAGCTCGGTCACACGGGCAATATTATCCTTAATACGCTTGATATGCTTGGATTTATGCTCCAGACCGGCCAGGTCCATCAGGCGCACCACACGCTCAGAGGGTTCTGCCCCCGTATCCAGCCAGTGGTTCAGGCGCTCAGACTTAATCTGCACACGCTCCTTGTTTTCCTTAGGCAGCAACGGGTTAAACGTCCCGATTTTCTCAATAAAACGGCCATCACGTGCCGAGCGGGAATCCGCCACTACAATACGGTAATACGGGCGCTTTTTTGCACCACCACGAGCCAGTCGAATCTTAATCGCCATATGCCTTATCTAACTATCTTCGGTTAAAATGGAGACGTTTCATAGTGCAAAACCCTTCCCAAGTAAAGCAATAAATGCGTCATTCGGCCTAATTTGCGTTACTCTTCCCCTTAGTTATTAAATAGTAGATTTTTTGTTTGTTTATTTAACAAAGTGTAAGGTATATTACCCTACAAAATATTTACTATTATTTAATAGACGAAAGATGGTTTATATGAACACAAAATATAAAGGCATGAATCGAATTAATGGTGATGGCACTTTCGTCACCGGAGAAATGCTCTATGAGAAGGAGAAGAAATTGTTGCAGCAAATGGCTCGTGAAAATCCTCTTGTTAGCGAAGAGCAGACGATTGTAGTCCTTGGCGGAGCTGGCCAGGTAGGAAGTTTTCTTGTACCTGAGCTAGAAAGATTATACCCCGGACGTATAAGACTTTTTGATAAACCAGGTGGCCGTCTGAATGAAGAAGAAATGAAGCAGCAAGGTATTTTGCCATTTGATATTGTGGAAGAAGGTGCCGTTGATACCGTTATCAGGGAGCATAATCCCGGAATGATTATTAACCTCGTTGCATTGCTTTCCGGCGCATCAGAACGAAACCCTGAGCTTGCCCATAAAATTAATTATGAAGGAGTTGTTAAGGTACTTGAAGCTGCCAAAGAATACGGCGTTGGTAAAGTGTTTACTCCCAGCTCTATTGCAGTGCTGGAAAATGTTGGCCAGAGGGGAGAGTTGGACTCACCGCTTATTGCTGAAGGAAAATATGGCAAATCTAAGCAACATCTTGAAGAAAAAACCGCTAGGTTTGCTCAGAATGACTTAGATGCCCGATGCCTTCGCTTTGGCGGAGTATTTACCTGTAAATATCCTCCCAGCGATGGGACGACGGAAGAACTGGATAAAATGATCGTGGCCGCCGCGGCATTCAAAGCAGGCGTAGATCCCAAATTTGATAATTTCGATTTTACTGAAGGTAAATACTATGTGCAGGTACCTATGGGGGCACGTTTTCCTATGGTAGACGGGCGTTCCATCGCACAGGCTGTAATGAAATTCCTGCATACGCCAAAAGAACGCTTGGGCAATCACCCGGCCAGCCACTTCATCGCCGAAGCCATTGCCACCCCTGCAAGCGTGGCGGAAATCCTCAAAGACCTCGCACCTGGGTTACAGGTTGTGTACGATGAAAGCCGTATTATTCCAGGCAATGAAATCAAAAAGCGCTTCAGCGAAATCTGGCCTCAGGAAGTGGATATGAAGTCTGCAGGGCTAGATTGGGAACACGAACAAACATTCACCTTACCGGAAATGGTAAAATACGGATTTGATACGAATCACGCGCTTTTTAGTGGAAGGCAACCCCAAGTAGTGGAACGCTAACTACTCAAACCACGTACATACCCAAAATACCAGCCGCAGGATAATAAAGATTGCGATAAAGCCGACAATGAACAACAATACCTTTGCAGCTACCGTCAACTGCATGAAGGTATGAAAACATTCTGTAACGGTGCCACCGCAGAAATCCAGCATCTTAAAGCTCGTTATCCTTTAGCCAGCCCATGATAAATATATAAATAGCAATGACCAATCCGGCCATCCCTGCCCCAATGAACCACTGGAAAAACGTGGGCAATGCCGCAAACCAATCGGAAAAACTATCCCACGAATTCACATAAGTGAACGCTTCAACCATCTGTGGGATTGTCTGAAACTTGAATTCCTGCATGGTTAGCTGGCCTTCGTTTTCTCTTCCTTGAATTTACGGGCGGCCTCGGGCTTTTCAATCTGCCCTTTCTGGTCATGCGCGATGGCGTGCGGCGGCACATCGCGACGGATGGTACTCCCTGCCCCCACAATGGCCCCCTCACCGACCGTGACCGGCGCCACCAGGCTGCTGTTAGAGCCAATAAACGCGCCATTACCAATCACCGTCTTATATTTCTGGTAGCCATCATAATTGCAGGTGACCGTTCCGGCACCGATATTGGCTTCTTCCCCCACTTCGGCATCCCCGATATAGGTCAGGTGGCTGATCTTGGCACCACGCTTTACGGTCGCCTTCTTGATTTCCACGAAATTCCCGATCTTGGCTTCCGCGCCCACATCCGCCCCCGGACGCAGCCGCGCAAACGGCCCCACGCTTGCACCACGTCCTACACGGGCATTTTCCAGATGGGAGTATGACTTGATCTCCGCTTCATCCTCAATCGTCACCCCGGCGCCAATGACCACAAACGGGTGAATCACCACATCACGCCCCAGTTTGGTATCGCGTGAAAGGAAGGTTGTCTCCGGGGAAATCAGCGTAGCCCCATTCTGCATGGCACGCAGGCGCAGGCGTTTCTGCAACAACGCTTCCGCCTCCGCCAATTGATCGCGTGAGTTAATGCCCAGCACTTCATCCTCCGGCGATTCCGCCACCTGGCAGCGATAGCCTTTAGCAATCGCATGTTCCACACAATCGGTCAGGTAGTATTCACCTTTGGCATTATTATTCTTTAGGGCGGCCAGCAACTCCGGCAGCAGATCACCTTTGAATGCCATCACCCCGGAATTGCAGAAACGAATCTGACGGGTGGCCGCATCCGCATCCTTATATTCCACAATTGCCTTTAGTGCGCCCGTATCATCCTGCACCAGCCGTCCATATTCGGCCGGATCCTCCGGCGTAAACCCCAGCACCGCCACCGCATTTTTCGCATCCGCTTCCAGCACATCCTGCAAACGCTTGAGTGTTTCCAGCTCCAGCAGCGGCGTATCGCCATAAAGCACCATCACCGTGCCACTAAACCCCTCCAGCGCGGGCAATGCGTATTTCACTGCATCGCCGGTACCCTGCTGCGTTTCCTGTACCACGACGGCACAGCCCGGCTGCTGCTTCTGCGCATAGGCGCGTACATGCTCCATTTCCGGCCCGATGACCACTACCATAGTACGGGCACCCAGCTGTGCCGATGTCTCCTGCACTGCGCCAAGCATCGGCACACCGCCCACTTTATGCATTACCTTCGGCAGGCTGGAACGCATCCGCGTCCCCTTCCCTGCAGCCAGAATTACTACGGCTAGATTATGTGTGCTCATATCCATATAAATATTGTGTTAAAAAGCGCCCCTGCGTATGGTGCAGAGGATAGCTTTATGCTATGTGTTTGCAAGGAAAAACTGAGGATCATCCCCCCATGAGTACGACGATTGCCGCCTTTATTGCCGCCGCCTTCTGTACCGCCGTGGCGCTGCTGTGTTTTATCCTGTGGCAGCGCGCCAAAGCGCGGGCAGATCACCTGCAGCTCAGCGCCGAAAAAGCCGAGGCCGAACGCGTGCAGGCCCTCACCGACTGGGAAGACGAGCACACCGCCCGCGTGGAAGCCGAAACCGCTGCGCGGCTGGCCGAGCAACAGCTCCGCCTGATGCGGGAAGAAATGGCCAACTGGGAAAAAACCAAGGCACAGCACCTGGAGGCAGCAAAAGCCTCGTTGTTGCAGGCAGGCAGTGAACTATCCAATAAATTGCTGGCGGATCATAAACGTGAAGCCGAGGCCGCCCGCATAGAGAACACCAAACGCGTGAAAGAAACCACCGAAGAATTACTGAAAAACCATAAGGTTATTTCGGAGTCGATGCAGTCTCTCTATGACCAGGTAAAGGATTCCCGCGCCACCATTGAAACCGTGCAGCGGGCACTGCTTTCCCCTTCCGGTGCCGGGCAACTGGCAGAGATTACACTGGAAAATATCCTACGTGCCTCCGGGCTGATCCGCGATAAGGACTATACCATTCAGCACCATATCAGTACCACAGAGGGCAGCAATTTACGGCCGGATGCCGTGGTCTATCTGCCAGGTGCCGCGGCACTGGCCATTGATTGCAAAGCCTCCAAGCATTTTATGGCGTTGGGCGAAGCCGAAGACGGCTCTGAGGAAGAAAAGGCCGCACTGCAAAACCTGCGCCGCACTATGCAGCAGCATCTGCACGATCTCGCCAAACGGGATTACGCCAACGCGCTGGCCGAGCAGTATAGCAAAACCCGCCAGCACCCATTGGAGAACGCCTATACACTGATGTTCCTGCCTTCTGAAACCGCACTGGAAAAGCTATACATCGCCGACCCGCAATTCCAGGAGCGTGCCGTTAAACAGAACATTCTACCTGCCGGCCCTTCGGGGCTGGTGCATGTGCTGATGCAATCCCGCCTGCTGATTGCTCACGCCCAACAGGAAGAAAACGCCAAGCAAATTCTGGAAGAGGTCAAGAAGCTCATGGCCAGCATTGGCCGCATGTATGATCTTTCTTCCGGGCTGGGCAAAAACCTCAAAGGCGCAATGGAGAAATACGATCAGTTCGCCCGGGCGTTTAATTCCACGTTCCTCAGCAAGGCGCAGAATATTGAAAAACTGGGGGTACAACCACCCAGAACCCTGCCCAAAACCCATCTGCCACGGTATCACGTTTCCTCACAGGAAGCGTTGATTGAAAGTGATGCCAGCGAGGAAAATGCCAGCCCGGCACTGGAACAGATTGAGGTTTAAGGCTACTGCCCTGTGGTGCGGCGGTAAATATTCAGTGTCAGATCGTCCATCGCGAAATTCCCCACCCGCTCCTGGAAATTCTGCACCAGCGTATCCACTATCTGCTGTGCACTGAGCGTTCCAGTCTGGCACATCTGGCTGAAATTAGCCTTAAGGTCTTCTTCCGTGATGTGTTCACCATTCTCATTCTCCGCTTCCACGTAGGCATCGCTATAGAGCAGCAATGCATCATCGGGCCGGAAGGAAATCATCTTGGTATCATACTGCACATCTGGTAGCACTCCCAAGGGTATACCGCTACTATCCAGCGCCTGAACTCTGCCTGTTTCACGTTCATAAAGCAGGGGTTGCGGGGAGCCTGTTCCGCTATAGAGCAGCACGTTCTGCGCAATATCCACGATCCCATAAAATACTGTGGCAAAGTGCCCTTTCCCCAGCAGCTGGTTGAGCTGAGTGTTCAACTCCGTCAGGATACCGCCCGGGTCTACCAGCGCGACGATCTTTTTTTCCGTCATGATGGTATGGAAACGGAACACATTGATGGCCGAATGAATCCCGTGGCCGGAGAAATCAACAATATAGAAGGCAAACTGCTTCTCCGATATGGGGCGTTGCCCCCAGAAATCTCCACCAATCTCTGAAATTGGTTTAAAAAATGAACCAATCTGCATCTGGTAACGCCGGGAGAAAACATCGATCTGCCTCTGTTCCGGGAGTAATGAACCCAGCATGTCCGCTGCCTGATCAACCTCACTTTTGATACGCTCCTGGTAACTTACCAGGCGACGCACAAGATTCTGGTTTTCAAGGTGAATATTTGTTCTCGCAATCAGTTCTTTTGGATCTATTGGCTTGCCAATAAAATCAGTTGCCCCTGCGGTAAAAATTTTGGCCTTAGTCTCCGAATTCACAAGCGTGGATTGCACCAAAATTGGCATTTGCTTAAATTCCGTGTTTTTCCGTATCCGGGAACAATATTCCGTTCCATCCAGCTTTGGCATCATAATATCCAATACAACCAAATCAGGATGTATCTTCATTGTTTTTCGTAGCGCCTCTTCGCCGTCTGCAGCGAAGTCCAGATTGACAAACCCATTAGCGAGATATATTTCCTTTACAATCATACGGTTAAAAGCCGCATCATCCACAATCAGAATGCGTGCTTTTTTAATCTGATCATCAATCAGCTGATCAACCTGCTCTGAAAAAATAAACGACAAGTGCTTTACCGCTTACGACAATCGGGAAGATTACGAATGGATAGAGAATAAGGTATCAAACTTTGCCACTTTAAACATTTTCTGAATAGATTCCCGTGGCCGTAACAATACGATTTTTACATCACGCTTCTGGGCTTCTTCCCGTGCGATCAGCAGCATACCCATGGCTGAGGAGTCAATAAAATCAACATCCTCCATATTGATGGTTACACCAGTATAGGATTCCTTCTGCAGTAATTTCAGCATTTCCTTAAAACGTTCATGATCGGCAAAGGTAAACTTCCCCGTTATCTTAAATGTCAGGTTGGATGCTTCTTTATTTATTGAGAATTGCATATATCTACTACCTTATAGCTTCATCACCCATCAAAATAACTCAATATCATCGTCTTCTGCTGTTTCAGCCTGCTGTTCCCCTGTTTCCTTACTACCCTCACGCAGTCCTTTCACCGCCAGTTCTTTCTCAAACAGCCGCGCAAATTCCGATAGGGTAAATGATTTCAGGATGCCTTCAATATAATGTTTCTGTACCTCTTTACTACCCTCTGTACTGATGTGCGAAGAACGCTTCATTATTTCTCCTACCGCGCCAGAGAGGAAATCCAATACATTAACACTGTTTTCAATATATTGCGAGGTACGATCCTGGAACTGGATCAATACCGTCAACGCAGTAATAGCATCAGAGGTACGTTGTGAGTCACTGGCGGCATTTTCCAGTACTTTTTTGAAGTTCTCGTTCTGCGAGATCAGGCTCTTCATAAAGAGCTCCAGCTCATCCTGTGCGGCCATACTCTCCGACATATCCGTGGTCGCCACTTCTTTCAGCGTTTGATATCCCTGCCGTACGTTATCGGAGAGCTTATCAATCTTTACTTTCATTTCGTCAGAAAGTGCGTTGATCTCCTTGGAAACCGAGCGCACTTCATTCGCCACCACGGCAAACCCTTTGCCAGCTTCTCCTGCGCGGGAAGATTCAATGGTAGCATTCAGGGAAAGCAGGTTGGTTTGTTTATTGATCGCCTGAATCCGCGTGGTAAAGCGCTCAATATCATGAATTGCCTCAATGGCATCATCCAGACTGAACACCATTGTCATCGCATTCTTGGATATATAGAGAATTTTCTCAACCGTGTTGGAGAGCGTATTTTTGAACAGATCAAAAAACTCATCCAAGGTAATCTTCTGTGAGCCTACCGAAAGGTGACTGGCCATCTCCACCACCTGCTGTACGGAATCTGCCTGGCCTTTTGCACCTTCGGCCAGTTCCTTAAACTGCTCACTCAGGCTGGAGGCACTTTCGCATACCAGCTTTGATATCTCTGGCAGTTTTTGTATGAGCGCCTGCTGTGCTACCGCAGTCACACTGCCTAGCACCAACCATTGTTCAAGCAGCTCCTTCTCAGCAGCCCCTAACGTAGACTTAGCAACAGGTGCAGGTGCCTCTGTCTTTTCCTGCGCCTGCACTGCGGCAACACCAGGACGTCCCGCCACCTCTGGCGCATTAGGGGATTCCACGTTATGCAAGGCATCTGCAGTTTCTGCCTCGATTGGAACGGTCGCGGTATTTTGTTTCATAAGCGCCCTTCTTTTTTACGCACTGCACTGTTCCACTATTGCCTGCGCTACTTTTGCAAGTGGCAATTGCACATCTACTGCCCCGGCGAGATATGCTGCCTTTGGCATGCCATACACTACGCTGGACTGCTCATCCTGCCCGATAGTATACGCGCCTGACTTCTTTAAGGCCAGCATTCCCTTCGCTCCGTCCTTTCCCATTCCAGTGAGTATGGCAGCAATGGCACGGTTCCCGGCTGAAGATTCGGCAATGGAATCAAACATCACATCCACCGAAGGACGATGACCAGAGACTTTTTCCTCATTATCTGCGCCAAGACGACAGATAAACCCGTGTCCAATCCGTGCAAGGCTAAGGCGCAAATGCCGGTCTCCCGGTGCAATATAGACATTGCCGTTTTTTACTTCCATGCCATCCTGCGCCTCCTGCACTGTCATTTCAGACATTTTATCCATGCGTTCAGCAAAGGAATGGGTAAACCCTGGCGGCATATGCTGTGTCACAAACACCGGCGGTGTATCCTTTGGCAAGCGTGTAATTATCTCTCGCAATGCCTCCACTCCACCAGTCGATGCACCAATAGCAATAATCTTCTCCTTGAACTTCTTTCCCGCAGAGGAAATAACGTGATCTGCAGATCCCACTTTCAGGGGGTTAAGTGCACGCACTTTAGCACGTGCAGCTGCCTTCACCTTCTCTAGCAGCTCATCCCGCATATCATCTATGCTTACACCCAGCGAATTCATCGGCTTCCCGATACAATCAACTGCCCCCAGTTCCAATGCGCGAATTGTTTCATGTGCCCCTTTTTGAGTGAGAGAGGACACCATCACCACAGGCATTGGACGTAGGGTCATGATCTTTTCAAGAAAAGAAAGCCCATCCATCTTGGGCATTTCGATATCCAGCGTGATAACATCGGGATCCAGGCGCTTAATCATATCCCGCGCAATGATAGGGTTCATTGCCGCACCTACCACCTCAATTTCCGGGTCATCATTCAGTACACGCGCAAACATCTGGCGCACAAACGCAGAATCATCAACAACCAGAACCTTGATTTTTCGTCCTCCTGACATGTTTACACCGCCCAAATGCTAGAATAACTCAACATTCTTAGCACCGGCCTTCTTGGTATCAGATTCACGCAGGGACTGCTGGTATTCGCGTTCTTTATCCACCACAATCATATCGTTTTTACGTGTCAATTTCCGCACCATTACTTTACCGGTATCTGGATAATAATGCACTCGGCGGGGGAATGTACCACCCACATCCTCCGAAACCGCCTTCAGTCCTTCGTCTTTCAGAAACTGACGGACAAAGGCAATGTTCTTATCCCCAATCATGGATGTGTTCTGGATTACATTGCCGCCACCAAATATCTTCACTTCCAGTCGTTCTTTCTTACCGCCCAGTTTCATAATACTATTAATCAGCTGTTCCATGGCAAACGCGCCATAACGCGTAGACTCATCCAGAACCTTCCCACCTGCAGTATCACCCGGCAGGAGGAAGTGATTCATCCCCCCTACACCGGCCACTGGATCCCGGACACAGGCGGCAATACACGACCCCAGAATAGTAACCAGCATTTCACCACGATCCGCTGTTACATAACAATCCCCAGAGAATAGTTTGACCACGCTGATTTCATGAATCTGGTCATAGTAACGGCCAACACCGTCATAATAATCGCCCACCTGGGTCTTTTCTGTATCCGTTCTTCGTATTGGGAAATTTCTCATGCAACCCTCTGGTAAATCGTCTTTCCCTTTGAAGCAAATTTTGTCGTAATGTTAAAGAGATTTTCGGAATGTCCGATAAATAAAGTGCTGCCGGATGGCATCACTGAGGCAAAGCGATCAAATACGACCCGCTGTGTATCTTTGCTAAAATAAATCACAACATTGCGGCAAAAAACTACATCAAACGGACCTTTTACCGGCCATGACTCCAGGAGATTCAGCTTCTTAAAGGCTATCAACGGACGAATTTCCTTAGCCATAGAAGCCTTATCCGTACCCGCTATCGGCTCAACATATTTCTGGTACATACGTGGGATACGCTCTGCCGCCTGCATATCATATTCACCACGAACACCCGTATCCAACATATTTGTATCAATATCCGTTGCCAGAATTTTTATATCCCAGTTCTTCAGATTGGGAATAGCCTGGTGTAAAACCATCGCAATCGAATACGGCTCCATACCTGCCGAACACCCGGCTGACCAGATTCGGATACGCCGCGAACGCGGGTGATTCAGCCACTCCGGAATAATTACGTCCCGTAGATGGTCAAAATGATGCCCTTCGCGGAAAAAATGTGTAAGATTCGTGGTAATCGCATTCACGAACTCCACAAGCTCATCCTGCCCCGCATCGCTTTGTAGAAATTTCAGATAATCGCTGAAGTGCTTATAGCCCTGAGCACGCAACCGGCGCGCTAAGCGGGAGTAGACCATATTCTTTTTGTGTTCCGCAAGTACAATCCCGACTTTTTGACCTACCAGTTCGCTGATATGCTGGAAGTCTTTATCAGTAAAGACAAACTCACGATCCTGAAGCTCCGGTATCGTCTGCGGCATAGCCCCTTCCTTTACGCTGCACTGGCAGCAGCAACTTTATCTGTTACCGAGGAAGATACCAGATGCTCCACGTCCAGCACAATCACCATATTCTCTTCTAACCCAATCAGCCCACTTACATACGCATCATCAATGTCGATATCCGGGCTAGAACTGGGTGCCGGACGGACCTGACTTGCTTTCACTGTAAGAATATCCGAAACAGCATCCACTAATATCCCCAAGGTTCGTCCGCCAGCAGCAATATAAATGACAACATTTTTATCATCTGCCTCCGTTGTTCCGTTACCAAACCGACATTTCAGATCGTAAACCGGAATGACCACACCGCGCAGATTAATCACACCACGCATATATTCCGGTGAATTGGGAATACGGGTTGCTTCTGTCCATCCCTTAATCTCACGCACCGTCATAATATCCAGTGCATACACTGAATTTTCTACACTGAACGTCAGGAACTGACGGTTTTCTTCAATGGCTTCCGCCTCTTCTTCCGGTTGATTATCATTCATATCCTTATTACTCATACTCCCCTCCTTGCGTTATGCAACTCTTCGCATAGGTTGTGCCATTTGCTGCAATTGGGCAATATCCAGAATCAATGAGACATGGCCATCACCAAGAATCGTTGCCCCGGAAATTCCTTCTACCGGATCAGTATTCTGCTCCAGGCTTTTGATAACAATCTGCTGCTGCCCTACCAGCTCGTCCACCATTAAGCCCAAACGATGCCGCCCCGTTTCCACCAATACTATCAGCCCTTCTTCTGGCCGACGCACCGCATCCCTAATACCAAATAGATCATACAAGAAGATAATCGGCACAAAATCACCACGAACGTTAATCACATAACCACCATCGGCCACATGCTTTACATCTTCTGCTTTTGGGCGCAGACTTTCGATAATGTTATTAATCGGGATGATATATTTTTCACGTCCGACGCCAACAATCATACCATCCAGAATAGCCAGTGTCAGTGGCAATGAAACGATCACCGTTGTACCCTGCCCCGGACGGTTTTCTAGTTCCAGCGTACCACCAAGACCCACGATATTTCTCTTCACCACGTCCATCCCCACACCACGTCCAGAAACGTTTGTCACCTGTTCTGCAGTAGAAAAACCGGGATGGAACACCAGATTATCGATTTCTTCATTACTCAAAGTAACGCTTGAATCTACCAATTTTTTATCGATCGCCTTCTGTAGTACCCGTTCGCGGTTGATCCCACGCCCGTCATCAGAAACCTCAATGATAATCCGCCCGCCACGATGATCTGCCGAGAGCGTAATCAGACCCTCTTCCGGCTTTCCGGCTTCAATACGGTCTTCTCGCGACTCAATCCCGTGATCTACAGAGTTCCGGATCATATGTGTTAGCGGATCTGCCAATTGCTCAATCACCGTCTTGTCAATCTCAGTGTTCTCACCGTACATTTCAATGCGAATACTTTTACCCATCTGGGAGGCCAGGTCACGTACGATCCGTGGCATACGGGAAAATACCGTTTTTACCGGCTGCATCCGCACGGACATCACTGCTTCCTGCAATTCACGCGTATGCTGCGAAAGCTCGCCAATTCCTTGTAGCAGATCCGCATACTGATCCGCTGGCAGACCCGACACCTGTGCCCGCAGCATGGCCTGCGTAATCACCAGCTCACCCACCATATTGACCAGACGATCCACCTTGTCCAGGTCCACACGAATAGAACTAACCACACGCTGCTTTTCAGCACCGCCATCTTCGCCCTTGGCAACAGGTGCTGCCGCTTCTGGAACTGCTTCTACTGGCGCAGCGGCCGCCACCGAGGCCGCTGGCACAGTGGGAGCAACAATTGCCCCGAATTCCTGGACATGCAGACTGCATTCATCTTCTACAAATTCAAACGCCTCACGAATCGCCGCCTCACCCCCATCTGAATCCAACTCAATATTCCAGCTACCATAGCATTTTTCAGGGTCTAGCTCCGCCAGTTCCGGCAACGCTTCAAACTTCGCTGTTACTTTAGCTTTTCCAAGCCGCATCACTTCGCGGATAATCAACAGCGGTTCATTACCGCTGGCAAATAAATCCGGGAACGGCTTGAAATCTATATCATAGAAAATCATTTCCTTAGCTACCGGCGCGGCGGCAGATTTAGCTCCTGCTGTATCCTGACTGATATTTTTACCATCAGCACTCGATGCTATTTCCAGCTCTTCTGCCAGCTCCTTACCAAAACCCGCTGGCACCGCTTCACCCACTTGCGCTGCCTCTACCATGCGGGAAACCACATCGACGGATTTCAGCAATAAATCAATATTGTTTCGCGTAGGCTGCACCCGCCCATCACGCATTTTATCAAGCAGCGCCTCAAGAATGTGCGTAAACCCAACGATATCATTAAAACCAAATGCCCCTGCACCGCCTTTAATTGAATGTGCACAACGGAATATCGCGTTTAACTCTTCTTTATCGCTAGCCCCCTCTTCCAAATGGAGAAGACGCTCCTCCATTTCCTCCAGAAGCTCAAAGCACTCCGTAATATATGTGCCTTTAAACTGCTCCATATCGTCCATAGCTACGCCCCCCTTTTCATTACGTTAAGCGCACACTTTATTCACAACCGCTATTAACTTATCTGGCTGAAATGGCTTGACAATCCACCCTGTTGCTCCGGCAGCACGGCCTTCATCTTTCTTCGCTCCATCAGCTTCTGTAGTCAGCATCAGGATGGGCGTCGCCTGGAAATTTGGCTTTGCCCTGAGCGCCCGAATCAGCTCAATACCGTTCATATTCGGCATATTTAGATCCGTCACCACCAGATCCACACTACCCTGACCCAGCACCTCCAGAGCATGTTTTCCATCTTCAGCTTCCAGCACCTCAAAGCCAGCCCCTTTGAGGGTAAAGGACACCATGTCCCGCATTGTTTTTGAGTCATCAACTGTTATTGCTCGCTTTGCCATAGCATTATCCCCATTGTTCCATCTGTGTACATAATCCCAGATCATACATTGCAGCACTAAATGCTTCCGATGCTGCTGTAATTTTTAATGATTTACCACGCCCCTCCAGCGTTTTAGCCAAAGAAAGCAGCACCTGCACGCATGGCGTTGTCAGCCGCTCCACACCTTCAGCATCAAGCTCCACGTCACCATCTACATCCACCCGCTTACACATCTCGTCATGCAAGCGTGATACATAGGTGATGTCCATTGACGCAGGGAGTACAAAGGTACCGCCAGATCCACTACCCGCTTTACTTTTTCCTGCCATTACCCCTCCTAAAACAAATCCACATCGCCCTGTTCAGAACTTGCCTTTTCCGCCGACTCATCCAGACCAAGATCCGACACATCGGCAATATAACCATGCTGCTTGAGGTGCGCAGCAAAGCTGCGTTGCAAATCCCCCAGCGTCAGCAGTGACATGATTCGCTTCGCAAAATCAATGTCCAGCCGCGCACTGCGCCCGGCTGTTGCCCCCGTTGCACGCACTTGCTCAAAATGCCCAAACACCTCATCAATAAACTGACGCTGATACTCAATACTGGCAGCCAGTATCTTTAGAATAATCACCAGATTTTGTGACAAGCGATCCTGAAACTGCATTCCTACTACGGCCTGCATAATGGCATTTGTCATTTCATTTACATTTTCAGAAAGATTGGCGGCTGCATCGGCTGATGCCCCGGTACCCAGCACCTTCACCAATTCCCCCTGAACTTGCAGCCGCTCTGAAAGGCGGTTAAAGTGGTCACTCACACCATTGACATTATCTGTCAGCAGCGCATTAAGCTCCGGCACACGCTCCTGCAATACCTCCAGCGCACAGATCTGGGACTCTGCCATACTGACCCACTTTGCCAGCAAATCCTCTGATTGCTCAAGCTGACGCGACTGTACAGATTGCACCTGCGCCATCACCTATCCTGAAATACCACACACTTTGTTGACAGCCGCCAGAAGCGTATCAGGATTAAACGGTTTTACGATCCACCCCGTGGCCCCGGCCTGCTTCCCTTTCATTTTCATATCTTCACCACCTTCGGTAGTAAGAACGAGAATCGGCGTAAATTTATACTTCGTCTTGGCACGTAACGCCTTAATTAGCTCAATCCCGTTCATATTGGGCATATTAATATCCGTAATGATGACATCCAGATCACGTTCGTCACTAAGCAGATTCAACGCATCATCGCCATCCGAAGCGGCACAAACTTCAAAACTCGCCTCCTTCAGCGCAATAGAAACCATATTACGCATGGTGGTGGAATCATCAACAATCATAGCAGTCCGCGCCATAGATCCTCCTTGAAAAATACTAACTAACGCTAAAGTAGCACTTATTCCAATACGGTCAATTTTATCGGTGTTTTTCAGAATGCACAGCGACATTACCGCCACTGGTTGCGGTAAAAAAACCACGCAGCCTGTATGGTTTGAGCTTCAAACCTGGGTATTTTTCCTGTATAATTAAAAGAATATGAAATGTAACATTTTGTTTTTACCTATTTTCACGCTTTCGCTGTGTACAATTACGTCCTCAGCGATGGCCGCTTCACCCAGACAGCATGCACAGGATATTACCATACTGGACTGTGCGTTAACGCCGGAGGTAGAAACCGTCTCCATAACCTACCCTGGCACCGCAAAAATTAACCGTACCAATAACTTGCGTCGAAAAACAGGTAGCGCCTGGGTTGCTAAGGGTGTTCCGGTGCTTATTAAAGGCCGTGTACTGGACGAACGTTGCGTGCCCGTGCCACACGCCCTGGTTGAGATTTGGCAAGCCGATAGTAAGGGGCGCACACTGGATGGTAAAGGCACTCATATTATGGATCCATTTTTTCAGGGTTCCGGCGCCGCTTATACTAATAATGTAGGGGAATATAGCTTCCTGACAGTTTATCCCGGCACTGTAAGCGAGGATAGCGCCCCCCACGTGGAGATGCGCATTACACAGAGGGAAATGAATAAGACTCTGGATACGCGCCTGTATTTCGATGGCGACTCCCGTAATGCCAGGGACGGTATTCTAAAAATATTCAATAAGGAAGAACGGCACCTTCTCACCGCCGCCCAGGCCTTCGTACAGCCCCATGAGCCGGATACGTATTATTTCAACATTGTTCTGCCGGGTGAAATGCGCAACAAAGAATTTTAGTTTGAATGGTTAACTGTTTATTAACCATTATACAGTAGTATTTTATATAAAGCGGCAAATTTTCGGAGACTTGTATGTCTAAAGACGATCTTATTATAAACGGCACAAACTACACGGAGTTGTTTGATAACCTCACGATAAAATTTAATCAGACTGCTGATGTAGCAAACGCAAAACTGGCTGCGATTTTCCGAAATGAACTACTACCTCATAATATACAAAAAGATGCAGGCAAGCAATTTGATCTCATAATAATAGAGCAATTATCCAGCAAGCTCGACAGTCCACACAAGCAGCTCAATCGAGAAGGGTTGACAGAAATTATTACCACTGCTTTGGATAATATAGGCATCAAGTTTGACGCAAATAAGCTAAAACAACTGGTTGCTGAAATAGACAAAACTTCAACACGGGAGACTCTTGGCAAGTGGACCGGACAAGTCAACAGAGAATCCATATCTAGACTGAAACAAATAGCAGATGGAACTGAAACCGGGACAAGCCCGACAGGCCATTATCGACTAAGTAGCGTTTATATAGCCCCTACCCCGCGGGCGAAATCATTTTTCTTCGGGCTGACCCACTGCACAGTGCTCTTCTGTCGGGCCAGCGCGCCAGCGCGGCCTCCTTCAATGTAGTGCCTTCCTTATGCGCGCAGCGATTTTAGCGGCATTATCGTAGCCGATATGCGGGTTCAGCACCGTCACCAGCATCGGTGATTCATTCAGCGTATCAATCCGCACTTCGTCGGCCTCAATCCCTACGCAATTTTCGGTAAAAACTGGCCCGGAGCATCGGCAATCAGTCAGGATGGATTGCAGCAGGTCGCCGTCATCACCGGTTTTGAACACGTTCAGTTCAAAGTAATGCCGTAGAACGCCCGCCACCGTCACCGCCATGGTTACCCACCTGCGCGCACACCATCGTCATCTCACTGTGTGGGATTCCTTACCCGGCATAATGGAGGAACCCAGCTTTCGTTCTCCGGCAGTTTCAGTTCGCCCGATCCCGCTAGCGCGGCGGAGCCGAAACGAATATCGTTGGCAATCTTCATTAAGGGCTGACCGCCAGCGTTCAGCGCGCCGGAAGCTTCCGGTGATAGCATCATGCGCCGCCAGTGCCTCGACCCCAATGGGCGCGGTTTCAAAACGGCCAGTGGATCTTCGCACGACCTGCGCGGCAAATTTCTCGGCGAAACGCTTTGCTGTTGATCCCCGTGCCAGCAGCCGTCCCGCCGCCAGCCAATAGAGCGCGGCGTGGCTTTCAATGCCATAGGCTGCGCGGCATAACCATTCCTGCAGCGTCAGTGGCGTGGCATCCCCTGCGTGTGCGTGCGACGATCTTGACGATATCCTTAAACGCGCTTTTTAACGCGGCATCAGCATCGTGCAGCGTCTTCGGCGCCGGCAGCAGCAGATGATGGATCTCTGCTCAGCCGCCGCGATATGCACAAGCGGTGGGAACGGCTATCATTGGAGGACATCCCATATTGCAGCCGAGGTCATTCGGGTGCACCGGTTTTTTTACTACCCAGCTCACCGCCAACATCTCAATAATCGCGCGGTTACGGCGTCACTTCGTTGCTGTTCATATTGCTTTGCGTACCGGAACCCGTCTGCCAGACGACCAGCGGAAAATGCTCCAGCAGTTTGAGGTCAATCACTTCCTGCGCGGCCTCTTTGATGGCATTCCCCACTTTTGGATCCAGTCCGGCAATCTCCATATTCACGATGGCAGCTGCCTGCTTGATGATCCCCAGTGCCCGCACCAGCGGAGCCGGCATTTTTTCGCCACCGATCTTAAAATTCTGCAAGCTACGCTGCGTCTGCGCGCCCCAATACTTATCAGATGGGACTTCCAACGGGCCAAACGTATCGGATTCGGTGCGAAATGCTGCCATGTGATTCTCCTTTATGCATCGATGTATCAGCGCTATGCTGCTTTCAGGCGTTACTAATACTGATTTCAGGCAAAGATACAAGATGGTTATCACCCCTCCCTACTGGCAGGAAGCCTGCACCACCCTCAGCGCAGCCGATCCGGTGATGGAACAACTCATCATGGCCTATCAGGGGGAAACCCTGCAAAGCCGGGGCTGCGGCTTCACCACACTGGTACGCTCCATTGTCGGCCAGCAGGTCTCCGTACAGGCTGCTGATGCCATCTGGAGCCGGGTGATGGAAGCACTGAACGGTGATATATCGCACGCCACCCTGCTGGCCATCGACCCGGAAGCCCTGCGTGCCTGCGGGCTTTCCCGCCAGAAGGTAGCCTATGTGAAGGACATTGCTATGCGTACAAAAAGCGGCGCGCTGGATTTTGAGGCACTCACCACCCTGCCTGATGCCGAGGCAATCAACATGCTCACCGCAGTGAAAGGTATTGGCACCTGGACAGCAGAAATGTTCCTGATCTTCCATGCCCTGCGCCCGGATATCTTCCCTGTGGCCGACCTCGGCCTGCAAAAGGCCATTAGGAAACATTATCTCAACGAAGAAAAATCCCCTCCCCCTCAAGGAGAGAGGGTGAATAAAACAGGCACTTCTCCCTCACCCTCTTCTTATTCCTCCCCCCTCAAGGGGGAGGATATTATAGCAGCCTGCCATCAAATAAGTGAGTACTGGAGACCCTGGCGGACGGTGGCCACCTGGTATCTCTGGCGCAGCCTTGACCCCGTGCCGGTGGAATACTAACCTTTCAGCCCTAACGCTGATTACCTTTTCCTGCCTCAGCCTTTGCTGCTTTCAGGACAACGTCTACCATTTTCTTTTCTCTAGTTTTTTGTAATTCTGCAGCTTCTTCATCTGCTAATAGTTTTCTTTTTGCTGCTTCGTCATCCAACTGCTTCTTAACATCCGAATGCACCTGATCGCCTGTCATAAAAAATACACTCCATAGTTTGATTTATCGATAAGGTATACTATACTGCGTTTTTTGAAAGTGAGCAAATGATTCCACGTTATACACGCAACGAAATGGCATCCATCTGGGAGCCGCAAAACCGCTTCCGCATCTGGTTTGAGATCGAGGCTCACGCCTGCGATGCACTGGCCGAACTGGGGGTGATCCCCAAAGCATCCGCAAAGGCCATCTGGGATAACGCGCCCAAGGAATTTGATGTCGCGCGCATTGATGAGATCGAGCGTACCACCAAGCACGATGTCATCGCCTTCCTGACACATCTGGCTGAGCATGTGGGCGAAGATGCCCGTTTTGTACACCAGGGCATGACCAGTTCCGATGTGCTTGATACCTGCCTTTCCGTACAGCTCAAGCAAGCGGCTGACCTGCTGCTGGATGATCTGGACCGGTTGCTGGCCGCATTGAAAAAACGCGCGCTGGAAACCAAGGATATGGTATGTATGGGACGCAGCCATGGCATCCATGCCGAACCCACCACCATGGGGCTGAAATTCGCCCGCTTCTATGCCGAGATGGCGCGTAATCGCCAGCGGCTGGAGGCTGCCCGGGCAGACATCGCCACCTGTGCCATCTCCGGCGCAGTGGGCACGTTCGCCAATATCGACCCGCGTGTGGAGGAATACGTCGCCGAGAAGCTGGGGTTGACGCCGGAACCAGTTTCCACACAGGTCATCCCGCGTGACCGGCATGCCGCGTTTTTTGCCACGCTGGGGGTAATTGCTTCCTCCATCGAAAATATTGCTATTGAAGTGCGCCACCTGCAACGCACCGAGGTGCTGGAAGCCGAGGAATATTTCAGCCCCGGCCAGAAGGGCAGCAGCGCCATGCCGCATAAGCGCAACCCGGTACTCTCGGAGAATTTAACCGGGCTGGCCCGCCTGGAGCTTGGCTTTGTCACCCCGTCGCTGGAGAATGAGGCGCTATGGCATGAACGGGATATTTCCCACTCCTCCGTGGAGCGCATGATTGCACCGGATGCCACCGTCACACTGGATTTTGCCCTGAACCGCCTGATCGGGCTGGTGGAAAACCTGCTGGTCTACCCGGAAAATATGGAGCGCAACCTGAATCAGTTGAGCGGTCTGATTTTCTCGCAGCGCGTCTTGCTGGCGCTGACGCAAAAAGGCGTCTCACGCGAGGATGCCTACCGGCTGGTACAGCGCAACGCGATGAAGGTCTGGGAGGAAGGCAAAAACTTCCTGGAGGAATTGCTGGCCGATAGCGATGTCACCGCCAGCCTGCCGGAAGCCGAGCTATGCCCGTTGTTTGACCTCTCCTATCATACCAAACATGTGGATACCGTGTTTAAACGAGTGTTTGGTGGGTAGGACCTAACATGGCCTACCGCCTGATTCATCTGCATGTCAGCACCCCCACCCTACCGGGAGTGGACGAGGTGAAGTCCATGCCGGAAGTCCGCGATTTCACGCGGCAGCCGCAGGAAAGCGGTGGGTTTGTGTACCACATCCTCACCCGCACGGAAGAATTGCAGGCAATCACTGACCGCATCTGCGGCATCCTCGGCAAAACCCCATACCAGATGTCCATCCTGCCGGTGGAAACCGTGCTCCCCAAACCGCCCGCCCCGGAACTGGTGCCGGAAGAAAAAAAGAAAACCTTGTTCGGGATCAGCCGTGAAGAACTCTATGATGATGTGGAACGCGGCGCAGTAGTGAATACCAATTTCATCTGGCTGACGATATTTTCAACGGTGGTAGCCGCAATCGGCCTGCTGGAAAATAATGTGGCCGTCGTCATTGGTGCGATGGTCATTGCCCCCCTGCTCGGCCCCAATATTGCGCTGGCACTGGCCTCCGCGCTGGGCGATATCCCGCTGCTGCGGCGTGCAATCGTTACTAACCTGACCGGCGTTACGATTGCCCTGCTGATTTCCATTGGGGTGGGGATGTTCTGGCCGGGCCCGCTGGATAGCCCGGAACTACTCAGCCGCACCGACGTGGGGTTTGATGGAATAATCCTGGCCATCGTGGCAGGAGCGGCGGGCGTGCTTTCACTGACCAGCGGCGTTCCCAGTGTGCTAGTGGGGGTGATGGTCGCTGTCGCCCTGTTACCGCCCGCTGTCACGCTTGGCGTGTTCCTGGGAGTCGGCAATTTTACGCTGGCGATGGGAGCCGGATTATTGCTTGCCGTCAATGTGGTATGCGTCAACTTGGCAGCAAAATTCGTATTTCTTTTCAAGGGCATCCGCCCGCGTAGCTGGTATCAGCAGCAGCAGGCTAAAGCGGCTACCCGCTGGAGTATGCTGTTCTGGATCATTTCGCTCCTGCTATTAATGGGCGTAATCATCCTGCGCAGCCGCGTGGAACTACCATAATTGCTCGACATTCCCGGTAATTTCGTTTAGTTTACGCGCAAATTCATTTTTTGGAGGAAACCATGCTGAATGAGCCGCATAATCTGGTGGCAGAACTGCCGGAATATAAAGAAGATATTCACAACCTGAAGATTAGTAATAAACATTTTGCCCGTCTGATGGAGCAATATAACGATCTGGATAAGCAAATCCTGCAGATTGAAAAAAGCGGTGAAAACGTCTCGGATTTCCACCTGGAAGACCTGAAGAAAAAGCGCCTCGCGCTGAAAGATGAACTCTTCGGGATGATTGAGGAACATCGCAAAGCAGGCTAATCTTTGGAATGGTCTGTTTTAGCTGAGGAATTTAATAACCAGCCTGAAAATTATATCGGCGATCGTGCGGTGCGTGAGAGTGCCGTTGTGGTGCTGCTACACCTCAACCAAGACAACGAGCCTGCACTCCTGATTACCCGTCGCACCTCCACGTTAGGGGCATGGCCCAGTGTATTGAGCCATGCCGGGGGAAAAATTGAACCAGGTGAGAGTTTTTACACCGCTTCAATTCGCGAACTTATCGAAGAAGTAGGGCTTCCCACACTACAAATCGTCGAGAAACTACCAAATATTTACCTTTTTGGCACCCTCCCGCCTCGTTATATTCCACCCCACAATCCAAAGAATGTCGATCGCCTCTCTCCGGTAGTGGCAATCCTTAACCCCAAAATCACGCCGGACATGCTTACGGCAAGTGCCTCCGAAGTCGCTGAAATTCTGAGCGTCCCAATAGCGACATTGTTTAACCCTGAAAACTTTGAATATTTTGCAAACCCTAACACTCAACTGAATGAAGTTATGCAGTGTCCGGTCATCCGTATTAATAAAAAAGATACCCTCTGGGGTGTAACAGCCACTATCGTGAAGGACCTCTACCAGGAATTTGGGGCAGATGAACACAGTATAAACCGCCTGAAATCAGCCATAAACCAACGGCTGGACAAAACGACACTCACACCACTGCAGCATGATAACAAAAGCGCGACTTTCTGTGAAAGTGTCAAAGCTCGCCTATCAAAATCACCGGGCGAGTGGTTTCGTTAGGCTACTCTACTTTCTTTTCTTCTGAGATTTCCGTTTCAGCCATGCCCAGAGCGTATGTTCCGGCTCCACGATTACTACGGTACGTGCCAGCATATCGTGCCAGGCACGACGACGTTTGTTAAATAACATCCAGAAAAAGCCCAGTCCCAGCGGTAGCGCCGAAATAAAATACCCCAGATACCGCACGACATATTGCCAGTTCGTTGGCTTTCGCCCTGTTTTGCTGTCCACAATGCGCATCCCCAGAACCATTTTTCCCGGCGTTGCTTCATTGGATATCCACAAGACCACCACCACCACACCCATAATCAGCGTTTCCGTCAAGCGCATGGAAATATAATGTGCCAACCCGCCCTGATAGAATAAATACATAAATACGGCCTGGCTGGCATGCTCATCCGATATGGTGCCCTGATTGTGTTTTTCCAGAATTGTCGTCAGCTCTGGCGGCAGTTGGCCTTGTGGAAAAAACGGGACAATCAGCAGTAACGAAAAGAGCAGGTCCAGTAATGTAGCGACCAGCCGTTGATTGAACGTGGAGTAGACTGGCTCCGGCGCATCTGTCGATACGACATTTTCCTGTTTTTTTACCTGACTATCTCTACCTTTGATTACACGCATTCTACCAGCTCCTGTATATTAGGCATACGCCGCCATGGCTCGCCACCATCATAGCGGAAACGCGGCACCGGGAAAATGGGCTTATGCACAAATCGCCTGAGCGTCTGGCAGGTTTCATCCAGCGATACCGGGCTTTCTTCCGACTCACTCACAATGAGCGCCTGCACAAAAATCTGCCGCTTGCGCAATACTTCCAGTGCGGTCAGTGTATGGCTTAGGCTCCCCAGGTAGCTTCCCGCTACCAGCAACACCGGCCAGCACAGCGCCTGCATCCAGTCACACACCGTATGTTCTGCGTTGAGTGGCACCATAATACCCCCCACGCCTTCCGCCAGCACGATATCCGCATGCGTATGGTAACAATGGAAAACAACCTCTTCCAGCCTCAGCACCCTGCTTTCGCGCGCTGCTGCCATATCCGGGGAAAGCGGTGCAGCAAAACGAAACGGCGAGACTTCCGCAATGGTACTTTCATCCTGTGGTAATTCCATGCTACGCAACAGAATCGCTGTATCGGAATTAGGGTCATACGGATCCCAGCCGCTGATGACTGGCTTAATCGCCTTCACAAATTTGCCCGCCTGTCGCAACTGATGGCACAAAGCCGCTGTCACCAGCGTTTTACCAACACCAGTCCCCGTGGCCGTGATAAAATAACGGCTCATGCTTTCCTCGCCTGGATGGTCAGTACCTGCCAGCTTGCAGTCACCGGGCCTTCTGGTATATCCATGTGCTGACGATAGGCATCTTCCAGCCGCGTAAAAAATGTCCGCCCCGGGTAGCGTACCACGCCACCACGTGCCCGCCCACCAATGCGCTTCAGATGATGTAACAAATCACGCACGGAGTTATAGGATTCGGTATACGTCTCCCGCTGAATCTGCAGAGAGGCATCGCCAAACACCTCCTTCAACGGGCGCAGCACCGCCACCAGCGATGGAAATTCCAGCACACGCCCTGCTGCTCCCACTGCCTGATAGGCGGCAGCCAGTTCTGCCAGCGAACCTTCTACAAAAAGCGCCAATGCCAGCCGGCCACGTTTTTGCAGCACCCGGTGCATCTCGGCCAGTGCCTCCGGCAATGCCGGCACCCATTGCAGCGCCAGCGTGCTCATCACCCCGGAAAAACTGGCGTCGGCAAATGGCAAGCTAGCCGCATCCCCGGCCACCGGTGTCCCAAAGCGCCCGGCCTCTTTGCACATCGCCGGAGAAAGATCATAGGGAACAATCCGCAGCTCCCCGATTTCCCGGATCAGTGCCTCTGCCAAAAAACCTGTTCCCGCGCCGATATCCAGGCAGCTCTGCACTTCCTCCCAGCCACGTGCTACCATGCGCGCCGCCATCGCTTCAGCAATCCGGCGCTGTAGCCCGGCCTGCGCAGCATAATGCTTTGCAGCACGGTCAAAATCCTGCTGTAATCTACGCTGTGGCATAGGTGCGTATCGCTTCCTCTATCAACTGGCAAACGTGTGCGGTTGCATGGTGATGCAACGCATGCCCACACCCCGGCAAACAATGCAGCCTGCTGCCGGGTATCAATGTTGCCAGCCGTTCCGACTCCGCAACCGGGATCACTGCATCCTCCCTGCCATGCAGCAACAAGGTAGGCGGAAATGCCGAAAAGTCCAGCCCGGAAATATCCGTCTGCTCCAACACGCGCAGCCAATCATCCAGTGCCGGTACGTGCTGCAATGCAGGGCGATAGAGCGGGTATGGCGTTGCCGCCTTGCCTCCGGCATCACATAGCGCAGCAAAGCCCCTCAGAAATACTTCCGGCGTTTGAGTAAATTGCCGCACCGCCCGCCGGTATCCGGCATCACCCTGGAAGTGGCACGGCGTCCCCAGCAACACCAGAAGACGCGGCCGGAGAATCCCCTCCACCACCAAGCGCACGGCTAACTGTCCGCCCAGGCTCCAGCCAAGCAGCAGATCTGGCGCAGGCATTCCCTCACGCGCAATGTGCCATAAGGCGGCTTCATCCAGCGCCATATAATCCAGTGCGTGCGCCTCGATAGCCTTCGGCAACAGCACACGCAGCGTCTGTGGGTCCTGCGCCCATCCACTCAGCATCAGGCAACGCATCCACACTCCCTGACCGCCCGAATGAGCGCCTCCACCTGCACCTCCGTATGCAAACGGCTAAAGCTGAACCGCAACCGTGCTGTGCCCTTCGGCACCGTAGGCGGACGCATTACCGGCACATAGAATCCTTTGTTCTTTAACGCTTCCGAAGCCTTGAGTGCATCTTCCGCCGTTCCAATCACCACCGGCACAATGGCGCTCTCGGCCT
Source organism: Hyphomicrobiales bacterium (assembly GCA_024236395.1). Taxonomy (GTDB): domain Bacteria; phylum Pseudomonadota; class Alphaproteobacteria; order Rickettsiales; family JACKKO01; genus JACKKO01. The sequence goes on from JACKKO010000002.1 coordinate 137,113, forward strand.
CCGGCAAGCCTAGCCCATGCGTAAATTTCCGTGCGCGCTGCAAAGGCAGTGATATCCCCTGCTGCTGCATAATCCAGCGCACCCCGGCCTCCGCTGAAGCTACCACCCCAGGCGGCAGCGCCGTACTATAAATCAACGTCCGGGCATGATTTACCAGATACTCCCGCACCGGCGCTTTACAACAGACATAACCGCCATAGCCCCCCACCGCCTTGGAGAGTGTTCCCATCTGCAGATGCGCCACACGCGGCGTCTCCACCACACCAAACCCGTGTGCATCATCGCTCAACAACCATGCATCGTGCTGATCGGCCAGCGCACGCATCGCTTCTAATGGGGAAACATCCCCATCCATACTGAATACACTCTCCGTCAGGATGAGGCAGTTATTGAATTTATTTCTATTTATTTCCAATTTATTATTTAGGATACTTAAATCGTTATGTGAGAATCGTAGCAGCCGCGCCCCACTGAGTTTCACCGCATCCAGCATACTGGCATGGATCAGCCGGTCAGCCATCACCAGATCACCCTTTCCCACCAACGCGGGGATCACCCCCAGCATCGCCAGATACCCACTACCAAAGACCAGTGCGGCCTCCGTACCCTTAGCCGCCGCCAGCGCGGCCTCCAGCTTCGTATAGCCCGGTGAAAGTTCCTGCACCAGACGCGATGCCCCCGCCCCGGCACCCCATTGCGCCAGGGCCTGTTCTCCGGCTGCCACTACCGTCGGCTCCTGGGAAAGCCCCAGATAATCATTGGTGGCAAAAGAAACCAGCCCCGTCTGCGCGTCCGGCTGAATCGCGCGCAACAGATGGGCGGCGTGCCGCTCGGCAAGATGCTGTGTCACCATTGTTTCCAGTGCTGGCATTTTGGATCAATTCCGTATATAAGGCCTTCTATGCTTGTTCCTATGCCAAAAACACACGAAACGCAACCGTCCGGCAGCCTACGGCATGACTGGACGCAGGAAGAAATCGTCGCATTATTTGATTTGCCGCTGAACGACCTGCTCTTCCAGGCGCATACGGTGCACCGGCAGCATTTTCCGGCAAACGAAGTCCAGGTTAGCACCTTGCTCAGCATCAAGACCGGCGGGTGTGAGGAGGATTGTGCCTATTGTCCGCAAAGCGCCCGTTACCACACCGAGGTAAAAGCCGAAAAGCTGATGGATGTAGAAAATGTGGTTGCTTGTGCACGCAAAGCCAAGGAAGCCGGGGCCAGCCGTTTCTGTATGGGTGCGGCATGGCGTAGCCCCAAAGAGCGGGACATGCCCAAGCTGGAAGCCATGATCCGTGAAGTCCGTGCACTGGGGCTGGAAACCTGCATGACGCTGGGGATGCTGGACGAAACACAGGCCAAAACCCTGAAGCAGGCCGGGCTGGACTACTACAATCACAATATTGATACCTCCGAGGAATACTACGGCGAGATCATCACCACCCGGAATTTTGAAGACCGGCTGAACACATTGGAGCATGTGCGCGACGCCGGGATGCATGTGTGCAGCGGGGGTATCGTGGGAATGGGAGAATCCGTGGACGATCGCGCCGCCATGCTGCGAACACTGGCCAACCTGCCGCAGCACCCGGAAAGCGTTCCGATTAACCTACTGGTGAAGGTGGAAGGCACGCCGCTGGAGCAGCAGCAGGAAACCGACCCGCTGGATTTTGTGCGTACCATTGCCGTGGCGCGCATCCTGATGCCGACTTCCCGCGTACGGCTTTCCGCCGGGCGTGAGGAAATGAACGATAGCGTACAGACCCTGTGCTTCTTCGCCGGGGCAAACTCCGTGTTCTACGGAGAAAAGCTGCTAACCACCGCGAATCCCGCCACAGAAAAAGATCAGGCCTTATTCAAACGACTGGGCATTCAGACCTGCTGACGCAGTATCAGCGCCAGTAGCACCACGATCGCCGTTACCTGCATCGCCATGATAATCCGGAATTGTAGCTGAAAGGATTGTTTACGCGTTTTATGCCGGAACACGCGCTGCCCCAACCACGCCGCCAGTGTGCCACCCGCCAGTGCATGGGCATGCATCACCCGCTCCGGGATACGCCAGCCACCCCGCATCGCCCTGTTTTTATCCCACCCCACCATCACAAACGTAATCAGGTTCAGCGAAAGCAGATGCAGTAACACCGACAATATCAATGCTGGCGGTTTAAATGGCACAAAACTATGCGGCAATATCGGCTCCAATAGCACCGCCGCTCCGCTGGCCAGCAGAATATGCAGCATATACCAGCGCTGCTGCAGCGGCTTCAGCCAAACCGCCAACGCCAACACCAGCGAGAATGTCGTCAACAACAGACCGCTCATTTTTTATCACCGGCCTCCGGAAGGTCCCAGACATTCCGCAAAAATCCCGGAGTTAGCAAACTCAGTGGATTGACTGTAATTTCTGGTTCCGGGTAGGATCCACTAAGGCTATAATTAGTCGCCAGTACCCCTTCGCCTTCTTTTCCCACCAGCAATTTTCCCAGCAACGGTACATTGCCCAATATCGTATTCAGTGCGTAAGCAGGCACCAATGCGCCTTTCAGATCCATCGTTGCCTGCTTGGGCTGTACATTCCCCTCCAGCGTGAAGCCCAATGCATTCCCTGAAGCCTTGACACCTTTCAGGCTCAGTAAATCTTCTACGTAGGAAAACTCCCCTTTGAGTTTATTAAAAGTAATCCCCTGACCATTTAGCAGGTCCAGCACCCCGACAAGTGACCCAAGTGAAAGCAGCTTAGCAAGCACCGGTGCTTTTTGCAGTGTAAAATCCTTTGCATGAACTTTACCATCGTATATGGCGTACCTACTATCCTTCTGGTCTTCATAGCGCGCACTTAGTTCCAGTGCTCCATTCCGAATATAGCCAGGGAAATCCATTGCCCTCAGCATATGTCCGGCATCTTCTGTCTGAACACGTATCATGCACCCTTCTTCTGATTGCCGGGCGCGATAAGAAAACCCCTTCCCAATTTCACCACGGATACGCGCCCCCAACGTCGCTTCCGGACAACCGGTTACATCCCGTGTCACCAACAGGAAATCATCCAACACCACATCACCTGCCGCCAACACATGGTTGATATCCGCATTTACCCGAATGTATTGTTCCTTCGTTTCCGGCAGAACATTAGCCCAGTAGGCAGTAATCAGCGGCCGTACATCCCATTGCTTCCCCCTTATATCTGCCCGAAGCACCCCGCCACTACTGTGCTGGATTCTGAAACTCAGATCATTATCACCGTAACGCAAGGATTCCAGCGTCACTTTCCAGCTCTCAGGGCTGGCCACATTATCCAGTTCCAGCGAACCATTTGCCTTTAAAAATCCATCACCGGCATCAATCGTAAACCGGTTAACCCGCAATTGCTTATTCTGCCCAGGGGTTGCGCTGAAGGACGCCCTGAACGGCATCGTGCGCGGCTCTATCCATCCCAGCGCCGGAATTGAAAGCTGTATCTCTTTTGCAGCAATATTTCCTTCAAAACGTACATCCTTTAGCCCCTGCCACATTTCCAATGTCACATCCATATTGCCATACACCACTTCTGGCAAATCCACTCCCAGTTTTTCCAATTCGCTGGGGGTGAGCGTAGAAGTAAACGTATACTGCCCTTCTTCCACAGCGTGAGCATCCGGTGTACGTTTATAAGCTATAGTAACAGGCACGTTATTTACCCGCGCCTGACCCTGCATTGTGATATCCTGTTTACGGTAATGCAGTTTAAAATTCCCTTCGCTAATTGAGTAATCCCCCACCAGTTCCGGCGCAGCAACATTCTGTAATTCACTATCAAGTGCGAAACGAACCTGATCCCCCCTAACCACTTGGCTTAAAGGCATCTCTATTGAAAACTGACTGTTTGCCTGTCCTGAAATCTCGGAGAGCCGTGTCGCCATCATCTCCGTTTCCGTCTCTGCCAGAGCATCATTCGCTATAATGATATCCGTTAGCGGACCGCGTGCTTGCACCTGTACAGATAACTCCGGTGTATCCCCCATGTTCATAATACTGACATTGCCATTCACAGCGGAGTGCAGCACATTACCCTGCCTAATATTCAGGATCATATCATGCAAGGTAAACAATGCCGTCCCTTCAGCATCTTTTATGGGAGGCAGCGGCGAGAAATAATCCGCGTATAACTTCTGATAATCTACCCGGGCATCCAACGCCGTAGCATGGTAGGATGTATCATTCTCATTACCTGTACGTTCCAGCACCAGTTTCAATGTACCATTTGCCAATCCACTTGTAATATGGCTCGTCACCCAGTCACGGGAATCTGCCCCCAACATCGGTGGCCAGTAGCGCGCCAGTTGCGCCAAAGGAGTATGCTTAGCCTTAATATCCAGCACAATACGTGGTTGTTTCTTTATATTTACCTTATCCTCCAATGGTGCGTGCTCCACATACGAGTATTGCCCTTTCACCGCAAGCGAAGGCATTGTATTACCTGTACTACTGGCCTTGAAATTTGCCCGTTGCAAACGTCCATCAGAAAATAAACGTAAAGAGGCTTCGGTATCAAACACCATTCCGGTATCTACTAACCAGCGCTGCGAAGGCATTACGTCTGAAAGCAATGCCGGGTGGACATTCTTGCCATCAATGACCAGCGCCATGCTGCGTTGCTCCGCCAAATACCCTGTCAGCGAGAGTTCGGAACGCACCCCTTCCACTACGTCCACCTGCATCACGGTTTGTACGCCAATATGTTTCTCATCAATGGCCGTGAATTTGGTGGCCATGCGAGGTATGCTCCAGACAATCTCCTGCCCGTTGGTACGCAACTGCAGCATCGTATCGCTGAGGACTAAGTGCTCCAGTGGAATATGCTGACCATTGGCCTCAATGGAGCCAAGCACGTCACTGATCGCAGTCTGCAATAGCACGCCTGTTGCTTCTTCTGGAGCCAATGCAGAAAGCGCCTGACGTTGACGTAAGGCATCAATATCCAGTGTAAAATTCGCATGTTCTGCTGCCAGTTCATGCAGCACCACACGTCCCGTCAGCAGTGGCAGAAGGGCAATTCTGGCCCTGAGTTCAGGTAGTTGCAGCACCTCTTCACCTGCCGCATTAATAACACCAAGTTGCTCTATCTCCAGCCCAAACGGACGGCTCCAGCCGTGCCAGCGAAGCTGTATCCCTCTGATTTTTACATCATAATTTGCACTAAGGCCGGAAAGCTCTTTCTCAACAGGCTTCACCAGTGATGGCATCGGCCGCGGACCTGTTATCACCCACGCCATCACCCCGGCCATACCAAGCAACAGCACTGCCACAAAGGCTAAGAGCAGTCTGGAGAGAAGTCGTGAAAGTCTAGAAAGCATGAGAAACTTCGTGCATTTTATTGATACTCCCCTTATATATACGAACCGAAAGGGAACAAAGAACTTTTAGAGGGAATCATGAACCAGACAGCAGAAACCACCGATAACACGCTAAAAGTTGGCGATTATGCACCAGAGTTTATGATGCCTACCGATGGTGAGGGTGAGATTTCACTTGGAGCACTAAAAGGCAAGAATGTCGTCCTGTATTTCTACCCGAAAGACGATACCCCTGGCTGCACCAAGGAAGCCCAGAAATTTACGGAACTTTCCGATCAGTTTAACCGCGCCAGCACTGTTATACTTGGTGTCTCAAAGGATAATGTCAGCAGCCACGATACGTTTAAAGCCAAATACTGCATCCCGTTCCAGCTGGCATACGATGAAACAGGCACCGTATGCGAGGCCTATGGCACCTGGGTAGAAAAAAGCATGTATGGCAAAAAGTACATGGGAATTCAGCGGGATACCTTCCTGATTAATGACGAAGGAAAGATTGCTGCGATCTGGCGTAAAGTCAAAGTGGAAGGCCACGCACAGGAAGTGCTGGAAGCCGCACGCAAACTGCGCTAAAAGCATAGGGAGAAACAAGGAGCTTATGCCAGCCAACTACCAGTTCCCACACCGCGACTTGCTTGGGATTGAGGGCCTATCAGAGCGTGATATTAGCGGTATTCTGGATCTGGCGGAAAGTTATATTGCCCTGAATCGTAAGCAGGATAAAAAACAAAATCTGCTCTCTGGCCGTACCCTCATTAACCTGTTTTTTGAATCCTCTACCCGCACACGCACCTCGTTTGAACTGGCGGGATTGCGCCTGGGGGCAGATGTCATCAACATGCAGGTTTCCGGCTCCGCCATTGAAAAAGGCGAAACCCTGCTGGATACCGCCGCCACACTAAATGCCATGCACCCGGATTTTATCACGGTACGGCATCCGGAAAGCGGTGCGGTGATGCTCCTCTCGCAAAAAGTCAATTGCCCGGTGATTAATGCTGGCGATGGCAGCCATGAGCATCCCACGCAGGCATTACTGGATGCCCTGACTATCCGCACTAAAGGCCGGAAGTTTAAAGGATTAAAAGTGGCTATCTGCGGCGATATCAAACACAGCCGCGTTGCCCGCTCTAATATTTACCTGCTGACAACGATGGGTGCAGATGTCCGTGTTATCGCACCGCCCACACTCATGCCGCCTTATATTGAAAAACTCGGCGTTACGGCCTATACGGATATGCGCAAAGGCATTGAAGATGTCGATGTTATCATGATGCTGCGGCTGCAGTTGGAGCGTATGAGTGCCAGCTATTTACCTTCTATCCGGGAATATTTTCGACTATACGGATTGAACCCGGAAAAACTACAATTGGCCAAAGAAGATGCCCTTATCATGCATCCCGGCCCCATTAATCGCGGTGTGGAAATCGGTAGCGAGGTGGCTGATGATATTCAGCGTAGTGTCATTTTAGATCAGGTAGAGCTGGGTGTCGCTGTCAGGCAGGCAGTACTGGCTCTATTAGGATAGGAGTTGATATGATTGATGTCCCACGTTTTCACCTAGCCATCCCGGTGGATAACCTGGAGGAAGCCAGGCAATTTTATACAGAGATTCTGGGCTGTACGGTCGGTCGTGAAGCAGAACGCTGGATTGATTTTAACTTTTACGGTCATCAGGTGAGTGTCCACCTGCGTAATAGCACTAATGAAACTATTCCTACAAATCAGGTAGATGGGGAAACGGTTCCGGCACGTCATTTCGGAGTAATACTCGATATTCCCAGCTGGGAACGTCTGCGGGATCAGCTTCAGGCCAAGAATATAACGTTTCTGATCCAGCCACAAATTCGCTTTAAAGGCAAAGTGGGTGAACAGGCAACTATGTTTTTCCGGGATCCCTCAGGAAACGCGATTGAACTTAAGGCCTTTGCCAGTGACGCACAGGTATTTGCTACATAAGGAAAACCGATGAAACAGACATGGACCAAACATGACACACCAGCCCCCACTTCCCAAAAAGTGGCGTATATCAATACCCGGCTGTTTGACCCGGAAAGCGGCTTGGATAGCCCCGGTGTACTGCTGACCGAGGGCAGTGTCATTGCCGATTTTGGCCCGAATCTTTTCAGCGATGGTGTCCCGGAAGGTATTGAAACTGTGGATTGCGGCGGGCACATTCTTTGCCCCGGCCTGCTGGATATCCAGGTGCACTTCCGTGAACCGGGTCAGGAAAAGAAAGAAACACTGGCTACGGGTAGCCGTTCTGCGGCGGCAGGCGGCGTCACCACCGTGGTGTGCCAGCCCAATACCAAGCCGGTGCTGGATTCCGTCCCCATGCTGGAATATCTGAAAAACCGTGCCCGCGAGACGTCGCTGGTCAATATCCGCGTGTATGCTGCGATCTCCAAAGGGATGGAAGGCAAGGAGCTTTCCGAGATGGGGATGCTAAAAGATACCGGTATTGTTGTCGGGTTCACCGATGATGGGCTGCCGGTAATGGATAGCCTGCTGATGCGCCATGCTCTTTCGTACTCCAGTATGCTGAATGTACCGATTGCCCAGCACGCCGAGGATTTACGGCTTTCCAATGGCGGCTGCATCAATGAGGGCGCGGTTTCTACACGCCTGGGCGTACCGGGTATCCCCAATGCATCTGAGGCAGTCATTGTTGCACGGGATCTGCTGCTACTGGAATTGACCGGCGGGCATTATCATGTATTACACGTTTCCACGCGGCAGGCGGTGGATGCCATCCGAGCAGGCAAAAAGCGCGGGCTAAACGTTACCTGTGAAGCCGCCCCACACCACTTCACTCTCACCGACGAAGCCGTGATGGAATACCGCACTTTTGCCAAGATGAACCCGCCGCTACGCAACGAGGAAGACCGTCAGGCCATCGTGGAAGGACTGAAAGATGGCACGATTGACGCCATTGCCACCGACCACGCCCCGCACGACCAGGAATCCAAGCGCCTGCCACTGACCAAAGCCGCCTTTGGTATCGTGGGTCTGGAAACCATGCTGCCGCTTTCCCTGAAGCTGCATCATGACGGACATATGTCACTGCGCGATGTGCTGGCCGCGATGACTTACAAAGCCGCGGATATCATTCATGAACCTGCCGGACGCCTGAAAAAAGGCGCCCGCGCGGATCTAACGCTGCTGGACCCGGATCATCAATGGACCGTGGATAAAGACCAATTGGCCTCCAAGTCCAAAAATACGCCGTTTGACGGCGATGCAATGCGTGGCCGTGCCCTGTGTACTGTGGTTGCCGGACAGACAGTGTATACACTTTCCTAAGTTACTGATTATTCGTTGACGTCTCATCTCCAGCGTTTACAGGAATAATGCAGTATTTCACGATGTCATATACCCGGAACGAAGACTTTTCTGTACGCACTCGTATTACAAGTAACAAACCCTTCAACGATCAAGGAGACGTAGGATGAATCGTTCTTTCTTTCGCCATATTACTTTGGGGATCTGCACCACAATGCTGGCTACCGCAAACACAGCGCAAGCACGCACCGTAGTGATTGATGATGACGCCCCTTATTGCCGCGAGTACACACGTGAAATTATTATTGGTGGCAAACGGGAAACCGCTTATGGCACCGCCTGCCTGCAACCGGACGGCACCTGGGAAATTCAGTCCGAGAACAATTCAGCCTCCGTTACAGAGCAGGAAACCGTAAAATACGTGGTACAGGAGCCGGTGGTAATCACCCGTACATACCCCTCTTCCTTCATACGGCTTAACGTGTTTTCACACCCCTTCCACCACTATCATAACCGGCAATGGCGTTATGATGATCGCCGTGATCGTTGGAAGCGTCGTGATCACGACCGTCGCCACCATCGCGATCATCGCTAGGATTTAGTTTCCACTATTCAATGCTGGTGTGGTTTTCACGAATTGCACCAGCTGCTGCATCACCGGGCAGGATTGATACCGTTCCGGCATCGGCTGTGCACCAGTCAGCCAATCATAAAAGTCACGATCACTTTCATCCAGAATCCGGGAGAATGCCTCAAGCTGCCCCCTGCCGTAATCTGGCAGATATTGGCGCGCAAACGGCCCCAGAATACGGTCGGTTTCCTTGCATCCCCGGTACCATGATTGATAAATCAGGCGCTTACGCAGGTTCTCCATTTTGTCCGTCACATCAGCACCCGGAAATGGTAACACCCCATTTATCGGCCAGATAACATTCAACGCTTTGACGGTCTGCGTTATTTAGCAATCCATCATAGAAGATAAGTTCGGCATACTTCCCTTTCAGGCGGTACTGTGCAGAACCATTCCTTACCCCAAGACGCACACCATTAGAAGCGCTAAATCCCAAAGCACCACTATCCCCGTCTGTACCGTACTGAGGATCTAATGTCACCTCGCTACCATCCATATACAACTTAGAGCCATTGGTTGAATCAGGGTTATCGTTAAGTACAACACTATAAACATGTACACTAGAATCCGGAGTTACACTGGGTGTGCCATTGGAATCCAGATCATTATTTGATTCTAAGCGATAATAGCCGGTAGGATGCGCAAAAAAAGCAACATTTACACCTGTCTCGCTTGCAAAGAAGGTGCTACCGCCACTACTGCTATTCCAGTCCGCATCTAATTGCGCCACCACAAACGCTGTAATCGGCTGATCCTGTGTACTGGTAAAGTCAGATGATAGCATTTCGTGCGAAGTATCAAAATAGGGTGTTTTGATGGCGTTTATCTTATAACTGTCAGAATATATGGGGCGCACAGAACCGCTGGCGACAAAATCACAGGCTGCACCACTCGTACACGCATTTGCACTACTAATGTCTCCCCAACTATCTACCACGATCGCACCGCTACTACTATCCGAAGTGGTTAATGAACTTGGATCACTGGCATCCAGGCGTAACAATATATTAGCCGTGACCGGAATTTCTCCAGAACCTGGGGCTGTATAATTATCACATGATACCATTACCCCGCCTGAAGTAGAGGAAGATGAACTGGAACTGCTGGAAGCACCGGAGCTACTGGACGAACTACTCGAAGATGAACCACCCGAAGAGGAACTACTAGACGAACCACCACTGGAACTACTACTGGAAGACGAAGAAGCGCCACCACTGGAACTACTGGAGGATGAACCGCCTCCACAGCCCGCAATGCTCACTCCCCACTTGCTGGCAAGATAGCACTCCACACTTTGACGGTTGGTGGTTCCCATTGCTGTTTCATAAATCACAAATTCGGCAATTTTCCCTTTCAGTGGATATTGCGGTGTTGCATTACGTGTTCCAAGGTAAATACCCTTGGTTGTTAGGAATGGCTGAACACCCGCATCTCCGGAAACAATAGAATTACCATCAACAAATATTTCAGAACTTGTTGAGTTTACAACCAAACTATAGATATGGACACTTCCATCAACGGTTGGGCTCGGCTCGGTTAGTACTGTATCCGCTTCCAGGCGGTATTTACTCGATGTATTCGCACCAAACCCAATATCCGCTGAATTTTCTGCCGCAAAGAAGTAACGTCCTGCGTAGGCCCCGGTATCATACTGACCAACAATGAAAATCGTAAATGGCTGATTGCGCGTGGATGACATATCCGCTGATATCATGTAATCATCCGTGCCGTCGAAATATGGTGTCTGGATCGAGTTAATGGTATGGCTCCCGGAATAAAGCGGCCGGTTTGTAGAGGTAGCGGTAAAATCACAGGCAGCGCCACTGGTGCAATTGGCATTCCCACTAATATCCCCCCAGGTATCCACCACCGTACCACTACTGCTAACCGATGTGGAAATAGAAACCGTATTACAGGCATCAACCCGTAGCAGCATATTGGCCGTTACCGGAATCGTCCCGCATCCGCCACTGCTTGATCCACCAGACGTTGAGCTTGAAGAACCAGAGGAGGAGGAGGAGGAGGAGGAGGAGGACGAGCTACTCGAAGAAGAGGAACTGGAAGACGATGAAGAGCCACCGCCACTGCTAAACGCCATCACATCCACCACATCATCCGAAAAGCCGGAGTATGTCCATTGCACCGTCCCTGAGCTGTTGCTCTTCTTCAGTGTATTATCACCGCTTACTGTGTAGATATTGCCAGCGCTATCAACGTCTACCTCAAAAATATTTGAGCTGTGGATACTGCTAAACGTACTGACAGTGCCGCAACTGCTATTGATCTTGTACACTTTGCCGTCCGTGCTGGAGCCATAAATATACCCACTATCGTCAATCGCCAGACCCATGACCCACTTTAAATCATCCCCGCTGAGGGCCTTTGTGCATTGGATGCTGCAGCTGGAGTTCAACTTGTAGACCTTATTATCGCGGTCGCCTGCATAAAAATTGCCACTACCATCCGCCTTAATAGACTGAATCCCATCGGTAATCGTACTGGTCTTGCTACAAACCGCTGCCCCCGTGCTCTTATTACGCTTATAGACCTCATCGTTATCGTTACCTACGTAAACATACGTAGCATCCACATCCACCGCGTTGTTGGGTTCTGCAGGATCAATCGTTGCCGTCCAAACCTGTGATCCGGTAGAGGTACTGATACGTTTGACCTTCCCACCGTCATCCACGCTGTAAATAGCACTATCATCCGGATCAACTGCAATCCCCAGAATCACATCGGAGTGGGCCGTGCTTTCCCACACCTTCGTGCCACTGGAATTAATCTTAAAAATTTTATTCGTTGCACCACCAATATAGGCATTGCCGCTACTATCAACGGCCACCGCATTAACATCCCCCCCATATCCACTGTAACTCCATGCCGCAGAACCCGTGCTGGCATCAATTTTCTTGAGCGTGTTATCCAGACTCACCGCATAGACGTAAGTCGCTGCACCACTCGCCGCCGGGGAAAATAAACTATCGGAGAAGTTGTCCATACTGACTGCCCCTCCCTCTGGAGAGAAAGCCACCGCCAGCTTGGTCCTGGCTTCTGGCGCGATCGGTTCCGGGATAGCCGGGCCGTAATCAAATTCAGCCAGCGCAACAGACATCGCCGCATTTGTCTGTGGTTTCCTGGCATCTTTTGCAGGCGCACTTCCTGCAAACATTTTGGGTGCTTCCAGCGGGTTGCCGCCCGGCGCGTTCATCGCCCAGCCCGTGGTGGAATAAACTGCCACACCGCGTGGGGTTGTAACTACATCATATGCAGAAACTTCTGAACCTGTCTGGTCATAGACACGCGCCTCATCAGCACCACCTACTATAGCATAAATATAGCCGTTATCATCGACATCAATATCCCTGACCTCATCTCCGGCATTAATGGGGAACCCTCCCGAAGAGATCTGATTACCGTCGGAATCCCATTTGCGGATATAGCCGTCCGTATCCCCGGCGGTATAGATATAATTCCCCGGCCCTACAGCAATATTATTAATATTGCTGTGCCCGGTAGCCACGGACCATTGTTCTGACAGGCTGGTATTATACTTCCGGAGATTCTCGCCACCATCCCCAACATACACATAACCATCACTATCTATCGCAATACCTTTTACCTTATAACCAATCGCTACATACGCCTGCTGTGACAGGCTGCTATTTATCCGGTGGAGGTCATTGTCATCACCTCCGCAATAGATATAATCATTATTACGATCTACTGTAACGGCTAGCACTGCATCACCAGTGCCACCCTCCGTAAATGTCCCCAAATAGCCGCAGGAGGAATCAAATTTCATCACCTTGCCTCGATAAGTCCCCAAATAGATATTGCCGGAAGAATCCGTGGCAATATCCTCTGTAAACGTTTGGCCGGCAAGGTTGCCGCCACTATAACAACAGGCCGTGCTGCCATCCGATGGGTTCAGCTTACAAAGCTGCTCATCATCCCCCGTGGTGTAAATATACCCACTGGAATCCACCCACATCCGGTTGGCTTTACCGCTATGTGGCGACACCGCCCAGACTTCGGACGAACCACTGATCTTGCGGTTTTCCGCCCCGCCATCAGTGCTAACATAAAACATTTGCGGGGAACCACCTGTCGTACTACCACCACTTGCCCCACTGGAAGACGAACTGCTTGATCCACCCGATGAAGAACTTGATGAAGAGCTGGAAGAAGAGGAGCTGGAGGAACTTGATGAGCTGGAAGAACCACCTCCGGCCGCGCATACATCCCCCACATAGATCGAACGGCATAGGTCAATGCCATTAATTGTGTCAGTATGACCGGTATAACTCCATACCAGGCTACCACTCGCATTCCACTTTTTCAGCGTGTCATCACGGCCACCCGTAAAGAAGTTCCCCACATCATCCACCGCAATCCCCTCAATATAATCACTGGTGATCGACGTATAGGATGCAATCGTGTTACAGCTTGAATCAATAACCCGGACACTTCTGTCACGTGAGGATGCATACGCATATTCACTCGGCCCAATGTCAATATCCGTCACCCGGCCGCCAAAGCTGCTGTAGGTACACAATAGCGTACTACAATCCGAACTCACTACTTTAATACTACCGCCATTTGTGCCTATATAAATTCGTCCACTGCTATCCGCTGCAACACCCCATGCAGCACTGCCTGCATCATAGGTACACTGCACATTCTTATCCGTATCCAGCTTGACCATTATCCCATCATCCAGGCTCGCATACACATAGCCATCACGGTAGAATACGTCATTTACCTGGTCGGTTGCCGTATATTTCCATACCTGACTGCCCGAAGAATTAATCTTAAACAGGAAAAAATCTTCCCCCCCTGAATAGACGTTACCGCTCTCATCCACCGCTACCGTCGTTGGATTCAGCGTATGCCCGGTAAATGTCCACATCGTTGTCTGATCTGAGATACGGACTTTCTTTACTTTCTCACCCGTACAGGCCGAGTAACTGTATTCCCCATCCACTGCAACACCATATACACTGTTGGTATGCCCCGTATACGTCCACCCTAATGATCCCGTATCCGCATCAATCTGGCGTACGGTATCATCACTACTTGCCGTATAAACATAATCCGCCGCACCACCAGTGCTTCCGCCACTGCTCCCACCCGATGTTGAAGAAGATCCAGAGGACGAAGAGCTTGAGGACGATGAACTGCTGCTGGATGAAGAGCTTGAGGACGAAGAACTACTGCTGGATGACCCGCCACTGGTAGAAGACGAACTGCTCGAGGCACTGCTGGCTGTCAAGTACTCATCCACCTTAAAAAGCACGATATCATCAAACTGCGACATACTTTGTGCAATGGAAATTGAGCGGAATAGCACCAGTACGATCACCAGCGCAAAAACAAATGCGGGTATACGAATACGCATAACAGTGTTACTCCCCTTCTTTCCGCCTTACCCGCCTTCTGAACAACACGGATAAGTACCTTAGGTTCTGATATATTTTTTACGCTTCTGCAAGTCCTTCTTCAGATTTTAGACAGTACACCAACACGCGCCCCATAGAATGGTGCCGGATAGCGTCACTTCCCACGTATTTTTCAAACCAAAAAACCACTCCACTGTTTCGTATCTTTTCCTCTCCAGAGCCGGCACGCCACCACAAAAGAGCCTGTCGCTGTATTATCCTGGTAACAACTTTAAAAAAGTAAGCAGCACCACCAGAAAACCGCTAATAAAACTATACCACACTTTTATTTATTTCAGTAGGTTATATTTAATATTTAATGTAAATTTATTTCACCTTCTGATACAAGGTTCTATAGATTTCCGTGGCGGGTTTGAGTACCTCTGCAAGCATCTCTTGTGGCTCCCGCATCACCTGTTCCTGCAAACGGTGGATGATGGTCAGCACATCCGAAATCAATACTAAAAGTATCGTATGGCTACGCTGCATATCATCAAATGGTAGTGTGAGTGTCAGCAAATTTTCCGTAAACCCGTTAATCCCCCCGCTGGAAGCAAACGGCAACTCCGCATCACTGAGTCCCTCCATCAGGGCGGAAGCCATCATATAAGGCATCTGGTTCAGAAGGATATCTGCCGCCCCCGATTGCACCACCACGGGTTCGGTTGCGGTATACTGCCGCGAAGGTTCCAGCATCCGGCGCTTTGTTTCCGCCTTTTCAATAAAGTGCTGAAAGGCCGTATGATCCCCCTGCCTAATGAAATCCGCCAACGCCCTGATATTTTCCTCAAACATTGCCAACGCCTGCAGCACGTTCACACGGTTCGCCCGGAAGATATCATACCACATCGCCACATCGGATCCTGTCAGCCGGATAAACGCCTGGAACCGCCTGTCATTTGCTTCTTTTATTGTCTGCCGCACTGCCTCCGGCTGTGCCTGCACCAGCACCCCGAAGGCGTAGCTCAGGAACTGCACAGAGTGCGATACCATGGCATAGGTGAAATCATGATGCGTGGATTCCATCGTCACCACATCCGCCCCCACCGCTTCCCACAGTTTCCGCACCTTCTCCAGTGCCGTATCCGAAGTATAGGCCGTGGGAGTGAGTACTACTTTCTTGCCATCATAGAGTGTGGCAAATCCTGCTTCCGGGCCACTTTTTTCCGTACCGGCGATCGGGTGCCCCGGCACAAAGTTTGCTTTCTGCTCGCCTGTAAGATGATGCAGCACCTCTTGCGCAGGCGCATGTTTGACGGATCCCACATCCGTCAGCACCGCACCGGGCTTCATATGCGGCGCAATGGCTTCCACCAGCGCGGCATAACTGCTGAGTGGCGTACACAATACCACCATATCCGCATCCTTCACGGCGTCTTCAGGCTGCTGAGTCAGCAAATCATAAATGCCCTGTGTGCGGCAGGTCTCTAATGAACGTTTGCTACGCGCATAGGCAGAAATGGTAGCAGGATAATGATTGCTTTTAAGTGCGCGGGCCAGCGATCCGCCCATCAGCCCGGTGCCGAGAATGGCAATCCTATGGCTCATTCTGTAGATTCTGTGGGTGATGCCGTCGGCTTTTTTGTACGCAGTGTATTACGTGACTTGTTGGCCGATGTTTTTACATCAATACCGGAAAGCACCTTGCTTAAATCTTCCGTGATATCCGCATCTGATTTCGAAGCAGCAATATTCTCCCGCACAATGCGGTCGTGAATCTCCTTGCGCAGCACCGAGGCTTCCGGCGGGAATGTAAATCCCAGCTTCACGGAGCGCCCGCGCACCTCCATGACCTTCACTTCAATGTTATCATTGATGATGATAGATTCGCCGATCTTGCGTACCAGATACAGCATGGCCTACGTGTCCTTTATCTCACTAGACGAGTACCCCTGAACATAGAGCAAAGCAGATAAATCACAAGTATCAATCCGCATTGGCACTTGCTCACGTACAATCGGGTGGGCATGAAAGGCCACACCCAGACCGGCGCGAAGCAGCATGGGCAGGTCATTTGCGCCATCTCCTACCGCGATAACATGATGAGGATTAAGGTTATTTTCTTCCATCAACACATTCAGGCAATTGAGCTTGGCGTGTTTATCCAGGATTGGCTCCACGACCTTCCCGGTCAGCGCCCCATTCTGAATTTCCAGAATATTGGCTTCTTCCATCATGAAGCCTGCTTTTTCTTTTACGCGCTGCGTAAAGAAGGTAAAACCGCCGGAAACCAGCACGGTCAGCGCCCCGTTTTCCCGCATGGTCTGCACCAGCGTGCACGCACCAGGCGTGAGGGTAATGCGCTCATTAAAGCAGGTCTCAAGCACCGATTCCGGCATATCCTTCAGTAGCGCCACCCGTTCCCGCAGCGCAGAGGGGAAATCCAGTTCCCCGTTCATCGCTTTTTCAGTGATGACCGCCACTTTCGCCTTCAAACCGGCAAAATTCGCCAGCTCATCAATACATTCCTGCTGGATGACCGTGGAATCCATATCACAGATCAGCATCTTGCGGCGGCGCGACCGGTTCACCTGCACACACCAGTCAAAGGGCTGCTCTGCCAGCAGATGCAGTAAGGTACGCTGCGCTTCCTCCATTGGCAGCACGGCGTAATACACATCGCAGGCGACTCCCTCCGCCAGCCAGTGTACATCCTCCACAATGCCGCCACTGGCCTGCAATGCATCCACCACGCTATCCACATCGGTTTGTACTAGATTTTGCACCTCCGGATTGGCTAATATAGTGGCCACAAAAGGTTTTTGCTGATGTTGCATATACACCCTGAGTTACATCCAGACCGCCTGCGCGGTCATATTATTGGTCTTTCCGGCCCCACTGCCAGCGGTAAGACTGCCTTGGCGCTCCGGCTCGCGGAAGGGCTGGATTCTGTTATCATTAATGCGGATAGCATGCAAGTTTACCGTGAAATACCCATTCTCACGGCACAGCCCACCCCGGAAGAACAGGCAACCGCTCCGCATCAGCTCTTTGGCATCCGCTCGGTGGCGGAGGATTTCTCCGTGGGGAAATGGCTCCCCCTGGCAACCGAGGCCATCACCCACGCGCTGGAGCGCGGCAAAACCCCGATCCTTGTTGGCGGAACAGGACTCTATTTCTATAATTTAATAAATGGATTATCTGAGATACCTCATGTATCAGATGAGGTTAGGAACACCGCCCGTACCATGTTGGAAACACAGGGTCTGGAAGCCTTGGTAGAGGATTTACGCCAGCGCGACCCGGCAACCGCCGCCGCGATTGAGATCACTAACCCCCGCCGCGTGCTCCGGGCATGGGAAGTGCTGGAGGCAACCGGTATACCACTAATTGAATGGCAACACCACACCGCGCCACCTCCCTTTCCGGCGGAGCGCTACCGCCTCTTCTTCCTCGCGCCCGAACGGGAAACACTTTACGCGCGCATCAACCAGCGGTTTGAAACGATGTTCCATCATGGCGCGCTGGAAGAAGCGAAGACCGTTCGCAAGATGCACCTTTCTCCCGATCTACCCGCAATGAAAGCCCATGGACTGCCGGAGCTACTGGCCCACCTGCAAGGCACGATGACGTTGGAATACGCCATCGCCCAGGCACAAATGAACACACGCCGTTATGCCAAACGGCAGTTTACCTGGTGGCGCGGCCAGATGGAAAACGTCACCTGGCTGGACGTGTCCTAGCCTGCTTTTTATACACCAGTTCCAGTTGAGTCCGCTCCCATATAGTGTATGATGCTGGCATGGGGTTGCTTCGGACTGGGTTATTGCTTGCTGCACTGACTGCGCTTTTTGGCGTGGTTGGGCTGGCGATTGGTGGTCAGAGCGGTATGCTGATTGCACTGGCTTTTGCTCTAGTCATGAACCTACTTGCCTATTGGAACTCCGATAAAATCGTACTGCGTCAATACCGCGCCCAGCCCATCGCGCCAGAGGAACACCCGCAGCTGCACGCTATAATTGGACGACTGGCGCACAATGCTGGCATCCCTACCCCCAAAGCGTATATTATTGATACGCCACAGCCCAATGCCTTTGCCACCGGGCGCAACCCACAGCATGGAGCCGTTGCCATGACCACCGGGCTGATGCAAATACTGAATGAGGACGAGCTGGCCGGTGTAATCGCTCATGAAATGGGCCATATCCGTAATCGCGATACACTCACCATGACCATTACCGCCACCATTGCCGGCGCCATTAGCACATTGGCCAATTTTGGCATGTTTATGGGCCGTGGGCGTGACCGCAACCCCATCCTGCTGATCGCGATGATGATTCTGGCTCCGATAGCCGCCATGTTAGTGCAAATGGGTATCTCCCGTACCCGTGAATACGCTGCTGATCGCGCCGGAGCTGAAATATCCGGCGACCCGCTGGCATTGGCCTCAGCTTTGCGTAAAATCGCTGGGGGCGCCGCGCGCACCGATAATATCGAGGCCGAACAAAACCCAGCCACCGCCCATCTATTTATCATCAACCCGCTACATATGCGGAAAATGGATAATCTCTTTGCCACACATCCCAATACTGAAAACCGCATTCGCGCGCTAGAAACACTGGCTGGCGATATGCAGGGCGGTCTGGGAATACAGGTTTCGCCATCACAACATGCCAGACCATGGGGGTAATTTTATGACTATGCTTCGCCTGCTGACACTTTCTACTCTGACTCTGTTGCTATGCTTCCCCGCTACCGGAAATGCCGAGCCCAAGCGCTACATCTTTGATAAAGCACACACCGCCATATTGTTCTTCGTGAACCATCTGGGGTTTTCGGATACGGTGGGGCGTTTCACGGACTATGACGGTTTTTTCATTTTCGATGAGGAAACCCCTGAAAACAGCCTGGTTGAGGTGAAGCTACGTCCGGCCGGTATCCGCACTCCCAGCCCGGAACTGGATGTGGAATTGCAGAATGACAAGTGGTTCCATACGGAAAAATTCCCGGAAATCCTGTTTAAAAGCACCAAGGTCGTGCGTACGGGCAGGAACACGGCAGATGTCATCGGCTGGGTGACCATGCTGGATCAGACACAACCCGTCACCCTGCATGTGACGTTTAACAAATCCGGCGTTCACCCCATTAATAACAAGCGTGTCGCCGGCTTTTCCGCAAACACAGAGATCAACCGTTCCCACTTCGGGATGATTAATTACGTGCCAATGATTGGTGAAAAGGTACGCCTGGTCATTGAAACCGAGGGATTTGAAGAGGCTGCCGATACCACGCTTCCTGAGGAAGCCGTACCCCCGGCAGACTCAGAATCAAAGACGGGAGAAGAAAGTAACCCTGAAGAGTCCTAATCACCCATGGAATTCCTCACCGACTATCACCTCTGGGTAAGCTTCCTGTCCCTGACTTTGCTGGAGATTGTTCTCGGCATTGATAATGTGGTGTTTATTGCCCTGCTGGTGGGGCACCTGCCCGCAAAACTACAACAGAAAGCCCGTGTTATTGGCCTGACACTGGCGCTGCTAATGCGTATCCTCATGTTGTTAGGTGTGGCATGGATTATCAGCCTGAAGGAACCGCTCTTCACCCTGTGGGAAATCAGCTTCTCCGCCAAAAGCCTGTTGATGCTGGCCGGTGGGCTGTTCCTCATCGGCAAAGGCACCTCCAGTATCCATGAAGAGGTCACCGGCGAAGAAAAAGAAGCCTATGCCAGCTATACCGGCGGCTTCCTGGCAACGATCCTGCAAATCGTTGTGGTGGATATGATTTTCTCGCTGGATTCCGTCATGACTGCCGTGGGACTGACGGAAAACATCCCCGTTATTGTTGGCGCTATGACGATCGCCATGATCGTGATGATTGCCGCTTCTGGCTACATTGCTGATTTTATTACCCGTTTTCCCACACTGAAGATGTTAGCGTTATCGTTCATCATGATGATTGGCGTCTTCCTGGTGGCCGAGGGGATGGGCTTCCATGTGCCGAAGGGCTATATCTACTTCGCCATGGCCTATTCCCTCACCGTGGAGGTATTGAACATGCTGGCCCGCAAACGGAGGCGGATGCGCGGTCGTTCATAGGGAAGAGAATCACCTCTTAACTAAGAAGTTAGTTTTCCATTAAATAGTGGGAATGATGCCCTCTGGTGAACAGCTTCAGAACCTGCGCGGAGGCTATGCTATTGATTTTTAAAATCTTCTACCAATATAAACTTTTACCAAGCAAGATAAATCTGAATAATGAGACCTACCGTCATTATTACAGTCAGTACAACGATAGTAATTGTCAAATTTATAAGAGAATTAGTCTGTTTTGATGTTTCCTCACTAAATTTTTTTATAGTATCATGCAATTCTTTCGTTGCCTTTGATCCACTCCATTCGTCTATTGGTATATTCATAATATTTTTTATATAACATGATCTCTTTAGAACAACATAAAAGAAATTTTTTGTCCATCTTCGCCCAATGGGCCTCGCTAGGCGGAACCGTCCTAACTTCATAACACTTGGCTGTGCTTTACTACTACGGTCAATGGTGCCCAGGAGAAGACTCGAACTTCCAAGGGATTGCTCCCACTAGTACCTGAAACTAGCGCGTCTACCAGTTCCGCCACCTGGGCACTGAGAGATACCGGGCATTCGGAAGATTTCCCCGCTACCCTTTGCAAACAGTGGAAATTGATATATATAGACTGGAACGAAAAAGCAATAACGGATTCCATGCGGCAGAAAATAATTACCATTTTTGGAGGTTCGGGGTTTCTGGGGCGCTATGTCGCCAAGGCACTGGCAGCAGAGGGGTATGCTATCCAGATTGTCTCCCGCTATCCATCCAGAGCCGCGGAAGTAAAAGTATCCGGCGCGGTGGGCCAGATTACCCTGCTCAAGGGTGATATCCGCAAGAATGCCGAGGTGCAGGCAGCCATTGCGGGTTCCTGGGCGGTGGTCAACCTGGTGGGCGTATTGTTTGAACGCCGCCGCCAGAGCTTCGCCGCGATTCATGCACAGGGTGCCGAACGCATCGCCAAATTGGCGCGGGAATCCGGTGTCGAGCGCCTGATCCATATTTCCGCGCTGGGGGTGGATCAGCCCTCTGGCTCCCATTATGCACGCTCCAAGCGAAACGGCGAAAAAGCCGTACAGGCCGCCTTCCCCGATGTCACCATCCTGCGTCCCAGCATTGTTTTTGGCCCGGAGGACGATTTTTTCAACCGTTTTGCCAATATGGCCCGGTTCTTACCAGCTTTACCGCTCATTGGCGGTGGGAAAACCCGCTTCCAGCCGGTCTATGCGGGGGATGTGGCGGAAGCGGTCCGCCGCTGCCTGACTAAACCTGCTACCATCGGGCAAACCTACGAGCTGGGCGGCCTACACATCTATACCTTCCGTGAATTACTGGAATATATCCTGCAGCAAACCAGCCGCTCCTGCTGTCTGGTGAATATCCCCTTCCCGCTGGCCAGCCTGGAAGCCAGCATCCTGGAATGGTTCCCCAAACCGCTCCTCACGCGGGATCAGGTGAAGCTACTGCATATAGATAATGTCGTCAGCAGTGAAAACTCCCTGCAAACACTTGGCATTACACCGCGCGGCATTGAACAGATTGTTCCCACCTATCTTGCGCGCTACCGCAAGCCCTGATACTCTCCTCCGGTGGGCACCCAGACACCGAAACAGAAACACGCCGCCGATCCCAATGCCTCGGCCTGGGTCAGTGCGAATGCGGGCACCGGCAAAACCACCGTCCTGGTAGACCGCGTCCTGCGCCTTCTGCTGGAAGGCAACCGCCCTTCGCATATCCTATGCCTCACCTTTACCAAAGCCGCCGCCGCCAATATGCGGATGCGTATCCTGCACAAGCTGGGTGAATGGGCCACCCAGCCCGATGCAACGCTGGTGCACACCATCCATCAGCTCACCGGGAAGCCGGAAGCTGTCATCAGCACCCCGGCCATCCGTAGGCTCTTTGCATATATTGTCGATCACCCGACGGAACTGCGCATTCAAACCATTCACGCCTTCTGTGAATCCCTGCTGAAGCGCTTCCCGCTGGAAGCAGGGCTACCTCCACATTTCCAGCTGATGGAGGATCAGGCACACTACGCCCTGAAGCAGGAAGCTATCCAGCGCGTCTTCAGTGCCTCCGCCCAACAGGAAAATCCCGCGTTGCAACAGGCCATTCGTACGCTAATCCTGCACACCTCGGAGTTTACATTGCGGGAAACGCTAAACACGCTGGTTTCGGATAATGTCCGCCTGCGGCAACTTTTCATGGAGGATGAAACCAGCCCGGAAGCCATCCGGCAAGCCGTAGTGCAGATCAGCCATAACCTGCAGGAATACCTCCAGATTTCATCGGAATGCACCATCGAGCAACTTCAGGCTGATTTCTGCCAGGACAGTGCGTTTGACAGTACAATACTGAAAGAAACCGCTAAATCCCTTGAGAATAGCTCCAACACCAATCAGGAATTTGGCCAGATGATCCTTGATTGGCTCGCCTCCGATACCCCGCAACGTATCGCAACACTCAACACCTATCTACACACTTTCCTCACGGAGAAAGGAACCGCACGCGCCTTCCGGCTGGCAGAGAAATTTCAAAAAGCGTATCCGAAAACAGCACAGTATCTCGCCGCCGAAGCCGCACGTTGCCTACGCTACCTGGATGCACGGGCAACCCTGCAGCTTGCAGAACGTAGCGCGGCACTGCTTTGCCTGGCGGGGGAAACAGTTGCCATGATCCGCACCCTAAAAGCCGAACAGGGCTTGCTAGATTTTGATGATCTGATTCACCACAGTGTCCGCCTGCTGCAAACACCGGGTATCAGCGCATGGGTCATGTATAAGCTGGATGAAGGGATTCATCACATCCTGGTGGATGAAGCGCAGGATACCAGCCCTGACCAGTGGATGATTATCCAGGCGCTGGCCGAGGATTTCTTTAGCGGCATCGGGCAGCGTGAGGAAACCATCACCCCCACCTTCTTCGCGGTGGGCGATGAAAAGCAATCAATCTATGGCTTCCGGGGGGCCGACGTAGAGCGTTTTAGCATCATGCAGGATTACTTTCGGCAACAGGTACAGGCGGCAGGACAGCACTGGTATGATGTCACGCTGGATCGCTCCTTCCGTTCCACACCGGAAATCCTCGCGCTGGCTGATGAGGTTTTCAAAGACCCACAATACCGGCAGGCGATCAGCTCTGCGGAAGAGCCGCTATGGCATGACCCACACCGCATTGACGCCCCCGGCCGGGTGGAGTTATGGCTGGAAACACCCGAACCTCCGGCACGTAAAGAGAAACAGGAAGGCTGGAAAATCCCCGACACCTACCAGACAAAGGAAAATTCCCGTAATAAACAGGCGACCCAGATCGCCCGGACGATTAAGCACTGGATGGACTGTCAGCGCACCCTTCCGGCGCAGGGACGTCCGGTTCGGCCAGGGGATATCCTGATCCTGCTGAAAGACCGCGCCAGTGACCAGATGCATCTCTATTTGCGCGAACTGATGCTTGCTGGTCTTCCTGTTGCGGGGGCAGACCGGCTGGATATGCTGGGGCATATTGCTGTGGAGGACATGCTGGCGCTCGTAGAGTTCCTGTTATTGCCGGAAGATGATTACAGCCTTGCCTGCGTATTAAAATCCCCACTGGCCGGACTGACGGAGGAAGACCTTTTTACCCTTTCCTATGGCCGGGATGGCACGTTATGGGAATCATTGCGGCAACACAGCGCCAATCACCCGGAATATCAGACCATCACCGACTGGCTGAATACCCTGCTGAACAAAGTGGATTTCATCCGCCCGTTTGATCTGTTTATGACCGTACTGGAACAGGATGGCGGCAGAGAACGTGCCATCGCCCGGCTGGGCCAGGAAGTCAATGACCCGCTGGATGCCCTGCTGGATACTGCCTTGCGCTACGAGCAGCAGCACCCCGCCAGTCTTCAGGGGTTTCTGCACTGGGTGCGTCAGGGGGATACCGTAATCAAGCGTGATGCCGAAGAAGCCGGCGATAAAATCCGCATCATGACGGTACATGGCGCAAAAGGCCTGCAGGCACCGATTGTGTTCCTGCCGGACATCCACCGCAATGCCAAGGGGAACGGCAGCAAGGATGCGCTGATCTGGCCGGATGAACCGGCAGCTCCCTCCTTCCTGTGGTGGCAGAGCGCCGAGAAATCCTGCCCCACACCGGAAGCGTACCTCCGCGTGAAGCAGCAACAGGAACACACCCAGTACCGTGAATACCTCCGATTACTTTATGTTGCCATCACGCGGGCAGAAGATGAGCTTTATATTTGCAGCAGCAAAGAACCTTCCGAGAAAGGCACACAGGTCACCTGGTATGCGCTACTGCATCAGGCTATGCACACGCTGGCACAGGAGCAGGAGGTCACGCTCTATGATAATATGAAAATGCCGGTGTTACGGCTGGAAGGAAACGCCTATCATGCCGCAGAAGCCAGTACAGCCCAGCATCCGGAGGCACCGCCCCCCACCCCCCTGCTGCCTGCCTATTTCCATCAGCCGGCCCCACAGGAATCTATCCAGAAGATACACAGCATCACAGCCAGCCAGCATATTGATCGGCCCGCGGGAGAGGTACAGAAACAGACACTCCGCCGGGGCAATATGATTCACCAGCTTCTCCATCTGTTGCGCCCTCTGCCACAGGAACGGCGCCAACAGGCAGCAGAAAAACTGCTGGCCGATATATGGAACGGCAAGCAACGGGATGCCATCATCCGGGAAGTGCTGGATACACTCCTCGCCCCGGCGCTACAGCCCTTCCTGCACGCGGAAACACGCAGTGAGGTAGCATTAACAGGTATGATCAACGGACATTACCTGCAGGGGCAGCAGATTGATCTCCTCTCGGTGACCCCGGCTGGCATCACCATTATTGATTTCAAAACCGACCAGCACCCTCCGGAAGACCTCTCCGGTTACCGCCGGCAGCTGGCGGTATACCGCGCACTGGTGGCGCAGGTATTACCCGGAAGGCCTATCACCACTGCGCTTTTCTGGACAGCCAGCCAGCAGCTTAGCTGGGTGGAAACCGATGATATTGCCCTCGCCTCTTGACTTGCCCCGCCGGGCTTCCTATGTACAATAGGATAAGACAGTTCAAAGGAGCGTATCATGGCACAGGAAACAACCGATGCAAATTTCAAACAAGATGTACTGGAATCCGATACTCCGGTATTGGTCGATTTCTGGGCGGAATGGTGCGGCCCATGCCGTCAGCTCTCCCCGCTGATTGATGAGCTATCCAAGGAGTTCGACGGCAAACTAAAAGTGGTAAAGGTCAATATCGACCATAACCCGGAAACCCCCACGCAATATGGCGTGCGCGGCATCCCCACCCTGATCGTGTTCAAGGATGGCAAGCCTGCCGCTACGAAAGTGGGTGCCCTGCCCAAATCCGCGCTGCAGGAATGGGTCAACGGCACACTGGTTGCTTAGCTTTTTTTAATTGTCATGCCGTCTTTATGACGGCATCCGGAAAACCAGACCCCGTCATAAAGACGGGGTGACAGAAGAAAACGGCAATCACGACTTCACGCCCTCACGATTTCACGACCCCGGTGCTAATAATACTGCCGCGAGGCCAGCGCCGCGCCGAGGGTGCCATCGTCCAGATAGTCCAACTCACCACCCAGCGGAATGCCATGTGCCAGCCGGGAGGTTTTAACCCCGGCATCTTTCAGCCGCTCACTGATATAATGCGCGGTCGTTTGCCCTTCTACCGTAGCGTTCGTCGCCAGAATCACTTCCATTACTGCCTCATCACGGGCACGATTGACCAGTTTTTCAATCCCCAGTGCTTCCGGCCCGCGCCCATCCAGCGCAGAGAGCACACCACCCAGCACATGGTACCGCCCGCGAAAATTACGGCTGCGCTCCATCGCCCATAAATCGCCCACTTCCTCCACCACGCAGATTTGCGCCGGGTCACGCCGCGTATCCGTACAGATCGCGCAGGGTGATACCGTATCCAGATTCCCGCAGATTTCACAGGTTTTTACATTTTCAGCGGCGGCCTGAATCGCCGTGGCCAGCGGTAGCATCATGCTTTCCCGCTGCTTCAGCAGATGCAGCACCGCGCGCCGCGCCGAACGTGGCCCCAGCCCCGGCAAACGTGAAAACAGCCCAATCAGGCGATCAATATGGGTATCTCCGGCCATGGCGCTTATTATCTACCTAGAACGGAAGTTTCATACCCGGTGGAATCGGCAACCCGCTGGTCATATTCGCCATTTCGGCGTTGGTGGTTTCTTCCACCTTGCGGCGCGCATCATTAATAGCCGCCACCAGGAGGTCTTCCAGCATTTCAGTATCTTCCGGGTCAATCGCCTTCGGATCAATCTGTACTTTGCGCGCTTCTCCTTTGCCAGAAAGCGTCACCTGCACCATGCCACCCCCGGCAGCCCCAACCACTTCCAGCTCGCCCATCTTTTCCTGCATTTCCTGCATTTTCTTCTGCATTTCCTGGGCTTGTTTCATCAATTTGTTTATATTCATAATATTACCTTTTGATTTATTTAATTCTTTGCTGAATTTACTTCCGTAATATGGTCGGCAATATCAATCACCTCTGCCTGCGGTTTATGAATCGCTACAATCTCCGCACCGGGGAATGCTTCCAGGATCGCCTTTACATCCGGATCCTGCTCCGCCAGCGTTTGCTTTTCCTTTTCGTAGGCATCCTGCCGCTGTTCACGCAGGGTTTGGCGATCTTCTCCTTCGTTACTGACCACCACCGCCCAGGCCTGCCCGGTCCACGCGCGCAACCGTTCGCTCACCTGATTGGGCAAATCGGCCGGACACCCTTGCGTCATACGGAACGCCAGCCGACGGGCATTTACGTCATACGCCGTTACCTGCACTTCCTGCAACCAGTTATGGAGGAACGGCTCGCCGTAGACATCAAATAAATCCACCAGCCTCTCAAATTGCTGCGGCAGCGGGGTACTTCCCGGGATTGGCTGCCGTGCAGAGGCATGCGCCGGGGCACGTGGGGCCGGAGCCGGGGCACTGGCCGACACTGGGACTGCGGAAACGCTCCCCTTCTCCTTTTTCCATTGCTTAATTAGGTCACCCGGCGGCGGCAAGTCAGCCAGGCACGCCAGCCGCACCAATACCATCTCCGCTGCCATGGATGGATTAGGCGCGGTTTGTGTTTCCCCCACGCCTTTGAGTAGCACCTGCCACATCCGCGCCAGATGCGCCAATGAAAGCTTGGTGGCCAATTCTTTGCCCTTCCCACGCTCATATTCCGGGATGTGCTCGGCCTTTTCCAGCTCGGGTAAAATTTTAAACTGCGTCAGGAAGTGGGTAATTTCAGCCAGATCCTGAATAATCTGCGCTGGGCTACCACCTGCACGGTAGAGGTCTCGAAATACCCCGATTCCCTCGGCGATATGCCCGCTGACCACTTCTTCAAACAGCGCCAGCAAACGCTCTTTCCCCACCAGCCCCAGCATATGCTGTACCTGCTCGGCCTGCACCGTGCCGCCGGACGCGTGAGCAATCGCCTGATCCAGTAGGGAAAGTGCATCCCGGACTGACCCTTCAGCGGCGTTGGCAATCATGGCCAGCGCGGCATCTTCAGCTTCGATGCCTTCTTTCTCGGCAATGCCTTTCAGGTGCGCGGCCAGCGTTTCCTTTTCCACCCGCGCCAGATCAAACCGCATACAACGGGAAAGAATCGTCACCGGAATTTTACGGATTTCCGTAGTCGCAAACAGGAACACCACGTGGGGCGGCGGCTCTTCCAGCGTTTTCAGCAGCGCGTTAAACGCGCTCTTGGAGAGCATATGCACTTCGTCGATGATATAGACTTTATAGCGCGCAGACGATGGCAGGTAGTGCGCGTTCTCAATAATTTCCCGGATGTCATTAACCCCGGTTTTGCTGGCAGCATCCATCTCCAGCACGTCCACGTGCCGGTCTTCACTAATGGCCTTGCAGTGCTCACACACGCCGCACGGGGCAATGACCGGCTCTTTTCCCTGCCCGTCTTCCCCAATACAATTCAGCGCCCGGGCGATAATGCGTGCGGTTGAGGTCTTCCCGGTTCCCCGGATGCCGGTGAGGATAAAAGCCTGTGGCAGACGCTTACCATGAATGGCATTGCGCAGGGTACGCACCATTGCCTCCTGCCCGATGACATCCTCAAAGGTTTTCGGACGGTATTTGCGGGCTAAGACAATGTAGCCCTCCTCTTTCTGACGCGCCATACGAATGATTTCCCTTCTTGCACACTTAGGAATAGGAGACTGAACAACGACCCAGCGCTACCCGTTACGGCTGCTTCCTCTCGGACCTGACCGGGTTGGCGGGCGAACTGCCCGTTGCCAGCCTCCCGCCGTAAGGTAACGAAATGCACCTGAGGAGGCAAGCGGATTGCAAAAAAACTGTGCATTTTTGGCGGTTGATGTTATCTTGGGCGACAGTGAAGGGGTTTTGGAATCATAATAATTTAGCACATGTCTTTTTTTCAGAAGCGGTTATTTGATGTACTGGGTGTATTCCTGTTACTGACGGGAGTGTTTGTGGCACTCTCGCTGGTTTCCTATGACGCACGCGATCCCTCATTTAACCATATTACCGATATAAAAACGATTCACAATTTTGGCGGCAGGGCCGGAGCATGGTTTGCGCATCCCCTTCTGGAAGCTGTGGGAGTCGCCGCGCTGATGTTCGTCATTGCGCCGCTGAGCTGGGGCATCAGCCTGATCCGCAAAGAACCAATCCCGCGCTTCTGGCTACGTGCCCTACTGCTGGGGCTTTCCATCCCACTGCTGACCGGTGCATTAACATTACTGGACGGGCTGGAACCTTCGGAAACCTGGCCCTCGGATAGTTTCGGCGGGGTGATGGGAATCTATATCAACAGCCGCATTGCACCACTGATCGGGTTTTACGTCTTTGCCTTCACCTTCACGTTCTTTGGCCTGTTTTTTGCGGCCTACAGCTGGAATATCAGTTCCGGGCAATGGAAAGTCATGTTGGAAAAGTTGGCTACCGCCATACGGGCAACCGCACAGGCAACCTGGCGTGGCATTGTGTTCACCGCCCGCCTGATTGCTACACCCTTCCGTATCCGTCGTGAGCATGATGAGGACGAAGAATGCGAGGAAGAAGACGAATGTGAGGAAGAAGAGGAATACGAAGAAGATGAGGAGGACGAGGGTGAGGAAGAAGAGGACGATGAGGAAGAAGTAGGTGAGGAAGAAGAGGATGAAGACGAAGAAGAAGAGATAGAGGAACGTCGTGGCTTCTTCGGTCGCAAAACATCAAAAAAGAAGCCCTCCGCCACGATTGTCTCCAGCCGTAAACGACCAACATTGAGCAAACGCAAAAAAGCCGAGCAAGCTTCGTTTGATCTGGATTCCGATAGTGACTTCCAGCTCCCCTCACTGGATTTATTAAAGCCGCCCCCCAAAGACAAAGCCGGAAAACTCAGCCAGAGCGCCCTGAAACAAAACGCCCAGTTGCTGGAAGGCGTGCTGGAGGATTTTGGCATCAACGGTACAATCCGCCGCGTCCACCCCGGCCCGGTGGTAACCCTCTACGAGCTGGAACCCAGCCCCGGCACCAAGTCCTCCCGTGTGATTGGGCTGGCCGATGATATTGCCCGCTCCATGAGTGCTATCTCCGCGCGGATTGCGGTGATCCCCGGCCAGAACGCCATCGGGGTTGAACTACCCAATGCCAGCCGTGAAACGGTCTATTTACGCGAACTACTGGAAAGCGAGGAATATACCGAAAGTACCGCTGCTCTTTCCGTTACGCTGGGGAAATCCATTGGCGGGGAACCGGTCATCGTCGACCTTGCCAAGATGCCGCACCTGCTGATCGCGGGGACCACCGGCTCCGGGAAATCCGTGGGGGTCAACGCGATGATCCTCTCGCTGCTTTACCGCTATACGCCGGAAGAATGCCGCTTCATCATGATCGACCCCAAAATGCTGGAGCTTTCCATCTACGACGATATTCCCCATCTTCTCTCCCCGGTGGTGACCGATCCGAAAAAGGCCGTGGTCGCGCTGAAATGGACGGTGAAGGAGATGGAAAACCGCTATCGCCTGATGGCCAATCTCAGTGTGCGCAATATCGCGGGATATAATAAACGCATCGCCGAAGCCGCTGAAGCCGAAGAAGAACTCTTCCGCACCGTGCAAACCGGGTTTGACCCGGATACCGGCAAGCCCGTCATGGAGCGTGTGCCGCTGGAGATGACCCCCCTCCCCTTCATCGTGGTAATCGTGGATGAAATGGCCGATCTGATGCTGGTCGCCGGGAAGGAGATCGAATCCTCCATTCAGCGCCTGGCGCAAATGGCCCGCGCGGCAGGGATTCATATCATCATGGCCACACAGCGCCCGTCGGTGGATGTGATTACCGGTGTGATTAAGGCCAACCTGCCCACCCGTATCAGCTTCCAGGTGACGTCGCGCATTGATAGCCGTACCATCCTGGGCGAACAGGGCGCGGAGCAACTGCTGGGCATGGGCGATATGCTTTATATGTCCGGTGGTAGCCGTATCACCCGTGTGCATGGCCCGTTTGTGGACGATAAGGAAGTGGAAGAAGTGGTGGAATTCCTCAAGGAACAGGGTGAACCCGAATATGTGGAAGACGTCACCATTTCCGAAGACGATGAGGAAGGCTACGACGAAGACGGCGAAGATGAAGAGCGCGATGAGCTGTATGATAAAGCCGTGGATATTGTACAGCGCGAAGGCAAAGCCTCCACCAGCTTCATTCAGCGCCAGCTGAAAATCGGCTATAACCGCGCCGCCAATATCATCGACCAGATGGAACGGGATGGCGTCATTAGCGAGGCCAATCATGTGGGTAAACGCGAAGTACTGGTGAGGCAGGATGCATAAAATAGTCCCTATTATTCTGTGCCTTATGCTGGCGCTGCCCGTGCACGCCGAAGAACGCTTTGCCGGGAACCCCTATGCGGCGGATATCCTGAAAGCGGAAGCCTGGCTCAACCAGATGAAAACACTGCAGACCCGCTTCATGCAGACCGACCCGGGTCAGGGAATGGTCAGCCAGGGTACGCTGACCATGAGCCGTCCCGGTAATGCCCGCTGGGAGTATCTGGAGCCGACGCATATCCTGGTGCTCGTTACCGGCAAGGACGTGATCTACTACGATTACGAACTGGACCAGATCAGCTATGGCGATTCAACTCGTTGGCCAACTCCAAGCTGCTTAGCCGGAGATTACGCTGGGGACGATGCTGGTCACGCACGTCACC
Organism: Hyphomicrobiales bacterium; assembly: GCA_024236395.1. Classification (GTDB taxonomy): domain Bacteria; phylum Pseudomonadota; class Alphaproteobacteria; order Rickettsiales; family JACKKO01; genus JACKKO01. The sequence continues at coordinate 169,046 of JACKKO010000002.1, forward strand.
AAATCCGACAAGCAGAACGAGTCTGCTGGCATTGGCCGATAAAAAGTAATAATCGGACGATTTCATCACCGCGTTGACACTGGATTTCACGCTGGAAACCGTCTATGCCGGAACCGCTGCCGTACCACGGCAGGCGGCGAGTATCTTTCATCTCCATCAACCTGCTGCACCCGCAGGTTAATATTCCCCTTGACGAAGCGACGTTTAAATTCGAGAATCCACGCCTGATTCCAAGCCGCCAACGCCGGTAAATACTTATATAAGGGGGAAAGTCTATGCCAAGTTTTGATGTGGTCTGTCAGACTGATTTACAGGAAGTGGAAAATGCCGTACAGGGCGTGATGCGCGAAGTGGGCCAGCGTTACGATTTCAAGGGTAGCAAAACCACGCTGGAGCGCAACGAGAAGACGCTCACCCTGCTCGCCGACGATGATTACAAGCTGGGCGCGGTGCAGGATATGCTGAAAGTGCATATCACCCGCCGCAAGCTGGACCCGCGCTGCCTGATCTTCGGCAAGGAGGAAAAGGCCGGGGGCAACATGCTGCGGCAGGAAATCACCGTGCGGGACGGGCTGGAAAGCGATGTCGCCAAGAAAATCGCCAAGATTATCAAAGAATCAAAAATGAAAGTACAGGCCGCCATCCGGGGCGAGGAAGTCCGCATCACCGGCAATAAGCGCGATGATCTGCAGAAGGCGATCCAGATCCTGCGCGAGGAAAAATCCCTCGACCTCCCCCTGCAATTCATTAATTTCAGGGATTAGGGTTTGCCCGCAGCGCCACACGCAAAAAAAATTCCTCCCCGCCGAAGCAGGGAGGAAGGAAAAACATACGCATCAAGGAGTGTACGGGAAATCATAACCCTTGATCTGGATTACTTCATTCCGCTTTCCTATCAACGCTTTCATCATCGCATTGTTTACATCCATCGGAATTTCCCTTCCCAACGGTGTTTTATACGTCGCGATGGGTTTCCATCCGCCGGCGGTACCGATGGCCAGAGCTGCATCAAGGCGTTTATCATACAACTCACTCAAGCGTATCGGCCGGATGTCGAGCGGCATATTGCATTGCTTGGCCAGATGAATTGCCAATTGGATATTAATGCCATATAAGAACGTTCCCGTTCTTTTAGGCACTACCACCCTTCCACCAGCGAAAAATATGTTACTGGTCGAAGAGTGTTCTGCAATATACAATTCACCGTCCACCCGGTAGCATAGCAAGGCATCGTCACATCCGTGCGACTCGGCCTCTGCCAAAACCCGCAAGCCGATGTTGTAGGTGCTTCCTGCACCTTTTGCATCGATATACGACAACGCGTCACTCGGTCTCCGGTGCTTCTCCGTGATATAGACTGAAAGCGTTTCGTTGGGGTAATACTCACCCAGACTCAACGCCTCAACCATCACGAACGCGCTTCCGTCCGAAGGCATACTGACGCCTAAAAATCCCGAATCCAGCGATATCCACGGCCGGATATAGGGGTTGTTCGGGTTCAGCCTGAGCAATTCGTAACACACTTCCTTGAGTTTCGGAACGGTGTACATCAGCTCTGGAGCATTGGGTACTTCCGGCGTCCGGACAATCCCAGCTCTTTGCGCCGAAGTGACTAGGCGGGTGAGGTACTTCCGAACTGCAAAAATATCCCACTCGCCTCCGTTTTTTCGCGCCAGCATCCCGTCAAAGACGGAATTCTGGTAATGAATCGCGCGGGGACTTGGGTTTCCGTTCAGCATACTACGCTGAACAAAATTCCCATTGACCCAGACAATATCAGACGGCAACTGCGGAAGAACATCGTGAGGCATGGTGACCTCCTTTATAAATTTAGTGAATAAGATTATTCACTGTACGAGAGAACCCCACAGGGCTCGTACAGTGATACGATTTAGATCCCTGCGGGGATAACTCGAAAAAACACTGTATTATACAATACAGGGGGTAAATTTTCCATTAACAAAATGGAAAATAGCTATTTCTCTAGGTTTTCCGCTACTTTAGCCAGGAATTCGCGGGTGGTAAGCCATTTTTGTTCCCGCCCTACCAGCAGCGCCAGGTCTTTCGTCATCAACCCGGCTTCCACCGCGCCGATACAGGCGTTTTCCAGCTTCCCGGCGAAGTCCTTCAGCGCCGCGTTACCGTCAAACCTGGCGCGGGTGGCCAGCGCCCGCGACCAGGCGAAAATCGAGGCGATCGGGTTGGTGGAGGTCTCCTTGCCCTGCTGATACTGCCGGAAATGCCGGGTGACGGTGCCGTGTGCGGCTTCGGTCTCCACCGTTTTACCGTCCGGCGTCATCAGCACGGAGGTCATCAGCCCCAGCGAACCAAAGCCCTGCGCCACGATATCCGATTGCACGTCGCCATCGTAATTCTTACACGCCCAGACCATCCCGCCGGAGGATTTCAGCGCAAACGCCACCATGTCATCAATCAGCCGGTGCTCATAACTCAGCCCGGCGGCGGCGAATTGCTCAGCATATTCCGCGTCATACACCGTCTGGAAAATATCCTTGAACCGCCCGTCATAGGCTTTCAGGATGGTGTTCTTCGTGGAGAGATAGGCCGGGTAGCCGCGATCCAGCGCATAATTCAGGCAGGCGCGGGCAAAATCACGAATGGAATCGTCCAGGTTATACATGCCCATCGCCACCCCGCTGCCGGGGAACTCATACACCGTATATTCCTGCTTCTTCCCACCGTCTTTGGGCGTGAAGGTCAGGGTCAGCGTCCCCGGCCCGTCCACCACAAAATCCGTCGCGCGGTACTGATCGCCAAAGGCATGCCGCCCCACCACGATGGGTTTTTCCCAGCCCGGCACCAACCGCGGGATGTTACGGCAGATAATCGGCTCGCGGAATACCGTACCGCCAAGGATATTGCGGATCGTCCCGTTGGGCGATTTCCACATCTTTTTGAGGCCAAACTCCTTCACCCGGCCTTCGTCCGGCGTGATGGTGGCACATTTTACCCCCACCCCGTGCTTCTTAATGGCCTCAGCCACCTGCACCGTCACCTGGTCGTCCGTAGCATCGCGGTTCGTAATGCTTAGATCATAATATTCCAACGGCACCGCCACATGCGGCAGGATCAGCATTTCCTTGATCCACGCCCAGATCACGCGTGTCATCTCGTCGCCGTCAATCTCCACGATGGGGTTGTTTACGGAAATTTTTGCCATAGCTCCCTCCTCTGTTAACCACCCCACCATGCTACAACAAGAGCACCGAAATGCAATTCTATTACGCGAGCACATTGCCAACCGCACCAAGAACCGTTATAACAAGCGCCGCGGACGAGGTGCATACGCACTGGCCGTAAGTTAATCTTTTAGATTAATTATTTTTATTAACTCATTGCCTCTGTGGCGGAATTGGTAGACGCGACAGACTCAAAATCTGTTGTCCTTCGGGGCATGCCCGTTCGAGTCGGGCCAGAGGCACCACTATTTATACTGTTTAGGGGCAAAACAACGAACCCATGTCTCTCCTCCCCCCCATATTGCTCGGCATTTTGGAAGGACTGACCGAGTTTATTCCCGTTTCGTCCACGGGGCATTTGATCCTGGCGATTGACCTGCTTGGCTTTCAGGGGCCGGAGGGCAAAGTCTTTGAAATTGTGATCCAGCTGGGAGCGATCCTCGCCGTGTGCTGGGCCTACAAGGAAAAGCTCTGGCAGGTGGCCACCAGCCTGCAAGCCCCCTCCTCGCAACGTTTTGTATTGAACCTGCTGGTAGCGTTTCTGCCGGCCGCTGTGTTGGGCGTCTTACTGCATGGTTTCATCAAATCCGTATTGTTTTCACCGTGGGTGGTGAGTGTAATGCTGATTGTGGGCGGTATTATTATCCTGTGGGCGGAGCGCCGCCCACGTACCCCCCGCATCCATACCGTAGAGGATTTTTCACTGAAGCTGGCGCTGAAGATTGGCTTCTGCCAGGCATTGGCGATGGTTCCCGGTGTTTCACGCTCCGGGGCGACCATCATCGGCGGGATGCTGCTGGGAGCCGAGCGCCGCGCCGCCACGGAATTCTCCTTTTTCCTGGCGATTCCCACCATGCTGGGTGCCACCGTCTATGACGTCTATAAAAATATGGACTCCCTGAATGGCGAAGCAACCACCATTATCGCCGCAGGGTTCATCGCAGCCTTTCTGGCGGCATTGCTGGTCGTACGCTCGGTCATCGCCTTCATCAGCAAACACGGCTTCACCCCGTTTGGCTGGTATCGCATTGCTCTGGGGACGCTGATGCTAATATTACTATTAAACAGATAGTAAGAATGCTAATATTATTAAATAGGCTTTTTTAAGGTATTTTTAACCAATGTATTTCTCCGAAGACCTTAGAATATATAACCTTTTTCCTGATCTTGTGGGTTCTATGTCTAAGTGGCATCACTATGTAAAACAAGCAGCAGATATGGGATTCACCGCTTTCTGGATCAATCCTTTTTGGGCAACAGGTGAGGCACCGAATGATCAAGGACAATCAGGAAGCAACTACGCCATAAAAACCCCAGGAGTACTTGATAAAAAATTTAGCAACAATGAAAGTCCGGAAAGAAATCGTGGGGAGTTTCCCCCGGAAATAATTATAGAACGTGATCTCACTGATATAAAAGAATTCACAGCAATAATTAAAGATCACGGTATGAGGCCAATAGCAGACCTTGTTCTGAATCATCTTTCTCTTTGTTCCCCAGTGGTTAACGGAAAGGATCCAAGATATCCTGGTTCAGAAAATTGGTTCCGAAGAACCCCTGATGGAAAAATAGACCACGATAGGACAACACGCACTGTTTGGTCTGATGTTGCACCTTTTGATTTCAATACAACTGACCTGACCATTAGAGAAAAAATTATTGAATTTCTTAAGTCACAGGTCGATTTATATATCGATTGCGGTTTTACTGCGTTTCGCTGTGATGCCCCCGGTAAAATACCGACAGATATATGGAAGAATATTATTTCACACGCTAGCCAGCGCATCAATGCACCTATCTTTATTGCGGAAACAGTTGGCGTACCTTGGGATTGGCATCAGAACCTTGAGGGTGTTGGGTTTTCTCATACTGTGAATAGCGTCTATTACACACACCCTTTAGTTGAAGGACGTGTTAAGTCAGGCCGTCCGGACGGTGAAACTGATTGGTTTGATAAAGAGTTAGCATCTCTAAAACGTATTGCACCTTCAATAGGCTTTCCTTGTTATCATGACTCCCGCCACGGTCGATTTATGTATATTATGGAAAACATCTATGGTTCTTCTAATAAAATCTTATTAGAACGCGAAAACCGCATGCAATATGCCAAAGCAGCACTGTTATCTGACGGTGTATTTATGCCTATTGGTTTTGAAGGAGGATACCGTAACCCTCTAAACGTATTTACAACCTCAACAGCAAGTCAGGAAACAGATTCGATTAACCTAAGGCCATTTATCTCTGAAATAAATACCCTTAGGGAAAAATCCCTAGATCGATGGCCGTTAAATAGTCAGTTCAAAGAAAACAGGGTATGTCTAACACATAACAGCTTATTAATAATCGTCCGCTACAATGAAAACTCTCCCTTGCCAGGAAGGGTTATGTTTGTAAATCTTCACCCAGAAAAATCTATAAACATTTCAGAAATAACAAATAGTACAAATAAAATAGCACAAAAATTGGCAGAAAAAAATATCGCAGTAGCGTTTAAACAAAATATAGAAGAAATCAGCCAAAATACCGCGCTGGCTGAATTACAAAAAGCTCACAGAATTACAAAATGTTATGATGGATTAGCAAGATAGGAACATCCTACTTCCTGGCTCTTGTCAGCACTCTCCTCAACTGGCTGAAGTGATACGCCCCGGTGAGGAATACCACCATAAAATAACTCACGATCCCGGCGCTAATCAGCGCGATGACCATCAGCACACGTGCCCCCTGCCCGGCTCCCGCAAATGGTGGCAGCACCTCCAGCAGCCCGACCAGCACCAGCCCACACACTCCGGAGGCAAACAGGCATTTCCATAGGCGCAGGCGGGTTTCCGGATGCAAGGTGAAGTATCCCAGTTGCTTCAGCCGCCGCGCCAACAACGCGACATTCAGCCAGGCTGCGATCGAAGTCGCCAATGCGATCCCCATATGGGGCATAAAGGCCAGTTGCCTCAGCACCACCACTGCCACAATATTCAATACTACATTCACCAGCATCGCCACCATAGCGTATTTCACCGGCGTTTTCGTATCCCCGTTAGCAAAGAAGCCGGGCGTCAGCACCTTCACCAGCACGAACGCCGGTAGCCCCACGGCGTAGGCAATCATCGCCCAGGCCGTCGCGTGGCTGGTGGCCGCATCAAACGCCCCGCGTTCAAATAGCGTCTGAATCAGCGGCATCGCAGTGACAATCAGCCCCACCATCGCCGGAAGCGTAAACAGCATCGCTAACAGGATCGCCTGATTCTGGGTCTGGAGCGCCTCCTCGGTTTCGTTCTGTTCAAACTGCCGCGCCAACATCGGGAGTAGCGCTGTCCCCACCGCCGTCCCAATCACCGCCAATGGCAACTGGCTGAGCCGGTCGGCATAATAGAGATACGCCACTGCACCGGGAATCAGCGTGGCGATCATCACATCCACCCACAGATTCACCTGCACAATCCCGCTGCCTATAATCCCCGGCACCATCCGCCGGAAAAGCTGGCGTACTTCCGGGCTCAAGCGTGGCCGCACCAACCGTGGTAATATCCCGGCGCGCTTCGCGGCCAGCATCAACCATAACAGTTGCACCCCACCGGCAATCAACACGGCGTAACTTAGCACATGCGCCGCCGTACCGGGCAGGCGATCCACCAGCAACAGCCCGGTAATCATGCACAGATTCAGTAATACCGGTGCAAAAGCCCCCGACCCGTAGCGCCCCACGCTATTGAGTAACCCTGCCAGCAGGGAAACGATGGAAATCAGCAGTAGATACGGGAACGTCACCCGGCACAGCTGCACCGCCAGACTATATTTCTCCGAGCCAGGTGCAAACCCCGGTGCGAGCACATAAAGCGCCCACGGCATCAGGAACTGCATCACCACCGTAAACACCAGTAGCACCAGACACAGCACCGTCAGCGATTGTTCACTAAAACGGCGGGCCTCTTCAGCATCCCGGCTACGCAACCTAGCATACATCGGCACAAAGGCGGCATTAAACGCCCCTTCGGCGAACAAGCGGCGGAAGAAATTCGGTAGCTTGAACGCCACCACAAAAATTTCCATCAGCGGCCCCGCCCCCAGAATCGCCGCCATCAGGATATCGCGGATAAACCCGAACACACGGGATAGCGACGTAAACGCACTGACCGTCAGGAAGGCGCGTAGTAATGTCATGCCGCGGAATGATTCACCGGTTGACTTTTCACGAGCATGGACGTACCTCCTTGCTGACCATGTTGACCTTATCGACCATTATCGGCGGCCTCGCGTTACTATTACTTGGGGGCGATGTGCTTGTAAAGGGAGCGCTCGTTCTGGCGCGCCGCTTTCATGTGCCGCAAGCGGTTATTGGTGTCACGATTGTCGCATTCGGCACCTCTGCGCCGGAAATGATGGTAAGCTTTCAGGCGGCATGGAACGGTGTACCGGATATCGTGATCGGGAATATTATTGGCAGTAATATCGGGAATATATTGCTGGTTCTGGGAGTCACCGCCATGATCTTTCCGTTTGCGGCCGATGAACGGATTGCCCGTTATGACGGCATCATCATGCTGCTGACCGCGCTGTGTTTCTCATTTTTCCTGTTTTCCGGGCTGGTGGTGTGGTGGCACGGGGTGATCCTGTTTGGCGGCTTCCTGCTTTATGCAGCGGCAGAAATCCACACCCGTATGCAATCCCAGCCCGATCAGACCATGCACGAAGAAGCCGAGGAAATCGCCGAACATATGCCCAAAACACGTAATCCGTGGCTGGGGCTGCTGATGGCCATTGCCGGGGTACTTATCCTGATTTTTGGCTCTGACCTGCTGATTCGCGGAGCCGTGGAGGCTGCCCGCGGACTGGGCATTTCCGAGGCCGTGATTGGCGCCACGCTGGTGGCTGTCGGCAGTTCTGCACCGGAATTAGCGGCTTCTGTAATGGCCGCCTTCCGCAAGCACTCCGCTATCGCGCTGGCCAATGTGGTGGGTAGCAATATTCTTAACATACTGGTTGGCATTGGCGGGGCGGCCCTGATTACCAGCCTGCCGGTCAGCACCAGTTTCTTGCGGATTGACGTTTGGTATATGTTGATTGCAACGCTTGCGCTGTTTGTACTAATGCGCATACCGGGAAATATCTCGCGAATTACAGGGGGGCTTTTCTTTCTGGGCTATATAGGGTATATCCTGACGCTGTTCCTGAATGGATAACATGGATTGACCCGCAAGGAGAGCCGCATGCCGATCAAGCTGATTCCTGATAACACCACGATTCACTTTCTGGGTTTCAAATGGCCTGCCCTGCTGCTTTCTATTGTAGCAATCATATTTACCGTGTTTCTACTAAACACCCGTGGGCTCAATTTTGGGATTGATTTCACGGGCGGGATCGTACTGGAAGTCCGTACCCCGGAAACCGCGCCACTGGATACGATCCGCAATTTGTTGCGCAGTGAAATCGAAGGCGATATCGCGCTACAGAATATTGGTAGCAACCGTGACGTATTGATCCGCCTGCAGGCCGCCAGCAAAGATGCCAGCCAGTCGGAGACCGTGGCGAAAGTGAAAGCCCTACTGGAACAGCATATTTCCCCGGATATCGAATACCGTAAAGTGGACTACGTTGGCCCGCAGGTGGGGCATGAACTGATTCAGGCCGGGGCGATGTCCCTTATCCTCGCCATTGCCGGGATGATGATTTACATCTGGATGCGCTTTGAATGGCATTTTGGCGTAGGCGCGATCATGGCATTGGCCCATGATGCCGTCGTGACGCTGGGGTTCTTCAGTATTACCGGGATTGAGTTCAACCTGGCTTCTATTGCCGCTATCCTGACGGTTATTGGTTATTCGGTGAACGATTCCGTGGTGATTTACGACCGTATCCGAGAAAATTTGCGTAAATTCAAGAAAATGCCACTGGAAGAATTACTGAACCTCAGCATCAACAGCACCCTCTCCCGTACCTTACTCACCGCGGGCAGTACACTCGTTGCTCTGCTAGCGCTAGTGTTATTTGGTGGCGAGGTGATTCGTGGCTTCAGCCTGGCGGTGTTTTTTGGCATCGTGGTGGGGACGTATTCTTCCATCTATATTTCCGCCCCCATCCTGATCTTCATGAACCTGCGGCGGGGCACCGGGACGGTCAACGCCTGATGCATCTCCTGCGGGATCATACCCCGTGCCCGGAAACATTACGCGGCAGCGTGGCGGCATTGGGAAATTTTGATGGCGTCCATCTGGGACACCAGACTGTGATTCGTGCGGCGGTTGCACAGGCACGCACCGAGGGACGCCCTTCTGCCGTGGTCACGTTTGAACCACATCCGCGTCGCCTGTTCCAGCCTGACGCCCTGCCCTTCCGCCTGACACCTTTTCGCCTGAAAGCTGAACGTATTGCCGCACTGGGCGTGGATATCCTGTTTGTAATGCACTTCACCCGGGTGTTCTCACAGATTCCCGGCCAGCAATTCGTGACGAACATCTTGCTGAAGCAATGCGGCATCACTCACTGCGTGATTGGTCATGATTTTATCTTTGGCCACCAGCGTAGCGGGAATGCCGAACTCCTGAACAACATGGCCAAAGAACATGGTTTCCGGGTAACACAGCTCAATGCCGTGGAAAAAGATGGGCAACCCTGTTCCTCCAGTCGTATCCGCCAATTTCTACAGGATGGTAAACCAGAGGACGCCGCAACATTGCTGGGGCAACCGCACACCATCACCGGCCGCGTGATCTCCGGTGATGCCCGCGCCCGCACGCTGGGCTACCCCACCGCCAACCTAAAGCTGAAACATCAGCTCATTCCCGCCTATGGCGCTTATGTTGCCAGTGCGTATATCGGTACCGACCCAACACCGCACCCCGCCGCCGTCAATATTGGCATCCGCCCCACCTTTAATCTCACGATACCATTGCTGGAAGCGCACCTGCTCAACCATCACGAAGATTTCTATGGCCAACGCCTGCACGTTTCCCTGCACCGTTTTCTGCGCCCGGAACAAAAATTTCCATCGCTGGAAGCGTTGCGTACGCAGATAGAAGATGACTGTGCCCGCGTTAAGGCGTATTTTACTCCACAACACACCACAGAAACCGCATCATAAGGAATCTTACGCCCGTTATGTTTGCCCGCAGCCTGCTTTTTGCCCTATTGGTTTTAGCGCTGGATCAGATCAGCAAGGAAGTCCTGATCGCACACCTGCAGAATCGCAGCGGCCCGGTGCATGTCACCTCCTTCTTCAATCTGGTAATGGTCTGGAACACGGGCGTTAGCTTTGGCCTGTTCCAGGATATGCAATACGGACAGTTTTTTTTCGCAGGGCTTTCAGGGATTATCGTGCTGTTTCTGTTGAAATGGCTGGCCGGTGTAGAGGATACTGGCACGGCATTTGCGCTGGCTTTAATTATTGGAGGCGCTATTGGCAATGTGATAGACCGTTTCCGCTTTGGGGCGGTAGCGGATTTTTTTGACTTTTATATTGGCGACCTGCACTGGCCTGCCTTTAATATCGCCGATGCAGCGGTATTTACAGGGGCCATGATCTTATGTATGGTCGTGCTGTTTGGCCACAAGGGGGAGGGTAACAATCCATGAACTGCCTGAAAAAAGTATGTGTATTCAGCATTCTGTGTGTTCTCACCCTCTCCGCCTGTAGCGGCAATCAGGTACGGCGTAACCTTGGCCTGGCTCGTGAAGCGCCGGATGAATTTATGGTGTTGGCACGGCCACCCCTGAGTATCCCGCCGGATTTTGATCTGCGGCCACCCACTGAAAAGGGCGATGCCGACATCGTTTCCGGTAAAGTGGGGCAATCACGTAATATTGTCTTCCGTGGTACAAACAACAATTCTTCCTTAACCACAACCGACCAGATGTTGCTGCGTAAGGCCGGAGCAGATCAGGCCGATCCGCATATCCGCAACCTGTTACGCGCTGATACCGTGGAACGGAAGGAAGAAGAGGAAGGCTGGTTTGGTGGCTTGACGAATAAATTCCAGAACCAGGCAGAAGACCCAATGATTGATCCTAATGCAGAGGAAACCCGTATTAAGGATAATATTGAATCCGGGCAACCTGTTACCAAGGGCGAAACCCCCACCCTTCCGCCAAAAAGTGTGTTACAGGAAATCATTAATTAAACCAAACTGGAAGCAGACATGGGGTTAAAAGCATACCAGGGTCGACGTTACGGCATTTCAGGCAAACGGCATTTGTTGACTGTTTGCTGTATATGCATTGCTTTGCTGATTCTGCTGCCGTCTCATTTGCTTGCTCTTACCAGCCCGGAAATCAAAGTCCACAGCTTTACCCTTCCTAACGGTATGAAGGTGTATGTCATCCCGCACGGCACAATGCCCGTGCTAACGCATATGGTATGGTACAAAGTTGGGGCACAGGACGAACCTCCCGGTGAGTCTGGCATCGCCCATTTTTTGGAACATTTAATGTTTAAAGGCACTAAAAATACCGGTCCTGGCCAATTCTCAGAAATCGTAGCCAGTCTGGGTGGCGATGAAAACGCTATGACATCGCAGGATTACACAGTCTATTACCAGACAATCGCCATCCAGCACCTACCACGGGTGATGGCGCTGGAAGCTGACAGAATGCTGAACCTTTCCTTTGGTCAGAAAGATTTTGACCATGAAAAGCAGGTGATTCTGGAAGAACGCAGCAGCCGGATGGAAAGTACGGCCCGGGCAAAACTTCTAGAACATATGCGTAACGCGCTTTATATAAACCACCCCTATGGAAAACCAGTGATTGGTTGGCGACATGAAATAGCATCCCTTACGGAAAGCTCGGTACGGCATTTTTATGAATCCTATTATGCACCAAACAATGCATCGCTGGTTTTAGCAGGCGGCATTACCCCTGAGGAAGGTTTGCGGCTTGCACGCCGGTTTTACGGACATCTTCCCCCGGCACGCAGCATTACAAAACACCAAACACTATCTGAGCCACCACATAATGTTGCACGTAGCCTGACGCTACAGGATAAAACCGTTTCCCGGCCAGAGTGGACCAGAATGTATCTTGCTCCCAGCGCTTCTCACGGAGATACAGAACATGCCATGCCGCTGGTGGTACTTGCCCAGGTCTTAGGTGGCAGCGAAACCGGGCGCCTCACTAAAGCATTAGTACTGAATCAGAAACTTGCTATCAGTGCGGGTGCTGATTATGACCTTTTTAGCTTCGGCCCTTCCATATTTAGCATCCATGTTTACCCCATTGATAGTGACACAATGGAACGTATTGAAGATCAGGTGGAAGAACAGATTCGACAGATTATTCTGGACGGCATCACGCAGGAAGAACTGGAGCGTGCCAAGGCTGTCCTGAGGGCGGACTACATCTATGCACAAGATAGCGCCCGCACATTAGGGTTTGTTGTTGGACAGGCGATATTCAGTGGACTAAGCCCGGAATATCTCTCCTCCTACCTGCAGAAACTGGACGCTGTCACATTGGAGCAGGTACAGCAAGCCGCAGCACTGGTGCTAAAGGAAAAACAGTCTGTTACCGGTATTCTAAAACAGGAGAAGTCCAACATCAGTCCGTCAGCTGAACACACGCGCTTAAATCCAGTGCTGATTGGCCCACCTTACCAATACGGGGGCACCTTATGAGGATAGTATCTTTTGTCTTTATGTTGCTGTTGGCAACCTTCTCATATGCATCGCCGTTAGCCGCAAAGCCTATTACCTATCCGGACGTACAGGTTGTTGAAGCAGCAAATGGTCAAACCGCTTGGGTGATTGAGGATCATTCCCTACCCATCGTTACGTTGAAAATCACCTTTAAGGAATCCGGCTCTGCATATGACCCTGATGGCAAATCCGGATTGGCAACCCTGGTAGCGGAAATGCTGGACGAAGGTGCCGGACCGTACGATAATCAGCTTTTCAAAAAGCGTCTGGAATCATTAGCAATGGATCTCAGCGCAGGCGCGGGTAAGGATAATCTCTCTATCTCGGTACGTACGTTGAAGGATCAGCTTGGACACGCACTGGATATGGTAAAACTGGCGATGCTGGAGCCACATTTCTCCGAGGATGCCCTCAAACGTACCCGTGAGGAAATTCTGCTTTCGTTGGCAAAAGATAAGGAAGATCAGGATTCCATTGCTACTTTAGCCTGGGAAGATAAAATGTTTGGTAAGCATCCGTATGGGCATGATAGCCGTGGGACAGCGGAATCCCTGGCCGAAATCACTACGCAGGACTTACGCCATTATACACTGGAACATTTTCAGAAAGGGCAAATGCTGATCAGTATTGTTGGTGACATTACCACAGAGGAAGTTCGCAATATACTGGATGACACGCTGGTACTTCCCATCAACAGTACTCTTATCCACACCAATAATGTGCCCTCAATCGAGAAATTCCCGGAGAACATCGAAGAACATATATTATTCCCCACAGATCAGACAGTGATTGTCTTTGGTCAGAAAGGGATTCCCTACTCAGACCCGGATTTCTACGCGGCCTATATCCTGAATTATGTTCTGGGCGGAGGCAGCTTCCAGTCGCGCCTGATGTCGGAAATACGGGAGAATCGAGGGCTGGTATATAGCGTCAGCACCTCGCTGGATTTCATGCAAAAGGCTTCGATCTTTCGGGGATACCTTGCCACTAAAAAAGAATCCGCTGGCGAAGCACTAACACTCACGAAACAAATTACCACATACGTGAAAAAAGCAGGTATCACCCAAGAAGAGATGGAAGCAGCCAAGCAATATCTGATGGGTAGTTTCCCGTTACGTCTTGCCACCAGCAACGGATTGGTACAAACGCTGGATTTTATGCAGCGCTTTGATCTTGGCACCAATTTCCTTAACCAGCGCAATCAGAAAATTGATGCGGTTTCTCGCACGGATATTAATCGTGTGGCCCAATCCCTGCTAGATCCTGATAATTTTGTCACCGTCATTGTGGGACGGTAGATGGGCGCGTTTCGGCATGATATTTCCGGATGTTTCAGTACTGGCCTGACACCGGATGAATACAAAACATTGTTAGGATCCTACGGCCACCATGCCGGAGCAGTCGCACAGCAGTTACTGGACGGACATCTTCCCATGCTTTCCATTTGCCAGCAATCCGATGACCTACCAACGATCCAGAACGCCGCCACTGCCATGCTAAAGCGGGCAAGACGTCTACATATCCTGGGCGCAGGTGGCTCCAGCCTGACCGGGCAGGCGCTGGCCGGGTTGTTACCGGCACAGACTAACCCGCTATATTTTATAGAAACGATCGACCCGTGGGCCTTCCGGAACTGGCTGAGTAACCTTGATTTCACGCAGGATCATATCCTGATTATCAGCAAATCCGGGGGCACATTGGAAACGCTGGCACAGGCGTATCTGCTGCTGGAGCATCTTGTACAGCTTCCCGGCGCTCCGGCACCATCGGAATGCATCACTATGGTATCCGACCCAAAAGACAACCCCCTGCGCAGGCTGGCGAGGGCGCACGGCATTCCTGTCCTGGAACACCCGGCAACCATTGGCGGACGCTTTTCCCTGTTTACAATCGTTGCATTATTACCGGCGGCCTTTGCCGGACTGGATATTGCGGCGTTTCGTGCAGGGGCAGAGCATACCCTCCAGGAGTTTTTAGCCAATCCGGATAGCTCTGCCGCGCTGGAAGCCGCCACGCTACATCACCTCTTGCAACAACGTGGCAAAACGCAAATGGTCTCCCTGCCCTATGCCGACCGGCTGCAGGGCTATAACCGCTGGGCGCGACAGGTCTGGGCGGAAAGCCTTGGCAAAGGCGGGAATGGCACCACGTTTATTGATGCCATCGGCCCGGCCGATCAGCACAGCCAGCTCCAGCTCTACCTGGATGGCCCAGCCGACAAATGGTTTACCCTGTTTTATACCGGCGCGGAAAACAATACGCTTCCCCTGCCCGATAGCCTGGATAAGACGCTGGATTACATGCGCGGCAGTTCGCTGGATCGCATCTTTTTTGCGGAAGCGGAGGCGACCTATCAAACCTTGCAACAGCATGTAATACCGGTGCGGCGTTTCCTGCTGGATACCATTAATGAAGCATCGCTCGGTGCACTTTCCTCCCAATTGATGCTGGAAACGATCCTGATGGGCAAAATCTATGGTATCAATACGTTCGATCAGCCCGCCGTGGAACAAGGAAAACGGCTGGCCCGCGAGGCACTGAAGGAACAACGGGCATGACACTGCGCCTGCTCCCGCCCATCCTCATTAATCGCATTGCGGCGGGGGAAGTGGTGGAGCGTCCGGCCTCCGCACTCAAAGAGCTGGTGGAAAACGCCATTGATGCCGGTGCCACGCAGATTGACTGCCTGCTGGAACAGGGCGGACGCAACCTGATTTCCATCACCGATAACGGCAAGGGGATGACGCAGGATGAGCTGAATCTGGCCGTGGAACGCCATACCACCTCCAAGCTGGATGATGATGATTTGATGCATATCCAGCATTTTGGCTTCCGTGGTGAGGCGTTGCCCTCCATTGGTTCGGTCAGCCGGATGCAGATCACCAGCCGCGCCCGGGGCCATGCCGAAGCCTGGAGCCTGAGCGTGGAAGGCGGTGTAAAACACCCGCCCGAACCCGCAGCACTTACCGAAGGCACCCGCGTGGAAGTGCGTGATTTGTTTTTTGCCACACCCGCCCGGCTTAAATTTCTCAAAACCGAGCGCACCGAACAGCAGCACGCCGTGGAAACGCTGGAACGGCTGGCCATGGCACACCCTGAAGTGGGTTTCTCACTGAAGTCCGGAGGCCGCACATTACTCAACGTCCCCCCGGTTACCATGCTGAATGCCGAAAATGCCCGGCGTGAACGGCTGGGGCATATTCTCGGCAAGGACTTTACTGAAAACGCGCTGTCGGTTTCCCATACCCGTGATAATTTACACCTGACGGGCTTTGCCGGACTGCCAACCTACCATCGCGGTACTGCCTCCGCGCAGTATCTCTTTGTGAATCACCGCCCGGTGAGGGATAAGCTGCTGCTGGGCGCGATCCGCGCGGCCTATCAGGATTTCCTCGCACGGGATCGTTACCCGGTGCTGGCATTGTTCCTCACCCTGCCACCCGAAGAGGTAGACGTCAATGTGCATCCCGCCAAGGCAGAAGTCCGTTTCCGCGATACGCAATCTGTGCGCGGGTTGATTGTCGGCGCACTTAAGCACACGCTGGCAGAAGCTGGCTTTCGCAGTGCCACCACCGGCGCAGTCACCGCGCTGAGTGCCTTCCGCCCGGGGGGTATAGGTTCAGCATCTCCGGGTAGTGGTACATATACTTCCAGCAATAGGCAGTCCATAGATGCCGCCTTCCGCTTCCAGTCGCCGGGGGGAATTATTCCCCGCCAGCCTGCATTAATGGAAACCGTGCCGTCCGCCCCGGCCACCTTTGCCCCTTCGGAGGAAACACCGCCTAAGGAAACCTACCCGCTGGGTCTGGCACGTGCGCAGCTTCATGAAACCTATATCATCGCGCAAACAACAGACGGCATCGTCATTGTGGATCAGCATGCCGCGCATGAGCGTATGGTCTATGAAAAAATGAAGCAGGCCATTGCACAGGAAGGCATCAAAACCCAACATCTGCTGATTCCGGAAGTAGTAGAAATGGAACCGAAATATATCACTGCGTTGGCCGAGCAGGCCAACGCCCTGAAAACACTGGGTTTCGTGATTGAGGAATTGGGTGAGAAAGCCATCGTGGTGCGGGAAGTCCCTGCGCTGCTGGGTAATGTCAATGTCGCACAGTTAGCCCGTGATATCGCCGACGATCTGGAAGAATCCGGACAGGCACTCAGCCTGATGGACGCGCTGGAGCATATCTGCGGCACACTGGCCTGCCACGGCAGTATACGCGCCGGTCGTCGACTGAACGTAGAGGAAATGAATGCCCTGCTGCGTGAGATGGAAGCCACCCCGCATTCCGGGCAATGCAATCATGGCCGCCCCACCTATATTGAGCTACAGCTGCCGGATATCGAAAAGCTGTTTGGCCGCCGCTAGCCTGCCCCGCACATGATGGACAATGCCCCGCCCCAGCTCTTTGACCGAAGGATCAAACGCCTGCAACGCGCTCGCATTCCGGCTTCATACACCCACCCGCTGCTGGATGCCCTCTATGAGCGCATCACCCAGCGCCTGACAGAGGATATTACCCTGCCATTCCCACGCGTACTGGCTACTGGCCACGGCACCATCACATTACAACACTCCTTACAGGCAACGCATGGCACGGATTTCTGGTTGCATGGTGAAAACAGCCCAACGCGGGCTGCCCACCTCCCCACCCCTTCGCTCTGTTATGATGAGGAATGGCTACCCTTTGCCGAAGAATCGCTGGATTTGATTCTTTCTGTATTACAGCTCCATTGGCTGAATGACCTGCCTGGCGCGCTTGTACAGGCACGCCACGCACTGGCGGAGCATGGCCTGTTTCTGGGGGTGTTATTCGGTGGAGCAACACTATACCAGCTGCGGGAATGCCTTATGCACGCGGAAACGCGCCTTCTGGGTGGCAGCGCGCCGCGTATGATCCCCATGCTGGATGTCAAACAGGCGGGTATGCTGATGCAGCGCGTGGGTTATGTGTTGCCGGTGGCGGATACGGAAACTATCACCCTGCTCTATCCAGACCTGTCTACATTACTGCAAGATCTGCACCAGATGGGCGAAGGCAATGCCCTCATGCAGCGTGATACACGCCCCATCCCCCGGCATATCCTGCAGGAGGCCGAACATCTTTACCGTCAGCGCTTCGCCAATACCGAAGGGCTACTGCCCGCTACATTTGAAATTATCACCCTGACCGGGTGGCGAAGTTAGGGCACTAACTACGCTGTGCCTGTTTCAGGCTGGTGCCTTCCAGGTTGGCTCCTTCCAGCATGCATCCGCCAATCAGTGCGTAAAACAGGTTCACATACCGCAGGCTGGCATTTTTCAAATTGGCCCCACGGAAATCCGCAGCCTCGGCATTCGCACCATCCAGTAATACGCCTTCCATGTCAGCTTCTATAAAGGTAGTAAAGAACAGGTTTGCACCTTTCAGATTCGCGCCTTTCAGGTTTGCCCGCTTCAGATACGCCCCTTGCAGGCTGATATCCCGCATATCGCACCCGGCAAAATCCACGTTCTCCAACTGCAGGTTGGAGAAATCCTTACCGAAACGCCGGGTCAGACTCGGCACCTCTTTTCGCGCGCGGCAGTTGGCAATATAGTCGGTGATTTCTTTTACCAGCGGCTTCTCTGATAACGCCGCAGAAGGCCGGATCAGCCGGGCGATCAGCCCGTCGTCCATGGTCATGGATTGCATCGTCTCTACTCCCCCAGTGCTGGCCATTTTTCCTAGGTTTACGGGACTATTCCCATTTGCCGCCAGCAACTGGAGGGGACTATTACACTATTTATTCATTATATTCAATAGAAAATATTAAATATCTAATGAAATACTTTAATCCGATAGCCGAACAAAAGCCTGTTCCAGATCCGCGACCAGGTCTTCCGGACTCTCTAATCCAATATAGAAGCGCAATGCCGAGCCTTCGGGCTGCCAGGAAGTCGCCGACCGGGTCCCCGATGGGTTCATATCCAGCACCAGGCTTTCATACCCTCCCCAGGAACACCCAATCCCGAAGTATCTCAATTGGTTAACAAAGGAGGCAATCTGCTCAAATGGGTAATGCCGCTTGAGGACCACGCTAAACAAGCTGGCCGCCCCGGAAAAATCCCGTTTCCAGATAGCATGGCCGGGGTCTTCCGGTAATGCCGGATACAGCACACGGGAGACTTCGGGTCGTGCCTGCAGCCAGCGCGCCACCTCCAGTGCCGAACGCTGATGCCTCTCCATCCGCGCCTGCAATGTCCTGAGGCCGCGCAGGGCAATATAACATTCCTGCGGGCTGGCCGTAATCCCCAGATTCTTATAGGTCTTCATCAGCGGGGTTGCCGCTTTCTTATTCCCAATCACTGCCCCCAGAATCAAATCGGCATGGCCACCTATATATTTCGTCAGCGCATGGATCACCACATCCACCCCATGCGAAAGCGGATTATAAAAGAGCGGCGTCGCCCAGGAATTATCGATAAGTGTTTTAACCCCTCTTGCCTGTGCAATCGCCGTAATCGCGGGAATATCCATGACTTCAAATGTCAGCGAACCCGGACTTTCGAGAAAAATCAGCGCCGTGTTCTCCTGAATCAGTGCTTCAATCCCCGCCCCAATCGTCGGATCAAAAAATGTAACCTCCACTCCGTATTGCTTCAGTGTTTTGTTGCAAAAACGTCGCGTTGGGCCATAGACCGTATCCACCACAAGGATATGATCCCCCGCCTTGGTAAAGCTCATCAGCGCCAGCGTCACCGCGGAAAGCCCGGAGGGTGTAATCAGACAGCACTCTCCGCCCTCCAGGGTTTGCAGCGCATCCTGCAGGATGAAGGTGGTTGAGGTGCCGCCGATCCCATAGGCTGGATCGGTACGCGTGCCTTCTGGCCCGGACTGATAATGCTCCCGCCCGCGTTCAGCATCGTGATAGGCCTCCAGCGTGGGAAACAATACCGTTGATGTCTGGTATACCGGCGGATTCACGGCACCTTGAAAGTTACCTTTGGCCCGCCCCAGATGTACCAGCTCCGTACCTTTTTTCATGATGTGTCCTTTCCTCTGCGCCCGCCAGTTACGGGCATGTGTGGCCATTATGAACGGCAAAAAAAAGGATGCAACTGTTATAGTTACATCTATACTACTGGACGTTAGCCAATAGGATATTCAAAAGGAACCCTGCCCATGCAACCACAAGCCGCCTCCCATACCACCACGGATTATAAAGTTGCTGATATTACCAAGGCAGAATGGGGCCGCCGCGAAATTACGCTCGCCGAGCAGGAAATGCCCGGTCTGATGGCTATCCGCGAGGAATATGGCGCGGCACAGCCGCTCAAAGGGGCACGCATCGCAGGCTGCCTGCACATGACGGTGGAAACCGCCGTACTAATTGAAACCCTCACCACGCTGGGAGCCGAGGTACGCTGGAGTTCCTGTAATATTTTTTCCACGCAGGATCAGGCCGCTGCCGCTATCGCCGCGGCTGGTGTTCCGGTTTTTGCCTGGAAAGGCGAAACCGACGAGGAATATGAATGGTGTATTCGCCAAACCATCGAGGGGCCAAATGGCTGGCGTCCGAACCTGCTGCTGGATGATGGTGGTGATCTGACCCTCATCATGCATAATGAGTTCCCGAACCTGCTGCTGGATGTCCGCGGCGTGTCGGAAGAAACCACCACCGGGGTTCACCGCCTGTACCAGATGGAAAAGGAAAACAAGCTACGTATCCCGGCCATCAACGTGAATGACTCCGTGACAAAATCAAAATTCGATAACCTCTACGGCTGCCGGGAAAGCCTGTTGGACGGCATCAAACAAGCCACCGGCGTGATGATTGCCGGGAAAGTGGCACTAGTTGCCGGGTATGGTGATGTTGGCAAGGGTTGTGCAGCCGCGCTTCGTGGTCAGGGTGCCCGTGTGGTGATTACGGAAGTTGACCCAATCTGCGCGTTGCAGGCCGCCATGGACGGCTATCAGGTTACTACGCTGGAAGATATCGTGAGTCAGGCGGACATCTTTGTCACCGCCACGGGGAATGTCCACATCATCACGCTGGATCATATGCGGGCGATGAAAGATCGTGCCATTGTCTGCAATATCGGCCATTTTGATACGGAAATTGATATTGCCGGCCTGCGCAACCTCAAATGGCATGAAATCAAACCGCAGGTAGACGAGGTGGAATTCCCGGATGGCAAGCGCATCATCGTGCTGGCCAAAGGACGGCTGGTCAACCTGGGCTGCGCCAAGGGGCATCCCTCTTTTGTGATGAGCGCCTCCTTCACCAATCAAGTGCTGGCGCAAATTGAGCTATGGCAACATCATGACCGCTATGGCAAAAGCGTCTATGTACTGCCCAAACATCTGGATGAGAAAGTGGCCAAGCTGCACCTGGAAAAGCTGGGCGCACAGCTCAGCACACTCACCGAAGAACAGGCTGCCTATCTGAATGTTTCTGTGGATGGGCCGTTTAAACCCGATCATTATCGTTACTGATTTATGAGGTATGTTTACATCTGATCCCACGATACTGGCTCTTACCATCGCACTGGCCGCCACCGGGCTGGTGATTCTGTTTCTGGGCATCATCGTACGGACACAACGCTGGCGTATTCATACGCTGGAGTCTATCCGTAAAGAAGTGGAGACAGAATCCAACGTCAATATCCACCTGATGGAAAATAATCATAGCCTGCGTATTGAGACAGAGCGCTTGCTGGAACTAATAAACACTCTCAATTTTCCGGTGTGGGTACGTGACAAGGATAGCCATATTACCATGTGTAACGACGCCTACCGTGATTTGGTAATGCTGGATACCCCGGATAACACCAACGATACCCCCCCTGCCATACCCGAATTAGGTGATAATTCGGGCGAGTTAGCGCGTACTGCCACTAGCAGCCGTGTTATGCATTCATTCAAAGAACATCTCATTACCGATGGGGCACGTAAACTCTATACGCTGGTTGAAATCCCCATACCTGATGGAAGCGGTACCGTGGGTTATGCTTACGATGTCAGTGAACTGGAAGAAAAAGAGCACGAATTGGAAGACTATATTGTAGCACAATCCAGCTTCCTGGAAAGTACGTCCAGCGCTATTGCCATTTATGGCCCGGATACCCGCCTGCGTTATTTCAATCCGTCTTTTTCCCGACGCTGGCACCTTCCGGAAAGCTGGCTCAAAGAGCGTCCTACCTATGGCGAAATTCTGGAGCGCCTGCGTGAAGAACGCAAACTTCCTGAGCAAGTTAATTTCCGGGAATTCAAGCGCAATTGTCTTGCCATGTTCACCGATCTGCTGGAAAAACATGAGGAATATTATTATCTCCCCGACAACCAGGTGTTGCGCGTGGTGGCTATCCCACATTCCCGGGGCGGGCTAACATTTTCCTACGAGGATATGACAGAGCATATCGCGCTGGAACGCTCGTATAATACGCTGATGTCCGTCAAGAAATCCACGATCGACAACCTCTTTGAAGGGGTAGCCGTGTTTGAGGAAAGTGGTAAACTCCAACTCTCCAATCCAGCCTATGGTCATATGTGGAACCTGGATCTGGCAGATTTAAGTGGTCGGCCACATCTTTCCGATATCCTTGATAAAACACGAAATCTTTATACGGTAGATGACGATGGCTGGAAATCCTACCGTGAACGTACACTGGCACTGCTATCCCGTCGTGAACTGATGAAGCGTAAGCTGGAGCGTAGTGATGGCTCGGTACTGGAGTGGGTCTGTGTGCCATTGCCGGATGGGGCAACGCTGATGACCTATACTGATATTACTGACTCCACCCGTGTGGAGCACTCGCTCAGGGCTGAACGTGAAGCACTCAAAGAAGCAGACCGACTCAAAACACGCTTTCTGTCTACGGTGTCCTACGAACTGCGCTCCCCGCTCACCTCCATCCGTGGGTTCTCGGAAGTCCTTCTAAAGAATTATTTCGGTACGATTAATGAAAAACAAACCGAATATGTACGCGGTATTTTTGATTCCTCCCTTCGCCTGACCGGTCTGATTGATAACATCCTGGAAATCGCTTCGCTGGATGCAGGAAAAATCCGTCTGGAACTGAAAGAATTCAAGCTCTGTGAGGCTGCTATAAGTATCATCAAACTTTTGGAGGAAAAGAGCCGGGAACGACGCGTGGAGGTGCTGCTGGAGTGCAATGAGGATGTTGGTGTTATCTACGGGGATGAAAAGCGTATCAAGCAGGTCATACTCAACCTGCTGGATAATGCTATCGGCTTCTCTCCACCCAAACGCCGTGTTACCGTGAGTATCTATACTGATGGGCCGGATGATATCGTCATTGCTATTGCCGATCAGGCGGGGGGAATCCATCCGGACGAGCAGGAAGATATCTTCAACCGCTTCCACAAAGCAGAAACCACCAGCGGTATTGGCCTTGGCCTGCCAGTAGCCAAAAGCCTCGTGGAAATCCATGGTGGCCATATGGAGCTGGAATCCGTACATGGCGAAGGCACCACCGTCACCTGTTACCTCAAGCGTCGCGCACCCAAACCAGAGGTAGATTCTCCGCTGCGTTGGTATCAAATCTAAAGGTAGTCGATGTTTTCATCCCATCATATCCTCACTAACCAGCAGGAGGCCGAACAATTTGTTACTCAGCATATCGTCCCGGCGCTACAGCCTGGCGATGTGGTGTGCATGGAGGGTACATTAGGTGCGGGTAAAACCACGCTTGCCCGTGCCATGATCCACGCACTCTGTACCGATACCACGCCTGATGTCACCAGCCCTACCTTTGCGCTGCTGCATGTGTATGATTCCCCGCGCGCACCCATCTACCATTTTGACCTCTACCGCCTCAAACATGTGGACGAGCTATGGGAGCTGGGGCTGGAGGATGCATTGAACGAAGGCATTAGCTTCATCGAGTGGCCGGAAATTGCTGCAAACTACTTACCTGAAGCAAGGCTGCAACTCAAACTGACCTATGGCACCCCGGAAACGGAGGAACGCATCCTGCACATTGAAGCCACCGGCGCCATTGCCAAGCGCCTCACCAGTTTGAAGGATGTTGCCTGATGCCAGAAAAGCCCATGTCTCTACGCTCTACTTCCCGTGCCATGGAACGTGCTATGTTCATTCGCAGTGCCGTACCGAATGCCGATAAAGTCAGCCTGTTGGCCGGGGATGCATCTTTCCGGAAATACTACCGGGTTCGCACCCCAGACTCCCGGCTTGTACTGATGGATGCCCCACCGGAAAAAGAGGATGTACGGCCTTTTATTGCGATCACCCATCACCTGCTGGCGCAGGGGTTCAGCGCCCCCTCCATCCTGGCGCAGGATGTGGAACTCGGCTTTTTACTGCTGGAAGATTTTGGCGATAACCGCTTCAGTAATCTATTGCCCCCGCCCGCCAATCTCACCCGTGAGGAAGCGCTGTACCGGCATGCCGTAGATGTGTTGATCGCACTACATCAGTGCCCACTACCGGCGGATATTACCCCCTATTCCCCGGAGAAGCTGGAACAAGAGGGTATGCTGCTGCCGGATTGGTATGTGTTGCACATCACCGGCCGTGCCTGCCCGGAAAGCGCCCGCCAGGCCTATCAGGAAGCGTGGCAACCACTGCTTAGCCATCCGGCGCTCATGGAGCAGCCCGTGCTGGTGCTGCGGGATTACCATGCTGATAATTTGATGTGGCTGCCAGACCGTGAAGGAATCAGGAAAGTTGGTCTGCTGGATTATCAGGATGCCGTGGCTGGCCATGCCAGCTATGACCTGCTCTCCCTGCTGGAAGATGCCCGCCGGGATGTGACGCCCACGCTCGCAGAAGCCATGCAGCGCTATTACCTACGACAGGCGGAGCCGGCAGGCCTGAAAATTGGGCAGTTTGATACCGCCTATGCCATTCTTGCCGCACAGCGAAACTGCAAGATTCTGGGGATTTTCTGCCGCCTGGCGTACCGTGATGGCAAGCGGCATTATCTGGATATGCTTACCCGGGTACGTAATCACCTGCAAAATGATCTGAAACACCCGGCACTGGGACATATCCGGGAATGGATACGGAAATATATCCCGTAATGGCGCAGGTTGCACAAGCAATGCTATTTGGAGCCGGGCTGGGTACCCGTATGCGCCCATTAACGGACAGGACACCCAAACCCCTGCTCACCGTGCGTGGCAAGCCAATCATTGACTATGCGATTGAAGCACTGGATGCCCACGGGCTAGAACGGATTGTTATTAACACGTTCCACCTAGCCGAACAATTGAAGCTCCGCCAGGAAAAACAACGGAGTACACAGGCCGAACTCCGGATTATCCGGGAGACCACCCTGCTGGAAACCGGCGGCGGGCTGGTGAATGCCCTACCCCTGCTGGATGCCACAACACCGCTCTTCATCGTCAACGGCGATATTCTCTGGCAAGACACCGCAGAAGCCCCGGCGTTGCAACGGCTGGAGCATTCCTATCGCATGGAGGATATGGATGCGCTGCTACTGCTGATCCCACGGGATCACGCGATTGGTTACGAAGGCAATGGGGATTTCAATCTGGAAGATAGTGGGCATATCACCCGCCATACTCCGCCACCCTACCCCTATGTCTTTGGCGGGGTACAAATACTGCATCCTCGGACAGTCGCTCATCGCATGGCAGAGCCATTCTCACTGAGCCAGATATTTGCTGAATTACTGAAAAAACAGCGGATCTTTGGCCTGCCACATACCGGGCAATGGCTACATTTGACACTTTCAGATATAAGCTGAACAGAAAATCCAGGCACAAAAAAGCCCCGCCCTGATGCCATGCCTGCAAAAATTACATCAAGAGCGGGGCAATCTGTTAAAAACCTGCACGATATAGAGGATGCCCACCCTCTACATACACAGTAACGCCTTATTCGACAATAAAGAAGTCGCTGGCGCTCAGGTCATCCTTATCCACACCCAGCAGTGTAATGGTGTTGCCACCACCCAGATCCACTACCGCATTCCCGGAAAGATCCTCCGTAACGCCTGCCAGCACATCATCTCCTGTCAGGATGCCACTGCCATTAATATCCTTCGTCAGCTGGATGACATCATCCCCGGCTTCAAAATCGTCAATGACATCTTCACCGCTACCATCCGTAAAGGAGAAGAAGTCATCTCCTTTACCACCAGTGAGCGAATCATTGCCCGCACCGCCAATAAGCGTATCGTCGCCTTTGTCACCTGATAATGTATCCGAACCACCACCACCGGTAAGCGAGTCATCACCCGTTTGACCGAACAACTGGTCATCTCCTTCACCGCCATCCAGTGAATCGTCACCGGCTTCACCGAAGATCAGATCGTTGTTATTACCCCCAAAAACAGCATCATCACCTGTACCGGCATGGACGGTATCATTGCCATCTTCAGTAATAATGCGGTCATTCCCGTTACCACCGATAACAGAGTCATCCCCGCTGCCGGCACAGATGGTATCATCTCCATTTCCACCGTCCAGCGTATCATTTCCATTGCCGCCCACCAGAGCATCATTACCATTGCCACCGGAAAGAAGGTTATTACCATCATTTCCTGCAATGACATTATCCTGGTTATTCCCACTGCCATTCAGATCATCCGAACCAGTCAGGATCAAGTGCTCTACATGATTTGGCAGATTATACGACGCAGAAGAAACAACGATATCCTCACCACCATTATGTGCCTCATTGATTCTTGTGTCGGAACTGGTAATAAAGAATACGTCATTCCCGGATGTACCTAGCAGAGGATCCCCATCCGGCCCTATTTCATTATCAAATGTAAGTGCTTCACCCAGTGATTCTGTCGCACAATCGATTTCGTTCGCATTTAATGTGCTATATTCCTCAAATAATGCAGCGGCCAAAGATGCCATGATGTACTCCCCGTTCAACCAAAGCGTTGATAATTATTAATGTCTGTTAATATTTGTTGATGGTCTAACACCTGCTTTTACGTGAGGCAAGCAGAAAATTTTAATTTTTTTCACTTATTGACGTTGCGCATGTTTTGGTTGCACGTTCTATTTTTAAGGCTAGTATGTGCCTCTTGTGAAGTATCAATATGAACGTACTGAACTGAATAAAAAACACCACACATGAATGTTGCAATTGACACTGCTGTTTCAACCATAACGTTTGCCTGCTCACTGACGGCTGACACGGTGTTATGCTATGGTAGATTGCATCATAGCTTGGCAGAAAACGATGTTATTCTCATTGACGGGCATGAAGTTCGGAAACCTTTCCTGGGAATGCTTATGCAACAGGGAGAGAGCCGCAACACCGCGTTAATCCTGCAAACCAATAACATTCAGACGGCACAGGGCACATTAAACGAAGTCCTCATTCGCGGCAATAAAGGTGAACTGGGCTGGCGCTTTGAGGGTACGGGCAAACTGGCAGGCTATACCGGCGCATTCCAGAAGTTCCTGCAACAGCATGATGAGCGTGAGGTACGAAAAGTTCTCTTCCTCTTTGCGCGTTTTCTGATGATCCGCCCGGACGCGGCAAAAGACCCGCTTTTCACCGCGCTGTTTTCGGTTACACGCCATCATCTGACCACCATTAGCGGCGCTGTCACCCGGCATTTCTGGGCATTACCGAATGTATTGTGCATCGAAGGCACCTTGCCGAACTCTGTCCTACAAGATGGGGCTAAGCTCATTGTCTCTTCGCTGGATGGTGTCCATACCGCAGAATTATTCACTGTGCCGGTAACTTCTGCCGGACAGGTAGCAGGTCATCAGCGCTTCTTTGGGCTTGCCGTGTTTAATAAGCCATTATTTGAACGCGAAGCACTTATGGGCGGACAATTCTGCCTGCTGCACCCAAACAGTGCGACTATCCCCCTCCATGGAGAACTGACAAAAGCCGCCGTAGAAGAAGACACGCTGGTGCGCTATCTGCAATCTTATGACGAACCAGAGCGGCAAACCCTGCGTGAGTTCGTGAATGCTACTTTATGCCAGATTCAGGACCAGGTCCGCACATCTGATATCAAAACACTGATCCATAATCTTCAACACTATGTTACGGTAAAGCATACCTCCCTGGTGGATAAAAGCCGCCCCTTTGGGATGAACGTGGAACAGGTGGTGCCACTAGGACAGGAATATGTATTTTTCTCCGGATGGATCCGCGATCCCCTGAACCATATGGAAGCTCTGACCGCTATTTCTGACCTTGGCTTCCCGCTCAAACTTAAGGAGCACCTGCATTTCTTTAACCGCCTTTCCGTAGATACCATGTACGAAGACTCCCCTTATGCCGATTATACCGGTGCATGGGGATTTGTAGCACTGGTGCCAATTCCGGCAGAACAACGCACTAAATTCACTAAAGTGGCTGAATTAGGAACCTTCCGTTTTGAAAGCACATTAAAAGGAGGCATGCAATTTGCCATCAATGCCCCCAACCAGGTACATACGCCCTTCAGCGCCCGTGATGCCCTGCTGAAGCAGGTGGCACCGCTGGCCGCAGGAAACCAGATGGCAGAAGACTGTGTTTTCCAGGCCGTATCCGTATTGCAGCAGCAATGCATGTCCAATATACAGGTAAAGACGACCATCGGCTTCGGCGATAGTCTGGCAAAGCCGGAAGTTAGTGTCATCATCCCACTCTACCGCAATCTGGATTACCTTCGCGCACAGGTAGCACATTTCAGCAATGACGCATTCATGAAGCAATGCCAGATCCTCTATGTACTGGATTCCCCGGAACAGGAAGAAGCCCTGACTACACTGCTGAAAGACCTGAGCCTGCTCTACCGCCTGCCGCTGGAATTGGCCGTGATGCAGCGTAATTATGGCTATGCCATGGCGTGTAATGCAGGGGCGGCACTTTCCCGTGCATGGCATCTGCTCTTCCTCAATTCCGATACACTCCCCATCCAGTATGGCTGGCTGGAACGTATGCATGATTTCTACCAACAACATGATAAAATTGGCGCCCTTGGTACTAAGCTACTCTACGAAGACGGTGCCATTCAGCATGCCGGCATGTATTTCACCCCGGCACAGGGCGGCAAATATCAGGATCGCACCTTCACCCTGAACAAGCATTATTATAAAGGGTATCCCGCCAGCTACCCAGCGGCCGCAGAAAGCCGCCCGGTACCGGCTGTCACCGGGGCCTGCCTGATGATTGAACGCACCCGGTTTGTTGAGGCGGGGAAATTCCCTGCCGATTACGTCATTGGCGACTTTGAAGACTCCCATCTCTGCCTTTCCTGCAGTCGCAAAGGATATCAGAATTACTACTTTGCAGATGTGGAACTCCTTCATTTTGAGCGGCAATCCATGAGCAAACACACTCATTATCAACCGGACAGCACGTTCCTCTATAATGCACTTCAGCATCATCGTATCTGGCGGCATGAGATTGCCCGGCAACTACAACAGGAGCATGCGGCATGACCATAGGTTCCGCTGAGTCTCAGAGTAGTTTTTCCCGCCTGCTAGGGAATACCCGTAAGCCGTCGCTCTCGCCGCGTAACATCCTGTTTATTGCGCACAATCACCCGATCTTTGCGCCCGGTGGTGCGGAAATTCTCGCACACTCCCTGTTTCAAAGCTGCCGCGAATTACCGGAACTCCGGCCCTTTTTCCTGGCAGCATCCAGCCATCTGCATAACTCCATGCATACCGGTACGGCTTTCCAGTCTTTACCGGGAGTGGACGATGAAATCCTGTTCTGGGGAGATCGGTTTGATTATTTCATGCAGTCACAGCGCATGCTTTCCTTGCTGCATACGGATTTTACCGAATTTTTGCAGGATTTTCGTCCAGATCTTGTGCATTTCCATCATATCCTGCGTCTGGGTGTAGAAGCGCTGAAGGTCACGCGTGAAACACTGCCACGTAGTAGGATTATCCTGACATTGCACGATTACATTCCTATCTGCCATCGTGATGGTCAGATGGTACGCACACAGGGCAATACCCTCTGTGAGAAAGCCTCCCCGGCAGCGTGTCACCAGTGTTTCCCCGGTATTGATGCCCCGCTGTTCAAACTGCGGGAACAGTTTATTAAAACGCATTTCGACCTGGTGGATCAATTCATTGCGCCCAGCCGGTTCCTGGCGCAGCGTTATATCGAATGGGGTTTGCCGGAAGACCGCATCGTGGTGCTCCCCAATGGCATCCAGCTCCAGGCGCGGGCGCCCCACCGCACCCTGCATCCCAAAGAGAAACGAAACCGCTTTGCCTTCTTTGGCCAAATCACCCCGTATAAAGGCGTGGATGTGCTGTTGGAAGCGGCGAGTGAACTACTGCGTAGTGGATTTGATGATTTCTCGATTGATATTTATGGTTCTGCCTCCCAGCAATCCGAAACATTCCAGAACCGCATTCATGCACTCGCAGATACCTGCAGCAGCCACGTTACGCTGCATGGCAGCTACATGCATTCTGATCTGCCGCAATTGATCGCCGAATGCGACTGGGTAGTTGCTCCCTCGATCTGGTGGGAAAACGCCCCGTTAGTCATTGATGAGGCACACTATCACCGTCGTCCGGTGATTTGCAGTGGGATTGGCGGCATGGCAGAAAAGGTGGAACACAACAAAAATGGGCTGCATTTCGGGCCAGGAATACGTCGGCTTTGGCACGCACCCTGAAACAAGCCGCAAATGACGCACCTTATGGCACCAGCTGGTGAAGCAAATCACTCCACCTGTCACCATCACAGATTGTGCAGCGCTGCACCGCGATTTATATATGGATCTGTTTTCATAGCGCTCTATTTACAGAACGCATCTTCTGCTATTTCTTCCCCGCAAAACTACCTTAGGTTGAGTACTTTGCATTAACCCATTGAATATTGACATATTTCCGTTGTTTTAATAGAGTAATGGGTATGCATTACAGTGTTGCCGCACCATTTCAAAGCATACCGTAAAATGATCACCAAAAACGATATACTGACATCTTTAAATAAGATTCTCTCCTCCGATGTTCAGTCAGGCCCGGAGTCCCAGAATATAACGCTGGTGAGTCATCATGGCGCCCCCTTTAACCTGCTTGATTTGTATCTCCTATCAAGACTGGTGGATAAATATGACGTAACACTCTTACCCGAAACAACCACCTCAACTGACGGACATGCCATTACATTCGCGCTGTCCCGCGCTGAAATGTTTCAGCAGATCCCCCTTTCTGCAAAAGAATTAAAAACGATTCTTAACAGCGAAGGGACGGAGATCACTCGGACTATTCAGGAAGAAAACCTGCAGGAATTTCAGTATGGGTTTGAATCGTTTGCACAAGATATGTATCAATCATGGCAGCAGAAGACAGCATCCCGTTTCCAGAATATTTTTAATATCCCTGAACATGCGCAGGAAGCAAGCCTTCCGATACCGCTCCATGACAACCACTTTGACTTTACCGATTTTTTTACAAAATGTTTCACAGGCGTAGGCAAGGAAGCATACAAAGATCTCGTACGTGAACAATCAAAAAGCGAGGTTACAAGTTTTCCGGTGTTCAATGATAACTTTGGCAGCTTTAGGCATTCATTTAGTTATGGCCTGACAACTGCCGTACTGTATGAGAAGTACATGGCAGCAGGGCGCTCTCATGAAGATGCGCTAAAATATGCCGCCGACGTCGCTGAATCCATTGGAATGCTCTATGAGTTTAACCAGTCTCCCGACGGGTATAAAACACTTTCCTCCAGCCTTTCCATTCCGGAGTTTTTATGGAAAGGCTGGTTTCGCGATACCAGTGATATTCTGCAGGAAGTGATTGCAGACAACCCGGACATATTCCGTGCGTTTACTCCAATCAAAGAAAACGATACCTACGCAGACATACAAAACAATAAAGCCGGCATTCTCATTGCAACAAAACTGATCGATCATTACCACCAGGAAGGAAAAATGATTGATTTGCCACGTGGAGCCAATAATACGCTTATTGTTGGCGAAAGTGCATTTTACCGCAACCTCGCCGAAAATATCAACTTGGTGGCCAACTACCCGGAAATTGTACCCAAAGACTACCGGCTGGTTACAAATTTCACCGGCGCATTTAATACCCCGGATATTCAAAATAAACTTCTTGGGGATGGGTTGGAGGTGCTTGAACAGATTGCCAAGGAACGTCACAATTTCACACTGAGCGCCCGCATTCAGGCGCTTGGCAGCGCTGTCAAAAAACTCTCCACATCTGCAAACCCAACGCTTACAGAAAGAGAAGCTTTTTCCCTGATTCAATCAAATCATCTCCTGGCAGAATTCGGTAATTTCTCGTTATCAGAAGCTGAGCAACGCCATATTATTTCTAATCTGAGCAACGATAATATTTTCATCTCCCCTCCTTATCGCGGGGAGCATTTAGACTATTATCCTCTGGATTTCAAATCCATTGATATACATACCGTACGTGTAACTCTGCACGATCACATCAAAGATTCCTCAGAAACGTATGTACTGAATCCTCTCAATATCGAGGAAAATGACGCCTTTATTTTTAGCTATAATCGCCCACCAAAGGGACCGAGTACTGATATTGCGACAACGCACCCCCCGCCACTACCTTTTTCTCCTCCTTTTGGAAGCAATACGCCTCCTCGGTAGCACCTGCATAGCCTCTTTTTGTGAAAATTAGGCGATTTCTTCCAGGCTCACATGCAACGCCGCAGCAATGCGACGCATAATCTCCCGTTCGGCACGCATCCGCCCGCGCTCAATACGGGCAATGAGTCCGGGAGTTACCCCGGCACGACGTGCCAAATCCCCGCGGCTAAAGCGACGATATTCACGAAAAACTTTGACTGGATGTTCATTAAACAGAATACGGTTGATAACCTGAAGCGGAATGTCTTCAAAATCATCACCCTGCGGAGTATTAAAATCGGTGTAAATCTGTTCGTCGATATGGTCTATTACGTTGAGTTGCATTTTCCCCTCCCAATACGTCTTCAGGTTATGTAATCACGCGCTCACCTCCATAAGTAATAAGCTCTAACTGTCAGCATATCAGAGTCTTCCTGAGCATCAAATTGCAAAGGAACTTCCTTTGGCAAGCGATGCTAGAATACCATCATTATTTTCGAATAATCGCGGGGTTTGGACGCCAGCCACGGATGAATGCCTCTGCACGTGCCATATCCTCTTCCGACATTTGCTGCGCCAGAATCTGCTTGCTGCGTTCAGCCACTCCCACACCCTGCTCAGCAGCGATATGGTACCACATATAGGCTTTGGCAAAATCCCGCCCCGTACCGTTCCCAATTGCATAGCGGTTCCCGGTGTTGAACATAGCAGCAACATCACCCTGTTCTGCCGCTTTCTGGTACCAGTGAAACGCTTCCTGCTGGTCCTGCGCAACCCCTGCCCCTTTGCTAAACATATTGGCTACATTGAACTGTGCCGGGGCGTAGCCCTTCTTAGCCGCACTTAAAAACCATTTGAATGCACGGGCATAATCCACAGGCATCCCTTTCCCCTGTTCATACATGACGCCGCTATTATACTGTGCCTCCACATCGTCATTCACCGCTGCTTTTTTATACCAGTAGGCGGCCTGTTCATAATTACGCGGAATGGACGTAAATCCCCAGAAATACATATCCCCCATAATTTTCTGCGCTGCCGGCACATCCTTTTCAGCCAGTTTCTTACAGACAGCAATGGCCAATGGACTATTCGCGCTATATTGCACCTGGCAATCCTGTAGCAGGGCTTTGTGATCCTCCTCTGCATGAACAAGAGAAGCTGGCAGCAGCAGGATCATCACAATCCACAGATAAAACGGACGCATAGGCCACTCCTAGTATAATTATTCCTGTAAAAAGTGTATCGCAAAGGATAAGACTTGCAAAGAAAGTTCAGAGTGAGTAGAACGAGTGGCGGTTTTTCAGGGACATAAGTGATACAACCATGACAACAACAAGTAAAATTGGCTCATCCCCGGCCTCTAAAGAGGGGGAAACCCGTCGCGACTTTATGGTCGTACTGGCCAGCGCTACAGCTGGCGTTGGCGCGGTAGCAACAGTATGGCCATTTATTGATTCATTGAATCCTGCAGCAGACGTACTGGCGCTGGCTTCTACTGAAGTCGATATTTCCGCTGTTCAGCCGGGGCAAGCCATCACAGTGATGTGGCGGGGTAAGCCGGTATTCATTCGCCGCCGCACCGAACAGGAAATTACCGAAGCAGAAAACACCAAGCTTTCCGATCTGCCAGACCCAGAAAAAGACACAGACCGCGTAAAAAAGGGTGAAGAGCAATGGCTGGTTGTCGTGGGTGTCTGCACACATTTGGGGTGTGTGCCTATCTCCAACCAGGGCGAGTATAATGGCTGGTTCTGCCCGTGCCACGGTTCACATTATGATATTTCTGGCCGCATTCGCAAAGGCCCTGCACCAAAGAACCTGGCAGTGCCGCCCTATAAGTTTACCAGTGAAACGACGATACTAATCGGGTAATAACTATGAGCAAATCTTCAGGAAACACCGAATTTACAGGCATCGCAGGCTGGATTGATTCCCGTCTGCCCGTCTTCACCTTCCTTAAACACTCCGGTGAGTACCGTGCGCCGAAAAACCTCAGCTACATGTGGAGCTTCGGCTCACTGGCCGGGATTGCACTGTTGATCCAGATCGTCACCGGTATTGTGTTGGCCATGCACTACACTCCGCATGTAGACTACGCGTTTGATAGTGTGGAGCGTATTATGCGCGATGTGCCGTATGGTTGGTTTCTGCGCTATACGCACGCGGTAGGTGCCTCGATGTTCTTTGCCGTGGTCTATATTCATATTTTCCGTGGTTTATATTATGGTTCCTATAAAAAACCGCGTGAACTTTTATGGTTCTTGGGAATCATTATTTTTATCTGCATGATGGCCACGGCCTTTATGGGCTATGTACTGCCCTGGGGGCAAATGAGCTTTTGGGGTGCTACAGTGATTACCAACCTGTTCTCGGCGATCCCGGGGATTGGTGAAAGCATCGTGCAATGGCTATGGGGTGGTTTTTCGGTGGATAACCCAACGCTGAACCGCTTCTTCTCGCTGCATTATCTGATGCCGTTTGTGATTATTGGTATCGTAGTGCTGCACCTGGTGGCACTGCACGTACACGGCTCTAACAACCCCACAGGGGTAGAACCCAAAACGGATAAGGACACGATTCCGTTCCACCCGTATTATACCATTAAGGATTTTGTCGGGTTTGGTTTCCTGTTTCTAGTGCTGGCCTGGTTCATCTTTTTTGATCCGAACCGTCTGGGCCACCCGGATAACTATATTCCGGCCAACCCGATGGTGACTCCGCCGCATATCGTACCAGAATGGTACTTCCTGCCGTTCTATGCCATGCTGCGCGCGATCCCGGATAAGTTAGGCGGTGTGGTGGTGATGTTCAGCTCACTGCTGATCCTGTTTGCCCTGCCCTGGCTGGATTCTTCCAAAGTCAAAAGCGCCAACTATCGCCCCATCTTCAAATGGGTGTTCTGGCTGTTCGCCGCCAACTGTATTTTACTTGGCTACCTTGGTGGCATGCCAGCGGAAGGTAGTTATGTGATTGCAGCACGGTTTGCTACGCTGTTCTATTTTGCCTTTTTCCTCGTGATTCTGCCGTTGCTTGGCAAATACGAGCGGCCTTGTCCATTACCCAAATCCATTCATGAGGCATAGAACCATGAAGCAGACGATGACGAAAACGCGGTTTATGAGCAAACTAACACTGGCCACAATGGCCGCAACCGCAGCGCTTGGCACACATCAAGCATATGCTTCCGGGGACACCATACATCTGAAGGAAGTTGACTGGGCATTTGATGGCGTGTTTGGTACGTTTGACCGCCAGTCTATTCAACGTGGCTTCCAGGTTTATAAAGAAGTCTGCTCCTCTTGCCATGGCCTGGATCATGTTGCCTATCGCAACCTGACGGACGTGGGTTTCTCGGAAGATGAAGTGAAGGCCATTGCTGCTGAAAAAACAGTCATGGACGGTCCCAATGACGATGGGGACATGTTTGAACGCGCCGCGTTGCCTTCCGATAAATTTGTGGCACCGTTTTCCAATGAAAAGGCCGCACGCGCCGCCAATAATGGTGCTTACCCGCCTGATCTTTCGCTGATTATCAAAGCGCGCTTCGACGGACCGAATTATGTCTACTCCCTGCTGACTGGTTATCAGGAGCCACCTGCAGGACATGACGTAGCAGAAGGGATGCATTACAACCCCTATTTCGCTGGTGGACAGATCGCCATGGGGCAGCCGCTGATGGATGACTCCGTAACGTATCAGGATGGCACATCCGCCACGCTGGATCAGGAAGCTCGCGACGTTGTTAATTTCCTGCAATGGGCTGCCGAGCCCGAGATGGAACAGCGCAAACGCACGGGGATTAAAGCAATCCTCTACCTGTTTGCATTCACGATCCTGTTCATCATTGCGAAGAAGCGCGTTTGGAAAGACATTAAAGGCGAATAGCGTATGCCCTCTGGCATACCATCTGCTTGCTTCGGGGGAACATTTACCTCACCGATTGGGCCAATTAGCATTCTCAGTAATGGTGATGCAATAACACGCATTACTTTTGATACTGCACCTGTTGGTCGTTCATGCGCGATAGTATCGGAAACGATGCATTGTTTACGGCGGTACTTTGATGGAAAGCAGACTGACTTTCAGCATATTCCCCTTATCTACGAAGGAACGGCATTTCAGCAAGCCGTCTGGCAAGCACTGACACGTATTTCTTATGGTAAAACCCTCAGTTACCGCGATATCGCACAGGCTATTGGGCGGCCTTCTGCTTTTCGCGCAGTAGGCCAGGCATGCAATCGCAATCCCATCCCGATGATTATTCCCTGCCACCGCGTGGTGGGAAGTAATGGTGCCCTGACAGGGTTTGCTGGCGGAATCAGTAGCAAGCAGTGGTTGCTTGCGCATGAACAGGCATTAACGCAACAACACGCGGCGTAGATAAATTTTACAATTTTATCTTCTCAACTTGGTGCACTGCACAAAAAAGCCAGCCACCACTCAGGCAGCCGGCTTGATTGCCTAACCAAAGAGGAACTAGACGATATTGATGTCGTCTGCAGAAATTTGCGACGAAGTGACGCCCTGCAGCGTAATGGTATTGCCATTACCCAGATCAATCACCGCGTTACCACCAACATCCGTGATACGACCCAGCACATCCGATGCACTGGCGATACCCGTATCATTGATGTTTGCCAGAACACTGATCGTATCCGTACCCGGTGTGAAGTCAGTAATAATATCCGTTCCCGTACCAAAAGTATTGGAAGCGCCACTCAGGTTAAACACGAAGTTATCGGAACCGCTACCACCAGTCATGCTATCACTACCACGATCCCCGTAAAGAACATCATTACCCGATTCACCATACATCGTATCGGCACCAGAGCCGCCACGTAGTGTATCTGCTCCACCGCTGGTCGTTCCGGTGTTGTTATCACCATAAAGTACGTCAGCGCCCGCATTACCCTGGACGAAGTCATCCCCTAAGTCGCCATAAAGTGTATCCGCCCCGGAACCACCGTAGACATTATCGCTATCTTTACCACCGCGCACCAAGTCATTGTCATTATCACCCATGACAGTGTCATTCCCTTCACCGCCCTTCACGACGTCATCACCCTGACCGCCGCGCAGATTATCATCCCCCGTGGTCGACCATACCGAGTCATTCCCCTGGTTACCATTAATGACATCATCGCCAAGGCCACCACCAACATTATCATTCCCGGCACCACCATACACGGTATCATTGCCAACACCGCCGGTCAGCACATCACCGCCAGAACCACCCTGCGCCTGATCACTACCAGAACCGCCCAGGAACGCGACACCACCTGTAGCACCTGAAGCATCAAAAATATTATTGCCGGTACTGCCGGCAAGATTCACGTCGGTGCCCGTCGAGCTAGTTGTGATCTTTAGATTTGCCGATCTTGTCGCATCAGAGTCTGAACTTGACACAGTTAGTTTAGTCGCTTCTGACAATGTCAGTAATGTAGCGGAAATCAGGTTCCCTAAAATATCTGACGTTGTTCCCGTACCTGCACTACTCACTGTAGTATCAATCAAACCACCTGCGACTGTTGCCATTATTCGGACTCCTTCCAAAGCATCAATTATTTCTCACCACTTTTAATGAGAAACGCGCCCCGGTCAACGGCACATGGTAGTTAAGGGAGTGATTAAATATACTTTCTATAGGGGGTGAGACATTTTTCATACACCTCCCTTAGTGGTTCCAATTTTTTGTGCGGCGGCGCAGCAGAAAAATCCTTTGTTTCTGCGGCATCCCGCAGCTCATGACATGGCACCGCAGCAACATCATAAAAATATGCCAGCTCCTGAGTAGCATAAAGCGGAATCTTCATGTCGCTAGCGATATAAACCAGGAAAACCGGGCTTTTAGGTGTTACAACCAGCCCCTTAAGCCCCTGCAATTTTCTTTCTGCATTCTCATGCCATGGATGCATGGAAACCCCAAAAAATGATTCCACTTGATTTTTGTCATGGAGGGTAGCGGAGATTATTTTTCTTACAGCGTCCTGTGCTTGTGCCGAGACATAGAAAACCACCAATTCTCTTACTCTCTCCGGCCCAAGACACACTAGAAGTTCCTGCAAGTAAGCGTCCTCTCCCTGATAAAGAAAACCAATTTTCCTGCCTTCCCCTCCCTGTATAGCCGGATAAAAGGGATAGCATGGCTTCTGCACCACGATTTTAACACCAGGTATTCCCCACTTACTGTAGAGTGCTGCCATTTCCTTACTAGGAACAAAGAACGTATCGGCAAATGCCAGATGGGCTTTGAGTAAATCCGCCCGCAACGCAAACACTGCAGCACTAACGTCTGCATTACGCGCACGCAACTCCTGAGGCGCACAATCCTTCTCTGCTAGCAAGCGCGCATCTGCCAGCTCCCATGCAATCGGTGTCAATGTATTCAGACAGCATAGAATACGCGCCTCCGGCAAGGTGAAGTGTACCAGCGCCAATACCTCCTGCCCAATTGCCGCGATATCCCCTATGAACACCGTCTCCGGCTGGAAATCACGTAAATAGGTACGCAGGTCATTCTGAAAATCCGATGCCAAACTACTCAGAAACACCTGCGACATTTTAAAAGGCTCATACCCAGCATTGATATATGCTACGGCATCCGGTTCTCCCTGCTGGTATTGCTGCAACGTGATACCTCCACGAACATCCCGCTTCCCGGATGGTATTGAGGCAATCAGTCGCACCTCAAAGCCAGCATCTGCTTTGAGTGCCTTATATAACGTGTAGGCGTGCGGATCCTGCCCATATTCCGGGGCATACCCAATTACCAGCACCCGCTTTTGCTTTGCTGCCTTAGGCGGCCTGGGTAACGCGCTTTTTGCGACGGGCCGGGCTTTTTGCTGTGACTGACGCTTTGCCATGCGCATCCTTCTCCTGTAGTTGTGTCTGTAAGAATGCGCCCCAACGCCTCATGTGAAGTGCCACATTATAGCGCCATGCCGC
Organism: Hyphomicrobiales bacterium; assembly: GCA_024236395.1. Lineage (GTDB taxonomy): Bacteria > Pseudomonadota > Alphaproteobacteria > Rickettsiales > JACKKO01 > JACKKO01. The sequence continues at coordinate 208,345 of JACKKO010000002.1, forward strand.
ACCGCCATACCGACCATGATGGGGCATGGATTGTCGCTGGAAATGACGCATCGTTACTTCTGCTGCATACCAGTTACTACCACCATGGTGCTGTGCTTTCAGGCACAGGTCGATATCCTCAAAATCGCCAATAATATATTCCGTTGAAAACCCACCCACCTCACGGAACATCGTCCGCGAAATCATGAAACACGCACCCGTTACCGCCAGGATTTCCCGACTCTCACAGGCTGGTGGATGATCTGCTGGTAATCCCTCATAGCAATGCGCCCCCAGAATTTGCTTCTCCTCATTGCGGGCAAAGTAAATACCGGCATGCTGGATGGTATCATCCTCAAACAACAGTTTGACACCGGTCACCCCTGTATTCTTGCGGGCATGATGCATACGGTAAAGCGTTTCCAGCCACCCGGCCGCCACAGGGTAACAATCCGAATTCAGGAATACCAGTGCTTCCGCACGAGCATATTTTGCCCCGGTATTACACGCCGTAGCATAACCGGAATTTTCTTTCATCATCACTAGCTTTGATGGCAACCCGTAGAGCTTCTCGTATGCATCAAGCTGTGTTTGCACATTCTCCACATCTTCCGGCGCATCCAGCACATAGATCAGCTCCGCCTGCGATTTAAATACCGGGTCTGAGGCAAACAGCACGGATTGCAGCTGGATAAAGTCATAATTATGGTAAAGCGGTACAATGACAGAAATTTCTGGTGCGGGGTTCTGCACACCGAACACATGGATATCCTTCACTTTCGGACGTCTAGCAATGTGCTGCTGAAGGTGGCACAATAACGGCATCATTGCTTTCTGCATGAGAGGGCCTTTCAACCACCGCGCCGGTACCGACTCCAGGATCATGGAACGTAACCTATAGATATCCGGAACCGTTTCCTTCGCCGTTAGTAGTAGGGATACCCCCCCTTTTAACATCACTTTTACCCGACATAGCCTTAATAAGGCCTTATTATTCAGTCGATTTTCTGCCTCTTCGGGAATGGGAGCCACAACCACAAAGCCTTCCACTCCCTCAGGGGCAGTAATCGCGGCATTGGCAAAATTTTCCCTCTCTTTCTCAGGACACGGGAAGCGGAAAAACCCGTCTTTTAGGGCGAACCTTAGCCCCGGCAAGGTTACCGCCTCGGCAGAAACAAACTGCCCCAGTGGATCACGCATCCAGCCAGCAATAAACAACCAGCGATTATCCACCACATGCGCTTGCGCGACCACCATGGCAAATGGCTGTTGCGGGTCTTGCAGCGCGTGCGGCTCTACCAGTGAGAAGAGCTGAAATTGCTCAAAAAATGCAATAATCCGGGATTTATCACAATGATCCGTACGTGCGTCCAGTAAAACCCGCCCCAACCACTTCCCTATTTGCAATTGCTGGCGAACTCCAAGCCCTTTTTGCAGCCGGAACAGGAAGGTCATATCCTGCGTATTTTGGCGATAGGATGGCACTACCAGTGTCAGCGGCTCAGAACACTCTATATATAGTGTATATACTGGCAGGTCGTCTTCTTCCACCCCATCCTTGAAGACAACAAGGCCCAGCGCCATGCCACCAACCTCTGCGGCAAACCACACACCAGACGTTTTTGGGACATCCAGTGAGCATAAAACTCCAGGGATCCCTACAGGGGTTATCAGTGGCGTTGGTAACTGTAACAGCAATAGGTGCGGACTGATCCATCCGGCATGTACAGGCTGAAGCGTTGCACAGGAAGAAGGTTTCATCACTTTCTGGCGGGAAGATGATCGCTTCAGACGTGAAACGACACGGGTTTTAGTAGCAGGTTTCTTGCGGGGGGCCATACCTTCTGAATGGTCTAGTTTGCGCGGCTTGTCAAGCATTGGCATTGGTTTTTTGTCCCCTATATACCATCTGATTTTGATGAAAAATAAACGTCCCCCTAAGCGAATTACAAAAAACTTTGGGGAAACGTTGAAAAAGGCGTTGTCATCACGAATGTAATCGTGTAAATAGAGCGCCCCTGCACGTGGTGGCAGTTGTTACGTGCGGGTGTAGCTCAATGGTAGAGCCCCAGCCTTCCAAGCTGGTTGTGAGGGTTCGATTCCCTTCACCCGCTCCAAGCATTTGAGCACACGATGTAATCGTAACGGAACAAAAATATAAGGACGGAATACCATGTCTAAGGCGAAATTTGAGCGTACGAAGCCTCACTGTAATATTGGTACGATTGGTCACGTTGACCATGGGAAGACGAGTTTGACGGCGGCGATTACGACGACGCTGGCGAAGAGTGGTAAGGCGGAAGCGCGTGCGTATGATCAGATTGACGCGGCGCCGGAAGAGAAGGCGCGTGGGATTACGATTGCAACGGCGCACGTGGAATATGAGACGGATAAGCGTCACTATGCGCACGTGGACTGCCCGGGACACGCGGACTATGTGAAGAACATGATCACCGGTGCGGCACAGATGGATGGGGCGATTCTGGTGGTATCGGCGGCCGATGGCCCGATGCCGCAGACGCGTGAGCACATCCTGCTGGCCCGTCAGGTGGGCGTACCGGCGATGGTGGTGTTCATGAACAAGGTGGATCAGGTGGATGATCCGGAACTGTTGGAACTGGTGGAAATGGAAGTGCGCGAGCTGCTGTCTTCCTATGATTTCCCGGGCGATGAGATTCCAATTGTGAAGGGTTCGGCCCTGGCGGCGCTGGAAGGCCGCGATGAAGAGATCGGCGAGAAAGCCATTCTGGCGCTGATGGATGCGGTGGATAGCTATATCCCGCAGCCGGAGCGCCCGGTGGATAAGCCGTTCCTGATGCCGATTGAAGACGTATTTTCCATTGAAGGCCGTGGTACGGTGGTGACCGGTCGTGTGGAGCAAGGGATCATCAAGGTCGGGGAAGAAATTGAGATTGTGGGGATCAAAGATACCACAAAAACAACCTGCACCGGGGTGGAAATGTTCCGCAAGCTGCTGGATGAAGGCCGGGCCGGAGATAACGTTGGGGTACTGCTGCGCGGCACCAAGCGGGATGAAGTGGAGCGTGGTCAGGTGTTGGCCAAGCCGGGCACCATCAAGCCGCACACCAAGTTTGAAGCCGAAGTGTACATCCTGACAAAAGACGAAGGTGGCCGTCACACGCCGTTCTTCGCCAACTATCGTCCGCAGTTCTATTTCCGTACCACCGACGTCACCGGGGCCATCACACTGCCCGCCGGTACGGAAATGGTCATGCCAGGCGATAACGCCAAGCTCACCGTACAACTCATCGCCCCCATCGCCATGGACGAAGGCGTTCGCTTCGCCATCCGCGAAGGCGGAAGAACCGTCGGCGCTGGCGTCGTAGCAAAAATCATCGAGTAGGTATTAGAGGCATGGAACCGCAAAAAATCAGAATTACGCTAAAAGCGTTTGATCACCGTCTGCTGGATCAGTCCGCACGCGATATCGTTCGTACCGTACATCGCACGGGTGCTGGCTCACGTGGGCCGGTTCCGTTACCTACCCGTATTGAACGCTTTACGGTCAACCGCAGCCCACACGTTGATAAAAAATCGCGTGAGCAATTCGAGATCCGGACGCAAAAGCGCCTGATTGATATTATCGAATCCAACGCGCAAACCATCGATGCGCTGGGCAAGCTGGAACTCCCGGCAGGCGTAGACGTCAACATTCAGGTCATTGGAGCAGAATAATGCGCACGGGATTGCTGGCACAAAAAATCGGCATGACGCGGGTCTATACCCCGGAAGGTACGCACGTACCCGTCACGTTGTTTAAGGTGGATAACTGTCAGGTGACAGCAGTCCGTACTGAGAAAAAAGATGGGTATAACGCAGTCCAGCTGGGTGTTGGCAACCGTAAGCCCAAGAATGTTTCCAAGGCACAAAAAGGCCACTTCGCGAAGTCCAAGGTTCTGCCGAAGGCCAAAGTGGTGGAATTCCGCGTGTCTGCTGATGCGCTGCTGGAACCGGGTGCTACCCTGTGCCCCACGCATTTTCTGGTAGGCCAGAAGGTGGACGTCACAGGTGTTACCGCTGGTAAGGGCTTTGCCGGTGGGATGAAGCGCCATAATTTCAGTGGCCTGGAGGCCACGCACGGTGTGTCGATTTCACACCGCTCACATGGTTCTACCGGCCAGCGCCAGGATCCGGGTAAAGTGTTCAAAGGCAAAAAAATGGCCGGACACATGGGGACAGTTCGCGTTACCCAGCAAAATCTGGAAGTGGTACTGACAGACCCGGAACAAAATTTAATTGCCATTAAAGGCTCCGTACCGACTACGAAAAATGGATATGTACTGATCCGCGATGCGGCCAAACTGCCGCAACCGGCGGATCTCCCCTTCCCGGCCGCGCTGAAAGCAGCCCCGGCAGCGAAGGAAGCCAAAAAAGAAGGCACACCCAAAGCCGAGGAAGCAGCCGCTCCCGCTGAAAGTGCAGCCGATAACGCGCCCGAAGCAAAGGAATAAGTCATGAAAACGAGCGTGATCACACTGGAAAACAAAAAAGCATCAGACATTGATCTGAATGATGCGATTTTTGGTCTGGAACTGCGGAAAGACATTCTGCATCGTGTTGTCCAATGGCAGCTGGCCAAGCGCCGGGCCGGGACGCATAGCACCAAAACCATCAGCGAAATCAGCGGTACCACCAAAAAGCCGTTTAAACAAAAAGGCACGGGTCGCGCCCGTCAGGGTAGCATGCGCTCTGCGCAGATGCGTGGCGGTAGCACCACGTTTGGCCCCAAGCCACGTGATTACACCCATAGCCTGCCGAAGAAAATTCGTAAGCTCGGGCTGAAAATTGCCCTGTCCCAAAAAGCCGCCGAAGGCAAACTGCGTATTGTGGATACACTGGTGGTGAAAAAGGGCAAAACGAAAGATATGGTCAACACCCTGAACACGCTGGGCCTCACCTCTGCCCTGTTTGTCCGTGGGGATAACGCCAAGGATGATTTCACCCATGCGGTCAGCAATATTCCGTATATGGATGTGCTGCCGGAGGGTGGTCTGAACGTTTATGATATTCTGCGTCATGACACGCTGGTGCTCACGACGCATGCAGTTAAATCGCTGGAGGAGCGCCTGGCATGAGCACGAACCCACAACCCTGGATGTATGATATCATCCGTGCACCGGTAGTTACCGAAAAGTCCACCATGCAATCCCAATTTGGCAAGGTGATCTTCAAAGTGCGTCAGGATGCCACCAAACCACAGGTGAAACAGGCCGTTGAAGCTCTGTTCAATGTGAAGGTAACGGGCGTGAATAGCGTCAGCATCCCAGGCAAAACCAAGCGTTTCCGTGGCCAGGTTGGTCAGCGGAGCGGTTATAAGAAAGTCATCGTCACGCTGGCAGATGGCGCATCCATTGATATTGCGGCAGGAGTCTAGAACCATGGCCCTTAAGACATTTAAACCCACCACGCCATCCATGCGCAGCTATGTGCAGGTCGATCGCGCTGACCTGTGGAAAGGGAAGCCGGAAAAGAAACTGACCGAGGGAATTACCCGCTCTTCCGGGCGTAACAATCACGGTCATATCACGTCGCGTCACCGTGGCGTGGGGCATAAGCGCCTGTACCGTAAGATTGATTTCAAGCGTAACCATGAAGGCATCGCCACGGTAGAGCGGATTGAATACGATCCGAACCGTTCGGCCCATATTGCACTGATTAAGTACAAGGATGGCGAACTGGCCTATATCCTGGCACCGCAACAGCTGAAAGCAGGTGATAAAGTGGAATCCGGCCCGCAAGCCGATATCCGCGTGGGCAATGCCCTGCCCCTGCAGAATATCCCGGTGGGTACGGTGGTACACAACGTGGAAATGAAGCCGGGTAAAGGTGGCCAGCTGGCACGCTCCGCTGGCAGTTATGTGCAGCTGGTGGGTAAAGATTCCGGTTATGCGCTGGTGCGCCTGCGCTCCGGTGAGGTACGTAAGGTTCCGGCGGAATGCCTCGCCACCATTGGTGCGGTATCCAACCCGGATCACCAGAACCGTGTAATCGGTAAGGCCGGTCGCTCACGTTGGCTGGGCAAGCGCCCGCAATCGCGTGGTGTGGCCATGAACCCGGTGGATCACCCGCATGGTGGTGGCGAAGGGAAAACCTCCGGTGGCCGTCACCCGGTCTCCAAATGGGGTAAGCCTGCCAAGGGTGGCCGTACACGCCATAATAAGGCAACGGATAAATTTATCGTGACCTCGCGTCATAAGAAAAAGAAATAATAAGCAGGTAAGGATAGCATCATGCCGCGTTCAGTTTGGAAAGGCCCGTTTGTGGATGGTTACCTCCTCAAGAAGGTGGAGGAAGCCCAGGCATCCGGTAAACATACGATCATCAAAACATGGTCGCGTCGCTCCACGATTCTGCCGCATTTTGTGGGCAGCACATTTGGGGTCTATAACGGCAAGAAATTCATCCCCGTTCTGGTGAAGGAAGATATGGTGGGTCATAAGCTGGGAGAATTCTCCCCTACCCGCACCTACACTGGCCATGGCGGCGATAAGAAAGCATCGAAATAACGGTTTGAACAGGGAAACAGGCAATGGGTAAGAACGTCACACCACGCCGTCTGGCAGATAACGAGGCACAGGCCAAGGCACGCAGCCTACGCATCAGCCCGCAAAAGCTGAACCTGGTGGCACAGCTGATTCGCGGCCGTCATGTGGAAGATGCCGTGGCACAGCTGAGCTTCAGCCGTAAGCGTATTGCAAAGGATGTACTGAAAGTCCTGCAATCCGCCATTGCCAACGCAGAAAACAACCATAACCTGGATATTGATCGCCTGGTGGTTGCCGAAGCCACGGTGGGTAAAAGCCTGGTGATGAAACGTTATCGTCCGCGTGCGCGTGGCCGTGCCGGTAAGATTATGAAGCCGTTTAGCAATATCACGATCCGGCTGCGTGAACAGGAGGACAAGTAATGGGTCAGAAAGTCAATCCAATTGGTCTGCGCGTTAATATTATCCGTACCTGGGATTCGCGCTGGTTTGCAGATGGTAAGGAATACGCCAAGAAACTGCACCAGGATCTAAAAATCCGCAAGTACTTGGAAAAAGAACTGAAAGACGCGGGTCTGAGCCGTGTGATTATTGAACGTCCGGCCAAGAAAATGCGCATTACCCTCTATACCTCCAAGCCGGGGGTGATCATTGGGAAAAAAGGCGCGGATATTGAAAAGATTCGCAAGAAGATCAACCAGATGACTGACGACGAGGTTTTCCTGAATATCATGGAAATTCGTAAGCCGGAAATTGATGCCAAGCTGATTGGTGATAGCATTGCCCAGCAGCTGGAGCGCCGTATTGCCTTCCGTCGTGCCATGAAGCGCGCCGTGCAATCGGCGATGCGCCTCGGTGCCCAGGGTATCCGGATTAATTGCTCCGGGCGTCTGGGTGGGGCAGAAATCGCTCGTATGGAATGGTACCGCGAAGGCCGTGTGCCCCTGCATACGCTGCGTGCGGATATTGACTATGGCTTTTCTGAAGCCCACACTACCTACGGGGTGATTGGGATCAAAGTCTGGGTCTTTAAAGGTGAAATTAATAACCCGGAGCCGATGGCTGTGGAAAAGCGTCTGCTACAACAGACAGGTTCACACGCTTCGGGCAGCCGGTAAGCGAAACGGTAACGGAATAAACGGAAGACGATTATGTTAACGCCGAAAAGAACAAAATACCGTAAGCAGCATAAAGGCCGCATCCATGGCAAAGCCAAGGGCGGTACGCAGCTTGCATTTGGTGAATTTGGCCTGAAGGCACAGGCACCGGAGCGCATTACCTCGCGTCAGATTGAAGCAGCGCGGCGTGCGATCACCCGTCATATGAAACGTACGGGGAAACTCTGGATCCGTATCTTCCCGGATGTACCGGTCAGTAAAAAGCCCCTGGAAGTCCGGATGGGTAAAGGAAAAGGTGCCGTAGAATTCTGGGCAGCTAAAGTGAAGCCCGGTCGTATTCTTTTTGAGCTGGACGGTGTGGATGAGACCCTGGCCCGTGGCGCATTTGAGCGTGCAGCTGCCAAGCTTCCGATTAAAACCACATTCGTCAAACGTATTGATTAGGAGAGCGTCATGAACGCGAGTGAATTACGTAGCAAAACACAGGACGAGCTGAATACGCTCCTGAACAACGCCAAAAAAGAGCTGTTCAACCTGCGTTTCCAGAAAACCACCGGTGAACTGGGCAATACGGCACGTGTCCGCACGGTTCGCCGCACCATTGCGAAGATTAACACGGTACTGCCGGAAATCATTGCGGCCGGTGGCCCGGTAGCGGCAGCACCGGCCAAAAAAGAGGGCAAGAACGAAGCGAGGAAGCCTGCCAAAAAAGTGGCTTCCGCTGAGAAAAAACCGGCGAAAAAAGCACCGGCCAAGAAAACCACGAAAGCAGGAGATAAATAATGCCACGGCGTATTTTGCAGGGCGTTGTCGTCAGCGACAAAATGGATAAAACGGTCACCGTACTGGTGGAACGCCGTCTGTCGCACCCACTGTATAAGAAAATCGTACGCCGTCGTAAAAAATATGCTGCGCATGATGCAGAAAATAAGTATAAGGTCGGCGATCAGGTGCGTATTCGCGAATGTCGCCCTATTTCCAAACGTAAAAGCTGGGAGGTTGTGGACGCCGGCGCTTAATCCGGAGTTCCAGGTAATATCATGATTCAGGCAGAAACACGACTCACGGTTGCAGACAATTCCGGTGCTAAGGAAGTGTTGTGCATCAAAGTGCTGGGTGGCTCTCGCCGTCGCTATGCGTCGGTGGGCGATATTATTGTCGTTTCCGTGAAGGATGCGATCCCACGCGGTAAGGTCAAAAAAGGGGAAGTGCACCGCGCCGTAGTCGTACGTACCGCGAAGGAAGTGTACCGTCCCGATGGCAGCGCAATCCGTTTTGATCGCAATGCCGCCGTACTGCTGAACAAACAAAACGAGCCGATTGGCACTCGTATTTTTGGCCCGGTCACCCGGGAACTGCGTGCCAAGAAGTTCATGAAAATCATCTCGCTGGCTCCGGAGGTGCTCTAGTTATGGCACAGAATAAACTGCGCATTAAAAAAGGTGACCACGTGATCGTGGTGGCCGGCAAAGATAAAGGGAAGACGGGTGACGTTGTGAAGGTTCTGCGTGAAGAGAACCGCGTCATCGTGTCAGGCATCAACATCGTGAAAAAGCACGAGAAGCCTTCTATGGCCAGTGCCGGTGGCATTGTGCAGAAGGAAGCTTCCCTGCATGTCTCCAATGTTGCGCTGGTGGATCCCAAAACCAGCAAGCCGACCCGTGTAGGATATAAAATACTTGATAATGGTGAAAAAGTGCGTATAGCAAAGCGCTCTGGTGAAGTGATTGGGTAAGATTATGGCACGCCTGGAACAAACATATCGTGAAACGATCCGTAAGGAATTGACGGACAAATTTGGGTATAAAAACCCGATGGAAGTCCCCAAGCTGGTGAAAATCTCCGTCAATATGGGCGTGGGTGAAGCCGGTGCAGATAAAAAAGTGCTGGATGCCGCGGTGGAAGATATGACGGTGATTACCGGTCAGAAGCCTATCGTAACGCGTTCCCGCAAGTCGATTGCCGGTTTTAAGTTGCGTGAAGGGGCACCGATTGGCTGCAAAGTCACCCTGCGTAGCCAGCGTATGTATGAATTCCTGGATCGCCTGGTACATATTGCCCTTCCCCGCGTTCGTGACTTCCGTGGTTTCACAGCCAAAAGCTTTGATAATGATGGGAATTTTTCGCTGGGGATTCGTGAGCAGATCGTGTTCCCGGAAATTAACTACGATAAAATTGATAAAATCCGCGGGATGGATATTACCATCGTGACCACGGCAAAAAACAAGGATGAAGCCAAGGCTCTGCTGCAGGCGTTTAACATCCCGTTCCGCAATTAGGAAAATAAGGAAATAGATCATGGCGAAAACAAGCGCGATCGAAAAGAATAAACAACGCGAGAAAAAGTCGAAGCAACAGCGTAACAAGCGGGAATCGCTGAAGGCGATTATTTACAACCGTAACCTGCCGCTGGATGAGCGGTTTGACGCCGTACTGAAGCTGGCCGCCTTGCCCCGCAACAGTTCCCGCACCCGCGTACGTAACCGTTGTGAGCTGACAGGCCGTCCGCGTGGTTATTATCGTAAACTGAGCATGTCCCGTATTGCGCTGCGTGAGCTGGCCTCAAACGGCAAAATTCCGGGCATGACGAAATCGAGCTGGTAATAAGGATAGAAGAATATGGCAGTTACGGATCCCATCGCTGATATGCTGGCAACCATTCGCAATGGTCAGCAGGCAAAACTGGCCTACACTGAAACCCCCTATTCACAACTGCGTGAGCAGGTGTTGAAGGTACTGGAAGAAGAAGGCTATATCAGTGGCATTGAGCAAGTTGAAATTCGCAAAGGCATTAAGCGCCTGAAAATCAAACTTAAATACTTTGAAGGCCAAGGTGCCATCAAAGAAATGAAGAAGATTTCCAAGCCAGGTCGTCGCGTTTATAAAGCGATTGATGACCTGCAAAAGTTTTATAATGGTCTGGGGATTTCGATCCTGTCCACGTCGAAAGGCGTAATGTCAGACCATCGCGCCCGCCAGGAAAATGTGGGTGGCGAAGTATTGTGTAACGTATTCTAAGGACGGTTGACGATGTCACGGATTGGTAAACTGCCGGTAGCGCTCCCTTCAGGGGTGAATGTCACCCTGAAAGGAAACGTGGTGGAAGTGAAGGGCAGCAAAGGACTGCTTTCCGCTGAACTGCCTGCTGAAGTCGTAGTACAGGTGGAAGACGATAAAGTTGCCGTCAACCCGGCTAACGATTCACAGCGCGCACGCGCCATGTGGGGACTTTCACGTTCACTGGTGCGGAACATGGTGCAGGGCGTTTCCGAAGGCTTCTCCGTCACGCTGGAAATCAACGGTGTGGGTTACCGTGCTGCGGCCCAAGGAAAAATCCTAAAGCTGAATCTGGGTTTCAGCCATGATGTGGATTATCCGCTGCCGGAGGGTATCACCGCGCAAACACCGAAGCCAACAGAAATCATTATTTCCGGGATTGACAAACAACTCGTGGGTCAGGTGGCCTCTGAAATCCGCCGCTACCGTAAACCAGAGCCTTATAAAGGCAAAGGGATTAAATATGCCCGAGAATATGTCCGTCGTAAAGAAGGTAAGAAAAAGTAACAGGAGCGCGTTATGGCAAAAATGGAAACCGCTTTTGGTCGTCGTGCCCGTCGCGTACGTCACCGCATTCGCCAACAGGCGTCTGGCCGCGTGCGTCTTTCGGTGCATCGTACCAATAAGCACATCGCGGTACAACTGATTGATGATAGTAAAGGTGTCACCCTTGCGGCGGCTTCCACGCTGGATAAAGAAGTGCGTGGTAAAGTTAAATCCACCAGCAACGTTGATGCCGCGAAGGAAGTCGGCAAACTGATCGCCAAGCGTGCGAGAGATGCCAAGGTATCCAACGTAGTGTTTGATCGTGGTGGCTTCTTATACCATGGGCGTGTGAAAGCCCTGGCCGATGCCGCGCGCGAATCCGGATTACAATTTTAGGGAAACAGGAAAATATCATGGCAGCAAAAGAATCCACTCCGCGTCAGGAAGAAGGTAATGAACTGGTCGATAAGCTGGTTGCCATTAACCGCGTAGCAAAGGTGGTTAAGGGTGGTCGTCGCTTTGGCTTTGCCGCGCTGGTGGTTGCCGGGGACGGAAAAGGCCGTGTTGGCTTTGGTAAAGGGAAAGCCAAGGAAGTGATGGAATCCAAGCAGAAAGCCGTGGATTCCGCCAAGCGCAGCATGATCCGCATTCCCCTGCGTGAAGGCCGCACCCTGCACCACGATGTGGTGGGGCGTTTTGGTTCCGGTAAGGTGATACTGCGGATGGCCCCTGCCGGTACGGGAATCATCGCTGGTGGCCCAATGCGTGCCATTTTTGAAGCGCTGGGTGTACAGGACGTAGTGGCAAAATCCACCGGGACATCCAACCCGTATAACATGGTACGCGCCACGTTTGATGCATTACAAAAACTGCAATCTCCCCGTGCCACGGCATCACGCCGCGGTAAAAAAGTCAGCGATATTGTCAGCCAGCGCGAGGGCGATTCGAAAGCGGTAAAGGAGGCAGACAATGAATAAGAAGGCAACCATCCGCATCCGTCAGGTGCACAGCCCGATTGGGCGTCCGAAAGATCAGTTGGCCACCCTGAAAGGTCTGGGGTTAGGTCGTAACGGTCGCGTACGTGAGTTGGAAGATACACCGTCCGTCCGTGGGATGATTAATAAAGTCGCACATTTGATTGCGATCGAATCGAAGTAACAACGTATTAAAGAGATAGGCATGATCATGGCAACCTTACTCAACCAACTTTCCGACAATAAAGGCGCACGTCGCAAATCTTTGCGTGTGGGTCGCGGTCTTGGCTCGGGCAAGGGCAAAACAGGTGGCCGTGGTTACAAAGGTCAGAAGTCCCGTACCGGGGTTTCTATTAAGGGCTTTGAAGGTGGTCAGATGCCGATTCACCGTCGTTTGCCGAAGCGTGGATTCACCAATACCCGCCGCGTGGAGCCGGAAACGGTGAACCTGGGCGAACTGCAGCACGCGATTGATGCCGACAGGCTGGATAGCAAAAAAGCCATCACCCCGGAAGTGCTGGAAGCCGCAGGTCTGATCCGCACCACAGCGAATGGCGTAAAACTGCTGGGTAAAGGCGAGCTAAAAGCCAAGATTTCCTTGGAAGTCACGGCGGCTTCTGCTGGTGCTGCTAAAGCGTTGGAAAAAGCGGGTGGTACACTGAAGATCCTGGAAGCAAAAGCCCCGGCCCCAAAAGCAGAAAAAGCCAACAAGGCAGCAAAAAAACCGGCCAAGAAAGCCGCGGCGAAAACCACTAAAACGCCCAAGGCGTAAGTCAGGTTTCGGTTCCCCCCATGGCAATCACGAGCGGGAAAAACACACCTCAACTCAACTTAGGCGTGCTTGGCCGTGCCAAGGAACTCAAGAAGCGCATCTGGTTTGTACTGGGCGCGCTAATCGTGTATCGTATCGGTACCTATGTTCCCCTTCCCGGCATTGATTCCCGCGCATTAAACCAGCTATTCAGCCAGCATTCCGGCGGCATTATGGATATTTTCAATATGTTCTCCGGTGGGGCGCTGGGCCGGATGACCATTTTTGCGCTAAACGTTATGCCCTATATCACGGTCTCCATCGTGATGCAGTTGCTAACGGTGATGTCCCCTGCCCTTTCTGCCATTAAGAAAGAAGGCGAACGCGGCCGCCAGAAAATCAACCAGTATACTCGTTATGGGACAGTGCTGATGGCCAGTTTTCAAGGGATGGGAATAGCAGTGTTCCTTGAATCCAGCAACGCCTCCAGTGGCGGCGGGCTGGTACTGGATCCGGGCCTGTTCTTCCGTATTAGTACTATCAGCACACTGGTGGGCGGTACTATGTTCCTGATGTGGCTGGGTGAACAAATTACCGCTCGTGGCATTGGCAATGGGATTTCACTGATTATCTTTGCAGGTATCGTGGCGGGTTTGCCGAGCGCATTGGCCAGCACGTTTGAACTGGGGCGTACAGGAGCACTTTCCACGGTAGTAATTCTGCTGATTGTTGCCCTAGCCATTGGCCTTATTTTCTTTATTGTTTTCATGGAATTATCCCAGCGTCGCATTGTCGTGCAATATCCCAAACGACAGATGGGCAATAAGATGTTTGGGGGGGAATCCACCCATATGCCACTGAAGCTGAATATGTCCGGGGTTATTCCGCCGATTTTTGCCAGTTCCCTGCTGCTGTTTCCGGCAACGCTAGCAGGCTTTTCTGCGGGTGAAGGCCCGGCATGGCTGGAAACGCTGACGATTTACCTCGGCCATGGCAAACCGCTCTATATCGCCACCTATGTGCTGCTGATCGTCTTTTTCTGCTTCTTCTATACCAAAAACGTGTTTAACCCCACGGAAACTGCAGATAACCTAAAAAAGAATGGTGGCTTTGTCCCCGGCATTCGCCCCGGTAAGCATACCGCGGATTATATCGACCGTATCCTCACCCGCATTACCGTGATTGGCGCTGCTTATATTGCGTTTGTGTGCGTAGTGCCAGAAATCCTTATTTCTCAATATGCTGTCCCCTTCTACCTAGGCGGCACCAGCCTGCTGATCGTGGTGAATGTCACCATGGACACAATGACCCAGGTTCAATCCCATCTGCTGGCTCACCAGTATGAAGGGCTTCTTAAGAAGGCCAAACTAGGCGGGAGACGTAAATGATCGTGATTTTCTTCGGCCCGCCGGGCGCTGGTAAAGGGACACAATGCCAGATTCTGGAAGAAAAGCTGGGCATTCCCCAGCTTTCCACAGGCGATATGCTGCGTACAGCGGTGGCTTCAGGTACCCCGGTGGGGCGTAAGGCCGAAACCCTCATGAAAGAAGGCAAGCTGGTACCGGATGAGCTGGTCATTGCCATTATTGCTAACCGGATTGCGGTACCGGATTGTGCCAAAGGCTTCATGTTGGACGGTTTCCCACGGACAGTGGCTCAGGCCGAAGCACTGGAAGCCATGCTGGCTGAGCAGAAACTGGCTGTGGACAAGGTGATTGCCTTTGAAGTGGACGAGGAAGAATTACTGGAGCGCATTATTAAACGGGGCAAGGAAGCGGGAGCGGCCAAACGAGCCGACGATAACCCGGAAGTCTTCCGCAAGCGCATGGCGGATTACCGAGCACAAACCGCCCCAGTACTGAGTTATTACAAGAAAAAAGGGATTGTGGTTACAATTGATGGGATGCATGACATTCCCATCGTAACAGCACAGATTGAAGGGGCGCTAATTCCGGAGAAAAACCAGTCATAAAGTGATTGACTTGGTGTTTTTTCTGGCTATGATGCATCCTCTTTTTTTAGGACTACTGGTAAATCAGGAAATTAGGAGTCAGTAAGCCGTGGCACGTATTGCAGGCGTTAATATACCGACACAAAAACGCGTCGAAATCGCGTTGACGTATATTTTTGGGATTGGACGCACCCGCGCGAAAGAAATCTGTGGAAAAGTGGGCATTCCGACGGAACGTCGTGTGCACCAGTTGACGGAGGATGAGGTCATCCGCATCCGTGAAGCCATTGATGCCGATTATGTCGTGGAAGGCGATTTGCGTCGTGAAGTTTCCATCAATATCAAAAGCCTGATGGATCTGGGCTGCTATCGTGGCCTGCGCCACCGTCGCCGCCTGCCGGTGCGGGGTCAGCGTACCCACACCAATGCACGGACACGTAAAGGGAAAGCCAAACCGATCGCCGGTAAGAAAAAATAACCAAGAAAAATAACGAATATAGCCAAATAACAGGATATACCCATGGCAACAGCAACTGCCGCCGCTAAAGGCAAGAAAAAAGGTAAGAAGAATATCATAACGGGTGTTGCACACATCAATGCCACGTTTAACAATACGCTAATCACCATCAGTGATATGCAGGGCAACGCCGTTGCCTGGGCATCTTCAGGTGGTAGCGGGTTTAAAGGTTCACGTAAGTCTACGCCGTATGCCGCTCAGGTGGCAGCCGATAAGGCAGGTCAGGCCGCGCGTGAACATGGTATGAAAACGCTGGAAGTACGCGTCAAAGGCCCGGGTTCGGGTCGTGAATCTGCCCTGCGTGCCTTACAGGCCGTTGGGTTTACCATTACCAGCATTAAAGATGTCACTCCGATTCCACACAACGGATGCCGCCCGCCGAAGCGGCGCCGCGTCTAAGGAACGGGTGATCGAAACCTACAGGCAACGGGAGGAATAGCGCTGTGAGCAGCATGATTGCAAAAAACTGGCATGATCTCATCAAGCCATCCAAGGTCGACGTCGTTGAGGAATCCACACGCCGCGGAACGGTAACTGTCGAGCCGCTGGAACGCGGTTATGGCATCACCATCGGGAATGCGCTGCGCCGTATTCTACTATCTTCCTTGCAAGGCGCCGCTGTCACGGCTGTGAAAGTCGATGGCGTGTTACACGAATTCTCCTCGCTGCCAGGTGTACGTGAAGATATGACGGAAATCGTCCTGAATATTAAATCCATCGCGCTGGTAAAACATGTACCGGAAAAACGCCATGCCACACTAAAAGCAGAAGGTCCCTGCACGGTGACCGCCGGTATGATTGAAACCAGTTCCGATGTGGAAGTCCTGAATAAAGACCTGGTACTGTGCACACTGGATAAAGATGCCTCGCTCAACATGGAGCTGACCATTGAATCCGGTAAAGGATATGTCCCCGCTGCGCAAAATCGTGCCGAAGACGCACCCATTGGTGTCATGCCAGTGGATGCCCTGTTTAGCCCGGTAAAGAAAGTCAGCTACAGCGTGGAAGACAGCCGCGTTGGTCAGGTGACGGACTATGATAAGCTGATCCTGAATATTGAAACCAATGGCACGGTGACACCGGAAAATGCCGTGGCCTATGCCGCACGCATCCTGCAAGACCAACTGAATCCATTTATTAACTTCGAAGAAGTTGAGGAAAAGGCAGAAGAGAAAGAACAGGCGCTGCCGTTCAGCCCATATCTGCTGAAAAAGGTCGACGAGTTGGAACTGTCTGTCCGTTCGGCTAACTGCCTGAAGAACGACAATATTGTTTATATTGGCGACCTCGTCCGCAAAACCGAGGCTGAAATGCTCAAAACCCCTAACTTTGGCCGTAAGTCCCTGAATGAAATCAAGGAAGTACTGGGCGGTATGGGGCTGCGCTTCGGCATGGAAGTGGATGGCTGGCCACCGGAAAATATTGAAGAACTCGCTCGTCAGTTTGAAGAGCCGTTCTAAGTACACTCACACGAATAGATAGCGTTACGGAGAAAGATCATGCGCCACGGAGTAAAAGGCAGAAAACTGAACCGCCCGACAGGTCATCGTAAGGCATTGCTGGCCAATCTTGCGGTATCGCTGGTGGAACATGAGCAGATTACAACCACGCTGCCCAAAGCCAAAGAACTGCGTCCTTACGTAGAAAAGCTGGTGACGCTGGGCAAACGCGGAGATCTGCACGCACGCCGTCAGGTTCTTGCACAAACCCGCAGTGATACAGCCACAACAAAGCTGTTTGATACGCTGGCAAAGCGCTATGAGAGCCGTCAGGGTGGTTATATTCGCATTATTAAAGCGGGCTTCCGTCATGGCGATGCAGCACCGGTTGCCGTCATTGAGTTTGTCGATCGTGATATTACTGCCAAAGGTCAGGCCGATCGTGCCCGCCGTGCGGCTGAACAAGCTGAAGTCGCTACGGACGAAGCGTAACATTTTTCCCACGTTTTTAGGGTAACATGTACCATACTTCATGTTATCGTTTCCGTCTTGGAAAGGATGTGCTATAAAACGGGCGTTCAAATAAACACCTAGATCGGGAGTAGAACGATGGTCCTGAAGTATCTTCCTCTTTTCGCACTGATTCTCACGGTTTCCGCCTGTAAGTCCAAAAATGATGTTGCTACGCAAGATCCGGCACCGGTGGAATATTCCAGCTTGGAATCCGAGGATGGCCTGCTTCCGGAAGATGTCAGTAGTTCCCGTCTGAGTGAACTTACCCCAGGTAGTCAGGAAGAACTAGTTGCCACAGTGGGGGATCGTGTCTTTTTTGATTTCAATAGCGCAGCATTGAGCGCTGAAGCCCAGAAAACTATGCAACGTCAGGCCGAATGGCTAAAGTCCTACCCGGAAACAAACGTGATTATAGAAGGGCATTGTGACGAACGCGGCACACGTGAATACAACCTTGCATTGGGCGAACGCCGTGCTAAGGCCGCTAAGGATTATCTGGTCAGCACTGGTGTCGCTGCCAGCCGTGTTTCCACGATCAGCTACGGCAAAGAGCACCCGGAATTCCTGGAATCCAACGAGGAAGCCTGGAGTAAAAACCGCCGCGCTGTCACCGTGGTGATTAATCGCTAGGGGCTGAGTCCATGCGTGCCCACAATACTGGCCGCATTTCAATAACACATCAAATAGCTACGCTAGGCTTTGGTGCTGTTCTCATCTTTAGCGCGACCTCTGCCAGCGCGACCTCGCTTGAAGAGCTAGAAGCCCGTGTTCGTGCGCTGGAATACCGTATCCAGAAGCTGGAACCGCCGATTCACCCGCTAGCAGAAGCGCCAGCCCCCTCTTCTACTCCCACTGAGCAAGAATCTGTCCCCACAGAAGCCCCGGCGTTGCCTGAGCCACAGCCCGCTCAAGAAAGTGCAGAGCCACCAATAAGGCCTGCCATTCCAAACGCCTTACAAATCCCTGCCTTCTTGGAGCAAGAAGCTCAGAACGCCTCCACTGCACCCATAGCAGTCCCTTCACAGGAACAGGATGCCCCATCTGTCCAGCAGCCATCGCCAGAACCGATGGTTGCCAATTCGGAACCCGATGTGATATTCCGCCAACAG
>JACKKO010000003.1 GCA_024236395.1 Hyphomicrobiales bacterium
ATGTTCTGGGGCAGGGATGGCACAGGAAGCACTTGGACATGAAAAGTACGATCTACTCATTACGGATTGGGAAATGCCGGAGATGACGGGCCTTGAATTGGTGCAGTATATTCGTAGTCATCCTAAAGCCCTGAATTTTTTTGTTCCAATCATCATGCTGACAGGACGTGCTGAACGTGAAAATATAGAAAGAGCACGCGATGCTGGGATTACAGAGTTTTTAGCCAAACCATTTACTATTGAAGACCTGCGAAAGCGAATTATCTCTGTAGTAGAAACACCCCGCCCATTTGTACTTTCCCGCAGTTATAATGGGCCATGTCGGCGTCGTCATAATAAACCACCGCCTGGTGGTATAGAGCGTAGAGCAGAGGAATAGATGGGTAATAACGATATCAAAATTAAAAAAGATGGTACACAGATCGTGGCACCAGATGATGCGCTTCAACGTAAGCTTGGGCCAGGTGTAGATATCAACAAGCTAATCAATAAGGATAAAGTTCAGCGTGCCCAAAAAATCCTTGAAAAGGATAAAGAGACTTTTGATGCCGTTGGTCTGCAGCATCTTGAGGTAATTAATACACGTTATCAGGAAGTTAAAAATTCCGGGGATATAAAAGGAGGAGTATTTGCCTCTCTATGTGACCAGGTGCTTAATTTGAAGAGTGCTGCGGGGATATACGATTACATGCTGGCGACGAAAGTAGCACGTCTATTTTATGAGTTTCTTATTAATATTCAGGATGTTAATAAGAGAAGTGAGAATATTATTGAAGTTCATCTCAAGGCACTTCACCTGATTTTTTCTCAGAAAATGATCAAAGATGGAGGAGCACAGGGTAAAGTTCTCCTTGCTGAATTGGAAAAGCTCACTGGCTAATCTTCTCTTATCTTGCCTAAATCCCCGGGTGCTGCTATAGCTCCCGCGTCAAACAATTCTGGGGATATATATGAAAATCAATGCAAACTCGGTACGGGTGGGGAATGTGATTGAACATCAGGGCAAGTTATGGCGCGTGGCGAAAACGCAGCATACCATGCCGGGAAAAGGCGGAGCCTTTGTACAGATGGAGTTGAAGGAGATGATGTCCGGAACAAAGCTTAACGAGCGCTTTCGTTCCAGTGAGGATATCGAGAAAGCACACCTGGATCAGCGGGATATGCAGTTCTTATATCGTGAAGGCGAAATGCTGACGCTGATGGATACGGAGAGCTATGAACAAACGCAGGTGAATGAAGAATTGCTTGGAGATCAGGTGGTTTATCTGCAGGATGGCATGATGCTGATGCTGGAAAGCCATGAAGGGAAGCCGGTGGGGATCGAGCTACCGGAACAGGTCGTGCTGGAAATTACAGAGACGGAAGCTGTGGTAAAAGGTCAGACGGCTGCGAACTCGTATAAGCCTGCCGTACTCGAAAACGGGGTGCGAACCTCTGTTCCGCCGTTCATTGAAACAGGCGAGAAAGTAGTGGTGAAAACCGCTGATGGTAGTTACGTTGAGCGTGCGAAGTAAACAGGAAGCTTAAATAAAATGGCTATCAACAAACCTTCAATAATCCGCGTGATGGAAGATGCCGCACTGAAGGCAGGCCGCCGCCTGATCCGTGATTTTGGAGAGGTGGAGAAGCTGCAGGTTTCGCAGAAAGGGCCAGGAGATTTTGTGACCGAAGCTGATACCCGTACGGAGAAACTGCTGATCGATGCACTCAGCCACGCCCGTCCGGAGTTTGGTTTTCTGACAGAGGAACATCCGGAACGGCCAGCCGCTGCCGGGTGTGCCTACCGCTGGGTCATTGATCCCATTGATGGCACAACGAACTTCCTGCATGGAATTCCATTTTTCTGCATTTCTATAGGGCTAGAAAAACAACTTCCCGGTGGGGGAAGTGAGATTGAGGCCGCGTTGATTTTTGCCCCGGTGAGTAATGAGTTGTTCTGGGCGCACAAGGGTGGTGGAGCCTACCTGAATGATACCCGTTTGCTGGTATCGTCTCGCGATAAGCTTCAGTTGGCCACCGTGGGAACAGGCGGTCTTGGGGTAAGCCGTAAAGACAGAGAAAAGACGCTGGAAGCTACCCGTGTGATTTCGGCAGAGGTTTCTGCTGTGCGCTCACTGGGCTCTGCAGCATTAGAGTTGGCTTATGTGGCAGCAGGGAGGCTCGAGGCCTACTGGCATGTGGCAATGCAACCGTGGGATATTGCTGCTGGGATCCTATTGGTACGTGAGGCACGAGGAATGGTCACAGAAATTGGTGGTGGCAGCGAGATGTTGCGTACTGGCAGTTTGCTGGCCAGCAATAGTCACCTACATAATGTGCTAGATAAAGCATTACATAAGATATACAAGAAATAACCCTGATATTAAGCAATAATATCAGGGTAGAGCTGTGCTTTTAACTTGGCAATCTCTTCCTTCAGAAACAGTTTCTTTTTCTTCAGGCGTTGCATGCTGAGCTGATCCACATAGGGGTTACTGCTATGCATATCATGAATTGTGCGATCGAGCATTTCATGCTCTTCTGTCAACTGGTTAAGTTGTTCAAAAATCCGCTTTTCGTCATTCATTCTGACGGCCTTTATGTTGCTTTTCTTGTTGCGGAGAGGCCCTTTAACCTCTTAAAGCGTGAGCATTATAACAAAAAAACCGTAATCTGTCCTACCGTTTTTTGAATTCAGGTGCCGAATTTTTACTTGATTCCGTTCCAACGCTTCACCAGTCCCGTTTCAATGCCAAATAAGTCCAGTACGCGGCCTACGGTGTGGTTCACAATATCATCTACCGTTTCTGGCCGGGTATACATGGCCGGGACAGGGGGCATCAGGATGCCGCCCATCTCAGAAACGGCGGTCATCTGGCGTAAATGGCCGGTATGAAGCGGGGTTTCACGCAGCATCAGCACCAGTTTGCGGCGTTCCTTCAGGGTAACATCAGCCGCACGGGTCATCAGGTTACTGGTCACTCCGGTGGCGATTTCACTCATGCTGCGTACCGAACAGGGGGCAATGACCATACCCAGATGAAGGTGAGAGCCGCTGGCAATACACGCTGCCATGTCATCAGGGTTATAACTGCGGTCGGCCAGGGCTTCGATATCGGAAATGCTGCGGTTTAGTTCCTGTTTAATGACAATCCGTGCGGTGCGGCTGATGATTAAGTCCGCTGGTATCCCTATGGATTTAAGTGTTTCTAAGGTGCGTATCCCGTAAATAGCGCCAGAGGCACCGCTGATGCCGACAATAAGACGGGGGTTGGTCATGGTTTCTGACATATTTTCAACAATACTGGCACTATACCGGGATTTTTTGATCTGTCACAGATAAAAATCTTGACGGGAAACGGCTCTGCTGGTTGATTAATAGCATTCTTTCCATGATCCAGATAGGCTCATTATCATGCGCATTTTTATTATTTCCCTTTTTATAAGTCTATGTTTGCTGGAAACAGTGCAGGCACAGGAGAGGTTGACCAGTTTAAAGACTGGACTGTCTTTAAACTCCAGAAAGAAGGGGCACCTACCTGTTATATTGCGAGCGCGCCGGTGAAGGAAACCGGGAATTATAAAAAGCGCGGCGATCGGTACCTGCTGGTAACAAGGCGTGGCAAGGATGTTCATGAGATCAGTGTTTTTCCGGTCATTCTTGGCAAAGAAGGGAGCACGGTGGAAATAGTGGACGGCAAAACGAAAGCTAATTTCTTGCATCACGAACAAGACACTGAAATTGCATGGGTTTGAAACCCAGCGACGATAAATCGGTCGTGGATGGTATATTATGGATATAAAATGACAGTGGAAAGGCTTTTTCCTGTCTGGGAACCCATCTGTGGATACGTATTCTCATGGGTTTTACTAAGGCCTTTGACAGATGTGGTAGTCTGAATGCAATTATGCTATATGCTGCTTTTAGCAGGGAGACGGCCAGTGGGGCGCAGTGTTGCATTGCAGAATGATGGGTGCGCCAGCAGCATCACTATCGTGAACGGGGAAAGCAGGCGGAAACGGGGCTCATCGCAGCCATTAAACTTTCAGATAACGGAAACATCAGCGCGGAAGAATGGATGTCCTCGCTCAGCGCATTGGGCCGGGGAGCTTTTTTACCGGGGTGCGTATTGGTCTGGCGGCATTGAAGCGGCATTGCTATTGCACGGGATATTCCGCTGATTGGCATTTTATGCTGGAAACGCTGGTTCGGCAGGTCAAGAACAGGCAGGCAGGTGATGCGGATTTCGGCGGTTTACGTGGGTAGGGGGAATGCTACTGCATTTCACATACCGTGCCATGTAGGCTTGAAGCACGTTTCGAGCCAGAAATCTGGTTCATTAGAGAAGCTGGCAACGGAAAGCCTGCGGGGCAGCCAACCTGAACGTGGTGGTGGGGTTGGGCTGGAGCATGTGGCGATACCTCCTTCGGCAACCTGGTGGAAACGGTGCCCGATGTGCGGGCGCCGATATGCGCTTGCCCCGGCAGCGGTTGCAACGCCAGAAGCCAGGTTATCCGGGTTCCGCTTTATTTGAGGGCACCTGATGCCAAAAGCTTCAAACCACTCCCATCGTCACTCCCTGCGACGCTTTTAGCGGAGGATGCTAAAAGTAAGCGCCAAGCTGCACGGCACCAGCTTCTCCGGAGGCATGATGCTTCAGCCTTGTTCATTATCAAGGCAAGGTGTTAGCGGTTTACTGGCATGTCTCGGGGAGAAGGATGGGTCGATCCTTTGTGTGCTGCAGATGAAGCAGAGATTTTAACATTCTGTGTTCACCCGGATGACCGCCGGCAGGGGATTGGGCATATGCTATTGAGGCAGGCGAAAATGCTGCTGCAGGCCCAGGGTGTTCGGCTTCTTCATCTGGAGGTGGCAGAAGATCAGCCACCGGCAATTGCGTTATATAAGCAGGCTGGCTTTACATCGTGTGGGTTGCGCCGTGGGTATTACAAGCGGAAAAACGGGCAGTCTGTGGATGCGCTACTCCTGAACTGTCGCCTCGTTTGAGATGTCTGGGCCGTCTTCCGTGTTCTCGTCTTCCTGTGGAAGATGTGGTTCGAGCAGGTAGATTTCCACCCGGTCAGCATTTTCGGTAGCACCTTGTAACGTCATGGTAATCTGATCGGGGACCGTGCCAAGGGAAATGAAATAATCCCGCAGGGTAATGGCTCGCTTAAGTGCCGTGGAGCGCAGTACTTCCGGTGTCAGTGCGTTACTGCCGTTTTTTTCGTGCTCGGTGAAAATAGCACGGATTTCCACCCGTTGCTGTAAATCACTGAGCAGACTCATCAAAGCATTTTCTAGTGGTACTGGGCTGAAGTGGCACATTGGCTGCACCGGGCGAGTAATGCAGGTTAGCCTCACTTCTGCTATCTTGGGGCTGGATGACGTATTTTTTGAAGTGTTATGCTTCTTTTTATCAATGATTCGCACCTGTTTCTTCTGAATGCTGTTGTTCAGCCACGGTAACCCTTCCAGTGATTGGCCATCTATCTGAGCAGTAGCCGCTGAAGACAGCGTAAAAATTACGGATACCAGAGCTACGCGGATTAAAAAATTATAGAAAATGGAAAGCGGAGAAAACATTGTGTCCATACCATTATGGTAGATAGACATAAAATGCAACGCGATAATCCGAATGTCTACCTAATCTCTCGGGATGATCTTGCGGATTTCTTTTTCCACAATCTGTTTGACCAGTGTTGGAAGGTTTTTATTCAGCCAATCAGGAGAGCATCGGACGGATCGCCTCTACCACTAGGTCTTCCACGGTATTCCCGGAACGTAATGCCGGGGAATTCAGGTCTGGTTTTGGAATAGAGTGCATTAGGTTTTTAATACTTTTGGAGGTGATAGAAGCGGCCTGATCGTCAAGCAGGGATTCACGGGCTGCGGCAGCATCCATGGTATCATCGTCCATTTCTGGTAGTTCTTCTCCAGCTTCCGTCATCTCTTCTTCCTCTGGGGGGGAAGCTGCAGGCGGGTTGGCTGTGTTGGAGCAGACCGCGGTAGCCATTGCATCGTCTTCTTCCAGCGCGTTATCCAACTCATCCAATATGTCACTGGCAGTATCTGCTGCGTTATCAGCCTCGTCTTCTTCAACAATATCGGTCAGCTCAAGGATTTCTTCTTCCCCGGACGTTTCTTTCTGCTCTCTGTCTGGCATTACTTCCTCACTTTCCGCAGTGTCATTTCGGTCAATGGGCAATATTATCCCGAATCGAATGAAGGATATCCTCCATTGACTCACCTCTCCGGTGGACACTGATTTACTATCTTTCTGCTACATATTTAACCTGCTAATATGCAAGCAACACCAATCACCGCACGTAAACGGCAACAGGCACTTCATCACAGCATAGGGAAGCATGAAGTCACTATCACGACAAGGGGCATAGTAAACCGATGCGTTATTTCACGATGTATTGTGGCAATCACGCGCCAGCTATGCGCTAGGGAAGCTTCATGAAACGGAACTTCACGTGCTCCAGATGATCCTCCGGATTATAATAGGGCACGTTCAGCCCGATTGCCTGTGCTGTTAGCTGCCCCATAGAAGCAAGCAGATTGTACATCGCAATGATCTCATTCCGCTCTGCTGTGACCAGGTTGACCTGTGTCAGGAAGTGCTCCTGCTCAGCATCCAGAACATCCAGCGTGGTACGGGAACCGACTTCACGTTCTTCGCGCACCCCATCCAGCGCTACCTTGGCAGCATGTACGGCAGCGCGTTGTGCTTCAATGATAGAACGTGTGGTTTGAATATCTTCCCATGACTTGGTAACATTTTCTACTGTGTTGTTTCGTGAACTCACAAGTTGTTGGCGGACATTCGCAGCATTACTTTTGGCCTGACGTACTCTGGAGTATTCGGAGCCGGATTGAAAAATCGGAACACTCACAGCCACACCAATCGTATCGCTTTCAATAGAGGTGCCGCGTACAGCACTCGTGCCATCAATACGCTGCATTGAGCCAATAACAGACACATCTGGTAAAAGGTCAGCAATATTACGATTCACAGTACCTTCGGCGGCTGTGGCAAGAAATTCCGTTTCTTTTAGATCCGGATTATATTGCATGGCCCGTTGCAGAGCCTCGTCAAAGGTGGTTGGTAGAATGGGCTTTCGATCCGGCATGCGGATTTTAGTCATATCAATATTATCTACCCCCAGTGCACGCTGAAGTTCTGCTTTCGATGCAGTTAACTCTCCTTCGGCATCAATACGATCCGATTTAGCGCGTGCCAGTCGTGATTCAGCCTGAGCCACATCGGTGCGGGTGGACTCTCCCAGGCGGAAGCGCTCACGTGCAGCGGTCAGCTGTTCGCCCAGTACTTTTTCATTATTCATGCTCAGGCGTAATACTTCTTGTGCACGCACCATATCCATATACGCTTGTACGGCACGGATCATCACCTGCTGTTCCACACGGCGCAGGCGCTCGCGTGCCGCTTTAATGCGGTTATCGGCAATCTTCACATTCGCTATGCTGGCACCGCCATTAAAAACTTCCTGACGAAGATTCAGTGCCTTGGTTTCTGGATCTACATATTGCCAACTACCACTACCACGTTTATCACGCAGGCGGTCTTTCTGGTAACTGGCGGAAAGATTCGGCAAAAACCCGGAATAAGCTTGTGGTAGTTGTTCATTCGTGGCTTCCAGATCCTCACGTCCGGCTTTAAGATCCGGGTTATTGCGGTAAGCCGTAATCAGCGCCTCTTCTAAAGACATGGCGTGCGAAAAGGAGGACGTCATACAAAGTCCTGCTATTAGGGGGATTGCCAAAAAGCGCTTGAAAGTGAATTTGTTCATATAACCTTCTATATTATAATAATATTCACCAATACCATTTAGTAAAATCAGCTAAATGTCAACCTCATCCCCTTAAGAAGGAGGTCTTATAGCACAAATTGTCAGGTAGCGAAACCCGAAAGGCACGCCACACTAGATTTAGTAGACTGGGAAAGGATTGTGAGTTTGGTTGATTCCTATGAGGCGAGTGTGTATATATGCAGTCCCTAGTAAACCAACGAGGATGTTCCTTATGAAAATTTCGGTAACAGGTAAACAGATTGATGTGGGGGCGGCCCTGCAGGATTATGTGGAATCGAACCTTGCCGGTTCTGTCGGGAAATATTTTGACCGGGCGATTAACGCGGAAGTCGTTTTTTCCAAGCAGCGCAATATGTTTATTGTTGATATTCTGGTTAATGAAGGCACCGGAGCGGGTATCACGATTAAAGGGCAGGCACGTGAAGATGATGTGCACGCCTCGTTTGATCGCGCACTGGAGCGTATCGAAACGCAGCTGCGCCGTTATAAGCGCCGGATTAAAAATCATCACAAGGCAAAGCCTGCGGGTATTGAGACGGAGTTGCCTGTTTCTGCAATCAAGTATGTGATTACGGAAAAGGACGAAGTGGAGGAAGCGCCAGAGCAGGAAGAAGAAGCGCCACTGATTATCGCAGAAAAGCCGACCAGTATTGAAACACTGACGGTCAGTGAAGCGGTGATGCGTATGAATCTGGCAGACCTGCCGGCACTGATGTTTATTAATAAGCAAAACGGCTGTGTAAACGTGGTGTACCATCGTAAAGATGGCAATGTTTCCTGGGTCAATACACAGATCCGGCAAGCCAGCGCAGCGTAAGGGGCGGGGGTGTCTCACCCTGTCTATATTATAGGGGCAGGCCCGGGCGATCCCGGGCTGCTGACTCTGCGGGCGCATCAGCTACTTACGGAAGTTGCCGAGGTGGTGATTTATGACCGCCTGATTCCTGATTCTATTCTTGATTTTATCCCCAGCCATGTGGAGCGGCTCTATGCCGGGAAATCCTGCCGCAAGCACCATATGACGCAGGAGGAGATTAACGCGGAGCTTCTGCGTTACGCTAAAACCGGGCGTACCGTAGTGCGACTGAAAGGCGGTGACCCGTTCGTTTTTGGTCGTGGTGGTGAAGAAGCCGAGTATCTGGTGCAGCATGGGGTGCCGTTTGAGGTGGTGCCGGGGGTAACGGCGGCTTCGGGCATTGCTGCCCGGCTTGGTATCCCGCTAACACAGCGTGGGATGGCGACCAGCATCCATTTCCTGACCGGGCATCAGCAGAAAGGGGAGGTAGTATCGCATGACTGGCAACGGCTGGCCGACCCGAAAACCACTCTGGTGTTTTATATGGGGCTGGCCAATCTGCGTGAGATTGTGTTGCAGCTAAAAGCACAGGGGGTGCCGGGAGATACACCGGCGGCGGTTATTCAGGAGGGGACGATGCCCACGGAGCGGGTGCTGTTCAGTACTATTGATGCCGTGGCATATGATGCCGAGCGCGAGGCTTTTGCTCCGCCCACGCTGGTGATTATTGGTCAGGTAGTCGGCATGGCCAAACGATTGTACCCGTAATCGTGCGCGAGGTATGGAGTCTAACCCAGTTGGCTGTGCAGCATCCACAGATCTTTTTCGTGGGCACCGATACGTGCCGTCATCAAATCAGCAGTGAAAGCATCTTCCGCTTTCTCAGCGGCTGCTAAGGCTTTATCCAGGCTTTCCAGTGTCAGCTCATGGGATTTGATCAGGTCTTTCAGCATACCCTCGGCATTGAGGGTTGCTTTGCCACTGCCGACTTTGCTGCGCTTGGCAAATTCTTCATAGGTGCCCGGAGCCAGTTCACCCAGTGCGCGGATACGCTCCGCGATCTCATCGTTGGCCATGGCCAGTGCAGTATACTGGGTTTCAAACAGCGTGTGCAGGCTGGAGAATTGTGGGCCTTTGACATTCCAATGATAGTTCTGGGTCTTCAGATACAGCGTATAGGTATCGGCCAGGACGTTTTTCAATTGTTCTGTCACCGGTTTATTGCTCATAACATCTCCTGCATTTGGTATTAGTGAGACATAGGGATAGCACAGTTGAGAATCGTTTTCAATTACCCATCTGCTAGTTTGTATATACTTATATATTATGTACAATAAAGCAAATTACATTTGCAATTGAAGTAATGGCTAATCTTTGCTATAAGGCACGTCCCTTACTGGCAATTTGGGAAGAGATCGGTTATACCATTTCTCCTTTTAAACATCAGGTTTAACCATTAGGGGCACAGGATCAGGAGATACGATTATGAGCGAGCATGAAACGCTCTCTAAAAACGAGACAATCAAACGCCAGAGCGGCTTCCTGAAAGGGGAAATTGCACAGGAACTGGCGGATATATCGCGTGGGGATGTGAGTGATGCCGTGTATGAACTGCTGAAATTCCACGGTTCGTATTTTGGCCACAATCGTGATACCGCTACAGCACGTAAAAAGCAGGGGCTTGAAAAAGAATATGAATTTATGCTGCGTACCCGTATTCCGGGGGGCCGTCTGACAGCGAAGCAATATCTGGCAATGGACGATGTGGCTGGGAAATATGCTAATGGGACACTGCGTATTACGACGCGGCAGGTGTTTCAATTCCATGTCATCGTGAAGGAAAACCTGAAAGCCAGTATCGCGGAGATTAATCATGCACTGCTTTCCACGCAGAGCGGATGTGGCGATGTAGTGCGGAATGTGACGTGTAGCCCTGCGCCGATCCATAACGCAAAGTACGATCGCCTGCGTGAAGATGTAGAGAAAATCGCCGCCTTCGTGCGTCCGAAGACCTCATCGTATCAGGAATTATGGTTAGATGAAGCGGCGGATGAAATCCGCGAGCGGGATGTTTCCACGGAAGTGCCGGTCTCGGTGGATGGCAAACATGTGGTCACCGGTGAAAGCTATGAGCCGCTATACGGTGATACCTACCTACCAAGGAAATTTAAGATTGGTTTGATCCTGCCGGAGGACAATTCCATTGATGTGTTCACGCATGATCTGGGGATCGTGTTGATTTATGAAGGGGATACCCTTAAGGGCTATAACCTTCTGGTGGGGGGTGGCATGGGCATGAAGCATGAAGCCGCCAAGAACTGGGAAGACAAAAAGACCTATCCACGGCTGGCCGATCCGATTGGGTTTATCGGCCCGGATGACCTGCTGAACGCGGTGGAAGCCGTGGTAAAGTTCCAGCGTGATTACGGAGACCGTAAAGACCGGCAGCATGCCCGCCTGAAATACGTGGTAGCGGAGCGCGGCCTGGAATGGACGCGTGCGAAAATGACAGAATATTTTAATGCCACGAACCCGAAGCAGCCACTCAGCGCGCCGGTGGAAGGGATCACCTATCAGATCCCCACGCATATGGGCTGGCACGAACAGCAGGATGGAAAGCTGTATCTGGGACTACCGGTGCCCAGTGGTCGGATCGTGGATTATGATACGCCTGACCAAAGCGGGTATACACAGAGCGTGACCGGGGAATTCAAGCATGCGCGGTATCGCACCGGGCTGCGGGAAATCATTTCTGAATACGGGATGAACCTGGTGCTGACGCCCACGGAAGAGATCATTTTCTGTGATATTGATCCTGCCAAGAAAGGAGAGATTGAGCAGAAGCTACGCAGTTATGGCATCCCGCTGGCGGAAGATCATTCACTGATGCAGCTGCATTTCATGACCTGCGTTTCCCTGCCTACCTGCGCCAAGGCGCTGGCGGAGGCGGAGCGTATCCAGTTCCCGCTTTCCGATCAGTTGCAGGCGCTTCTGGAGAAACATGTCATCGGGCAGGAGCGGATTTCTATCCGCGTGACCGGGTGCCCGAATGGTTGCGCCCGTCCGTATGTGGGGGATATCGGCATTGTGGGCCGTATGCCGGGGCATTACGTGCTGTTCATCGGGGGCGATTTTGAAGGAACACGTCTGAACACCAAGGTATTTGATAAAGTGCCACTGGATGACATTGTCACCGCGCTGGACCCGATGTTGGCGCTTTATGTGAAGGAACGTCAGGACGGGGAAGGATTTGGTGATTTCTGTCACCGTTACGGTGTGGAGAAAGTGGCAGCGGTTTCCGCACAGGCCAACGCCGAGGCAAAATGGGCAACGGCGGCATAGATGTTTCCGATTGTCCTATGTCCGGAGAAACTACATATCCTGCTGGTGGGGGATGGCTCGGCGGCAGAGAAACGTCATGCCTTGCTGAAGGCAGCGGGATGTGATGTGCAGTGGATCAAAAAAGCAGATGAGGCCAGTGCCGTTTTGGATCAAGGTGTTGATGTGCTGTTTGTTACAGATGTTCCCACAGAAAGTGCGGCTGCCTTATATCAGGCCGGGAAAGCCGTGGGTGCACTGGTGAATGTGGAAGACCAACGTGCATATTGCGATTTCCACGTGCCTTCGATTGTGCGCCGCGGGGATTTGCTGCTGAGTATTTCCACAGGTGGGAAAAGTCCCCGGCTGGCGCAGCGTATCCGTGCCCAGCTGGAAGCGGAATACGGGGAGGAATGGGCACGGCGTCTGAATGCGCTAGGCATTGCCCGCGAGCAATGGCAAGCAGAAGGTGCACCCTACAAGGAATTATCGGCGCGTACCGATGCACTGATTGAAAAAAACGGCTGGTTACAGCAGAAGGAAAACGCATGACGCTCTCGCTCACACGCTTGCAGACCTATTATGGTGATTATGAGGCCGAGCCGTTGCTGCGCGCGATGATTAAAGAAGAGTTCCGGGGCAGTATCGCGCTGGTCTCATCGTTTGGCGCGGACTCTGCGTTGCTGGTTGAGATGGTGGCGCGGATTGATCCGAATACGCCGATCTTGTTCCTGGAAACAGGTAAGCATTTTAAGGAAACGCTGGAATACGTGAATTATCTGGAGAAGCATTTCGGGTTAACTGATCTGCGTCGCCTAGTGCCAGACCCGGAGTTGTTGCGCAAGGTGGACGCGGATGGTGAGTTATGGAAAACGCAGGTCAATCGCTGCTGTTGGTTGCGTAAGGTGGAGCCGCTGAACCTGGTGCTGAATGGTGGCGCATTTGAGGCGGTAATTACCGGTCGCAAGCGCTTCCAGACGCAGGAGCGCAAGGATATTGATAACATTGAATTATTTAATGACGGGATTTTTCGGGTTAACCCGTTGGCGGGTTGGACAAAACAGGATATTCATGCTGAGTTTGATGCACGGGGGCTGCCGCAGCACCCCTTGGTGGCAAAGGGTTATCCCTCGATCGGATGTGAGCCGTGTACCCGTGCAGTGAAGCCGGGAGAAGATGATCGTTCCGGCCGCTGGGCACACACGGTGGATATGCTGGATGCTAAGAAAGAAGAATGCGGAATTCACCTCCAGCAAGGCAAAGTGGCACAAACGGATTGGAATGTGTAGGCTGGTATGAGGTTAGTTATATACATATCAGCAACATTCTTAGTGTTTAGTATCCTGAGTTTTATTTCAAATAAAGTAGCTGCCGAGGCTACTCATGGCATTCCAGAAGTTGCAGAGCAATGCGATGCAATGCGTCCGGCAATTATGACATACATTATGAAAATGAATGTTTGTACGCATGATGCTGAATGTACAGCTATTACTAATCACACACGCTGTCCCGGCAGGAACGTGCTGATACCAATAGCCACTGGATACAAGGATTATGCTGCTAGTGTTATGGCGGCTTTTGGTACTCTGTGTGGCCGTTGTGACGAGGGGTTAATTGTTGAACCTTCATTGCTGCGGTGTATTAATAAGAAATGTATGATTATGGAGGATAGATGATGAGTGAAATGAATCATCTCGATAAACTTGAGGCGCAGTCCATTTTTATTTTCCGGGAGGCGTTTAACAAGATCGACAAGATGGCGATGCTGTGGAGTTTTGGGAAGGATAGCAACGTGATGATCCATCTGGCGCGTAAGGCGTTTTTTGGGCGGATTCCATTCCCGCTTATCCATGTGGATACGGAGCTGGAGATGGATGAAGTCTATGCTTTCCGCGATCAATATGTGAAGGAATGGGGAATTCATTTTGTCAGTGAAGTTTGTCCGCCGATTGAGGAAACTGATGACTCACTGCCATGGGCAGCCCGGGTGGCGGCGCGGAAAACGCTGGGTTTGAAAAATGTGATCTCCAAAAACGGCTATACCGGGATTGTGGCGGGGATTCGCCGCGATGAGGAAGGAACGCGTGCCAAGGAACGCTATTTCAGCCCGCGTAACAAGGAAAGCCAGTGGGATGTGAAGGATCAGCCGCCGGAATTCTGGGATCAGTTCATGACGGATTTTGAACCGGGCACGCATGTGCGGATTCATCCGCTGCTGCACTGGACGGAATTTGATGTGTGGAATTATATCAAGCGGGAAAATATCCCGGTGGTGCCGCTCTATTTTGCCAGGGAGTACGGAGAATTTGAAGGACGTGATTTCGGCGGCAAGCTAATGCGCTTCCGCTCTCTGGGCGAGAAGGGGATCACCTGGCCGCTGGAAAGTGCGGCGGCGACGATTGATGAAATCATCGAAGAATTGCGTACCACCAAGATATCCGAACGTTCGGGCCGTCCGATGGGTGCCGATGAGGATGAAAGCAGCTTTGAACGCTTGCGTGCTGATGGGTATATGTAGCTATAACCAAGGTGTAAAGGAGTATTCATACTATGTTTAAGGAGCTCGTCAAAACACAACAGACCTATACACTGTTCTTTGGGAATTTCTGGCGAATGCTTCTGATCTCGCTGGTGTTGGTCGGTTTTGGTATTTTGTTTGGGGCGCTGGCGGGTATCCTGACAGTGACGGTGAGCGCACTGATGCTGGTATTGTTCGTGCCGATGGGTATTTTTCTGATTGGCACCTGGTGGGGGATGCAGATTGGCATGGTGTCTAATGTATTGACACAACAGAAGCTTTTTATTAGTGAGACGTTCCGTGCGGTGCGTAAGCGTGTTTTCCCGATACTGGGGATGATGAGCTGGACATTTCTGATCTTTGCACTGCTGATGATATTACTATCCGTTCCTGCTGGTATCGTATTAGGGGGAATATTTGGCTTTACACCAGAAGCAAGTGCTGCACCAAGCATGCTGGAAATGATTCCATTTCTTTTCGTGTCTATCATTGCCGGGGTTATCCTGTGCCATTATTTGTTTGGCTGGTATTTTGTGGTGTTTGATGAAATGAAAGTGTTTGAGGCACTGGAAGAGGCGAAGAAGCTGGTACAGGGCCGCAGACTGGCCATTATCACCGGGCTGGTGCTGGCGACGGTACCCAGCTGGTTTTCCGCATTGTTTCTGGGGACGCTTTCAACCACTTATCCCTGGGCGCAGGGGCTGGATGGGCTGGTGTCGCTTATTTTTATGAATCTGTCGGTGGTGTATTGTCTGCTCCATTATTGGGAATATAAACAGGTGCAGCAGCCGGAGGGGGCGTAAGATGCGATTTCGCTTTGACAAGCCGGGCGTGGGTTGTGTATATGCATGCATCTCACGGAAACGCCTGTGGCAGGCATTTTTGGGGGCGGTTAGCTCAGCTGGTTCAGAGCGCTACGTTCACACCGTAGAGGTCGGTGGTTCGAATCCACTACCGCCCACCATTTCAGCATTCATCAATCACGGGTATGCATAACGTCATGAAACAAGCGACAGTAAAAAAGGAGTTAGCGGTGGGTGAGGAACAGCAGCAGCCACAGGCACAGCAGCGGGATCAGCTGAAGATCGTGGTGGTGGGGCATGTAGACCACGGGAAATCCACGTTGATTGGCCGCCTGTTTTACGATACGGACAGCCTTCCGGAAGGCAAATACGAGCAGATTAAAGCCACTTCGGGCGCGGGATGCCCTTTGAGTGGAGCTTCCTGCGGTTGCCCTGCAGGCGGGCGCGATCAGGGGATCACCATTGATACCACGCAAATCTGGTTTAAAACCACCAAGCGGGATTACTGCATTATCGATGCGCCGGGCCATAAGGAGTTCCTGAAGAATATGATCTCCGGGGCGGCCAATAGTGAAGCCGCCGTGCTGGTGATTGATGCCAAGGAAGGTGTGCGCGAACAATCCAAGAAACACGGCTACCTGCTGCACCTGCTGGGCGTTTCGCAGATTGCCGTGGCGGTGAACAAAATGGATATGGTGGAGTATTCCGGAGCACGTTTCCGCGAGATTGAAACGGAATATCGCGCGTATCTGAAGAGTATCGGGGTAACACCCACCTTTATCATCCCGGTTTCTGCGCGGGAAGGGGATAATATCGCCAGTACATCGGAGGCGATGCCCTGGTATAGCGGGCCGTCGATTGTGGGGGCGCTGGACGCCTTCCAGCCGCGACCACAACTGGTGGATTTGCCGCTGCGCCTGCCGGTACAGGATGTCTATAAATTCGATGAGCGCCGGATTATTGCCGGTCGGATTGAAAGTGGTTGCCTGAAAGTGGGGGACACGCTGGTTTTCTCGCCTTCGAACAAGACGGCGAAGGTGGCTTCTATTGAAGGGTGGAATAGTCCGGAACGCACGGAGGTTTCCGCCGGGATGTCGGTGGGGGTGACGCTGGACGAGCAGATTTTCGTGGAGCGCGGCAATGTGGCCAGCCTGAAAAAAGATGCACCCATGCTGACCAATATCTTCCGCGGTAAGATTTTCTGGCTGGGGAAGAAGCCCCTGAAAGTAGGCGATCGCTATAAGGTCAAGATCAACACCAGTGTCTACCAGGCGGAGGTCAAAGAGATCGAGCAGGTGGTGGATACCGATAATCTCTCGCATACCGCCGGGGATAGGGTGGAGAAAAACAGTGTAGCAGAGATCGTGTTCCGCATTAAGGGCGTGGCCGCGCTGGACCCATATGAAAATAATGCGCTCACCGGCCGGTTTGTGCTGGTGGATGGCTATGATGTGGTTGGGGGCGGGATCGTGGATATGCACGGCTTTGCCGATCAGCGTCCGCAGGCAAAGGTGAGGTCTACCAATATCCATCCATATGATTTCCAGATTCGTCCGCAGCATCGTGCGATCCATAACGGGCACTTGGGTGGGGTACTTTGGTTTACCGGGCTTTCCGGCGCGGGGAAATCCACCTTGGCGCGGGAGTTGCAGCGTCGTCTGTTTGAAAAGGGTTTCCAGGTGTATGTGCTGGATGGGGATAATATCCGCCACGGCCTCAATTCAGACCTGGATTTCTCGCCGGAAGGGCGTTCGGAGAATATCCGCCGGGTGGGGGAAGTGGCGTCGCTCTTTGCCGATGCCGGGGTGATTGTGATTTCGGCTTTTATATCGCCGTATAAGCAGGATCGGGATCGTGCCCGTGTTTCTACCGGGGATCGTTTCCACACCGTGTATATTCAGGCGGATATTGAGACGTGCGAAAGCCGCGATGTGAAAGGGTTGTATAAAAAAGCCCGTGCCGGGGAAATTGCGGATTTTACCGGGGTGTCCGCGCCGTTTGAGGAGCCAGAAAGCCCGGACCTCACGGTAGATACCTCCAGGCTGAGTATTGAAGAGGCTACCGCGGAGCTGATGCTTTATGTGGATAAGCACTTTGTGCAGCCGGTGCAGCGCATGACCCGCCGTGCCGAGGACGATGCCGGAGCGGATATTTAGTACAGATAAAGGAATAAGTATGAGTGGTCAGAAACTGGACCTGAAACACAATCTGGCGTTTGAAGACCTCTATACCCGGGAAGGGCTGGAGAAGCTGGATAACGCTTTTCTGGCCTATTTGAAAGAAGCGGATAGCGCATCGCACGACGTGTTGCTTTCGGTGCGGAACGCCACGCATGCCCTGCTGCCAAAGGAAGAATCGGAACTGCTCATTACCATTGCGCCGCATCTGGAAGATTTCATCGCTGATCTGTTTGATATCAAAGAAGCGATGCAGGCACTCCAGCGTCAGCATAATGATCTGGCGGATATTTACACCTGTAAGCGCCAGTTCGTGCAGCGCCGGGTCACCAAATACTGCAAGCCAGCAGAAGGGGCTGCGCTGGATGGTGACGTGCTGGCAAAGGGGCTGGAAGCCCTGTTCGGTGAAAAACTCACCGAAGCTTCGTATGCCAAGCATGTGACAGGTTGGCTGGATATCCCTGAGCATGAGGAGAAGCTGATCCTGGCGGCGCGCTATGCCTCCTGGGCGCTGAATAGCGAGGGGGGGATCAAAAAGCATGCGGCGGATGTGCTGTTCAAAGTGCCGAAGAAGCTTGATTTCCAGAATCTCGTGGAGCTGGAAGAGGAGCCTTATGAGGGCGTGCGCCAGAAGCATCTGGATGCCCACCATCTGCGTCACCGGGAGGGTTTTCACCTGACGGATCACGGCGGGAACCTGAAGCAGGCGCTGGACGATGCCAATTACTGCATCTGGTGCCATAATCAGGGCAAGGATTCCTGCTCCAAGGGGCTGAAAGATAAGCCGAACCCGGAAGGGATGGCGGCGTATAAAGTTAATGAGATGCAGAACAAGCTGGCCGGGTGTCCGCTGGAAGAAAAAATCTCCGAGATGAACTACCTGAAGACCCACGGCAATCCGCTGGGGGCACTGGCCGTAGTAGCGGTGGATAACCCGCTCTGCGCGGCAACCGGGCATCGTATCTGTAACGATTGTATGAAATCCTGCATTTACCAGAAGCAGGAGCCGGTGAATATCCCGCGTACCGAAACCCGGACGTTGCAGGATATTCTGGAGTTACCCTGGGGATTTGAGATTTATAGTCTGCTCACACGCTGGAATCCTCTGAATCTGGTGCGCTGGCTGCCGCAGGCGGAAAGCGGTTATAAGGTACTGGTGGTGGGGCTTGGCCCGGCCGGGTTTAACCTATCGCATCATTTGCTCAATGATGGGCATACCGTGGTGGCGGTTGACGGGCTGAAGATTGAGCCGATGCCGGAGCAGGTCTCCGGGCGGAATGTGCTGGGGCAACGCGTGCCGTTTGAACCGGTGCACCGTATTGAAGATATTTTTGATGATCTGGCAACCCGCGTGAATGGCGGGTTTGGTGGCGTAGCGGAGTATGGGATCACTGTCCGCTGGAACAAGAATTACCTGAAGGTGATTCGCCTGCTGCTGGAGCGCCGGGCGCAGTTTGGTATGGTGGGTGGTGTGCGCTTTGGTGGTACGCTGACCTATGACAAGGCCTTTGAACTGGGCTTTGACCATGTGGCATTATGCCTGGGGGCGGGGCGCCCCACAGTGATTAACATGCCCAACGGGATGGCGCGTGGTGTGCGTACCGCTTCCGATTTCCTCATGGCACTGCAGTTGACCGGTGCGGCTAAGGAAGATTCCATTGCGAACCTGCAGTTACGCCTGCCGGTGGCGGTGATTGGCGGTGGGCTGACAGCGATTGATACGGCCACGGAGTCGCTGGCGTACTACCCGTTACAGGTGGAGAAATTCCTCAAGCGCTATGAAACACTGGTGCAGGAACTGGGCGAAGCAACCGTGCGTGCCCGCTGGAGCACCGAAGAAACGGAAATCGCCGAAGAGTTCATCGCCCATGCAAAATCTATCCGATTGGAAAGAGAAAAAGCATTAAAAGAGAGTAGAAAGCCTAAGATAGTTAAACTATTACATCAATGGGGTGGCGTGCATGTGGTGTACCGCAAAACCTTGCAGGATTCCCCCAGCTATCGTCTGAACCACGAAGAAATAGAGTTGGCGATGCAGGAAGGCATCGGCTTCATTGAGAATGCGTCTCCGGCCGGGGTGGAGATCAATGAATGTGGCTATGCACAGGCGTTACGGGTGGATTATGCGTTCCAGAACGAGGCAGGGGAACAGGTGACAGAAGAGCGCCTTATCCCGGCAAAGACCATCTTCATGGCAGCGGGCACGAACCCGAACACGGTACTGCACCGGGAAGATGCCACGCATTTTGCCCTGGACGGCAAGTATTTCTCGGCGGTGGATAGCGCCGGGAACCTGGTGAAACCGGAGCCAAATATCTCCAAGCCTGCAGAGGCACAGGTACTGATGTCAAAGAGCGAGGGCGGCAAGTTTGTCAGTTTCTTTGGTGATCTGCACCCCTCGTATGTCGGGAATGTGGTGAAGGCGATGGGCAGTGCCAAGCAGGGCTACCCGGTGGTCAGCCGGGTGCTGATGCAGCAAACGCCCCTCAATTCACAATTGTCCGGGGAGTTTATTACCGGGATTCAGGAGCAACTGGTGGCGCGGGTGCATGATGTGGTACGTCTTACACCGACGATTGTGGAGGTGATTATTAAAGCGCCGCTGGCAGCGCGTCAGTTCCTGCCTGGCCAGTTCTACCGCCTGCAGAATTATGAAACGCTGGCCATGAAATCGGCTGGCACCACCCTGACGATGGAAGGGCTCGCCCTGACCGGCGCATGGGTTGACCGTGAAAAAGGTCTGCTTTCCACCATCGTTCTGGAAATGGGTGGTTCCTCGGATTTATGTGCCTATCTGAAGAAAGACGAACCGGTGATCCTGATGGGGCCAACCGGTACACCAACGGAAACCCCGGGAGGGGAAACCGTGATGTTGGTGGGCGGCGGTCTGGGGAACGCGGTGCTGTTCTCGATTGGGAAGGCGTTTAAGGATGCCGGATCGCGTGTACTGTATTTCGCCGGGTATAAACAAGCGGTGGATCGCTATAAGGTGGACGAAATCCAGGCGGCGGCCGATGAGATTATCTGGTGCTGTGATGAAAAACTAATTACCGATAAACGCCCGGAAGATAAGTCTTTCCACGGTAATATTGTGCAGGCAATGGTGGCCTATGCCAAAGGAGAGCTGGGTACGCCCGGTATGTCGCTGGATGAGGTAGACCGCATTATCGCCATTGGTTCCGACCGTATGATGGCCGCCGTGCAGCAGGCACGGCATAATGTGCTGAAGCCCTATCTGAAAACGGACCATAAGGCGATTGGCAGTATCAACTCGCCGATGCAATGCATGATGAAGGAAATCTGCGGCCAGTGCCTGCAGAAGCACGTTGACCCGGATACGGGCAAGGAGACCTATGTGTATTCTTGCTTTAATCAGGATCAGGAACTGGATTATGTCTCGTTCCCGCATCTGAATGAGCGCCTGCAGCAGAATGGCGTACAGGAAAAACTCACCGCGCTGTGGATTGATCGCTGCCTGAAAGGGCTAGGCCTCCGCGAGGAAGCAGCGTAATAGGACGTTATTTAATCTATCGTTGCGTTGTAAAATCAAATCGGTAAGCTTCTGAGCATGAAAATTGCACTGGCACAACTCAATCCCATCATGGGCGACCTGGAAGGAAACGCGCAGCGTATCCGCAATACGGCGCTAAGTTCCGGTGCCGATATCGTTGTTTTTTCCGAAATGACGATTACCGGC
This sequence comes from Hyphomicrobiales bacterium, assembly GCA_024236395.1. Lineage (GTDB taxonomy): Bacteria > Pseudomonadota > Alphaproteobacteria > Rickettsiales > JACKKO01 > JACKKO01. Next base: position 21,128 of record JACKKO010000003.1, read on the forward strand.
TATCCGCCGGAAGACATGGTGCTGAAACCGCTTTTTCAAAAGGAAAGCATGCGTATTGCCCGGCAGTTGGCCGAAGACTTAGCCGATGGCCCGGCAGTATTGGTGGGGGCGTTATGGGAAGAGGAGGGCAAGCCGCTGAACGTGGCCTTGCTGATGGAAGGTGGTGAAATCCGCACAATGCAACGGAAATACGACCTGCCAAACTACGGCGTGTTTGATGAAAAGCGCGTGTTTGCAGCGGGTGGACTGCCGCAGCCGCTGGAATTCCATGGGCATAAAATTGGCCTGATGATTTGTGAGGATATGTGGAATATCAAGACGGCTGAAGCCCTGAAGGGGGTGGACATTCTGCTTTCCATGCATGCCTCGCCGTTTGAGATCGGCAAGCGCGATCTGCGCCGCAAGCGTGCCAGGCAGGCTGTGGAACGTGCTGGTGCACCGATTGTTTACGTCAACCAGATAGGCGGACAGGATGATCTGGTATTTGATGGCGGTTCGTTTGTGCTGGATAAAGACGGCAATGAGGTACTGGCGATGGTGGAGTGTGCCGAGGCAGTATCCTGCGTGGTGTTTGAAAATGGCCAGTTGCAGGCGGAGGATGTGTCCTCTCCGCGCTGCTCGGAGCTGGAAAGCACATACCGTGTGCTGATGTGCGGCCTGAGAGATTACGTGGAAAAAAACAACTTCCCGGGGGTGATCCTGGGGCTTTCTGGGGGTATTGATTCGGCGCTCAGTGCCGCGATAGCGGTGGATGCGCTGGGGGAAGAGCGGGTGCGTGCCTATATGCTGCCCTCGCACTATACCTCGGAAGAAAGCCTGCAAGATGCCAATATCTGTGCCAAAATGCTGGGTATCCGGCTGGATACGATTCCCATCGTGGGGGCGTATAAAGTGCTGGAAGATGCGCTGGCTAACCATTTCCGCAAAAGCAGGGATATTACCGAAGAGAATATGCAATCCCGTCTGCGGGGGCTGATCCTGATGGCGCTGAGTAACAAGCACGGCTTCATGGTACTCACTACCGGCAATAAATCCGAATATGCTACCGGCTACGCTACGCTGTATGGGGATATGTGCGGTGGTTATAACGTACTGAAAGATGTGTATAAAACACTAGTGTTTCAACTGTCCAAGTGGCGCAACCGGCATCGTCCGCTAGGGGGGCTGGGGCCAAAAGGTAAGGTGATGCCACAGAATGTCATTATCAAAGCACCTACTGCCGAGCTGCGAGAGAACCAGAAAGATGAAGATGCATTGCCGCCTTATGAAGTGCTGGACCCGATCCTGCATATGCTGATTGAAGAGGATATGTCTGTGGAGTCCGTTGTCAAAGAAGGTTTCGATGCCGAAATGGTACACAGAGTGGTGACAATGCTTTATCGCTCGGAGTATAAACGGCAGCAATCGGCACCGGGTGTGAAGATTTCGCCGAAATATTTTGGCCGGGATCGGCGTTACCCCATGACAAACCATTTTCTGGATGGCGTGGAAAGTTAATGTCTGATTAGATTAAGCGGCCTTCTTATCGCTATTTGCGGTATCATTCAACCCCAGCGCCGTCCGTAATTCTATGATGGATTGGATCGTAGCTTCTGCATTGCGGCGCAGATTGCGAATATCGTCTTCCCCGCTGCGATCATCTGTGGAGCTAGCCAGCATATTCACACGCTCTAATTGAAGTAAAATGCTTTCACCGATAGCCCCGGAAGCCTCACGTAGTGAGCTGATGGCAGCATCCACGTGCTTAGAGCGGGATACCACGCTCTCTGCTGCGTGCTGCATTTGGTTGATTTGCTGCGTAATTTGCTCAGTTGCACTGGCGGTTTCCTCGGCGAGGTTTTTGACCTCACTGGCGACTACGGCAAACCCACGCCCTGCTTCACCTGCGCGTGCGGCTTCAATGGTGGCATTCAACGCCAGCAGGTTGATTTGCTCGGTAATATCATTAATCAGATGGATCACGTGGTCAATGCGCTCTGCATCCACAGAGAGTTTCTTTAGCTCTGTATCGGTCTCATTGACAATACCGGAGGCCTTGCGTGCCAGTGACTCAATATCATTGGTCTGGTTCTGAAGTTCCCGTACACCGGCGGCAATTTTCTTAAAGAATTGGCTGGGTTTTGTGTTATCAGGAGTGGTGGGTGATTGGGTGAACCAGCGCAGTAATGGTAACAGATGCTGTTCCATACGCTGCAGAATCAGGTTGGCCTCAGCATTGCGAATGGGGTGTGGTCGCGGGGCTTCCTGGCGTGGTGCTGGTGTGTGGGCTGGTGTGTGGGCTGGTGTTTTCTTTAGCAGGTCTTCATAACGTTGACGCTCCGCCTGTGCGGTATCCCGTTCCAGCTGTGCTTGTGCAATAATCTGTGTTGAAGTATCAGCATGCATACGTAAACGATGTATTAAAGTATGAATTTTACGGAATTCCATGCTTTGTGATTCATAGGCTCCAGTTTGGCCTGCTTCTGGCTCTGTGAGGTCATTGAGTGGGCGGATAATCATCAGATAGCTATAAAACATAGCGGCAAAGCCTGCAAAGGAAGCCAGAAGCATGATATATCCAATATTATCAGTGATATTGCTAGTGATGGAAAATGTTCCTGTGGGCGCCTCGTTAATAGCTGTTGCTTCCGTAGGGGTGGCGGTAGCCATCGGTACATTGGCCGGAATGGGATTGACTTGTATTACGGTGCCGTCTCGAATAACAGAAAGGGAGTTCTCCATGCGTGCCAGTGCAGAAAGCAGGCTATCCGCCAGAGGTTTTTCCTCATAAAGATAATAATCTTGTGCGGCATTACGGCTTTGCTCGTTTAATAATGTATGTAGCGTAATAGAATGTGCATCAATAAATAATGCCAGCAGTTGGTTAAATTGTGTTTGCGCCCTGCGTATTGCGTGTAGGCGTTTATGTATGGATAGTTCAGGATTAGCTGCAGAAAAACTGCCATTTTGTTCGGTTTTTTCTATGGTGGTCAATGCATTTTCAAAATCACTACTGGCCTTTACGAGGAGCTCAATCTGATTGATGGAGGCAACATTAGCCTGCTCACTTCTGGAAGTGTTATTTAATAAGGCATCCTGAGTGTTATGCAAAATCGTGTGTAGATGATTGTCGAGATTTTCATGCGCTTTAAGTAAGGGAGACAACTCCCGCACTGCCGGGATTGTAGTTGAAACGGTTGTGGGCGTATTGTCTGAATTTACTGTCACAGCTGTCTGGCGTGCTGTTATTTCTTGTGGTGTTGTAGGTTGACTCCACCATGCAAGGGCAGCGACCAACATTGCCGGAACCATGCAGATTACCAGCAGGTGAAAACGCACAGAGAGCTCTTTCAGTAAATGAATCATAATAATGTATTCACAATTGACTGTGCCTCTACAAGACTATTGTAGACATCCGTCGGTGTCTTTCCGGATTCTAACGGGCTGAATTCTGTGGGGGATTTTGCATCGACAGTCTGCTTGATTGCTCCTAGCTCTGCAATGATATGGTTTAAAGCAGTGGCCAGGTCTGCACTGCTTACGCTACCACTCGATAGTTTTACAGGTAGCAGGACTCCTCCCGGAATGTCATAACCAGGCGTTTGCGTTAGCATTTTGAGTTTGGTTAGCAGATTAAAGGCTTCATCGTATGCGTCTGTTAACGATTTATTGGTTGCGTTCTTAGCATTCTTTACAGGTGTGACAATGCCTTCTGTCGTGCGAATTTTTTCCAGATCGCTAGTGATGGTGTTGCTTAGCTGATATAATTCGTTCATGCTTAATTCCGGGATGCCGAGGGAATTCAGCGCAACTTCCACGCTATTCAGGCTGAGATAAATTTCTGACGGGGATGCAGATGCCGGACGGGAGACAGGAAACACTGCTTCAATGCCATAATTGCTGCGTAACTCCTGCAATTCGCTGAGGATATCATCCAGTAAGTGTTTTACATCGGTCGGGGTGATATTTCGTACAGGAAATGCAGGGATATCCTTTACTGGAAGGCCATTGATATAGCGCAGCCATTGCACACGTTGGAATACCAGGCGAGCCTTTTGCAATACATGACGATACAGTACAATTGGTGTCTCTGATGCGCCAGTTTCCGGGATTGTTGTAAAATCTGCTTCATGAAAGGCAGCAACTTCCATACGCATTTCCTCCGTATTGCGGTAAACATCGCTGGCTGATGTGTTTTGAGCCTGGGCAGAAGAAATAAAGATAAGAGAAATATTAGCAGCAATAAAAGCGTAGAGAATCAGCATGATATTTTGCTTAGGTTTATATGCGCTCTGCATGTATTTTTTCACGAAATAAACACCCCTCGGTTGCAGATTAAAAACAGCTCAGGAAGGATGCAAATCATTTTATTTCTGTCGCGTCTTCTTGTGGATTTTATATGGCAAAGGTGACATGGTGGATACACATCACGGAGAACATGATGACGGCATGCACAATCGTATGGTTGCGGCAGGATTTACGGCTTGTAGACAACCCGGCACTCCATGCTGCGGCAGTACGGGGGAAGGTGTTGCCGGTCTATATTCTGGACGATGACTCTCCTGGGCCATGGCGAATGGGAGGCGCTCAGCGCTGGTGGTTGCATCATTCCCTGCAATCACTGGCAAAGGCGCTGGCTAAAAAGGGTATGCCCTTATGGTTAAAGAAGGGCGATCCACGTATAATATTTCCTGCGCTATGCCAGTCTGTTGGTGCGGATGCGGTGTACTGGAACCGGCGCTATACCCCCTGGGGGATTGCCGTGGATAAGGCATTGAAAGAAAGCCTGAAAGAGGCGGTAGAGGTGCGGAGCTTCAATGGCTCGTTGCTATTTGAGCCATGGGAGGTAAAAACCGGGGAGGGGAACTGGTTTAAAGTTTTTACGCCCTACTGGAAAAAATGCCTGGCACAGGTGGAGATTGGGGATTCTTTGCCTGTTCCGGGTGGATTAAAAAGCCCGGAAAAAATTCCGGAAGGTGATCGCCTGGAGGATTGGCATCTCCTGCCCACAAAGCCAGACTGGGCTGGAGGGTTCCGGGAGACATGGCAGCCAGGAGAGGCTGGTGCAGGAAAACAACTGGAAAGGTTCCTGGTATCACGGCTTAGCTATTATGCCGACAAACGGGATGTTCCCGTAGCTGACGCGACATCCGGCCTATCGCCCTTTCTGCACGTTGGTGAAGTCAGTCCACGCCAGATTTGGTGCGCCGTTCATATGGCAGCAGCGCAGGAAGGGCATTTGGAAAAGCCCGTGCAGAAATTTCTCTCGGAGCTCGGCTGGCGGGAGTTTTCCTACCATTTACTCTATCACTTTCCGGAATTACCAGAATTGTCTTTCCGTAGGGAATTCAATGCATTCCCATGGGAGCAAAATGACCGTTACCTGCTGGCATGGCAAAAGGGGCAGACGGGTATTCCCATTGTGGATGCCGGGATGCGAGAGCTATGGCATACTGGAGTGATGCACAACCGGGCGCGGATGCTGGCAGCGTCCTTTTTAACCAAGAACCTGCTGATACACTGGCGGGAGGGAGCAGACTGGTTTTGGGATACGCTGGTGGATGCGGATTTGGCGAATAATTCCGCCAGCTGGCAATGGGTGGCGGGTTCCGGGGTGGATGCTGCACCGTATTTCCGTATTTTTAACCCGGTGCTGCAATCGCGGAAATTTGACCCGGAAGGTGAGTACATCCGCCGGTGGGTACCGGAACTGGCCGCACTGGATAAGGATACAATCCATGCGCCATGGGAGAAAAAGATCCGGCCAAAGGGCTACCCGGAGCCGTTGGTAGACCTCTATGCTACGCGGGATCGTGCCCTTCAGGCCTATCAGCAGATCAAGAAACGCGGGTAGGGCGGTAGAATCTGTTTTCTAAACCATAAAAACCGCGTAAACTGCCCCCATGGCCCGGAAACAACGCAAAACCATGATTATCGGCTGGCAGGAATGGATCGCCCTGCCGGAGCTGGGGGTATCCGCTGTGAAGGCAAAAGTGGACACCGGAGCAAAAACATCCTCACTTCATGCTTATCATATCGAAGAATATACGTATAATGGCGCGCCGCATGTGCGTTTCGAGGTGCATCCGGTTCAGCGTAACCAGCGCATTACCCGTGTCTGTGAGGCAAAGATTATCGATTACCGGAAGGTAAAGAGTTCTAGTGGAGAAAGCGAGGAGCGGCCGGTGATTGTCACACAGCTTTCACTTGGTGATGCGACTTGGGAGATTGAACTGAACCTGACAAATCGTGATTACATGGGATTCCGGATGCTGCTGGGGCGTGAAGCCCTGCGTCAGCGTTTGCTGATTGATGCCGGTTCTCATTTTCTGCACGGGCGGAAAACGGCGAAATCTGTTGTGCAGTTATATAAGGGATAAGAATGCCACATTCAATTAAACCACTGAGTATCTGCGTGCTATCACGCAAGCAGAGTATTTATTCCACCGGACGTCTGGTGGAAGCAGCGCACAAACGCGGCCATCAAATCCGGGTCATCGACCCGCTGAAATGTTACATGAATATCATGTCGAATAATCCCTCCATTCACTATAAACACGAGGTGCTGGATGGGTTTGATGCGATTATCCCGCGCATCGGGGCATCGATTACATTCTATGGTACGGCCGTATTGCGCCAGTTTGAGATGATGGGAGTGTATAGCCTGAACGAATCGATCGCGATTGCCCGTTCCCGCGATAAGCTCCGTGCGCACCAGATTTTCTCCCGCCGCGGGATTGGGATGCCGGTCACAGGCTTTGCCCACTCACCCAGCGATACCGCAGACCTGATACATCTGGTGGGTGGGGCACCGCTGGTGATCAAGCTGCTGGAAGGGACGCAGGGTAAGGGAGTGATCCTCGCGGAAACCAAGAAAGCAGCTGAAAGTGTAATTGAGGCATTCCGTGGCCTCAATGCGTTCTTCCTGGTGCAGGAATTTATCAAGGAAGCTGGCGGTGAAGATATCCGCTGTTTTGTGATTGGCGACAAGGTGGTGGCTGCGATGGTGCGCAGGGCGCAGGCCGGAGAGTTTCGCTCGAACCTGCACCGCGGCGGTACTGCGGAAGTAATCCGTATTACGCCGGAAGAACGCAAAACAGCGGTCAGCGCTGCAAAGGCTATTGGGCTCCGGGTTGCCGGGGTGGATATTGTACGCTCCAAGCGGGGTCCGTTGGTGCTGGAGGTCAATTCCTCGCCGGGGCTGGAAGGCATTGAGGAAGCGACGGGTAAGGACATCGCGGGGTTGATTATCCAGTATATTGAAAAGAATGCGCAGTCTGGAACCGGAACCGGGAAAGAACGCGGGAAAGGGTAATCCTATGGTAAAGCAGATGATGATCGGCGGGCAGGTGATTCGTCCGGGCAAGCGCCAGATGGTATCACTGCAGATTGCCAAGCTGTATGATTTTACGGAAATCGCGATTCCTATTGAGGTGGTGCGGGGCAAGGAGGACGGGCCGGTGCTGTTTGTCTCTGCGGCGATTCACGGGGATGAAATCAATGGGGTAGCGATTGTTAAACGCCTGTTACAAAGCCGGAGCCTGCGCAATATGCGCGGGACACTGATCGCGGTACCAATCCTGAACGTTTTTGGGTTTAATACCAAGTCACGCTATCTGCCCGACCGGCGGGATTTAAACCGCTGTTTTCCCGGCAGTCCGGATGGGTCGCTGGCCTCGCGGTTGGCTTCCATGTTCATGGAGGAGGTGGTTTCTCACGCCACACATGGGATAGACCTGCATTCCGGGGCGTTGCATCGCAGCAATTTGCCGCATGTCCGTGCCTGTCTGGATGATCCGGAAACCCGCCGGTTGGCAGAGGCTTTCCAGGTGCCGGTGATCATCAATTCTGCCCTCAGGGACGGTTCCCTGCGTGAGGCGGCGCGGGATCATAAGATTCCCATGCTGGTCTTTGAAGGGGGGGAAGCGCTGCGCTTCCGCGAAAATGTGACGCGGGCCGGGGTGCATGGCATTCTTTCCGTCATGCGGGCGATTGGGATGCTCAGTCCAGGGAAGGAAAAAGCACGAAAGATCAGGACGTTTACCGCGCATTCCAGCTATTGGGTGCGGGCACCGCACAGCGGGATGTTGCGGCCGCTCAAGAAACTGGGTGAAGCCGTCAAAGCCAATGAATTGCTGGGGGTGGTTTCTGATCCATTTGGTGAGCACCGTTTTGAAGTGCGCGCTAAATATCCTGGAATTGTTCTGGGTATCAGTATGTTACCTCTGCTGAATGATGGCGATGCCGTGTATCACATTGCCACTTTTGAAGACAATACGCTGGTGGAAGAAAACGTTGAGGCGTTCCAGGATTCTATTCGCTCACAGGCGGATACCTATATTACTTAATGCAATAGATTAAGTAAGCTAGCTAATCTGTGTTGTTGCGCTTCTGGTACGGGCATTCTGAACAAATTGCGTGGTATCCGGCATGCCTCCGGTATTCTGGGCAAGGAGAGGTTGTTCTTTTACGGCATCCGGCAGTTTTATGTTTTCCCGCAAAAGGGAGGTCCCTTTAGGATTTAGTTCATCCTCAATTTTATCAACAATGTTCTGAAGTTTATCCTTATCTTCTTCCTTTAGGTTTGCTCCATTTTGCTCTAAATAATCTTTCAGGTGGTTTTTAATGCCTTCCAATCCCATTCTACGGTCTTGTGTAATGTTTTCAATTATAACTTTGGTATTGTGACCCTCAATGCTTGATAAATATGAATACTTTTCTTCTCTGTAGCCGTATTCAACAACCAACTGTAATCCACTACTATTGGGCTCTTGTTTAAAAATAGCAAACTTAGGGGGGAAATTTTTGGTATCAACCTGTGCCTCAATAATTTTCGGAACTACAATAGGATCTGACATGGTATTTCCTCTCAGAAGGGTGGTGCTATTCCTACCATACAGCAAAGGCGTTAACAAAACGTTAACGCCTTTGCTGTAGTGAGCAGAATTTATGCTGGTTTATGCCACTTTTTTATCGACCAGCTTGTTTTTACCAATCCATGGCATCATGCCGCGCAGTTTGGCACCCACTTTTTCAATCGGGTGACTATTGGATTGTTCGCGGAATGCATTCATCTTCTTATAGCCGGATTGTGCGTCAGCGATAAATTCTTTGGTGAATTCACCGGACTGAATGCGCTTCAGCGCGTCTTTCATCGCCTTGCGCGTTTCTGCGGTAATAATTTTTGGACCAACAGAATAATCACCGTATTCAGCGGTGTTGGAAATGGAGTAGCGCATATTGGCCAGACCACCCTCATAGACAAGGTCTACGATGAGTTTGACTTCGTGAACGCACTCAAAATATGCCATTTCTTCAGGATACCCGGCTTCAACCAGTGTTTCAAACCCCGCCTGCATCAGGGCGGTTAGCCCACCGCACAGCACGGTTTGCTCACCAAACAGGTCGGTTTCACATTCGTCGCGGAAGGTGGTTTCGATAATGCCGGAACGGCCGCCACCCACAGCGGACGCATAGGAAAGGGCAATATCCTTTGCATTGCCGGTAGCATCTTGTGCCACCGCCAGCAAGCAAGGAACACCCGCACCGCGTAGATACTCAGAACGTACGGTATGGCCAGGCCCCTTCGGTGCGACCATGAAGACATCCAGATCTTCACGAGGCTTAATCAGGTTAAAGTGGATATTGAGACCATGGGCAAATGCCAGGGCTGCCCCTTCTTTAATATTGCCATTAATTTCATTGCTGTACAGGTTGGCCTGGAATTCATCTGGCACCAGGATCATTACAATATCAGCACCTTGCACGGCCTCAGCGGGTTCCTGTACTTTGAATCCTGCTTTTGCTGCCTTTTCCGCGCTTGATGAGGTGCTGCGCAACCCAATCACCACTTCCTTTACGCCGCTATCCTTAAGATTCTGGGCGTGGGCATGTCCCTGGCTACCATATCCGATAATGGCAACTTTCTTCGATTTGATTAAATCCTGATTGGCATCCGCATCATAGTAAACATTTAAACTCATAATCCTTGTCCTATATTTAAAAGTTGAAAAGCAAAGCGGTTATAGCATATCCTGCTAATATTCCAAGAGAAAATGTACCAAAGTTTGTTTTTCAAGAGACATCAATCCCTTCACTGCCGCGTGCCATGGCAGTGATTCCTGTACGACAGACCTCAATCAGCCCGAAAGGAGTCATCATATGGATAAATTTATCCAGTTTTTCCGGCATATCCGAGAGTTCAAACACAAACGATTCCTCAGTGGAATCCACAACACGCGCCCCAAAACGATCTGCCAATGCCAGCGCGCCGGTGCGTTGTTTGCCGGTGCCCTTCACTTTCAGCAGGCCAACTTCACGCTCAATATGCGGGCTGGCGACGGTCAGGTCACGCACCACGTGCACCGGCACCAACTTAGCCAGCAGCGCTTTGATATGCTCCACCACCGCAGGGGTACCACGGGTAACAATGGTAATGCGGGAGAGGTTTTTATCCTCATCCACCGTGCTGACCGTGAGGCTATCAATATTATAACCACGTCCGGCAAACAGGCCGATCACACGAGCCAGTACCCCAAATTCGTTATCCACGAGCAGGGCAATGGTACGGCGTTCAGTAGCGTGTGCTTCTTTTGTCATGATTATACCTGCATGGCAGCGGTTTTTTCGTCTACTGCAACATTTTGTTCCGGGTTCAGCTTGATTTCATCGTGGGCGGCACCAGCCGGGATCATGGGGTAGACATTCTCGGCTTTATCCACGCGTAAATCCAGTACCACAGGGCCGTCATGTGCCAGCATCTTCTTGAGAACCTTGGTAACTTCTTCCGGCTTATCAGTACGCATTCCCTTGATACCGAAGGCTTCTGCCAGCGCCACGAAGTCGGGAAGGGCATCCATATAGCTTTCTGAGTGGCGGTTACCATGGAAAAGTTCCTGCCATTGGCGAACCATTCCCATATACTGGTTATTCAGGATCACCAGCTTGACCGGCAGGCGGTACTGTACAATCGTGGAAAGTTCCTGAATATTCATCATAATAGAGGCCTCACCGCTGACGCAGACAACCGTTTTCTTTGGGTGGGCGATTTGTGCGCCGATTGCTGCCGGAAGTCCATAACCCATCGTGCCCAGTCCGCCGGATGTCAGCCACCGGTTTGGTTTTTCAAAGCCAAGATACTGCGCTGACCACATCTGATGCTGTCCTACATCGGTGGAAACAAAGGCGTCGGTTTCCTTTAGTAGATCATTCAGGCAAGTGAGGGCATATTGCGGCTTTACATGGCCTTTTGGGGGCTGGTTAAAGCCGAAACTATTGACACCCCTCCATGTTTCAATCTGCTGCCACCACTCAGCCAGAGCAGCCTTATCTGCCTTATATTTATTAGCCTCCCATACTTCCAGCAATTGCTCCAGGGCATTGGCAGCATCGGCCACAATCGGGATATCCACCGGGACGTTCTTATTGATCTCTGAGGCATCAATATCAATATGAATTTTCTTGGAATGGGGTGAGAAGGCATCCAGACGGCCGGTGATACGATCATCAAAACGTGCGCCGATATTGATCATCACGTCGCAACGCGCCATGGCCATGTTAGCTTCATAGGAACCGTGCATTCCCACCATGCCCAGGAATTGTTTATCCGAGGCTGGATAGGCACCCAGGCCCATCAGGGTTTGCGTAATGGGGTATCCGGTTTTATGCACCAGTTTGGTCAGCAGTTTTGTGGCGTGGCTACCGGCATTGATTACCCCTCCACCCGTGTAGAAAATTGGGCATTTGGCATTGGCAATCAATGCCGCAGCTTCTTCAATTTTCTTACGGTCTGCTTGCTTGGCGGGGCGGTAGGAGCTACGGTGTACAATCTCATGACTACCCGTATATTCCGCATTTTGCAGTTGAACATTCTTTGGGATGTCTACCACCACGGGGCCAGGGCGGCCGGTGGTGCAAACATGAAAAGCTTCATTCAATGTGGCTTCCAGCTTATTTACCTGTGTTACCAGGTAGTTGTATTTGGTACAGGCACGGGTAATGCCGGAAGTATCGGCTTCCTGGAAGGCATCGCTGCCGATCAGGTGTGTGGCGACCTGTCCTGTCAGGACAATGACCGGGATGCTGTCCATCATGGCATCTGTCAGGCCGGTGACGGTGTTCGTTGCGCCTGGGCCGGAAGTAACCAGCACAACACCAGGTTTGCCGGTGGAACGGGCATAGCCCTCAGCAGCGTGTACAGCGCCTTGTTCATGGCGTACGAGGATATGGCGAATTTTGTTCTGTTTGAACAATTCGTCATAGAGCGGCAACACGGCACCTCCGGGATAGCCAAAAATGGTATCCACCCCACGGTCAACCAGTACCTTTATAATAATTGCTGCGCCTGTCAGCTCCATAGCCGTCTAGACCCCGTCACATTGTTATCTGGAAGGGGCGTTATACTATAGCAGGCGCTTAAAATACACCAAAAAGTTTGCGTTTTGGTGAAAGATCCGGGCGCATGGGGAGATTCTCATTAAATACACACGCCACCTCGCTGCCCCAGCGCAGAGTAAACTGGCTGGAAACCCGCTCCACCACGATATACTGGTTATTGACCCGGAAATTGATCAGTGCTTCTGATCCGTCAGGGTTTACATGGAAAAACGCAGGAATATCAGGGTTCTTTTCATCAAATTCAAAGTAAGTAAACTCACCATCATCAAAAATACGACGTGGGGCGATAATATCGGAACCAGATATGGAGTAATTGAAGTTATATTTTTCAGGGAATGCTTCAATATCAGGCGGTTTATGGTAATGCTGGCGTTTAAGCATGCCATTATAAAGTTTATCGTCATCGTTGGGGTAGAAGAAACGGGCGATGAAAACCAACTTATCGTCGCGGATATTATCAGCTTCTTCGGCATACAGTTCAAAATGGTATATTCTCTTGTTAGTATAAACCGTCATGTTAGTATCGGCATTGTATTCAATGGGCTTCAGGAATAGGCGTGACCCCTGATTAATAATCTGCCATCCAGTGGAATCCCCCATGGTAACGGTCTGGATACTTTCATCGGGGGAAAATTCGATACTGGAAGCATAACGATAGTGACCACGATAAATATAAACTTCATTAGGGCGATAGACGTAGTTGCGGATCCTACTATCCGTTGCTACAGACTTGGACTCCTGAAGTGCTTTTCCTTCCTGGGGGAGGATTGCTGCACTCAAAATGGCAAGGCAGGTAAATAATAATGTCCGTTTCATAAAGCTACTCTACTTGTTGTGTCGTATAATTCATCACCTCAAAATTAAGAGGCAGGAAATCGTTTATTGTCTTATCATATGTAATATTCTGATAACGAAAATAAATATCACTTTTCCAGGTGGTTTGGAAGTTTCCAGATAGACTACGTTCAACGGCATGGAAGTAAATGGTGGCTTTTTGTTCTCCGCGTGGGACAGATGGATCGCTTTGGCCATCTACCACCCTATAGGTGTTAGGGATTAAAAAAATTAGCCGTTGCACTTGTGCACCATAACGAATTAATGGGCTGTCCGGATTGTCTTTTGAAATTTCATTTTCAAACGTCACCGCTTCCTGCAAAGAGGATATCTGGCGAATAAAATTTGCATTACCTTCAAAGGTTTCTACTTTGTATTCTTCACGCTTTTTAACATAGCGTGTTAACAACTCTTGAATGAGATAAGGGTTGGGGTCAATGGCATCACCGCCTACTTTATGGACATACACCACGCTATTTGTTGCATCGTTCACTTTGGCATAAATAGGAAAGGTGCGTACCAATGGAAAAAAATTTGTCATAATCTTGGCAATGATGAAGGTAGTCATAAAAGCAGCAATTGTTACTACAATTAGATAAGAGCGTCCAACAGCCAGGAATTGGTATTTATTATAGAACCAATCACGTGCGTCGGAAAAATACTGCCCCGACTCAATTTTTTCGGCAATATCACGATTTAAATCGCTTTGTGGGGAATTATTCTGCACGTTCACTACGAAATGATACTGACTTTTGAACCAAATTTTATTACAATGTTAATAGGGCGCTCAATTCTTGTATCATACCTGAAAAGACGCCTAATTTGAACAGAAAACCGAGTAGTTACCTGCTTCTTATCCGAATGCGTGCTGGCAATGTAACATTATTGATCGTTTTTCTTGGTCTGTTTTTCGCTCATGCGGTGCAGGCGCAGAATTTTGCGCCTAATCAGTGCCCGAATCCTGCTATTGTTATGCTACCGGAAGGATATGCAAGTGATTGTGGCAGTGGAAAATTTGGTAAGGAATGGGACTGGGATATTGTGCTGGGTATAGGAAATCTCGTCAGTAATCCTAATGGGAAGCCGGCAATAGCGGCAAAGGAGTATGATCAGGCGGGGGCGCCAAGTCTTCATGATATATGGCCTACGCACACCGGGTGTTACAATCCGGAAGACCGGTTCCTGGAAAAGGTTATTACAGATGAAAGTACGGGTACATTTGTGATGATCCCTGATGACAAACAACTGGTGGTAAATCCCAAATGTCGCCATGTTTATGGTGCCGGGGATCAGTTTTTGGAAATTACACCTGAAGATCCGATTTCTGGCACAAAGGGTAAAGTAACGGGGTTTGACCCGGATAGGGCGTACCGAAGTCAGGATCAACAGAATATTCTGTGTATGACAGATGATTATATTGATGACGTCGATGATTTTTGTGCCCATTTCCTACCGGAATTCATGTTGCCAAGTGTGCGCCTGAACGCGCCTAATCCCCAATTGCAGGCCTTGTTTGGGATGAGTGGCGCTGTCTTGTCTACTCCGGGGATTGCCAATCCGTTTTTCCCCGGCTATCAGAAATACATCACAGTTCCTCAGGCTGATCTGCCGCGTTATCAGCAATTTTTTGGGACGAACCTAAATGAGGTCTGTGCGAGTGGTTTATGCCGCTTCAAAATTGCAGCAGTGCAGCCGATCAATCCAACAGATCATTATTTGCCGCCTGCGCTGCTTGAGGAGCTGGATCCGCAAATGTGTGGAGCGTATGGGTTTAATGAACATCGTATTACCAGTGCGGCGGTAAACCCAAAATCCTATAATCCGCTGAATATTTATAATCTTGACCCGGATGATATCCGTGCCCCGTCTGATCCTGACCTGGGGTTGAATGTGGGGGATCCGGTGCCAATTGAGCATTTGCTGGATCCGGATAACTGGGGGCAAAAGCTGAAGAAATTGCAGTGCCTTCGGCTCTATATTACGGAATGGGCACACCGCGCAGACTGCGGTGAAATTCTGTTACCGGGCCGGCGTTCGGATATTACCGAGGGGCATTGCCAGATGGTCAGCATCTATAATGCTTCGGGTTTCCCGATGGAATTCTCGCAGGCGACGGATTTGGAAAGCCTGCTGAGCGCTGCGATGGATTTGGGGACCTATACGGAAATCACGGGCTATCAATGGCCAGGGCGTGAGGGTGAGTTGTTCGGAACCAGTAGTGGCACGGTACCGGGGACGGATTGTGGTGTGAATAAGTGTCCGGGTATCCCCTGTGATGCCGGGGATACCTGTGTCGGTAATAATTACTGCGAAAAATCCGATGGCACACAATATTGCCCGGTGATCAGCAGTAGCAGCAGTAGTAGCAGTGGGGCATTCATCTGTGGTGATACGTTACCATCAGGTGAGGCATGTAAATGTGATGGTGGTTGCTGTACGAGTAATGCGGAATGTGACGACGGTGATCCTAATAATGGTACTGAAATATGTGAACCAGACGGATCTTGTTCTCGTGTGGGCTATGCAGCGCCATTCTCTTGTACAAATTTCTGTCCGGCAGGGGGGAGTCGCTGTCAGGCGCGTGTGCCGGTATGCCATGCTAATAATGCATCACAGTGTGCATATGGTCTTCCAGGTAGCCCAATTTCACAATGTCCTGGAAATGGTCCGATGACAGGAGTAGGTGCTGGTGGATGCCCACTTGTTGGGGAGTGGAGTTGTGATTTCAATGGCGCCCTATGTGAGTGGAGTGCGGAATTATTTGATAGTGGCGGATGCATTGGTGGTGCTAATGGTGGTACATATTGTCCAACGGGGTTAGAATGCTGATGATGCATCGACTCACTAGTTATATCCGTATGCTGTTATGCCACAAGATTTTGGTATTCTCTGTATTGCTCGCATTTTTGGCGATTGTGCCAGCCTCGTTTGCCCAGCTGCCGGGAGGGCTGACATTGCCTCCGGCGGTAACAAACGTCGCCCAGCCCTATAAATTCCAGACCATTTTCTATGGCCCCGGTGGGCGGACGCTGCGCTCCGAGCAATATGACTGGTATAATTTCTATGCGCGTGGCTATATGACCAACAAGATGGATAAAAGCATCTGCCTGCGCCGGGTAATTAACGGACGGGCCGATGATTTTATGGGGACTGGGCCTGTTACTCTGGGCTGGCAAAGCGGTATTTCTGCAATTGATGATGCAGTGGCAGCGTTAGGAAGTGTCGGGGACCTGCCTTATATCGACTTTGCTAAGCGCGAGTGCCAGTCCGGCATTTCCGGGGAATGGTGGCCGGAGCGTTTTGATGCCTGTGAGGAGGATGTCGGCTGGAAGCGTTTGGACTGGTGGCGGATGATTGATTTTCTTCCTCGCCCGCCTGAGATGATACAGGGGTCTACTGGTGATCCATTTTATTTCAGCCTTACAAAACTTCCACCGCCTGCCACGATGCACTTGCCGACAATTACACAATTGCTCGGTGTTCTTGGTATTGCGGGTGGAGATGAGGATTATATCCTGAGTTTGCCGGGGCGTGTTTATTTTAGTGGGGTCAATTACCATTATCCGGCGGGGCACTGTCTCAATGAATTTACCGAGTATCGAAACGGTGGTGATGAAGATCCGGAGAAAATCCGTGCCAGCGAGGTGGCCGAACCCCGGGGACGCATCTGGTACATTGACCGTGACCGTGCCAGTTACTGGACAAATTCGGGGCCAAATGACGGGGGGGATTATAACCCGTGGGGATCAGGACTATTCCTGATTATGTTTGGCGGGAAGCCAAGTCATATAGACAGAACGTGTTGTAAGGATACTAATCCATATGGGCAGGGAAGGTATAATGATGCCCCGGAAGATAAGGACGAATATTTGTTTGACCGAGATTACCTGACCAATGATCCAGAGAATAATGGCAACGCCACGCCACGTCAGCATGTGCAGTTTAACGAGAAAACCAATAATTACGGCCAGTACTGGTGTGAGTTCGAGGTGCCGTACCGCCCGCATGGCGATAACGTACCGATGCTGAGTGGCGCAGGTGGTCCGGGCATCCCGCCAACACTGAATATGGTGAACTATGATATCCAGTGGAAAATGCCAGATATGGATCCGGCAGATTTTGGTACTAAATTAAGTACATTATTTAGTGGTGTCGGTTTAAGTGTTCCTGCGTCGGTTTCAGGTATACTGAATGATATTGGTAATGCGGTGAGCAGTTGGGGTGTTGAGCTTGGGCGGATCAAAACCGATGAGGGGCCGATTAGTGTCGCCGGGGTTGATGTGGCGGTACGTACCACAACGCTTTCTACGCAATTTAAAATGGTGGAGCGTATTCGGGATGGCTGTCAGGCGTTCAGCGCACGCCTGCCATGGGATAAAGAGTCTGCTCACAAAAGCCAGTTGGCTCGTTTCTTTGGTTACGAGAACTTATGTAATAAATGGCGCGGGATGTATGATCGCGTGCATGACAGTATTGATGTGATGCAATATCGCCTGGAGCGCTATAATTATGAGTTCCTGCGTAGTTTTCTGGATTGCACCGGTCCCTTCATTGAAGATGCCCCGTGGGCCTGTGAGAAAACGGATTTCCAATGTATGGGTGGGCAGTGGGATAAATGTCCTAAAGCCGCCGATATTCCGGGTAACGTTGGAAATGTGAATAAATATCCTGAAAAATGGTGGGCGGATGATGAGAAAGTTGAAGTACAGAAAGTTTGCGGTTACTGGGGCTTAAGCCAGTTAATCAAGTGTGGTGTTAGTATTCTGGCCGCGATTGGAGGTGCAAAAACACCAACTGAAGCAGCTGTGGCTTGTGCTAGTCCCCAGACAGAGCTTTTTACGGGTAGCTGGTGCGATTGCTGGAAATGCGATCATAACCGGCGCAAACATACAATTGTAAATATTGAGGAACCGGAGCTTGAGCGGCGTCAGCGTATGGGGCATTTGGGGACAGGGGTACCATTCTGTGAATGTACTGTCCGTTTGCCGCTGATTAATCTATGTGTTGAGTATCGGTGCCCCAATTATATGCGGATGATACCCAGGATTAGTGACGAAATTCAGGGTGACCTTATCTATGATGGTGATAATGCCATCAATTGTTGCCGTCCAAAGTTTGAAGCGGTGAAGCCCGTGAAACTTCCGGATAAACGCTTCTGGTGTAACTGCCATGATGATGTGCCGCAAACCTTCAAATGTAATGAAAACTGGTGCACCTGCCAGCAGTCAATGGGCTCCGGTGCTTTGAGTGGAGTGCAGCCTGAGATGAATATGTGTGATAAGGTAGAGCAGGTTGATCCCAACAACGATGGTAAATTTAACCAAGATTATTATTATACCCCGGTGACGGTTGGTGTTTTTGCGGGTGGCTTTGTGGCCAACTATCTCCCGTTTGTGCCTAACCTTGGCAATATTCCTATTGGTCCACTGCGTATACCGGCGGGGGTAATGTATGCGCAGTATTTTGATCCGGGTTGTCCATGGACATTCCCGCGGGGAGTATGGCCACTTTCGGATCAGATTAGGGATATGGCACAAAATTACATTGGTTATCCAAGCCAGTGTAATCCCACACAACAATACGACCGGTGGCTTGGCTGTTTCCATCAGGCGCGTGCCGATGCTAACGTGGTGCTGGAGCGTGAGGTCTCCACAGGGATTACGCCATCTACTGCGATATATGAGGCGGATTTTGGCCCATTCAAGGAAGGAACCAACCTGCGCTGGACGTCCTTTGAGCCGAATATCCTGGCGCGGTTACCTATTAAACCACAGCCGACATTGGCAACGCCTGAATTTGGAGAAAAAGGAGATCCGGCAACAGAGCTGGATGAATTAGGTAACGCACATAAGAGTAGTGAGCTGACATTCTTCAGCCAGACACGTTCCGACCAGGCGCCGTATATGGAAGCCACGATTCCGCATGTGATTTCAGAGCATCGCCGTGAAACGGCAGCACCAACAACAATGACATATGCAGAAGAACTGGAAGCATATGGAAATGAAGCGGTAGCCAGTACAATTGCGGGTGAGTACGGCCGTAAGTTTAAAGCGAAGGATGCTCCCAATAATCCGGGTGATGGGCCAAGCCTTCGCGCCACAGATGGGATTGTGGGGGCACGTGGCTGTGATATTGGGGGCTGGTACGAATTACTGCTCTATCAGGCGCGCTGTATCAAGCTCTTCAGGCTGAACTGTATGTGTGATTATAATAAGACCTTTATTGAAGGTTCCGCGGAAAGCTATGTGCTGCGACGCAGTGGACGGGAATTTAATACGGTACGCCTTAACCCAACTACGCAGCAGGTAGAGTTTATTCCGCTATTATGGCCGTTGATGTGGCGTGGTTATGCCGGGCCGGAATATGCACGGTATTATGGTCATCCGGAATCTAAGCTTTGGATGCGTGCCCGTGGGTCTGCAGACTGGGAGGATGCTGGTGGTAATTCGCTATCCAATGAAACACATTCTGGCGACGCTGTTGCGAGATATGACTACAAAGGACTGGATTGTGCCGAGAAAGGTGACTTTGTTATCTGGGACGAGCAGTTGCGGAATGAAGATGGTTCCGATGCCGGGTCACGACGTCACATTGCCTTTGTAGAAGCAACCTCTTTCCGCCATACGGATTCGGACAATCCCTGTGATATCAAGCTTGATAAATTAAGTATGGCGGTGCCTACATTAGAATGTGGCGAGGATGTGAATGCCGTAGATCCGAATAGTGATCTGGCTGGATCGCTCGCCCGTTCGGTTGGCTGTTTCTATGCGATGTCAGCCAGCATTCCACCCAGTCCGTGGGTGATTGTTTCGGAATGGAACTGGGGTAAAAACCTGGATGCATGCGGTAATTCCAACCGCTGGAAAGCGATGACAATTCGCCAGATCTTTAAGGAACCGGTGGCCGCTAGCCTGGCAAGCAAGAACACGATAGCGCAGGCTGCAATGGAAACACTGGGGAATGCCACTGGCATCCCCGGAGTTTTTGATGACCCGGATGCGGGGAATGAGGCGGGGCTGTGTAATGATGCGGATAATGCGATCTGCTGGGAGCCAAACTGGGAGCGCCTGAAGGTTTATCGCCCGATGCTTGATTACTGGGGTGATTCGCCGATCTATACCGCTATTACTGCAGGTGGCTTAATGCCGAAAGCTGCGGGCTCAGGGATAGACAGTATTTATATCCGCAATCAGGAATTGGTAGATGCGACAACGCCGGATCCATCAGTACAGCCGGGCGCACAGCGCACACTGATTGATCCGGAGCGGTTTGTCATAAATACATTAGATCCGTCTATTCGTCTGCCAAACCCACCGATTCCAAGTGATAGCCCGTCCACAGACCCTGAATTGGTGCGCCCAATCTGTAATGAGCCGCTGCCAATTGCGCTCAGTGCTGATGGCCTCGCTATTGGGAATGTAAGCAGTGGAGCCACTATCACGTGTTTTAATGCGGATGGCACGCCGGTAACGGGGCAGGATTACCGCTGCAAACAAATCGGTATGTATGACTATAATTACACACTAGCGGAGCTGAATAAGCGTATCGGGTTGTGTGATCCGCCATTATTTGGGGCGCGTAACCAGTATATTCCGGCAACGGAGCAGATCGGGAATCTTGCCAAATCCGGGCAACAGGAGAAAACAACGCTGGCCCCGCAGTTACTGGGGACATTCCTGGGCGGTGGGTCTGGCAGTTCAAGTGGCACCGGGTTGCCGTATTTTGGTATGTCAGAATACATCCAGGGGCAACTGATCGGAGATATTGAAGGCCTGTTTACCAACCCGCTGAACCCAAAGAATTATTTCCCACCATTCCCGTGGAGTGTGCCGTCGATCTTTAATAGTGGTAATGAACCGTTCCCGTTTGTCGGCGGCGAAGGGGTGGTGCCGGGGCTGGATTGCGGATCTAACCGATGCCCAACAGTGCCTTGTGATGATCCCGCGCATACCTGTGTTGATAATAATTACTGTGAACGGACAGATGGTAGTACGTACTGTCCAGTGCCGATTTTGCCACCAACGAATATGTGTGATGGTTCTTCAACGCCATGCAGTAGTAACTCAGACTGTATGCCAGGTGATATATGTAAAGATAATGATTACTGTGAGGATCCATTTACAGGTGATAAATATTGTAAACGGGTTACGCAAAATATTGACTGCACAACGTCTACATTTGGTTTGTGTTCACAGGATAGTCATTGTATGGTTGGCGATATATGTGATAACTCAACCGGTTATTGTATTAATAGCATGACAAACCAATCTTATTGTGGGCGAGGGTGCTGCGATACTAGCAACGCAAACTGTAGTCGTGGTATTCCTAATGACTTTTGTTATATACCGGGATGGGTAACTTATCCATCAACTAATAAGAATGATGGTTTCCCCATTTGTATTGATGCACCGGGGCCTAACCCATGTCGTAATGCAGATCCGGATGGCAGGATTGAGTGCTGGTATCCCAGCACAAGCAGTGGTGGTAATTGGCAGTTAGTTCCACCTAGCAGTGGCTTTAATACTTACTGTATTCAAAACAGTGAGGTGCGCAGGAAATGCAACGATACGTATGGTTGTGCATGTGGTAGCAGCTGCAAATGCCAGCATAAAGACTATTGCGTAGGCTATAATGAATGTGAGCCAGAAGGTGGTGGTGAGGCCTACTGTGTTGGAGGGGGAGGAGGACTGTAGCCCTCCAATGTAATGATTGGCACTGTACTCTTGATTGATACAAGCGCAAGCCAGAACACTATGCCTTTAGGCAAAGCGTAAAGAGATTCACGGGTAAATCCGTGGGTATCTATAGAGGATTATAGATTACAGGGGAATTCTAAGAAACGAGCGTTTTGACGCGGGCGTTCAGGCGGCTCAGTTTGCGGGCGGCTGTGTTTTGCTTCACCACGCCTTTGCTGACGGCACGTTGCAACTCAGACTGAACCTGCTTTAATGCTGCCGGAGCCTGCTTCTTATCGCCAGCATCCACCAGTTTTTCCAGGTTTTTGATAAAGGTACGTACCCGGCTCATACGGCTGCCGTTACGCGCATCGCGCTTGGCAATTTGACGGATACTTTTCTTGGTTGCTTTATGATTTGCCATTGTTTCTTTCCTAAAGAGCGCGCTTTTTACCGAATATTGTGGCCTGCGTCAAGCGATTTCTCACTATTTCCGTCCCTTTTTGCTGGTCTTCCTTGTCGCTTTCTTGGCGGGCTTACGTACTGATTCCTGAGGTTTATTTTCTGCTTCGGCAGCGGCGATCGCTGCCAGATTAAGAATTGCTGAGACGCTGGCATTAGGCTGCGTGATCTGTACGGGCTTCTCAAAACCGCACAGAACCGGGCCAATCACCGTGCCGCCACCCAGTTCCCGCAGGAGCTTATAGGAGATATTGGCGGAATGCAGCCCCGGCATCACCAGAATATTGGCCGGGCCGGTCAGGCGGCAGAATGGGAAGAGTTCCATCAATTCCTGATTGAGAGCCACATCGGCAGCCATTTCGCCTTCATATTCAAAGTCCACCTTCATGCTATCAAGAATACTAACGGCATCGGTGATGCGTTGGGTATCCTGATGCAGCGGGTTGCCAAAATTGGCAAACGAAAGCAATGCCACGCGTGGTTCTTCCCCCATCTGGCGGACTTTTTCGGCGGTTTGTATGGCAATATTCGCCAGGTTTTCCGGCGAGGGGGTGGGATCCACGG
This sequence comes from Hyphomicrobiales bacterium, assembly GCA_024236395.1. Taxonomy (GTDB): domain Bacteria; phylum Pseudomonadota; class Alphaproteobacteria; order Rickettsiales; family JACKKO01; genus JACKKO01. The sequence continues at coordinate 44,038 of JACKKO010000003.1, forward strand.
CGGTATCGGCAATGAAGACTGTTCGCTTATCCCGCATCAATACCATTGTCAGGCCAAAAATCCGCTTGTTTGGCCGGGCATCAATCATTTTCATGACGGTGCGTAGTGTGATGGGGAAGGTGCGCGTGAGGCCGGTAATCATGGCATCGGCATCGCCCAGCGCCAGCAGGCTGGTGGCATAGAAGTTCCGGTCATTTTTGATAAAGCGCGTGCAATCGCGGCGCAGATAGCCTTTACGTTGCAGACGGCTATACATGTAATCGATGTATTTATCGTTGTCTTTCTGTGTCTTTGCCGCATTGCGGATTTCAATCAGTTCGTTGCCAGGCTTGATGCCGGAACGGCGCATGACTTCTTTCACCTTTTCCTCGCGGCCGACCAGAATGGCCTTGCCATAACCACCCTGCACCCATTGATGGGCAGCACGCACGACTTTCTCTTCTTCTCCTTCCGCAAACAACATTGTCTTCGGGTTTTCCTTGGCACGCTGGAAGGCGAAGTTCATGGTGTTGGCGGTGGGGTTAAGGCGTGCGCTCAGCTCGGCGCGGTATTTGTCAAAATTCGCAATGGGTTTGCGGGCCACGCCGGAATCCATCGCAGCTTTCGCCACGGCAACGGGAATCGTGCTGATGAGGCGCGGGTCAAACGGCACCGGGATAATATAATCCGGCCCGAACTGCATCTTGCGCCCACCATAAGCCGAAGCAACCTCGTCTGGTACCGGCTGGCGGGCTAGTTCGGCCAGTGCATTGGCGGCAGCGATCTTCATATCCTCGTTAATCGTGGAGGCGTGGACGTCCAGCGCGCCACGGAAAATATACGGGAAACCCAGTACGTTATTTACCTGGTTGTTGTAATCTGAGCGGCCAGTGGCAATGATGGCATCATCCCGTACTTCGCGGATCAGTTCCGGCCGGATTTCCGGTTCCGGGTTGGCCATGGCGAAGATAATCGGGTTTTGGGCCATGGAAGCAACCATTTTCTGGGTGACTGAGCCTGGGCCAGCCAGTCCGTAGAACGCATCCGCACCCTTCATGGCGTCAGCCAGCGTCCGTGCCTTGGTATCCACGGCATGGGCGGTTTTCCATTGATTCATGCCTTTTTCGCGGCCTTTATAGACGACGCCTTCGCGGTCGATCAGCAGGACGTTTTCATGGCGGACACCCAAGGCTTTTACCAGTTCAATACAGGCGATCCCGGCAGAACCGGCACCCAGTACCACCAGCTTGATATCCTTTAGCTTACGCCCGGTGAGATGCGCCGCATTAATCAGCCCTGCGGCAGTAATAATGGCGGTGCCATGCTGGTCATCATGGAAAATCGGGATATCCATGACTTCGCGCAGCTTTTGTTCAATAATAAAACAGTCCGGTGCCTTGATATCTTCCAGGTTGATTCCGCCAAAGCTGGGGCCAAGGTAACGCACGGCATCGATAAATTTCTGCGGGTCTTCCGCATCCACTTCCAGGTCAATCCCATCGATGTCGGCGAACCGTTTGAAAAGCACAGCTTTTCCTTCCATCACCGGCTTGGAGGCCAGCGCGCCCAGGTTGCCAAGGCCCAGAACGGCCGTTCCATTGGAGATGACGGCGATAAAATTTCCCTTGGAGGTATATTGATAGGCGGTAGAGGGGTCTTTATGAATGGCTTTACAGGGAACGGCGACGCCCGGAGAATAGGCCAGCGAAAGGTCGCGCTGGGTCAGCAGGGGTTTGGTAGCAGAAATCTGGATCTTGCCCGGTTTGCCCGTGCTATGAAAATGCAACGCATCATCATCGGTGAAGGAGACCTTGGATTTGGCTGATTTGCCGGATTTTGTATTCTTTGTTTTGGCCATGGGCGTGACTTTCCTCCTGTATAAGCGCAGGAACTTAGCAGCACCGGGGGATTTAGTCAAAGTCTCTGTTGCGAACAGGCGTATCTTTTTCTAGTGTGCTGCGATGCCTTCAACACGTGAGATAACAAAAACGGCCACGCATAAAGAAGCGGTGGTGACGCCCATGATGCAGCAATTCCTCAGCATTAAGCAGGCGCACCCGGATTGCCTGCTCTTTTACCGTATGGGCGATTTTTATGAACTCTTCTTTGAGGATGCGATCACTGCGGCGGAGGTGCTGGATATTACGCTCACCCGGCGTGGGAAGCATGAAAATAGCGATATTCCGATGTGTGGTGTGCCGGTGCATAGCCATGAGAGCTATCTGCAAAAGCTGATCCGCAGCGGATTCCGCGTGGCGATCTGTGAGCAGGTGGAAGACCCGCAGGAGGCAAAAAAGCGCGGGCATAAGGCGGTGGTGAAGCGTGAGGTGGTACGGATTGTGACCCCGGGTACGATCACCGAGGATGCCCTGCTGGATGCACGCGCACCGAGTTATCTGGTGGCACTGGCCGGGAAGCCGGGCGAACTGGCGCTGGCCTGGGCGGAGGTTTCCACCGGGGAGTTTACCGTAATGCCGGTGGAGGATGCCGCGCTGGTCACGGAGCTGGCACGTATTGATGCCAGCGAAATCCTGTTGCCGGACGTGTTGCTGAATGATGGAGCCATGCGGGATCGGTTGGCGGAGTGGCAGAAGCAGCTGGTGCCGCATGTTCCCAGCTTCTTTGATGCGCAGCGGGCGAAGCGGCGCTTGCGGCGGTTCTATGGGGTGGAAACACTGGACGGATTTGGCGCGTTTACCGCAGCGGAAGTAGCAGCTTGCGGGGCGCTGGTGGAGTATCTGGATTTAACACAAAAGGGCGTGATGCCGCGTCTGACGCCGCCACGGCCCTTTGCTCGCCAGCACTATCTGGTGATTGATGCCGCCACGCGCCGGAATCTAGAGCTGTTTCATACGCTTTCCGGGGAGTTGAAGGGTAGCCTGCTCAATGTGATTGATCGCACGGTGAGTGGTACGGGTGGGCGGTTGTTACGGCAATGGCTGGCGGCACCGCTCACGGGGGTGGATGCCATCCGGGCGCAGCAGAATAAAGTGACTGCGCTGGTGGAACGCCCGGTATTACGCGATGCATTGCGCCACGCCATGAAAGGCATGCCCGATATGGAGCGGGCGCTTTCGCGGCTACATATGGGGCGCGCTACCCCGCGTGATCTGGCAGCGATTCGTGACGGGCTGGGCCGGGCGGTGGCCTGCCTGACGGCGATCCGGAGCGAGGAGCAGTTTCCAACGGCTTTATCCACGCTTACCAAGCCGTTGTCTGGGCATGAGGCGCTGTTTGAGCTGCTGGGTCGGGCGCTGAAGGATGAGGTGGGGTTGAAGGTGCAGGAGGGGGGCTATATTCGCACCGGCTATGATGCCGAGCTGGATCGCGTGCGGGATCTCCACCAGCGTAGCAAGGAGCACAAGCAGGCGCTGCAGCAACGCTACCGTGAGGAAACTGGTGTGGAGCGGCTGAAGGTGGCGGAAAATAATATGATTGGCCTGTACGCGGAGGTCAATGCGCGCCATATCAAAGAGATGCCGGAGCGGTTCGTTCACCGCCAGACGCTGGCTAACGCGGTGCGCTTCGGAACGCCGGAGCTGCGGGAGCTGCAGCAGGAAATCATCACCGCTGCTGAACGGGCGCTATCCATAGAGCTGGAACATTTTGAAACGTTAGTGCAGTCTGTGCTGGAGAATGCAGAGCTTGTGTTGGCTGCTGCTCAGGCGCTGGCGCAGCTGGATGGCGTGGCCGGGCTGGCAGAGCTGGCGGTGACGCAGCATTATTGCTGCCCGGTGATAGAGGATTCCACAGCGTTTGCGATTGAAGAGGGGCGGCACCCGGTGGTGGAGTCGGTACTGAAAGCGCAGGGTACGGACGCGTTCATTGCTAATGGCTGTACGCTGGGGGAAGGGCAGCGCCTGTGGCTGCTGACCGGACCGAACATGGCGGGGAAAAGCACCTTCCTACGGCAGAATGCATTAATCACGATCCTCGCGCAGATGGGGGGGTATGTCCCGGCGAAGCAGGCGACGATTGGCGTGGTGGATCGTCTGTTCAGCCGGGTAGGGGCATCGGATGATCTGGCGCGCGGACATTCTACGTTTATGGTGGAAATGATCGAAACCGCGACGATCCTGAACCTGGCAACGGAGCGTTCGCTGGTGATTCTGGATGAAATTGGGCGCGGGACGGCGACGTTTGACGGGCTTTCCATCGCCTGGGCGGTGGTGGAGTATCTGCATGCCAAAAGCCGCTGCCGGGCATTATTTGCCACGCATTACCATGAGCTTACCGCGCTGGAGGGAAAATTGCCGAACATGGCCTGCCATACCATGCGTGTGCGCGAGTGGAAGGAGCAGGTGGTATTCCTGCATGAGGTGGTCGCTGGGACAGCAGACCGTTCCTACGGGATTCATGTGGCACGGCTGGCTGGGTTACCTGCCCCGGTGATTGCCCGGGCAAAAGAAGTGCTTACCGCCCTGGGGCGGGGGGAAAACACCAGCGCCGCCGAGCTGGCGAATGATCTGCCCCTGTTTGCAGCTATCATATCGCAGGCGCGGGAAGTTTCTGAGCCGGAAGCCCCGGCATTTGATGCTAAAGGGCAGGCCATGTTAGATCAGCTATACGCATTGGATGTGGATACACTAAGCCCACGCGCGGCGCTGGATTTGCTTTATCGCTGGAAGCAGGAGGTGCTGTGATGCTGCGATATATTATACTGGCTATTCTGTTGATTATTATGCTGGGGGTGATTCGGGTGGCCGTGACGATACCGCCGAAGGAAACAAGTGCACGCATTGGTGAGCGGTTGCCGGCATTAACGATCCCTCGGTTTGATGCCGAAGGTGACCTGCGGATTGCGGATATTCAGGGAAATGGCTATGCGCTGGTGCATGTATTTTCTTCCTGGTGCGCGCCCTGCAAAATGGAACACCCCTTATTGCTGGCGCTGAAAGATGCCAGCGGCCTGCCGATATATGGCATTTCTTACCGGGATAACCGTGAGGAACTAGGTAAAATGCTTACTAAAATGGGTAATCCTTACACGGCAATCGGTTGGGACGGGCGTGGCGAATTCGCCAGCCTGATGGGAGTAAGCGGTGTGCCGGAGGTTTTTCTCATAGACCCGGGCGGGTGGATCGTTTATCACTATCCCGGCCCGTTGACGGCAGAGGTTATTCAGGATAATATAATAAAATATTCAAATATAAACAAATAGATAAATAAAATATCTAAATCTAAGGATTAAATATGCCTATTGTTCGCCTTTCCGGCACTGTACAAGGGGTTGAAGACCCTACCCGTAAAACCCGCGCAAAATTACTTTATCTGCTCTATATGGCGGGATGGGATATCTATAACGGTAATGGTGACCAGACGGTAACGCTGAATAATGTCCAGCGGAAGGTGGAGGAGTCCGATGCCTTTGTCTTTATGCCGAAGCCAAACCTGCAGGATGTATTTAAGGCTGTTTCCATCATTGTAGGATATCAGACAGGAGACAGGCACCTCAATGGTAAGCCGATGGTAGTGTTAAGCCCTAAGCTTTCCTGGCAGCCATTACTCGACCTGATGGAACATTTGCACCTCATGGGAACGGTTAGTCAGAGGCAGCAACAACTTTTCAAGGTGGTGGATAAAGCGAAGGAAGTACTAACGGCATTTGAAGAATATAAAAACATTGATACAGAGAAGACGGAGACACAATATGGCGTAAAGCCAGAGCCATCTATCCCTGGTGATCCGAATAAGCCACGTCCGGAAAAGTCTGTTTGTGTGTTTTGTTCTGCAAGTATTCGCAATGAAAGCTATCTGAATGAGGGGCATGAATTAGGTCGTATGCTGGCGCAGAATGGCTGGGGATGTGTTTCCGGTGCCGGGCGCACGGGCATTATGGGAAAAGTGGTGGCTGGTGCTGTCTCGGAAGGTGGGTGGACGGCGGGTTCTAACGTGCCACACATTATTGAGATGGAAGGCTTGCCGGATGGGATTAACACATTCTGGTCACGACCGGATATTTATACGCGTATGGAAGTGATGATTGAAAACTCTGATGCGTTTGTCATCATGCCGGGCGGGATGGGAACGGTACAGGAATTCCTGGCGCTGATCCTGCTACGCCTGCAGGGGTCATCCATTATGGACGGTAAACCAATTGTCGTAGTCAACCGCTATGATAAAGAAAAGCAGCGCTATTTCTGGGATCCGCTGCTCAAGCTATCAGCATTACACAATGTGGAAGATCAGTTTGTTGTTGTCGATAGCGCCGATAAAGTAGCCACTGCACTTAGTGGAAAACTATAGAGAAATATACCTCTCTAATATTCTACCCGCCTGATGAGTTATTGACCGGTACTGCACTTGGTGTCAGCCACACTGGAACCGAATAACAGCGTGTTGGTAGAACCAGAGTACTGAATGGGGCGGCGCTATACATTACTTCCAGCAATCGGCTTACATAGAGCTGGCAACCTTCTCCGGTGAGGGGATCATAAAATAAGCTTGGACAATATATCCCCGCTGGATTGAGCAGATTAAATGCATCCCCAGTTTGCTGGAAATATTCGTAATAACACGTACAATTCTGTCCTTTTGCCTCTAGGTAGGCAGCTTTTTCGTCAGCTAATGAAGGGATGTTTCCCATCAATACAACAAAATAATTTGTAGCAGAGTCTTCTGCTTCTGCTAAACACGACTGATAAAAGTTGTCATAGTACGGATTATAGAATAATCCTCCACCCCCACTGCTACTACTGCTACTGGAAGAAGAACTGGATCCTACCTCATTTAGGATGGCTTGACACGTTCCTGGTTCGATAGGCATGGGGCCAAGTCCGCATTCCGTAAGGCCTAAGCATTCCGAGCACTGTGTCATAGTGCTTATAACAGTTTCTTCCCCATATTGTAAAATGAGCTGGATGCGTTGAGTTGGATTTACATATTTATTACAGAAATCTCCACATGTGGTCATTAGGTTCTCGACCTCTGAAGGATCAATATCATTAAAGTTGATACTACCACTGCTTGTGCCGGAGGCAATTGTCCCACCACCGGTTTGCTTACTATGTTCTTTAATAGCTTTTTTGCAACGATCTGTAACCTCTTCTGGTGGCGGCCCAGGAAGGTTAGGTGGAGGGAAAGCGGAAATAGCACCTGTCACTTTACCTGCACTAAGACTAATAGAGGTAATGTTAAGGCCAGTTTTAAATAACTCTCCGTAATTATCGCCCATTTCAATACAGAACTGGTCAAGGATTTTCATTCCTAAATCACTTGCAGCCTTTTTAATCAGATCCCACGGGTCACCAAAAAGCAGGATTTCAATATATTCTTCGAAAGGAGCTACATACTTTTCACACAATCTGTTAAGTGCATCCATGGGGTAAGCAACGGTTAATAGACCATTCAGGACCAATTTGGCATTATTACAATCATTGGAGTCAATTTTTTCGTGCAATAATGCAGCGATCTGGCACCCGGTTATAAAGCGGTTAATATTTGTTGTGTTTAATATTTTATGTTTACTAGGTGGCTCGCATACGGAAGCCGCAGAAACTTCCTTTACCGGAAGCAAAGAAAGCATAACCAGCACCAGAAAACTGACTAGGAGTACATTTGCACGCACGAGGATAAAAATTCCTAACCTTTTAATTAAATTATAGCATTATCCCCGTGGGATGACAATGCATGTTCGGGCATTTGGCAGGGACATTATGCAAGGTCAAAAAGCAGGATCTCTGTATTCTCAGATGTCTGAACACTAAAACGACTCTCATTTTCAATGCCAAGCCCGTCCCCTGCCTGTAATGCCATTGTTTCCGAAGCCAAAAGACTGCAACGTCCTTTTGCCACATGCAGCCACTGACCACGCCCTGGGGTGACTTCAAAATTCAAGGTGCTTCCTGCCTGTAACTTCGTAACATATATATAGGCATCCTGATGGATCTGGATATGATGCTCTCCTGTTTCGGGGGCAGCAATGCATTGCCACTGGTTCTGCATTCCATCAATAGGGATAGTTACTTGTTGGTAGCGCGGGGTTAGATTTTTCTTGGAAGGAAATACCCAGATTTGTAATAAATGTACCGGATCTTTATTACTGGGATTAAACTCACTGTGACGTATACCGCTGCCCGCTGACATATGCTGAATTTCTCCGGGACGTATCACCGAACCATTCCCCAGGCTATCCTTGTGTTCCAGAGCACCGGAAAGTACATAAGTGAGGATTTCCATATCCTGATGCCCATGTGTGGCAAAGCCACCAGAGGGGGCAACGATATCGTCATTAATCACTCGTAGCGTATGAAAACGCACCCAGGACGAGTCCTGATAATCAGCAAAAGAGAATGTGTGGTAGCTTGTCAGCCAGTCTAGCTGCGTCTTGCCGCGTGTGTTGGCAGGACGAAACCGTAATGTCATAGGTTTTTCACCTTGCCGTTGGCGGAAAGCAGGATGGCTAACGGGCGCGTGGTTTTAAATTCAGAGAGGATAATCGTAATAATCACCATCAGGGGAACACAGAGGAACATCCCCGGAATGCCCCAAATACTTCCCCAGGTCACAAGGGAAAGGATAATGACGAGTGGACTAAGGTTTAACGAGTCACCCAGTAATTTAGGCTCGATGACGCTGCCAATAAGTACCTGGAAGAGGGTAATGCCCCCGGCAACGGTCAGGAATGGGTAGAGCGTATCAAACTGGATGAGTGCCAGCAGGGAAGGAAAAATCGTTGCAATAATGGAGCCGACATTGGGGATAAAATTCAGGAAGAACATCAGCACTGCCCAGAATGGTGCAAAATCCAGCCCGACTGCCACCATCACCAGATAGCCCAATACACCGGTAATAAGGCTGGAGATGGTTTTAATGAGAATATAGGTCTGGATACGGGTATAGGTGTTTTTCAGGATTCGTTTTACCTGTTCTTCCCCTTTCTTATCACCATCAAATATTGCCGCCAGTTTCCCCGTAAAGCGCCCCTGTTCCATCAGCAGGAAGACCAGATAGATCAGTACCATCACCGTGTACCCGGTGACGTCGGCGACGCCCTTGGCCAGCATGGCAATACTTTGCCCGATATTCAACTGGTCTAGCAGTTCAGAGATCGCAGGCAGTTCTTTCATGCCCAGTAGTTCAGCGGCGTTGTGTACAAGTTGTTCGACATTTTTCTGGTAGGCGGGTGCAGCTTGTACGACCTGAGGAATCGTAGAGGATATTAGCTGTACCGGGAGCCAGAGGAAGCAGACCAGGGTTGCCACACTGAGCAGTGATGAGAGCGTGTGGTTGGGTAATATCTTCCCGTATGCCTTGCTGAGGGCATTGATCAGATACCAGATAAATACCGCGATGATGAGGGGGACAAGGATGGCTTTTCCAACCACGAGAATGATTGCGATAAAGAATACGGAGATCAAACTGAGGGCAAACGTAAACATGCATCTGTTATAGCAGTGGGAAAGGGGGGCTTCAATCGGTAATACATCATACGTGAGGAAGCACCGGTGGCTATCAAAAATACGCAACAGTACTTGCATTCCGGGCGTGAATCCGTATAGTACCCGACTACCTATGTCAGTTATTTCTAAACGGGATTTTCTCAAACAATTTTTTGTTCAGCTACCGCTGGCTGGGCTTGGCGCGTCGCTACTGGGCAGAGTTGCGTTTGCGGAATCCGTAACCAAAGGAGAATATCAAATGGCTATCACACTCCCCGAACTTCCTTATGCACAGGACGCTCTTGCGCCGCATATTTCAGCCAACACCATCAGCTTTCATTATGGTAAGCACCATCAGGCGTATGTTACCAACCTGAATAAACTGATTGAGGGCACGGATTTTTGCTGGCAAGCCGCTGGAAGAGTTATCCGCGGTTCTGCCAATGAATGCTTCAAGACCGGGATTTTTCAATAATGCCGCGCAGGTATGGAATCACACATTTACTGGCACTCCATGAAACCGGCCGGGGTGGAGACCTTCCGGTGCACTGGCGAAGAAAATTGCTGAAGATTTCGGTAGTATTGAGAAATTCAAGGAAGAATTTAGAAATGCCGGCGCAACACAGTTTGGTAGTGGCTGGGCATGGTTGGTGATGGAAGAGGGTAAGCTGAAAGTCACCAAAACACCTAATGCGGAAACCCGCTGACCAAAGGCAGATCCCGCTGTTGACGATGGATGTGTGGGAACATGCCTATTCACGGACTTCAGAATGCCCCCGAACTATGTTGATACGTTCTGGGTAATCTGGTGAACTGGGATTTTGCTGCCGAAAACTTTGAGAAAGCACAAGGCAAAAAAGCCGCCTAGTTTCGGACTTATTGCGTGTAAAAAAAACGTTTGTCATCGGGGGATAGTGATGAGTCACGAGAGTCCCATATTTTGACCACACTTATCACCAAGACTCAGCCAACCACTATCATCACTGGTGGCGGTTGTTTTTGACTATATTGCCTGATTAAAAAGTGGGTATGAGTCATTGGCACTGGGCTATTAAGATGGCGTAAAGCTTTAGAAGGACTTCAGTAACTTAGCGTACTTGTACGTTATATGGCTTATTTAGTGCGGCGTTTTTTAGGATTGTTTCCACTTCTGTTGCAGGCATGTCATGCGGAGATTTGTAGTACTGTAATTCCCCTACCAATGCAGTAAGTCGCGCAAAGTCGTCAAGATCCATTCTCCACCCACAAACATTTTTTCCATCCTTAATAAAACCCACGTCGGAAGGTCCTTTGTTCAGATTTCCTTGCTTCCTGTGAAAGTCTATTATTTTTTCTTTTGCGTAATGTGTATTCTTAGAGATCTGAGCCTCATCTTTAAAAAATATTTCAATACTACCGGAGCGGTGTGATCGTTGTACGTTCCAATCACAGCAGTTTAATTTAGATACTCGGACATGAAAATATGGATCAACACGTGGCATTAGTTTTAGTAGTAATCTATGCCTTCCTATATCTTCCAGTAATTCTTCAGTATTTCCATGAAAAGCCTGATGAACCGTTCGTTGTTTTCCTTCTATGTCAGCAGCACGTTCGAAGATTCTGGGTTTCGCTGCTACCTCATAGGTGTTCAAATCTATCGTATGTTCCGTAAATGCACCCATAAGGGTTATTGGGGTATGCTGATTCATTAGGCGGTTGGCTTTGCCCAATAACCTTCCTGCTCTATACCCCATAGTGACAATGCGGTCTACGCCGGTTATGCCTAATGCAGATTGAATTTTATCAAGAAAATGGTTATGTCCAAAGATTCTGGCCCAGCAGCAGGAAGTGCATAACTGCTTTTCCGTTTCCAAGAAGGTTCACAATTCCCTGAGCTAGATCGTCTACATGAATGGGCTGCATTTCTGTATCTGGCTTGAAATTAACGTGAAATGGCAATGCGGCCATAAGATGGTAAAACCGGATTCACCAACAGAGCATAGATATGAGTTAGCTGGACTTCCCCAGTTTAATTTAGAAAGATGCTGTTAAAATAATCGCCCAGTTTTTGTAATCATCCCATATCGGTTTCCACTAATATTTCTCATATTATGCGATGTGACCTGCATAACGCATATCATTAATGCGTGCTGCTGCTGTTGCAAGTGCTTTGGGACCCTTATAATTAACATTATGCATTGTTTCACGGTCGCCCTGAAACAATCCTGCTGTCTCGGCTACATGGGTAATGCCGTGATGCTTAAGCGTTCTCTCCCAGAAATCAGGGTCTTTGTAAGCTGCGCTATCAAAATCAGCATGAATCAGCGTAAATTTTCATTTCTTCAGGCAAGGAAAGTGCGGGTGGTGGCCACCTGTATCTGCAGCAATTGCTTTCTCGATAATTTTTACCCACCTTCCTCTACCTGTTACCAGCAGAGTTCCTTTCTCATTGTTTGCCCAATCTTCAGGAGGTGGAGGGGCTATTTTTGTAGGTAAACCATAAACTTCTCCAAATTCATGCAGTTTTTCAATACCAGAAGCTTCTATTAAACGGTTGGGATTGTCTGTAACGCCACTATCGGGTTCAAGGCTCAGTTCTGCCATTTCTATGAATGTTTCATTGGCTACATGAATGCTAGTTTTTTCTGCAAGTTTCCCTATTGTTTTTGCAAATTTTGGCGAAAGACTAACAAGTTTCTTTTTTTCGTCCTTCCCTACTGCCCTTCTTATAGTGTTCACCATTTCTTTTAGTGCATCATCGTTTTTGTCCCCATACAGTACGTTAATGTTCACCGCCATGCAGCGTATCATGGCCTTTATCGCCATACACGGGATCATTGCCAATGTTGCCGTTTGCCATAGCTGTTCGGGAGAAACGCAAATTTCCTTTACGGCCTCGGCAAGCGTTTTGCCTGACCGCAAAGCTTTCAGACTTATTTAAAAAGCTTCATCTTTAATTGGGCGAGGCTTTTTAATATTCTTTTCGCCTGCCTTAGTATACCCTCGCGCCCGTGAGAGCGTAAGACCTCTTTAAGCAAGCCCTCGCCCCTCAATGAGCCGCCTGTATGCTGCTATATACCCTCGGTGGTATAGCTATTCAAATAAGAAAGACCCCGCATTAGCGGGGTCTTAGGGGGGGGGATTCGATGTTTTAGTTCTTGCCGTGAGCTATTCCTTTATGATCGGATATCTGATTCATAACTTTTTGTTGGATCATTTCCAAGGTTCTCATAAGTAATAGATCAGGATTCTTAAAGATATCACTATCATTTGCTTTGTCATTCATAACACCCTCACATTCCTAATGGAGTAATTTCTGCCGTTCGCGCTTGAAGGTTTCAAAGGCCAGCTGCATTTTGCGCATAGCACCTTCTACCTTACGACGTTGTGCTACCGGTGGCTTACGGTCGGTTTCCGCGAACATAATATAGGCTTCTGCCAGCACTTCGGCGGTTTCTTCCAGCTGGTGCACAAATGCTTCCACCAGCGGGATATAAGATTCCACACCCGGCGTATTTGCTGCTTCCAGCACATCAATATAATTCTCAGCAACATCATAGAGCTTCATAATGCTCTGATATGCCTGTTCCTTTTCCTCTGGGCTAACATTAGGCCCGTTTTTTTGATGCAGTGACATCACAATACCCATGATTAACTCCCTTCAGTGTGTAATCTTACAGGCTGAAGGGTTAAAAAACCGTTAACAGAAAGCAAAAAAAATCGTTGGATGCAAGCGGAATTATACAAAACCCGTCTATTTCTGTATTTTTTTCATCGTCAGGCGTGTGATTTTTCTACCTATTTTCTGTGTTTTTTATATGGTGGCACGGTGCATTATACCAGTATCAACAGCAGGCTCATTTCCTCAGAAGCGACGCAAATTGCGATTTCTGAGCGCGGATTTCGCTATGGAGACGGGGTATTTGAAACGATTCTGCTCCGTTCTGGCCTGCCATATCTGTGGGATGGGCACATGGCGCGTTTACAGGCAGGGCTAACCGCATTACGTTTACCCCCGGTGGATACGGTACGTTTATGGCAGGATTCGGCAGCTTTAATCGCTAAGAATCAGATAGAAGACGGAATATTACGCCTCTGTATCAGCCGGGGTCAGGGCGGTCAGGGCTATTTACCTGCGGGGAAGAGCACTCCTTTAATTGTTATCGAATGTCTCCCCGGTTCAGAGGAAACTGGTGGTATTACCTTGTGGTTAAGCCAGATATGCCTTGCTCCGGCGTCCTGCCGGCCGACACAGGCGAAAACCATGCAGGGCTTACCCTACACACTGGCGCGGCTGGAAGCGTCAGAAGCCGGGGCCGATGATGCGCTGATGTGTGCGCTTGATGGGACGGTAGCGGAAGCAGCAAGCGGGAATGTATTCTGGGTACAGGATGGAAGGCTATATGCGCCGGTGTTGGCTACAGGATGCCTGCCGGGAACAACCCGTGCCGCCATTATGCGCTTTAGTCCATTGCCGATACAGGAAGTCTCTCTGGAGCCAGAGGCGTTGGAACAGGCGGACGAAGTGTTTATGACGAACGCCGGACGGGGGATTGTACCCGTGCTGGGATTGCAGCCATTGGGGTATCGCTGGGAAGTGGGTCCGGTTACGCAGAAATTACAAGCAGAACGTGAGGAGGATATACGGAATGACGTGGCGCGTTTCCGATCTTCCCTGGTGTAATCCATTGGTGATGGCGGGTCGGGTACCTTCTGAAACAGATTGCTGGGTACTGTTTTACTCCGGGATGGTCGGTGCTGCGGGTAGCCGGTATTCTATCCTGGCATTAGAGCCTCTGGAAGAAGCAATAGATTATACGTTTAAAGCGTTTGATAAGAAACTTACCTCCGATCAAGCGCGATATGAAAATTTCTGGGCAGGGTATCTGGGCTACGGGCTAAAGCACCAGCTGGAGCGTTTGCCACAGGATCAGCCGGGGCAGCTTACAATGCCAGATCTGTGGATGGTGCGGTTTGGCGTGGTGGTGGTGTTCGATCATTGTACGGAAACGGTGCAGTGCTGGTCCGCCAATGGCCGTATCCCGGATTATCTTTTACAGGAAGTGCCAGCACCGCCGCAGGCTGCTTCCCCGCATGTGGCCTCACTGCTGTCAAATATGATACGGTCGGAGTACCTGGCGCATGTACAGGCAATTCGGGAAGCGATTTTCCGGGGGGACTTGTATCAGGCAAATTTGACGCGGAAGTTTTTTGGGGAGTTGCAGCAGGAGGTGGATGCCTTTTCGCTTTTCCGGAAACTTACAGAAATCAGCCCGGCACCGTATAGCGCATTGCTGAAACTAGGGGATAATGCCGTGCTTTCCTCCAGCCCGGAACGGTTCCTGACGGTGACGCCAGATGGTGCCATGACCACCACGCCCATCAAGGGTTCGGCCCCACGTGGCAAAACAGAGGCCGAAGATGCGGCGATTGCTTACGCGCTGGCGCATAGTACCAAAGACCGTGCAGAAAATCTGATGATTGTGGACTTAATGCGTAATGATCTGTCACGCAGCGCGGTAGCTGGCAGTGTAGAGGTAGCTTCATTATTTGATGTGACACAATATAGTACGGTCTATCATCTTTCCTCCACCATCACGGCGCAAAAGCGTCCGGAGGTTTCCACACTGGAAGCCGTGCAGGCCTGTTTTCCGCCAGGGTCTATGACTGGCGCGCCAAAGATCAAGGCGATGGAAGTCTGTACCGCGCTGGAGCAGCAGGCACGGGGTATCTATAGCGGGGCAATTGGCTGGTTTGGCGGCGATGGGGCAGCCGACCTCTCCGTAGTGATCCGTACACTGATCCTGCACGGGAGGCAGTTTGAGTTTCAGGTGGGGGGCGGTGTTGTGGCGGATTCCTCACCGGAAAATGAGTGGCAGGAAACCCTGATTAAAGCACGGGCGCTGGCTTCCTTGCTGGGGATCGAAGAATTGGCGCTTGCGACACTTTAGCGCATATTCTGTAATGTGCGCACCCGGTTAGCAATCCGTCCCATTTCATCCAGTGGTACTTCTGGGGTCTTGCCAACGAACTCGCCATTAAACGGCTGAGCATAGCCTGCATCATAAAGCTGTTGATGCAGGGAGGCGTAGGGCTGGAAATCAGCGGGTGGTGTCCAGATCTGGACAGGTTTTCCTGTGGAGCAGGCCTCGGAACACATGCGTACAGAATCCCCGGAGACAATAATATGGTCTGCCAATGCTAACAAAACCGGGTAGGGATTTTCTTGTGCACGATCCTGATCGTAACGATAGAGGTAGTGGGGTACTTCCAGCGCGTTAATCAGTGCGTCAATGGTTGCCGACTCACTACGCTTACTGGTACTGATAAGCAGGCTGCCACCATGCTTTGCAATCATTGGGTTGAGCGAAAGAGCAAATGCCCGTGCGGCCTCCGGGCTGATCGTACCGCCCACATGCTTGCCGCCCAGTATCACGGCGGTATAAGGGGCGGGCAGGGCCACCAGTGCGGTATGAATGGCGGGCCAATCCCCTGTATTATATCGCTCCATAACAGCCTGCAGATAAGCAGCGTGGATATGGTTTGGATAGCCGGTGGTGAGAAGTGTGTTTCTTGCTTTTTCTGCCGGTTCATAGCCGGGGAGTATCAGGAGGTCAAAATGGTCATCATCATGGCCGGGTTCCAGGAAGTGCACCGTGATGGGCGGTTGTGGTGCCATGCTACGTACGGTTAGTGCTAATTTACCCGTATCGCGTCCGGCGCTGATGACCAGACCCGGCCAGGGGATATCATCTTGCGGAAAATGACTCTTCAGCCAAGGGCGTAACCCACCGGCCATTTCTACTTCCCCGGCAGGGATCAATAGCGCTTTGCTGATATTCAACCGGATTGCCAGCGCCTTGGAAAGCGATTCACGATGTGAACCATCCGAAACAAGCCATACCTGTGAAGGCAACGCCGCCTTCGGCTGGCGTTTAAAAAAACGCTGAAAGAGTGCCTGAGCCTGCATGCAGGGCAGACACCTACTAGAACGGGATTTCGTCTTCCAGTTCTTCCGCCAGCTGGGCATCGTTACCAGAGGATGCCGCCGGGCGGTTCTGCTGGTAATCACGCTGCTGGCCACCCCCGCCACCACCGGCGTAACCGCCGCCTTCGGTACCACGGTTATCCAGCATGGTCAGTGCGCCGTTGAAGCCTTGTAATACGATTTCCGTCGTATATTTTTCCTGGCCGCTATTGTCCGTCCATTTACGGGTCTGCAGTGCGCCCTCAACATAAACCTTGGAGCCTTTATGCAGGTAGTTCCGCGCGATATTAACCAGCCCTTCGTTAAAGATCACCACGCGGTGCCACTCGGTACGCTCGCGGCGTTCACCGGTGTTGCGGTCTTTCCAGCTATCAGAGGTAGCAATATTCAGGTGCGCGATCTCGCGCCCGTCCTGCGTTGTACGAATTTCAGGGTCACGCCCCAGATTACCAACCAATATCACTTTATTAATGCTACCCGACATATGAAGACTCCAGAAAAATCGTTGCTTATGACCTAGCCCCTCGGCTACTATGCCGGATTCAACATTTTTTTTGAGAGGCACGCAAGTATTAATATGGAAAAAACGATCAGCGTTCGTGGCGCGCGCGAACATAATCTGCAGAATGTGAATATTGATCTCCCCCGTGACCAGTTTATTGTCATTACGGGGTTAAGTGGTTCTGGGAAATCCTCGCTGGCGTTTGATACGATTTATGCCGAGGGGCAGCGGCGTTATGTGGAAAGTCTTTCGGCGTATGCCCGCCAGTTTCTGGAAATGCAGGATAAGCCGGATGTGGATAGCATCACCGGGCTTTCCCCGGCGATCGCCATTGAGCAGAAGACGGTTTCAAAAAACCCGCGTTCCACGGTGGCCACGGTCACAGAAATTTATGATTACCTGCGCCTGCTATATGCCCGTGCGGGGATTCCATATTCCCCGGCAACCGGGCTGCCGATTGAAAGCCAGACGGTCTCCCAGATGGTAGACCGTATCATGGAACTGCCGGAGGGAACGAAGCTATACCTGCTGGCACCCATTGTGCGTGGTGCCAAGGGAGAACACCGCAAAGAACTGCGTGAGCTGCAGAAACAGGGCTTCACCCGTATCAAGCTGGACGGTGAACTGCATGAGCTGGAAACCATGCCGGAGATTGATAAGAACAAGAAGCACGAAATCGCGGTGCTGGTAGACCGGCTGGTGATCGCAGAGGATTTAGGGAACCGTCTGCCGGATAGTATTGAAACAGCGCTGCGGTTGAGTAATGGCTTGTTGCAGGCAGAGATTGTCAGCTTCCCGGAAGGCAAATCCTTTGAGGATAAAAAGCCGGGGGATGTGTTGCTTTTTTCGGAGAAATTCTGCTGCCCGGTTTCCGGGTTTCAGCTCAGCGAGATTGAGCCGCGCCTGTTTTCGTTCAATAGCCCGTATGGTGCGTGTCCGGTGTGTGATGGGCTGGGGACGGAGATTTATTTTGATGCCGGGCTGGTAGTGCCGGACAGATCACGTTCACTTTCGGAAGGGGCGATTGCCCCCTGGCGGGGGACGCAATCCCGCTTTTTCACCCAGACGCTGGAAGGGCTGGCCGCGCATTACAAGTTTGATATCGATGCGCCCTTTGGCAGCCTGTCGGAAGATATCCAGAAAGTGATCCTGCATGGCTCCGGGGATACGTCGATTAAGATGATGTTTGAAGATGGGTATCGCCGTTATACTGTCAATAAGCCGTTTGAAGGGGTGCTGCCGAATCTGCAGCGTCGCTGGAAGGAAACCGATAGCAGCTGGATTCGTGAGGAGATGGAGAAATACCAGGCGATGACGGATTGCCACGCCTGCGGTGGTTATCGCCTGCGCGAAGAAGCGCTGTGCGTGAAGATTGCCGGGAAGCATGTAGGTGAAATCTGCGAGATGACCATCGCCGAAGCACTGGCATGGTTTGAATCCTTGCCAAAGGCGATGACGAACAAGCAGAATAAAATTGCCGAGCGTATCTTGCAGGAATTGCTGCGGCGTAGCGGCTTCCTGAATAACGTAGGACTGGACTACCTGACGCTCTCGCGTCGTGCGGGCACACTTTCCGGCGGGGAGGGGCAGCGTATCCGCCTGGCCTCGCAGATTGGCTCCGGACTGACCGGCGTGCTGTATGTGCTGGATGAGCCGTCCATTGGTCTGCACCAGTGTGATAACCAGCGCTTACTGACCACGTTGCAAAGTCTGCGTGATATCGGGAATACCGTGATCGTGGTGGAACACGACGAAGAAACCATGCGCAGCGCCGATTATATCGTGGATATCGGGCCGGGGGCGGGGCGGCATGGTGGTAAGATCATTGCCGATGGTACGCCCGAAGAGGTGCTGAAGGTGAAGGATAGTATCACGGCACAATATCTACGCGGGGATAAATGCATTGCTGTTCCGGCCAATCGTCGTAAAGGCATCAAAGGGAAGGTATTGAAGGTTAAAGGTGCATGCACCAATAATCTGCAGAATGTTACCGCAGAAATCCCGGTGAATACGTTTACGTGCGTGACGGGGGTTTCCGGTGGTGGCAAATCCAGCCTGGTGCTGCATACGCTCTATCCCGCAGCGGCGAAGATGCTCAATGGTGCCAAGGCTACACCCGGCCCGTGCGATGGTATTGAGGGATTGCAGCATTTTGACAAGGTAATTGAAATTGACCAATCACCCATCGGACGCACCCCGCGTTCCAACCCGGCGACCTATACCGGGGCGTTTTCTCCGATACGGGACTGGTTTGCCGGTCTGCCGGAAGCCAAGGCACGGGGCTATAAGCCGGGGCGTTTCTCGTTTAACGTGAAGGGCGGGCGGTGTGAGGCCTGCCAGGGTGATGGGATGACGAAAATCGAGATGCACTTCCTGCCGGACGTGTATGTGAAGTGCGATGTCTGCCATGGTCAGCGCTATAACCGCGAAACGCTGGAAGTCACCTATAAAGGCAAGTCCATTGCCGACGTGCTGGATATGACGGTACAGGAAGCCTATGAATTTTTTGAGAAAGTACCGGTGATTAAGGAAAAGCTGAAAGCCATGATTGATGTGGGGATTGGGTATATCCATGTTGGGCAATCGGCAACCACGCTTTCCGGTGGGGAAGCGCAGCGCATCAAGCTGGCCAAGGAACTTTCCAAGCGCTCCACGGGCCGTACGCTCTATATTCTGGATGAACCCACTACCGGGCTGCACACGGATGATATCAGTAAGCTGCTCAAGGTGCTGCATATGCTGGTGGAAGCGGGGAATACCATGGTGGTGATTGAGCATAACCTGGATGTCATCAAAACCGCGGACTGGATTCTGGATATTGGCCCTGGCGGAGGAAAGCATGGCGGGCATATTGTCGCTAGCGGTACGCCGGAACAGGTGGCGAAGACGAAGGAAAGCGTTACCGGGCAGTTCCTGCTGCCGCTGCTGGGCAAGAAAAAAGCGGCGTAGTTTTTAGTTTTTATGTTAATAAAATATTAATCAATTTGCATTAAAATTGCATGGACCTGTTGTGATTCATGCATGGAGGCGCATATGCCTGAAGAAAAAAATAAGAAAACCGTAGGTGAGGAAGTGCCCACTAAGGCAGATAATCCACCGTATGAGCTGAATTTAAGTGATAGAATACTGACTATAATAATGCGCTCAAAAGAGAAATTAATACTTCCAAATGACAAGATAAGCGAGAACCTTCCTTCTGAAACATATATTGAGAATAATATGTATAAAGACAGAGAAGGGCTTCCCCAAGGCCAGTTACATATAACGGACTATGAGGATGATAAAGTATACTCATTACTTTTTAGACATCTAAGTCATACAGACATAACCATTGGGGATAACAACCCGGAGCAATATGTTAATGTGCATTTAAAAAATGTTTCCGGGAATGTAAGGGTTGATGCCGATCAACCGGAAACACAGATGGATATTGATACCTCCAATTTGGGAGATGTTCTCCTCAAAAACACTAAGGTGGTGCAGGAAACCAATTCTACTATTGAAGATCTGGTGCTTGATGATGGGGATACAACCGTTTATTTAACAGGTGGTATGGTCCGGGTTGCATCAGGAGAAGGGAAGGATATTTATCAGATTCAATTTTCCGATAAAATGAATCCACTAATAACAGAGCCAACAATTATAAAAATCCAGGATTATGACCCGGCAGATAAATGGTTTGAAGAATATACTGGCAATTATGATGAGTTGCACATTGTTCCGGCAAGTGCTGATGGTACCACTGTGCACTACTTTGAGCATGAGGGCAATACATACATTAAGGTCATAGACCCGCAATCAAACCCAAATGAACTAACACAAGCGGTGATACTGGAAAATCCAGGGAAAGATGCAATAAAATACATCAAGTTTCAGGGCGCAGAAGTTAAAGAATTCACAGGAGATGTGACAGAAGAAGCGGAGCGCATAAACAATGAATTTGCTGCAGAACTGGCAAAAGGTGCTGCTGAGAAGGCTCCACTGGAGGGGGTACAGCAAGGTGCTAATGGAACAAACACCCCTACATCTCGGCCTGGCATTGGCAATAGTGTGGAATCAACTCCTACTCGATAATTACTCTATCTAGGCAAATACCGTTATTTTTATTATACTCCGCGCATGGCGCGCGAGCATCTCTATAACATCCCCTTTGGTGTTCCGTTTCTGGATGCGCTGGCGGAGGGTCTGTTGGCGCGGTTTGGTAAGGACCCGTTATTGCTGGCACAGGTGCGGGTGCTGTTGCCCAACCGGCGTTCCTGCCTGGGGCTGCAGGAAGCGCTTTTTCGTAAAGCAGGAAATGCAACGCTGCTCCCCATCATTCAGCCGGTGGGGGATGCTAACGAAACCGAACTGATTGACGCGCAGGATATTCCCGTGCCACTGGAGGCGGTATCCCGTGCTAAGCGCCGCCTGTTGCTCTCCGGCCTGATCCGGCAATGGCATAAGGAAAAGCACGGGCGTTCGT
Source organism: Hyphomicrobiales bacterium (assembly GCA_024236395.1). Classification (GTDB taxonomy): domain Bacteria; phylum Pseudomonadota; class Alphaproteobacteria; order Rickettsiales; family JACKKO01; genus JACKKO01. The sequence continues at coordinate 65,331 of JACKKO010000003.1, forward strand.
TGCGAATGGATCAGGCCATGCAACTGGCTGAGGCGCTAACCGATACACTGGATGAAATGCAGCAGGAGCATGTCTCCTTTGATGCACTGAAATCATTGGTGCCAGACGAACTGGCGGAGCATTGGCAACTCACGCTTGATTTCTTTACCGTGCTGACCCGGCAATGGCCGGAAGTGCTGAAGCGTGAAGCTACCAGCGACCGGGTACTCAGGATGAATCAATTACTGGAAGCGCAGGCGCAGCAATGGAAGAAACATCCCCCCGCAATACCGGTGATTGTCGCCGGGACCACCGGTAGTATCCCTGCGACGCGGGCGCTGATCCACACGGTATTGCACTATCTTCCACAGGGCTATGTGGTGCTGCCGGGGCTGGATCAGGGGATGCCGGAAGAGCAGTGGCAGGCCCTGCATCGTGTCGCCAGCCATCCGCAATATGGCCTCCACCTGCTGCTGAAGGCACTTGGGGCTGAGCGCAAGGAAGTGACCATCTGGCCTTATGGAACGGCAATGCAGCACAATAAAAACCGTGAGACGTTGCTCCGTATGGCGATGGATCCAGAGGCGGACTGGGGGAAACTGGCATTGCCGCCGGAGGCCGTACAGGGGATTGCGTTGTTGGATGCCGATACCATTGGGCAGGAGGCCATGATGATCGCCATGATGATGCGTCACCATCTGGAAACCTCGGCAAAACAGATTGCGCTGGTAACGCATGACCGGGCGCTGGCGCGATATGTGATTGCCCACCTGCGGCGCTGGGGGATTGATATTGATGATTCCGCCGGGCTGCCGCTTAACCAGTCACCCCCGATGGTGTTGATGCGCCTGATTCTGAGTGCGGCCACGCAGCATTATAATGTCGTTGTGTTGTTGGCATTGCTGAAGCACCCGCTGGTCGCCTGTGGGGATAAGGCGCTATGCCGCCGTAATGTGCGGCTGCTGGAACGTGAGTGTCTGCGTGGAGTGATAAAATATGATGGCTGGCCAGTGGCAACAGGGAAGCACGCGGTGTTACTCAATCGCTGGCTGGAAAAAGTGAGAGAGCGGTTGAAGCCACTGGATGATTCTCTGGCAAAGGGACGTGTTTCATTTCAGGTGTTGATGCAAGTGCACCTGCAGGTGGCGGAAGCGCTGGCAGATACAGACGATCTGGCGGGGCACAAGACATTATGGCAGGGAGATGAAGGACAGAACTGCCGTGAATTTATTGAGGAGCTGACGGAAGCGATTGCGGGGCACCCGGATGTCTACGCCGAAGATTATGCAGGGGTTTTTGATACGCTGCTCATCGGGCGACAATATCATCTGCAACGCGGCCAGCATCCGCGTTTGCATATCCTTAGTCCTCTGGAAGCGCGGTTACACCAGTATGACGTGGTGATACTGGGAGGGCTTCAGGAAGGTGTATGGCCACGCTACCACCATAGTTTCTGGATGAGCGAAGCGATGCGGATGAAGGCGGGGCTACCTTCGGCGGATCGCGAAGTGGGGCTGGCGGCGCATGATTTTGTACAATGCTGTGCGGCACCCCATGTCTACTTAAGCTGGCACGCCAAGGCAGAAGGTTCCCCCTGTGCTCCCTCGCCATTCCTCACACGGCTACAGACAGTATTGAAAGCGGCGGGAAAAGATATCTCGCAGCCTCTTTGTGAAGTATGGCAGCGTGAACTAAGCGGCTCTTATGCCAAGGTGGTGGTTCCCATTGCGCCGCCTATGCCTGCACCACCTGTGGAAGCACGTCCCAGGAAATATAGTGCCAGCCTATTAGCGACCCTACTAAAAAATCCTTACGAAGTGTATGTGCGCAAAGTGCTGGGGATTCAGCCGCTGGAAGCGTTGGGGCTTTCCCCTGCCGGGCGGGAGTTTGGTAATGTGATACATCGTGTGATGGAGCGTTATGTGCCACTGGTGGCACATACGGCACAGGGAGACAAAGAGGCGCTGATCCTGCATCTGACCCAAGAGGAAATGGCGCAGGTGGCAGAGCCGGAAAGCTCAACGGCAGTGCTCTGGTGGCCAGCGATTCAGCGTTTGGCACCGTGGATCGCAGAGCAGGAAGATAAGGTTGCGGAGCAACGCACTGCGTTCTGGCTGGAGGTAGAAGGGCGGATGCCTATTGAGATTACCGGGCATACACTTACGATTACCGCCAAGGCAGACCGTATTGACCAGATGCGTGATGGAATGCTTTCTGTGGTGGATTATAAAACCGGGCAGGAAATAAAAGCATCCGAAATAAAAACCGGGCTGCAACCACAGCTTCCCCTGGAGGCGTGGATGCTGGAAGAAGGGGCGTATCCTGAGATCACAGCATCGCCAGTAAGCAGTGTGGCGTTTTGGAATCTGGCACGCAATAAACCACCGGAGATTGAATCCTATCCAGAGCAGAAATTGGAAGAGATAAAAAAACTCACACGGGAAGGGGTTGTGAAAGTGCTGACATTTTTCATGCAGCATGATGCACCATACCTTTCAAATCCTGAAGAAAAACAGGAAGCGGCATATGATCGTTTTGCCCACCTTGCACGGCGTAAGGAGTGGCATTAATGTGCAGTGCAAAAAACCAGTTGGCTATTTGCTTGCGAACTGTTAATACGGGGCTTATATACTAAAGCATATAACACGTGTTTCTTCGGGAGGATATCATGGCAAATTCTACGGCAAATCAAAGTGGCGCTTCGGCACAAAAGCAACCAAAGGTTGCTTCCGTAGTGCAGATTGCACCTTCTTCTAAAGAGGCGAAAGCCAAAACAAAGAAGCGTTCGCTTAAAAAGAAATCTGGTAAACGTGCGCGTAAAGCACCTGCAGTAAAAAAAGCTGCGGCCAGCAAATCATCCTCTGCCAAGCAATCGGCAAAACCATCACAAGCCAGTAGTGCTGCAAAGCAGAAGAAAACATCTTCGGATGCATTTGCATTCAATAATTCAATGGATAGCTGGTTTGAAGGGTGTACTGGTGCGGGTGAATTGGCGCAGGAGATTGGTGAGGAAGTCACTAGCTGTGCTAATGATATCATTGCAGAAAATATGGAAGCGTTGCAGGATTCCTTCACATGCCGTACAGCCAGTGATTTTATGGATCTACAGCAGGAGTTGATTCGTGCCACGATGAGCCGCTCTATGGAAGCTGCGCTGCGGATTAGCGAGCTGGCAAGCAAGCGTCAGAGCTGGCCGACGGTTGGCATTGATACCACGGAGTTTACCGAGACGATTACTAAGCTGCTGGGTGATAAAAAGTAAACGAATGGCTTATTGAAATAAAAAGGGTGCTTCGGCACCCTTTTTTATTCCATCTCCAAAGGGGGGTTTAGTAGGGCAGGCGGTGCGGTATGTACGGTAGCCGGGTTGATTTCTACCTTCATTCCTTTGATATGCAGGCGACCTTCCGCTAATAGCTTCAGGGCATAAGGAAGGCAGCGGTGCTCCTGTACCAGTACCCGTGCCGCAAGGCTGGATTCCGTATCTTCTTCCAGTACGGGCACGGCAGCCTGCAAAATAATGGGGCCAGCATCCATCTCAGGTGAAACAAAATGTACCGTGCAGCCGCTGATACATACCCCACTAGCCAATGCATCCCGGTGGGCGTATGCCCCCTTAAAACTTGGCAGAAGTGAAGGGTGGATATTAATCATTTTACCATACCAGCGTGCGGTAAATTCCGGTGTTAGCAGGCGCATAAACCCTGCCAGCACTACCAATTCACATTCATATTTTTCTAGCAGCGCCTGGATAGCATCTTCAAATGCTTTTCGGTCTTTGTAATCACGGTGGTTCAGGCCGATAGCATGAATGCCAGCTTTTCGTGCCATGAAAAGGCCTGGTGCATCGGGTTTGTTAGAGATAACGCAGGCGATTTCGGCGGGATAACCGGGGTTACCCTGTGCTGCATCAATCAATGCCTTGAGGTTGCTGCCCCGGCCAGAAATTAACACTGCAGTTTTGACGCCCATGCTAAAACTGATCCTTATGGCTGTAAGAAGTGCTGCTATGACCCTCGGCCAGCGTACCGATTACTGCATGGGGTTCCTGCATTGTATGAAGTGTCTTGCTTACGTGCTCAACGTTCTCTGCTGCCACCACCAGCACCATGCCGATGCCGCAATTGAAGGTACGCAGCATTTCATCGGTACTGATATTCCCTAGCGATTTCAGCCATTGAAACAGGGGAGGGAGCGTCCAGCTCCTCAGATCAATCTCGGCGTGGAGCATTTCTGGCAGGATGCGTGGAATATTTTCCGTCAGCCCACCACCGGTGATATGCGCCAGCCCTTTGATGTTCCCATCCTGAATCAGTTGCAGGCAGGTTTTGACGTAAATACGGGTTGGGGCAAGCAGTTGTTCGCCAAGTGGCTGGCGACTGTCTTCTATCGTTGTATTATACGAGAGGCCATGTTCATCAATCAGATGCCGCACCAGCGAAAAACCATTGGAGTGTACACCACTGCTGAACAGGCCAATTAACACATCGCCAGCCTGCATGGCTTCTACACGGGGCAGCATACCAGCACGCTCCACGGCTCCCACGGCAAACCCCGCCAGATCGTAGCTACCAGCACCATACATACCAGGCATCTCGGCGGTTTCGCCGCCCAGCAGGGCACACCCTGCCTGGGTACAGCCTTCGGCAATCCCGGCAATAACCTGTTCGGCCTGGGTATTATCCAGCTTTCCTGTGGCAAAATAATCCAGGAAAAACAGCGGCTCCGCGCCCTGTACCACCAGGTCATTCACGCACATGGCTACCAGATCAATGCCGATGGTGTGGTGTGTGTTGAGGGCATGGGCAATCTTCAGCTTGGTGCCTACGCCATCGGTGGCGGCCACCAGTACCGGGTCGGTAAAACCGCAGGATTTCAGATCAAACAGCCCACCAAATCCTCCCAGCGAGGATATTTCAGAGCCACGGCGGGCGGTTTTACGTGCCAATGGTTTGATTGCGTTAACCAGCGCATTTCCGGCATCAATATTGACCCCAGCCTGTGCATAGGTTTTTCCCATGATGTTGCCTCGCATTGCATTCGTTAGTGGATACGGGTATAAGAGACCCGTGCACAGCGACTGCATGATACTGGAACCAATGGCGTTTGCAAGCAATGCGTAGTACCCTGATTCAATGTTTTTGCCTATTTTTAGTTGTCTTTTGGGCGGTTGCCTCACTGGCAGAAGAAGTCTATGTAGTGAATGATGTCCGGGCGCGGGCCGAAGCAGAAAATGCGGAAGCTGCGCGTGAGCAGGCAGTAAAGCGGGCGGAAGCCATCGCCTTTGAACGGCTAACACAGCGCTTGGTGCCGGTACAGGAAGTTGCTTCTATCCCAGAATATACGGAACGGCAAATCTCCGATACCATCATCAGTACAGATATCCGGGATGAGAAAATTTCCTCTCAAAGCTATGATGCAGTCTTTGATATTCGTTTTAACCCTGAAAAAATCCAGGCCATGCTGGCGCGTGAGAATGTGGACATATTGGAGGATCGCGCTCCGCCGCTGCTGGTATTGCCATGGATAAAGAATCAGGAAGTAGATGCGCTGTTTAGTATGGATTCTGTCTGGATGGAGGTGTGGCGTAAGCAATCACGCGAAACAATAGATGCTCCCCTTTTAGTTCCATTTGGGGATCTTACTGACCGCAGGCTGCTTAAGTCCCTGCAGGAAAATCGTGAGAATGAAGAGGCGGTAAAAGCATTGTTAACTAAATACCATGCCAGCGGTATTTTATGGCTGGAAGCACAAATTGAAGAAGCCTTGATGAGTGAAGGGAATGAGCTTGATGTGGCACTGCACTCGTTAGGTGATATTTCTTTTCTTAAAGATAAGGACTGGAATTTTATTGACCTGGCCGGACAAGGAAATGCCATCCTGATGCAGGAGGCGGCAGCAACTATTTCCCATTATGTGGAAGATAGCTGGCAACAGCGCAAAGAAACCAGTAATGAAGCGGAAACATCCATCAACCTAAAAGTGCCGCTGGAAAATCTGCAAAACTGGATGGAGATAAAAAAACGCCTGGACAAGGTAGAGATTATTAATGCGTATGATGTACTCTCATTAGCACCAGGACAAGCAGATGTACTGGTTAAGTACCATGCTAAAGACCCATATCAGTTGTTAACACAGCTGGATCAGGTAGGTCTCAGGTTGATGGAACAATCACCAGGAGAGTGGTTCCTATATACAAAAAAGCGAGTGAATGACGCTGATGGTAATGGCACAATATACCCTCCCCTTTAAACAATTTCCTGATTTCTCTCCGGAAAATTTCATTATTTCTCCGGTCAATCAGGAGGCTTATGGGGTAGTAACGGAATGGCCGGATTGGCCCGTACGTTATGTACTTGTCACGGGGCCAAAAAAATCTGGAAAAACGCACCTGACCTATATCTTCCAGATGCTTAGTGATGCGGTACGTTTACCTATTGAACGGCTGGATATTATACAACCGCATTTAAAAGAAGAATTTACGGGGGTGCAGGCGTTTGTACTGGAAGATATTGAAAGTGCTACCTCAGAAGAAGCCCTGCTACACTTCCTGAATTATGTGCATACTGAACAAAAATACCTATTGATGACTTCTTCGTGTTCACCAATAGAGATGAATATGACATTGCCAGATTTGCGTTCGCGTCTGTCAGCAGCCCATACGGCTATTATTCGTCAGCCAGATGAACAACTCGCAGAGGCACTTCTGGTAAAACTAATGAGTGACAAACAATTGCAGGTATCATCAGATGTGCTGGCGTACCTATTGCCGCGTATTCAGCGGGAATATGTGTTTCTGCATACGTTTGTGGAGGCACTGGACAGCATTGCCATGCAGTCACAAAAGGCAGTTACTATCCCATTAGTACGCAATGTATTAAAGCGGTTGGCGGAAGAGAAAAAGCTTAAGATTTCTTTGGATTAAGATAACCCTCAAGCTTGGCGGCGCGTGGCGCTACCTCTACCCAGGAAGCGATATCCAGTTCGAACTGTGCCAGAGCACCTGGCGGAAAATGATTTTTCATATCCCGATAGAGATTCTTGCTACCCATTCCTGATACACTCATGCAGAAAAGCTGTAAACCAGGATTATGGCCGAGCAACAATACATTATCAATCTCATCGGAAAGCCCGTGGATTTCATCGTATATATCTTCCACACTTGCAAGGTACAACTTAGAGGAATAATAAACGGGGATATCCTGCTTAAGCTGTTCTAAAAGATTGTCTGCTGTTTGCTTGGTACGGCGGGAGGTAGAGCAGATAATAACTTGTGGCACGACACTAAGTGACGTGAGGTTCTCAGCAATCTGCTCACACAACTCAACACCTTTCTGTGTGAGCGGGCGCTCATGATCGTCCGTCAGCTTCTTGTTTGTCTGGCCCGCCTTAGAATGGCGCAGTGCAAAAATTTGCTTCATTCTAAATCTCAATAACCTATGAGGGTAAATTAATGTAATAAATAAAATTTTACCCTGCAGATTTACACCAAAAAATTGAAGTCTGTCAATTTCTTAGCGCGAGTGACGGCGAAAAAAATAAAAAATCGCGATTATTCTGCTTCAGCAGCCGTGCGTTCTTTACTTTTGGCGTCCTCTTCATCTGGGTCACGCATGATGTAACCACGTCCCCACAGGGTTTCGATATAGTTTTCACCATCCGATGCTTCCTGTAGCTTTTTGCGCAGCTTACATACAAATACATCAATAATCTTTAACTCAGGCTCATCAATGCCACCATAAAGATGGTTAAGGAACATTTCCTTGGTGAGTGGCTGGCCTTTGCGTAACGCCAACAATTCAAGGATGGAATATTCTTTTGCTGTCAAATGTACAGGCTCTGCACTAACAGTAACAGAACGCTCATCCAGATTGATGCTCATTTTGCCAATACGGATGATCGATTCTGAATGTCCCTTGGAACGACGAACAATGGCCTGAATCCGCGCCACCAGTTCTCCGCGGTTAAACGGCTTGGTGACATAGTCATCGGCACCAATACCCAGTCCTTTAATTTTATTATCGGAACCTGTGAGGCCGGAGAGGATAAGGATTGGGGTTTTGATTTTATTTGCACGGAAACGGCGTAGTACTTCATAGCCATCAATGTCTGGAAGCATCATATCAAGAATAATAATATCGTAATCATAAATTTGACCAAGGGCCAATGCTTCTTCACCAAGTCCGGCGGTATCGCAGACAATTCCCTCTGCCGCAAGAGCAAGTTCAATAGAACGAACGGTTGATGGATCGTCTTCAATGAGTAGTACGCGCATGTGTTGCCTCCTGGAAATTAACTCTATGCGTAGCCTCTAGTTAATTATAAGTTAACATGAAAAAATCACAAAGTACATCTTAACAAATTGTTAACTGCACATGTGTACAGGACATTTGCCAGCAATTGTGATTGTTTTGCCGCACCGTGTCATGATAGCATGCGCGCATGCAGTACGAGGGGTTCCAGGACAGGGTATTACACGCACAGACAGAAGTTAATGCATTGAAAAATGCCAGATTATCTGGTCAGGTATGTTTTGTGCAAGGGCTTCTGGTGGGATGTGAAGGACTGGAACGATTTTTGAGTATTGGTTCGCAGTGTCAGATTCATGGCCGCGATGGGCGCAGGATACATGCAGAGGTTGTGGGGTTTCGTGAAGATGTAGCACTTCTTATGCCATTTGCCGATCTGGTAGGGGTTGGGATTGGCAATCGCATAGAGCTGATGGAAACGGAATCCGTTGTGCGGCCAGATGAACGTTGGCTGGGAAGGGTAATTAATGCCTTTGGTGAGCCAGTGGATGGCAAAGGCCCGCTGCCGGGTGGAAATATTGCCTATCCCTTGCGCAATACGCCGCCTTTAGCGCATGCGCGTAATAAGGTGGAAGGTAAGATTGATCTTGGGGTGCGGGCACTGAATACGTTTGTAACCTGTTGCAGTGGTCAGCGGATGGGAATTTTTGCCGGTTCCGGCGTGGGAAAATCCATCCTGCTTTCCATGATTACCCGTTTTTCACGCGCAGATGTCAAAGTGATTGGTCTGATTGGGGAGCGTGGTCGTGAGTTGCAGGAATTTATTTCGGATCATCTGGGAGAGGAGGGTTTGAAACAGGCCGTGGTGATTGTTTCTACCTCGGATGAATCAGCGCTGATGCGACGGCAGGCAGCCTATGTCACGCTTTCCGTAGCGGAATATTTCCGTGACAAAGGGAATAATGTGCTCTGCCTGATGGATAGTGTTACGCGCTTTGCCATGGCACAACGTGAGATTGGGCTTTCCGCCGGGGAACCACCTACGACAAAAGGATATACCCCCACGGTTTTTGTGGAGTTGCCACGTTTGTTAGAGCGTGCGGGGCCGGGAAGCCGTGGCAAGGGAAGTATCACGGGGCTGTTTACGGTACTGGTGGAAGGGGACGACCATAACGAGCCGATCTCCGATGCCGTGCGTGGAATTCTGGACGGGCATATCGTACTGGATCGATTAATTGCTGAACGTGGCCGATATCCGGCCGTGAATATCCTGCGTAGCGTATCGCGGATGATGCCGGGGTGTAATACGTCAGAGCAGAATGAGCTAGTCACCCGGGCACGGCGCTTGCTTTCTACTTATGAAAATATGGCAGACGTGATTCGTCTTGGGGCGTACCGTAAAGGTTCAGACCCGGTGATTGACCAGGCTATTCATTATTATGATAGGTTGGAGCAATTTCTTTCACAGGATATTGAAGAATCCACCTCGCTGGAGGCGTGTTATCAATCACTGGCTGAAATTCTTGGGTCTGTAGAATCTGCAGCCGGGGCTGGTTAGTCATAGCAGGCCATGAAAGGCATCCGTACACTCATCAAGCTGGCCAAGCAGAACCTGGACGTAAAACGCCAGGAACTGGTGCAGATACAGGAAAAGCAGGATGAATATCACGCTAAAAACCGTCAGTTGGAAAACGAGCTGGCACAGGAAAAAATTCGGGCACGTGATCTGCCACCGGAACTCAACCGCTTTGACATATACCTGGCGCGGGTGCGTGATCGCCAGAATTCGCTGCGCGCTGCTGCTCAGAAACTGCAGCCACAAATCGAGCGGTTGCAGGGTGACATTACCGAAGCATTTGCGGAACTGAAGAAATTTGAAATTCTTCTGGAGCAGAAAGAAAAAGAAGAGGCGGAAGCAGAACAAAAACGTGAAACGATCATGCTAGATGAAGTGGCGATTGAGCTATACCGTCGTAAGCAGCACGAGGAATCCTGAGTATGATTGCGATGCCGCACTGGCCCCGTGTGATGGGGTATAAGCCAATCGACCTGGGTCTGGAACGTGTACTTACTGCTTTGGAACGGTTGGATCACCCGGAGCGGAAACTCCCTCCGGTAGTGCATATCGCGGGGACAAACGGCAAAGGTTCCACCCTGGCATTCCTGCGGGCGATCCTGGAGCAGGCGGGGCAAACAGTGCATCGCTATACCTCCCCGCATCTGGTTGCGTTCAATGAGCGTATTCTGCTAAGCGGGCAGGTGATTAACGATTCCACATTGTATGACGTGCTGGAACGTTGCCGTGTTGCGACAGAGGGGATTGCCCTGACGTTTTTTGAAGGAACCACGCTGGGGGCCTTGCTGGCATTTGCAGAGCATCCGGCAAATATAGTGCTGCTGGAAACTGGGATGGGTGGACGCCTAGACGCTACGAACGTGGTAGACCAGCCCGCTTCCGTGGTGCTGACGCCGATCAGTTTGGATCATAGTGAATATCTGGGTGATACACTGGCGGCCATTGCCGGGGAAAAGGCCGCGATTATGAAGCCCGGTATTCCGTGTGTTGTAGCGCAGCAGGAACCTGAGGTGTTGGCGGTTATCATGGCGCAGGCTGAGGCAGTGGGCTGTTCGGTGCTGTATCAGGGGCAGGACTGGGATATTCGGTGGCAAGGTAATGCGCTGTATTACCGTGATGCACAGGGAGAACTGGAGTTGCCGCTTCCCAACCTGCCGGGTGCCCATCAGGTGGGTAATGCCGGGCTGGCGATTGCCACGGCACGCATATTAAAAAATGTTTCTGTTCATGATGGGCATATAAAAGAAGGACTACGGCATGCTGAATGGCCAGCGCGGTTGCAGTCCTTGCCCGCGTTGCCTTCCGGTGTAGAGCTGTGGCTGGATGGCGGACATAACCCGGCGGCCGGGCAGGCATTGGCGGATTTTATCTGGAAGCGCTATGGGAGTGGTCATGTGGCACTGATTACGGGCATGATGCGCCGCAAGGATGCTGAAGGGTTTTTCAGCCCGCTGGCGGAGGTGGTGCAGCGCGTGATTACGATTCCCGTGCCGGGAGAGGAAGATGCTTGTCCACCGGAGTTGTTGGCGGAATACGCGCAAAAGGCTGGCCTTGCCGCTGAACCTGCGCTAAATAAGGACGCAGCAATCACCCTATTGATGCAGCACACACCCGCCCCAAAAGCAATTGTGATATGCGGTTCGCTTTATCTGGCCGGGTACGTACTGAAGGAACAGAAATAAATGGCCGATCATTCCACCAAACATCCCATGCTATCCACCCGTGTGAAAGGGCTGGTAGGGGAGTGTACGGTGCCGGGAGATAAATCGATCTCCCACCGGGCATTGATGCTGGGGTCACAGATGGTAGGGACTACGCAGATTACCGGCCTACTGGAAGGCGAAGACGTTAAAAATACGGCAAAGGCCTTGCAAGCGCTGGGTGTAGCGATTACGCGGCATAGCGAAGGGCGCTGGGAAGTGCAGGGTGTGGGTACGGGTGCATTGCAGGCACCGCAGGATGTACTGGATATGGGAAATTCCGGCACGGGTGTCCGCCTGCTGATGGGGCTGCTGGCCACCCAGCCGTTCCGTACAATCCTGACCGGGGATGCTAGCCTGCGGAAGCGTCCGATGCAGCGCGTGATTACGCCACTGGAAGGAATGGGGGCGAGTTTTGAAGTCACCGGCGAAGGGCGTCTGCCGCTTACCGTGGTGGGAACGAAAGACCCGCTGCCAATGACCTACACGCTGCCGGTAGCCTCCGCGCAAGTGAAATCAGCCATACTCCTGGCAGGGCTGAATACGCCGGGAGAAACAACGGTGATTGAACCGGTCGCCACGCGTGACCACACCGAGCGCATGTTGCGTTATCTGGGGGCAACTATCCAGACACGGGAAACGCCTGCCGGAATGGCGATTACGCTCAAAGGCCCGGTGGAAGGTACTGCACGGGATCTGGACGTGCCTGCCGATCCTTCCTCTGCGGCGTTTCTGATTGTTGCTGCGCTGATTACGCCGGGTTCGGATTTGCTGATCCGCAATATCTGCATGAACCCATGCCGGATAGGGCTGTTTACCACGTTGCAGGAGATGGGTGCAGTGCTCACGTATGAAAATGAGCGCGAAGCATGTGGTGAGCCGGTTGCGGATATTCGTGTGCGTAGCAGCGCCCTGAAGGGGGTGGAAGTGCCTGCCGTGCGTGCGGCATCGATGATTGATGAATACCCGGTGTTGGCGGTGGCGGCGGCCTGTGCTAGCGGGACCACGCGTATGCTGGGGTTGGAGGAACTGAAAGTCAAAGAATGTAACCGCCTGAGCGCCATTGCCGAAGGGCTGAAAGTCTGCGGCGTAGCAGTGGAAGAAGGTGAGGATTGGCTGCAGGTGGAAGGCCAGTCATTGGATAATATAGGTGGTGGATCGGTGGTGACGCATTACGATCATCGCATTGCCATGGCATTCCTCGTGCTGGGGATGGCTGCCGGGAAACCAGTGACGGTAGACGATACCACCGCCATTGCCACCAGTTTTCCGGGGTTTGTGGCATTAATGAATCAGCTCGGCGGAGCGATTACCGATCATGGCTAAAACCTACCGTCCATTGGTGATTGCTATTGATGGGCCGGCGGCGTCTGGCAAAGGTTCGGTAGGGCGGATGATTGCCGCCCATTTTGGCTATCAATACCTGGATACCGGGAAATTATACCGTGCTGTGGGGCGCGAAGCGCTGGCCAAAGGCATTGCGATTTCACAGGTGGAGCAGGGGGACGCTGCTGCTGTTTCTGCTACGATGGGCGTGGCCAAAACATATTACATTCACAATCGCTGAGGCGTTCTGACTTAGGGGATGAAGAGGCCGGGCATGCGGCCTCGGTGGTTTCGGCAATCCCCGGTGTACGGCAGGCATTGCTGGCGTTTCAGCGAGAAGTTGCAGAAAGCCCCAAAGGCGCGGTATTGGACGGGCGGGATATCGGTACAGTGGTATGCCCGGATGCTGATTTTAAATTTTATATTGCCGCCAGCCTGGAGGCGCGGGCAGAAAGGCGATATAAGGAGTTGCAAAAACAGCAGGATAACGTTATATATCGCACCGTTTTGCTGGATCTGGAAAGACGTGACCAGCGGGATAGCACCCGGACCGTAGCACCGCTTAAACCGGCGGATGACGCAGTCTATATCGATACGACGGAGATGGACCTACAGGCTGTTTTCGAAAAAATCGTATCGGTGATTCTTCCTGCTGCAAGCGCATAAATGCCATATCCGGCACATGAAAGGAGATAAATAACAAACATGTCAGCTAGTACAGCACAAAAGCAACCATTTAATACAGGTGAGAATTTCGCCGAACTTCTGGAGCAAAGCTTCTCGGAGGAACTAAAGGAAGGGACTATTGTCAAAGGCCGCGTGATTGGTCGTGACCGTGAATATATCACCGTGGATATCGGTCTGAAAACGGAAGGCCGTATTCCACTTTATGAATTTGGCCACGGTGAAAGCCAGCAGAAAGTGGCTGTAGGCGATGAGATCGAGGTTTATCTCGAAAAATTTGAAAACCGTGAGGGCGAAGCTGTTCTCAGCCGCGAAAAAGCACTGCGCGAAGAATCCTGGGAACGCTTTGAAGATGCCTATAATAATGATGTCACCGTGGAAGGAACCATCTTTGGCCGCGTGAAAGGTGGCTTTACGGTGGATCTGGATGGTGTGGTGGCGTTCCTGCCGGGTAGCCAGGTGGATGTTCGCCCGGTGAAAGACGTGTCACCGCTGATTGGTGTGAAACAACCGTTCCAGATTCTGAAGCTGGATCGTGCCCGCAGCAACATCGTAGTTTCCCGCCGCGCCATTATGGAAGAATCCCGCTCGGCTGAGCGTGATGAGGTGCTTTCCAAGATCAAGGAAGGCTCTGTTCTGGATGGTGTAGTCAAAAACATCACCGATTACGGTGCGTTTATTGATCTGGGGCCGGTAGATGGTCTCCTGCACGTCACCGATATTTCCTGGCGTCGTGTTAACCACCCGTCCGAAGTACTGAGCGTTGGCCAGACGGTGCGTACCAAGGTCATCAAGTATGACGAAGACAGCAAACGTATCTCGCTGGGTATGAAGCAACTGGAAGAGTCCCCGTGGGAGAATATTGAAACGCGTTACGCGGTGGATAGCATCCATACGGGGCGTGTCAGTAATGTCACCGATTACGGGGCATTCGTTGAGCTTGAGCCGGGCATTGAAGGCCTGGTGCACGTGTCCGAAATGAGCTGGACGAAGAAGAACCTGCACCCAAGCAAAATCCTTTCCACCAGTCAGGAAGTGAAAGTGAAAGTGTTGGATGTCGATCCGGTCAAACATCGTATCTCCCTGGGGATCAAGCAATGTGAAGAAAACCCGTGGAATAAGCTCACTGAGAAATATAAGGTGGGTGATGTGATTGAAGGCGAAATCCGCAATGTGATGGATTTTGGCCTGTTTGTCGCGCTGGCGGAAGATATCGATGGTCTGGTGCATGCCAATGACATCAGTTGGGATAAGAAGCCTGAAGATGCCGTAAAAGAGTTCAAGAAAGGGGACGTGGTGAAGGCAAAAATCCTGGCCATGGAACTGGATAAAGAACGCGTTGCGCTGGGTATCAAACAGCTGGAAAAAGACCCGATGGAAGATGTCACACTGACAAAAGGCAAAGTGGCTACCTTCACTGTAACAGCTGTTAATGACGATGGCATTGAGGTGGAAGTGGTGGATGGTATCACGACCTTCATTAAGCGTTCCGACCTTTCAGCAGACCGCCTGGATCAACGTCCGGAGAAATTTGCCGTGGGTGACCGTGTGGACGCGAAAGTGATTAACGCGGATCGTGCTGCGCGCAAATTTACGCTGTCGATCAAAGCCTATGAGCTGGATGAGCAGAAACGTGCCATTGCCGAGTATGGTTCCACCGATAGTGGTGCCAGCCTGGGTGATATTCTTGGTATTGCTTTAGATTCCGCGAAGGAGAAAAAAGCAGCCTCCGAGAAGAAAGCACCGGCTAAGGCCGCTTCAAAGAAATCCGCTAAGGATAGCGATGAAGAGGCAAAAGCCGAAAAGAAAGCACCAGCTAAAAAAGCTTCTAAAGCCAAGGCAGATGATGATGCCGAAGCCAAAGAAGATAAAAAGCCGGCGGCAAAAAAGGCTCCTGCGAAGAAAACGGCTGCTAAAAAGACAACCAAGTCTAAAGACAAGGCAGACGAGTAGGGTTAGTTATGGCAGTGCCACCGGAAACGTTGCTGGATCGATTCAGATTAAGACGGCAACTTAACCGGTGGCGCTTTGCCGTTATTGCAATTATCATCCTATTTACCTTCCTGATGATTGGTCCTCGTGATGGGGCCTCTCCCTTGCGTATCCGCCCGCATATTGCCCGTGTTACTGTTGATTTTTTTATTCAGGGACAGCCCGAAGAGAAGGCGCTGTTTGAGGAAGTTTTGAATAATAATCATACCAAGGCTTTGCTTCTAAAGCTGGATAGTGGTGGTGGTACGGTAGTTGGTGGAGAGGTGTTGCACGATATGGTGCAGGAAATCGCTAAACATATTCCAGTCGTGGTGACGATGGAGACGTTAGCCACGTCGGCTGCCTATATGGTCGCCGTGCCGGCAGAGCGTATTTATGCACACAAGGGCACCATTACAGGTTCTATCGGTGTACTGATGGAGGCACCTAATATAGCGGGACTATCGGATAAAATTGGTTTCCGGATGACGGAGATACGTTCCGGGGCTCTGAAAGGACAACCCAGCCCCTACGAACCTGTTTCCCCGCAGGTGAAGGCATCTTTGCAATCGGTAGTAGATGATTTTCATGATGTGTTTGTGACCATGGTGCAAGAGGGGCGTGGGTTACCTCGTGACGCTGTAGAAAAATTAGCTGATGGCCGTGCATTTACCGGAAGGCAGGCATTGGAAAACGGGCTGATTGATGCAATTGGTGGCGAAGAAGAGGCCATTAAATGGCTGGAAGAAGAAAAGAAAGTAAAATCTGGCTTACCGATTTATGATATAGAGCCAGTATGGAAAACGCCTGATCTATGGCAGACCATGATGCAGGATATTCTGCAAACCGTGCAAAATTCTGGTGCTTTTTTCCAACGGAGGCTCTTGTCACGTTGGTAAAAGAGTGCTAGGTTAGCGAGCCTTCGCAGGTAAGCGTCTAACAACAAAGAGAGATTTTCGACTATGTCCGGGAACAGCATGACCAAATCGGAATTGATTAAACGCCTCGCACAGAAGCATCAGAATGTATATGCCAAAGATATCTCTATCATCGTGAATACGGTACTGGAAGAGATTTCCCAGGCATTGATTAATGATGACCGTGTCGAGCTACGTGGGTTTGGATCATTCTCTATTCGTGAACGTAAATCCCGGGTTGCACGTAACCCGCGTACTAACGAGAAAGTACAGCTGGGCCGTCGCCGCGCTATTTATTTCCGTGCCGGTAAGGAAGTGCGCGAGCGTATCAATAAGAACGCCTAAACCCCGGTTACTGGGGTGCGTTTCTTACGCTTCACGTTCCTGATTATTTTTGGGCTGTTTCTGCTCTCATTTGCGTTGAGTAACCGTGAGCAGGTAACGTTGTCTATTTTTCCATTGCCCTATGAGGTGGATTTGCCACTTTTTGTGCCGTTGCTGTTCACGCTGGCGTGTGGATTATTACTAGGGTGGCTGTGGCTGGTGGGTGTCCGTATTTCTGCGGCGCATCAGCGGCATAAGCTGGAAAAGGAAATCAAGCATCTGAAGGAATCACTGGACGATGCACGTCAGGCAATGCAGGCACAGGCGATAGAAGGGCAGGAAGGAGCGTCCTCATGAGTGTGCAGGCAAAGCTCTGTGGTTTGACTTCCGCAGCAGCGGTTGAGGCCAGCGTCAAAGCGGGCTCTGCTTATGCTGGTTTTGTCTTTTTTGATAAATCGCCGCGTAATGTGACACCCGTGCAAGCGGCAAAATTGGCGGCGGATATTCCGCAGGAGATACAGACGGTCGCGGTATTGGTTAACCCTCAGGATGAGGTGTTAGATATGTTATTGCAGACATTCAGGCCAGCGTTTCTCCAGTTGCATGGTGATGAATCTCCAGAGCGTGTGAATACTATCCGCAAGCAAACCGGTGCGAAGATTATCAAGGCGCTTAAGGTTCATGCTGCCGACGATGTGGCACGGGCAGGCGCTTATAGCGCGGTGGCCGATATGTTGCTGTTTGACGCCAAGGCACCGGAGGCAGCATTGCCGGGCGGTAATGGGCTGGCATTTGACTGGGCGTTACTGCGCCATCGGGAATTTGCGTTGCCGTGGTTTCTTTCCGGAGGATTGCATGCCGGAAATGTAGCCGAAGCCGTGCAGAAAACCGGGGCGGTGCGTGTGGATGTATCATCCGGAATTGAGTCCGGGCCAGGAATCAAAGAGCCACGGTTAATCCGTGAGTTCATGGAGGTAGTAAACGGGTTATGAGTGTCTATTCTACAGCAATGAATATCCTGCCGGATATGGCCGGGCATTTTGGACAATATGGTGGGCGGTTTGTGGCCGAAACCCTGATGCCGCTGATCCTTCAGGTGGAAAAAGCCTATAACAAGGCAAAGGATGATCCGGCATTTTTGAAAGAGCTGGATTATTACCTGGCGCAGTATGCCGGGCGGCCTAGCCCGCTTTATTATGCCGAGGCACTGACCAGGGCGTTGGGCGGGGCGCGGATTTACCTGAAGCGGGATGAATTACTGCATACCGGCGCACATAAGATCAATCACTGTATCGGGCAAATTCTGTTGGCCAAGCGTATGGGAAAGAGGCGGATTATAGCGGAAACCGGTGCCGGGCAGCATGGGGTGGCCACGGCAACGGTATGTGCGCTGTTTAAGATGCAATGTGTCATTTACATGGGCGCGCGGGATATGGAGCGCCAGAAGCCGAACGTGTTCCGTATGAAGCTGCTGGGGGCGGAGGTGCGCCCGGTGGATGCCGGTACGGGCACGCTGAAGGATGCAATGAACGAAGCCCTGCGCGATTGGGTGACCAATGTGAACGATACCTATTACCTGATAGGCACGGCTGCCGGGCCGCATCCGTTCCCCATGATGGTACGGGATTTCCAGTCGGTGATGGGGCGGGAGGCACGGCAGCAAATCCTTAAAGCCGAAGATCGCCTGCCCGATATGCTGGTGGCGTGTATTGGCGGTGGCTCGAATGCGCTGGGGTTGTTTACCGCCTTCCTGCCGGATACGGGAGTGAAGATGGTGGCGGTGGAAGCCGCCGGGAAGGGGCTGGATACTAACGAGCATGCTGCTTCCATCAGTCGTGGTTCGCCGGGGGTACTGCATGGTAACCGCACCTATGTGTTGCAGGATGAAGACGGGCAGATCTTGCCGACGCATTCTATTTCTGCCGGGCTGGATTATCCGGGTATTGGCCCGGAACATAGTTTCCTTAATGATTCCGGCCGGGTGCAGTATGAGTCCGCGACCGATGAAGAAGCGCTCAATGCCTTTCAGACATTGGCGCGGGAAGAGGGGATTCTCCCGGCGCTGGAGCCGAGCCATGCGCTGGCCTACGTGATCCGCGAAGCGCCTGCTATGCGTGCCGACCAGCTCATCATCGCCAATCTCTGCGGCCGGGGGGATAAGGATATCTTCACCGTGGCAGCGAAACTGGGGGTGACGTTATAGGCGAGTCTAAAGCGCCTTCAGGGCGCGGACGATATTTTCTGTCATCTGCTTGGCATCGCCGAAGAGCATCATCGTGTTATCATTAAAGAACAGGCTGTTCTCCACGCCGGCATAGCCGCTGGCCATGCTGCGCTTGATAAACAATACCTGTCCAGCACGCTCCACGTCCAGCACTGGCATGCCGTAGATCGGGCTTTTCGGGTCAGTCTTCGCGGCGGGGTTGGTAATGTCGTTCGCGCCGATGACGAAGGCAATATCGGTTTCGGCAAAGTCGTTATTGATTTCATCCAGCTCGAACACTTCATCATAAGGCACGTTGGCTTCCGCCAGCAGTACATTCATATGCCCCGGCATCCGGCCTGCGACCGGGTGAATGGCATAGCGTACATTCAGCCCCTTGGCTTTCAGTAAATCGCCCATTTCACGCAGGGCGTGCTGGGCCTGCGCCACGGCCATCCCATAGCCGGGGACGATAATAATCGACTTGGAGTTGCCCATCAGGAAGGCGGCATCTTCGGCATTGCCCTGTTGGATCTGACGGTCATCATCGCCAGCGGTGGCAGCCTGTGCATCATCACCGGTGCCGAACCCGCCCAGGATCACATTAAAGATCGAGCGGTTCATCGCTTTGCACATGATATAACTGAGGATCGCCCCGCTGGCACCCACCAGCGCCCCGGTGATAATCAGCAGCATATTACCCAGCGTGAAGCCGATACCGGCCGCCGCCCACCCGGAATAGGAGTTCAGCATGGAGATCACTACCGGCATATCCGCTCCGCCAATCGGTACGATCAGCAGCACGCCCAGCAATAATGAGAGCAGCATGATGAGCCAGAAGGCAAAGTGCGATTCACTCCCGCAAAATGTGAGAATCAGCACAACAATCGCCACACCAATCAGCGCATTGGCCAGGTGTTGCCCGGCAAAACGCAGCGGTGCACTTTTCATCAGTCCTTGCAGCTTGAGGAACGCAATGACCGAGCCGGTAAACGTCACCGCCCCAATGGCTAGTCCCAGGCTCAGCTCGATCAGGCTGGAAAGCTTGATATGGCCGGGAATCCCAATCCCATAGGCTTCCGGAGAATAGAGCGCGGCCGTGGCAATCAGGCAGGCGGCCAGGCCGACCAGCGAGTGAAATGCCGCCACCAGCTGCGGCATTGCCGTCATCTGGATACGCAGGGCAATGACTGTTCCGACGACACCGCCCACAATCAGCCCGGTAATCACCAATCCCACCCCGCTGATTGCCGGTTGGCTGATGGTGGTATAGATTGCCAGCACCATTCCCAGTATCCCCAGCAGGTTGCCGCGGCGGGCAGATTTAGGGGAGGAGAGGCCCTTCAGTGCCAGAATAAACAGTACTGAAGCAACCAGATACGCCATGGCGGAAGCAAATGACATAAGCGATTAATCCTTCTTCCGGAACATTTGTAACATACGCTGCGTGACCACAAATCCGCCGAAAATATTCACGGCGGCAATGGTTACGGCAATAAAGCCCAATAACTGGGAAAACCCAAACCCTTCCGGGCCGACGGCAATAATCGCACCGACGATGATAATCCCGGAGATGGCATTGGTGACGGCCATCAGCGGTGTGTGCAGGGCAGGGGTCACTTTCCATACGACGTAATAGCCCACAAAACAGGCCAGCACAAAGACGGTCAGGCCGAAAACCAGCGGGTCTACACCGCTTTGGGTAGCTTGCATTTCCAGCGCTGCGGCCTGTGCAGCCAGTTGTTCAGCGGTGGTGGAAAGCTGCCGAGCGCTTTCGCTTAACGTATTCACATCCGGCATTATGCGCCTCCTTTGGGGGTCGGTTTCTTAGCAATTTGGCGAACTTTCTTTTTCATATGCGGTTTTTGATCCATCACCTTACGTGGTGGGGCTTTTTTGACAGTAGTCTTAGTACCGGCTTTGGCAGCAGGGCCCGCTGCTTTTTCTGCAAAATTCGGGTGAATAATCTTGCCCTGATGCGTCATCAGACAGCCCTTGATGATGTCATCCTCAAGGTTCAGTTTCAGGCTGTTGGTTTCCTTATCATACATCAGCGCAACGAGGTTATAGAGGTTGCGGGCATAAAGTGCACTGGCATCTGTTGCTACGCGGGAAGGTACGTTACGATGCCCGATGATCTTCACACCATTGCGCTCAACGATCTTGCCAGGTTCGCTGCCCGCACAGTTCCCGCCGGACATCACTGCCAGGTCCACAATCACTGCGCCGGGCTTCATATCGTCCAGCATCGCATCAGTAATGAGGGTGGGGGCTGGCTTACCGGGGATCAACGCCGTGGTAATCACCATATCCTGCGTACGTAATGTTTCATGTATGAGTGCCTGCTGCTTACGTTTGTATTCCTCACTCATTTCCTTGGCGTAACCGCCTTTGGTTTCCGCATTCTCGGTTTCCTCTGAGGGAACCTCAATAAACGTGGCTCCCAGGCTTTCCACTTGCTCTTTGACCGCCGGGCGTACATCAAATGCGCTGACAATCGCTCCCAGACGCTTGGCGGTGGCAATGGCCTGCAGACCTGCCACCCCGGCACCGAGGATCAGCACTTTCGCCGGTTCCACTTTCCCCGCTGCCGTCATCATCAACGGTACGACCTTACGGGATTCCGCTACCGCGTCCAGTACCGCTTTATAACCGGCGAGGTTACTCTGAGAGGACAGTACATCCATGCTCTGGGCGCGTGTAATACGCGGAACAAACTCCAGCGCCACGGCGGATATCTGCTGGCGTGCCAGAGCCGAGAGTAATTGTGGATCACCGAAAGGATTCAGGTGCGAAACCAGAATGGCGTTCTTTTTGATAGTATCCAGCTCTTTTTTTGCATTCCCGAGTAATTCCGTGAGCCTGCACTTTGAGCACAACATCTGACACATCCAGCACATTCTCGGCGGTGGTAACGATTTAGCACCGGCTTCCTCATAGGCTTTATTACTATAGCCTGCGGCCGTTCCGGCATCCTTTTCAACCAGTACGAAAGCGCCCATGGGCATATTTCTGACGGTTTCCGTGGCTGCGAGCGCAGTTCATCCATTGCCGTTCCTTGATAATACAGATTTTCATAGCGTTACCATAAAGTCCTTTTGAAATTCAGGCAAGGTTCCACCTGCGATTGCAGGTAGTTTTCTGCCCATGCTTTCCATGAGTTTGAGTTGCTGCCCAGCCACAGCATATGCGATTTTCAGAGATCAGGATACGTTCCAGCAGTTCCACCGTTCCAAAATCCTGGTTTCTTCGGCATAGACATAGGGGCGCGCAGATCCTCCACGGCGTTGATTTCGGTGGCATGGTCAGCGGTGAGCATTTCCTTCGGGTTCTCACCAACACTGAGCTTTCCCATATCCTGCAGGTTAGGTAACCCGCCCAGGAACAAAATGCGCTCCGAAAGCTCCGATGCATGCTTCATTTCATCAATGGATTCTTCATACTCTTTCTCGGCCAATTTGCTATAGCCATCATTCTTCAAAATCTTGGAGTGCAGGAAATACTGGTTAATGGCGGTCAGCTCATTCCGCAGAATGGTGTTGAGGTGTTTGATCATGGTTTTGTCTGTTTTACGTGCCATTAAAAGCTCCCTATTACATGTGATGCATCGTAGTGGTGGCAGGCAGGGAGTCAAGCATTAAAAATCGTTGACTAGGTAGCTGTTCAACATTTTTGTGGGGTGTAAAAAAATATTTTAATATAAAGTGTTATCGTGTATGTGTAACAGGACATAAGCCAATAGGGAGAGAGGCGTATGGAGTGGATGGATATTTGGACGCATATCAGTCACGCAGATATTGGCGTTAGGCCGGAGGATATTAATGGCGTTAGGGATATTTTCTTCGGTGTTGGAATGGTTGTGCTGGTGACAATCGGCGTTCTGGCGTGCCTGGCGACCGGGGCATGTTTCTAAGCCGATTGCCTGGCAGATTTTAGCCAGCGGCTACCCGGCTTTTCCACTGGCAGTGCTGCCAGTTCTGGAGGCAGTTCGTTTTCCGCATAGGCATGGACGGTAATTTCCAGCAGTGAAATCAACGGGACAGGTAGGGGATTCACATCCTGATTATCTGCAGATTTACGATGTACTAAACAAGCTTCAGCAACGATGTTTCCGCCATGAGCACGAATGCACTCCATCGCTTCCAATGAGGATTTCCCGGTGGTAACGACATCTTCCACCACGAGCACATTCTGTCCTGGTTCAATACGAAAACCCCGGCGCAGTGCGAACGTACCTTCTGAGCGTTCACAGAAAATAGCAGAAATACCAAGTTGACGGCCCATTTCATAACCGACCACCACGCCGCCCATGGCAGGGGAAACCACCAGATCAATCGTTTCACTCAGCTCTCGGCGGACTTTTTCAGCCAGTGCGTCACACAGGCGTTCCGCCCGACGGGCATCCATCAGGACGCGGGCACACTGCATATAGGTGTCACTATGCAGGCCGGAAGAGAGGATAAAATGCCCCTTCAGGATGGCTTCTGCATCTTCAAATTCTTTGAGTATGGTTTCGGGGCGCATGGAATGAATGTAGCGGTAGTTGTATGTGCTGGCTACAAAAAAAGATGGCGCCTAAGTGGCGCCATCTTCATAGACTGTAATTTACACGGGGTGTTATGCAGCTTCCCTGTTCTTGTTAGAAGCAATACTCTCCACGACTACGGACACTGCTTCTTCGTGTTCGATGTCCTGAATAGCAGCAACTTCACCAACAAGGCGCGAAAGTGCATTCTCGTAGATCATCCGTTCGCTGTATGAACGATCCGGATCATCAATATTCTTGTGCAGGTCACGTACCACTTCTGCCAGGGAAATGATATTGCCTGAATTGATCTTTGTTTCGTATTCTTTGGCGCGGCGGCTCCACATACCACGGCTGGTACGGGCTTTACTGCGCAGTGTTGTACGAACCTTTTTCAGGTCATCCATTGTGCAGAGGCGGCGCAGGCCAGACTTAACAGCCGTTTGCACCGGGATACGAAGGGTCATTCTGTCTTTTTCAAATTTTACGACATAGACCGTCAGGGCCATGCCCCCGATCGTTTGTGTTTCAATTTCGCTTATCAGCCCAACACCATGTGCAGGGTAGACCACATTATCATTAATCGAAAATTCTAACTTATCTTTTACTTTAGTCATAAAACATCACTCCACCAGGTTAACGTGGCGGTTACTACACTGTAACCAAATCGAGATGAACTTCGTGCAAAGTATCATGACGAAGATGGGGAATTATATCAGAAAATACGCCTCAAATAAATAGAAAATTTTATCAAAGTCGAAGAATGCCAGGTTCCCCGGCCAGTGCCAAGAAGCAAGTGTTTTTAGGTGCCTTCACCAGGGGCTTCGCTGAAATATTTTTCAAATTTACCCTCTTCGCCAGCGTATTTTTCTGCATCTGGCATTGCGCCGCGATTAATCGTTACATTTGGCCAGGTTTCTGCGTATTTTTTATTAATCTCCAGCCATTTTACGTTATTTTCATTTTCCGCCTCAATGGCATCCACCGGGCATTCTGGCTCACAGACGCCACAATCAATGCATTCGTCCGGGTTGATAACCAGCATGTTTTCGCCTTCATAAAAGCAGTCTACCGGGCAGACTTCCACACAGTCCATGTGCTTGCAGCGAATACATTGTTCGGTAACGACGTAGGCCATTGTTTCCGGGCTCCATAGTAGGTTTATAAGGTGGGCGTATTATATGCGTTTAAACATCCTTGTAAAGCCCTCATTATGGGCAAGAAAACGCACTATTATCCTAGGCAAATGCGGGAAATTCCTTAAGCGCCTCACGAAGGTGCGTTAAGATGCGGTCGGCGTAGGGGCTGGTGGGGTATCCGGTATGAGGGAGCATTAGTTTACGGCCTACACCTGCCCGCCAGGCAGCTTCCATATCGGCTGGCTTATCCCCAAGCATGATGCTATCCTGCATAAGGATGTTGAATTCCTGTTTAGCTTTCAATAACATACCTGCCCCTGGCTTGCGGTCGTTGGATTCACGACGATACTGCCCAATTCCTTCCGGGTGGTAGGGGCAGTAATAGTATTTATCGAGCGTAATCTGCTCTTCGGCCAGTTTTTCCTGCATCCAGGCCATGACGGTATGGAGGTCTTTTTCGGTGTAGTAGCCGCGGCCAATCCCTGACTGGTTGGTGACGACAATGAGTTTATAGCCCGCCTGCTGTGCATTACGACATATATCAAATATCCCCTCCATAAACACAATATCTTGTGTTTTGTAGGTGTATCCTGTATCAACATTGATGATACCGTCTCGATCTAGGAACAGGGCGCGTGTCATAATAATTTCCGTACTCCCGGAGTGTAATGTAAGGCAGGGTACTTGTAAAATGCTTTTCAGCGTATTAGAAAGTAACATGCGGAAATAAAAGCATAATACAAGAGGAATAGCGTGAAAGTTTATTGCAGGGAAGAGCTGGAAAAAACCGTTAATGTGTTCTCGCAGTTACTGCAGGATGAACCCTTGCAGCAGCAGGCATGCACGATTGCTGCGATGATGGTGGAACGGTTGCGGAATGATGGAAAAATTCTTTTTGCAGGCAATGGTGGCAGTGCAGCGGATGCGCAGCATCTGGCAGGAGAGCTTGTCAGTAAACTTTGTTTTGATCGTCCGGGGCTGGCAGCGATTGCCCTTACTACGGATACTTCCATATTGACGGCGATTGGGAATGACTACGGCTATGAGCGCCTGTTCGCACGGCAGGTTGAGGCGCTGGGCCGTAGCGGGGATGTACTGGTGGCGTTTTCCACCTCCGGCCGTTCACCGAATATCCTGCGTGGCCTGGAGGCGGCGAAAGAGGCAGGAATGATCACGGTAGGGTTCACCGGGCATAAGGGAGGCGATATGCTGCCATTATGCGATTATGTGATTCAGATACCATCGGACGAAACGCCCAAGATTCAGGAGGGGCATATTGCATTGGGGCACATTATCTGTGCATTGGTGGAGCGTGCTATTTTCCGTCCGGAGTAAGTATTTTTAGTGCATCCAACACGCCTTGCAGGATAAACCCGGCGGCGATGTGATCGATTTTTGCCTTATGGTGCATTGCCCGTGTGCCACTATCTTCTAACGCACGCCGTGCAGCCTGCGTGGAGAGGCGCTCATCCCATAGCAAAATAGGAAGGTTCGTTTTGCGAGAGAGGTTGCGGGCAAACTGGGTCACGGATTGCGCCATGGCAGTATAGTCGCCCTGTGTAGTATGCAGTGGCAGCCCAATCACGATACCGCATGCTTGCTCTGTATCAAACAGGCGGCAGAGTATTTCAGCATCCTGTGTGAATTTGATGCGTTTCAGCGTCGATTGTGGTGTAGCGATCAAGCGGCTTTCATCGCTGACAGCAATACCAATGGTTTTGGTGCCAACATCCAGCCCAATCAAACGCCCGCGTGCCGTTAGCTCGGCAACAAAAGATTCAGAAGATGCACAGATTACCATATCAAACAGGGGTACCTAAATAGGCAGTGGCATACTGTCTTTTCTAGGATCAGGTGGGGGTTCAGGGGCGCTATTATTGCTGTGGGGGGAATCTCCTGTTTGGGTGATGATGACTTTATTTCGCTGAACTTTGCTTTATAGCGCCTCATCGGTACGCTTTTTAATTTCTTCAGAATTCAGCGATACCAGAATGAATATCTGATATGCCATCATTTCTGTGCACAGGTGAGCGAAATGGCTCGGCAGAAATACGAGTAAACGGCACGGATCATCGCTCCGGCGTACACGTTCACCAATAATGGTGGTTGTGTCCACGACGTATTTGGCATCACAATAATAAATTCTTCGCCGCCGTGACGGTGCGCGTCTGTGGAACGGATACTATTCTGGATACAATACCCGTTGCAATACCGTCGCCAATATGGTGTCCCCTAACTCGGATAGTCGTTTATCTTTTGAAATGCGGTCAGCCATCAACGACCATTAGGGGATAGATCGCCCTGACGGGCAGCTTCTTCGCCAGTGCATTTAAGTGCGGCATCCTGCGTAGCGCCGGTTAAAGAGTTTGGTCAGACTATCGTCAACAGCGGCAGAAAGGTTTTCCCGCACACTGGAACGCAGCGCGCATCCCGTAGTGTTTGATGACGGAGCGCATGCAGCCGGGCGATGAGTTCATTGGTATCCAGGGGTGTCATTAAATATTCGTCAATCCCGATCTCTAATCCTTTGATGAGTAAGTCACGGTCATCTTCATTTACCAGAATCATTAATGGAATTGCTTATGTGAACGGATTTCAGATTCTTTAAACGCAACCCGTCTGCTTCATCAAGCTCGGTACTGATAATCACCAAGTCATAATCGCCATTAGCAACACGGGTTACGGCTTCAGCTGGCGGGCACTCTTCAGTCATATGCCCAAGTTTTTGTAACTCATTACAAATATTCTTAGTTTGTACAACGTCATCATCAATAATAAGAATGTTGGCAGAATCATCCGGATTAATTGTGGTTGGGTTTTGTTCTATTAGTCCCAGCTCACTTCCTGTACGATCGCGCAGGCGCAACTCGTCAACCATCACTTTCAGACGTACTAGTGAGCGCACACGTGCCAGCAGGTGTAAATCGTCAATTGGTTTGGTAATGAAGTCGTTAGCGCCGGCCTCAAGGCCACGCACGCGGTCTTCCTGTTCGCTGAGAGCAGTGACCATAACGACAGGAATAAGAGCGGTTTCCGGATCAGCTTTCAGGCGTCGGCACACCTCAAACCCATCCATTTCCG
Source organism: Hyphomicrobiales bacterium (assembly GCA_024236395.1). Lineage (GTDB taxonomy): Bacteria > Pseudomonadota > Alphaproteobacteria > Rickettsiales > JACKKO01 > JACKKO01. The sequence continues at coordinate 93,005 of JACKKO010000003.1, forward strand.
GCATCATAATATCCAATAGGATAATATCGGGCTGGACTTCTTTTACTTTATCCAGCGCTTCCTGTCCGCTAAATGCAGAGAATACTTCATAATAATCATTGCTGAGTTTCGCCTCGAGTAGCTTGACGTTGGGAACAAGGTCATCAACTACAAGAACTCTACCGGGCATGGATAATAATAACCTTTAGTCAGCAAATCGTTGAATGGTTTCCACAAAATCCTCAATGGAAATCGGCTTAGAGAGATAAGCCTCACAGCCTGCTGCTAAAATATTATCCTCATCTTCCTTCATCGCGAAAGCGGTAACTGCAACAATGGGAACGGAAGATAGCTTTTTATTTCCCTTGAGTGTCCGAATGATATCAACCTGGAGATTTTGGGTAGCTGACATCCAAGGACGATGAGTAAATAGGAAGGTTTCTTTTCCACCAGATTGTGGAACGATAAAACCATCTCGTATCGATGACTTCAAAGTCATGTGCTTCCAGCAAATCACGAAAAAGCTTCAGATTGAGATCATTATCCTCAACTACCAGTACTTTGCGTTTTGCGGCAGCATTCATAAAATTATGCAATTCTTGCTAATAAGTTATTAATTTTACAACTATTATACCACATTGGTAAAATAATCAAGCTTCTAGGCCTTATTTACGCGTCCTTCGACCAGTATATCAACAATTTCAGGATTGAGAAGCGTGTTCGTATCGCCAAGTTTAGCATAATCGGAGGGACCTGTGACCTCACTTGCTGCAATTTTCCTTAGAATCCGCCGCATAATCTTCCCGGAACGCGTCTTTGGCAGGCCAGGTGTAAACTGGATATGGTCTGGTTTTGCGATAGGCCCGATATCATGTACTACTTGCTGAAGTAGCGCCTTTTTCAAGTCTTCTGAGGGGGCTTTCCCGGCCTTTAGAATGACGTAGGCATAAATGCCCTGTCCTTTAATCTCGTGGGGAAATCCCACTACGGCAGTTTCAGCAACATCCGGATGGGTATCCAGCGCGCTTTCCACTTCGGCAGTCCCCATGCGGTGTCCGGAGACGTTAATCACATCGTCCATACGGCCGGTGATCCAGTAATAGCCGTCTTTGTCACGCCGGGCACCATCCCCGGAGAAATAGCGGCCAGGATATTGGACAAAATAGGTTTCCACAAACCGGTCGTGGTTTTTATAAACGGTACGCATTTGCCCGGGCCAGGAATCATTGAAACACAGCGCTCCTTCTGCTTCACCCTTAAGTTCGTTATTGTTTGCGTCTACAATAACTGGTTGCACACCGAAGAATGGGAACGTGGCGGAGCCGGGCTTTAGGTCAACAGCATAGGGCATAGGTGTAAGTAGGAACCCGCCGGTTTCGGTTTGCCACCAGGTGTCCATGATGGGGCAGCGTCCATTGCCAACCTTCTCATGATACCACAGCCAGGCTTCGGCATTAATGGGTTCACCCACAGAACCAAGAATCCGCAGACTTCTGCGGTTAGTTTTGGTAACGTATTCATCTCCCAGTGCCATGAGAGCACGAATGGCCGTAGGGGCCGTATAAAAGCTATTAACCTTATGCTTATCCACAATCTGCCAGCAGCGGGAAGCGTCCGGCCAGGTGGGAATACCTTCAAACATCAAAGTGGTTGCACCGTTGGCCAGCGGGCCATAGACAATATAACTATGGCCGGTGACCCAACCTACATCGGCGGTACACCAGTAAATATCACCTTCCTGGTAATCAAAGACATATTTATGGGTGACGGCGGCATAGAGCAGGTAGCCTCCGGTGGTATGCAACACCCCCTTTGGCTTGCCAGTGGAGCCAGAGGTGTACAGGATAAAGAGCGGATCCTCTGCGTCCATAGGCTCAGCCGGACAATTCGTATCAACGTTCTTGCATAGTTCGTGGTACCAGACATCCCGGTCACTGTGCCAGGCGACATCGCCGCCCGTGTGGCGGATAACAATCACCTTCTTCACATGGTTCAACCTGGAAACGGCTATATCCACATTGGCTTTCAGTGGGACTGTTTTATTGCCGCGCAGGCCTTCATCCGCAGTAATCACATAATCGCTGGCACAATCTTCAATGCGGCCATGCAGGGCTTCCGGGGAGAATCCACCGAAGACAACAGAATGTACCGCTCCAATGCGGGCGCAGGCCAGCATGGCATAGGCAGCTTCCGGGATCATGGGCATGTAGAGTGTTACCCGGTCGCCTTTCTTAACACCCTGTGATTTTAATATGTTGGCAAACCGGCAGACCTCGTCATGTAATTCCTGATAGCTGATGTTTTTACTGTCTTTAGGGTCGTTTCCTTCCCAGATGATGGCGGTTTGACGGGCACGGTGGGGCAGGTGCCGGTCAATACAGTTGTGGGTGACATTGAGTTTTCCGCCAGCGAACCATTGGATATGCAGGTTATTCTTATCAAAAGAAGTATCTTTAACGGTATGCCATTTCTCAAACCAGTCCAGTGTTTCCGCCTGTTTGGCCCAGAATCCTTCCGGGTCAGAGACTGACTCGGCATAAAGTCTCTGATATTCATTTTTGGTAATCAGCGGCTTATGCTCGTTCTGTGAGGTGGGAATAGGGAAGAGGGCGGAAGATGCGTGGGTATCGGACATAGGCGGTCACCTTGATTATTGTATTATGCTCATAGTACAGAAATCAGGCGGTAGTTCAAGGCTTACGAAAGTGCAGCGGATTTTTGCTGTGCGGCTATTGTGTGCGCGACGCTCCACTCAGGGAATTTCTGGGCGATCCAGGGTTGTTCATGGGTAAAAATTTCTATCAGGTTAGCGTACCATGCATCCCTTTGGGGGCCTTTTTCCCTAAGTTGCTCCTTATCAATTTTGACACCTTCTCTGGCTATTTCAGCAAAGAGTGCTTCCGTTTTTCCGTTGGCCCAGGCCAGGGTGCCTTTTTGCATTTCGTGCTCTATACGTATGCCTGCATTGGCCGCAAACACCTGTTCATTCAGCATATCGGCAGTGCAGACTGCATTCTTGGCTAATAAGGGGATTTTTTTCCCCAGGTATGTGTTTTGTGCCTGAATAGCGATATTGGTCATCGCTTTGAAGGCTGCCTGGTTTTCCCTATCCACGATGGCTGCCCCTTGAATGGTCAGAAGCATTTCTTCAGTACTGATTTTTGCATCAGAGGGGATCACATGCTTGAGGTCTTCTGCATTTAGCGTTCCTTCAGCCAGATCGTTCATACCATAAGCCTTGCTGTTGCCGAAGGTAATGGTAACATTGCCATCGGCAGAAACGTTACGTTTAATGGAGCCTTCCTTAAAAACCAGCCCGTTTTCCACGTAACGCCATACGGCATCGGCATTGGTATTGGAAGCGATACGCGCTGCGCCGCTGAATAAATGTTGCAGGTCAGGGTCATGCATAAAACGTTCTGCCGCCTTGTTGAGGTCGGCTGGCGCAAAGTTACCCTGCGCATCCGCACCAAGGACAGTCACCAGCTTATAACACATTTGTACGGCGCCTGCCTGCATGTTATTGGCCCCGGCACCAAAGCCAATGGCGCGTAACCCCTGGTGGTGGAAATCTTGCTGACTGAACCGTGCTTTGGAGCGGGCAGAATTCTGGAAAACGGCATGGATCTCATGCGGTACGGCGTGTTCATAAAACGCCCTCAGGGGTAGGTCGTGCTCCTTCTTCCCCTGAACACCATAGAATTGTTCATACTCACCCTGCCGCTGGTTATTTCGCGCAATCCATTCATCCAGGTCTTTGGTGAAGTCTGGCAGGCCGGCATAATTACCCAGATTTGATACGGCAATGGCTATTCGGGTCAAGGCAGACTGTGTTTCCTCTTTTGCACGGAGAGGAATTTCAATATTTAATTTTTTAGCCATTTCTCTTATAGCACGAGGTTCGTCTTCGGCGGCAATATTGTGGGGCGTTTGCGTTTGTCCCTGGCCTTGCTGTTGTGTGGTAATTGAAGCGGTTGATTGCCCCACACGATGTACGCCGGTGCCGGTGCCATGGTAGTATTCCATGAAAATGCCGTAAATAGTCCCTGATTCCATCAATTTTTCCATGTTATGTTTTGTCGTAACATAGGAAGAGGAGGAGGCGGATTTGGTGGAGTCGCTACCGGCGGCCATCAGGTAGGCACTAAACAGCGTATCTTCCAGCCGTTCCCTCCAGCCATCTCCCCAGCGTTTCTGCATCTTTTGTTCGAATTCCTCTTTGAGTTTACCTGCACCTTCAAGGCGGTCATAAAAATCTTTAATCACCATGGTGCGCATGGGGAGCAGGGGCAGCGCATCCAGTCCTGCAGCAACGGCATGATCGTGTAATATTTCAGGATGGTTAGCATTGACTCCTGAAGCAGTAGTAACTTTAGGATCATAGATCATGACCCGCGGGTCATTTGGATCCTGTGTTGCTTTTTGTGACTCATAAAAATGTTTGTTATCAAAGGCACCCAGAAATGCCTTCATCAGATTTTCCAGTTCCAGGTCATTTTTATATTCAATCAGATTGGTAATGGGGGTGCTGCCGTAATTTTCAATGCGGCGGGCTTTTTCTGGGTCGGTGACAGCCCGTTGCAGGAAGTCGACAAAGTGCATGATTTCGGCGCTATTGGCTTCTGCAACCAGAATGCGGCCGATTTTATCCGGGTTTTCGTTAATCAGGCTAATCATTTCAACGACTTTATAAAACTGAATATCTACCAGATTTTCTTTTAGCTTAGATCCGGCAGCAGCACCTCCAATAGATTTTGCAGCAATAAGAACATGAGACACATTTCTATCCGGGTTATAGGAAACCAGCGAATCAAAATGTGTCTTGATGGTTTTCTGGATAGCGATTTGTGTTTTTTCGTCTGCTTCGGCAAACCAGTTTAGCAGGTCTGTGCCATTCATAGATTTGGCTTTATTTTCTTCAAGAAGATTTGCCTCAACGAAGAGCTCCAGCATTTTTTCCTGTACATTCTCAAACGCTTCCCGGCTTTCGCGGTACTGGGCTTTTTGGGGGACGGAGCCAAAATTAGCGGCGGAAATCGTCAACATGTCGGCCATGTTCAGGGCGCTTTCTTCCCCCGCCGCGGTTTTGAGTTTTGGCCAGTTAATGCTGCTGAGGCGCAGATTCAACAGATCACCATGGAACTCTGCGGCATTGGCATAGCCATGCGTGCTGATATCAATGCCTTGTTCAGCCAGGCCAGGGAATCGCTTGTTAAACGCTGAAATTTCTTCACTTAAGCGGATTTCTGCGTTCGTAATTTTTTTCTCCAGCCTCTTAATATCCTTCTTCAGCCAGATTTCTTTATCTTCCTTACCGATCATTTCTTTCAGAATATCTGGGATTTCACCTTTTTCTATGTAGCGTTGATATTTTTCAATGAGCAGGCGACTTTCTACTATTTCTTCGCGGATACGCTGAAGTGCTTTCGCCGAGTCTCGCGTAGCTTCGTGCTGCTTGCGAAGCTTCTTGATTTCTTCAAGGGCATCACCCGTTAAGCCCATATCCGGGCCAACTTTCTTAAAAAAAGTATCAACTTTGCCCTTATAACGCTCCCAAAGCTGCGAATCGGTACCATCCTTATAATTGGCATCCATGCGGTCAAATAACTGCCAGATCGTGGCTTTGATATACTGCTGTGCTTCTTCAACCGTTGTGATTTTGTCTCTGCTATCTATGTTCTCATTCACACGGTTGAGAAATTCTTTAAGCCAAATAGAGTTGTCGATAAACCCCTGTGATGTTTTTTGAGTGGGAGCGCCCTCTATTTCATTTGCAGCCGTGGTATGACTTAATAAAATACCTAGATCAGCAAGGTATTTCTGGTCCATGGCAAAGCTTTTGACACGGAAATTCAGCTTTGCATCTTCCGGATCCACCAGTATCTTATTATCATTGTCCAGGGTCCAGTCTTCAAAACGGTATATGAAACTGAGAGCATTGATAATTTCTTTGCGCACCTTGCCGGATTCATCCGTAACTGATAGGTTGTTTTTCTCCATGGCGTGCACAATGGAAACGCACCGATGCCTCAGGGCGTTGTAGGCATTCTCGGAATTGTTCGTGTTCAGAATGATTTCTTCATAAGGGATCATGTTTCTGGAAGGTGGCTCCAGTTTATCATAGAAGTCCTTTATGAGTTTCTTGAATGTTTCTTTTTTACCTGCCGCAAGCTGACCTGGTGTATTCTTAAACAGATCAAGCATCTCATTTTCCATGAACCAGTCCAGATTACGTTTGGCGGCAATGGCTTCATGTCCCATCGGGTTGGTGGGATGCGGCGTATAGACGCGTTCGATTTGTGTGGTCATGACGGCGACAAGAAATTTTTCCATGACCACTGCGTTAATTTGATTTTCTGGAGTTTTTTTGTTCTGCTCTTCCTCTAGGAGGGATTTGATCAGGCGGTCGTAACTGACACTTTCTAAAGGATTCTCTTCGCCCGCATGTAACGTGTTGTTTTGATAGGCGATGGCGGTTTTTTCGATTGCAGCACGGCTCATCATGTGCTTGAGTGCCTGCAGTTTTCCTTCCTCAGGATTCTTACCAATAGCCTCCAGCATAAGGTGCTCAAGTGTCTGATAAGCGCGCTGTGGATCGCCGGGGGCGCGTTTGATTTTACTGGTGTGACTCATACTTCCGTTAATGTGCTTAGCGATATGTAGGGATATCCATCCGAAAGGTAAATATATCGTTAACAAAGGGAGTTATGCAATCAAAATATAGGAGTTTTGTTCCTTAAACCAGCGTAAAAATGGTAGGCTGAGGCGGACTTGAACTGCTGACCTTTTGCTCATCAGGGCAACGCTCTAACCAGCTGAGCTACCAGCCTATTATGCCTAAGTGCATACATCCATTTTTAACTATCATGCCGTGTGGGCGGTGCCTGCCAGCCGATAGAAACAGGAGCCATGCTTATAGGTATCCGGGTGGGATGTCAAAAGATTTGTTATTTTGACAGGAAACCTATCGATGCTGTTATTCCAGCGTAGGGTTCTTCTTCGTCAGCTCAATCAGAAGCCTTGGGAAAGGGCGTATTCCTCAATGAAACCGGGTATTCCTTAGCGCGAACTGGCGAAGGACGCGGTTAACTCATAATTAGAAATTCCGGTGGTCTTCAGGATAACGCCCCAACGCCAGGGGCTGGATTCAAATGCCTCGGCAATGGAGATGGAAGCCCCGGCTTCTTTGAGTTCCTTGGCATTTTTACGATCAAACGCACGGGCGATGATGGGAATAGTGGGGTAGGCCTTACGGATGGCTTCAATAGTGGCAATACATTCCTCCGGCTCACGCTGCGTAACGACGGCAGCACGGGCGCGCCCCATGCCCACGGAACGCAGGATTTCAAGATCATCGGCATTCCCGTAATAGACCGCGTAGCCATTCTTCCGGCCGATTTTCACTTTGCGTGGATTGATATCCAGCGCGATATAATTCACTTTTTCGGCAGCGAGTAATTCACAAACAGTGCGCCCCACACGCCCAAACCCCCCCACGATAACATGGCCTTCCAGGTCGATAGTTTCCTGGGCGACACCGGAGGTATCTTTGTCTGTCAGATCCTCTGAAGAAAAAATACGGTCATAATGGATAGTCAACCAGCGACCAACCATAGCCAGTAATGGGGTGAGCGCCATAGAGAGCGTCACCGATACCAGTAGAAGCTGGGTCAGGGTCTGGTCGAATAATCCCAGTTCCGAGGCCAGGGCAAATAATACGAAGGCAAACTCGCTACCCTGCGAAAGCAGCAGGCCGGTGTTCATCGCGGCACCGGTCTTCATCCGGAAAAGCTTACAGAGCAGAAGCAGGATAGATGCCTTTAACGCCATAAGTAGCACTGTCATCCCCACAATATCGGCCAGTTGCCCGGTCAGAAGTTTGATATCCAGCTGCATGCCAACGGTCATGAAAAAGAGCCCTAAAAGGAGGGATTTGAACGGGCGGATATCGGACTCCACCTGATGCCGGAATTCCGTTTCCGCCACCAGCAGCCCGGCAAGAAAAGCACCAAATGCCATGGAAAGCCCCGCTTCCCCGGTTTGCCAGGCGGCGGCCAGCACGATCAGCAGGGTGGTTGCAGTAAATAACTCCTCGTTCCGTAAATCGCCGATGATGCGGAAGAACGGGCGCAGGAAAAGGCGTCCTAAAATCACAATAATGACCAGCGCCAGGAAGCTCTTTAAGCTGGCATCCAGCAAAGCTGAAATGATATTGCTTTCACCTGCCGCCACCAGGGGGATCAGAATAAAGAGCGGCACCACGGCCAAATCCTGCAAGATTAACACGGCCAGTGCTAACCGCCCCACCTGTGTGGCTTGTTCCCCCCGTTCGGCCAGAGATTGTAAAACAATGGCCGTGGAGGAGAGGGCTAACCCGGCCCCGATAATAATTGCTGGAGCAACCTCATTGAGAATTTTATAAGAGAGATAGCCAATAATGGCCCCGGTAATCACAAACTGGAGCGTGCCGAACACAAACACCTGACTGCGCATGGCCTTAAAACGCTCAAAACTGAGCTCCAGCCCGATGTAGAACATCAGGAACACCACACCAAATTCAGCAATATGCGTTGCCGCGGCAATATCGGGGATGATATGCAGGCCAAACGGGCCAATTATACCTCCGGCCACCAGGTAACCCAATACCGGGCTGAGATTCAGGCGTTTAAAGAAGGCTACCACCGCCACCGCTGTGAGGAGTAGTATAATAATTTCTTCTAAATTGGCGCTGTGCATAGGAAAATGAATACGCTATATAGGATTGCAATAACCGCGGAATCATACGGGGTGTGTATTGTGGAATCAATGACTTTCCCATGCAATATCTCAAGACAGTGCGGATGGTTTATGCTATGCACAGCCTGGATAGTGCGGAAGCATAATGCGTCTATAAGGAGGAATGGCTGATGAGTATTGGTATTTGGCAACTGGTCTTGATTCTGGTGATTATTGTCATCGTGTTTGGTGCGGGCAAGCTGCCGCGTGTAATGGGCGATGTGGGGAAAGGCATCCGCAGTCTGAAGCAGGGGCTGAAAGAAGGCGAAGCCGAAGATAAGAAGCTCAAAAACGATGAACATAAGGATGCGTAGCCGGTAATCTGCCGTGTTTGATATTTCACTAGGAGAAACACTACTGGTGGCCATCCTGGCGCTGCTGGTAATTGGCCCGAAAGACCTGCCTGTGGTGATGCGCAAGCTGGGGCGCGGGTTTTATGCGCTTAAGCGGGCCGGGCAGGAATTTATGCACGCGCTGGATGAAAAAAGCGGCGGCGAGATCAAATCGCTGAAGGAGCAGTTCACCGGGCCGGTGCGCCAGATTGTTGATTTGGAGGGCAACCTGCGGGAAGCCTATGATGTGAACGATCCGGATATTACCCCCAGAACTAACCACGAACATGACGAAAAAGACGAAACCAGCAAGTAAAGCAGCATCTGAGGAAGCGCCCTCGGCGGAAAGCATGAGCATGACGGAGCATCTGCAGGAGCTTCGGAACCGTTTGGTGGTCGCCATTTTGGCGTGGCTGCTGGGGTTTGCGGTGACGTACGGGTTTGCGGAACAAGTCTATCAGTTCCTGGCGGCACCTCTGGCAGATATTTATGCCGGGCAGGAAAGCCGCCGGATGATCTATACCGGACTGGCGGAAGGATTTATCACTTACCTGAAACTGGCCATGTTTAGCGGGTTTATCCTGGCGTTTCCAGTCATTGCGGCGCAGCTCTATTTCTTTGTGGCACCGGGTCTCTATAAGCGCGAGCGCCGGGTAATGCTGCCATTCCTGCTATTTTCGCCGCTCGTGTTCCTTTGTGGTGCTGCGCTGGCGTATTATGGCGTGTTTCCACTGGCATGGAAATTCTTCACCGGGTTTGAAATGCGCGGGGCCGATGGGTTGCCAATTATACTGGAGGCACGGATCAGTGAATATCTCTCTTATTGAGTGATGCGGATGATTATTGCCTTTGGGCTGGCATTCCAACTGCCGATTTGCTGACTGTTGCTGGTGCGCGGCGGCTTTGTAGCATCGGAAGCCTGAGGAAGGGACGCAAGTACGCGCTGGTGGTAAATTTTTATTGCATGCTATACTCCGCCCCTGATGTGAGTGAGCAGTCTGTCTGGCAGTTCCGTTGCCTAATGGTGCTTTTGCGAAACTTCAGTATGGGCATGTCGCTCAGTGGAAGAAAATATGGTGGCAGAAAACGATGCATGATATCAAATGGATACGGGAAAACCCCGAAGCATTCGATGCCGCGATGAAACGGCAGAGGTCTGGAGCCGCTTTCCGCGCGAATCACGGAATTGGATAAAGAGGAAAATCGTGGAAGCAAAACGCCTTCAGGAGTTGCAGACCGAAATGAACCAGATGGCGCGTAATATTTAAGAGAACGCCTGAAGGCCAAAGGCGAGAATGCCGATGTGGTGATTGCCCGCTCCAAGGAGCTTAAGACGCAGATTGCCGCCCTGAAGGAATCTGAAAGCACGGGCGGTGAAGTGGAGCCACAGGGCGAGTTGCAGGATTTACTGCTGGGACTGCCGAATATCCTGCTGGAACAGGTGCCGGATGGCGCGGATGAAAGTGATAATGTAAGGTACGTAAGTGGGGCACCCGCGCGAATTTTCGTTGCTCCGCGAGACGCTGATGCCAGAAGAAGCCAAAGGGTGGCTGGATTTTACACAGACAGCCAAGATGTCCGGCGCACGGTTTGCCAGTCTGTTTGGTCCGCTCGCACGTCTGGAGCGTGCGCTGGCGGCCTATATGCTGGAGGTGCACACTAAGGAGTTTGGCTACACCGAAGTTTCTCCGCCTTATATGGTGCGCGCTCGGGGCGATGGTGGGCGTCCCCAGTTGCCCAGTTCAAAGAGGATTTGTTCGGGACATCGGAAGACCGGTGGTTGATTCCTACCGCCGAAGTCTCCCTAACCAACCTGGTGCGGGAGCAGATTCTGGACGCTGCAGAATTGCCGCTGCGTTATACGGCGTTTACCCCGTGTTTCCGGGCTGAGGCAGGCTCGGCCGGGAAAGACACACGCGGACTGATTCGTCAACACCAGTTTTCCAAAGTAGAGTTGGTGAGTATCACTACACCGGAGCAGGCTGATGAGGAGCATGAACGCCTGACGCGTGCCGCAGAAGAAATCCTCAAGCGCCTAGGGTTGCCGTACCGGGTGATACTGCTATGCAGTGGGGATACTGGTTTTGGCAGCCGTAAAACCTACGATCTGGAGGTGTGGCGGTTGCCGGGGCGAAGCGTACTGCCGGATTTCCAGTTGCTCCCAATTCGGTGAGTTTCAGGCCCGCCGTATGCAGGCGCGCTATCGTCCTGAGAATGAGAAGGAAACCCGGTTTGTGCATACCTTAAACGGGTCGGCGCTTGCCGTAGGGCGTACCCTGGTGGCCATACTGGAAAATTACCAGAATGAGGACGGGAGTGTAACGATTCCACCAGTGTGCGTCCAACTATGGATTGGCTAGAAAAAATCATTGGCCAGGATGTGGGTATGAGAGGGTTTTTGTCACGCAGGTTCGTGTCGTGGTGTTGTTTGCTATTTGGCAGGCACGGTGGCGTGCAGCCAACGTCCGGCCACTGTGGAATATCGCGGTACTTCTGCTTCCCGTGTTGCGGTAATTCCCGCTAAAAAGCCCGGCCATAATTTTGCAAAATCCAGCAAGCCAGCTAAGGTAAAAACTGTTACGCAAGTAGCCAAAACGCAGCCATTGCCGCTACCTGACCTAACGAAGACGCCATTTTATAAAGTCAAAGTGCAAAAAGGTGACACCGTCCATGCCATTGCCAAGAAGCACCATATTACAAGTCGCGATATTGCCCGCGCTAATGGCTTACGTAAGCCCTACGCTATCAAGGTGGGGCAGGTGCTGAAGGTGCCGGCATTCCGTTATCACCGCGTAGAACCGGGTGATAGCGTATCGGAGCTGGCAGAAACATATGATTCCACCACCAAGGTAATTGCCAAGGCTAATAATATGGGTAAACCGCATGCGCTGGCGGTGGGACAATGGCTAATTATTCCGGCCGTGCCTGATGAAAAGCCACAGACCGCCGTGGCGGCTGTCAGAAAAAGTACCGAAGTAGCGGCAATTGTTAAGCCTATCGCTAAACCGAGTATAAAATCCACACCGAAAGCAGCGAAGCGTAACTTCAGCCGTAAGAGCCGTATTTCATCCTCGCGGGATGGCAGGGTGGAAGTGGCTTCACTCACTAATATTGGGATTGCGACCACGCCAGTGATTAAGGCCTCTACAGGCAATGGTCAGCTGGGCTGGCCGGTGCTTCGTGGCAAAGTAATCTCTAAATTCGGCCCGCAGAAAAAGGGTATCCACAACGATGGTATTAATATCCAAGCCAAAGCAGGGGCAAAAATACTGGCTGCTGAAGATGGTGAAGTGGTGTATGTGGGAGAAGGGCTGAAGGGCTATGGCAATATGCTGATTATCAAGCATGATTCCGGCTATCTGACGGCGTATGCCCACAATCAAAAAATTCTGGTAAAGAAGCGCCAGCGCGTAAAGCGCGGGCAGCTTATTGGCTATGTGGGGGCTACCGGCAATGTATCGACCCCACAGTTGCACTTTGCCGTGCGCAAAGGTAAACAGGCGGTTGACCCACTGAAATATCTTTCAAGCTAAACGTTGTTCTAGCGGCCCCGATAATGCTCACATGGGTTATAGTAGTGTGAGTTTAATCTCCTGTGGGTCCATTTTTTGTGTACTTGTTCTTGCACTGTATCATTATGCGGCGATTCTCTAAAATTGTTGATTTTGTCAATTGCGACCTTCTGTTCCGGCGTCACAGCAATGCCCTTATCCATGCCTTCAAGCACACGGGCAAAATGAAAAATAGTTGGGGGATAGGGGGTTTCTGATGGGAGATGACCACTAATCATTTCCCCCATATTAAAATAATCAAAAATCATGGCAAGTTCGTTCGTATTAAAAATAGCAGGTAATTTTCGTGCAAAAAGTTCATTTTGAATGATGCGAAAGAATCCTTCGCCGGTAAACACATCCAGTCCTTGCTCTTGCCAGGAAGGAAAAACCTTGCCATTGCGATGATATTTTCCATTTTCATCGCCATAGATAATGGCATAGCCGGGAGAATGTAAAAGCGTATTAGTACCTGGTTCGAGGCGTTCAAAATAGTCACAAAAAAGTCGTATTATTTTCAGGCTGGGTTGAAGTTTACTATTTTCAACGCGGGAAATAGTTTCATGACGTATGCCAGTTGCCTCATGAAGTTTAGGGCCAGATAAAGATAAGTGTTTTCGTGTTTGCTTGAGTACTGCGCCAAACATTTCTGGCTTATCAAATACCCCGGCGAGCATCCAGCCATCATAGAGATTAAGGTCAGCGTCATATAAGACACCATTTAGTGCCCATTGCTCTACGGGTGAGATAGTGGCACCTGTCTCCCATCGGCGAATAGTATCCGCGGTAATGGTTTTGGCTTTGGGTAGGAAATAGAGGGCATCACGCATTTTCTCGGCCAACTCTTCATGGCTAAGCTCACGCTTTGTACGTTGCGCCACAATTTTATGAGGCGGATATGGCATAATACATTGAGAATACGCCAGAAAACGTCTTTTTACAAGGGGTGAAAAAGTCAGGTTTAAAAAATGGCGCACCCGTAGGGATTCGAACCCCAAACCTCCTGATCCGTAGTCAGGTGCTCTATCCAATTGAGCTACGGGTGCGTAGGAGAGCCGCCACTATAAGAAACTCCACGCGTAACTCAAGCGGTTTTTATATTTATAGGCAGGAAATATGTCATCCTGCTTTACTACCAAGTCTATGAATAAATTTGTGAAAAGTGCTGAAATATGATATGTTTAATCTGTGGTAAATTTTGTTCAAATGGTAACAAATCAATCTGAGGGCACACAGCGCTATCGTCCGCCGCTGCCTGGCTACCCAAACGCTAAAGATTACGCAGAAGGATATAGTAATCCTACCCGGAAGCCTTGGGAAACTGCCTATGCTGAGCGTAATGCTGACCTGCAGGAGCACCATTTTAGTGGTGATCTCAGGCAGGGGGAGGATCGAGGTATCTCCTGGCGTGAGTATGTGTCGGCGGAGCGTATGACCGGTGCGGAATATCTGGCGCGGTCAGAACATAGCGCTATGCCACGGCTTGCACCTAAGCGGGCTGCGGATGCGCCTTCGCACTACTGGGCCAACCGTATTCTGTCCGGACGTGGATTAGGGGCTGGTATCGCGCGGCCAATGCGGGCTGTTTAGCCGCTATTCTTCCAGCTTGCTAAGTTCGTAAATGACGGCCACGTCATCTTCGTAAACCGCTGCTTTTTGCTTAAGAGAATCACTCAGTATATAGGGATTCTCAATAACTGCTGCCAGACGCGAAGGGATTTCCTCGTCGAAAGGTTTGAAATAGGTGGGAGGAGTATCCTTAAAATGTTTCTTTTCTACAATAAAGTGGGTTACGCCATAGGTATCCCTGAGAGTTTCCAGCGGTGTGCTATCTTTAGCAAAATAGGCATCCATAAGCGCAACCATGCGTTTACGCATTTCTTTTAGGTATTCTAAATGAAGCACTTGGTGTGTTTCAAACGTAAGCAGTGCGCTTTTTTGGGCAAAGAAGGGTACGTTGTTAATAATGCCGTTCGGCCAGCCAGCGACATAATAAGACGCATCCCCTTGCATATTTTTTATATAATTGATTATAGGCTCTTCTTCCTTTCCAAGATGTACCATATGTGTAAACTTACCTTCACCTCTGGTTCCAATAAGTAAGAAAATACCCAATACCACTAAAATCGTAAGATTACTGCTATTCCTACGAATCAATGAGGGAAGCTTGGTATTTTCTAACACCAGCCTTAGCGTTAACGGGAAAGTCAGAACGATCCATATGGGGACTGTGTACCATAAATAACGATTTGGCATATAAAGATACGGTGCAAATACGTAGGCAATGGTGTGCGTAATTAGCGTTATACCAGCCAACATCATGTAAACGCGGACAAAAACGGGGGATTGTCTTGGCAATAAATACGTTCCTAGAATAGATATCCCAATTATGAAAATCCATATGAAAGCAAACAGCAATACGGCAAAGTAATTATCATTGATAGAATACAACGAAGCGCTTAAAATAAGCGGCGTGCCGCTACTAATTAAGGTTATTCTGGTAAGGGCAATGAACCAGTCCCAAAAGAAACTATAAGGCGGGAAATCGCCATATATATACCTTCCGCTAGAGCCAGCCTCTGGATAGGCGGTTAAATGTTCAAGCAGGACTCTTGAACCATAGCTCTGTCCGTTGATGAGCTGAGGAAAGACGATAAGTGCGCATAGCCCAGCAGTTATGCTAAGCAAGCCAAGGCGCCTGGAATATGAGCATTGGTTCACGACAGTTCCCTGATATTCCTTAGGAAGTAACAGCAGCCAGCAGGCCAGCGTTATGCCGCAGATTACCGCGACGGTTGGGTATAGTGCGGTTATAAATATCGTGAGGCAGGCTAGTAAAAGCGGCCGCTCATATATCAGTGTAAGTAATGCCAGTGCGACAACTGGATAGGCAAACATCCTGGGATTGCTGCCCCCCATAGCCAGATAAAAAAAAGCATCGGAGGAGAGCGTAAGGAGGAGTGTACAGAAAAATGCTGTTACACCACCTAGTCTTAATGCAACCAAAGCAAGCGAGATAAGCATTGTGATGTAACTAATATAAGGTAAAACATTTTGCCAAAATGACAAGTCACCATGTTCTGCTATAATTTTGAATAACTTGCTATATCCCAATGGGATAATGGCGTTCAGGTAATACTGATTGATATAATCGTCTTTGAATGTGCTATCTGGAATATAGGATAAAAAGGGAGGAATATACTGGCGCGTGTCATCGTAGACGATATTGGAGGTATTCCAAAGCTCCCAATGTGCTTTTATACCAGGCACAAATATCCAGCATAACACCACTACGGCAAAGAGGAGTGCAAAATAATTATTTTTCTTTAGGTGGTTAGTCATTCGTTGTCGCCATTGCTTTTTTAAGCTGCCTCCGTCCTTCTTCTTTTGAATTTTCAAGAAGGCGTTCTATGGTTGGGCGAGGGGTAGCCACCATGGCGATCTGAAATGCAAATAGTCCTTTACTTATTTTGATTAGTACCCGGTTAATGCGTAATAGTAATCTGGCAAGCCAGGTATCACCAAAAATAAAGGGGATTGGTACAGGAATACCCTTAACGTGCTGTACCTTAAAGCCATGAATCTCAAGTAAATTATGCAATGACTTAAATGTAAACAGGCGTTTGTGTGTCAAATCCAGAATACCTCGTTTCCCGTAGTTAAAACCACCAAATAGCAATGATAATCTAACAAAAAGAAATGCCACATTGCCGGTTGTAATAACAACGCGTTTTGGAGGGTTCTGGAATTCTGACAATAACTTACGAAGTGATTCCAGAAAGGCATCCGGATTAATCAAGTGCTCGATTACATCAAGTAAAAGAACACTGTCCACCTGCTGAAGTTTCGGGGGCTTATGTAATTGATCCTTATCAATATCGGTATGATAAAATGCTTCAAAATACTTCTGAACATCTGGCCTTACGTTACTATCGTACCCATAAACACTACATGATTTCTCTTTGAGTTTCTGTGCGATATGCCCGCTACCACAACCAAAATCGAGTACAGTGTCACCTTCATCTACCTGTGAAATCGCGAAAAGATGGCTGCTGTCGAATTGCGTTTTATCTTCATACTGTTCACCATAAATCTGGTAATCAAATTTAGGCGTATAATAAATACCAAACTTCTGAACGCGGGATAGAAAAGTGGAGTGCATGATTTGCAGAGCATAACGTATTCCATTTACGTTGCAGATTTCGTCTCCATAATGAGTAGGGATGGGGAGTTCTTTGATACGGCAGTGATTGTCAATTAACTGAATAATGATATCGGTATCAAAATCAAAATCATTAGAGTTGTATTGGAAGGGAATTTTCTGCAGCGTTTTAACACGGTAGATGCGGTAGCCCGTATGAAACTCACTCAAATCTGTTCCCAACAGTCCATTTTGAATGCGGGTTAGAATGATGTTACCAAGGAATTTATAGAGCGGCATACCCCCTTTTAGTGCGTCGCGCTTACGCAACATGCGTGATCCAAACACAGCATCGGCGGAATTTTGTGCTATAGGTTCTAATAAGTCCTTGAGACATTCAGGTGCATACTGGGCATCTGCGTGTAGCAGTGCCACGATATCAAATCCTTTCTGAATTGCGTAGGTGAAGCCGATCTTCTGATTGCCGCCATAGCCTTGATTAATTGGGTTTTTTAGAACGCGGACATAACGTTTTTTTTCCAGAAAATAACGATTGCCCTCTAGAACAGTATTGTCTTCTGAACCATCATCAATGACAATGACTTCAACATCATAATCGCTGCTTTCCCACAACGAATCAGGAATACGGTCGAGAACAGATTTGATATGGCGCTCAGCATTATAGGAAACAATAAAGATAAGTACCTTAAGCGGAGCTTCTGTCATGCCACTATCCTGAATAATAATCACGCACGGCTTCGGCAACATGCGGCGTTACAAACGGGCTGACATCACCACCCAGTCGGGCAATCTCTTTCACCAGGCGCGAAGCAACAAACTGGGTGCTTTCAGAAGCGGGAAGTAATACGGTCTGGATTTCCTTGCGTAGTTTGGAGTTCATCGCTGCCATCTGAATCTCATATTCAAAGTCAGATATTGCCCGTAATCCCCTGATAATCATGGATGCATTCTGATTGGCGGCGAAGTCTACGAGCAAGCCTGTAAAGGGTTTTACCTCCACATTTCCCGGTGCATTGATTGTCTGAAGATCTTCCTTGACCATAGAGACACGTTGCTCAATAGTAAAAATCGGAGTTTTTGGAATATCCTCTGCTACTGCGATAATCAAGCGGTCAGTGATTCTGGCTGCACGCTTGATGATATCGAGATGCCCCAGCGTGATGGGATCAAACGTGCCGGGGTAAATTGCGATGCGCTCCTCTGCCATGGATTATTCCTCAGAGTCGTCTGGCGTATCTTCCGACGATTCCGCGTTGTTTTCTGCTTCTGAATTAGCAGATTTTTCAAGATTTTCGTCCTGCTCGTCTTCGGCCTCCGATTCCGCAATATAGGCCGAGGAGACAACTTTTTCATCATCGTTCACGGTAAACAGCTTTACGCCCTGCGTATTACGGCTGGTGATACGGACATCGCGTATCGGTGTGCGAATGAGCTTGCCGCGATTGGTAATCAGCATGATCTGATCGCCTGATTCTACCGGGAAGGTGCTGACTACCAGTCCGTTACGCTCGCTGGTCAGAATATTGGTGACGCCTTTGCCGCCCCGGTTGGTGATGCGGTATTCATACGCAGAGGTGCGCTTGCCGTATCCATTTTCCGTGATGGCGAGCAGGAATTGCTCATTTTTCGCCCAAGCGGTGATCGTTTCCTTATCCAGCGGAGAATCTTCAATAGTAGAAAGGGCCTCTTGCAGGGCTTCGTCCTCTTCAGCGCAGGCCACGGCACGGCGCTGTTCTACAGGGATTCTCAGATAATTCGTGCGGGTTTCCGTATCTTCGCCTTCACCGAAGCCGGAGATAATGGACATAGAGATGACCGTATCACCTTTGGCCAGCTTCATGCCGCGTACCCCCACGGAGTTACGGCCTTTAAAGACGCGTACTGCAGTAACCGGGCAGCGCAGTGCTTGCCCCTGTGCCGAAGCGAGCAGAACGTGCTGATCCTCGCTACAGACGGAAACGCCCACCAGCGCATCGCTTTCTTCCAGCTTCATGGCAATTTTACCATTGGACTGGATATTCTGGAAGTCAGTCAGCTTATTACGGCGCACATTACCACTGGTGGTAGCGAACATAATATCCATGGTTTCCCAGGCAGTTTCATCCTCCGGCAATGCCATCACCATATTGATGGTTTCGCCTTCAATGAGAGGGAAGATATTCATTAGTGAACGGCCACGCGATTGTGGGTTTCCCAGCGGCAGGCGGTAAACTTTGAGCTTATAAACCTTGCCTGCCGTAGAGAAGAACAACATGGGCGTGTGCGTATTAGAAATAAAGACCTGCGTGGTGATATCCTCGTCGCGAACCGCCATCCCGGAGCGTCCTTTACCGCCACGGCGCTGAGCGCGATAGGTGGAGAGGGGAACACGTTTGATATAACCGCCCATAGTAACGGTGACGACCATATCCTCTTTCTGGATCAGGTCTTCCACATCCTGCTCAAACTCCGCATCGCTGATTTCCGTACGGCGCGGGGTGGCAAACTCTTCTTTAATCTCCAGCAGTTCCTGCTTCAGGATGCCATCCAGACGCTCAGAGGAACCGAGGATATCCAGGTAATCGCGGATATTGGCAGCCAATTCTTCCAGTTCGTCGGTAATCTTCTGCTGCTCCAGCCCGGTGAGACGGGAGAGGCGCATTTCCAGAATGGCTTTGGCCTGTGTTTCCGTGAAATAGACGCGGTCCTTTTTCAGAATATTCCCGCTATCATCCACCAGGGCGATCAAGGAGGCGACATCAGCGGCATTCCAATCCCGCTCCATCAGGCGCTCCCGGGCAACGTTGGGATCAGGCGCACTGCGGATAATGGCAATCACTTCATCAATGTTTGCTACGGCGATATACAGGCCCAGCAAAATATGGGCACGGTCACGCGCTTTATTGAGCAGAAAATTGGTACGGCGGGTAATGACTTCACGGCGGAATTCTACAAAACCGTCCAGCACTTCCTTGATGTTCATCAGGCGCGGGCGGCCACGATCCAGCGCCAGCATATTGACGCCAAAACTGGTTTGCAGTGGTGTGAATTTATAAAGTTGATTGAGGATAACATCCCCGGTGACATCACGGCGCAGTTCGACCACCACGCGAATCCCAGATTTATCGGACTCATCACGCAAATCCGTAATGCCTTCAATACGTTTTTCTTTCACCAGCTCGGCAATACGCTCCACCATACGGGCCTTATTGACCTGATAGGGGATTTCCGTGATGATGATGCTTTCTTTTCCGTCATTGGCCAGCACCACTTCCGCCCGGCCACGAATCAGGATTGAGCCTCGCCCGGTGGTAGTGGAGGAGTGAATACCACTGCGGCCCATGATAATGCCCCCGGTGGGGAAATCCGGGCCGGGGATTACTTCAATGAGTTCTTCCGGGGAAAGATCCGGATTTTCTAATACGCGGATTGTTCCATCAATCACTTCGCCTAGGTTATAGGTTGGGATATTGGTCGCCATCCCCACGGCAATCCCGCCGGCTCCGTTTACCAGCAGGTTGGGGAAGCGGGCCGGGACAACAATCGGCTCCCTCTCAGAGCCATCATAGTTATCCTGCCAATCAACCGTATCCTTATCAATATCCTCCAACAGCATGTGGGAGGCCTTGGCAAGGCGCGATTCCGTGTAACGCATGGCGGCGGGTGAATCCCCATCAATGGAACCGAAGTTCCCCTGGCCATCCACCAGCGGCAGGCGCAACGAGAAATTCTGTGCCATCCGCACCAACGCGTCATAAATAGCGGAGTCCCCGTGCGGGTGATATTTACCCATGACTTCACCGACAATACGCGCGCTTTTACGATAGGGGCGGTTATATTCCGAACCCGATTCCTTCATCGCGTAAAGGATACGGCGATGTACCGGCTTCAGGCCGTCGCGTGCATCCGGCAACGCCCGCGAAACAATGACACTCATCGCGTAATCAAGGTAGGAACTGCGCATTTCCCGCTCAATGGGGATGGGCACAATCTGGGAGATATTCTCGGCGGTACTGTCGTCGGACAAAATCGATTACTTTTCGTTACAGTTAACGTCGTAAAAACAACCTATAATTTCTACACCAAAAGCTCATAAGGTGCAACTGCTACAAAAGCACTAATCTATGGAAATCCGGGAATATTTGCTGCAAACCCACTGATTTTGAACGGGCATAAATGATGGGGGTAACTAGCTGTTTTTCAGTGGTGGTAATGGCGTGTGGTTCGCTGTATGTTTTTGGTCACACATTGGGCTCACAAACGGCCAGAAAAAGAGGGGAGTATGCAGAGTATTAATCCGGTCAATGGCGAGGTAATCCATACCTATACGGAGATGCCTTCGGTAGAGGCGGAACACCGCATTAAGCAGTGTCATGAAGCTTTCCTGAGCTGGCGAAAATACAGTATAGAAAAACGGGCAGACCGTGTGCATCATGCCGCGACCCTACTGAAAGAACGAAAATCCCGATATGCCAGGTTGATGACGGAAGAAATGGGGAAACATCTGCGGGAGGCCGAGGCAGAAATTGAGAAATGCGCGTGGGTTTTTGAGTATTACGCGACGCATGCAGTGGAGTTCCTTAGTGACACACCGGTAAAAACAGAAATGGCAGAGAGTTTTATCACCTATCAGCCGTTAGGGGTGGTGCTGGCGGTGATGCCATGGAATTTCCCGTTCTGGCAGGTGTTCCGTTTTGCAGCTCCGGCTTTGATGGCGGGAAATGGGGCATTGCTCAAGCATGCCAGTAATGTATGCGGGTGCGCGCTGGCCATTGAGGAAGTGTTCAGTGATGCCGGATTCCCAAAAGCGCTGTTTTCTACGTTGCTGATCCCCGGGAAGCGAGTAGAGGAAGTGATTACGCATCCGTTGGTGAAAGCGGTGACGCTGACGGGTAGTACGGAGGCCGGACGCTCTGTGGCGGCAATGGCCGGGCGGTGCCTGAAGAAATCGGTGCTGGAGCTGGGCGGAAGTGATCCGTACCTGATTTTAGAAGATGCGGATTTAGACAAAGCGGTGACGGCCTGCGTCAAGAGCCGTCTCATTAATAACGGTCAGAGCTGTATTGCCGCAAAGCGCTTTATTGTGGTGGAGGCGGTGTACGAGGCGTTTGTTCAGGCATTCACCGCGCAGATGGAAGCCATCAAAATGGGTGACCCAACTGATAATATGGCGGATATAGGGCCGCAGGCCAGCCTCGCGCTCCGGGATGCGCTGCATCGGCAGGTCACAGAGTCAGTGAAAGCAGGGGCACGTTGCCTGATAGGAGGCCATATCCCGGAAGAGAAGGGGGCTTGGTATCCACCCACAGTACTGGTGGATGTGCAGAAAGGAATGCCTGCCTATGCGGAGGAATTGTTCGGCCCGGTGGCCGCAATTATCCGGGTAAAAGATACAGAGGAAGCGATCGCGGTAGCGAATGATACTGCATTTGGGCTGGGCAGCGGAATTTTCTCTGAGGACATCAAAAACGCCCGGAGGATTGCACGGGATCGTATTATTGCCGGTGCCACGGCGGTGAATGATTTTGTGAAATCAGACCCGCGCCTGCCGTTTGGCGGAGTGGGAGAAAGTGGCTATGGCCGCGAGCTTTCGGTGTTTGGTATTCGCGAATTTGTGAATATCAAGGCGGTAACAGTTGGAGCATAAAAAAACCCGGGGATCGCCTCCCCGGGTTTTCGTTTCCAGCTACAATGCCTTAGCCTGCATTGGCACTGCGCTGTGCATCATCATCGGATGATTCTACGGCAGGAGCGGCTTCTTCGCCTTCCTGATTCACCTGCAATTTTGCAATTTTCTCCTGACGGAGCTTTGCAATCTCGCGGTCGCGAGCTACGGCTTTCTTCTTCATCTGGCGCATGAAGGCACCCGTACCCGCCGGGATCAGACGCCCAACGATCACGTTTTCCTTCAAGCCGTGCAGATGATCCACCTTGCCGGAAACCGCTGCTTCCGTCAGAACGCGGGTGGTTTCCTGGAAGGATGCCGCGGAAATGAAGGACTTGGTTTGCAGCGAGGCCTTGGTAATTCCCTGCAATACCGGGCTGGCTTCGGCCTGTTTATAGCCTTGCGCCGCAGCCTTGGCATTCACTTCCTCAAACTCCTCACGGTCTACCTGTTCGCCTGCCAAGAAGGTGGTTTCACCCGGTTCGGTGATTTCCACTTTCTGCAGCATTTGGCGCGTAATCACTTCGATATGCTTATCGTTGATTACCACACCCTGCAAACGATAGACCTGCTGGATTTCCTGCACCATATACTTGGCCAGCGCTTCTACGCCCATGACCTTCAGGATATCATGCGGTACCGGGTTACCATCCATCAGGAGGTCGCCTTTCTTCACATAATCCCCCTCATTCACCACGAGGTGCTTCCCTTTCGGTACGAGGTATTCCACGGCCTCATCATCCGCACTTTTCGGACGAATCACCACGCGGGTCTTGGATTTGTAATCCCGACCAAATTCAACAACACCTTCAATTTCACTGATGATGGCGTGATCTTTCGGCTTACGGGCTTCAAACAACTCGGCCACACGCGGCAGCCCCCCTGTAATATCACGGGTTTTGCTGGATTCCCGCGGGATACGTGCCAACACGTCCCCGGAGTGCACTTCCTGGCCGTCTTCCACGTTCAGGATAGCGTCAATCGGCAGGAAGTAACGTGCTTCCAGCCCGTTGGCCAGCGTAATCAGCTCGCCATCGCCATCACGCAGTGTGATACGCGGCTTCAGGTCGGCACCGCCCTTGAACTGTTTCCAGTCAATAATCACTTTGCTGGAAAGCCCGGTGGCTTCATCCATGACTTCTTTCATGGAAATCCCATCCGTGATATCGCGGTACACCACGCGACCGGTACGCTCAGTGATGATGGGGATGGTATACGGATCCCATTCTGCCAGTTTCTCACCTTTTTTTACCTTATCACCGTCATCTTTCGGCATACGTGCGCCGTACGGTACGGAGAAGCGGGCGCGCTCATGGCCTTTATCATCCAGGATCAGCAGCTCACAGGAGCGGCTCATCACCACGTTACGCTTCTTGCTGTCGTGTACGATGTGACGGTTGACCAGCTTGATCACCCCATCCTGCGGGGCTTCAATGGTGGATTGCTCCACACTGCTGGTTGCCGCACCTCCAATGTGGAACGTACGCATTGTCAGCTGGGTGCCCGGCTCGCCGATGGATTGGGCAGCGATAACCCCAATGGCTTCGCCGACATTCACCAACTGGCCGCTTGTCAGATCGCGCCCGTAACAACGGCTACAAATACCACCCCGGCTTTCACAATTAATCACCGAGCGAATCAGAACCGATTCTACTCCGACGGCATCAATTTTGTCGGCGATGATTTCATCAATCACCTGACCAGCGGAAACGAGGATGTCATTCGTGGAAGGATGACGTACATCCTTGGCTGCACAACGGCCCAGGATGGTATCCCGCAGCGTGACAACGATTTCACCACCTTCAATGATAGATTTACCAACAATCCCATTTTTAGTGCCGCAATCGTCTTCTACCACTACGCAATCCTGCGCCACATCCACCAGACGGCGGGTGAGGTACCCGGAGTTTGCCGTTTTCAGTGCTGTATCCGCCAGACCTTTCCGTGCACCGTGCGTGGAGTTAAAGTACTCCAACACGTTCAGGCCTTCTTTAAAGTTAGAGATAATCGGCGTTTCAATAATCTCCCCGGAAGGTTTGGCCATCAACCCGCGCATCCCGGCCAGCTGCTTAATCTGTGCGGCAGAACCCCGCGCCCCAGAATGCGCCATCATGTAAATGGCGTTCACATCCTGCTGGTTTGCGGCTTTCTTCGCACTTTTGGAGTTTTCATCGCCGGAGATGATTTTCATCATGTCGTTCGCCACGCGGTCGGTACATTGTGACCAGGCGTCCACCACCTTGTTGTATTTTTCACCCATGGTGATGAGACCGTCCGTGTATTGCTTCTCGAACTGCTTCACTTCTTTCAGTGTGCGTTCGATATGGCTGTGCTTGCTATCCGGAATGACCATATCGTCTTTACCGAAGGAGATGCCAGCCTTACAGGCATGGCCAAAGCCCAGCTTCATCAGGCGGTCGGCAAAGATGACCGTCGTTTTCTGACCACAATGGCGATACACTTCCTCAATCAGGCGGCTGACATCTTTCTTCGTCAATACCTGGTTGATAAGCTTGAACGGCAGCTTGGCATTACGCGGCAGTAGTTCAGCAATGAACATACGACCCGGCGTGGTTTCCACGAGGTCCGTTTTGGGCTGGCCTTTTTCATCCACCGTGTGGAAGCGCGTCTTGATACGCGTATGGAGCGAAATGATTTTCCGTTCTAGTGCGTGCTCAATTTCCCCCATGTCGGAGAAGGCCATCCCATCACCCGGCAGATCATCAAACTGCATGGTGAGGTAGTAAATCCCCAGGATAATATCCTGCGTTGGTACAATGATGGGTTTCCCGTTGGCAGGGCTGAGGATGTTGTTCGTCGACATCATCAGTACACGTGCTTCCAGTTGTGACTCAATGGAAAGCGGGACGTGTACGGCCATCTGGTCGCCGTCAAAGTCAGCATTAAACGCCGTACATACCAGCGGATGCAGACGAATGGCCTTCCCTTCAATGAGAACCGGTTCAAATGCCTGAATCCCCAGACGGTGAAGGGTAGGAGCGCGGTTCAGGAATACCGGGTGCTCACGGATTACTTCTTCTAGAATATCCCAGACTTCCGGACGCTCATACTCTACCATTTTCTTGGCGACTTTAATGGTCGTGGCGATGCCATACAGTTCCAGTTTGGCATAGATAAACGGCTTGAACAGTTCCAGCGCCATCTTCTTAGGGATACCGCATTGGTGCAGTTTCAATTCCGGCCCGACCACAATGACCGAACGGCCGGAATAATCCACACGCTTACCCAGCAGGTTTTGACGGAAGCGACCCTGTTTCCCTTTCAGCATATCGCTGAGGGATTTGAACGGGCGCTTGTTGGCGTCTTTAATCACGCGGCCACGGCGACCGTTATCAAACAGCGCATCGACCGATTCCTGCAGCATCCGCTTTTCGTTGCGGATGATGATATCCGGTGCTTTCAGTTCCAGCAGGCGCTTCAGGCGGTTATTCCGGTTAATGACGCGGCGGTACAGATCGTTCAGGTCAGAAGTCGCAAAGCGGCCACCATCCAACGGCACCAGCGGGCGCAGATCTGGCGGAATCACCGGCACGACATCCAGCACCATCCACTCCGGACGGTTCTGGGATTCCAGGAAGGATTCAATCAGCTTCAGACGCTTGACCAGCTTCTTCAGCTTGGCTTCTGAGGAAGTGCTGCCAAGTTCGGCGCGCATACGCACTTTTTCTTCTTCCAGATCGAGCGCGATCAGCATTTTCTTCACGGCTTCCGCACCGATCATGGCAGTGAAGGTTTCCTCGCCGAAATCGTCCTGCGCTTTGTAATATTCATCCTCGGTCAGCAGTTGGCCATAGGTAAACGGTGTCAGGCCGGGCTCCACGACAACATAAGATTCAAAGTACAGAATCTTTTCCAGGTCCTTCAGTGGCATATCCAGCAGCAGACCAATACGCGAGGGCAGGGACTTCAGGAACCAGATATGCACCACCGGGCTGGCCAGTTCAATATGGCCCATACGCTCCCGACGTACTTTGGAGGTAGTGACTTCCACGCCGCACTTTTCACAGACAATACCACGGTATTTCATGCGCTTATATTTGCCGCACAGACATTCATAATCGCGTACCGGGCCAAAGATACGGGCACAGAACAGACCATCCCGCTCTGGCTTGAACGTACGGTAGTTAATGGTTTCCGGCTTTTTTACTTCGCCGAAAGACCAGGACCGGATTTTTTCCGGGCTGGCGATGGAGATTTGGATATTATCGAATTCCTGCGAATTCTTACTTTGTCCAAAAAAGTGCATCATTTCCTGATACATGGTGCCCCCTGTGCTTATGTATATCTGTTATCTGCGTGGTCTAATGTTACTAACTGGCCTGCTTGAGCAGCTTACTTTCCGGATCTTCCGGGGAAGCTGTTTTATCCTCGTTATCAGCAGAAATCAGTTCAACGTTAAGGCAAAGCGAGCGCAGCTCTTTTACCATTACGTGGAACGATTCCGGAATACCGGATTCCAGTGTGTGATCGCCCTTCACGATGGATTCATACACCTTCGTACGGCCGGCCACGTCATCGGATTTCACCGTCAGCATTTCCTGCAGGGTATAGGATGCGCCATAGGCTTGCAGTGCCCAGCATTCCATTTCCCCAAAGCGCTGACCACCAAAGTGGGATTTACCACCCAGTGGCTGCTGCGTCACCAGGCTGTACGGCCCAATCGAACGGGCGTGGATCTTATCGTCCACCAGGTGGTGCAGCTTCAGCATGTAAATGTAACCCACGGTGACTTCGCGGTCGAACTGCTCGCCCGTCCGCCCGTCATACAGGCGGGACTGGCCAGAGGTGGAAAGCCCGGATTTCTCCAGCAGCTTCTCAATATCGTCCTGCTTGGCACCATCGAAGACCGGTGTGGCAAACGGAATCCCAGTTTTAAGATTGTTGGCCAGTTCCAGCACTTCCGTCCTTTCCATCTTCTTGATCTCGTCGGTATCTTCCTTCCGTGTGTAGTAGGAGGAGATTCCCTTCCGGATATTCTCGATGGTTTTTTCGGAGTTGTCTTTTTCCAGGGAATCCAGCAGAGTGCGAATTTGCTTGCCGAAGTTTGCAGAGGCCCAGCCCAGGTGGGTTTCCATGATCTGCCCCACGTTCATACGCGAAGGCACACCCAGCGGGTTCAGTACGATATCCACTGTGGTACCATCTGCCAGGTACGGCATATCTTCCGCCGGACAGATTTTGGAGATCACCCCTTTGTTTCCGTGGCGACCGGCCATCTTATCACCCGGCTGCAGCTTACGCTTCACCGCGATGAAGACCTTGACCATCTTCAGTACGCCGGAGGGGAGGTCATCACCATCCTGCACCTTCTGGATTTTATCCTGCAGGCGGGCCTGCAGATTGCGGATAATTTCCTCGTGGTGCTTCTTCAGCACTTCAATCTGCTCCGTGGCTTTCTCGTCGGAAACGCCGATCTGCCACCATTTGGCGTGTGGAATTTCTTCCAGCGCCTTTTCGGTGATCGCAGCGCCCTTCTTCACGCTTTCCACGGCTTTCATGGCTTTCTGCCCAACGAGGATTTCCTTCAACTCACCATAAATATGGTTTTCATAGATAAAGCGCTCGTCGTTGCTATCCTTGGTCAGGCGGTTGATTTCCGCGCGCTCAATGGCCATGGCACGTTCGTCTTTCTCGATACCACGGCGTGAGAACACACGAACTTCCACCACTGTCCCGGTGATACCCGGTGGCAGGCGCAGTGAAGAATCACGTACATCCGCAGCTTTTTCACCAAAGATGGCGCGCAGCAGCTTCTCTTCCGGCGTGATGGGGGATTCGCTCTTTGGCGTCACTTTACCCACCAGAATATCACCGGCCTTGACTTCGGCACCAATATGCACAATCCCGACTTCATCAAGGTGACGCAGGTTCTCTTCGCTGATGTTCGGAATATCACGGGTGATTTCTTCCGGCCCCAGCTTGGTATCGCGCGCCATGATCTCAAATTCCTCGATATGAATAGAGGTAAACACGTCCTCTTTCACAATACGCTCAGAGATCAGGATTGAGTCTTCAAAGTTATAACCATTCCACGGCATGAACGCGACCAGCACGTTCCGGCCCAGCGCCAGTTCGCCCAGATCCGTGCTCGGCCCATCGGCGATGATGTCGCCTTTCTTCACGCGGTCACCCACTTTAACGACTGGGCGCTGTGTGATGCAGGTGCTCTGGTTAGAGCGCTGGAACTTGCGCAGGTTATAAATCGTCACGCCGGTTCCGGCTTCATTTTCCGCCCGTTTGGTGGTGGAACGAATTACGATACGGGTGGCATCCACCTGATCGACTAAACCATCGGCCTTGGCGGCCAGCGTTGCACCGGAATCCGTAGCAACCAGCGATTCCATCCCGGTGCCCACCAGCGGTGCTTCCACCTGTACCAGCGGCACGGCCTGGCGTTGCATGTTGGAACCCATCAGTGCGCGGTTGGCGTCGTCGTTTTCCAGGAACGGAATCAGCGATGCCGCCACAGAAACAATCTGTTTCGGAGCAACATCCGCAAATTCCACGGTTTTCGGATCCGCCATGACGAACTCACCTTTACGGCGGCAGCTCACTAGATCGTCCGAGTAGCGGTTGTCTTTATCCACGGCTTCACCTGACTGGGCGATCGTGTAACGGCCTTCCTCAATGGCGGAGAGATACTGCACATCGTCTGTCAGTTTGCCATCCACCACTTTACGGTAGGGCGTTTCGATGAAGCCATATTTATTCACACGGGCATACGTGGCCAGACTGTTGATCAGACCGATATTCGGGCCTTCCGGTGTTTCAATCGGGCAGATACGACCATAATGTGTCGGATGTACGTCGCGGACTTCAAAGCCAGCGCGTTCACGCGTCAGACCACCCGGTCCAAGCGCGGAAAGACGACGCTTATGTGTGATTTCCGACAGCGGGTTGGTTTGGTCCATAAACTGCGAAAGCTGTGAAGAGCCAAAGAACTCACGCACCACAGCCGAAAGTGGCTTCGCATTAATGAGATCATGCGGCATGATAGTATCCACATCCACGGAGCCCATGCGCTCCAGAATGGCACGCTCCATACGCAGCAGACCGATACGGAACTGGTTTTCCAGCAGTTCACCCACGGAACGCACACGGCGGTTCCCCAGATGGTCGATATCATCCACTTCGCCATTCCCATCGCGCAGATCGATGATCGTGCGGACAATCGCCAGAATATCTTCCTTCGTCAGTGTGCCTACCGACTCTTCGATATCCAGATTCAGGCGGGCACTCATCTTCACACGCCCAACATCCGAGAGGTCATAGCGGGAGGCATCAAAAAACAGGCCCTGGAAAAGTGTTTCGGCAGCTTCCGGGGTAGGGGGCTCACCCGGGCGCATCACTTTATAGACATCTATTAGTGATTCTTCGCGGGTGGTATTTTTATCGGCCAACATGGAGTACACCAGATAGGGGTGGGAGTTCATACCCACTTCCAGTACTGGTATCTCCTTCATGTTCAGGTTATCCAGCAGCGATAGCGTTTCGTTATTGACCTGTGTGGCAGCCTTTACCAGCACTTCACCGGTTTTTTCATCAATGATATCCTTGCTGATAAACAGTTCGGCGAGCTCTTTTTCGTTTGGTAGATAGTGCTCCAGTCCAGCTTCTTTTGCCTTCTTTGCTGTACGGGCATTAATTTTTGTGCCGGCTTCAATTGCTACTTTGCCAGACTTGGCATCCACAATATCAACCTGTACACGTTGTCCAAGAAATAACTCGGCATTAAATGGCAACGCCCAGCCACGCTTGGTTTTTGCCAGCGTGGTGGTTTCAAAAAACTGATCCAGAATTTCTCCTGTTTCCATGCCAATGGCGCGGAGCAGGGAGGTAATATGTAGTTTACGACGGCGGTCTACACGGAAATACAGCAGGTCCTTGGCATCAAATTCAAAATCCAGCCAGGAACCACGGTAGGGGATAACCCGTGCGGAATAGAGATATTTACCTGAGCTATGAGTTTTGCCCTCGTCATGCTCAAAGAACACGCCCGGTGAGCGGTGCATCTGCGAGACAATCACACGTTCCGTGCCGTTAATGATGAACGTCCCGTGCTCAGTCATCAGGGGGATGTCACCCAGGTAGACATCCTGCTCCTTGATGCTCTTGATTTCACGCGCACCGGTGTCTTCATCCACGGACCACACGATCAGGCGCAGCGTGGCACGTAGCGGGGCAGCAAAGGTGATATCACGCTGGATACACTCTTCCACATCATATTTTGGGGCATCGAATTCGTATTTGACGAATTCGAGTGTGGCGGCGTCAGAGAAGTCATTAATCGGAAATACCGATTTAATCACGGCCTGCAGCCCTGTGTCGCTACGTTGATCCGAAGGAATGTTGATCTGCAGAAACGCGTCATATGACTTTTTCTGGATCTCAATCAGATTCGGAAGTTCTGTGACCGATGTCAGGCGGCCGAAATTATGACGAATACGCTTACGCGAAGTAAAACTATGCGACATGGGTGCTGTTCTCCAACTACTCGCGGTGGTGTTCCTGGGTTATACGTAGCGCAGTGACGACCAAAGGGCCTGCTGAGACCAGCACGCCCTGAAGTCCTCCCACAGCTTCCCGCTGTAGGTACCGCGCAAAAAAGACCGGCACGTGAACTATTTCAGCTCGACGGTAGCGCCAGCAGCTTCCAGCGCCGCTTTGATCTTTTCTGCTTCTTCTTTGCTTACGCCTTGTTTGACCGGCTTCGGTGCACCTTCCACGAGGTCTTTTGCCTCTTTCAGGCCCAGGCCAGTTACGCCACGGACTTCTTTGATCACGTTGATCTTCTTGTCGCCAGCGGCTGCCAGAACAACATCGAATTCCGTCTTTTCCTCAGCGGCTTCCGCTGCGGCACCACCTGCAACGGCTACTGCCGCTACCGGAGCTGCTGCAGAAACGCCCCATTTTTCTTCAAGAAGTTTTGCGAGGTCCGCTGCTTCGATCACTGTCAAAGCGGAAAGATCCTCAACGATTTTTTCCAGATTTGCTGCCATGGTTAAATCCCCCAATCGGTTCAATCAGTTAACAAAATTAAAAAACGTTTATGCGCCTGTATTCCCATATGCAGAGAACACGCGGGCCAATTGACCCGCCGGCGCCTGAACAACGCTTGCCAGCTTGGAAGCCGGAGCGTTGATCAAGCCAATGATCTTCGCACGCGACTCATCCAGAGACGGCATCGAGGCGAGCTGCTTCACCCCGGACGCATCCAGTATCTTTTCATCCAGCGCCCCACCAAGGATTTCCAGCTTTTCATTATCCTTAGCGAAGTCTACCACGGTTTTCGCCGCTGCCACTGCATCCTGTGAGTAGGCGATGGCCGTGGGGCCAGATAGATATTCTGCCAGACCAGCAAACTTGGTATCGTTTGCGGCAATTTTGGTCAGGCTGTTTTTGGTGACTTTCACGGTGGTGCCGTTTTCACGGGCTTTATTTCTCAGCTCCGTAATTTCAGCAACGCTCAGACCGCGATAATGTATCACCACTGCTGAAACTGCTTCATTCAGCGAATCCTTCATTGCGGCGACAAAATCTTTTTTCTGCTGACGGTTCATTGGTTTTCTCCTAATGCGGCGTCCTTAAGCAGCCACCGAGTTAATATCAACCTGCACGCCCGGCCCCATGGTGGAGCTGATCGTCAGTTTTTCCATATACGTCCCTTTGACACCGGATGGCTTCGCCTGCTTAACGGCGTTAAAAAGGGCAAGGATGTTTTCTTCAATGGCCTTTTCAGTAAAGCTGGCTTTTGCCACGCCGGCGTGTACTAGGCCGGTTTTTTCGGTGCGGTATTCCACCTGACCGGCTTTAGCATTTTTAATAGCAGCCTCGACCTTATCTGTTACCGTGCCAAGCTTCGGGTTCGGCATCAGGCCTTTGGGGCCAAGGATACGAGCAACACCGCCCACCAGTCCCATCAGATCCGGGGTCGCGATGCAAACATCAAAATTGATGGTACCGGCTTTAATTTCTTCTACCAGTTCTTCCGCTCCAACAACATCTGCACCGGCTTTTTGGGCGGCTTCGGCTTTGGCGTCGCGGGCAAACACGGCAACGCGTACTTTTTTACCAATACCATTCGGCATGGCAATCACACCACGCACGATCTGGTCAGAGTGACGCGGATCCACACCCAGATTGAACACCACTTCAATGGTTTCATCAAACTTGGCTTTGGCATTGCCTTTTACCAGCTTTACCGCCTCATTCAATGGGTAAACCTTGCCTTCTTCCAGCGTTTTGTTTGCCGCTTCCAGGCGCTTGCCACCTCTTGGAGCCCGCAGGCCAGAGGCTTTGCTTTTCTTTGTGGTTTTCTTTTCAGCCATTTTTTACTCCGTTACTTCCAGACCCATAGAACGTGCCGTGCCAGCAATCATGCGGGTGGCGGCTTCAAGGTCGTGTGCATTCAGGTCTTCCATTTTCTTTTCAGCCACTTCACGCACCTTGCCTATGCTGATCGTGCCAGCGGAAGTTTGCCCCGGCTTTTGCGAGCCTTTAGGCAGATTTGCCGCTTTCATCAGCAGGTAAGACGCTGGTGCCAGTTTGGTTACAAAATCAAAGGTACGATCCTGATACGCGGTAATTACGACCGGAACGGGGCCTTCCATATTCTTTGTGGCATCGTTGAAGGCTTTGCAGAAGTCCATAATATTCAGACCAGCCTGACCAAGGGCCGGGCCAACAGGCGGGGAGGGGTTAGCCTTACCTGCCTGAATCTGCAGTTTGATCAGCGATGCGACCTTCTTATTGCTCTTTTTTGGTGCCATGGCGTGCGTCCTTTACCCTAAATTTTCTCAACCTGCAAGTATTCTAATTCCACCGGGGTAGCGCGACCAAAGATGGATACCGAGACTTTCAGCTTATGTTTCTCGTTATCAACGCCTTCCACGCTGCCCACAAATGACTCAAACGGCCCATCTACTACACGTACCTGATCCCCAATTTCATAGGTATCCCCATGCTTGGGCGCTTCCAGTCCTTCTTCAATCTGCCTGAAGATTTGCTCGGCTTCCCGGTCAGAGATCGGCTGCGGACGATTACCGCTGCCGCCTAAGAATCCGGTCACTTTCGGCGTGTTTTTCACCAGGTGCCAGGTGGCATCATTCAAATCCATCTTCACTAGTACGTAACCGGGGAAGAACTTACGCTCAGCACTAACTTTCTTGCCTCGCTTCACTTCAATGACGCCTTCTACAGGGACGCAGACGTCCTCAATATATTGTGTCATATTTTCTTGTTCAGCCCGTTCACGGATGGACTGAGCCACTTTTTTCTCAGAACCGGAATGTGCATGAACGATATACCAACGTGCGGCCATAACTCTATACTCCCAGAAACCAGCGGATGAGGGAGGAAACCACCCAGTCCGCAAAAAGGAAGAACACTGCAGCAATAATGGACATCAGTAGCACAACCATCGTTGCTGCAACGGCTTCCTTACGCGTAGGCCAAGTAACGCGGGAAAATTCCTGCTTTACTTCCTGAGTAAATTGTGCCGGTGATGATGCCATCATTCTATCCTTTACTGAATCGCCTTTAAGGCTATTTCGTTTTTTGGCAGGAGCGACAGGAATCGAACCTGCAACCTTCGGTTTTGGAGACCGACGCTCTACCAATTGAGCTACGCTCCTATAAAGTTCTTTCCTGCGATGCTATATGAAACGAAACCTGATCCCGTATATTGCCTCCTACTCGATGATTTTTGCTACGACGCCAGCGCCGACGGTTCTTCCGCCTTCGCGGATGGCGAAGCGAACGCCTTCGTCCATGGCGATGGGGGCGATGAGTTGTACGGTGAGCTTGGCGTTATCGCCTGGCATGACCATTTCCGTACCGGCGGGCAGTGTGATGGCCCCGGTGACGTCGGTGGTACGGAAATAGAACTGCGGACGATAGTTGGCGAAGAACGGCGTGTGACGGCCACCTTCGTCTTTTGTCAGGATGTACACTTCGGCTTCAAACTTGGTGTGCGGCTTGATGGTGCCCGGCTTGGCCAACACCTGACCACGCTCCACTTCATCCCGCTTGGTGCCGCGCAGCAGTACCCCAACGTTATCTCCGGCCCGGCCTTCATCCAGCAGCTTGCGGAACATTTCCACCCCGGTGCAGGTTGTTTTTGTGGTATCTTTGATCCCCACAATCTCAATTTCTTCCCCGACCTTGATGATCCCTTGCTCCACACGACCGGTCACCACCGTACCACGGCCTTCAATGGAAAATACGTCTTCAATCGGCATCAGGAACGGCTTATCCACCGGGCGCTCCGGCTGCGGGATATAGCTATCCACCGCATCCATCAGCGCCAGAATGGCTTTCTCGCCGATCTCTTCATCGCGGCCTTCCAGCGCCGCCAGGGCCGAACCCTTCACAATTGGAATCTCATCGCCCGGGAAATCATAGGAAGACAGCAGCTCGCGCACTTCCATTTCCACCAGTTCCAACAGTTCCGGATCATCCACCTGATCCACCTTGTTCATGAACACCACCATCGCCGGTACGCCCACCTGACGGGCCAGCAGGATGTGCTCACGCGTCTGCGGCATCGGGCCATCGGCCGCCGATACCACCAGAATCGCCCCATCCATCTGTGCCGCACCGGTGATCATGTTCTTCACATAGTCCGCGTGTCCCGGGCAGTCCACGTGCGCATAGTGACGCTTATCCGTCTCATATTCCACGTGCGCCGTTGCAATCGTAATCCCACGCGCCTTCTCTTCCGGCGCCGCGTCAATCTGATCATACGCACGCGCTTCCGCCTTACCACTCTTCGCCAGCGTCGTCGTAATCGCCGCCGTCAAACTCGTCTTCCCATGGTCAACGTGACCAATCGTACCAATATTACAGTGAGGCTTCGTACGCTCAAATTTCGCCTTAGACATGGGTTACTCCTTCTAATTTTCTCTATATATTATAGTGTTACGCCACCTTGGCCTTGATCTCTTCAGCCACATTATTTGGCACTTGCTCATAATGGGCAAACTGCATGGTGAACTGGGCACGACCCTGGGAGAGGGAACGCAGCGTGTTCACATAACCGAACATGGTTGCCAGTGGCACCTTGGCGGTAATCACCTTGGCGTTACCACGATCTTCCATGCCCTCAATCTGGCCACGACGGCTGTTCAGGTCACCAATAATATCACCCATATATTCTTCCGGCGTTACCGCCTCAACCGACATAATCGGTTCCAGAATCTTGGGTTGTGCTTTGCTGATCCCTTCCTTAAAGGCAGCTTTGGCTGCTACTTCAAATGCCATAGAGCTGGAGTCTACATCGTGGTACGCGCCATCATACAGAGTAGCTTTAAAATCAATGGTAGGATAACCAGCCAGAATACCAGTTTCCTTCATCATCTGAATCCCTTTATCCACAGCAGGGATATATTCTTTTGGCACGTTACCACCCACGACGGTATTTTCAAACTGATAACCAGCACCGGCTTCCAGCGGTTCGAATTTGATCTTCACACGGGCAAACTGACCGGCACCACCCGTTTGCTTCTTATGAGTGTAATCCACATCAGCCGGGACGGTGATAGTTTCGCGGTAGGCTACCTGCGGTGCGCCGATATTGGCTTCTACATTAAATTCGCGACGCATACGGTCCACGATAATTTCAAGGTGTAGCTCTCCCATACCTTTCAACACGGTCTGGCCGCTTTCTTCATCCGTGGAAACACGTAGTGAAGGATCCTCTGACACCAGGCGATTAATTGCCATCGACATTTTTTCTTGGTCGGCAGCTGTTTTGGGCTCAATAGCGACCTCAATTACCGGCTCAGGGAATTCCATACGTTCCAGTACAACCGGTTTTTCCGGATCGCACAGCGTATCCCCGGTGGTGGTATCTTTAAGACCTGCAATGGCTACAATATCCCCCGCAGTGGCTTCTTTGATATCTTCACGGGTATTGGCATGCATCAGAAGCATGCGGCCGATACGTTCTTTTTTGTCCTTCACGGAATTCAGTACACCTGTACCTGAATTCAGTACACCGGAGTAAATACGTGCGAATGTCAGTGAGCCCACGAACGGATCGGTCATCACTTTAAATGCTAACGCGGAAAACGGCTCAGAGTCATCTGCCTTACGGCTTATTTCTTCATCACTATCCATTTTAACGCCCTTCATGGCGGGTACATCCAGCGGGGAGGGGAGGAAGTTGATAACGGCATCCAGTAGCGGTTGAACACCTTTGTTTTTAAATGCTGTACCACACAGTACTGGTACAAACGTATTGCTTACCGTCCCTTTACGGATACAGGAAATTAGCTGCTCAGTCGTTGGCTCCTGGCCACCCAGATAGGCCTCCAGAAGATCATCGTCGGCTTCTAGCGCAGTTTCAACCAGAGATTCGCGATACTTTTGTGCTTTCTCCTTCAGATCGGCCGGGATATCGACAATATTATATTTTGCTCCAAGGCTCTCTGTTTCCCAGATCACGGCTTTCATCGCGATCAGATCTACCACACCCTCAAACTGGTCTTCTGCACCAATGGGGAGTTGTGTAACCAGCGGAGTGGCACCCAAGCGATCCACGATCATATCCACACAACGGTAAAAATCGGCACCAGTACGATCCAGCTTATTCACAAAGCACATACGTGGAACACCGTATTTATCGGCCTGACGCCATACGGTTTCGGATTGAGGCTCTACACCGGCCACACCGTCAAAGACGGCCACGGCACCATCCAGCACACGCAGGCTACGCTCTACTTCAATCGTGAAGTCCACGTGTCCTGGAGTATCGATGATATTAATACGGTAGGTCTGTCCATCCTGCGGACCTTTCCAGAAGCAGGTCGTGGCCGCAGAGGTAATGGTAATCCCACGCTCTTGCTCTTGCTCCATCCAGTCCATGGTCGCCGCACCTTCGTGCACTTCACCAATCTTATGGGACTTTCCCGTGTAGTACAGGATACGCTCCGTTGTGGTGGTTTTGCCAGCATCGATGTGTGCCATGATGCCGATGTTGCGATACCGTTCAATGGGAGTTTGCCGTGCCATAAATTCTCGTTTTCAATCGGTTAAGTTATTACCAGCGGTAATGGCTGAATGCCTTGTTGGCTTCGGCCATCTTATGGGTATCTTCGCGCTTCTTGACTGCGGTGCCGCGGTTGTTAAAGGCATCCAGCAGTTCACCGGTGAGCTTTTCAGCCATGGAGTTTTCACCGCGCTTACGTGCTGCAATAATC
The DNA here is from genome assembly GCA_024236395.1 of Hyphomicrobiales bacterium. GTDB lineage: Bacteria > Pseudomonadota > Alphaproteobacteria > Rickettsiales > JACKKO01 > JACKKO01. Next base: position 130,669 of record JACKKO010000003.1, read on the forward strand.
AGCCAGCGCATAGAAAGCGCCATGCTACGATCATGACGGACTTCTGTTGGCACCTGGTAGGTCGCACCACCCACACGGCGGGAACGTACTTCTACCAACGGGCGAACATTTTCCAGGGCATCTTCAAAAACCTTGATTGGGTCTTCTTTGACTTTCTTGCGAATATTTTCCAGCGCCGTGTATACAATTTTTTCTGCCACGGATTTTTTACCCTGCGTCATGATCGCGTTCATGAAGCGCGCAATGGTAATATTTCCATAACGGGCATCCGGTAAAAGTTTACGTTTAATTGCTCTGCGGCGACGTGACATGGTATCTCCTTATTTCTCTGCTATTTCGGACGCTTCGTGCCGTATTTCGAACGGTTCTTATGGCGATCTTTAACACCCTGGGTATCCAGCGTTCCGCGAATAATATGATAACGCACACCCGGAAGATCCTTCACACGACCACCGCGGATCATCACTACGGAGTGTTCCTGAAGGTTGTGGCCTTCACCCGGAATATAGCCCGTCACTTCGTAGCCGTTTGTCAGGCGGATACGAGCCACCTTACGCAGCGCGGAGTTTGGCTTTTTCGGGGTGGTGGTGTACACACGGGTACATACCCCACGTTTCTGCGGGCAAGCCTGCATGGCAGGCACTTTATTTTTCTTTTCTTGCTTCTGGCGGGGCTTGCGCACCAGCTGGTTAATTGTCGGCATTATATAATCCTTGTGTACCAGTATGTTAGCATTGCATTGCGCACGCAAAATCCGCGCAACTCCTGCGAAATAGGCGCGCATACTACTGATGGGGGGTGGTGGAGTCAAGCGAATTTTTAGGCTATTTGGGGGCTTTGCGCATGTGTTGTTGTGGCATGGCTGCCGAGTGTAATTATAGTGGATTGCCTGCCAGATTGGGTGGCGGGTTTGACTTACTATGGAATAGGGGATAACTATCGGGACGAACAGTCATTTTTTGGGAGAATTTCACGGATGGTATATTTATGGCAGGGCATTGTATCCCGTGTAATGCGGGCGCAGGCAGCAGGTCGAGGAGTGATATGCAGTATATGCAGTATATATAGTGTATTGTGCTTCTTATTCGCTGGGCCGGTGCTGGCAACAGAACCAATGATTGGCCCAGTGTTAAAACCACAGCCATTTACTGAGAAAGTGGCATCAATCTTAATTTCCGGAGCAGAGAGTTTCTTCTCTGCGGTGGTGGAGTGGCTGGCAGGGATATTATTCTATCCCATCATGGGGTTTCCATTCCTGGTGCTTTGGCTGCTGATAGGAGGGGTTTTTTTCACCCTGTGGTTAGGATTCATTAATATTCGTTTATTCCGACATGCCGTGGCCGTGGTACAGGGGAAATTCTCCTCTGAGACGGATCCGGGGCAGATTTCACACTTCCAGGCGCTGGCTGCAGCGGTTTCCGCGACAGTAGGGTTAGGAAACATTGCTGGTGTAGCGGTAGCAGTAGGGATGGGTGGCCCTGGCGCGGTGATCTGGATGGTGATTGGGGGCTTTTTCGGGATGTCCACCAAGTTTGCCGAGGTGACGCTAGGACAGAAATACCGGAAAATTGATGAAAACGGCAAAGTCTCGGGTGGCGCATTCCACTACCTGCGAGAAGGCCTGTCGGAGATTGGTTTTCCACGGCTGGGTAAAGTGCTGGGAGTTGTTTTTGCTATCTTCTGTATTGGTGGTAGTCTCGGCGGTGGGAATATGTTTCAGGCGAATCAGGCTGTCGCATCTTTGAAGGGGACGTTCCCGGCTCTAACGGATATTGACCGGCTGATCGCTTTCGCCATTGCGGTGAGTGTAGGGATCGTATTACTTGGTGGTATTCGCCGTATCGCCAATGTGGCGCAGACGATTGTGCCCCTGATGGCAGTGCTGTATCTGGGGGGCGGAGTGATCATTCTGGCGGTGAATGCTTCTATGATTCCGGAGGCAGTGAGCTTCATGTTCAGGGATGCCTTTACCGGGGAAGCAGTAGGCGGGGGCCTGGTGGGGGCACTGGTGGCAGGAATTCGCCGTGCCGCGTTTTCTAACGAAGCCGGACTTGGCTCTGCACCAATTGCCCACGCGGCGGCCCGTACGGCTGAGCCGGTGCGCGAGGGCTGTGTGGCATTGCTGGAGCCATTTATTGATACGGTGGTGATTTGCTTTATGACGGGCCTGATTATTACGGTTACGGGTGCCTATAAGGACCCGGAACTGGAGGGTGGCGTGATGATGACCAGTGCGGCCTTTGCCACGGTGTCGGACTGGTTCCCCATAGTGCTTTCCATTGCCATCGTACTCTTTGCCTATTCCACAATGATTACCTGGAGTTATTATGGAGAGCGAGCCTGGGCGTATCTCTTTAGCCGCCGTACGGTGGGGATTTACCATATCATCTTTATTACTGCGACGTTTTTCGGCGGGATTATCAATTTTGGGATTGTGCTGGATTTCTCGGATTTACTGATCCTGGGGATGGCGATCCCTAATCTGGTGGGACTCTATATGTTGAGCGGGATGATACAACACGAACTAAAAGCCTACATGGAAAAGCTCAAGGGCGGGAAATTTGCAGAGAAATTAGCACTATAGCGAAATTAAAGTGCTATCAATACCACGGAATCATTTTGTTGCGATATTCTTTCTCCTGCAGTTCAATGCAATGTTCAATTTGCGGGTCATTTAACTGATAACCAAAACTCAGGCACTTATCACGCCAGTCCAGATAGCGCTGCTCAATTGGTGGGCCAACCACCGTACAAGATGAAATTATACCTGCTAGCAGTACGTATAACACTACGTGTTTCATAGCTATGAGGTGTAAGGCATTTATGTATAAAAGTCATGCTCCAAATGCATTACGTATGTCTTTAAAGGAGGATGCTGATATTCAGTGAGGCGATCAGTTTGTAATAAGTCAGTACGAGCAAGCCAAAAAAGACTGTAATAATCAGATAGTACTTTAGTTTATGCGAATGGAAAAAATCCCGTTCGTGATGATGGACGACATCCAATAGTTCATCTCCAAAACGCACAGATAAAAAAGTACCAATGGCCGAAAGGAATATCACCGACCAATAGGGGATGGGGGTGCTTAGAATATGGTAGAACACCCGGGTGAGAGCGGTGGTACGATAATATGTATCTGCATCAAAATACGCATATATATTCAGAGAGATAGCCAGTATCCATACAACAATCTCTGAAAGTACCATACGGACGCCAAATAATAGCCGGAGTGGAAAATCCAAAAGAAACCCGGCATCGGCAATAGGGGTACAGAGTACAAAGAAACTCCAGGTGAGCGCTGCCGTTACTCCGCCGGTGAGGATGTTATATTCATAGCTCAGGTAAGCGAAGTACCCCATCAGCAACAGGCAAAGCAGGATAAACTTCACCCATATGCGATGACTGGGCATGGAAAGTATCTGCGGCATAGGAGGAGGATAATGGAATGCACGTAAAGGGGCAAGAGAGCAGGTGGTGATGGTGCCCCCTGGTGAACGTTATTAGAACCTCTGGGGACATGCGTGTGATAATATTATCCATGCCGATGCCATATTACAAATATTAATCAGCCCCTTGAAAATTAAAAGTTAGTTACCATATACTTGTGGACTCTTGCCGCCAAAGCTGAAAGATAGGAACCCCACAAATGTCAGAAAAACTACCGTTTATAAACTCGTATGGACTAGTTTTCAAAATCCTGAATAAGATAATAGAAGCGCAAACACCACCAAAATATACACAAGACTTTCAATCCACTGTCATTGGTTATGGTAGCGGTAGCGCTAGGCCTTTTATCCCGTTACTGAAGAAAATAGATTTTCTTCAGTCAGATGGTACTCCTACAGAGCTATATAAAAAGTTTCGTAATGATTCATTTAGGGGTCAAGCGATGGCCGAAGCTATTAAAATAGGTTATGCGCCATTGTATAAAATAAACGAATACGCACACGAATTAGAGAAATCAAAACTGAAAGATGCTGTTATTCAAGTTACGGGCTTCGACAAAACTAACAGCACGGTAAAAGCTATTGTGGGAACATTTGAAGCATTAAAAGATTACGCAGACTTCGATATTACAGAAACGGAGCATGCTACAACCTCAGCAGAGGATAAACCTGAAGTGAAACTACCAAGTCAGCACATACCACAACAACCTCAACCTTCAGAAAATAGAAATAGAGGAATGAACCTATCCTATACAATTAACCTGAACCTTCCCGCCTCAAAAGATTCTGAAGTGTTTGATGCTATATTCAAAAGTCTAAAAGAAAATCTTTTGGGGGATTAAATGAGCAAACATCATCAAGATATTATTCGCAACTTTGGTATGGCAAACATGCTTACCGAAGTTGGGCTTGATAAAATTGAACGTGAGTACAACATTGATTTACGCAAGGGTGCTGGGCAAGAAGACAGAGATGAGAAATACTACCCTCAATTTGAAGCTGCAATTCGCAATGAAGCTGCTCAAATGGCGCAGCATTATGAAATATTTTACTGTTTAGAGAAATCGATAAGAGGCATCATTCGTGATAGACTCCAGGAATTTGGAGAGAATTGGTGGGAAGAAAAAATACCGGAGCAGGTTAAAACTGAAGCAAAAAAAAGACACGAAGAGGAATTGGGGCGTGGCGTTACGCCGAGATCATATGATCTTCTCGATTACACAAACTTCGGCGAGCTTAACACGATAATCAATAAAAACTGGGACGAGTCGTTTAGTGATATGTTCTCTAATAGAGATGCAGTTAGAAACGTTATGACAATGCTTAACACCCTCAGAGGGCCGATTGCCCATTGTTCACCTTTAGCAGAAGATGAAGTAACGCGACTCCATATGAGCCTTAGAGATTGGTTCAGGCTAATGGAATAGACGAGATGAAACAGCAGAAAATTAACGAAATCATCGACTTCGTTCAAAATGACACCCGCTCAAAAGACGAAATCTTCGAGTCACTGAAGCAGCAGATTCAGGACGACCACAATGGCCAGCTATCGGAGGAGGAAGCAGTCGATGCCACCCGTCGTCTCATCGGCCTTTTTGAGCTTTTTAGCGATATGTACGATGACAAAAAACGGCGCGAACTCCAAGAGGACTAGAACCAGAAAAACCGTTGTATAGCAACGCATTAGGAAAATCCCCGCTTTCAGATCACCGAATTTTGAACCTTGAGAATCTTGGGTAAGCAAGCACCACAAGGGATGCTATTGAGAATGGTGCCGGGTAGGGGACTCGAACTCCTGACCTGATGATTACAAATCAACTGCTCTACCAGCTGAGCTAACCCGGCACATAAGATATTGTTGGATGCGGTTTATAATATCTTGCGGCGTGATGTGCAAGCCTAAGGTCCTAATCCCCTTCTAAATATCAACAGGACCTAGTCACGCAATGCATAAAGCGCGATGGCGGCGGCATTGGAAACATTGAGGCTTTCTACGGCGCGCGTCATGGGGATGGCGGCCAGCAAGTCGCAATGTTCGCGCGTCAGGCGGCGCAGCCCTTTGCCCTCCGCACCCATCACTATCACTTTGCGGGCATAACGCGGAAGCTGCTCCAGTGTTTGCTCGGCTTCGCCATCCATGCCAATACACCAGAAGTCCGCCTTTTTAAGCTGTTCCAGCGTGGCGGAGAGATTCGTTACACGTACCAGTGGCACGCGCTCCAGCGCGCCGGAGGCGGATTTGGCGAGTACGCCGGATTCCTGGGCGGCATGATCCTGCGGCTGGATAACGGCGGCTACGCCAAACGCGGCGGCGGTACGCAGAATCGCCCCCACATTGTGCGGATCGGTGACCTGATCCAGTATCAGCAGCGTTTGTGGCTGGCCTTCCGGGGCCAGGATAGCCTCCAGTGATGGGCCGGGGAGTGGCGCTGTCAGCAGGGCCAGCCCCTGATGCACGGCGCCCTCAGGCAGGAGCTGGGCAATTTCGTGCGTGCTCATTTCTTCCACCGGGTGTTGCAGAGATGCTGGCAATAGCTCCCGTGACTGGGAGGCTGCACAGAGGCGTTTTATTTTGCGCGCCGGGTTGGCCAGTGCGGCCAATACCGGGTGTTTTCCATAGAGCCAGAGCTGGTTGGTGTTTTTGTTCTGGTGTTTGGGCGCCGGGCGTTTTTCGTGTTTGCCATGATGGGGGCGGGAGCGTTTACTGTGTTTCATGCTGGGTCTTTAGGCGGAATACACATTCTTTGCAAGCAATTGATTGCAACGGCGGGAAGGATTGGTTATAACATGCGCGCCCGAGATTACCCGAAAGGGTCTGTACCGGGTGAAAGCTCCGTGTGGAGGGATGGCCGAGCGGTCAATGGCAGCAGACTGTAAATCTGCCGACGTAAGTCTACGAAGGTTCGAATCCTTCTCCCTCCACCATTTAAAATAAAGGGCCACTTCAGGGGCCTTTTATTTTATGGGGGCAGAGCTGACGACAAAATGCCAACGGCATTTTGGACGGCGAGTATACGAGCCGCCCGGAGGGTGAAGAAAACGCCTTGGCATTTTCTGAATCAATCCTTTTAATCTTTAATATCCCACCCGATAACCTGTTTGTTTTCTAAAATTATACGTATACCATAGCGATTTCCTCCTTTGTGGCGATACTTCCATATTTCTTTTGTCTTTGTTCTTAAAACGCTCTCGTCAATATCTATGGGCTTTCCTAATGCATCTTCCAGCTGTTCTGAGGTTTGTCCTTGCCAGAAGCGCTTACGCATAATGTTTTCAACGATTTCAGCATCGTTGTATTTCAGTGTTAATTCTTTTTTTCTCCGGGTATCGCATAAGGTGGTATATAGAAATATAGCCGCCACAATCAAAAGGAATGTAGAAATTATAGTTAGTCCGCCAAATGATTCTACAGCTGTGCTTATAAAGTAAAAGGGTAACGCAATAAGTGCCAATACGCCCCATAATTGCGACTCTATCTTCTTCATATACTTTTATCCATTTGGCCAGTCCCTTGCGCAAGAAGTAAATGCTACAGCGATTTGCTTAAAATGCAATTCTATGGTGTCTTTTTATTATACAGAGTATTGCAAAAATAAAATAAGGTGAGCTAGATCGGTGTATAGTAGTCCAGTGTGGTTGATGGGTGGTGTAAAGTTTGGCTTGCCACAACACGCCTAAAAAATACGCATCGTATCTGGAAAACCGTTGACATACGAGTGGGATCGGTTAGACATGGCACAGCGCTAAAGCCAGCTATTAATAACAGGTTCCATGGAAGCATACTTAACCGCGTATTTTCCTATTATTGTATTTCTCGGCATTGCTTTTGGTCTTGCATTGGTGATGTTGATTATCCCCGCTATCCTGGCGATGCACAAGCCGGATACAGAAAAGCTTTCCTCCTATGAGTGTGGGTTTGACCCGTTTGAAGACTCCCGAAAGCCATTTGATGTACGGTTTTACCTTGTCTCGATTCTCTTTATTATTTTCGATCTGGAAATTGCATTCCTCTTCCCGTGGGCGGTTTCATTGGGGAATATCGGGATGGTGGGTTTCTGGTCGATGATGCTGTTTTTGGGGGTGCTCACGGTGGGCTTCATCTATGAATGGCGGAAAGGGGCGCTGGAATGGGAATAGACCTCAGCCGTATTGATCTCACCCAGCCATTGCCAAAGGGCGTGGAACAGGATGCGCTGCTGGGGCTGGTGAGCGAGGAAATCAGCAATAAAGGCTTTGTTGTTGCGTCATTTGATAAGCTGGCCAACTGGGCGCGTAGTGGTTCGCTATGGCCGATGACGTTTGGTCTGGCCTGTTGTGCCGTGGAAATGATGCAGGCAGCCGCCAGCCGCTATGATATGGACCGGTTTGGGCTGCTGTTCCGTCCTAGCCCGCGTCAGTCGGACGTGATGATTGTGGCAGGAACGCTGACCAACAAAATGGCGCCGGCATTGCGGAAGGTCTATGATCAGATGGCCGAACCGCGCTGGGTGATATCCATGGGGAGCTGCGCCAATGGCGGAGGCTATTACCATTATTCCTATTCCGTGGTGCGCGGGTGTGACCGTATTGTGCCGGTGGATGTGTATGTGCCGGGTTGCCCCCCCACGGCGGAAGCGCTGCTATATGGCGTGCTGCAATTACAGAAAAAAATTCGCCGGGGCGGAGAAACCACCATTAAGCGGGTGCAGGTATGATGCGGCAGGAAACCATTGCTGCATTGGCAGAATATTATGGCAAGGCATTGCCGGACGACCTGAAAACAGAAATCGTTACGCACAAAGATACGGTTTCCCTGCAATCCACGCCCGATAGGGTTTTACGCCTTCTGTTATTCCTCCGGGATGACGGGGCGTGCATGTTCAAGGTGTTAACGGATATTTGTGGGGTGGATTACCCGGAGCAGAAGAAACGCTTTGAAGTGGTTTATAACTTGCTGAGTCTCAAACATAATCGCCGTATCCGCGTGAAAGTGCAGGTGGCCGATGGCGAAGAAGTACCCTCAGCAACGGGTATCTATAGTGCGGCGGGATGGTTTGAGCGCGAAGTATTTGATATGTATGGGGTGCGCTTCAGTGGCAACCCGGATCTGCGCCGTATTCTCACGGATTATGGCTTTGAAGGCCATCCGCAGCGCAAGGATTTCCCCCAAACGGGATATAAGGAAGTGCGTTACGATATTGAAAAGAAACGCGTGGTCTATGAGCCGGTGGTGCTGCGGCAGGAGTTCCGCAGTTTTGATTTCCTGAGCCCTTGGGAAGGGACAGATTATAGGTTGCCGGGCGATGAGAAAGCCACGAAGGAGGGCTAATATGGCAGAGCAGGGTACGACGGTAAAAGGCGCACTTTCGCGTGCATGGAATGGTCAGGAGCGCCTGTGGAAGGTGTTCTGGATTTATGGTGTGGTGGTGGGGCTTGTTATTGGCTTCCTGGCCGGGATATTGGTGCTCACGCTATTTGGAGCGGAATACGTGCCGGGCCGTATCATTAATTTTGTGATTCTTCCCTATAAGATATGGATTTGGGTAGCACTGTGGCGCTGTGCCTTTAATACCAACTGGAAAATACTGGGCTACGTGGTTCGTGTAATGATTGCACTGGATGTTATTGGCATGACGTTAAGTGTGATTACGGGCAGCAGCGGTATTCAGCCGCGAGTTACGGGATAGTATGTAGCCATGACGGAAGTCTCTATAAAGAACATGACGTTGAATTTCGGGCCGCAGCATCCTGCGGCACACGGGGTGCTGCGTCTGATTCTGGAGATGGATGGTGAAGTAGTGGAGCGTGCCGATCCGCATATCGGGTTGCTGCACCGTGGTACGGAAAAATTAATGGAGTACCGAACGTATTTGCAGGCGCTGCCGTATCTGGATCGGCTGGATTATGTATCGCCGATGGTGCAGGAACACGCGTACTGCTTGGCGGTGGAAGCGTTGCTGGGCTGTGAGGTGCCACTGCGGGCGCAGTATATCCGTGTCATGTTTGATGAGCTGACACGGATTCTGAACCACATCCTGAATATCACAACCTTTGCCATTGATGTGGGGGCCACGACGCCGCTGCTCTGGCTGTTTGAGGAGCGTGAGCGGATTATCGAGTTTTATGAACGGGTGTCCGGTTCACGGATGCATGCGGCGTATTATCGTCCGGGTGGCGTAGCGCGTGATCTGCCGGGTGGGTTGTTAGAAGATATTGCAAAATTTGTGGAAACATTTCCCAAAATGCTGGCGGATACGGAAGACTTGCTGACGGAGAATCGCATTTTCAAACAGCGCACGGTGGATATTGGGGTGGTAAGCAGTACACAGGCACAGGATTGGGGCTTCTCCGGCCCGATGCTGCGCGCCAGCGGCATTGCTTGGGATTTGCGTAAGTCACAGCCTTATGCCGTCTACGAAGATATGGATTTTGATATCCCAGTCGGCAGGAATGGGGATTGCTACGATCGTTACCTCATTCGTGTGCTGGAAATGTATGAATCCATACGCATTATTCGGCAATGCTTGGAAAATATGCCGTCTGGTGCCGTGCAAACATTGGATCGTAAAGTCGCACCACCACCACGAGCCGAAATGAAAACCTCGATGGAGGCGTTAATCCATCACTTTAAACTTTATACCGAAGGTTTCCATGTGAAGGCGGGTGAGGTCTATGCAGCAGTGGAAGCGCCCAAGGGCGAATTCGGTATTTATCTGGTGGCAGATGGTAGCAATAAGCCCTATCGCTGCCGTGTGCGCGCTCCGGGATTCCCACATTTGCAGGGGCTTGATTTTATGTCGCGCGGTCATATGCTGGCCGACGTTGTGGCCGTGCTCGGCTCACAGGATATTGTGTTTGGAGAAGTGGATCGATGACCGCTACCAAAGAAAAAGAAACATTCAGCTTTAATGCTGAAAATAAAAAGCGCGTGAAGCAGATTCTGGCAAAATACCCGGCAGGGCGCCAGAAAAGCGGCACGATTCCGCTGCTGGATCTGGCGCAGCGCCAGAATGGTGGCTGGCTATCTATTCCGGCGATCGAGCACGTGGCCGAAGTGGTGAATGAGCCGTATATTCGCGTGTATGAAGTGGCTAGTTTCTATAGCATGTTCAATCTGAAGCCGGTGGGAAAACACTTTATTCAGGTGTGCCGTACTACGCCATGCTGGCTGCGTGGTTCCGATGAAATTACCGAGACGTGCAAACGCAAGCTGGGCATTGGGCTGAAGGAAACCACTAAGGACGGCCAGTTTACGCTGGTGGAAGTGGAATGTCTGGGAGCGTGTGCTAATGCGCCAATGGTGCAGATTAATGATGATTATTACGAAGACCTGAACGCGCAGCGTATGGAGCGCCTGATAGATGACTTGCAGGCAGAGCGCGAAGTGAAGGTGGGCTCGCAGGCCGGGCGCTATTGCTCCGCGCCGATGGATGGGCTGACAACGCTACAGTCGCTGGATGAGGAGAATGAGTAATGCTCAAGGATAAAGATCGCATTTTCGTGAATCTTTATGGCCTGCAAGGGGCAGACCTCGCTTCCGCTAAGAAGCGTGGGGACTGGAATAATACGCAGGAGTTGCTGGGCAAAGAGCGCGCCTGGTTGATTGAACAGGTGAAAGAGTCCGGTCTGCGTGGCCGCGGCGGGGCAGGGTTTTCCACGGGGATGAAATGGTCCTTCATGCCGAGGGAGCGGATTCCGGGCAAGCCATCTTATCTGGTGGTGAATGCTGACGAAAGCGAGCCGGGGACGTGTAAAGACCGTGAAATCCTGCGTAACGAACCGCATAAGTTGTTGGAGGGTGCGCTGATCGCCGGCTATGCGATGAATGCCGTGGCGGCCTATATCTATATTCGCGGTGAGTATTATTACGAAGCCTCTGCCATCCAGAAAGCCATTGATGAGGCTTATAAAGCGGGGCTGTTGGGTAAGGATGCCTGTGGTTCCGGCTATGACTTTGATATCTACCTGCATCGTGGGGCTGGTGCCTATATCTGTGGGGAAGAAACCGCGATGCTGGAAAGCCTGGAAGGGAACAAAGGTCAGCCGCGCCTGAAGCCGCCGTTTCCGGCAAATGCCGGGCTGTATGGTTGCCCAACCACGGTGAATAATGTAGAGACCATTGCCGTTGTCCCCACCATTCTGCGTCGCGGGGCCAAGTGGTTTACCGGGCTGGGCAAGCCAAACAATACCGGTACAAAAATTTTCTCTATCTCCGGGCATGTGAATAATCCATGCAATGTGGAAGAAGAGATGGGGATTACCTTACATGAGCTGATCAATAAGCATGCCGGTGGTGTGCGTGGCGGCTGGGACAATCTGCTGGCGGTGATCCCAGGCGGGTCTTCCGTGCCGCTTCTGCCAAAATCGATCTGTGACTCTATTACCATGGATTTTGATAGCTTACGTGAAGTCAAATCGGGTCTGGGGACGGCGGCGGTGATCGTGATGGATAAATCCACAGACGTGATTGAGGCGATTTGCCGCCTGAGCCATTTCTATATGCACGAATCCTGTGGGCAATGTACCCCGTGTCGTGAAGGTACTGGCTGGATGTGGCGCGTGATGCAACGTCTGGTGAAGGGTGAGGCGGAGAAACATGAAATTGACGACCTGCTGGAAGTGACCACGCAGATTGAAGGCCATACGATATGTGCGCTGGGCGATGCCGCCGCCTGGCCGATCCAGGGGCTGATCCGGCATTTCCGCGAGGAAATTGAAGCGCGCATTGAACAACATCAGAAGCAGAGGGCGGCGTGAGTGTGGGGTATGAATATTTTCCAGAAAGCCTTGCCTATCTCTATAAGAGTGGGGATATGCAGAGGTATATCTCAGAGGCATTACAACGTTTTGGTAAAGGAGATGGTAACGCGCACGTACTTAGTAATACTAAGTGGGAATTTCAGGCTAACCTTGATTTAGATGATACAGGTGATACATCGTATAAATCACCAATCTTCAGTGAGGAAGATATGCTTAAGGTGGTTGCTACAACTATTAACCAACATTTGAATCAAGGTAAGAAGATTGTAATTAGGCGAATAGAGAAAGTTAATAAGGACAGTGGGTATCAGTTAGTGCTTTCGGCTGCCTCAATGAGAGCGTTAAAGGGTGTGTGTCCAAGTATACAACTTGGTACGATGCAAGTTGAAGCTGGCCGACCGGGGAAATTATTTAGATGAGCGAGCAAAATACCATTAAACTCACGATTAACGGGCAGGAAGTCACTGCACCGAAGGGTGTTACGGTATTGCAGGCGTGTGAGCAGGTGGGCATTGAAATCCCGCGTTTCTGCTATCACGACCGGCTGAAAATTGCCGGGAACTGCCGTATGTGTCTGGTGCAGATTGAAGGCGGGCCACCCAAGCCTGCGGCATCCTGCGCGATGCCGGCGGCCGAAGGCATGGTGGTGCATACCGATTCGCCGATGGTGAAGAAGGCACGCGAAGGCGTAATGGAGTTCCTGCTGATTAACCACCCGCTGGATTGCCCGATTTGCGATCAGGGCGGGGAGTGTGATTTGCAGGATCAGGCGATGGCCTATGGCCGTGGCAGCAACCGCTTCCATGAAAATAAACGCGCGGTTAAAGAAAAGAACATGGGGCCGCTCATTAAAACACAGATGACGCGTTGCATCCATTGTACGCGCTGTGTCCGTTTCTCGGAGGAGATTGCCGGGGTGGAAGAAATTGGCGCGGTGGGTCGCGGTGAGCATATGGAAATCACCACCTATTTGGAGCAGGCCGTTACCTCGGAGCTTTCCGGCAACGTGATTGATCTCTGCCCGGTGGGGGCACTGACGTCTAAGCCCTATGCCTTTACGGCGCGGAGTTGGGAACTGCGCAAAACGGAAACGATAGATGTGCTGGACGCTGTTGGCTGTAATATTCGCGTGGATAGCCGTGGCCGCGAGGTGATGCGCGTTCTGCCACGCCTGAACGAAGAGATCAATGAGGAATGGATTTCCGATAAGACGCGTTTCGCCTGTGATGGCCTGAAAGCGCAGCGTCTGGATCGCCCGTATGTGCGGAAAGCTGGCAAGCTGCAGCCTGTTAGCTGGGACGAGGCGATCAGCACGATTGCCGCCCGCTGGAAGGATCTGGAGCCGACGAAGATTGCCGCCATTGCTGGTGATCTGGCTGATCTGGAATCCATGTGGATGTTGAAGCAGGTGATGAAAGAAATCGGTAGCCCGCATCTGGATTGCCGTCAGGATGGTGTGGCGCTGGAGGGGAAAGTGCGTGCCGCGCACCTGTTTAATACCACGATTGCCGGGATCGAGCAGGCTGATGCCTGCCTGATTATAGGAACGAATCCACGTCTGGAAGCACCACTGGTCAATGCGCGTCTACGCAAGCGTTCGCGGATGGGGGCGTTTCCGGTGGGTGTGATTGGTCCGGAAATAGATTTAACCTATAACATTAATAATCTAGGAAATAATATTGATATTATAGATGATATTATTTCCGGAAAATCGGAATTCTCCAAAGTGCTGGCCGATGCCAAACAGCCCATGATTATCGTGGGCTATGGTGTGCTGACACGCCCGGATGCCGCGGCAATTCAGCAGAAATTGTACACGCTGTGTGAAAAATACGGTGTCGTGACCAAGGAATGGAACGGGTACAATGTCCTGCATAAGGTGGCTTCTCGCGTGGGTGGGCTGGAGATTGGCTTTGTGCCGGCCAGTAAGGGCAAGGATGTCGCCGGTATTCTGGCGGCGGCCAAGCGCGGCACGATCGAATCGGTGTTCCTGCTGGGAGCGGATGAGATTGATATGAAGCCGCTGGCCGATGCGTTTGTGGTGTATCAGGGGCATCATGGCGATGCCGGTGCCCATGCGGCGGATGTAATTTTGCCCGGTGCCGCCTATACTGAAAAAGATGCGACCTATGTCAACCTGGAAGGTCGTGCCCAACGCGCAGTGCGGGCTGTCTTCCCGCCGGGTGAGGCGAAGGATGACCGTGAAATTCTGGCACTGTTGGCGCAGGCGCTGGGGCAACGCCCGGCCACGTCGCTGGATGCGGTGCGTGCCGAAATCGCAAAGGCTGTCCCCACTATTGCAGAAATTGATGTGATCGTGCCAGCAAAATGGGAAGCGTTTGGTAAGGAAGGGGAAATGGATGCGAAATCCCCCATCAAAGAAACGCTGAAGAATTTCTATATGACTGACCCGATTAGTCGTGCCTCGCGCACCATGGCTGAATGCGTGGATAGCCTGGCCAAAGCGACGGGCAAAAAAGGCAAGAAGGAGGCAGCGTAATGCAGGAAATCTTGCTGCACTATCTCCTCCCGCTGCTGTGGATTGTCGGCAAGATTCTGCTGATCGTGGTGCCGCTGCTGGTGATTGTGGCGCTGCTGACACTGGCCGAACGTAAGGTGATTGCTTATATGCAGCTGCGCCGTGGGCCGAATGTCACCGGGCCTTTTGGCCTGCTGCAGCCCTTTGCCGACGGTGTAAAATTGATGCTGAAAGAGGTGGTGATTCCCACCCGGGCGAACCCGATTTTGTTCCTGCTGGCCCCGGTGATTACTTTTACCTTGGCGATGATTGGCTGGGCGGTGATCCCCTTTGGCGAAGGATTAGTGATTGCGGATATTAATGTAGGCGTGCTGTATCTCTTTGCGATTTCCTCGCTGGGAGTCTACGGCGTAATTATTGCCGGGTGGGCGAGTAACTCGAATTACGCGTTCCTGGGGGCAATTCGCTCGGCGGCGCAGATGGTTTCCTATGAAGTCTCCATTGGCTTTGTGGTGATTACCGTGCTGCTGGTCGTCGGTTCGCTGAACCTGACCGATATTGTGCTGGCGCAGCAGGGTGGCTGGTTTGTATTTTCTGGCCTGTTCCCAATGTTTATCCTCTTCTTTATCTCTGTGCTGGCGGAAACCAACCGTCACCCGTTCGACCTGCCGGAGGCCGAGGCCGAGCTGGTGGCCGGGTTTAACGTGGAATATTCCTCTATGGCATTTGCGCTATTCTTCCTGGGGGAATATGCCAACATGGTGCTGATGTCTGGCATGACGACGATCCTGTTCCTGGGGGGGTGGTTGCCGCCGCTGGATATTCCGTTGTTCCATGCCGTGCCGGGGATTGTCTGGTTTGCACTGAAGGTATGCTTCCTGCTGTTCTGCTTCCTGTGGGTACGGGCAACCTTCCCGCGGTACCGTTATGACCAGCTGATGCGGCTGGGGTGGAAGGTGTTTCTGCCGCTTTCGCTGCTTTGGGTGGTGTTAACGGCCGGGTACCTGGTCGCCTTCGATAAACTTCCGGGAGGGATGTAAGATGCCACTACTGGACAAAACCGCGCGCTCACTACTATTGACGGAACTGGTTTCCGGCATGATGCTGACGTTTAAATACATGTTCCGCAAAAAGGTGACGATCAATTATCCCTACGAAAAGGGACCGATTAGTCCGCGTTTCCGTGGGGAGCACGCGCTGCGTCGCTACCCGAACGGGGAGGAGCGCTGCATTGCCTGTAAATTATGCGAGGCGATTTGCCCGGCACAGGCGATCACGATCGAGGCTGAGCCGCGCGATGATGGCAGCCGCCGTACGACGCGCTATGATATTGATATGACGAAGTGTATTTACTGCGGGTTTTGTCAGGAGGCTTGCCCGGTGGATGCGATCGTGGAAGGGCCGAATTTTGAGTTCGCTGCCGAAGACCGTTCGGAGCTGTTGTATAATAAAGACAAGCTGCTGGCGAACGGTGAACGTTGGGAACGTGAAATTGCAGCGAATATTGAAGCAGATGCGGGGTATCGTTAAGCTATGACATTACCGGTATTATTCTTTTATCTGTTTGCAGCTGTCACCGTATTTTCCGGGGTGATGGTGGTTTCCTCGCGGAACCCGGTGCATGCGGTGTTGTTTTTGATCCTCGGCTTCTTTAGTGCGGCAGGATTATTTGTTCTGCTGGGGGCGGAACTCATTGCGATGCTGCTGGTGATCGTTTATGTGGGGGCCGTTGCGGTTTTATTCCTGTTTGTAGTGATGATGCTGGATATCAATATTGCGCGTATGAAAGAGGGCTATATGAAATACCTGCCGGTGGGTGTGCTGGTGGCATTGGTGCTCTTTACAGAATTATGCTTTGCCGTATACGCCTCCATACGCAAGGTGACATTATTCAGCCTCCCACATGCATCAGAAGGTAGTGTAACAAATACCGAGGCACTGGGGAATATCCTGTATACCGATAATATTATGGCGTTCCAGATCGCCGGACTGATTCTGCTGGTGGCGATGATTGGGGCAATCGTGCTGACATTGCGTCACCGCGAAGGAGTGAAGCGGCAGTCGGCGGATGTGCAGATTCATCGTAAGCCCCGTGATACGGTACGTCTGGTAAAAATTAAACCGGGGAGTGGTGCCTGATGGAAGAGATGCTTCTCAATGTTAGCCTGGTGCACTATCTGGTGGTAGCGGCAATGCTCTTTACGCTGGGGATTTGTGGTATTTTCCTGAACCGCCGGAATGTAATCGTGATCCTGATGTCGGTGGAATTAATGTTATTGGCGGTGAATATCAATTTTGTGGCCTTCTCGGCCTACCTGAATGATCTGATGGGGCAGGTTTTCACCGTGTTTATCCTGACGGTAGCTGCGGCAGAAGCTGCGATTGGTCTGGCGATCATCGTGGTGACCTTCCGGAATCGCCTCTCGATTGAAGTCGATGTAATAAATGAGCTGAAAGGATAAAGATGGCTGCTGCAATCGTATTCCTGCCGTTTATTGCTGCGTTGTGGGCGGGGCTTTTCTGCCGTAGGGTATCGCCGGCGTTTGCGCAGTTTATTACCACGAGCCTGACCATGCTTTCAGCGGTGCTGGCCGGTGTGATGTTCCATAAGGTAGTGATTGCTCAGCAACCGCAAAGTGTATTCCTGCTGGAATGGATCACTGCGGGGGATCTTTCCGTAGCGTGGAAACTGCGCGTGGATAGTCTAACAGCGGTAATGCTGGTGGTGGTTACCTGGGTTTCGGCGCTCGTTCATCTCTATTCCGTGGGATATATGAGCCACGATAAGCATCGCCAGCGGTTTATGGCGTACCTCTCGCTGTTTACGTTCTTCATGCTGATTCTGGTGACGGCGGATAATTTCCTGCAGCTGTTTGTTGGCTGGGAAGGGGTGGGGCTGTGTTCGTACCTGCTGATTGGCTTCTGGTATAAGAAATACTCGGCAGATGCGGCGGCCATGAAGGCCTTTGTGGTCAACCGTGTGGGGGATTTTGGGCTGATGCTTGGCATCGCGGCGATCTTCCTGCTGTTTGGCACGCTGAATTATGATGAAGTGTTCATCCGTGCGGCGGATATGGCTGATAAATCCCTGCATTTCTGGGGAATGGAGATTCATGCGCTGACACTGATCTGCATTCTGCTCTTTATTGGCTGTATGGGGAAATCGGCGCAGCTTGGCCTACATACCTGGCTTCCGGATGCGATGGAAGGCCCCACACCGGTATCGGCATTGATTCATGCCGCAACCATGGTGACCGCCGGGGTGTTTTTGGTCGCGCGTTGTTCGCCGCTGTTTGAACTGGCGCCAGTTGCGCTGACGCTGGTAACGATTGTGGGAGCGGCAACCTGCCTGTTTGCGGCAACGGTCGCGGTGACACAGAATGATATTAAAAAAGTGATTGCCTATTCCACCTGTAGCCAGCTGGGGTATATGTTCTTTGCTTGTGGGGTTTCCGCCTATTCGGCCGGGATATTCCACCTGATGACGCATGGCTTCTTCAAGGCACTGTTGTTCCTGGGGGCGGGGAGTGTGATTCACGCCATGTCCAATGAGCAGGATATGCAAAAGATGGGCGGCCTGTGGAAGAAGATTCCCTTTACCTACACGATGATGCTGATTGGTACGCTGGCAATTACGGGTTTCCCACTGCTTTCGGGTTATTTCTCAAAGGATATGATCCTGGAAGCTACCTGGGCAGCCGGGCACCATGGCAATAAAGCCGGGGCGTTTGCCTACTGGATGGGTATTATTGCCGCCACCTTTACAGCATTTTACTCCTGGCGTTTGATTTTCCTGACATTCCATGGTGAAAGCCGTGCCAGTGCAGAGGTGCAATCCCATGTGCACGAATCTCCCAAAGTGATGACGATCCCGCTATTCCTGCTTTCACTGGGAGCGGTGTTTGCCGGGGCGGTTGCCGCGAAGTGGCTGGGGATTGTACATGCTGACCTGGCATTTTGGAATGGCAGTATCGTGATGCTCGGGGCGGAGAATGTCCTGGAAGCCGCGCATCATGTTCCAGGATGGGTCAAGTGGTCACCGTTTGCGGTAGGGATGTTTGGTCTGGCGCTGGCCTGGTTATGCTACATTCAGTTTACCTCCATACCGAAGCGTGCAGCGCGTAATCTGGCGTTGCTGTATCATGCGATGCTGAATAAATGGTATTTTGATGAACTGTATGATGTGATTTTTGTCCGTCCGGCACGCGGACTGGGGAGCTTTCTATGGCAGTTTGGCGATGTACGGCTGATTGACGGGCTGGGGCCGAATGGTTTTGCTGCGGTAAGTCAGGGAGTGGGAGCAATTTTCCGACGGGTGCAAAGCGGATTTGTTTATCACTATGCCTTTGTAATGATTTTAGCAATTACCGGCTTGCTTAGCTGGTTCTTATATCAGGTTGTGGGAGGATAATGGATACGGGCTTTCCCTTTCTGAGTGCGACAGTTTTCCTGCCTTTAGTAGGAGCGCTGTTTATCCTGCTTTTCATCCACAAGGGCGAAGATGCCGAGCGCACTTCTATTAATGCACGTAATGCTGCGTTGTGGGTAACAGTGGCGACCTTCCTGCTTTCACTGATTTTATACTGGCAATTTAATCCGGTGGCGTATGGATTTCAGTTTGAGGAACATTTGCAGTGGTTTGAAGGTTATCAGATTGGTTATCATTTAGGGCTGGATGCGATCTCTCTATACCTGGTTCTGCTAACAACCTTCCTGATGCCAATCTGTATTCTGGCCAGTTGGCGAAATATTAAAACGCAGGTGCGGGAATATATGATCGCGTTTCTGTTGTTGGAAACTTTTGTAATCGGGACATTCGCCGCACTGGATTTTGTACTCTTTTATGTATTCTTTGAAGGCTCGTTGATTCCGATGTTCCTGATTATCGGCATCTGGGGCGGTGAAAACCGTGTGTATGCTGCGTTTAAGTTTTTCCTGTATACGTTGCTTGGTTCGGTCTTGCTTCTGCTGGCACTGCTCTACCTCTATCTCTATGCGGGAACAACGGACATTCCGGCGCTGATGGCGCTGGCACCGCAGCTGGGGCCACGTATTCAGATGTGGCTGTGGTTGGCGTTCTTTGCTTCCTTCGCGGTGAAGGTGCCGATGTGGCCGGTGCATACTTGGCTTCCCGATGCACACGTACAGGCGCCAACGGCAGGCTCTGTGATACTGGCAGGGATATTGCTGAAGCTGGGTGGCTATGGCTTCATGCGCTTTTCATTACCAATGTTGCCGGATGCGTCTATACATTTTGCACCACTGATATTTTTATTGAGTGCCGTGGCTGTCGTCTATACCTCCTTTGTGGCACTGATGCAGAAGGATATGAAGAAGCTAATCGCGTATTCTTCGGTGGCGCATATGGGGCTGGTGACGGCAGGGCTATTTGCTTTCAATATACAGGCTGTACAAGGAGCCTATTTCCAAATGATCAGTCACGGGTTAGTTTCTGCGGCGTTGTTCCTGTGTGTTGGCGTGTTATATGATCGTTTGCACACCAAAGAAATTGCAAAGTTTGGCGGCTTAACGGAGCGGATGCCGCGTTTTGCTGCCATCTTCATGTTCTTCGTCATGGCGGGAGTAGGGCTGCCGGGGACCAGTGGGTTTGTTGGGGAATTTCTGGTGATATTGGGTGTCTTCAAGAGCAGTACCATCATTTCTGGTTTGCTGGCAACGGGGTTGGTTCTTGGCGCTGCGTATATGCTCTGGCTGTATTGGCGGGTGATGTTTGGCGAGATAACGCGGGATGAACTAAAAACAGTTCTGGATATCAGTCGTAGGGAGTTATTGCTTTTTGTACCCATCGTGTTGTTAGTGCTGCTGATCGGGATATATCCATCGCTGATTCTGAAGCCGCTGGAATTACCGATATCCTTTATCCAGATGCAAATGGGGTTATAGTTCATGGATGGTTTGCTAACAAACACACAATATTTGCCTGTTTTGCCAGAGCTTTTCCTTGCGCTATCAACGTTGGGTTTGTTAGTGGTTGGTGTATTCCGTGGCCATGAATCCATTACAATTATAACACGCTTATCAATAGGAATATTATTTCTCACACTGCTTGGCCTGATGGCGCAAAACAACATCACGATGGTTATCATGGATGGCGCATTCCGTACGGATGGTTTTATTCAGTACGTGAAAGTCCTGATGTTATTTTCGGGCATTCTGGTGCTCCTGATCAGCCGTGAATACCGCACGGATAGTGCTTTTTTTGAACAACCAATCCTGATGTTGTTTTCCGTGCTGGGGATGATGATGATGGTTTCTGCGAATAATCTGCTGACACTATATATGGGGATGGAGTTGCAGAGCTTACCGTTATACGTATTGGCGGCTTCGGATCGTCGTTCACGGCTTTCTTCTGAAGCAGGACTGAAATATTTTGTCTTAGGGGCGCTCTCTTCTGGCTTATTGTTATATGGTTGTTCACTGATTTACGGTTTTACCGGCACAACAAATTTTGCGGTGATTGCACAGCATTACTCCATCTTTACGGAAACGGCTGATATTCCACTAGCGCTGGTATTAGGTGTTGTGCTGGTGCTTGTAGGATTGTGCTTTAAGATTTCAGCTGTCCCGTTCCATATGTGGACGCCTGATGTCTATGAAGGGGCACCGACACCAGTAACAGCATTCTTTGCGGCTGTGCCAAAGGTGGCAGGGTTGGCATTGCTCATTCGCTTTGTCGTGCAGCCATTGGGTGATCTGCAGGAAGTTTGGCGTCAGATTGTGATTCTTGTTTCGGTACTTTCCATGGTGGTGGGGGCGTTTGCCGCGCTCCGTCAGTATAATATCAAGCGCCTCCTGGCCTATAGTTCCATTGGACATGTAGGATACGCACTGATTGCAGTTGCCAGCGGTGATCGGCATGGGATTCAGGCAGCGCTGATTTATATTACAATCTATGCGCTGGTAAGTGTGGGTGCTTTTGGTTGCGTGTTACTGATGCGTAGACGGAATGAACATGTAGAAGCTATCGAAGATTTAGCGGGTGCGGGGCGAAGCCATCCGGTTTATGCGCTGGTACTGAGCATCTTTATGTTAAGTATGGCGGGTATCCCACCATTGGCTGGCTTTTTCGGTAAGTTAGTAGTGTTTAAGACAGCGGTTGCATCCGGATTGTTCTGGCTGGCGATTGTTGGTGTTCTCAGCAGTGTCGTCGGTGCATACTATTATTTGCGGATTGTTAAAGTCATGTATTTTGACCAGTCAGATACGGTAGCCATAAGTGAAGATATGCGTTTAGGCACACGGTTTGTGCTATTTGTAAGTACGTTGTTTAATCTTCTTTTCTTTTTTATGCCCACGCCGTTATTTGAAGCCGCAGAATACGCTGCCCGCGCGCTCTTTTTATGAACCGGAATTTGCCGGTGACTGTCGAAGCACTTCCTGAAGGTTACCGTCTTTTTGAGTTCCAGACACTAGATAGCACACAGTCTGAAATGAAACGACGTATGGCGGCTAATGCTTTGCAGGCGGGTGATATTATTCTGGCGGCTGAGCAAACTTCCGGAATGGGAAGGCAGGGACGCCATTGGCACTCTCCCTTAGGTAATTTGTATTTTTCTCTGGCACTACAGCCAGACGAGCGCCATTATCGTTTTACGGACTATGGGTTTGTTACAGCGCTTGCATTACATCACCTGGTTCGGGATGTAGTAAGCCCTGCGGCAGAAGTAACCATTAAATGGCCAAATGATGTACTGGTAGAACAGCAGAAGATTGCAGGCATTCTCCTGGAACGCCTTGTCAGTGCAGAAAAATCATGGTTAATCATTGGCGTAGGACTCAATATACGTCATAGCCCCCAGGAAGGTCTCCGTTATCCTGCCACCCATATCGCAGCGCATAATAAAGAAAATAATGGCTATAATACAATTAATTACTTGAATAGTCTGATGAATATATTTAATACCTATATGACGCAATATCATATAGAAGGCTTTCCGGTTATTGCCAATGCATGGAATAAAGTGGCATTGGCACTGGGAACAAGCATTTCCGTACGCACGTATGATAGTACGGAACATACTGGTGCGTATGCAGGAGTGGATGAAAGCGGGAATCTGCTGCTGAAGACAGATGATGGTAAGGCATTAGTGATTAATGCTGGTGATGTTATGTTGCCGTGAATAATGGAGTGTTGAATGTTATTGGCGATTGATGCCGGAAATACCGATACGGTGTTTGCGATTTTTGAAGGGGAGAAGCTATGTGCAACCTGGCGCCTTTCGACACACCCATTAAAAACCGCTGACGAATTTGCGGCTTTATTGATGCCACTAGCCGATGCGCAGGCGATTCGACTGAAGGATATTCGCCATGCAGTGATTGCCACAGTGGTGCCACAGCATTTGTTTGCGCTGAAGACATTCTGCCGCACCTATTGTGGTCAGGAACCGGATGTGGTGGGCGAAAATGGCTTTCTGCCGAAGATTGATATCCTGCTGGAGCGTCCTGGGGAAGTGGGTGCAGACAGGCTCATCAATGCGGTTTCAGCCTGCGCGCGATTCGTACCACCGCTGATTGTCATTGATTTCGGCACGGCCACCACCTTTGATGTAATTAACAAAGACGGTGCTTATATTGGCGGGCTGATTGCACCGGGTGTAAACCTTTCCCTGAAAACATTGCATATGGCCGCTGCCAAATTACCAAATGTTGCAGTAAAACGCCCGGAGAAGGTAGTGGGAACCAACACGGTATCGGCCATGCAGTCCGGTATTTACTGGGGTTACCGTTCGTTGATTGAAGGCATTGTGGCGCGGATCGCCGAGGAACAGGGTACAGCCATGACCACCGTAGCCACCGGAGGATTAGCCAGCCTGTTTGCGGAAGGCTGTGACGCCATTCAGCATTGTGTGCCGGATTTAACCATCTCTGGTCTGCGGTTAGTACACGAGCAGTTACGGGGAACCAATGGCTAAATATACCAAAAACGACCTGATCTTCCTGCCGCTTGGTGGATCGGGTGAGATCGGAATGAACGTGAACCTTTATCATTTCAAAGGTCAATGGATCATGTGCGATTTGGGGGCAGGGTTCGCGGATGACCGTCACCCTGGTGTTGATCTTGTGGTGGCGAATATCAACTTTGTCAAAAGCCTGGGAGAGCATTTTCTGGGGTTGGTCTGTACCCACGCGCATGAAGACCATATCGGTGGTATTCCCTATTTATGGGATCAGCTCGAATGCCCTATTTATGCTACACCGTTTACTGCTTCCATGGTGCGCAGCAAGTTGCATGAGACAGGGCTGGAGCGCAAGGCGAAGGTAACCGAGGTACAGCCCGGTAGCCAGTTTGAACTGGGGCCATTTAACCTGGAGTTGGTGCAGATTACGCACTCTATTCCAGAAATGAATGGCATTATTATTAAAACAGAACTGGGTACGGTACTGCATACCGGGGATTGGAAACTGGACCCAGAACCGGTGATTGGCCCCACGACAGATGAAGCGCGCCTCAAGCAGTGTGGGGATGAAGGCGTGCTGGCAATGATTTGTGATTCCACAAACATTTTTCGTGAAGGTACTTCCGGCTCTGAGTCAGGTCTGATGGCAGGGCTTTCTGGCTTGATTGCGGAAGCTGGGAAGGGGCTGGTGGTAGTAGCCACGTTTGCCTCAAATGTGGCACGGCTGGATACGATTGCACGGGCAGCGGAAGCCAATGGGCGCAAGGTGGTGCTGGCTGGGCGTTCGCTATGGCGAGTCTATGCCGCAGCACGGGAGAATGGCTATCTGACGGATCTGGAGCCGTTTCTGGATGATCGGCAGGCGGTGAAGGTGCCACGGCATAAGCAGCTGGTGATCAGCACCGGGTGTCAGGGAGAGGAGCAGGCAGCTACAGCCAAGCTGGCCTATGGCAAACATCCGGGGTTACGTTTAAATAAGGGCGATACCGTAATTTTTTCTTCTAAAGTCATCCCTGGGAATGAAAAGAAAATTATCCATTTACTGAATGAATTTGTGAAGCAACGGGTGGAAGTCTATACGGAGAAAGATCATTTTGTCCATGTCTCTGGCCATCCCTGCCGGGATGAAGTGCGCCGTATGTACGAACTGGTGCGTCCGCAGATCGCGGTGCCGGTGCATGGAGAGGCCATGCATTTGCACGAGCATACGAAATTTGCCAAATCGCTGGGTGTACCACAAACGGTGGAGGTACAGAACGGAGCGATGGTTAGGCTGGCGCCGGGTAATGCTGAAATTATTCAGCACATAGAAAATGGTATCTGGATGATCGACGGTCAGCGGCTGGTAGATCCGGAAAGTAAAGTAATGAAAGCCCGTCGCAGGATGCAGCGTAGTGGAGCAGCCTTTGTGACGGTGGTGCTCACAAAACGTGGAAAGCTGGTCACGGAGCCGCAGATACTGGTGCCGGGTTTGCTGGATTACGATGAGAATCGTGCACTTTTGTGGGAGCTTTCCGAAGAACTGGCGGATGTCGTTGATTCACAGCGCCAGACCAGTGAGGATGCGATTGTTCGTGCTACACGACGTTTCCTGCGTAAGGCATTAAAGCAGGAAACAGGTAAGGAACCGCTGATTGAAGTGCATGTGGTGGTATGTTGAGTGCTAGTTGCTGGTACTGTCATGCCGTCGTATGACGGCATCTAGAAAGAAGCATGAATTACGATTTCACGGTTTCACAACGTCACGACATCACAGCTAAGAAACCCAGCCTTTAAGTTCATTATCCAGTAAGGTGTGCAGCATTGCGATGCCGGAGGGACTATCATTCAGGCAAGGGATAACGGTAAAATGCGTACCTCCTAATTGCAGGAATTCCTCACGAATGCCAATGGCAATTTCTTCCAGCGTTTCCAGGCAGTCTGCGGCAAAGCCCGGCATGATGATAGCCAGCTTTTTGGTGCCGCCCTTGGCAAGATCATGCACGGTTTGCTGGGTATAGGGTTGCAACCATTCCTTTGGTCCAAACCGGGATTGGAAGGTAAGCTGCAATTGCTCTTTGGATAATTTAAGGGACTCCCGCAACAGTCGCGCCGTTTTTATGGCAGTGACAATGATAGGGGTCGCCTTTGTCAAAAATACTACTGGGCAGTCCGTGGAAAAGCCAGAATGACTTCCGGTTCCCCAGTCCTGTGCCTTGAGGTGACTATCTACCAGAATGTTTGATGCGTCAATATAGGCTGGGTGATCGTGATGGGGTGGTAGTATTATACGAATGGAGGCTGCCAGCGCATTTTTCATCAGGCAACCGGAATACTTCATCCCTACGCGCTGGCCGTGGTGGTAGCACTATACTGCGGGTAAAGTGGTTACAATAAGGATACGGTCACATCCGGCTTCACGCACGCATTTCCTGGCAACATGGCAGCGATAGACGGGGAGCCGTAACGCACGATGCCAGTCGATATGCTGAACATTCTGCGTAGTGCGGGTACCCAGTGCTCTGCCTGTTCTCTGTATAATAACAGGCAGCAGAACGCCATCATCCCCGCCAGATTTGCGATAGGCTTCTGCACTGCGTTTGGGCGGAATGGCAGAATAAACGGAGTTCAGAATAATCTGCCACAGACAGGGCGTTAATTCAATTACACGCGCCGGTCAGGGAAGATTGTCGTAGATAACGGCGTACCTTCTGCCGTATGGGGAGCATCGGGCTGCCCAAGATTAATCAGCCTGTTTTTGCCGGAATCCGTACTTCCGAGGTGCCCTTCTGGTAGGTGAGATTGCTTCTTGGCCATTATGCAGAGGTCAAGCACGTCCCCATCATTGTAAAGCCAGGGCTTTACCTTCTGTATCCAGATGATGGCTGCACGCACGGCACCACGAAAATGCTACGATCGGAAGCCTTGTGGCTGAGGCAATCCGCTCACCATCCGTGGCAAACGGTGGTGTGATCTAATAACATCGCCACCGCATTTGTTGCAGACCGATTTCACCGTGGCCGCGCACCGGTATGTCCTTCACGTGCTAGCCAAGGCAACGTCATTGAGCGCAATGCCACGGCGCGTGCAGCGGCCTCTCCCAGCCCAACGCGGTGCCAGAAGGCGCATCTACCTTGTAACGGTGATGCATTTCCAGAATTTCAATATCGCACTCATCGTGATCAAGAATGGCAGCCGCTTTTCTACTAGTCCTATTAGAATATTGACCCCTATAATGTTGGGGGCGAATACAATCGCTGTCTTCCTGCGCAAAAT
Source organism: Hyphomicrobiales bacterium (assembly GCA_024236395.1). Classification (GTDB taxonomy): domain Bacteria; phylum Pseudomonadota; class Alphaproteobacteria; order Rickettsiales; family JACKKO01; genus JACKKO01. The sequence continues at coordinate 157,510 of JACKKO010000003.1, forward strand.
CCGTTAACTGCTTCTTTTTCAGCATCACTTAAGCCCGTAGTGCAATAACATAGGCAACCCTATGATTTGCTGATATTTCTACCGCGCGAGTGTGACATTAGGGCGCGTAAAGTCAATGACACAATCCGCACGGGGAATTGCCTGCTCCATATTGTCAGTAACACTGACGCGCCAAGCGGCTCCAGCCCTGCTATAGCGCCTATATCCTTACCAACAAACTCGCTCGGGTTGTTCTACGGCGCCAGTAACTCATACCGGTTGTGCATGGATGATGTGTGTCAAGAGCGTCCATACGTCCTGCTGCCCTATAAGGATTTTCATTGGTATCCTGCGCACATAGTGCTATTCTACGTAATGTGCAGTGCATCATATTATTGGAGCTATGTATAAATTATTCCTGAAGTTCTGGCCAGCCCTTATTCCTATTATGCTGTATGTGATGTGGCGGCTGATGGTACGCTATCGGAGGGTACAGGGTGAGGATGAAGCGCTGGCGGAACATACGGCGAAGGTGTGGATATGGACGTTATTAAGCAGTATTGCAATTCTGCTGATTTCAGTGGGGTATATGTTGTTTTCAGAGTCGCCGCGAGAAGAGGGTACACATGTACCTGTACAATACGAGGATGGCAAGCCTACCTCATATAATACAAGAACCAAGCGGAAAGGATAATGCGCGGTAATGTCAGCTAAACATACCATATCTCTGCAGCCATGGATGCAGCTTCCGGATGTGAAGCGTGTAATGGATATGCTGGAAGAGGAAAATGGTATACCGCGCTTTGTTGGCGGGTGTGTGCGTAATGCACTTCTCTATGAGCCGATTTACGATATTGATATTGGCACCGTCCATCGCCCGGAGAAAGTAATTGAGCTGTGTGAAAAACACGGTCTCAAAGCCATCCCCACCGGGATTCGGCATGGTACGGTACGACCGTTGTTCAGGAGAGTTCCTGCGAAGTAACCACGCACTTCGCGGGATAAATCTGACCAGTCACATCTCCAGGTGGAGTATACGGATAGCTGGGAAGAAGACGCTGCCCGGCGCGATTTTACCGTCAATGCGATGTCGCTGGAACGCGATGGTACGCTACATGATTACCTGAATGGCCGCGAAGACTTGGAGAAAGGGATCATTCGCTTTGTTGGTAAGCCGGAAGAACGTATTCAGGGAAAATTACCTGAGGATTTTGCGGTTGTTCGCTTTCATGCACTCTATGGTAAAGCGCCGATTACGGAAGCATCTCTGGATGCCTGCCGGGAGCATGGACGGGGCATTACCAGCCTTTCTGGAGAGCGCGTGCAGCGTGAAATGTTTAAGCTGTTTGGTGCCACGGATCCAACCTCTGCCATAGAGGCAATGGCAAGCTGAAATTTTTAAGTATCTGCTCCATGGGATGATGAGTATCCGGTGCATGTGCAGCATATTCCTGCGGTGGTGGCACTGGAACAGTTTACTGCAAATCTTGAATTGCCGATTGACCCGCATGTACGGTTTGTGGCGATGATGCCGCCGGTACTTTCCTCCAGTTATCCAAAGAAAGAGAGTTATATTCGCAACTGCATGATCTTGGAAGTTCTCTAAAGACCAAGTGAACATCCTACAGCGGTTGCTATATCCGCCGCATTTATTATCTTCGATATGGAGAAAAATTCAGCATCGGATTATTATGCGGGTAGGAAGCGTTTTTCTCTCACAAGTGCATATTTATCTCGCGCTGGAAAGCTTGCGATATCCTGAGCGAAAAGATGAAATCTTTCGTATTGCACGCAATATGTTAGCGCACACGGAGGCATGGGATATGCCACTCTTCCCGATTTCGGGTCATGATTTACTTAATACCAAATTATTCCTGCCGGAAACGATTGGCAAACTATGGATGAGGCCGAAATCTTCTGGGAACATTTAGTTCTCTAAAAGCGAATAAGGAAGAGCTCATCAACTTTGTTAAAACCAAGCAGTACAGCGCTATTTTGTGTTAAATAAAAATCGCGTGGGATTTTTACATTAAAGCGTTTATAATTCCAGCCATAGATGCATCACATCAGGCATCCTGCCATACAGATCATGACGATCATTGTCACCATCATGGCAACCGACTACCTCTTTTGCGTTGGCTTACTCTTAACGGTGTTGGGTTACAGCCTGCCTGCTTCTTACATTTTTCAAGCTGGAAGTTCCGTATCTCAGCATGTACTCCCATACGGTATTTGAAATGTTTAACCGGATGTGGTGGGGACTTCTTCTGGGGATTATGTTTGTTGGAATGCTCAGTAAAGTGCCTAAGGCGTTTGTATTGGCGATTATTGGAGCAGCGGGGACAAAGCAGGGCATCTTACGCGCCACATTAGCCGGGATATTGTTGGATTTATGCAGCCATGGTATTTTACTGGTAGGGATGAAGCTTTATGAGCGTGGTGCCGGGTTGGGGCAGGTGGTGGCGTTTCTGGTGGCCAGCCCGTGGAATTCTTTTTCGCTAACACTAATTTTAATCTCGCTGATTGGCTGGCAGTGGACGGGATTCTTTATTGTCGCATCGGCAGTTATTGCGATCGTGAGTGGTATGCTGTTTGATCTTTGTGTCCGTAAAGGTATTTTGCCACAGAATCCAAATGCAGTGCATGATGATATAGACTTTCATTTTCTATCAGAAATGAAAAAAGGTCTGGCGAGGACGCAGTTTAACACGAAACTCTTCTCGGATATGGCACGCTCTGGTATCGCTGAGTCGCGCATGATTTTGAAATGGATTTTTCTTGGGGTCATTATCGCCGGGTTGATGCGAACATTTACCGATCCCAGTCAGTTCCAGTCGCTCTTTGGACCTACGTTGGCTGGACTGGGGCTGACATTAGTGGCGGCAACCATTATTGAAGTGTGTTCGGAAGGGGCGGTGCCCATTGCAGCGGATATCCTGACGCGGGCGCATGCGCCGGGCAATGCGTTTGCCTTCCTAATGGCAGGCGTCGCAACCGACTATACAGAAATAATGGGATTAAAAGAACGCACGAAATCGTGGAAGATTGCCCTGTTTCTACCACTTATCAGTCTGCCACAGGTGATACTGGTTTCGTGGCTGATAAATGTTTATAACTAAGCCCAGGTGACTTCCGGGGGCAATGACATCAGGATGGCTTCGGTATTCCCGCCAGTCATCAGGCCAAACCGTGTGCCACGATCATACAACAGGTTAAATTCTACGTAGCGCCCGCGTTTTTGCAGCTGGTGTTCGCGTTGTTCGGTCGTCCACGGCTGGTGTATATGGCGGCGTACCAGCTCCGGATAGATATGCAGAAAAGCCTTCCCGACATCCTGTGTGAAGTGGAAATTATCCTCCCATGCGCCTTCTTCTAGGTAATCATAGAATATTCCGCCGATACCGCGCGGTTCATTGCGATGCTTGAGGAAGAAGTATTCGTCGCACCATTGCTTGAACTTGGGGTAATAGTCCGGGTTGTGGGCATCACAGGCGGCTTTGAAGATGGCATGGAAATCGGCCGTATCCTGATCGTTTGGGAACATGGGGGTCAGGTCGGCACCACCCCCGAACCAGCATTTGCTGGTGACGATAAAGCGTGTATTCATATGCACGGCAGGCACCAGCGGAGAGCACATATGCGCTACCAGTGAAATACCGCTGGCCCAGAAGTTCGGGTCTTCCTGCGCGCCGGGGATTTCCTTGCGGAAAGCCTCCGAGAACTGGCCATGCACCGTGGAGATATTCACGCCGACTTTTTCAAACACACGCCCACGCATCACGGACATTTCGCCCCCACCACCGCCTTCGCGCTCCCATATGTTACGGGTAAAGCGACCGGCAGGTTTGTCGCTCTCGATAAGGGCATCTTCCAGTGATTCAAACGCGGCACAAATTTGGTCACGCAGGTCATGGAACCAGGCACTGGCCAATGCTTTTTTACCTTCAATATCCGGGGGAAGGGGCATGAGAGTTACTCTGCCGGGTCAAACGGCTCAGTGGAGGTGGTGCCATCGTTGCCCACGCTGATTTTCTCTACCTTTAGCTTGGCTTCTGCCAGCTTGGTTTCGCAATGCTGTTTCAGCTGCGTGCCACGCGTATAATCCTTGATGGAATCTTCCAGATTCTGATTACCGGAGTCCAGTTTACGCACGATGGCTTCCAGCTCGGCCAGCGCTTCTTCAAAGGAGAGTTTCTTAATATCGGCGGGTAGGTCGGTTTTACTCATGATTCAATCTTCCCGTGGCAGTGTTTGTATTTCAGGCCGGAGCCACAAGGGCAGGCTTCGTTGCGCCCCACTTTACCCCATGTTTCCGGATTGGCCGGATCACGCGGGCCATCCACGCGCTTGATGACCGTTGCACCGGGTTGGGCCTGTTCCTGGCCTTGCATCGCCGGGTCACGGCGGCCTTCCACCATTTTCTGTGCAGCGCGCTGACGTACCAGTGCTTCCGCACCTGTCTCCGGCTGCAGTTCCAGATGGCTCAGGCGGCTGATAACCACTTCCCGCAGATGGCCCAGCATAGCGTCAAAGAGCATGAAGGCTTCGCGCTTGTATTCATTAAGCGGGTCTTTCTGGGCGTAGGCACGCAGGCCGATCCCCTGACGTAAATGATCCAGCGAAAGTAAATGATCTTTCCATAGCTCATCCAGCGTAAAGAGGAGCAGGCGCTTTTCCACCAGCCGCAGGGTGGGGATGCCGTACTGGCTTTCCTTATCGCCGATATGTCCTTCCACGGACTGCTTCAGCTTAGTGGTGATTTCCTCGTTGGCATTGCCTTCTTCACCGGCCCAGCTACGAATATTCGGCTGGATAGCAAACAGGCGGTGAACTTCTTTCTCTAGTGTTTCAAAATCCCACTCTTCCTCGTAGCTACGCTCCGGCATGTAGCTATCCACCAGCGCTTCCACCAGTTCCTCGCGCATGTCAGCCAGCGTGGCGGAGACGTCCTCACTTTCCATGATCTCAATGCGCTGTTCGAAGATCACTTTCCGCTGATCGTTCATGACGTCGTCGAATTTCAACAGATTTTTACGAATCTCAAAGTTGCGCCCTTCCACCCGGCTTTGTGCTTTTTCCAGTACGCGGCTGAGGATGGGAGCAGTGATGGGTTCGCCTGGCTCACCCATTTTACGCATGATGAAATCCATTTTCTTATCCGCGCCGAAGATGCGCATCAGGTCATCTTCCAGCGAGAGGAAGAACTTGGTGTACCCCGGATCACCCTGACGGCCGGAGCGTCCGCGCAGCTGGTTATCAATGCGGCGGCTTTCGTGGCGTTCTGTGCCGATCACGCATAACCCACCTGCGGTCAGCACGCGTTCTTTATCTTCTTCCACCTGCTTGCGCAACTTGTCGGCATGCTTCTCACCGCCGCTTTCCTGCAGCAGCATTTCCAGGTTGCCGCCGAGCTGAATGTCCGTACCGCGGCCCGCCATGTTGGTGGCAATGGTGACTGCGCCTGGGCGTCCCGCCTGCGCGATAATACTGGCTTCTTTTTCGTGGTAGCGTGCATTAAGCACATTATGCGTAATCTTTTGTTTCTTGAGCACCTTGGAGAGGTATTCCGATTTCTCGATACTCACCGTACCCACCAGTACCGGCTGGCCTTTCTGGTGGGCATCCCGGACCAGCCGGATAATGGCCTCGTATTTTTCTTCTGCAGTACGATAGATATCATCATCATCATCAATCCGCGCCACCGGGACGTTGGTGGGGATTTCCACCACTTCCAGCTTATAGATTTCAGCAAATTCCGCGGCTTCCGTCATGGCCGTGCCGGTCATCCCCGCCAGCTTGGGATACAGGCGGAAGTAGTTCTGGAAGGTGATCGAAGCCAGTGTCTGGTTTTCCTGCTGGATCGGAACCGATTCCTTGGCCTCAATGGCCTGATGCAGCCCTTCGGAGTAGCGGCGGCCTTCCATCATCCGGCCGGTGAACTCGTCAATAATCACTACCTTGTTATCTTTGACGATATACTCCTTATCCTTCTGGAAGAGGGTATGGGCCTTCAGCGCCTGATCCAGATGATGCACCAGTGCGATATTACCAATATCATACAGTCCGGTGCCTTCCTCCAGCAGCCCGGCTTCACGCAGCAAGGTTTCAGCATGTTCAGTGCCTTCCTCCGTGAAGGAGACCTGACGGGCTTTTTCATCAATGCTGTAATCTTCCGCCACCAGTTTGGGGATAATTTTGTTCACAGAAATATAAAGATCCGTGCGGTCATCCACCGGGCCGGAGATAATCAGTGGGGTCCGCGCCTCATCAATCAGGATGCTATCTACTTCGTCCACAATGGCGAAGGCAAACGGGCGCTGCACCATGGCATCCAGCGAGAATTTCATGTTATCGCGCAGGTAATCAAAGCCGAACTCGTTATTGGTACCGTAGGTAATATCGGCAGCATAGGCCTCGCGGCGCTGCGTATCATCGATGCCATGCACGATGCAGCCGACCGTCATGCCCAGAAAGCGATAGATTTGCCCCATCCATGCGGCATCGCGCTGCGCGAGGTAATCATTCACCGTCACGACATGCACGCCTTTGCCGGTGAGTGCATTCAGGTAAGCGGCCAAAGTGGAAACCAGGGTTTTTCCTTCACCGGTCTTCATTTCCGCGATCATTCCACGGTGGAGGACAATCCCCCCCAGCAATTGCACATCAAAGTGACGCTGTCCCAGGGTGCGTTTAGCGGCTTCGCGCACGGTGGCAAACGCTTCCGGTAAGATATCATCCAGGGTTTGGCCGTTTTCCAGGGCAGTTTTCAGCTTTTCGGTCTGGGCTTTCAGATCATCATCCGAGAGAGCGGAAAGCTCGGATTCCAGTGCGTTGACACGTTCTACCAGCGACTTCATGCCCCGGAGAATACGATCATTAGCACTACCAAATAATTTACGCGCGATGGATTTCATATCAGCCCTTTTTCTGCGTGCATTTTCATAGTCGGTATAGCGCCTAAGCGCAAGTGAATTAGCCCCAATTCTCTGTCAGGCGGGCAATATCAAGGAAGGTGAAGCGGTTGCGCAGGAGCATCGCATGACGGCAGGCATGGTGAAAATCTTCTGCTTTCCAGCCCAGTGCTTCCGGTGTAGCCGGGGCGCACGCAGCCTTCAATACGTTTTCCAGCGTGCTGGTGGGTAGCATGGTCTTCTGCAGCTGATGACGGAAATCCACCCAGTTTTCCTGCAAATACTGTGTCACCGCCGCCGATTCCTGACTGTCATAGGCTTTTTCCTGAAATTCCATCTGGCAGTGTTTCGCCGTTTCAGCTGGCAAAAGGCGCTCAAATAGCCGCGTATCCGCCTGATAGGGGGGGAGTGCCCATGGGCCTGCATCTAGCAAATGATGCTGTAGACGGCTCATGAAGAGGGTGGTGACGCCAATTTGTTCGCCGTGGTAAGTTTCTGGTAATGCGGGGAAGAACGCCTCTATAGCATGGGCAATCAGGTGTTCCCCCTGGCTGGCTGGCTGGCTTCCCCCGGCAAAAAACATCCCCAGCCCGGAAAGAATGAGCAGGGCCGATAAATCTTCAATCGCCCTAGTATCTCGCTGTGCCAGGGTTTCTGCGCGGGAAAATACACGGGACTCTGTTTCCATCAGCAGTTGAAAAGGGACAGCGCTATAGGGGGTATTAAACAGCAAATGGGAGAGTAACCAGTCGGTCTGCGCGGTTGTGCGGCAAAGTGAATCCCCCAACCCAGAATGGATTAGCCGCATCGGGGCGTTTGTCAGCACTTCCGTATCCATGTAGATCGCGGTGGGGAGGTGCGCAGGCAGAGTATGCTTCAGGTTGTGCTCAATGATTGAGGCATTGGCGGAGGCATAGCCATTCATGGAAGGCGCTGTACCATAAATAATGTAAGGTATATCCAGCTGGTAAGAGGCGCGTTTGCACAGGTCATTGATGGTGCCGCTGCCCACTGCTAGGATCAGTCTGCAATTCTGGGCTTCTTCCTGGATTTGGGTAACATACTGCACGTCTGGCTTTAGGCCTTCTGGGAATACAAGGTGTCGGAGTTCTTGATCCCGCAGGCGATCCATAAGGCCCCGGCCTGCGGCATTAAATGTATGCATATCTGCCACCAGCAGGATATCACCGGAGATACCAAGGCGTTCAATATTCTTTGCCACGTCATTGCACACACCCGGAGCAATCTGAATATCTGCAACGGGCAGGGGAAGGCCTGCTTGTTTGAGGATTGTTTCAAAATCGTGTTTTGTATAGGGCATGGGGTTGCGTTACCTGTGTTTTTCTCCTACCATCAATGCGCTTCAGTATAGGGAAGGGGAATATGCAATACCAGTACAGAAAATCAGTCCAATTTATTGTCTGTTTGCTACTTTTATGTGGTTATAACCCGGCAAATGCCGAAGAAACATTTCAAAGCTGGTTGGAAACGGTCAAAAAACAGGCGATTCAGCAAAGAATTAAGAGCAAGAAGCAACTTAGAAAAGCACTAAAAGATGTCAAATACATTGAAAAAGTGGTTGCTCTGGATAAAAAACAGCCCGAAAAGACGATTACCTTTAATGATTATCGCCGAAATGTGATTCCGGCCTCACGAAAAAAGAAAGCACGGGCACTCTATCGTAAGCACAAGACGTTATTAGACAAAATTGCCCAAAAATACGGTGTTCAGCCACGATATATCGTGGCACTATGGGGGATAGAGAGCGATTTTGGTAATAATATGGGTGGTTATTACGTGCCGCAGGCACTGGCCACACTGGCCTATGATGGCCGCCGCCGGGAGTTTTTTACTAAAGAGCTGCTATACGCACTAAAAATCCTGGATGAAGGCCATATTCCACCGCAGGGTATGAAGGGTTCCTGGGCAGGAGCGATGGGGCAATGCCAGTTTATGCCTTCCAGTTTCATTAGTTTTGCGACCGATTATAATGGCGATGGACACCGTGATATCTGGGGCACATTGCCTGATGTTTTCGCTTCTATTGCCAATTACCTGAGCAAAAGCGGCTGGGATAATACAGCGACCTGGGGACGTAGAGTCCATGTGCCGTCAACGTTGAACCCGTCACTGGTGGGAGTAGATAAAGAGAGAACACTCGCAGAATGGCAAAAACTAGGGGTAAGGCGTGAAAATGGCACAAATCTGCCACTCCGGAATATAAAAGCATCCCTTATTATGCCAGATGGCGAAAAAGAGGGTGCATATTTGGTTTATAGCAACTATAAAGTACTTCTGAGGTGGAACCGTTCGTTGTTTTTTGCAACGGCTGTGGGCGAATTATCAGATGCTATAGGTGGATGATGCTGATTAAACGCTTTGTGTGTATAGTTATTTCTGGTTTAGTCATGCTTTCGTGCGTTGGCTGTAGTGCAGGTGAACCCAAGAAATATCGTGTATCTCCTTGGGCTAAAAAGGATGCGCCGGCAAATTTTGAAGATTATCCAGCACATATTCAGCGTAACTGGCACTATTATAAAGTGGGAAAACCTTACAAAATCAACGGCACCTGGTATACCCCGGAAGAAGATAAGAATTATTCCCAGGTTGGTCTGGCTTCCTGGTATGGCAGTGATTTTCATAACAAAAAAACCGCCAATGGCGAAGTGTTTGATAAGAGTAAGCTAACAGCAGCGCATCGTACGCTTCCCATGCCCAGTGTTGTCAAAGTAACAAATCTTGAAAATGGCCGTAGTATCCGTGTACGGGTGAATGATCGAGGTCCTTATGTGGATGGGGATAAGCGTATTATTGATCTTTCGGAAGAAACTGCACGCCGTCTGGGTTTTCGTGAGAAAGGCATTGCCAAGGTAAAAGTGGAATATGATCAGGTGGCAACAGCCCAGCTGTTTTACAAGGATGTACCCAATAAGCTTTGGCAGGATAACAATAAAAAATTTGCCTTCTACCGTCAGGAAAAGAAACAGGAACCTACCCGTTCCAATGTAGTGGGTAGCCAGCGCCAGGATGAACTTAGTGCTGGCGAGTATTATGTGCAGGCAGGGTCATTCGGTGACCAACGCCATGCGCTTAATACGGCTTATCAGTTAAAAAATATCGGGACACCAAAGGTGGAGCCGGTAAAATTTGAGGGCAAAACCTATTATCGCGTACGTCTTGGACCGTACCAGGATATTGTCAGTGCTGACTTTGCATTAAACAAAGTATCCGTTAACGGCTACTTTGATGCAATCATCACACAGGACTAACGTCTCACCGTGTATTTCCCCCCGATTAGATCAGTTTTTTTCATTGCATGTACTGCTGTAATCGTACTGTTTTTAGAAGTAAAGCCACTAATGGCTTTGGATGCCAACGAAACGCAGGCAGAATACGCTGTCTTGCTTGATTACAATACTGGCACCACATTACTGGCTAAGAACGCTGAAACACCGGTAGGCCCATCTTCTATGAGTAAGCTCATGACGGTTTACCTGGTGTTTGAGGCACTGAAGAATGGCACGTTGCACCTGGAAGACACGCTACCCGTAAGTGAAAAAGCCTGGCGCATGGGTGGCTCTAAGATGTTTGTCGGTCTAGGCACTGATGTGAAGGTGGAGGATTTGCTTCGCGGCGTTATTATACAGTCCGGGAATGACGCATGTATTGTATTGGCGGAAGGATTAGCAGGAAGTGAGGGAGCATTTGCTGAAGCCATGAATAATAAAGCTGAGCAACTGAGTATGACGCAAAGTCATTTTGTGAATGCAACTGGCTGGCCAGACGAGGAACATGTAATGTCAGTCAGGGATCTAGCGATTCTGGCGCGGCACCTGATCAGTGATTTCCCGGAATATTATCACTATTTTGCTGAGCCGGAATTTAAATATAACAATATTAAGCAGTATAATAGGAATACGCTGATTAACAGGGGTATTGGAGCAGATGGTTTGAAAACGGGCCACACCGAAGCAGCAGGCTATGGACTTGTCAGTTCCGCTGAAAAAGATGGCCGTCGGTTGATCCTGGTCGTGAATGGGTTGGGTTCTATGAAGGAGCGGATCAGTGAATCTGAGCGCTTGCTGCGTTATGGGTTTAACAGCTTCAAGGAAAAGACACTTTTCAGGCAGGATACGGAAATTACCGATGCGCGCGTGTGGATGGGTAAGGAAGGCCGGGTGCCGTTGGTTCTGGCGGAGGAAGTACGCCTGCTGGTAAGTCGTGTTGGTAAAGGGCTGGACGGATTTAAAGCACATGTGGAATATGAAGGGCCAGTGCCTGCGCCCATTAAGCATGGTCAGGAAATCGGCAAGCTGGTGGTGACATTCCCCATGGGTGATCAAAAAGATTATCCGCTCTTTGCGGGCGCGGATGTACCGGAGCTTTCCGGCATTGGAAAAATTTTTGCCAAATTAGCGTATCTCTTATCATCGGGTGAATAGATGCTGAGCCGGGGCCG
>JACKKO010000004.1 GCA_024236395.1 Hyphomicrobiales bacterium
GTATCGCTGTGAAAGTCACGATTGCAGGCATAGACCCCGCCGAAGTTGAAACGGTCTTCCTTGCCGCTTTTATCGGCATACCCGAAGCGTCGCAGAAAGGCGGCGACTCCCTCCCGGTAAATCCCGCCTGTGGGTTCAGGTGTCATAAGGGTTACGGGGCTTTTTGGGCGGTAATTCGAGAAGTCTGCTACCCCGTATTGCTTAACTTCCCACCCCATATAATCCGGCTCTGCATAACCATTCGGGGTAATGCCAAGTTCTGCTTCCAGCGTGTATCCTCCGCCGTTCCGGGCCTTGTAAGGCTCTTTAACCCCATCAGCCCGCAGCTTCTGTGAGGGTATCCAGTGTTTCCGGTAAACCTGCGTCAGCGCGGCCAGCAACTGCGCCCTGGTGTCCAGTTCCGCGTCCACATTGGGCGGAATCTCAATAAAGACGCCGGTTGTTTCCCAGTCATCGCGGCTATTAAGTTCCTTCGTCAGCGGGTCTTGTGCGTCGGTAGCATAGCCGAGCACGTTACCCTCATGGGTAATGCCGAGGAACAACACCCGGCCTTCGTCGCGCACCCGCATAATTTCTGCCGGTGCTTTATCGCACCCTTTAAGAAAGCCCGACATTCTGACTTCAGGGTATTTGGGATAAAGAATAAGCTGTGCATCCGGCGCGGGGTATTTTCCGGCAGCATCTACCCAGTAAAAAGATACTTCCGCCTTTGCCCGGTCGCGTTTGCTTCCTGCAATGTCGTTGCCGTCCGTGTATATCGCCTTGTATGGAATAATGTTCAGGGCGGAGAAGTCGCCGCCAAGGTACACCTGATTTTTCGAGTTATCGTTAGGTGCCAGCTTTTTCGCGTAGAAACGGGTCGCACCGTGCGACTGCATTATCTGCAACAACTGTGAGAGTGAGTTTATCACGCCGCTAGCCCCTGTATTTCCATTGTTTTTCGGTCAGACTTTAACCATTCCGCCAGCATCTGTATAGCAGCTTCTTCCGTAATCCGGGTTTTCCCCTTCAGAGCGCATTCCCACACGATACCCACGCGCCAGCCGCTGTCTTTCAGCAACGATAACTTCTTACAGTCGTTGGCAAGATTGCCGGATATTTTCTTTTCCCAGAACTCCCGGCGCGTCTGCGGCCACTTAAACAGGTGGCAGTCATGCTGGTGCCAGAAGCAGCCGTTTATGAACAGCACCGCATTGTAACGAGGGAAAACCATGTCCGGCTTGCCGGGCAGGTCTTTCGCGTGCAGACGGTAGCGGAATCCGGCTTTATGCAGCGCCTGTCTTATTTTAAGTTCGGGCTTTGTGTCGCGGCCTTTAATTGCCGCCATATTCCTGCTGCGTGTTTGTGTGTCATGGACATCAGGCACTAACAGCTTCCCGGTGTTTTACTGAACCATTTACCAGCGCGGAGATATGCGGCTGCATAATACGCGCTACCTCCTTAAACACGGGTACCGCAACGGAATTGCCGAATTGCTTGTATGCCTGTGTATCGGATACCGGAATGCGGAAATCGTCGCCATAGCCCATGAGGCGGGCGCATTCACGCGGCGTTAAGCGGCGCGGGTTCTTACCCTTGCCACGGCTTACCAGAATTTCCGAACCATCCTTGTAATACCGTGCGGATAGGGTACGGGCTACGTCATCCGGTGTTACCAGCCCGAAACCGAAGCCGTTACCTTTAGCTTTATGCTTATCGGCATAGTCCTGTAGGTACTTCCAGAGTTTGTCCGTCAGTGTGTACTTGTCATTCACCAGACCTTTCGGGCCTAGTGTATAAGGTTCTTCCGGCGCTTCGCTTCCGTCTTCCGGGTGCAGAATATCGCGCATTTTTACGATACCCTTTTGCGGCAACTGCAAAGCATCCCATGAGAACGGTACATTTTCGCGGAATCCTACAATTACGATACGCTCGCGGTGCTGTGGTACGAAGTGCTGTGCATCAATGACTTTGTGCCAGATATGGTAGCCCAGTTCTTCACGCAATGTTTTGATGATAACGGCGAACGTGTTGCCCTTATCGTGACTTTGCAGATTCTTCACATTTTCCAGCATGAATGCGGCGGGCTGTTTGTCTTTAATGATGCGGGCTACGTCAAAAAACAGCGTCCCTTGTGCTTCACAGGCGAAGCCGTGATTGCGGCCAAGAGCATTTTTCTTCGATACACCGGCAATCGAAAAAGGCTGGCACGGGAAGCCCGCAACCAGCACGTCATGGTCTGGTATCTCACCTGTGGGAATCAGAGTAATATCGCCTTCCACTGACCTGTTATCCCGGAAGTTGGCGGCATAGGTCTGCTGTGCGTATTTATTCCATTCCGAGGTGAAAACACAGTGTCCGCCAATATGGTCGAAGCCTCTACGCAGACCGCCGATACCGGCAAATAGGTCAATAAAAGTAAAACGTGTTTCATGGATATAAGCGGCGGCACCACTTTCCGCCATGCCGCGCAGCGCATCCAGTACCGGAGAGCGCGGGGTGTTCTCGCCGTTTTCCCAGCGATATAGCTGACGTGGGTTGTAATCCAGCCGCTTCGCTAATTCATTGATACTAAGCCCGGTTCTTTTTCTTAGAGTGGAAAAATCATTCTGTTGCATAGCATCGCCTCCCTGGGAATATTTTTGACATCATGTCATTAGATTTTCCCAGAGGCAAAACAATAAAAAGGTGGTCTGTGAATTAAAGACGAAGTGTGGCAGATTTTACCCAGCAAATTTTTTTTAGGGTACAGGATAGGGTACAGCGCAATTTCGGATATAAGCGGTGGTGGGTGCGGCTACTGTATAAGCGGCGCTACTTACCCCCATTCGCAGCTTTGAACATTGCCTCAGTCGCAGCGTTAACGGAATCGCGCACGGGGTCGAGGTTGAGGCGAGCATAAACGGCGGTGGATTGCAGGGATTTATGACCAAGCGATTTGCCTACAATAAAGCTGGATGCACCCAGCACCGTTTGCCATGAACCTAATGTGCGCCGCAGGTCATGGATGCGTAAATCCTGAATCTCCGCCCGCGCCAGAATGCGCTGCCATGCCTTTTTCGGGTCTTGCAGGTGGCCCGTCTTGCCCGCGCCGGGGAAAACCCAATCCGATTCGGACGCGGCCTTGCGCTCTCTTAGCAGTTCCACTGCTTGCGGCGGAAGATGCACTGTCAGTGGGTCGCCGTTCTTGGTTTTCGGGATGCGCCATTCCGCACGGGTGAGGCTCAATTCATCCCAGCGCATCGCCAGCATGTTCCCCTTGCGCTGGCCAGTCAGCAGCGACAGCAGAATGTAATCCCGCGCCGTGGTGTTTTCTTCCGCGTTTAGCGCCTCGAAGAAGCGTTGCAGTTCATCCGCCTGTAGGAAACGGTCACGGGATTTTTCTTTGAATTTCTTGGTACCGCGAGCGGGGTTGCTTCCCTTCCAGTATCCGAGGTCGATAGCGCGGTTGAACATAGCGCGGATAAGCTCTAACGTCCGGTTCGCGGTGTATTTGCCCTTCTGTACGCCAATTGTCTGGTGCTTCGTGAATACGTCATGCTCCGTGATATTGGAAATCCGGCGCGTTCCCCAATCGGCAAGGTGACGGTTAAACAGGCCAATATCCTCTTTTACGGATGACTCCGCCTTGTGGTGCTTGGCGTAGGCGTCAATGAACCAAGCGTGAAGCTCCCTGAAGGTTATTTCTTTGTTGAAAGCGCGTCGTGTATCCTGCGGATTTCCGCCCTTTCCCACGATAGTGTTGAACTCGCTGACCTTGTTGCGAGCCTGTTCAACGGTCAAATCGGGGAACCTGCCAACCTTGACTTTTTCAACTTTTCCAGCAATTCTTTTGACATAATAGAAGGTCTTGGAACCGCTTGGAAACACCATAAGAGTCAGCCCCTTGGTGCGGGTGTCACGGTAAGTAACGCCCTGTTTCTTATCAGGTAATTCCAGCGCGTTGATTGCGGTTTTCGTGAAGTTGAAAGCGTTGTCCGTAGCCATGAAAACCCCCGTTCTATTTTCAACTTATTTTCAACATTCGAGGGGAAATCGCAAGCATTTTGATGCAATTTCGTGCAGTTCAAATTTCCTTGTAACTTAAATAATACACTGATATATAGATATTTATGAAGGTTGATGCAATTTGGTGAAGCATAAGCCTGTCAGGCTCATAACCTGAAGGTCGTAGGTTCAAATCCTACCCCCGCAACCAATCTCAGAGCCAATTTCAGAGATTTTTGATTTTCTTAAAAGTGAACGGGTATACTTTGGGTATACCTTTGGTGGATTGCTTAAAGCTGCACATTTGCTACAAAATCCTCATCTATTTTTCCTGCAACAGTATCAGGCTGACCAATTGATATCCCCTTATCAAGGTACCATTTTATAACGTCCTGCAGCACCTGCTCTGCTATTGGGCTATATTCATTCACTTCTGCTATTTTTGCATGCCCATGAACAACAGCACTTCTCATACCGTAGAGTTTTTTCATCAAATCAATCCTCTCTCTCGGTGTGCCGTAGCTTGCAGGCAAAATAGCTGCTCCCCTGAGCCCTTGGTCCGTTATTTGCGACAGCAGGCTCAGCCTTAGCCATTGTGGCAGTGGCGTTGGTAGTTAATGAATTTGGCGAAGAAATAGCGCATGCTATTACGGAAAGTATTGATGTTGTTGAGGAAATCTATGAATTTGCGCAGGACCCAATCAATGGCATAAAGGATAGTTGGGAGCAGGCATTTGACGACAAGTGGACGAATTTCACCGGGTCTGAGGGGGATGATGTCATGCGGCACGATGATCTGTGGCAGCGGACGCATCTCGGGGCCGGGAATGATCTGCATTTCAGCTGGGATGGCTGGAATGTCGTCTTCGGGGAAAGCGGCAACGATACGCTGATGGGTGGCCAGGGAACACTGGGCAGCACCCGTACCGACGAACTTTTTGGCGGTTCCGGCGATGACGTAATTAATGGATTTGACGGGCATGATGATATTGTCGGTGGGGCGGGGAATGACCTGCTATATGGCGGTAACGGTCCGGATGTGCTGGTCGGCGGCGATGCGCCGAACTGGAAAACCTATGAGGAAACCTGGAATACCGGGATTGACGGCAACGATACCATCTATGGCGGTGCGGATATCGACCGGGTAATTTTCTTCGGGGCACTTTCGCGCTATACGATCACCCCGGTATCGGGCACGCAGGTTAATGTCACTGATACCGTCAATGGCGATACGGATGAGCTTCACGATGTAGAAGTGCTGGAATTCCGCGATGGCACCACGGTGGTGACCTATGTCTGGGACGGGACAAACTGGGTGGCGGATGCCACAACGACCCTGGGTGGCGGCGGTGATCTCACTGCCGGAACCAGCGGGGCGGATTCCATCGATGGCACGATCTACGGCGACTACATCACCGGGGCAGAAGGCAATGACACGCTGCATGGCGGGGACGGCAACGATGAGCTTGCCGGTGATACCGGGGATGATGCTGTTTATGGCGATGCCGGTGATGACACGGTGCGTGGCGGGGAAGGGAATGACCTCGTTCAGGGCAATGCCGGGAATGATACGGTCTATGGCGGCAAGGGAGACGATAGCCTTTATGGAGGCCAGGATGATGACCGGATATTTGGCGGTGCAGGAAATGATATCGTGAATGGCGACCTCGGCAATGATTCCATTTCCGGTGATGAAGGAAATGACGTGATTGATGCCGGGGATGGAAATGATGAAGTAAACGGCAATCAGGATGCGGATACCATCTATGGTGGTAACGGGGATGATACACTGCGTGGTGGTAAGGCAGGGGATTCCATTGAGGGAGAATCCGGGAATGACAGTATTCTCGGCGACTTAGGGGCAGATATGCTCCTGGGTGGTGCGGGGAACGATACCCTGATGGGTCAGAATTATGCCAATAGTGATTTCAGTAATGATACATTAGATGGCGGTGTGGGTGATGATCAGCTCTATGGCGGTCAGGGCAATGATTCCCTGATTGGTGGGGATGGTAGCGATTTCCTGGATGGTGAGGGGGGAAGCGGAGACGTGGCGGTGTTTGCCGGGTCCTATCAGGATTATACGTTTAATCCCTACTTCACAGTGATTACCGATACAGTGGGCGGCGGTGGTCAGGATACGCTCAGCAATATTGAAATTATTCAATTCAGTGATGCGGTCTTTACCTATGATTCCGCCACATCCACCTGGGATACGGCCGGGTACCTGCATGTTGATGCCGATGCGGTAGATGACCAGTTTAATGTGGTGGAAGATGATGCAACCATACTCAATGTGATTGCGAATGATATTGATCCGGATAGCGTTATTACGGGCAGTAAGCTTGGTATTGCGAGTGGGCCGCAGCACGGGGCGGTGGTGAATAACTTTGATGGTACCTTCACCTACACGCCAACTACGGGATATGTCGGGCAGGACAGCTTTGTGTATTACATTGAAAAAGATCAAAGTACCCAGCACGCAGATATGGCCACCGTAACACTGACGGTGGATGATAGCCAGACGGGTGAGACTATTGAGGGTAGTCTTGGTGCCGATAGTATTATTGGTAATCCTGGGCAGGACTCCATCTTTGGGGATGCCGGGAATGATACCATTATTGGTGGCCATGGAAACGATTTCCTGGAGGGTGGTCTCGGGAATGACAGTATTGATGGGGGCGACGGTGACGATAGCCTAAACGGAGGTACGGGGGACGATACCATCGACGGTGGTGCTAATGGTGCGCAGGGGGATTCTTTGAAAGGGGGTGATGGCCGCGATTATTTCCGGTTTACCTCGCTGATGGATTCCACGGACATGTCACAGGATATACTTGAAGATTTTGTCGGCATGAATCACGCGGATTTATGGCGTACTCGTGACCAGATTGATGTTACGATGCTTGGTTTCCGGGCGATTGAATCAGGTGCGGCACATGATGATGTGCTGGGCTACCATTTTGCAAACGGTTACACGGTTGTTGAGGCGGCAAACTCCGATTTCTCATTCAAAATAGCCGGGGAAATAGCCCTTACCCGTCAGGATTTTGTCGGCTTTGTTGATGTGTCGGGCGATGCCACGGATAATACAATTCAGGGAAATAACGATTTTGGCCAGTATCTGGCAGGCGGAGCCGGTAACGATTCTGTCCTTGGGACGCTGGGTGCCGATACGCTTCAGGGCGATGAAGGCAATGATACACTACTCGGCAGCGAAGGAGATGACCAGCTCTATGGTAACGCTGGTAGCGATGTACTCAAAGGGGAAGCAGGGCGTGATTCCCTCTATGGCGGTGCGGATGCCGATATAGTAGAAGGGGGTGATGATAACGATCTGTTGAACGGTGAGGGCGGTGACGATCTCTTGAAAGGCGACAAGGGGGATGACACAGCATATGGCGGCATAGGGAATGATACGATTGAAGGGTCGTGGGGTAACGATCTGTTCTATGGCGATGATGGCAACGATTCTCTCTTTGGTAGTGCCGATAACGATACCTTGTATGGTGGTCTGGGCAATGACAGCCTGAAGGGCGGCTCAGAGGATGATGTGCTGTACGGTGAAGACGGTAACGACCTGGTAATGGGGCATGATGGCAATGATGTGCTCTATGGTGGTATTAACGATGATAGCGTGTATGGCGGTGATGACGACGATCTCCAATATGGTGGAGCGGGGAATGACCGGGTGTATGGCCAGAACGGGAATGACACGATCTATGGCGATGATGGCAATGATACGATGAAGGGGGATGATGGTGACGACGTAATCTTTGGCGGTGAAGGTGTCGATGATATCTATACCGGTCTGGGTAACGATACGATCGTCTATCAGTCTCTGACCGAATCGACTGATACCGACCGTGATCTGATTCGGGATTTTGATGTGGCGGCTGATAAAATTGATGTTACCGCATTGGGAATTGCCGGGCTGGGTAGTGCGGATAACCAGCTCACGGTTACGACATCTGGCGGGTATACCTATATTGAGGATGCCGGGAGTGATTTTGCAATTCGCCTTATTGGCGAATTGTCGCTGACAGCTGCGAATTTCATTGGCTTCCAGCCGGACCTGTTGAGTGGCTCATTGGGAGCGGATCATTATCCTTTCAGTGCGATGAATGGGCTAGGAGATCAGCATATTCGCGGTCTTGCGGGTGATGATACCATTGATGCCGGGGATGGGAATGACCTGGTTGAAGGTGAGGAGGGCAATGACAATCTGATAGGCAGAGATGGAGATGATACCCTGTTGGGAGGTGAGGGTGATGATGACCTTTACGATGGCGGATTTTCAAGTGATACCGATCTGCTGGATGGTGGTGCCGGTAATGATACTCTGCATGGTACGGTTGGACGTGCCACGCTTCGCGGAGGGGATGGCGAGGACTCTATTGTTGGTGGTTCCGGAGATGACGTCGTGGAGGGTGGTTCCGGCAATGACCTGATACAGGATGATGGTGGCTATAATATCATCAATGGTGGTACAGGAGCCGATGTTTACGATGTTTCTGCTTCGATGGATGCCAATTTGTATGTCTTTGGGAATTATAGTGATTCTACGGAAGGTGCAACGGACTCTTTTGAGAGTTTTGATAATACCATTGACCGTATTGATCTGACTGCATTGGGTTTCACCGGGTTCAATACGGGGATTAACCCGCTAAAATCCCGTGCGGATGAGAATAATCCATCTTATACAGTGTATTACAGCCTCTACAACGATTTTGCCTTCAGGGTCAATACAGCGCAAATTGGTGCGCTGAGTGTCAGTTCATTCCTATTCGCTGCCGATACTATCAACGGCAGCGCTGTGGGAGATACCATCATCGGGAGTATGCAGGATGATCTGATTCAGGGACTAGAGGGAAGCGATTATCTGCGTGGAAATGCTGGTAATGATACGCTCTACGGTGGTTCCGGGACGGATACGATGCACGGAGGAGATGGAGCTGATCTATTCCGGGTCTCTACCACGAACGCTCAACAAACTATTAAGGATTTTGAGCAGGGAACCGACCGTATTGATGTGCATGATATGCTCTACAGTGCGCTGCAATATGGTGGAACAGTGGATAGTACAACGCTTCGTGTGACATATAGTGGCGGTAATACGGTCATTGAGGCAGCGGATTATAATGTCAGTATTGTGCTAAATGGGACGTATGACAGCCTTACGGCAGATGATTTCATCTTCGTGGGGGCTGATAGCTGGGGGAACGACAGCAACGATTCCGTGACTGGAGCGGGTGCCAATGATGTATTGCACGGTTTTGAGGGTAACGATACGCTTAATGGTGAAAGTGGTGATGATACGCTTTATGGTGGGCTTGGCCATGATTCACTTTTGGGTGGTGCCGGTGCAGACGTCATAGACGGGCAGGGTGGTAATGATACCATTCTGGGTGGCCCTGATGGTGATAGTATTCTGGGGAGTGCAGGGGATGATCTGCTTCGTGGTGGCAGTGCAGCCGATACGATTATGGGTGGCTCTGGCAATGATACGATTGATGGGGATGATGGGGCGGATATTCTGACAGGCGGTAGTGGAGGGGATGTCTTCCGCATTGATAATACCAATGATGTCCTGCCTTCTGCGCTTACCGTTATTACGGACTTCACGCAGGGTGAGGATGTTATAGATGTCAGTGCGCTACCATTTGATACCCTGATCGCAGGTGCTGCGGCTACCAGTACGATGCTCGGCTATACGTTTGGTGGCGGCAATACGCGCGTGGAAAACAGTGACGGCACGTTTGTCTTTGAACTACAGGGTGAAATCACGTTGAGTGCTGCGGATTTTGTTGGGCTTGTGGATGTGATAAATCTGGCGCCAACCGCGGCGGATGATACAGCTACAACGACGCAAGATCAGGCGGTTATTATCAATGTGCTAAGTAATGATAGCGATACGGAGGACACTCTGGGCCAGGGCAATCTCTCCGTTACGACACTAGCACAGCATGGCAGCACGACGATTAATACCGATGGAACCATTACCTATACACCAACCTCAGGTTATGCGGGTAGTGACAGCTTTGTATACACAGTAACAGATAGTGGTGGGCTGACAGATACTGCCACCGTCACATTGACAGTAGAAGCAGCTGCCACGCCGGATTATGAGGGAGACGAAACCGCCGAAACCTTCAATGGCACCAGTGCTGCTGAGTGGGTGGTAATGCACGGTGGTAATGATGTTGTTAACGCCGGTGATGGTAGTGATTTGATTGATGGGGGTGCGGGGAATGATACGCTGAATGGCGATGCAGGCGATGATACGCTTATTGGCGGTGATGGACGTGACCGGTTAACCGGCGGTACGGGAAGTGATATTTTTGTCTTTGATGATGTTGCATATTCGATACCGTATCAGGCGGATTATATTATTGATTTCACCCAGGGTGAGGATAAGCTGGATGTGAGTCTGCTTGGGTTTGTGGGTATTCAGGTAGATAGCTCAAGTGACCAGGCAGTACTATATTATACACATAGCAGTAGTGGTCATACCTATATCAACGACGTAAACAGCACCTTCCAGATCCGGCTAAACAATGTAACACTCACCCTGACTGAAGATGATTTTATATTCAGCTGATTAAACAGCTGAATATAAAGGGTGGGTTATATTCCACGTGAGATCAGCGTCAGGCTGCGGTCGGCACCCTGTGCGGCGCTGCTGACCAGCTTGAGGTAACGTAAGCCCGCCATGGCCGCAACATTATGGACGGAGATCAGTTGGCTGGCTCCGGCGGCGTAGGTAACCGCGACGCCCTGACTATCGTACACATCATAAAACGTGCTGCCATCAATGCTGGCCTGAAAGCTGATATCAGCGCTTGTCCAGCTGCCGGGCATCTGGATGGCAATCAGTGTCGTACCTCGTAAATCTACCGCATCAGAAGTGGTTTGGCCGCTGGCGATGGTGATGGTGGTGTGAACATTTTGGTTGGGGTACTGGTTGGTTGTCGGCATGGGTTTCTCCTTGGTTAATCGTCTGTTCTATTAAGCATTATGGCGAAGTGCGGTTCTCCGGAAGAGGGAAATCCGTATTTTTCTCAGTTTGTAAGGATGAAGGTTTGCAGCAAATGGCTAAAATAACGTTAATTATTGATTGATAAAAAGTTATTTTAGTGACATTCTGCGCTCTATTCCTTGGATACGACAACAATGTTTGGGAGAGCGTTATGTTGCGGTTCTTATCGATTCTGGCGTTTGGTCTTTTGCTTATTATGGGGTATCACGTCATACGGACGAAAGCACCCTTGATTGAACGTGATTTAACGTCTCGTGTCAGTGCTATACTGGCATCTGAAGGTATGGATTGGGCACAGGTGACGTTGGATGGACGTGACCTGGTGCTTTCGGGGCAGGCGCCCTCAGAAGAAGCACGCACACAGGCGGAAGCATTAGTACGCAATATCTGGGGTGTGCGTAACCTTTCTAACCAGATTGCATTTGGTGAAACTGTACCACAGGATACGGTTGAGGCACCAAAGGTTGTGGATATACAAGCCTATGATTTTAACGCTACGTTGCAGGATGGTGCGTTGACACTCTATGGTCCGGTGCCGGGTGAACAGGCGTATAATACAATCCTGTTAGCGGCGGAAAATCACTTTGGCCGGGGGAATGTAGAGAACAAAATGAAAGTGGTAGCGATAGAAGCCGCCCCAAAGGGTGTGGAAACCCTGCTAGTGAATGCTGTAATCCCGCAGCTGGCAGCATTCCGTACAGGTAGTGCCGAGATCAGGGGTAATAAACTGACAATGAATGGGATACTGAAATATGAAGCGTCGTTGATGGGCGTAGAGGAATCGGTTTCGCGCTGGGCAAAGGATGGATTTATCTCGCATTTCGATATTGAAACGGAGAAATATACGGCGGCAGAGCAGGTGGCGCCTGCAGCAGTGGAGGATGTAACCAAAGTAATCACGGAAGACGCTCCATCAGAGGATGTGGCGGTAGTACAGGAAGTCCCAGCAGAGGATACAGATGAAAATGGCATAACTCAGGTTATAGAGGATGTGGCTACAGCGATTGTGGGTGATGAGGATGAAAAAAATACTGAAACGGTAGAGGTGTCCTCTGAGGAAGTTGCAGAAACAGAACCAGCCTCTGTTTCTGAAACGGCTGCCGAAGCAATGCATTCACTCAGCCCGGCGTCAGCGCCCGCCGTGGCACCGAAGCGGGATTCGATTCACTGTCGTATCGCTTTTGAACGTTTGCTTACGGGACGTCCGGTGTATTTTAAGCCGTCCAGTGCGCGTATTCAGGTAGGCAGTAAGGATTTCCTTGATGTGATTGTGGAGGTGGCAAAGGATTGCCCGTATACAAAACTGGAGCTTATTGGGTTTACCGATACACGTGGTGAAGCGGATAGCAATACCGAACTAAGTAAGCAGCGTGCTGAAGCGGTGCGGAACTACCTGATCGGGCATGGGGTACAGGCGGAACGCTTGACAGCTGCTGGCTATGGTGCCAAAACCCCTCGCGGAGATAACCATACGGCAGAGGGTCGTATCCAGAATCGCCGTGTTGAATTTCGTATCATAGGAGCTTCTTCATGATCTATCTGATTTTCCAACTGGGACTTTACCTGCTGATTGCAGCCATTCTTGGCGGTATCATTGGCTATCAGTATGGCCGCCGCCGTTCTTCGGAAACACAGGAGGAAAACGTGGATTTTGCCACGGAATTGATGCGTGCCGGAGATGAAGACTTTGTGGTGCTGGAAGGGCGCGATATTCAGGAGGTGGAAGGGATTGGGGCCGGGTATAGTCGTCGCCTGAAAGCGCTGGGTATTAAAGATTTGGCCGGATTGCTCCGTAAGGGACTGACAGAAAAGGGGGTAAAGGAAATGTCTGGCGCGGTAAGAATTGATGGTGCCATTGTACAAAAATGGGTGGCGATGACTGATTTGCTGCGGGTGCCGGGGATGAATGGTCAGTTTGCGGAGTTGCTGCAGGCATCAGGCATCGGGTCGGTACAGCAGCTGGCAAAAGAAAACCCGTCGCGTCTGGCAAAAACGATTGTGCAGGTAAACCAGAAAGAGCGCCGTATGCCGGAGGCCGATATGCCAGAGCGCCAGGTGGTGCGTCAATGGATAGATAACGCTCGCCCACTTAAGCATGTACTGTAGTTAGACCCCCAATATACGTTGCAGGGTATACCCCGTGAGGTAGGCAAGGGCAGCGGCCGTGCCGCCAGTAAGCAGGGTGCTAGTGCCGGAGCGCAGGGGCGGAGCACCGGTGATGCGACCTTTCAAGAAGCCAACAAGGAAAAATGCCAGTCCGGCATTGAGCATGCTAACAAAAAACACCTCTTTTAATGGAAGTGTAAACACAAATAATGGGAGCAGGGGCATTAGCCCTACTGCCAGAAAGGCCAGGAAGGTCGTGATGGCGGCACGCCCGGCGCTGGGGACATCGGTCTGCATTCCCAACTCTTCTTTAATCATGGTCTCAATCCACAAATTCTTATCGCTGGTAATGGCGTTCACGATATCTTCCAGTGCCTTGCCATGAAGCCCTTTACGCGAATAAATCTGGCGAATCTCTTCACGCTCACCTTCCGGTACCATATCGATATGGCGTTCTTCCTGCCGCCAGGCGGCGTCCAGCAGCTCATGTTGGCTGCGGGTGGCCTGATAGTTGCTGACAGCCATGCTGAAGCCATCGGCAAAGAGGTTAGCGAAGCCAAGGGTAATTGCCACACCGTGTGGAAAACCAGCCCCCACAGCACCCGCCACCACGGCAAAGGTGGTCACACAGCCATCAATCCCGCCAAGTACCGCATCGCCCACATAGCTGTGGCGGATACCCTGATTCAGCCGTTCTTCAATAGCTTCCGGTTGGTGATCGTGTTCTAAACGTGAAATACCCATATCACCCATGATTAACTGTATTTAGGGGTATTGGCCACAAAAAAGCACGGGAAGGTAGCTTCCCGTGCTTTTCTTTGGAGTCCAACGTGGTAGACGAACTAGAAAAGGAAGTCCGTATCTACCAGGGCATCTTCACCCAGAACGTTGATTGTGATGGTATCACCATCGCCATCGACGAAGCTGACGGTGGAATCACCGCCACCTGTGCCAATAGTCAGATCACCAAACCCAATACCAAAATCGCTCAGATCAATGACATCATCACCCTGTTCGAAGTCGGTGATCGTTGTGGTGTCATCAAAGGTGCCATCATTGGTGATAACGAAGGCATCATCCCCAGAATCACCGGTGAGGGTATCATCGCCAGCATCGCCGTTCAGCGTATCATCACCGCTGCCACCATGCAGATCGTCATTTCCTTCGCCGCCGGAGATAGTGTCATCATGCAGATCGCCGTCAATCACGTCATCGCCTTCTTCACCGAACAGGCGATCGCCACCGGAACCGCCGTTGATGGTATCGTTGCCTTCATCTCCAGAGACGAAGTCTTCGTTATTACCACCGTCGATGAGGTCATCTCCTTTACCGCCGGAGAGGGTATCGCGACCGTTTCCGCCGTCAAGGGTGTCGTTACCTTGACCGCCTGCGACGAAATCCTTACCATTTCCACCATCCAGCACATCATTGCCAGTAGAGCCAAGCAGGGTGTCCTCACCGTTGCCACCTTCCAGCGTGTTATTGCCGAAGAAGTCACGTACCAGGTCATTTCCGTTGCCGCCACGTACAACATCATCGCCTTCTTCACCGTCAACGGTATCATCATCGTCACCGCCATTAACGGTATCGTCGCCTTCATCGCCGACGACAAAGTCGTTGCCTTCGCCGCCATTTACAAGATCGTTGCCACGGCCACCAGAGAGGATATCCCGTCCGGCACCGCCATCAATCGTATCATTGCCCTTGGCGCCGGCCGCAAAGTCGTTATCATCGCCACCATAGATCTCATCATCGAAGATGGAACCAACCAATGAATCCTTACCGCTACCACCGTACAGCACGTTGCTACCTGCTGAGTCGGTAATAGTATCGTCACCACTGCCGCCATAGAGGTTATCATCGCCTTCGCCGCCATCAATAACGTCATTATCCGCACCGCCATTCAGTGTGTCATTACCGGCACCGCCATTCAGCGTGTCATTGCCGCCATCACCATTGACGATATCATTCCCCTCACCACCGTTGACTTCATCATCTCCGTCATTGCCGTTGACGCTGTCATCACCGGTTTCGCCGTCCAGTGTATCATTGCCACTGCCGCCATTCAGGGTGTCGTTACCTTCGCCACCATTCACAATATCGTCACCGGCATCACCACTGACATTGTCATTACCCTCTTCCCCGCTGATGGTATCATTTCCTTCACCACCATTCACGTCATCGTCACCTTGGTCACCGACGACAAAGTCATTGCCATCATCGCCATTAACAGTATCATTACCAAAGCCGCCACTGACGATATCATTACCGGCACCACCATTAACGATATCATCTCCTTGGCCACCACCAACGGAATCTCTACCGTCATCACCATTCACGGTATCATTATTGGGAGAGCCAGAAACTGTGTCATTTCCTTCGTTACCGGAGAGATTGTTATCACCGGAGGCGTCCGTGATGACATCATTACCCAGTCCACCGGAGATGGTGTCATTATTTTGTGCGCCTTCCAGCGTGTCGTTGCCGTCATCACCAAATATCTGGTCGGCATCAATTGTGCCTATCAGATTGTCGTCACCGGTTGTGCCGTTAATAATGTTAACCATGAAATTCTCCCCTCAGCGAAGTTGGTAAATTGAAATACTAACGGTGTGTTAACGGGGCTAAACTAAATAGTCAACCTCTTAACAATCTGATTAAATAAAGGGAACGAGGGTGCGCAGAGATCTGAATTCTGGAAGGTATTCTTTATATCATAATGATAGATATGGGAATATTAATTCGGTTTAAAATTAGGTATGGAGAATAACTCCATAAAAATATTTTTTTACCAGTGTTTTTTTTGCAAAGTGTTTTAAAAATTTTGCAGAATTTAGAAAAACTTTTTCAGCCATCGTGTCGGAGAAGTATGTTCCGTCAGCATGGATCGAACTTCCGTTTCTTTTCTGGCCATCATAAACACATCCTGATGCGCATGGTTCCGGATCGTTGGATTCGCCTGATGTTCCAGTAATGCCTGGACACAATTCTTATAATTGCCACGAGTAGCCATCATCAGTGCCGTATTGCCCTGTGAATCGGTGACATCAGCGCTAGCCCCGGCTTCCAGTAATAACGAAACGACCAAAGAATGCCCGTTTTCTGCGGCCAGCATTAAGGGTGTTTCCCCCGCATGATTGCGTACATAAGGTGCAGCACCTGCTTGAAGTAGTACCTGAACGGTAGCGGCATGGCCTATGCGGGAGGCAGCCAAAAGAGGTGTTTCGCCGGTATTGTTTGGCGTTTCCAGGCTGGCGTCGGCTTCCAGCAGGAGCAGTACCATCGTGCGATTTCCCATGGTGCTGGCCAGTAGCAGAGGTGTATTGCCGTTGGCATCGGTGATATTGGGGTTACTGCCGTGCAACAGAAGGAAGCGAGTGAAGGGAAGGTCATCTGTTGCAACGGCAGAATGCAGTGGGCTTGGGCTATCATCCAATGTGGCGTTAGCAGATGCGCCATGTATCAATAACCATTGGGCGATGGCCATATAGCCATATTCGCTGGCCCGCACCATAGCGGTATCCAGTTCAGATTGTGCCGGTTTCTCGTCGCGGATCAGGCGTTGCAGGATGGCCTGCTGGCCTTCGCGTGCGGCGGCGACCAGTGGGCGGGTATCCAGGGTGTTACTGTAATGTGGATTCGCACCGGCTTTCAATAGGGTATCAACAATCGCTAGATGTCCCTCACGTGCAGCCAGCGCTAAGGCGCTATAGCCTTCTGTGTCTATAACTGTCACGTCTGCGTGATTGGCAAGCAAGTAAATTATAGCATTTTCATCGCCCGTGCGGCTGGCTTCCAACAGTAAATCTGAGTTGGTGACATTGCTGGGGAGTGTATTACCACCGGCAGCAGGAGCAAGATGGGTAAATGCTGTAACATCCAAATCTGTATCTGTGGCAAGTTGCTGATCTGTATTGGCATCCTGATTGCTACTCGGTTCATATTCCAGCAGTAAGCGTACCAATTCCACGTCATTCATGGTAACGGCAAGTTTTAGCGGGGTGTCGCCAAGAATATTTTTACTGTGGATATTGGCATGATAGTCACGCAGGGTTTTTATTAAATCGGTGTTTTTCCGTGCTACGGCCAGATAAAGTGGTGAATCGCCACGCTGATTCTGTATATCTACGGATGCGCCGTTTTCTAGCAGGAAGTTGGCAGTTTCCCATTGCCCGAATGCGATGGCTTCCGTCAGGGCATAGCGGCCTTGTTTGTCCTTTGCATTGATATCCATTTCAGCATTTAGGAAGTCGTGTAATAGTTGTGTATCCCCCTCACGAGCGGCCTGCATCAGTGCCTCAGGGGTCATAGAGGATGTATCAGGGGAAGAAGGGAGGGGGCTGTGCGTGCGAATAAACCCAGTTTCTGAGTTCAGCGCGGCGTACGTTACCGAAGGTTGTGCAGCGGAAAGTTCGGTAGCATGCACCAGTGCTGGCAGCACAGCCATAAGCGTGGTCATTAGTAGGAGGCAAATAATCTGTATTTTGCGTATTGTAACCATTTCTTCCGTATTTCCCTTCTTCCACTGAGTATCCGGCTAACGCTTTGGTTTTCCTCTCTCCTGGTACTCCTGGCAAACCGAATACAATTAAATTGTATAAAATTATATTTAATAATTAGTTAATTTAATAACAAATATTGTAAATAACAGGAGGGAAAAGTTAATAAATGACACTAAGGCGTAAAGGAATAGGGAATGCACTTGTATTACAGGGTATTGCAAAGATAATTAAATGAGAAAGGGCTAAAATTAAAGCCGTTCCAGACACCACAGAAGAATGGCTTTTTGGGCGTGCAGACGATTTTCTGCTTCGTCTAAAATAACCGATTGGGAGCCATCCAACACATCATCGGTGACTTCCTCGCCACGATGTGCTGGCAGACAGTGCATGAAGAGTGCGTCTGGTCTGGCCTGGGCCATCAGGGTGGTATTTACCTGATACGGCTCCAGGGCTTCACGTTTAGCCTGGCTATCGGTATCACCCATGGAGATCCAGGTATCAGTGATGATGAGATCGCTATCGTTTACAGCGTTAGCCGGATCATGGACGAACTGGATTTGCTCCGGTAATTTGCTGACCGGTGGTTTGAATTCCTCCGGGCAGGCGATGCGCAAGGCACAGCCAAACTTTTCTGCAGCATGCATCCACGAGGTGGTGACATTATTCATATCGCCCAGCCAGGTTACAATCTTACCGGCGATGGTACCGCGATGCTCTTCATAAGTCATCAGGTCAGCCATGATCTGGCAGGGATGGCTGTAATCGGTCAGGCCGTTGATGACAGGGACGCTGGCATGCTTGGCCATTTCTTTCACGTCGCTGTGTTTATAGGTGCGGATCATGATAGCGTCCACGAAACGCGAAAGTACGCGAGCAGTATCAGCAATGGTTTCACCACGCCCCAGCTGGCTGGTTTCACTATTGAGATACAGAGCGTGTCCACCCAGCTGCTGCATTCCCACTTCAAATGAGACGCGGGTGCGGGTGGAGGGTTTTTCAAAAATCATCGCTAGCTGCATGCCGTCCA
Organism: Hyphomicrobiales bacterium; assembly: GCA_024236395.1. GTDB lineage: Bacteria > Pseudomonadota > Alphaproteobacteria > Rickettsiales > JACKKO01 > JACKKO01. Next base: position 18,641 of record JACKKO010000004.1, read on the forward strand.
GCAGGCGCGGACGATTCCCTTCCTTGAAGGCTTTTTTCATCGCATGGGCGCGATCAAGGATGGCGCGGAGTTCGGTGGTGTCAATTTTATTTATATCTATAAAGTGCTTCATATCAATAAAATATCTAATATAGTTCACATACAGCTTTAATGATAGTGAGGGCTTCATCCACATGCGACTGGGTGATGTTCAGCGGAGGCAATATCCGCACCACATTATCCGAAGCGGGTACTGTCAGTAAATGGTGCTGACGTAATTTTTCAACAAACTCCGCCGCGTCTGGTGTGACTTTGATGCCGATCATCAGTCCGCGTCCACGAATTTCCACAATAACTTCCGGGAATTGCTGCTGTAGCTGGTGTAGTTGATGAGAGAGATAATCGCCGGTTTGCACCACGTTCTCCAGGAAGCCGGGAGCAAGGAGTTCATTCAGTACCGCGCTGCCGACCGCCATAGCCAGCGGGTTACTGCCATAGGTGGAGCCGTGGGTGCCCGGCTTCATGCCCTGCGCGGCGTTATCGGTGGCCAGGCATGCGCCCAACGGAAAGCCGCCACCAATGCCCTTGGCGGTGGAGGCGATGTCCGGTGTGACGCCATACCATTCATGCGCGAATAATTTGCCGGTGCGGCCCATCCCGCATTGTACGGCATCAAAAAACAATAGCAGTCCGTGTTTGTCGGCCAGTGTACGCAGGCCTTTCAGGAATTTCGGGGTGGTGGAGCGGATGCCGCCTTCGCCCTGGATAACTTCCACGAGAATCCCGCCGGTTTCGGGTGTGATGGCGGCTTTTGCCGCCTCCAGATCATTGAACGCCACATGGTCAAATCCTTCCACCGCCGGTTCAAACCCCTGCATAACTTTCGCGCGGTCACTGGCGGAGATGGTGGTAAGCGTCCGCCCATGAAAGGCGCCGGTGAAGGTGATAATGCGGAATTTCTCCGGGTTGCCGGTTTCGTCATGGTATTTGCGGACCATCTTGATGCCGCATTCCACGGCTTCCGCACCGGAGTTACAGAAAAAAACCTTATCGGCAAAGCTGGCATCGCAGAGGCGCTGGGCATATTCTTCCAGGCCTTCAATGTGATAGAGGTTGGAAACGTGCCAGAGCTTGGCGGCCTGTTCCTGTAGCGCCTTCACGATGGCCGGGTGGGAATGCCCCAGCGAATTGACGGCAATGCCTGCACCAAAATCCAGATAGCGTTCATTCTCTGCCGTATAGAGATACGCGCCTTCGCCGTGCGCGAAGCAGTAATTCGACCGTTTATAAACTGGTAAAACCGCAGACATATCACCCATCCAAAAGAAAAGAGCGCGATTATCTGCGTTTACACTGGTTTTGTCAACTATAGGTAGGAGAACCTATTTATGTCTTGATGCGATAGCCGCTGCGCAGGAGAAGCCAGGCAGTGAGGTAAAGTACAATGTTGGTGCCGGTCAGCACGGCAATGCCCAGCATGACGGAGGTATCGGAATAGCCGGTCATGGCATAGCGGAAGCCATCAATCATATAGAAGAATGGATTGCCGTGGTTAATCATCTGCCAGAAGGCGGGCAAATGTTGCACCGAATAAAACGTGCCGGAAAGGAAAGCCAGCGGCGTGATAACATAGCTGGTGATGGCCGCCATCTGGTCGAAGCTTTCGGAGAATATCCCGGCAACCAGCCCCAGCAGGGCCATCATCAGGGAAGCCAGCAAAATAAACAAAAAGGCCAACGGCAGCGAATGTACGGAAAGCGGCACAAAAATGGCGATCGACAGGGTGACGATAATCCCAACCAGAAAGCCGCGTGTGACGCCCCCCAGTGCCATCGCCAGTGTCATTTCTCCGGCGGAGATGGGTGGCATGATGAAATCGATCACCGTGCCCAGCACTTTCCCCATAATGAGCGAGGAAGAGCTATTGGCAAAGGCGTTCTGCACGATCGTCATCATAATCAGCCCGGCGGCGATGAATTCACTGAATGGTACGGTCTGCACGGTCTCCACGCGCCGCCCGACCGCCAGCGAGAAAATCGCCAGGAAGAGCAGGGAAGTCACCATCGGGGCCAGTAGTGTCTGGTTATAGACTTTCATAAAACGCCAGACTTCCTTGCGGTAGAGCGTCCAGAATCCCAGCCAGTTAAACTGGCCTTTGCGTAGCGGGGTAGCGAGCGTGTGCATGTCATTCCTTTATCATGAGTGGCGGGAGTGTAGGAGGCTTTGCGCAGTTTGGCAACTTAGGAGGTAAGGTTAAGGATATCGCCGTCGGTTTTCATATAGTTGCTGACAATAGCAGTGGTCTGCTGGAAGGCGTTGCAGGCACCTGCACCACTGCACGAGGAAACCGGGGTTTCAGTGCCGGGTTCCAACTCAAAAATCGCGGCTTCCTGATCCGGTGTGAGGGCCAGTAATGGCTCTGGGGAAGGAGAGCGAGTGGTTTTCCCGGAATTTGTGGTTTCCAGCGTGTGGGACTGGGTAATGACCGTATCCTGCAATTGCAGGGTGCCATCCTTACCTTTTACATACTGGTAACGCACCGCCACGCTGGCTTTAGGAGGCAGGTTCTCGGAAAGTTTCTGAATATCGTCCGGGATGGTTTGCGGGGAGAACGCACGTGCATTCTGGGGTTCCGCAGCATTCTGCGTCACCGGTTCATGATACGACACTGCCGTTGGAAACGACACGATATTGGTCATTTACAGACTCCCACACAACACGGAAGCGAGTATAGCCGAGATTGGGTAAGAGATAAATGCATGCCTAGAAAAGCAAAAAGATTTTTCCGGGCAGGTGTGGCGTGTACGCGTCGCCGTGGCTGCTAGAATTTGACAGAGAGGGTCAGCGCACCAAAACGGTCGCCGCCATGTTGGACATCGTATTCTTTGGTGCGGTAGACCGTGGTGTATGCCAGCCGGACATCTTTATAGGTGAAGGCAATCCCGGCCTGGAAATCACCGGTGAAATGTTTTTTGTCCACATCGTGACTATCACCGAACGTATTGCCGTCCAGGAAAATATTGCGGGCAACTGCCCGGCCTTCAAACCCGGCAAACAGATACCAGCCCACATGGCGTGTGGGGATAAAGAAATCCGAGCCGGAGATGCTGGGGCGTACCCGTGGTGGGCCGTAATCTGCGGGCAGGTCATAGCCCAGCCGAGCTGTGCCGCCCAGCGCAGCATGGGTGAATACGTTCCCAAGCGAAGCCCCCATATGTGGGGTGAAATCCACCCCCAGCCCAAACGGGCTGAACTCATATAGGTTCCGCCATTTATGCTCATAGCGCAGCACAAAGCCCGGCTCGTTATCCAGCTGGTTATCCCAGCCTTCCGGGATCGGACTGCCGGTAATTTCGCGGTGGACATAGCTTTGGGTTTGTTCTGCCAGTGAGGCCGGGCCTACCACACCTATGCTCAGTTCCAGCGCGTCCATATGTTCGCCGTTATCGGAGATGTAACCCAGACTGCCATAAAGCCAGCCAGCATAAGGGCGATCATTGGTTATCAGTGTGCGTTGCGTAATATCCTGGGGGGTAAACATGCTTTGCCCAAAGGCATAGCTGACACGGCGCTTGCCATCCTTGGGGAAGAACGGTACGGAATCCGAGATCGGCGAGAGTAGATTATCCGCCAGTGGCCGAATGAATCCGGGCAAATCTTCCTCGGCGGAAATCCAGGAGAAACGTACCCCGTTGGTATAGCTGCGGTCAGTATTGAGAAACACATCATTTTCATAGGTGAAAGTAAAACCACCTTCGGCAGGTGTTTCCGCATGGGTGCTGAAAGGTATCAGAAGCGAAATCGCAGAAAGAAGTTGAATAGAGCGCATCGCCTATTGGTAACCGGAAACGAACGTAGGCGGAAGAGGAAAATTACGCGTTACGTTCAAAGAGTGCGGCCAGTTCCAGATGCGGACTCCATAGGAACTGATCAATCGCTTGTGCTTCCTTCAGCTGGAAACCGTTAGCGTACAAGCATTTTGCATCACGCCGGAAGGTGGCCGGGTTACAGGAAAGCATGACGACACGGTGCGCATGGCTGCGGGCAATTTCCTTTATCTGTGGCAGGGCACCATTGCGCGGTGGATTAATGACAATGGTATCGTATGCATTTAGTTGCTGCGCGGGCAGTGGGTGACGATACAGATCACGCTGGGTAGCAGTGAGGCAGGGTTCCAGCTGATGCGTGTGGATCGCCTGCTGCATGGCAAGGATCATTGCGGCATCGCCCTCATAGGCATGTACCGCAGCGCCATGCTTAACCAGCGGGAAACTATAGGTACCGCAGCCGCTATAGATATCAGCGATGACGCGGCTATCTGCGCTATGCCGCAGGATAAAATCCGTCAGGGCCTGTTGACCGTCTGTGGTAGCCTGCAGGAACGCGCCTTCGGGTAGCTGGATGGTGACGTTCCCCAGGGGAAGCGTGACATCGCTACGCTGGAACAACCGGGTAGGGCACGCATCTATCGGACGCACCGAAAGACGCAGCACACTCTCCCGCGCGGCGGCATAGGTAAAAAGTTGCTGCAAATCGTCCTCTGGCAGTGGCTTAGAGAGGGTGAAGAGTATATCCAGCCCATTCTCTACCTGTGTGAGTTGTACCGTATGGAGATGCGAGGGCTTGCGGAGTTGCTGTAAGGCTGTGCGCAAGCACTGGGTTTCGTCAAACAGGCGTTCTCCTAGCAGCGGGCACATGGTGATATCCACTACGCCGTGTATCTGTCCGGCTGGTAAAAAACCCAGACTTACGGTACCTTTCTGAACGCCGACCCGCAATTCTACACGGCGGCGGGTACCGGCGGTGGTTTCCATCAGCGGGCAGATGACGGTATCGGTATTGCTCAGCCCATCAATGGCCTGAAGCAAGCGATCCTGTTTGAACTGGCGGTAGGTCTTTGGGTTCAGATGTTGCAGGCTGCAGCCGCCGCAAGTGCCAAAATGATGGCATGGTGGTGTTTGACGTTTCGGGGAAGGTGTCAGCAAAGCGGTGACTTCCGCGCGCAGGAAGTCCTTGTGCTCCTGGGTAATGCGTACCTGCACCCGGTCACCGGGGCAGGTGAAGGGGATGAAGACAGGTCGGCCTTCATGTTCCGCGATACCATCGCCCAGCCCGCCTAGATGCGAGATTGTGAACTCCAGTGTGGCCGGAGGGCTAGCTGGCTTCTGCGGCACGGCTGGCACGCTTCCGGTCGTGGGGTGAAAGCAGGCGCTTACGCAGGCGGATTGATCGCGGGGTGACTTCCACTAACTCATCGTTATTGATGTAACTGATGGCCTGCTCCAGCGTTAGCTCCTTCGGCGGTGTCAGGCGCACGGCATCATCTTTATTGACGGTGCGGATATTGGTCAACTGCTTGCCTTTCAGCGGGTTGACTTCCAGATCGTTATCGCGGCTGTGCTGGCCGATAATCATACCTTCGTAGACCTTGGTTTGCGGGTGAATAAACAGAAAGCCGCGTTCCTCCAGGTTCCACAGGGCATAGGCCACGGCCTGTCCGGTACCGTTAGAAATTAGCACACCATTGCGTCGTCCGGTGATCTCACCTTTATACGGGGCATAGCTATGGAATACGTGGCTGAGTACGCCGGTACCGCGTGTGTCGGTCAGGAACTCGCCCTGATAACCAATCAGTCCACGGGAAGGCACCAGGAATTTCAGGCGGACTTTGCCACCGCCGGAGGTACGCATTTCCTGCATTTCCCCTTTGCGCTGCGCCAGTTTTTCAACCACGACGCCGCTGAACTCTTCATCCACATCTACCTGCACGTCTTCAATCGGCTCCAGTCGTTCGCCGGTTTCCGAGGTCTGATAGAGCACGCGTGGACGGGAAACCGAAAGTTCATAGCCTTCACGGCGCATGGTTTCGATCAGGATACCCAGCTGTAATTCCCCGCGACCACTGACCTCAAAGGCATCCTTGCTAGCACTTTCCGCCACATCAATGGCGACGTTGCCTTCCCTCTCTTTGAACAGGCGGTCCCGCAGCATGCGTGATGTGACCTTGGAGCCTTCTGTTCCCGCCAGCGGAGAATCATTGATGCTAATGGTGATCGCCATGGTTGGCGGATCAATCGGCGTGGACTGGATAGGCTGCGCCAGCTCCAGTGCCCCGATGGTATCGGACACGTTGGCGTTTTCCAACCCGGCGATGGCGATGATATCACCGGCTTTCACCTCTTCCACCGGCACGCGTTCAATCCCACGAAAAGTCAGCAACTTGGTCAGGCGGCCCTGTTCCACGACGGTGCCATCCAGCTGCATCACTTTCACCGGGCTATTAATCCGTGCCGTACCGGAATAGACTTTCCCGGTGAGTACACGGCCTAGGAAATTATCGGATTCCAGCATGGTAGCCAGCATGGCAAAGGGGGCATCGGTATCCACATTCGGAGCCGGGACATGGCGGACAATTTCTTCCAGCAGTGAGTGCAGATTTTCCTTTGGATCTACCAGTTCGCGTACCGCCCAGCCGCTACGCCCGGAGGCATACAATACAGGAAACTCTAACTGTTCTTCGCTGGCATCCAGCGCGACGAACAGGTCAAATATCTCGTTGAGCACTTCATCTACCCGGCTATCCGGTCGGTCGATCTTGTTAATCACCACGATGGGACGCAGCCCCAGTCCCAGTGCCTTGGAAAGGACGAATTTGGTTTGTGGCATCGGGCCTTCGGCGGCATCCACCAGCAACAACACGCCATCCACCATGTTGAGTACGCGCTCGACCTCGCCGCCAAAATCTGCGTGGCCCGGCGTATCAATGATATTGATCGTGCCTTCATTCCAGGTCACCGAAGTGCATTTGGCCAGGATAGTGATCCCGCGTTCTTTTTCCAGGTCGTTGGAATCCATAACCCGCTCGGCCACCTGCTGGTTGGCGCGGAAGGTGCCACTCTGCCGGAGCATCTGGTCGATAAGTGTGGTTTTACCGTGATCCACGTGCGCGATGATCGCGATATTGCGTAACTGGGACATTACTGGTAGCCTCTGCGGTGAAAAATCCGCTGCGCTATAGCGGGTTTTGTGCCATATTTCCAGTAAAATCGTGGAGATGGTGACAGAATTATACTGGGAAGCAAATTAAAGAGGAAAGTTATGGAAGACCAGCCGCGCATTTTGTTGGCATATGGATTTGATGGTAGCGGTGGGGGTAAGCCCCTGGAGGCGTTGGAAATCAGCTCTGAGATCCACTCGGAGCGGTTGGCCTGGGTGCATCTGAATGCTACGCATGCAAAAACGCGGGAGTGGCTTCATCAGGAAGTCAGCTATTTAGACGATCTGATACTGGATGCATTGCTGGCCGATGAAACCCGACCGCGTAGCGTGGAGTTTGATGAAGGCGTATTGCTGATCCTGCGTGGGGTAAACCTGAATGAAGGTGCCGAGCCGGAAGATATGGTGTCGATCCGCCTGTGGGTGGATGCGCAGCGTATTATTAGCCTGGAGCGCCGCCATGTGAAGGCGGTGCGAGATATTATTGAGCGATTGGAGCAGGGGAAGGGACCGAAGGACGCCGGGGATTTTTTGGCGCAATTATGTGCACGTTTGTTTGAACGTATGGAGCCGGTTCTTGCAGAACTTGACGAAGCCACGGATACGATTGAAGAAAAGGTCATGGAAGACCCAGAGATTGAGGAACGTCAGACCATTGTGGATATCCGCAAGCAGGCAATTATGCTACGCCGTTACATTGCACCGCAGCGGGATGTCATGCAGCATCTGCGCACCTCTGAGTTAAAGTGGTTAAATGCCATGCATAAGCGGCATTTACAAGAGTCCTACGACAGAGTGCTGCGTTATGCAGAAGATCTGGATGCCATCCGTGAAAGAGCGCAGATCGTGAAAGATGAACTCGCTAACGCGCTTTCAGATCGGCTGAACCGAAACCTGTATATTCTCTCCGTGATTGCTGCGATTTTCCTTCCGCTGGGGTTTCTCACCGGGTTACTGGGAATTAATGTGGGCGGTATACCAGGAGCGGATAATCCGCTGGCTTTCTGGCTTGTCATTGCCGGGATGGGTATATTGGTAGCCATTCAGGTCTGGCTATTTAAAAAACTGAGATGGTTCTGATATGGAAAATCTATCGCATATTGTCGTTATGGCACTGGAGGTGTTGACGTACCTGTTTGTATTTGCTGCCGGGGCAGTTATCCTGTGGATTATTGCGCTCTATATCATTGATCGCAGCCAGCGCACGCATGCCATACGCCATAACTATCCGGTGATTGGCCGGATGCGCTATGTGCTGGAGCATTTTGGGCGGTTCTTTCGCCAGTATTTTGCGGAAGATCGCGAGGAGCTACCCTTCAATCGTGCAGAGCGAAGCTGGGTCTATCGTGCAGCGAAGAATCTCGATAACACCGTGCCGTTCGGCTCTACCAAAAGCCTGAGTAAGCCGGGGACTATTTATTTTGCTAACTGCATGTATCCCACCCGCGAGGAAGATGCAGTGGAAGCAGAGGGAGTGGTGATCGGGCCATATGCCCGGCACCCATATCGTCACGCATCGTTTTTTAATATTTCTGCAATGAGTTATGGTGCCATCTCACGTCCGGCGGTGCGGGCGCTTTCCAATGGTGCCAAGATGGCTGGTATCTGGCTGAATACCGGCGAAGGCGGGCTATCACCGTATCACCTGGAAGGGGGGTGCGATATCGTCTTTCAAATGGGAACCGCCATGTTTGGGGTGCGTGATGCGAACGGTCGGCTCTCGGATGAGAAGCTGCGTGCGGTTGCGGCGCATGAACAGGTGAAGATGATTGAAATCAAGCTCAGCCAGGGGGCAAAGCCGGGTAAGGGCGGGATTCTGCCGGGGGTGAAGGTTACCGAGGAAATTGCGGCGATCCGGCATATCCCGGTGGGGAAGGACGCGATCAGCCCAAACCGTATTCCCGGTGTTTCCAGTGCGGGCGAACTGCTGGATTTCATTGCCCATGTGCGGGACGTTTCAGGCAAACCCACCGGGATTAAACTATGCGTGGGGGATGAGCGCGAAGTGGGTGATTTATTGCAGGAAGTAGTGAAGCGTGGGATAGAGCACGCGCCGGATTTTATCACCATTGATAGCGGAGATGGCGGTACGGGGGCGGCTCCCATGCCTTTGATTGATAATGTCGGATTGCCGATTCGTGAAAGCCTGCCGCAGACAATCAATTTGTTGCAGTATTATGGATTGCGCGAACGTATTAAAGTAATCGCCAGTGGGAAACTGATTACGCCCTCCGAGGTGGCGTGGGCGCTCTGTACCGGGGCGGATTTCATCAATAATGCGCGTGGGTTTATGTTTGCGCTGGGCTGTATCCAGGCATTGCAATGCAATCGCAATACCTGCCCCACCGGGGTGACAACGCATGATAAGCGGTTGCAGGCCGGGTTGAACCCGGAAGATAAAGCGGTGCGCGTGGCACATTATGCCAAGAATATGCTGAAAGAAGTGGGGATCATTGCCCATTCCTGTGGTGTACGTGAACCACGGGAGCTGAAACGTCACCATGCCCGCGTTGTGACTGAACTGGGTAAGTCGCAGCGTTTCTCGGAGTTATATCCGGAAAGCGAAGCCAAAAAAGCGTCTTAATGGCTGCGCTTCAGTAGGTTCTGCCAGAGCGCCTTTATATCTTCAATAATCATATAAAGCGCCGGTACGAGAATCAGGGTGAGCAGGGTGGCGAACAGGATGCCAAACCCCAGCGAAAGCGCCATGGGAATAAGGAAGCGTGCCTGCCGGGAGGTTTCCAGGATCATCGGGGCAAGTCCCATGAAGGTGGTCATGGTGGTGAGCAGGATCGGGCGAAAACGCTGGGTTCCAGCCTCAATCACCGCCTGCACAGCGTGCATCCCCTTTACGCGTTTGCGATTTGCAAAATCCACCAGTAGCAGCGAATCATTTACCACTACTCCGGCCAGTGCCATCATCCCAAACAAGCTCATCACGCTAAGGGAATAGCCCATAATGAGATGGCCGATAATCGCCCCCACCGTACCAAACGGAATGGCAACCAGTACCATGAATGGCTGACTGTAGCTGGAAAACAGGATCGCCAATAGTGCATAGATCACAAACAATACTGCCCCCAGCCCAAAGAACAGGCTGTGTACACTATCGCGGATTTCCGCCTGACTACCTTCAAACGAATAACTCAGGCGCGGATAGCGCTGTTGCAGTTCGGATAGGGTATCTTTCATAATAGCGGCGATGACGGCATTGGCTTCCGATGGCGGATCCACGTCGGCCTGCACCTGAATGACACGGCGGCTATCACGGCGGTTGATGGTGGTATAGGCGCGTCCCTCTGTCATATGCACCAGATCCCGCAGCATGACATCAGACCCGTCCGGCGTTTTAATCATCAGGTTCTTCAGGTAGTATTGCGAAGAACGTTGTTCTTCCGGTAAACGTACCAGCACCCGCACTTCGTTACGCCCGCGCTGCTGTTTGAAGGCTTCACTACCGTAGAATGCTGCACGTACCTGCCGGGCGACGTCGGCGGTTGTCATGCCGAGTGTGTAGCCGAGTTCTTTCATGGTGAAATCAAACTGTTTTTTGCCCTGTGCCGAACCATCATCAATATCTTTAGTATTGGGGAAATCCGCCAGTGCACCGGCCAGTTGTACGGCAGCTTTATCCAGCACCGCTGTATCGTGATGGCTGAGTTCCACCGTCAGCGCTGCACCAGAACCGGGGCCGCCCCGGTTGGACATGAGTGAGAGCGCTTCCAGCCCGGGGATTTCACCCAGTGCCTCGCGCCAGAGCTTGGTAAATTCCGCAGTGGTGATGGGGCGTACTTCCGGCTCGGTGAGGAATATGCGCATTTCCACCACGTTTTCCTCAATATCCGTAAAAATGCCTTCCGCCAGTTGTTCGCTACCATGCTGGTCAATCACGTCCTGGGCGGCATGCATCAACCGGTCTGCGACCTCCTTGGTCTGGGAAAAGGGGGAGCCGACTTTCAGTTCGGCAGAAGCAAAGGCGTAATCGGATTCCACGCGTGGGAAGAGCGTCATCCCCATACGTCCGCTAAAGACATATCCCCCGGCGATCAGCAGAATACTGATAAACACTGCCAGTGCCAGGTAACGGTGTTTCAGTACATGGTTTTGCAGGAACGGAGCATACTGATTCTCAACAAAATGATTAAAGCGCTGGTTAAACCCCTTCTGACGTGCAGCGATATGCTGCAGCAGGTTGTGCGGGCTACGGGTGCTAACCTGTTTAAAGGTCAGGTGCGCGGGTAGGATAAACAGGCTTTCAATCAGTGAGATAAAAAAGACAAGGATCACCACTTCCGGAATCACACTGAAAACTTTCCCCATATGTCCGGGTACAAAGAATAAAGGTACAAATGCCACCATATTCGTAAGTACGCTGATGGTAATAGGGGTGGCGATTTCCCGTGCCCCCTCGACTGCGGCGCGTAGCGGTGTCAGTCCTTTTTGCCGGTAGTGGTAGATATTTTCTCCGGAAACGATAGCATCATCCACCACAATCCCCAGCGAGATAATAAAGGCAAACATGGAAACAATATTCACGGTGAAATCCGTGGCCGGGAACAAAAGGAATGCGCCCATAAAAGAAATCGGGATACCCATGCTGACCCAGAATGCCAACCGCACATCCAGAAATAGTGCAAGAAATGTCACTACCAATATCAGGCCAAACAGCCCATTCGTCATCAATAACTCGGCGCGTTGTTCAAACAGACGGGAGCGGTCATTGAAGGTGGTGATGGTTAAGCCGCCAGGAAGCGATTGGTTGAGCTCAGTCACCTGTGTTTTCACGGCGGTGGCAACACCGGTGGGGGTTTGTTTGCCAATGCGGTAAACATCAAACAAGATCGCTGGTTTGCCATTGTAAAAGGCATAATTATTGGAATCATCAAACCCGTCGCTGATGGTGGCAATATCCCCTAAGAATACTTTCGAGCCATTTTCCTGGGTGATGATGGGGATGTTACGGAATTCCTTGGCGGTATTACGGCGCTCACTCATCCGGACAAGGATTTCACCACTTTCTGTATCCAGACTGCCACCCCCCAGTTCCAGTGCGGTATTGCGAATAATCTGTGCCACGGTGGGGAGGCTGATTCCATAGCGTCGCAGGTTTTCCTGTGGAATTTCAATATGGATTTCGTAATTCCGTGCTCCCGAAAGTTCCACCGGGCCGATATTCTTGTCTTCCTCCAACCGCTCCTGAATCTGCTCTGCGGCAGCGCGGAGTGTCCAGGCATCTACTTCACCATAGAGTGCCAGCGAAATGACATCCCTCCGGCGGTTATTGACCGAAACTTTCAGGTCTTCGGCCTCCACAGGGAAGGTGGTGATGCGGTCTACGGCACTTTTGGCATCCTGTGCAATACGGATCATTTCATCGATATCCAGCACCTCTGCGGTGACGCTGCCGCTGCTCTCCCGCGCGGTGGACGTGATTTCCCCCAGCCCGTCGATATCTGTCAATGCGTCCTCAATGGCCAGGACAATGCCTTGCTCTACCTCCTCCGGGCTGGCACCGGGGTAGGACATGCTTACGGTGATGGTATCCAGCGCGAATTCCGGGAAGACTTCCTTGGTGCTCTGGCTGAAAAAAAATAACCCCCCCATTAGGAAGATAATCATCAACAGGTTTGCCGCTACCGGGTGCCCGGCCATCCAGGCGATGGGGCCGGGTGGAATATCTTTCAAATCCGGGTGGGGCGTGAAAGCCATGGGCTATTGTCCCCCGGCAGGAGCAGCAGGTGCTTCGTCTGTGCTCTGCAAGCGGACGCGCATCCCCTCTACTGGCACCGGGATATTGGAGGAAATGATCTGGTCTTCCGGTGCAATCCCCTGATCAAAATACACATAATGGCGGTCTTCATAGAGTGGGGTAACCGGGCGGATCTCAAGTGTACCCGCTTTTTCAATCCATAGCACGTTCCCGTCGCGCAGCAGCTGGATGGGCAAGCGCGTTACATGCGTGAGCGTCTTGCCTTCCAGTTTCACCGTCACATAATCGCCCAGGATGAGTGGTTGTTTATCCTGCATCTGCTTGGGTCCAACCAGCAGCAGTGGGTCAGGCACGGCAACGAGTAAATCCGCGAGGCGGGACTGTGGGTCCAGTGTACCCACCATACGCAACAGGTAGCCCTCACGTGAGGCATTACCTTCCCCAAACAGGATGTGGGCAGGGCTGGGATCATGGGTTTTGGCGGTCGCCAGTTTCAGCCATTGCAAATGCTGGGTGGGCACGGAGATTTTGACCCAGTATTCGTCCGTATTGACCAGTGTGGCCAGCGTAGTCTGGTTAGAAACCGTATCCCCCAATGTAACGAAGCGTTCTGTCACCAGTGCATTAAACGGGGCGTGAATGGTGGTGCGTGCCAGCATGAGCTTCGCAGCATCCAGTTCCGCCTGTGCTTTTTCCAGCTCTGCCCGGGCCTGTGCCAGTTGAGGTTCACGCAGCGCAAGATTGGGACGCTCCAGCTTTTTCCCGGTGGTTTTGGCCAGGATATCCAGCTCACGCCTTGCTACGGATTGCCGTCCCATTTCCAGTGCATAATCGGCTTCGGCCTGTTTTAGTAACGCTTCCTGTTTTTTGACGCCTAGTGCATAATCCTCCGGGTCAATATGGAGTATGGGATCGCCCATGCGGAAGAATCCTCCGGGAACAAAACTATCTGCAATAAACTCCACCGTGCCGGAGACCTGTGGTTTCAGCGCGACTTCCATCGCCGGGACGATTTGCCCCATGGCTTCCAGTTCGATGGTATAATCGCCGGTTTCCGTCGTGGTAGTCGTGACCAGCATGCCCTGTTCTTCAGGTTTTGGACGCTTTTTGGCCTCGTTGGGGTTGAGGATAAACAGGGCTGTGATAGCAATGCCGCCTAGCAGTACCAGTAAAGGGAGGAATGGTTTGAGACGGGACATCATGAGGGCTTCTGCTCCTTTTGGTGCCAGTCATTCACGCCCAGTGCCCGGTAAAGCGCCACACGAAAGAGTGCCAGATCACGTTCTGCCTGCACGTATTGCCGTTCCAGGCTTTGTACACTGCGCAGGCTGGTCAGTACGTTGATATAGCCGGTATCTCCGTTGCTATAGCTGAGTTGTGCCTGTTCCAGCGCAGCACGGGCACTTTCCAGTTGGCGCGTGATGGCATCGCATTTTTGCAGTTGGAAGTGATTTTGCGTTAGCGCATCTTCCACTTCGGCTATGGCACCAATTACGGTTTCACGGTAGGCATGAAAACGCTCATCCGCCCGTGCTTTCTGACGCAGCACTTCAGCGCGCCGTTCACCACCATCCAGGATGGGCAAGGCTGCCTCAGCGACAAGATTTAAAAGCCAGCTATCGAACAGCCCGCTTAGTTTTGTGGCAGAACTGGTGATGTTGGCAGAGAGGGTGAAGGCCGGTAGGCGATCCCGCACAGCGGCGCTGGTGGCCCAATCAGCAGAGCGCAGGCGTAGCCACGCTGCTTCAATATCCGGCCGGGTTTCCAGCAATGTTGAGGGCAGACCGGTAGCTGGCAGTGCTGGTATTTTCGGGATGCTGTCCCCACCCACAGAGAAATGCGCACCAGGATTTTTCCCTACCAGTGCTGCTAGCTGGTGCAGGATTAATTCCTGGCTGGTCTGAATGTCCGGTAACTGGGCCTTGCTACTTTCCAGCGTTTCTTTTTGCTGTAAGACGTCCAGCAAGCTGCCGCTACCATTGGCATAGCGTTCATGTTGCAAATCCAGGATTGTAGTATTGGTATCAATTTGGTCAGCAATCATACGGCTCTCGGCGCGCAGGGCACGCAAGCGTAACCAGTTTTCCACCACGGACGCACTGAGGGTGATAGATGCCACGTTGAGATCCTGCAGGCTGGCCTGTGCCTCCAGAATATCCGCCTCGGCCGCCGCGCGGTTTTTGCCCCAGATATCCAGTTCATAGCTGGCCGCACCGCTTAAAGAGAGGGAATCGCTGCTGGTATTTTCAGTCCGGGTACCGCGGCGTTCACCGGTAATACTGGCCGAAGGTAGTAGGTCGGCATAGGTTTTACCCGCAACAGCGGCCGCCTGTTCGAGTCGTGTGCGGGTTTGGTTAATGCCTGGATTATCGTTTAGCGCCATCTGCACCAGCGCATTCAGCCCGGAATCCTGATAAATATCCCACCAGCGCTCAGGTAGTGGCTCAGCCGCGTTGCTATTAACTGTGCGGGCGTAGCGTTCCGGGAGCACAGCGATGGTGGCCGCGTTGCGCGGCGATGGCATGGCGCACGCTGTCAGCAATGCAAACACGCAAACCCTCCCTATCGCTTTGGCTATATTCACCCTGTCCCCATTAGTCCCATAACCTTAATACGACAGAATGTAATAAAATCTCCGCCATATCATGCTATGCGACCCATTTTCCTTGAAGCTAGACGAATCCGATTCCACCCTCAATCAACACCGGATTTGAAAGGCACAAAGCATTAACGGTCTTAGCCAGGCTGTGGCAATTTTGAACAAAAACGGGAAAGAAATTACAGAGTGGAAGTGTGTTTTAAAAGAATGGGTAGTAGTGATTTGGCAATCACTTTCACGCCTTCGGCGTTGGGGTGGATGCCATCGGCCTGCATCAATGCCGGGTTCCCATAGGTGGGGGCGATTAAGAAGGGAATAAGCGGAATATCATAGGTTTTCGCCAGTTTCGGGTAGAGGCTGTTGATGGTGTTTTCATACTCTGCACCCAGATTTTCTGGCGCCTGTACAGCAGAAAGAACGACCGGGATATCACGTGTCTTGAGTAATTCCAGCATAGCGGCAAGGTTTTCCCGTGTGAGCTCCGGTGGGATGCCGCGCAGGACATCATTACCGCCCAGTGCAAGCACGACCAGGTTGGGGTGGTATTTATCCAGCGTCCATGCAAGGCGGTTGCGTCCACCGCTGGTGGTATCCCCGGAAACACTGCCGTTAATTACCCGTATCTCCGGGTGGGTTTCCTGCAGTAAATCTTCCAGCTGGGAGGGTAGGGACCCGCATTGCTCAGGCCATAGCCAGCAGTGATGCTATCACCAAAAAAGCAAGATAAGCGGTTGAGTCCTGGCATGCGTGGGATAGTATTCCGGTATAAAAAAGAATGGTGAAAAGTATGACACGTAACACGAATGGTCCGATAATTTTGTTGGAGCATGTTTCACTTACCCTGCCAGGGCCGGGCAAGCAGCCAGTATCCATTCTACAGGATATCAGTATGCAAGTACAGAAAGGTGAGGCCATTGGCGTAGTGGGCCCGTCTGGTTCCGGGAAGACCTCCTTGCTGATGCTGATTGCCGGGGTGGAGCGCGCGACCGGCGGGAAAATCCGGGTGGCCGGGGAGGATATCACGCAGATGGACGAGGATGAACTGGCAGCATTCCGGCGGCGGCATGTGGGGGTGGTGTTCCAGAATTTCCACCTGATCCCTACCATGACCGCACTGGAAAATGTATCTGTGGCGCTGGAGCTGGCCGGGTGTGAGGATGCCGAGGCTGAGGCAGTAAAGCATTTGGAGGCGGTGGGGCTGGCCGCCCGCACCGGGCATTATCCGGAGCAACTTTCTGGTGGGGAGCAACAGCGCGTGGCGCTGGCACGGGCGTTTGCCACCAAGCCCGCGTTGCTGCTGGCGGATGAGCCCACCGGCAATCTGGATAGCGATAATGGCAAACATATCATAGAGTTGCTTTTTGGGCTGAAGGAGCGCTATGGCACCACCCTCATCCTGATTACGCACGATAGCGCACTTGCCGCGCAGACCTCCCGGCAATGGCAGATGAAGGACGGGCATTTGCGTGAACACTGATATCCGCATGGCATGGCGTCTGGCGCGCCGTGAGCTGCGCCATGGCTGGAAGCATTTCACGGTGCTGGTAGCGTGTATGATGCTGGGTGTGGCCGTGATGGGCAGCGTAAACAGTGTCAGCTACATGATGGAACGCGCACTGACGCGTGAAGCCCAAAGTCTGCTGGGCGGGGATATGGAAATCCGCACCCGGGGCGTTGCCGCAACGGCACCACAAAGGCAGGCGATGGCCAAATATGGGACGCTTTCCTATGTCAGCACGATGCGCACCATGCTGCATAGCGGGGATACCAGTACGCTGGTGGAACTGAAAGCAGTGGATGATGCCTATCCACTGTTGGGGAAACTGGAACTGAACGAAGCACTCACTCCGGCGGAAGCGATGGCAGATGGCGGCGTGATCGTGGATGCCATTCTGCTGGCGCAGCTCAACCTGAAGCTGGGGGATACGGTTCGGCTGGGTGAGGGGACGTATACGATTCGTGCTACACTGCGCACCGAGCCAGACCGGGCGGTGCAGATTTTTAGCTTTGGGCCACGGGTGATGCTTTCCCATGCATCGCTGGCGGTGTCCGGACTGGTGAATACGTTCAGCCTGATTGAGCATCGCTACCGGTTGCGTGTGCCGTTTGCGGGGGGTGTGAATAAGGCCTATGCGGAGATGGTAAAACAGACGCTAGCCCGCCGATTTCTAGATCGTTCCTGGCAAGTCAGTACCGGTTCAGATGGTAACCGTATGTTACGCCGCTTCCTCGATCAGCTGCTTTCATTCCTTACGCTTTCCGGGCTGGCAACGTTTTTGATTGCCGGGATTGGGATTGGCAGCAGCGTGCGTGCGTATCTGGAAAAGAAATCCCCAACCATTGCCGTATTGAAAGTGCAGGGGGCATCGCGGCGGATTGTGCTGCTGACTTACCTGATGGTGCTGGCCATACTGGCGCTGGCCGGTGGTGTGGTGGGGGTAGTGCTGGCGGCGGGCATTATTTCGGCACTCTTACCCTTGGTGACGCCCATCCTGCCGATTCTGTCGGATTACGGTACACTGGGGATTCCGCCACTGGTACTGGCATTGTGGTATGGCATCCTGATTACCTACCTGTTTTCCATTCCGGCACTGATGAGTGCACTAGAGATCCGTCCTGCCTTACTTTTCCGCAGTAAGGCAGGAATACTCCTGTTCCGACCTGACAGGCGGATCTGGAGGGTGACAGCAACGCTGGCATTTGTATTGGCCTATACGCTGGTGATGATGGCGCAGGATAAACATTTTATGCTGGGGGCGATGGCGGTGATGCTGGGGGCATTTCTGCTGTTCTGGCTTTGTGCGCTGGCGGTGAAATGGCTGGCGCGGCGTATCCATGTGCGACGCCCGTGGCTGAAGCTGGCGCTGGCGAATCTGTATCGTCCGGGGGCGACAACGGGGACGGTAATTTTTGCGATTGGTATCAGTCTGACGGTTTTGATTGCACTTACGCTGACCGAGGCCAATTTCCAGGCGCGGATCAAGCGGGTGGCGGAGGAGGAAGCGCCCTCGCTGTTCATGATGGATATCCAACCCCATCAGCAGGAAGGATTGCACCGGCTGCTGCGGGAGTATGCCAGTGACGGGCGGATTATGCTGTACCCCATGGTGCGTGGGCGTATCAGCGCGATCAACGGCAAGCCGGTGGTGGAATCCGATGTGGATGAAGAAGTGCGCTGGGCGGTGCGTGGGGATCGTGGCCTGAGCTACAGCGCGGTGCCGCCGGAAAATGCCTCGCTGATTGCCGGGGAATGGTGGCCGGGGGATTATGCCGGGCCACCGTTGATCTCAGTGGATTCCCGCTTTCTGGATGGGATGCATCTGAAGCTGGGTGATACGCTGACGTTAACGATCCTGGGAGAGGATATTACTGCCACGGTTGCCAGCGCGCGGGATATTGACTACACCACGTTCCAGATCAACTTCGCCATGATGCTCTCACCGGGCGTGATCGACCAATTTCCGCACACCTATCTGGCAACGATTCATCTGGGACACCAACACGCGCAGGAAGTGGCGCTGGTGAAAGCGATAACGCGTGAATTTCCAGGGGTGACGATTATCCGCACGCAGCAGGTGGTGGAAACCGTACGCGAGATGATGCATCACATCGCGACGGCACTCCGGGTGACGGTGCTCATCAGTCTGCTGGCCGGGCTGATGGTGCTGACCAGCGCACTGAGCACCACGCTTGAGCAACGGCTTTATGATACGGCGGTGCTGAAGGTGCTGGGGGCACGGCAGGCGGATATTCTGAAAAGCTGCACCACGGAATGGATGCTGCTGGCAGTCATCACCGCGACTATTGCCGCCGGGATCGGGACATTCAGCGCCTGGTTGATTATGGAGCGGTTTCGTGGGCAGGGCTTCTCGGTGATGCCGGAGGTAACGGGACTGACCATTGCCGCCTGTATGGTGGTGATTTGGTTGACCGGTTACTGGGGGAACCGCCGTCTGTTCCGTCTGCGCCCCGCCAGCCTGCTCAGGAATGAGTGAGGAGTGGTCTAGCCGCGACGTCTGCCACCCGTTAGGTGCATGCCGGATGTCTGGCCACTTATTCTCGCCACATCCCCTGCAATTTGTTCCGGGATTGAGAATGGGCGTATTTCTTGAAGCACTGGGGGAGTAATTGAAGGAACCTGGGTGTTGATTCCCTGTATTGTGTGATTTTTGACGAAGGCACCGACAAAAAGTTCGGCAGTGGTATTGGGATCAATAAAATGCGTCGTCGTGAGTACAGTATGTATTTTTGGAATGTCCGCAGTTTTAAAATCTGCGGAAAAAAGCGTCAGTAACGCACCCAGTGTCTGTAATTTTGCTTCCCGTTTGATATCCTCGATGTTTGGTGCCTGAGCCGTCGTAATCTTTCCCAGCCGTTTTTCAATCACGAGGTGTGCCAGCGTATAGAGTGCCTCATACATCTTATCATCGCTGAGCTGCCCCGATTCTACAGCAGCAAGGAACGGAAGTTCCGGCTTTCTAAATCCTAGACCAGGCACAGCACTATATTTGCCTTCTGATTTAAATTGAATTGCTGTTTTTTTGAATAGGTCGCCAAAATTGGTATGTGCAACAAGTAGATTATACAGCGCATGGATACGTTCATAATCAATGCTATGCTTGGCCTCAAGGTTGCCTTTGCCGGTGATGCGTGCTTTTTGTCCCTCTACGACTGTCGTTTTAAATATGATAGGCGTATTTTGTGCCTGCCAGAAATGGCAGACATTGGTTAATTTGCTGACGGTATCATGCGAATGATGCCTCACCTTTGTTGCTTCTTTGACCAGTGTATCCGGATCGCTGTCTCTTTCCCATAGTCCTTCTGGTTGGTTTGCCATGCGTAAATATTCTTTATATTATGCCTACTGTTTATCTCACTGCTGTATAATTATAGCAGGTTTATCAGGAAAAACAAAAGCTTGGTTGCTTCGGAGGCTTTTTATCTTAAGTATGCCTGGATAGAATGGGGTAAAAAGCGCTGTCACTAACTTAGTGTGGCCATCGTGGGTTTTTTTATTATACTGACTTTTCTTTTTTACCTGAAGGAATGTCAACGTTAAACACTACGCGAAATACAAATAATGCTCATCACACAGGAAGAAAAATTTACGTCGGTAAGGATAAACCACCGGTCTTTTTTATGCATATCCCGAAAACGGCGGGCAGTGCGTTTCGTCACGGCCTGTATGAAATGTGCCGCCGGGCCCGGATTCCTGTCATGGAACTGCCAGAGGATGGCAGGTACCCTTTTTATGAGGAATTTCTGCCGCTGATTGAATCGTATGTTGCGGAATTTAAAATGATTTTCTGCCATGCACCGTTACCGTGGACGCTAGGCTATCCGGTGCGGGTGATTACCGTGATACGTGATCCATTTTACCGGATCATTTCGCATATCAACCATAGTATGCGTGCGGATGGTAAGGAAGGGAAGACAACGATTAATGCATTTGTAAAAAACAGGAGAAATGCCAGGTTTTTACGCTCGCTGGAAAACACCTATGTGAAATATTTTGCATTTGGTGGTTCGCCGGAGTCGGAACATTTTGATGCACGGACGCATCTGGCGTTTGCTATGCAGAATTTTAAGAAAGTAGCCCTGTGTAAGGATACCGAATTTGATACGTTGCTAAAGCGTTTCTATGTGGAGGGAAGTGATACCCCGTTATTGGCAGATATGAACTTCCGGCAGGAAAAAATCAATACCTCCAAAGTGCGTGCGGAGGATACTGAGCTGGAGCCGGAAGTGATTGAGAAAATAAAGCACATGTCTGCGGTGGATTACGAACTGCTAGAGGCCAATGGTTTTTTCTTTTAGGGAAGACTCATAGCCGGGCATTGTGGTGTGTTTCCAGCGTTGCATATATTCATATTTTCTTTACTACTCGTTTTTTCCTGTTATTAATCAGGTCTGTAAGGCGTTATTGTTTGCGGGTGGTTTCTGAATAATGAAGGGGGCAGGATGATGTTTGACTGGGAAGATGATGTTGCCGAGCATCATGGCGTTAAAGGTGTCAAAATACATGATGCCGAAGAGAACAACTACATGAATTTTGCCAGCGAAGGTGCCTGCAATAATGTGCAAAGTCAGGGTGATGCTGACAGGTGGATCACTTCATATTTTCATTACGACCATGGGTATGATGACGAAGACGGTGAAGGCGTTTTTGACGACGATGATGACAATGATAAAGACGGTCATAAACATCATAAAAATCGTAAAGGAGGTCATGATAAAGAAGATCATGATGATGTGCGGGGTGGAAGGTATGATGATACGCTTCAGGGTAATTACCAGGATGAGTTATATGGCAAGCGTGGGAATGACATTCTGAATACATCGGCGGGCGAAGGTGAAAACACCCTGCATGGCGGCAAAGGCGATGATACGCTGATTGGGGGGATTAATGATGAATTGCATGGTGATAAGGGTGATGATCTCCTCCTTTTCCTGCGTGGTGGAAATATCGCCGAAGGCGGTGAAGGCGAGGATATGTTCCAGGTTGCTACCTACCGCCTTCCGGATGAGGCCAATACTGTCACGGACTTTAAACCTGGCGAGGATTTAGTTGTTATCAAGGAAGTGCGGGGTATCAATAGTTTTGATGATCTGACACTGACCGAGGAAAATGGAAACCTGATTATTTCCTATGAGGATCAGACAATCGCCGTTTTGGAAAATGTGACTGCGGAAGATATCTCTGAGGATAATTTTGTCATTACCCCCGAAACAACCTATAATTTTGAGGTTGATCCAAATGATTTTCAGGATGAAGATGGCAACGCATATGCTGTGGATAACAGCTATTTCCCACGTTTGCCCGGTAGCCATTACGTTTATGAAGGATTAAACGAAGACGATAAATTAGAGCATATCGAAATTGATATCCTGACGGATGAAGCATTTGCGGAAACGGACTTTCCACAAGGATGGAACGAAATTCTCGGCGTAAAAACAACCGTTATGCGCGATCGCGTGTATGAAGACGGTGTGCTGGTGGAGGATACGTTTGATTATTTTGCCCAGGATAAGGATGGCAATGTATGGTATTTTGGCGAGGATGTTATCAATTATAATTATGATGAGGAAGGCAACCTGATCGATACAGACAGTGACGGCTCATGGCGAGCCGGGGAAGATGGTGCAATGCCCGGCATGTATATGTTTGCCAATCCTTCGGATCATGTTGGGGAAGCCTATTATCAGGAATTCTATGCCGGGGAAGCGGAGGATGCTGCCCAGCTTGTTGCTGCAGATCAGATGCTGGAAGTTTTGGGCATAGAATATGAGAATGTCGTGCTGACCCTGGATTATACGCCGATTGATTCTGAATCTGTGGAGTTCAAGTACTATGTGAGTGGGATTGGTCCGGTGAAAATCCAGCACCTCATTAAGGATACAGAGTTTAATCTGGTTTCCTATACTCCAGCCTCATAGTTGTGCCAAGAACACTAAAAAAGGCGGAGATGGTTATTCCGCTCCGCCTTTTTAATTCTATTGATATGTAGTGCAGTATATGGCTGGGGCGGGAGGATTCGAACCTCCGCATGCCGATACCAAAAACCGGTGCCTTACCGCTTGGCTACGCCCCAACTCTGAATATTACCGATTCGGTAATGGTGGGGGATTATATCTGCAAAAATTCGTGTGGCAAGGGGCAAACACAGGAAAATCACGAATGGATGGTTCCCGCCATCTATTTGCTGCTGCTTTGCACGTTTTCTTCAATCCACTGTAGATATTCCGGATTGCCGTGGCTGATCGGCCAGCTGACAATGCATGGGCAGTCATAAGGGTGTGCCGCTTTGACAGCGGCCATCAGGGCGGGCAGGCAGTCTTCTGTGGTTTTGGCAATCAGGGCACATTCGGTATCTTCCTGGATGGCGTTTTCCCACCAGTAAAAGGAAGTGATGCCGGGGAAAAGGTTCACGCAGGCGGCCAGCCGGGCTTCCAGCAGGATTTTTCCCAGTTTCTTGGCGGTTTCTGCGTCCGGCGCCGTGATATAAACACTATAATGCATGATCAGGAGGGATTATTGGCCCAAAATCATTTACATACCAGAAATTTTTTGCTAGAAGGCAGTCCCCAGCCAGAATAACCCGCCACCTGGTGGCGTAGGGTATATGGGGAGGCAGGATAACATGAAACGTAACCGCGAAACACGCATTATCGCAGGAAACAGCAATTTGCCGCTGGCAAAAAGCATTTCCAAGCACCTGAAGATTCCGCTGACAAAGGCAGAAATCAAGCGCTTTGCCGATATGGAGGTATTTGTTGAAATTCACGAGAATATCCGTGGGGAAGATGTATTCCTGATCCAATCTACCTCCTATCCTGCTAACGATAATATTATGGAGCTTCTGGTCACGCTGGATGCACTGAAACGTGCTTCTGCTAACCGTGTGACGGTAGTGATTCCGTATTTCGGCTATGCCCGTCAGGATCGTAAAGTAGGACCGCGTACCCCTATTTCGGCCAAACTGCTGGCCAATATTATCACTGCTGCGGGGGCGGATCGCGTGCTGACACTGGATTTACATGCCGGGCAGATTCAGGGCTTTTTTGATATCCCGGTGGATAATTTGTTTGCTGCACCGGTGATGGTGAATAATATTCGTAAAAATGTCAGTAGCGACAAGCTAACGGTCATTTCCCCAGACGTAGGCGGGGTGTTCCGTGCCCGCCGGATTGCCAAGGCATTGCATGCTGATCTGGCGATTGTCGATAAGCGTCGTGAAAAAGCCGGGGTTTCTGAGGTGCTTAATATTATCGGGGACGTGGATGGCCGGGATTGCATTATCGTGGATGATATTGTGGATTCTGCCGGTACTCTGTGTAATGCCGCTGCGGCACTGCTGGAAAAAGGGGCCACTTCAGTGGCGGCTTATGTCACCCATGCGGTGCTTTCCGGGCAGGCGGTTGAGCGGGTAGAAAATTCCGAATTATCCTTCCTGGCGGTGACAGACAGTATTTGCCCGTCTGAGCAGGTGAAAAAATCCAAAAAAATCAAATTAGTCACGATTGCGCCACTCATTGCTGAAGCAATCAAGCGCATTTCAGATGAAACCTCTGTCTCAAGCCTGTTTAGTTTTGAGGCAGCGTAACAAGAAAACATGGTAACAGGAGAAGTCATATGGCCACGGAAACAGCAACATTAAAGGCAGAAAAGCGCCAGGCATCCGGCAAAGGCGCTGCCCGCGCACTGCGTCGTGAAGGCAAACTGCCGGGGATTATTTATGGCGGTAGTAAGGCAGAGGAAACAATTGCTTTGCCGCAGAAAGAGTTCCAGCTTGTCTTGCAGAGAGGCCGTTTCCGCGCCCGTCTGCTGAATCTGGAAGTGGATGGTAAGACCATTGCCGTATTGCCGCGTGACGTGCAGTTTAACCCGGTCACGGATGTGCCGGAGCATGCTGATTTCCAGCGTATTGAGGCTGATACGAAGGTGAAGGTGATGGTGCCGCTGCAATTCCTGAACCGCGATAAGTCTCCGGGTTTGCGCCGTGGCGGTGTGCTGAACGTGGTGCGCCATGAGATTGAGCTTCTATGCCCGCCGAAAAATATCCCTGATTCCATTAAAGTGGATTTGGGGGGTGCAGCTATCGGTGACAGTATCCACGTTGAGAGTGTGAATCTGGGCGAAGGCGTGGAGAGCATTATCAAACGTAACTTTACGCTTGCTACTGTTGTCGGACGCGGAGCAAAAGACGATGATACAGGTACCACAGCTTCCGAGGGTGCTGCGGAAGGTGCTGCTTCCGAGGGTGCTGCCGCTGCTGCTGAACCTGCTAAGAAGTAAGCAGATGTGTAACCCTGCGGCCATTACCCCATAAGATAGGGGGGCGTGTGCTGCTGGTAGGGCTTGGTAATCCCGGTGAGGAATATGCAAATACCCGTCATAATGCGGGATTTATGGCTGTCGATGCGATAGCCAGCGCATATGATTTTCCTGAATTCCGCGAAAAATACTCCGGGTTACTCTCTGAAAAAGAGATAAATGGCGTTAAGGTACGCCTGTTCAAGCCACAAGCCTATATGAACCGTTCTGGCAACCCGGTACAGCGTCTGATGGCATTCTATAAGGTGCCGCTTTCTGAGCTGGTGGTAATCCATGATGATATTGATTTGGCGCTGGGAAAGGTGCGGATCAAAACCGGCGGTGGTGCTGGCGGGCATAATGGCCTGCGCGATCTGGACATGCAGGTGGGGAAGGAGTACCGGCGTATACGTATTGGGGTGGGACACCCTGGTGCCCGTTGGGAAGTGCGGGATTATGTGTTGCAGGCATTTGCACAGGAGGAAAGCGCTACACTGGTGGATGTGTTAAAGGCGCTGGCAGGGGGGCTTCCCATGCTGCTGGTGGGGGAAGACGAGAAGCTGATGACACGCATTGCCATGCAGCTTCACGGGCCGGAATAATTGAGAAAAGTGAGGCATTATGGGGTTTAAATGTGGGATTGTTGGGTTGCCGAATGTTGGGAAATCCACGCTCTTTAATGCGCTGACCGGAGCGGCGCAGGCGGAAGCGGCCAACTACCCGTTCTGTACGATTGAGCCGAACGTGGCACGTGTGGGCGTTCCCGACCCACGCCTGCAGATTTTAGCCAGTATTGCCGGGTCAAAACAGATTATTCCAACGCAGATTGAGTTTGTGGATATTGCCGGGCTGGTACGGGGTGCCAGTAAGGGGGAAGGGCTGGGTAACCAGTTTCTCTCGCATATTCGCGAGGTGGATGCGATTGCGCAGGTTGTCCGCTGTTTTGAAGATGATGATATCACCCATGTTGAGGGCGGGGTTGACCCGCTGCGGGATATCGAGATTATTGAGACGGAGTTGATTCTGGCGGATCTGGCCTCGCTGGAAAAACGCGTGCCCAACCTGGAAAAGAAAATCCGCGGGGGGGATAAGGAATCCAAGGAGCAGCTGGCGCTGGTGCAGCAGCTTCTGCCGTTGCTGGAAGCAGGAAAGCCCGCGCGTGTGCTGGAGGTGGGAGAAAATAACCAGCGTGCATTTCAGATGCTGCAACTCATTACGGCCAAGCCGCTGATGTATGTATGCAATGTGGGTGAGGATGAAGCGGCGGACGGCAACGCGATGACACAAAACGTGCAGGCGCGGGCGCAAGCCGAAGGGGCCGAGTGTGTTGTCATCTCTGCGCGTATTGAGGAGGAAATTGCCGGGCTGGAAACCGCCGAGGAGAAGCAGGAGTTCCTGGCCACGATGGGGCTGCATGAAACCGGGCTGGCGCGCTTGATTCAGACAGGATACGGGTTGTTGGATTTGATTACTTTTTTCACCATTGGCCCAAAGGAAGCCCATGCCTGGACAGTGCAGCGTGGCAGTAAGGCGCCTCGCGCCGCCGGGGAAATTCACACGGATTTTGAGAAAGGCTTTATTCGTTCCGAAACCATTGCTTATGACGATTATGTGGCAGCCAAAGGGGAGCAGGGTGCGCGCGATGCCGGTAAACTGCGCCTGGAAGGGAAGGACTATACCGTGCAGGACGGCGATGTGCTCCACTTCCGATTTAATGTGTAGCGTGGCGAGATTTGGGTTAAGGACTCATCGCTGCGCCATAAATAATTATGAATTATCAGCGTTGTTGACTCTGTTGTACAGTGGTGAACCGATGCTGAGGGTCAGGAACACTGTATGTACGTAATAAGCATCGTTTCAACCAGTTTGGGTCTTCTATCATCATTTGTATCGAGGGCTTCTGAATAACCCGTGTTGCCTGTTCATTCCATCTATCTACATTAGGTTCATATAGCAACTTTTTTTCCCGCATCTGCAGGATTACAAGATTCATTTCTTTGGTTGCCCTTTCGGCCCACAATCTCTCCCCGAGGTTTGATGAATTTATACGTTCATCGGGGTAGTTGTGCTGCCGAAAGCCACCTGCTGGTAGATTTATGGGTAACACTATTTTTGCAGGAGCATCAAATCCGATTGGGTTGGTCAAAGGATATCCTTCTCCAAACGGGGCCCTGGCATGCAGTGTCTTATAGTTACCAATCGCTGCAAACATTCCTGTATTTTCATTAGTTCGCAATATCGCGTAAAAGGCGTTCTCATATTCTTTTTCCATGAAGGCATAAATTGCTTCCAAAAAAGGCTGCTTGGAAGAATCAGTGATTTCCATACGCCTGTTTTCAGGCGTGTCCTTTCCAGCAAAGTTACCCCGGATAAACCATCCTTGTTTTGGATGCCAGTTCAAAATAGGCATGGGTTCTGTCTTTATCTCACCATTTAGTGACTTCATCACGAAAAGTGGTTCCTGCATTATGGCAAAAAGCTCAGGCTGTTCTCGTTGAAGACGTGCAACAATCAAATCTACGAAAATTACAGGTGTTTTGGCAGAGCCCTGCTGCTCGGTAAGAAGTGTCAATTCTCTTGGGGGAAAAGGAATGTGGGGCATTTCCATATGTAATGGAAAAATGCCTGAACTTTGACCACTTGCTATTGTGTTTTTTCCTGGCGCGGGGGTCACACGCTCAATCATATTGTGCTGTACCTTAAGACCCATGGTAAAAAGTAGGCCTAGTGAAGCTGCTTCACTAACCCCCCCCTTCAGTGTCGGGTGAAAAGCTGATTCAGGCGTAGCAGGCCGAGCCTCATCAATAGGCACGCCACTTAGTAGAACTACGTTTGGATAGCCGGTAAGTGTGTGTGCTTCCAGATCTTGAACAACGTTCCAAGGGAGCATTTCACGTAATATACTGCCAAAATGTTGCCTGACCTGATCATTGTGCGTGTAGGGATTGATGTCAGGATGTTTTTCAAAATATTCCCGCACAATTGTGTTAAACTGTAACGATAAACCTTCTGGCAATGCATGATGTACAAATGCCTTTTTATTTCCCTGCGGTGTTTGGAAAATAATTTCTCCAGAAGGAAGGGGAGTTTGTGTCATATACCTACCTTAATTTAACGCCACAAGAATGTATTATAGGGAAGATTGGTTAATAAAATCTTAATAAGTGTGCGTCTTGATTGCGCGTATATGTAATTATTCGGTAGGGAATTTCTAGCTCTTATTCTCAGTGCCTATGGTAGGGGTGGGGGTAGTATCTTTTGCTGTCTCCATTATATCCTGTTCATGGGCCTGCCAGCGCAGAAATACCATCCGTGGGTTGCGCCGTTCGCGCAGGATCAGCGTGGCATAATAACGCAAGTGCTGGTAGTGGGGGTGATTCGCCTGCTCTGTTTGGGTGATATGCCTGAGAGCCGCTTCCAGTGTGGTAAAATTGGCGGTAGTGTGATAGCCGCCTGCCTGTGTATCCTCGTAAATATGTATGTATAAATTACCACGCATGTACAACCTCTATAGAAAATAAATATACATATAGTAGAACTCAGTCAAATAATATTATACCAATAGTATATTATGGGTTCTGAGGTGGCTATTTTGTAATAGCTTGAATTTTAGCAAAATTCAGGATGTTGGGTGTGAGTTAGGAAAAATACTTATTTTCCAGTGCACTAAAAATTAGGAATAAATTCAATAAAAATTTACTTAAAATGCCAGCAATAAGTTATTGAAATATATTGACAATTTGAATTCAAAAACTATGATCCTCCCACGTTCAACAGAAAGGGAGAGGAAAATATGTTGAATCCATCTGGTGTGCATATGCCACTACTAGATACGCGAACGCTGCGTTACCGTGGGGAAGGGGTGTACCTGCTTCCCGTGCAGGGAACGCTGGCGTTTTATAAGCTGGAAGAGTGCGTAATAGGGGAGCGTCGTTTTATTAAAGGAGTGAAGCATCATGCCGGGCCGGATACGGTCTTGTTCCCGGATGACTCATTCCTGGTACTGGGTAAGGTGCGGGTTTCTTAATGGGGCACCGCGCCTTATGCCGGTACGATCGCAATAATCTTGGCTGCCCAGTCCAGGGCAACATTTTCCTGAAGTTCGGCAGGGTGCCCCAGCAAATGGTAGCGCACCCGGTTATTTCCCCGGCGCACCTCACGAATCAATAGCGGGCCACTACGTACTTTGGTGATGCATAATGTATTGATACATTCCTCCGGAACACTGGGGGAGTCATAGTAAAATAGCTGCCATCCGGGGCGGAAAAGCAGGGAATTGGCCTCTTTACCAACGATGACAGCGCGCAGGCCGTTGGAAACGCTGACGCCGGGCGGGGCATGTAATGTGGGCGGGGCGTGATCCGGGCTGGTCACCTCGCCATTGCTGCCAACGATGCCCGTGACAGAGATCAGGGAGCCGGTCTCCTGAATCAGGGCGGCGGGGGTGCATCCCAGTACGTTGGCCAGGCGCTCCATCCAGTCCAGCGATAAGCGGCGTGCGCCGCGCTCCAGCTTGGAAATCTGGTCGCCGCTGGTGCCGGTGGCGGCCGCCAGTTCGTTTAATGTCCAGCCTTTGCTGCGGCGCAATTCCCGTATTCGGTTAGGTGTCACCATTTTCATACCTATTGTATAACATAAAAATCACAAAAGTATACATACAGTATAACAAATCTACTGTGAACCAACCATAGGTTGAAAATAGTCACAAAATGTAATTTTGGGGCGATGTCTGGCTTAGAGATGGAATAAAATCCCAATTTAGGTATTAAAAGTAAATAAATGGTGACTTTTTGGCGTGTTGGTGTATGCACACACAGGGATAAAAGTAACGCCAACATAGCGTATGGCGGGGAAAACTATTGCACCATCCTGGTAGGCATGATTATGTCAATAATGCTTTAGAAGGAGTGTGCAGTAGTGGAAAACCCTCAGAATACGCCGGATTTGTCGGAGATTGATGTGCATATTGATGTGCTGGAACATCGTATTGTAAAGGCCGGAGCGCGTTTGCGTAGCGAGACCCAGAGTTATGACCAGTTAAAGCAGCAGGTGGATGACTGCATGGCGGGCTATCTGGGGAATATTGGCCGCCTCTATGATGAATTGCAGATACTCAGCCGTCTTTCCAAGACTGGCGGAGTAAAGCCGGAAGCTCTGGTACAGCCTGCAGCGCAGCCGTCGCGTACTACGCCCACAGCGCGGGTGCCATCACTGTATGAAGAAGAATTGAAAACGGTTTATCGCCGTTTAGCAAAATTATACCATCCGGATGTGTCGGTCTCCCGCGAGACGGCAGGGTTGTATTTTGAGCGCCTCAATGCTGTTTATAAAGCGGGTGATTTGCAGGCGTTACTTGATATGGAAGAAGAGTATCTTTCAGAGCAGGCCAAAGGAATATCCGGTAGTGTTCAGAAGCTGGAACGGCTGGAGCAGAAATACGAGGCGGTTCAGCAGGCGATTGATAATGTGGTGCGGAAATCACATACATTGCGCCAGTCACCGGAATATCGCTTGTACCAAGAACTTCAGCTACAGCAGGAGGGTGGGCAGCAGCTCATGTCAAAGGTACGCCGCCGCCTGGTTTCCCGTATCGAATCCAAAAAAGAAGCCCTGAAAAAAGAAGGTGTCCTCCAGTAAAAGACTAATCACCCTACCTTAAAAAGCGCGCTCCGGTGATAATTCGCCAGGTATCGCGTATGCGAAAAAAGCGATGCTGGTTAAAATATCCATCGAAAGCAGCATGGTCAGGGGCGGGGAAATAAGCGCTGCTTTCCTGGGGAGATTCTTCTTTGATGGAGGCAGGCGTTTTGCCGGTTACCAGCATGTGTAGCAGGTGTTTGAGCAGGATACTTCCTGCCAGTGCACTCCGGATCATTACCATTTGTTGTGTCATGCCGGTTTTTAGGGAGATTTTACGTCGTGCAAGCAGTGTACCGGTATCAATGCCCTCGTCAATCCAGTGAATGCTCACACCAGCCTGATCTTCGCCATTGTGTAGTACCCAGAAATAACTCATTGCGCCGCGATAGGCAGGTAACCAGCCAGGGTGGACATTTAGTGTGCCGAGGCGTGGTATTGCAATGATCTCAGGCTTGAGTATTTGATTGCAGAAAGCGGAAATCACAATATCGGGTGCCAGTTCACGAAGTTGCTTGCGGAAGGTTCTGCTATTGATACTACGGGTGAAATATACCGGAATCTGGTGCCGTTTTGCCAGCAGCCAACCTGGAAGGATTGCCCGTGTCCGTGCCGGAAAGAGTAGGTGAATACCGTAGAGTATCGTTTGCACGATACGCTGCCATAGCATCAGCCAGCCAAATCGCCACCCAGTGCGTTTCAGATGGTGCCGCAGCGATTGCTTTCCCTTATGGGTATAGGGAAGTGCCGGGGTTTTGATAATCGCACAGAGTGTAATATCCGGGGATTTGACCAGCCGATTGAACAGAATGGCGCTGCCCAAATGCCCTGCGGAATAGAGAATAACCGCACGTAAGGGTGTGTTAGGTTGGGGTGCCACGACGTTGATGATATTCAGAAAACCGGTCAACTGCATTCAGAACTGCCTGCCGGAATTTGATAGGTTCCGAAATATGGTGCATTTCAATCACTTCCATGCCAATGCCGGTAATCAGGATGTCTCCGCGATTGAGCAGGCGGTCAAACATCGTTTGATGGACTTTCACGCCCTCAATGCGTTCCAGCGCGATTTCCTTTTCATCTACCGCAACCCAGCCCTGTTTCAGGATTACTTTACGCGTGGTGACGACGTGCTCTTCGCTAATGCGCTTGATATAGGCATTCACGAGCAGCCCTGCGCTGATAAAGATAAGAATAAATCCGATAATATGGCGTCGCACAAATGCGACATAGCTAAAAATAATTTGTACTTTTTCTGGAAGACTCATGACGAATTCATAATATTTTACTTTAAAGGCATAGATCATCTTCAGCCAGTAATACTGAATCATATTCATTTCTCCGCCAGGTTCACCAGACAGATCCGGCAGTAAGTTAGGGAAAAGTAGGATGAAACCCAGTGCCATCATCATTAGAGGAAAGATATAGCAAAAGCGGTGAATATCACCACTGTAGATGATTTTTTCCTTAGATGTCAGGGTCCTTTGAGTATAACGTGTTACGCTCATAATCTTACTATACATGAAAATCCGGTAATAACAAAATCTGAGCGCCCATGCTGAAATTTTTGCCTAATTCGCTGCAAAATGTTACTCTGTGCGAGTCATGATAGAAAGTCGGCGTATTTTTCCGGGAACATACCCGGCCACACGGTTGCGGCGTAACCGTAAGGCCGCATGGTCACGCGAAATGACTGCGGAATGCCATTTGCACCCTTCTAATTTAATATGGCCGGTATTTGTATTGGAGGGGCAGAATATCCGGCAGGAAGTGACTAAAATGCCGGGGGTATACCGCTATTCGCCGGACGTGCTCGCGGAAGAAGTCAAGAAAGCAAGGGACTTAGGTATTCCTGCTGTAGCCATTTTTCCGGTGGTAGAAGATAGCAAAAAGACAGCTGATGGTGGAGAAGCCCTAAAAGTAGATAATCTGGCAGGGCGTACGGTTGCCCTGTTAAAGCAGCAAGTGCCGGAAATTGGTGTGATCTGTGATGTGGCGCTGGATCCTTATACCAGTCATGGGCAGGATGGTATTGTAGAAAATGGTGTGGTTGTGAATGATCGTACGGTGGAAATGCTCTGTCGGCAGGCTGGTGTGCTGGCGGAGGCCGGGTGTGATATTGTTGCACCGTCAGATATGATGGATGGACGTGTGGGAGAAATTCGACTGGCACTGGATGATAAGGGCTATCAGAACGTGCAGATTATGTCCTATGCCGCAAAATATGCCTCCCATTTTTATGGTCCGTTCCGGGATGCCGTGGGGTCTGCGGGCCGATTAGGGCGGGCTGATAAGAAAACATACCAAATGGATCCGGCCAATCGCCGGGAAGCACTGCGGGAAGTGGCGTTGGATATTGAAGAGGGTGCAGATAGTATCATTATCAAGCCAGGAATGGCCTACCTGGATATTATCCGCGATGTTTCAGTAACATTTCCGGTGCCGGTATTTGCCTACCAGGTGAGTGGTGAATATGCCATGATTAAGGCAGCCGCTACCAATGGATGGATTGATGAAATGCCGGTGATGCTGGAGACGCTTCTGGCATTTCGGCGTGCAGGGGCTGTGGGGGTTTTAACCTATGCAGCATGTGAAGTAGCAAAGGTATTACGTACATGAAACACCATTTCTGGATAGAGGTGCTGGTTCTGGGGATATGGATAGCGGGTTCTGCTGCCCATGCCGAGGAATATAGTTATAACTATTATGAGCCAGGTTTCCTTTATGAGCAGACATTGGAAAATGTCATGAATGCTGTGGACCCGGAAGATCTGGTCGGGATGATCCAGGCGGCAAATAAGGGGGATGTGGAGTTGCAATATCGGCTTGGGTACCTTTATGAATATGGCACCCAGTTCGCACTGGGAGTAAAAACAAACTACAATGCTGCTGCACAATGGTATCAGAAGGCAGCAGACACCGGTTCCACCAGAGCCATGGTGGCATTGGGAAAACTTTACAAGAAAGGTGGACAATCTAACTTTCCCCGGAACATTGCTGAAGCTATTCGCTGGTTTGGCGACGCTGCGCGTCAGGGGGATCCGGAAGGGTTGTATGAGCTAGGGATTCTTTATGAGCAGGGCGATGGTGTGCATCGCGATGATAAAAAAGCGCTAGAAATTTATGAAGCGGCAGCAGATATGAGGATGCTAAAGGCGCATGTAAAAGTCGGACTGTTTTACCAGTATGGCAGGGGCGGTACGCGGGATTACCGTAAAGCAATTGATCATTTCCAGCAGGCGCTGAAGTTGGTGGAGAATGAAAATCAAACAATTAAAGAATCGGTTTATTCACTGGCTGGGATTCTCTATGCGCAGATTGCTGAAACCAATCAGGATAACAAAGGCTTGCGTTTGAAATGGCATATTGCTGCTGCCGAAGTGGGCAATCTGAGTTCACAACTCTTTCTAGCTAATGCCTACATGAATGGAGATGGCGTGCCACGGGATTATGTGGAAGCCAGAAAATGGTTTGAGTATGCTGCCCGTCAGGAAAACACTTATGCTATGGTGCGTTTGGGGTATATTTACGCCAATGGTTTTGGGGTAGAGCAGGACTACCGCAAGGCACTAAAATGGTACCATGAGGCTGTACAGCTAGGTGATCCAGAAGCGGCGTGGAATATTGGTAATTTCTACCAGAAGGGCTTGGGAGTACAACGAAACGAACAGAAAGCAACCCTTTGGTTTACTCGAATGAATGCACTGAGAAAGCGTACGAGATAGCTGATGACTGGGGGCTTGAAGCCATACCCATCAACTGCCGGAGCGATAATTGCCGGGATTGACGAGGCAGGACGGGGGCCATGGGCTGGGCCAGTGACAGCGGCAGCAGTCATACTACCCGCAGGCAGTACATTGCCTCTCCGAGACTCCAAAAAACTCTCAGCACCACGTCGGGAACAATTATTTGAAGTGATTTACCAGCAGGCATATGTTGGGGTGGGTATGGCGAGTGTCATGGAAATAGACCGACTCAATATATTACAAGCAACATTTCTGGCGATGCGGCGTGCATATATGAATCTTGGCGCAGTGCCACACCTGGCTGTGGTAGATGGTAACCGTGCTCCACCCCTGTCATGCCGGGTGGAGACTGTGGTAAGAGGAGATGATACGTATCTGGAAATTGCCGCTGCTTCTATTGTCGCCAAAGTTATGCGGGATCGCCTTATGCAACGTCTTCATAAGCGCTACCCTCATTTTGGGTGGGCTAACAATGCAGGTTATGGTACTAAGGAACATCAGGAGGGCTTGCGGCTGTATGGGGTAAGTCCACACCACCGTCGTAGCTTTGCTCCTGTACATGCATTGCTGGAGCAAAAGGTTGTTACATGAATGTTAAAATACCCGTAAAGAGAACACCATCGGAGCGAAGGCTTAGTCTTGCAAAAGGTGTGATGGGCTTGGGGGATGTGCTTGGTGCTACGTTGAAGCCTGTACTGAATAGAGGCAATACGATTGCTGCACGGTTGCTGACAGAGTGGCCAGCGATTGCAGGGCCAGAAATAGCTGGACGCTGTTGGCCGGAAAAGATACGGACGCGAACAATGCCAGGACATAAGGTGGCTGTACTTTCTCTGTTAGTAAATCCGCAGGATGTGCTGGACGTACAATATGCGATCCCTGTAATATTGGAACGGATACAGGTTTATTTTGGTTACCCCGCCATTCAGGAAATATCCATTCGGCAAGAAGTTAAGAAAGAAAATAAAAAACAGCACTATAAAAACAATATCTCAAAAATTGGATTGAGAAAGGACGTGCCGTCGCCAGTGCTGCCAGGTCTGGAAAATATCCAGGATATTTCACTACGACAGGCATTGGAAGAATACGGAAACCATTTGCGTTTGCATTCTCTATCGCCTAGTAACAATAGTAAGTTTTAACACCACAGGGGGAAGTATGCCGTTTTTTACTCGTTTTGTATTATGTTTCATGCTGATGATACCTTTAGCCGTTCATGCGGAAGAAGGCACCGGTGAAGTGAAAGTGATTCCCGGCGATAAAGATGGTACACCCGTAACGGTTGCTGATCCTTCGCCGTTTGAAACGCGTTATGGCAGTGATGATGCCAAAGTAACGGTGGTAGAATACGCATCACTTTCTTGTTCGCATTGTGCAGCGTTCTATACGAAGGAATTTCCTAAAATCAAAGAAAAGTACGTTGATACGGGTAAGGTAGCGCTTATTTTCCGCCATTTTCCACTAAATCTGGCAGCGCTCCGGGCGTCTATGCTGGTAGCCTGTCAGCCAGATGATGCTGAGCACCAGCGTTTTATCGGGGTACTGTTTAAAACCCAGGAAGACTGGGCCTATACCGACGCGTTTGTGAAGAAGTTGGAAACCATTGCCAGTCTGGGTGGGGTGGATAAAAAGAAATTTGAATCCTGCATTGCAGACCGTGAGATAGAAGATGCTCTATTGCTATCTCGTTTGAATGCGGGACGCCACCTGGAGGTCAGCTCTACGCCAAGTTTTTTCATAGATGGGGAGAAGTACAAAGGCTTGCCGCTGGCCGATGATCTGTCGAAAGCCATTGATGCGCGTCTGAACGCCAGTGCAGGTGAGGATACGATAGGGAGCAGTGGAGATACATCATCCGCTGCAGAAACGCTGCAGGATGCCAAGGACGCCACTGAGAGCGCGGTTGAAGCCGCTATAGAGGCTGCTCCTTCGGCCGAAGAAGCAAAAGAGGTCACCGAAGATGCTGCAAATGAAGCTGCAGAAGCAGTAGAGGACGCTGAAAATGCTGCTGAGGAAAAGGCAGCAGATGCAGTGGAAGCGGCAAAGGATGCTGTAAAGGCGGAATAATACGGGAGATTCTGCTATCATGGTAGAGGATGTTCCAGCGCCTGCCCCACACGATGGCAATAAAGACCCAAAGCCTTCACTGGAGGATCTGGAGCGTGAAATACAGGAGGCCCGTGCACTCCTGAACCCCAAAGAAACGCCAAAATCCGGTCTGGATGCGATGCGTGTCGGGCTGGAAATGGTAGTCAGCACGCTGGTTGGCGCGTTTTTAGGGTATCATCTTGATCGCTGGTTGGGCACACTGCCCGTTTTTTTTATAATCTTCCTTTTTTTAGGTGTTGCAGCAGGCGTGCTTACCATTTATAAGCAGGCGTCAAAATTGGAACGCGAAGAAGGCGAATCTTAATATGTCTGGTGGCGGTCATAGTCCGATGCAGCAGTTTGAGGTGCATGCAAAAGTGCCCTTAAGTATTGCCGGTTTGGATATTAGCTACACGAACGCATCTCTATGGATGAGTCTTACTGTGCTGGCAATTATGGCGTTTTTTGGTCTGGGACTGCGTCGGCGGGCACTGGTACCGGGTCGTTTTCAGGCGCTGACAGAGCTTTCCTATGAATTTGTGGCCGGAATGCTAAAAGATACGGTGGGCGTACAGGGGCGTCAGTATTTTCCATTTGTTTTCACGCTCTTTATTTTTATTCTTGGCTGTAATCTGCTGGGAATGCTGCCGTATAGTTTTACGGTGACCAGCCACATTATTGTAACATTTGCGCTCGCACTAACAGTATTTATCGGTGTGACGGTGATAGGTTTTATGCGGCATGGTCTGCATTATCTGAAACTTTTTGTGCCGGAAGGGTTGCCGATGTGGATGGCACCGCTGATGGTTTTCATCGAAATTATCTCATATCTGGCACGTCCGGTGACGCTTTCTGTGCGTTTGGCAGCAAACATGATGGCCGGGCATACGATGCTGAAAGTATTAGCTGGTTTTGTGCTGGCAATGGGCTGGACGCTTGGCTGGATACCGATGGTATTTTTAGTGGTTCTGAGTGGCTTTGAAATTTTCGTCGCCGTACTGCAGGCCTATATTTTCACGATTCTGGTGTGTGTCTATCTGAATGATGCCGTACACCTGCATTAACCTGTTCACTGTTTAACGAGAGGAATAAACCATGGAATACGAAGCTCTGAAATTTATTGGTGTTGGTCTGACCACGCTGGGGATGCTGGGTGCCGCCATCGGTGTGGGGCTGATCTTTGCCGCGGCGCTGAACGGTATTGCCCGTAACCCATCCGCTGAAGGGAAGCTGACCAAGTTTATTTATATTGGTGCTGGTCTGTCGGAAGCAATGGGGCTGTTCGCGCTGGTTATCGCGTTCATTCTGTTATACGCCATCTAAGGCCGTTAAAGGCAGAAGACAGGAACATTCGCAATGCCTCAGTTGGATTATACAACATTTGCCTCCCAGCTGTTCTGGCTGGCAATTAGTTTTACGGTACTCTACCTGTTCATGCAGCGCTATGTATTGCCGCGTATGACCAGTGTACTACAGGGCCGACGTGAGCGTATTGCGAATGACCTGGAAAAGGCAGAGCAGCTCAAACAGGAAGCCGAAGCGCTAAATGCAGACTATATCAGCTCTATTAACAAAGTGCGGGGTGAGGCGAATGCCCTGATCGCTAAGGCGGTGGCTGACTCTAAAGATAATGCCGAGGCACGTTTTTCCAAGTTGGAGAAAGAACTGTCTGAAAAGGCACAAAAAGCAGAAAAAGATCTGATTACCGCACGCAAAAAAGTAGTAGAAGAAATTTCCGATGTTGCCAGTGCATTGGCACGGGATATCGTAAAACAGGTGGCGGATCTGAAGGTTTCTGCAAAAGACGCGGATAAAGTCGTTCAACAACTGGCAAAGAAGGCCTGATATGCATTTTGATCAAACATTCTGGGTAGGCGTTGCCTTCATTATTTTTGTTGCACTAATCTATAAACCAGTGGGGCGACTGATTGGTAAAGGGCTGGATGTCTATGCGCGCCGTATCCGTAAAGAATTAGATGAGGCACTGAAGCTGAAAGAAAAAGCACAGGAAGTTCTGGCCTCTTACGAGCGCGAGCACCGTAACGCTTCCAAAGAAATTGAGAAGATATTGGCATATGCCCGTGAGGAAGCCGAGCGCATCACTATTTCAGAAAAACAGAAGCTGGAAGAGGCTATAAAGAAACGTACGGAAATGGCACTGCAGAAAATTGCGCAAGCCGAAGCATCCGTGTTGAAAGAGCTACAGGATAATGCCGCGGACATGACAATCAGTGCGGCACGTGCTCTTATTGCCGAACATCTAAGTAAAGAAGCTGCAGAAGAGCTGATTGCAAAGTCCCTTTTTGACATTGAGCGTAAGTTTCACTAAGCTTTTCCCCATGCATCAGCATGGGGTGGCTTATGAATGCGTTCACATTTTCGTCTCGTAATTCCAATATTCTTGCGCTAAGTGCAGCAATAGCTGGCATTTTCATGTTTCCGGTGAAAGAAGCCAGTGCTGGGGCATGGATGCAGGAGCCAGGTCATGGGCAGGTGATTGTTGATGGAATCTATTACGGGACCAGCGATTACTATAACCGTAACGGGGATGAAGTTTCCGCGCCGAAATTGCGGAAATACGAAGTCTTGCCCTATGTGGAATATGGTGTGAATGAGCAGCTGACCGTGGGCGGCAGTATGAGTTTTCAGTCGATAAATGAAGATATTCCAGGCCGCAAATGGGTGGCTAGCCCGGGAGATATGGAGTTATTTGTGCGGACGCCGGTCTGGCAAAGGGGAACTACCATTGTTTCCGTACAGCCGTTGATCAAAATTCCCGGCCCGTATGACGAAGATAAAAACCCGCGCGTCGGGGACGGGCAGTATGATTTTGAACTGCGTGGTTTGATGGGGCATAGTTTTAAAATCCCTAGCTGGAACGAAAACTGGCACTATGCTGATGTGGAAGCCGCGTACCGTATGCGTAACGGAAACGCATCGGATGAGGTGCGACTGGATGCTACAGTAGGGCTGCGGCCATGGGAAGATACACAGCTAATCAACGAAGTCCATTCCGTGATGGCGGTGGATTCAAGGAGCACTGCGCCAGCATTGCTTGTTAACTCGGAAGACTATGACCTGGTAAAATACCAGTTCTCCGTGGTACAGGACTTAACAGAGCAGTGGGCATTGCAGATAGGTGGCTTTAAGCACCTTGCCGGAGAAAATACCGGTGCCGGGGCCGGTGGCTTGATTGGTTTCTGGTATAACTTTTAGGTTCTCTGGTGCGTGGGTTACCCATTGGGCAGCTGTTACTTCAAAAAAACCTGATCTCCGTTTCAGACCTAAAGCATGCACTGGCAGAGCAGCGTGAAACCCGTAGTAAAATCGGGCAGGTATTGATCGGGCAGGGGAGCGTGACGGCCTACCGTTTTTATCAGGCGCTGGCAGAACAGCGGGGTTGCCCGTTTATTGATCTGCGGCGGCATCCGCCGGATCCCGCATTGCTGGATCCAGAGGATTGTGCGGCCTACCTGCAGGTGGGGGTATTGCCCTGGCGAAAGCAGGGCGAAGAAATGATCCTGGCCGTGCAGGAGATCACGCCGGAGGTACGGCGCTGGGCGGCTACGCGCTATGGTAGCCGGTTTCTTTTGGCATTAGCGGTGCCGCAGGATGTGCATCATGCACTGCAGAAAGCATTCCCGGAAACCTATCATAAGGCGGCGGTACACCGGCTGTGGCAGCGTGACCCGCTGCTATCGGCACGAAACGTATTTGCCTGGCAGACCGTGGCATTGCTGGGGCTGTTAGTGCTGGGGGCTGCTGCGATATTATGGGGTAATGGTTGGACGGGTATTTTCATAGCAGCCAATGTGTTCTTCGCGCTGACACTGGCGTTTAAGCTGCTATTTTTTGTGACAGGAAAAGTCCACCGCGCGGAGTGTCTGGCGAAGCCATCGGTACTAACCTTGCCGGACAACGCGTTGCCGGTTTATACGCTGCTGATCCCGCTCTTTCATGAGACCCACACGACCATTCGCACGCTAACGCAGGCTGTGCGTGATCTGCAGTATCCCAAAGCCAAGCTGGATGTGAAACTCATCGTGGAAGAGGATGATGCAGGGACGATTGAGGTCATTAAGCAGCTCACGCCGGAGAGTTATTTTGAAATCGTGCGGGTGCCATACTCTCTGCCGCGCACCAAGCCAAAGGCCTGTAATTACGCGCTGCAATTCGCCCGGGGTGACTATGTGACGATCTATGACGCCGAGGATATCCCTGATCCGCGCCAGTTGCGTAAGGCGTTGGCGATGTTTCAGCATGGGCCGGAGCATCTGGCGTGCGTGCAGGCTAAACTGAACTACTACAACGCGCGGGAGAATCTGCTGACGTGCCTGTTCGCCCTGGAATATGCTGCGTGGTTTGAGTATATGCTGTATGGGCTGCAGGCGCTCAGTATCCCCATTCCGCTGGGGGGGACGAGTAATCATTTCCCCACCCGTATCCTGCAGGCACTATGTGCATGGGACCCATTTAACGTGACAGAAGATGCCGATCTGGGGCTTCGGCTGGCTCAGAAGGGTTACACTACGCGGGTGATGGATTCCACCACGCTGGAAGAGGCGCCCACGCATGTCGGACCGTGGTTGCGGCAGCGTTCACGCTGGATCAAGGGGCATCTGCAGACCTATCTGGTGCATATGCGTCGTCCGGTGCAGTTATACCGCCAGACCGGGCTTTCCGGGCTGCTGGGGTTCCAGTTTTTTGTCGGGGCACCGTGCCTGGTCTACCTGCTGACGCCTTTTCTGCTGTTGGTAACGGTGCTGGCGGCATGGCTCGGCGATTGGGTATTGCACGCGCCGGTACTGTATTTTGCCTATGTGTGCTTTGCCTATGGGCTATTGCTGCATGCGTATTTCGCGCTGGAGGTGATTGTAACATTGCGGTGGTGGCATTTACTGCCGTTTGCGCTGTGTTTCCCATTTTACTGGGTGATGCACTCGCTGGCCAGTTTCCGCGCAGTGTGGCAGCTTATCACCCGGCCGCATTACTGGGAAAAAACCATGCATGGCCATAGCCAGGTGCTGCAGGAATAGTGCTGGTTACCGGTTATTAGTTACTGGTTGCTAGTATCGTCATTCCTGCGAAAGCAGGAATGACGATGTATTTAAGCCCGCTTTTTCTTACCCAGGCCCGTTTTTGCCCAAAATTCCTGAACGCGTTTTTTGGTTGTCTGGATACGCATGACGTCGGCGATGCGGCGCTGCAGGAAGGCATGGGTGTCAGCATATCCTTCGGAGGTATCATTCAGCCAGTAGAGCAGGGTGCTGCCATAGACCCCGGCCAGCAGGGCGCGTTTGCTGTAGTAATTGAAATCCGTGGCTGTATCACCGCACAGATGCCAGATTGTATCCACGGTCCGGGCCATGAGCTGCATGGCCAGCAAATGGTTCCCCGGCAGTGCCAGCCACCCCATCAGGCTGCGGACGGATTCGCGGTAGGGTTGCATGGCCTGCAGGCGCAGCCAGACGCAGGTGCTCACCTTATCCCGTACGCGCAGGGTGCCTTCTTGTTGACGGAAAGCTGCAGTCATTTCAGCATCCATCCGGTCGGCAAAGGCCAGTGTGACATCCTTCAACCCCGCCGGAAAGCAGATTTCTTCCAAGTTTGGCTCATCAAAGCACTGTTTTGACGCAGTTTTTAGCGTTTTTAGCTGCCACCCGCCAAAAGGGGCTTCTGCCAGAAACCGGTCTAAAAGCTGCGATTCCCGGCTGTTTTTGATCTCTTTGCTTGACTTCATGGGGATAATGCGTACAACAGGGCTGCCGATAAGGCAAGAACCATAACCGAGTAAAGCCATTAAAGGAGGTAATCGTCGGTGCAGGTAGTCGTTAAAGATAATAACGTTGAACAGGCTCTGCGCGCGCTTAAGAAGAAGCTGCAGCGTGAAGGTGTGTTCCGTGAAATGAAGATGCGTCGCTACTATGAAAAGCCCTCGGAACGTCGCGTTCGTGAGCAGGCCGAATCCAAGCGTCGCATGCGTAAGTTGCAGCGTAAGCGCAACGAAAATCACTAGGATGATTCAGCTTTCCAGTTGAGACATTCTAAGAAAGCACTGGGGAAACCCGGTGCTTTTCTTTATTTTCCCCTTAAACTATGGCATAATACCAGCGGTTGTTCACGTAGAGGCCTGTGCGTATGTTGTTTCGTCTATTCCTTACTACACTGATTTGTGTGCTATTGATTCCCCTGGAGCTATCCGCTGCGGATGAAGATGTTGAAGAAATGCTTCAGCGGCGTAAAGATCGTATGGACTATTCCATACGCAGTCTTGGTTCTGCCAATGAAATGCTGGTGGAGCAATCGGTTTTTGCTCTGGAGCTGTTGGGTGAGGAGGCCGTCCCGCCTCTGGTACGCGAACTGACCGATCGCAGTAATGATGACCGTTTACGTTTAAATGTGATCTATGCATTGGGGCGTATTGGGCCAAAGGCCAAACGAGCCGTGGTGGTACTGATTCCGTTCCTGCGCCATTTGGATGATGATTTCCGGGGGGCAGCAACGTTTGCGCTGGGCAAAATTGGCCCGGATGCACATGAGGCTGTGCCTGCACTGGCCAAGCGTTTACAGGATCCTAGCACCTGGGTGCGTACCGGGGCAGAACGAGCCTTGCTGGCGATTCGTACAGAAGAGGCTATGGATGCCATCCGGGAATATCGCCGGCAGTCTGAAGCAAATAAGAACAATTATAGTAAGGATAACCCGTATCGTAAGGGGTCTAACGGCTAACTCTTGCCACTTCTAGCGCCTAAACTCCCATTTTGGGAATATTACGCCTCATTTTCCGATTTACTATAAGATTACCTAACGCCCATTTTTTAACATACTGAAATATAATCATTAAATATTTTGGCACGCCTTTTGCATTCTTATTAGGGAAGCAACAAGGAGGCGTTATGCCATATACGGTTTTATATGTTTCAAATGGGGATGATTTACAGGAGAATATCATCCAGTTACTGGTTGAGGAAGATATTGATGTGATTCCCGTGGAGGAGAAAAACGAGGCATTTGCTGTATTACAGGAAGAAAGCTGCCAGTTGCTGCTGGTGGATATTGATGCCCCGGCGGGCACGGCTTTGTTACGCCATTTGCTGAAAGAAGCTCATTTCCACCTGCCGGTAATGATCCTGACTTCCGGAAAGTACCTGACGCTGGAGGATGAGGCGCTGGATCATGGCCTGTGCTCTATCCTTTATAAACCATGGGATGAACGGACATTAGTATCCCGTGTGCGGCAATGTATCCACTCTGCACCGCTGCGGCTTGTTTCGTAAAAAGTGTGAAGGGAGATTACTGGCGCTGAATCAGTAATTCTTTGATTTTCCCAATGGCTTTAGCCGGGTTCAGGCCTTTCGGGCAAGTCTTGGTACAGTTCATGATCGTATGGCAACGATACAGCTTATACGAATCTTCCAGATTATCCAGACGCTCACCGGTAGCCTCATCGCGGCTATCGGCAATCCAGCGATAGGCTTGTAGCAAAATCGCCGGGCCCAGGTAGCGATCCCCATTCCACCAATAGCTGGGGCAACTGGTGGAGCAACAGGCACATAAAATACATTCATCGGTACCATCCAGCTTTGCACGGTCTTCCGGAGACTGCAGGCGTTCGCCGTTGGCTGGTGCCGCAGAATAAGTCTGAATCCAGGGCTCAATGGAGGCATACTGGGCATAGAAATTATTGAGATCCGGCACCAGGTCTTTAATAACATGCATGTGTGGCAGCGGGGTGATGCGGACATTGCCGCTGACATCCTCAATGGATTTGGTGCAGGCCAGCGTGTTCGTGCCATCAATATTCATGGCGCAGCTTCCGCAAATCCCCTCGCGGCAGGAACGGCGGAAGGTCAGGCTGCTATCCACATGGTCTTTAATGTAGATCAGTGCATCCAGCACCATCGGACCGCACAGGTTGAGGTCAACTTCATAGGTATCCATGCGCGGGTTTTCTGCATCGTCCGGACTCCAGCGATAAATGCTGAAATGCTTGATATTCGGTTTCTCGCTGACGTTCTCAGCGCGATGGGTTTTTCCTTCGCGGATTTTGGAATTCCGGGGTAGTGCAAACTCAGCCATGAAATGCCTCTAATGAGTGAAACACAGCCAGTGTTATACTGATTCCGTGGCGGGTTTGCAAACAGGAAACGCGTGAAAGCGGGCTAGGGCGTATATTTTTCCCGGTACCGTGTAAGCAATGCCTCGGTTTTGCGCTGCCAGTCATGGGCGCTTGCGGCGTGGGGGCCGGTGGAGGGAATGCCGCGTACATTGACAAAGAGTGGTTCTGGTTGCTTGATGCAGCGGTATTTCTCCCAAAGACGCAGGTAGTAATCAAAGTCCTCTCCGGCATTCAGC
The DNA here is from genome assembly GCA_024236395.1 of Hyphomicrobiales bacterium. Classification (GTDB taxonomy): domain Bacteria; phylum Pseudomonadota; class Alphaproteobacteria; order Rickettsiales; family JACKKO01; genus JACKKO01. The sequence continues at coordinate 63,565 of JACKKO010000004.1, forward strand.
CGTGGGTTGAACGGGGTGGCGGCCGCAGCCTCGGTACGGACAAAATGCCCCATCTGGAGGCTTTCCTGGGCTGGCGTGGCCAACAGTTCCTGCAGGCTGGTGATGTATTCCCGCTGGGGGGTGCGGGTGAAGATGGCATCCACATCGTGCATGGTTTCCACGATTTTTCCCCATACAGCATCGTAGTCTGCCACGTAGGCGCTCATGACGGCGAATGCACAGGGTAGCATTGTATCGTCGGCATCCAGGAAAAAGAGCCAGTCACATTGCTGTTTCTGTGCCTCACGGACGCCCTGATTGCGCGCGGCGCTGCGGCCAAGCGTGCCCTTGCGATCATTCACCGTGAGGATTTCCAGCCGGTCAAACGGTGCGTGCGGGTGTTCCCATGCGGCACGAACACTGGCGATAGCTTTTTCGGCACAGGCCTCATGGCCGGGGCCAATAGGGATGATAACGGCGCAGGTGGGGTTAGCCATGATCCAGATGGGTGACGCAATGGTGGATGGCGTCGGTGAGGGTCGTCAGTTCATCGCTGGTAATGGTATAGGGCGGCATGGTATAGACCAGTCCGGCATAGGGACGCAGCCAGATGCCCCGATCGACAAAATCCTTACGCAGGCGCTGCATGGTTTCAAATGTGCTGTCATGTAGCTCCACTACACCAATCGCTCCCTTCACCCGCACGTCCTTGACGTTTGCCCGTTTACGCAAGGGGCTTAGTTCGGTATGTAACTGGGTTTCAATGGCTTCAATCTGTGCCAGCCGGGGTTCGGTTTCAAACAGATCCAGGCTGGCGTTGGCTGAGGCGCAGGCGAGCGGGTTGGCCATAAAGGTGGGGCCATGCATCAGCGCATGCTCCAGCCGGTCAGAGAGGAATGTCTCAAAAATCTCTGTATTGGTGAGGGTGGCGGCCAGTGTCATTGTGCCGCCGGTGAGGGCTTTGCCCAGGCACATCATATCCGGGGAAATTCCTGCTTCTTCGCAGGCGAAGCGCATTCCGGTACGGCCAAAGCCGGTGGCGATTTCGTCGGCAATGAACAACAGCCCGTATTGCTTACAGATACGATGAATCTCCGCGAGGATATCCGGGGAGTGAAAGCGCATTCCGCCGGCACATTGCACCAGTGGTTCAATAATCACCCCGGCGACGGTTTTATGGATACCTTCCAGCATCGTTTCAAACTCGGAGAAGCTATACTCACTATGCGGGATATCCATGATATATTGCTTCGGCATATAATTCGTGAAGACGTGATGCATGCCGTTTTCCGGGTCACTAAGCGACATCGCGCCCATCGTGTCGCCGTGATAAGCATGGTGAAAGCTCACAAACTTGCTGCGGCGGTGATCGCCTTTATTTTTCCAGTACTGGACAGCCATTTTGAGCGCCACTTCCACCGCCGTGGAGCCGGAATCGAGAAAAACACCCGTTCCAGCCCGGCCGGGGCAAGGGCCGCCAGGCGCTCGGCCAGCCGGTAGGCCGGTTCATGCGCCAGCCCGGCAAACATCACATGCGGCAGGGTATCCAGCTGCCTGGCAACGGCCTGCATCATATGCGGGTGGCGATGGCCATGGCATACGCTCCACCAGGAAGAAATCCCATCGATCAGCTTATGCCCGTTGGCCAGGTGCAGATACACACCTTCCGCACCGATGACGGGCAATGGATTGGGGGCGGTATGCATCTGGGTATAGGGTAGCCAGATATGCGGCTTCCCGGCGTTCAGCCAGTCTGGTTGGGCGTTCTGCGGTATTTCCTCGCTCATCGCCCCATTATAGCGAATCCGGGTGGCATTTGCACGGGAAGAGAAAGGTTGCTTTGTTAACAATATCTTAATAATGTCGTGTTACGATAAACACGCCCAATGACAGAAGAAGGTGAGAGTATATGGACGCACACGCATTTGGTACGCAGTTGGAAGCCCTGCGGGAAATTTTTAAGGAATATCGAAATATGCGTCAGGAAGCTGTCCAGAGGGTACTAAATAACCTCAAGTGTGGATTGGACAGAGTGCATCATAATGCCATGCAGCTTGGTCAAAAAGGCCAACCTAATTATGATGCGTTGGTAGGGGTAGAGGGGGGAATAATTGGCAATGCGATTAACATGTCGGGTGTCATAACGGATAAGATCAACATTTCCCAAGTACGGCATGTGGCGGTAATCCTCAAAAATCCGGATATGATTGTCAATCAGGCGGCACTGATACTGAATGGTGAACGTGATCCTCTGCCACTTACCCGCGATGATACAGCGGCACTGCATGATTTTGCAGATAAGTTACTGGAAATAGCCGGAGAACAAGGCATCGATTTGAAGGCAATATCTGCTCTACTAAGCCAGTATGCATTTGGGCTGGAAAATAAGCAGTCTGCACAAAAGCATGCGATTAGAGGTGATGCCGGCTTTGCCGCCGGCCGCTTCTAACGTTTCGCAATTACCCGTACATGCCGTTTTTTGCCGGCGGAGAGTTTGATATGTCCTTCGGCGGTGCGGTCGGCCAGGGTGATGGGCTGGGTTTCATCGGCAAACGGGGCATCATTAAGCTTCGCGCCATTCTGGCGGATCAGCCGCCGCGCGGCACCCCCGGAATCCGCCAGCCCGGCTTCCTGCAATAGCTGAAACGCGGGGATCCCGGCGGCCAGCCGGGCAGCATCTATTTCCACCGTGGGCATATCGGCGCTGGATTCCCCCTGCACAAAAAGGCTCTGCGCCGTGGCTTCGGCTTTCTGCGCTTCTTCCGCGCCGTGGCACAGGCGGGTAACTGCATTGGCCAGCACGATTTTCGCCTGATTAATCTCTGCGCCTTCCAGCGCCTCTAGCCGGGTGATTTCCTCCAGATCAAGCTCGGTAAACAGCCGCAGGAAACGCCCGACATCGGCATCCTCGGTATTCCGCCAGTATTGCCAGAAATCATACGGGCTGCATTGTTCCGCATTCAGCCACACGGCGCCTTGTGCCGTCTTGCCCATCTTCGCCCCGGAAGACGTGGTGAGCAGGGGCGTGGTCAGGCCGAAGAGTTCGGTGGTATCGATGCGCCGCGTCAGCTCGATACCGTTGACGATATTGCCCCACTGGTCCGACCCGCCCAATTGCAGGCGGCAGCCATGGCGGCGGTTCAGTTCCAGGAAATCATAAGCCTGCAGGATCATGTAATTGAATTCCAGGAAACTTAAATGGTGCTCCCGATCCAGCCGTTGTTTAACGCTTTCAAAGGTGAGCATACGGTTCACCGAGAAATGCCGTCCGTAATCCCGCAGGAATTCAATATAGTTCAGCCCGTCCAGCCAGTCGGCGTTATTGACCATGAGTGCATCAGTCGAGCCATTGCCGAATTTCAGGTACTTCTCAAAGAGTTGTTTAATACCGGTCAGGTTGGCATTGATGCGGTCGTTATCCAGCAGTTGACGGCTTTCATCCTTGCCGGAGGGGTCGCCCACCCTGGTGGTGCCGCCGCCCATCAGGACAATCGGCTTATGCCCGGTTTTTTGTAACCAGCGCAGCGCCATGATCTGCAGCAAACTGCCCACATGCAGCGAGGGAGCCGTGCAATCAAACCCAATATAGGCCACCACAGATGTACTTCCCGCTAACAGGGCGTCCAGCCCCTGATCGTCGGTGCATTGGTGAGTAAAGCCACGCGTCTGCATGGTCTGCATAAATTCTGAGCGATAGCGGGTCATACGACAAAATCCTTGTTCGGCTTCCTGCGGCATGTCATTATCACGATGATTCAACGAGGTCTAGGGTTATGCTGACGGCAATTGGCCTGATGAGCGGGACATCACTGGACGGCATCGATGCCGCCATCCTGCGTACGGACGGCGTGCATGTAGAAGTGACGCCGCATCACCTGGTGCGTCCGTATGATGCCGCATTCTCCGGCAAACTGTCGCAGGCTATTCGCACGCGTGCGGTTACTTCCGGGCTGGAGCGGGAACTGACCCTGCGCCACGCCGATGCCGTACAGGAATTGCTGCAGCAAACCGGTATCCCAGCCAGTAATATTGATGTGATAGGATTCCACGGCCAAACCATTTTTCACGCCCCGGAAGAAGCCAAAACCTGGCAGATCGGTGACGGGCCATTGCTGGCGGAACGCACCGGCATTCCTGTCGTTTACGATTTCCGTTCGGCGGATATTCTGGCAGGCGGGCAGGGGGCTCCACTGGCCCCGCTTTATCATGATGCCATTATGCGCGTGCAATCAGCCAATCCGGTGGCGGTGCTGAATATTGGCGGGGTGGCAAATGTCACTTATATCCGCCGTCATGCCGGGGGTAGCGAGATGCTGGCCTGTGATACCGGCCCCGGCAACGCCCTGCTGAATGACTGGATGCTGCACCATACCGGTGAGCCATGTGACTGGAATGGCACCTGCGCCGCAAAAGGCAAGGTACATAAAGACGTGATCCGGCAGTTTTTCCGGCATGCGTATTTCCGGAAGCCGCCACCCAAGTCGCTGGATCGCAATGCCTTTTCGCTGGGGATGCTGGAGGGGTTGAGTGCGGAAGACGGCGCGGCCACGCTGGCGGCGATTACCGTACAGTCGGTGGTGCTGGCGGCACGGTATTTCCCGGAACCCCCGGAGGCGTGGTATGTCGTGGGGGGCGGTCGCTATAATCAAACTATGATGGATAGTTTAAACTATTACTTTAATAGTTCTGTTCGTCCTATTGATAATATTGGAATTAGCTCGGATATCATTGAGGCGCAGGCCTTTGCATTCCTGGCAGTACGGCGGATGAAAAACCTGCCGACGTCGCTGCCCGGTCTGACCGGGGCTAAACTACCGGCGGTAGGCGGCGTTTTTTGTCCGGTCGTTGCGAAGACCCTTGCATAGTCGCATTCTGCAGGCGTTCCGTGACGTAGGTATCCACGGAACCATTCAGTTCGTCCATCGTATTGCGGAAGAAGTGATCTCCCCCGCGGATAATCCGGTAATCCACCGATATTCGCTTGGTCTTCAGCAGGTGGAATTTCGTCACATGATCTTCCGGCACGATGCTATCCTGATCGCCCTGCAGGAAAATCCCGAAGACGGGCAGGGAGCCAGGAACGAAAAATCATACATATTTACCGGCGGGGAGACGGCCACGAATCCTTCCAGTTCTGGGCGGCGCATCAGTAGTTGCAGGGCAATCCACGCCCCAAAGGAAAAGCCGGAAATCCAGAAGGAACGGGCGTTTTCGTTCTCCATCTGTAGCCAGTCAAGCGCGGTGGCAGCGTCACTCAGCTCGCCAATACCGTTATCAAATTTTCCCTGGGATTTACCCACCCCACGGAAATTAATACGCAATACAGAAAACCCCTGACGAGCAAAGCCCTGGAAAAGATTGTAAACCACCTTGTTATTCATGGTGCCGCCATGACGCGGGTGTGGGTGCAATACCAGGGCAACCGGGGCACCTGGGTTGTCACTGCGGAAATAACGTCCTTCCAGCCGTCCCTCAGGACCACTCAGAATAACTTCAGGCATTACTCTATTCCCCCTATCAATATTATGGTTTTCACTATCTGCAAAACCTACAGCATATCATACACATGGGTGATGATGGTGTGCTATACTTGACTTGCCAGATAGGTTATTATATAAGCCCTGTCAAGGCGGAGGTGTCGCTCCCGTACAAGCGGAAAGCTTATATACATCGCGCCTGTGTGTGTAAAGCACAATAGTGTGGTTATATCAATATATAAAGTAATGTTAGTGTATGGGCCTGCTGAGTGAAATCGATTCCTACTTTTCCCGTGATCCGGCGGCGCGGTCGCGTCTGGAGGTGGCGCTGTGCTATCCGGGCTTCCACGCGATACTATTCTACCGTCTGACGCATTGTCTCTGGAAGTGGAATTTGCGCTTTCTGGCGCGTTGGCTTTCCTATATCGCCCGGCTACTGACCGGGGTGGAGATTCACCCGGGGGCGACGATTGGGAAGCGGCTGTTTATTGACCACGGCTATGGCGTGGTGATTGGGGAGACTGCTACAATTGGAGATGATGTGACGATTTATCACGGGGTAACGCTGGGCGGAACATCCAGCGAAAAGGAATTGCGGCACCCGCAAGTGGGTAACAACGTGATTATTGGTTCCGGGGCGCAATTGCTGGGGCCGATTAAGGTGGGTGAAGGGGCGCGGATTGGTTCCAATGCCGTGGTGGTGAAGGATGTGGATGCCAAGGCCACGATGGTGGGCGTACCGGCACGTAAAGTCACCAAGAAGAAAAAGCAGGAAGCCTTTGATGCCTATGCGGCAACAGCCGAGATGGAAGACCCGCGTCAGAAGGCGATTGATGCGCTGCAGAAAGAACTCCATACGCTACGTAAGCGGGTAGGCGAGCTGGAAGAACAAAGCCGTGGCATTGAAGAAACGGCCGAGCAGTGGAGCACTGACCAGAAATGATGCTGACGACCAAAGGACGGTATGCGGTGATGGCGATGGTGGATATTGCCATGCACGGCAATAATACGCCGGTTTCGGTAGCGGATATTGCTGCCCGGCAGGATATTACCGTGCCGTATCTGGAGCAGATTTTTGCACAGTTGCGCCGTTCCGGGCTGGTGAAATCAGTGCGTGGACCCGGTGGGGGATACTTGTTGGTGCGTCCGGTGGATGAGACGCGGGTGTCTGATATCGTACTGGCAGTGGATGAGCCGATTAAAATGACGCGATGCCGTGAAGGTGGCGGAGCCGGGTGCCTTTCCGATAAATCACGCTGCCTGACGCACGATCTCTGGGAAGGGCTGGGGCAACAGATTTATCAGTATTTGCGTGCGGTGACGTTGGCGGATATTTGTGCACGGCGTGTGCCGGTGGCGCTGCAGCAGGATTCGGCATTCCGTATCCGCGCGGAGGGATGCTGATGGCAACCTATCTGGATTATAACGCCACATCCCCGTTGTTGCCGGAAGTGCAGCAGGCGATGGTGGCCGTGCTGGCGGAAGCGTCAAATGCCTCTTCGGTGCATGCGTATGGCCGTACGGCGCGGGGGCGGCTGGAGACGGCGCGGGAGCAGATATTGCAGGGTATCGGTGCAGAAGGGTATGGGCTGGTCTTTACCAGTGGGGGTACGGAAGCCAACCATCTGGCATTGCGCGGGTTGGATGTGCCGGAGTTAGTGACGGTGACTTCCGCGGTGGAACACCCGTCTATCATACAGAATGCCAAGGCGGCAATCACCCTGCCGGTGGATGGCAATGGTGTGGTAAAGCTGGATGTGCTGGAAACCCTCCTGCAAAAGCTGGAAGGAAAAAAGGCGCTGGTTTCGGTGATGCTGGCGAATAATGAAACCGGGGTGATTCAGCCGGTTCCGGAGATTGCGGCGCTGGTCTATCAGCATGGTGGCTATGTGCATACCGATGCCTCGCAGGCGATAGGGCGGATTCCGGTGGATATCACGGCGCTGAATGTGGATATGGTGACGGTTTCCCCACATAAATTTGGTGGGCCGCTGGGTACGGGGGCGTTGATTTACAAAAAAGGTCTGCCACTGCGTGCCAGTCAGCATGGCGGTGGACAGGAATCCAACCTGCGGGCGGGTACGGAAAATGTACCGGCGATTGTGGGGTTTGCGGCGGCGGTGCAGGCATTGGCGGATTATCCGCAAACCAGTACCGTGCGTGATGCAATCGAAGAAGCGGTGCTGTGCGCGTTCCCGGATGTACGGGTAATAGGGGCGAATGTGCCGCGTTTGCCGAATACGTCCTGTGTGTTGATTCCCGGTGTGTCAGGCGAGACTCAGGTGATTGCGCTGGATCTGGAGGGTTTTGCCGTCAGTAGCGGTTCGGCCTGTACATCGGGTAAGGTGGAAGCCTCGCATGTACTACAGGCGATGGGCGTGCCGCCGGAAGATGCGCGGTGTGCAATTCGTATCAGTACCAGCTGGCAGACACAGCCGGAAGAGGTTGAGCGTTTTACTGATGCCTGGATCGCCGTGATTAAGCGTATACGTAATAAAGCAGCCGGTAAGGCGGCCGCCTGAGGAGAGATGATGAACAAAAAACTGAAGCAAAATAATCTGAAACTGCCGGTCTATCTGGATTACCAGGCGACGACGCCGACGGATCCACGGGTGGTGGAAAAAATGCTGCCTTATTTTACGGAGAAATTTGGGAATCCGCATTCGCGCAGTCATGCCTATGGCTGGGAGGCGGAAGAAGCGTGTGAAAAGGCCCGTGAGCAAATTGCCACATTGATTGGGGCGAACCCAAAGGAAATTGTGTTTACCTCTGGTGCAACGGAATCGAATAACCTGGCGATCAAAGGGGTGTCACGCTTTTACCGCGATAAGAAAGACCACATCATCACCGTGGTAACAGAGCATAAATGCGTACTGGATGCGTGTCGCCATATGGAGCGCGAAGGTGTGAGCGTGACCTACCTGCCGGTGGAGCCCAACGGGTTGTTGGATCTGGAAAAGCTGAAAGCAGCGATCACTGAAAAGACCCTGATGGTTTCCGTGATGGCGGTGAATAATGAAATCGGGGTGATTCAACCTATCGCTGAAATCGGGAAAATCTGCCGCGAGCACGGGGTGTTTTTCCATACCGATGCTGCCCAGGCCTTCGGTAAAATGCCGTTGAATGTAGAAGAAATGCACATCGACCTGATGAGTATCTCCGGCCATAAAATCTATGGGCCGAAGGGCATCGGGGTACTGTTTGTACGCCGTCGCCCGCGTGTCCGGCTGGAGCCGATCATCAATGGTGGCGGGCAGGAGCGTGGTATGCGTTCCGGTACGCTGCCCACGCCGCTGGTGGTGGGGCTGGGCGAAGCCGCGGCGATTGCCGCAAAGGAGATGGGTGCAGAAAGTGCCCGCATTCATGTGCTCAGCGAGCGGTTTTATCAGGCGATTGTAAAGGATATCCCGGATGTGTACCTCAATGGCGATGTCGAACAGCGTATCCCGGGGAATATGAATCTCAGCTTTGCCTACATTGAAGGTGAATCGATGATTATGGCGATCCGTGATCTGGCGGTCAGCAGCGGTTCGGCCTGTACCTCGGCCAGTCTGGAGCCTTCCTATGTGCTGCGTGCATTGGGGCTGGATGAAGAACTGGCGCACACCTCCATCCGTTTCGGCTTCGGCCGGTTTACCACGGACGAGGAAGTGGACTATGCCATTGAGGTAGTGAAGCGAAATATTCAACGCCTGCGGGAGATGAGTCCGCTTTGGGAAATGGTGCAGGAAGGCATCGACCTGAAAAGCATTGAATGGGCAGGACATTAGAAAAGGAAACACGAATCACGAAAGACGATTCGAACGAGAAGGAGGAAACCATGGCTTACAGCGATAAAGTGATTGACCATTATGAGCATCCCCGCAATGTGGGATCGTTAGATAAAAACAAGCAGGACGTCGGCACCGGGCTGGTGGGGGCACCGGCCTGTGGTGATGTGATGAAATTGCAGATCAAGGTGAATGAACAGGGCATCATTGAAGATGCCAAGTTTAAGACGTTTGGCTGTGGCTCGGCCATTGCGTCCAGTTCGCTGGCGACCGAATGGATCAAGGGCAAGAGCGTGGATGAAGCTGAGACCATCAAAAATACCCAGATTGCTGAAGAATTGGCCCTGCCGCCGGTCAAGATTCATTGCTCGGTGCTGGCAGAAGATGCGATCAAGGCGGCCATTGCGGATTACAAGAAGAAGCAGGAAAATATATAACGGTGATAACACAACATCCTGATGTCGTCATGCCAGCGCAGGCTGGCATCCAGTATCAGGAATAAAGGCTGGATTCCTGCCTCCGCAGGAATGACAGCGTGGAGAAAAGTGAATATGGCATTACCGCCACCCATTAACATCACGGAAGCCGCCATTGCGCGGGTGAAAGCGTTGCTTGCGCAGCGTGGGAAGCCCTCCGTGGGGATTCGTGTGGGTGTGAAGAAGGGTGGGTGCTCCGGGCTGGCTTATGATATCCAGTATGCCGATACGATCGGAAAATTCGACGAAGTAGTGGATGTAGAAGGCGTGAAAGTGATTATCGACCCCAAGGCCTCAATCTACCTAATCGGTACCACGATGGACTTTGTGGAAGAAAAAATGAAATCCGGGTTCGTCTTTGTTAATCCCAACGAAAAAGGACGCTGTGGCTGCGGGGAATCCTTCCATGTCTAAGCCCGTGCAGGCCAAGCATTCTGAGAAAATGCAGGAAAATTATTTTGAACTGTTTGGCCTTGCGCAAGGCTATGCGCTGGATGAGGCTGCGCTGGAAAATGCCTATATCGCCCTGCAGCGCGCGGCACATCCTGATAGGGTCGGTGGGGATAGCGCCGCACGGCTGGCGCTGGTGCAACAGGCTGCGCACATCAACGATGCCTATCAGACACTCAAGCACCCCCGCCGCCGGGCGGAATACCTGCTGAGTCTTTTGGGAGTGACGGTGGCAAAGGACGGGCATACTATCGATGATCCGGAGTTGCTGGAAGAAGTGCTGGAACAACGCGAAGCCCTGGCGGAAGCGGACTCTCCGGAGGCGGTTGCCCAATTGAAAGCGCAGGCGAGTGCGGCACGTGAGGCATGTCTGACGGCGCTGGAAGATTATTTTGATGCCGGGGATATCCTGGCGGCGCATAAGGAAACCCTACGCCTGACCTATCTGGAAAAACAACTGGAGGAACTGCGTCTGCGGCAACGCCGCACGTAGAAAAAGTATGTTACTCGATATTCGTGAACCCGACGCTCCGGAACAGAATGAGACGCCCAATCGCGTGGCGGTGGGGATCGACCTGGGGACAACGCATTCGCTGGTGGCGGCCATGCAGGGGGAGGCTCCTTCCATACTGACAGCGGAAGATGGCGAAGCGCTGTTGCCCTCTGTGGTAGCCTATGGCAAGGGTGGCACGATCACGGTAGGACGGGAAGCATTAAAACGGGCAGAGCGCCCGGGGGCAACGGTTATTCGTTCGGTCAAACGGCTGATGGGGCGTGGACGTGGCGATATCGCGCCGGTGGGTACGCAGATGGCGTATGATGTTTCCGAAAGCAAAAGCGAGGGCATGGTATCGCTGCGTGTGCCAAAGGGGTCAGTAACACCGGTGGAAGTCTCGGCGGAGATTCTGCGTACTATCCGCAAACGTGCGGAAGACGCACTGGAGATGGATGTCTCTCAGGCGGTGATTACCGTTCCGGCGTATTTTGATGATGGTGCACGCAAAGCGACATTAGACGCTGCGGCGCTGGCTGGGCTGGAAGTGCTGCGTCTGATCAGTGAGCCAACCGCTGCGGCACTGGCATACGGGCTGGATACCGGTAGTGAAGGGCTTTATGCCGTGTATGATCTGGGCGGAGGGACGTTTGATCTTTCATTGCTCAAGATGGAGAAAGGTATCTTCCAGGTGTTGGCCACCGGTGGGGATGCTGCGCTGGGCGGGGATGATTTCGATCATGAGCTGGCGGAGGCGGTGATTGCCGAACATCTGCCGGAGCAAAAGCTGACCCCCTGCCAGCTGGTAACGCTGCTTTCCCAATTGCGTACCATGCGCGAGGTGCTGACACAGGAGGCGGCCTGTACACAGACTGTGGATGTACACGGCAAAACATTTTCCCTCACTCTTACGCAGTCGCAGCTGGAAGCATATATTCAGCCGTTGGTGCAACGTACCATCGATATTATGCATGATGTGCTGATGGATGCCGGTGTGGCCCCAGAGGACGTGAAAGGGGTAGTACTGGTGGGCGGAGCAACCCGCACGCCACTGGTACGAAAAATGGTGGAAGATTTTTATGGTGCGCCACCGCTGACTAATCTGGATCCGGATCGCGTAGTGGCGATGGGCGCGGCCATTCAGGCGCATGCGCTGACGCGGGGCAGCGATACGCTGTTACTGGATGTGGTACCGCTCTCACTGGGGCTGGAAACGATGGGCGGGATGGTAGAAAAAGTGATCCCGCGCAATACCCCCATCCCAACGGCACAGGCACAAACCTTCACCACCTGGCAGGATGGTCAGACAGCCATGAAAATACACGTGCTGCAGGGTGAACGGGAAATGGTCGATCAGTGCCGCTCGCTGGCGCAGTTTGTCCTCACCGGCATTCCACCGATGAAGGCTGGAATGGGACGTGTAGAAGTCACATTCCAGGTGGATGCCGACGGGTTATTGATGGTTTCCGCCAAGGAACTAGTGACGGGCACGGTACAGAAGGTGGCCGTCAAACCGTCATATGGGTTGACGGATGAGGAAATGGAACGCATGCTGCGGGAGAGCATGGAACATGCCCGTGAAGATATCACGCAGCGATTGCTGGCAGAATCACGCCTGGAAGCGCAACGCATGCTGGATACCCTCCAGGAAGCGTTGGATGAAGACGGTGATTTGCTGGAAGTCGAAGAACGTGCGGCCATAGATACACAGGTAACGGCACTTCGGCTTGCCATGGAAGGGCAGGATCGCGATGCTATTGACGCCGCCGCCATGGCGCTGGATAACACCAGTAAGGCCTTTGCCGAGTGCCGGGTAGATGAAGCGTTTCGCCGCGCAATGCGTGGGCGCACGGTGGGTGATATGGAACGGGCAGTTTCCGGGGAGTAACTAAAGGATACGTATTATGCCAAAAGTGATTTTTAAATACCCGAACGGGGACGTGAAAGAAGTGATTGCACCGGAAGGAATTTCCATTCTGGAAGTAGCGCACCAGAACAAAGTGCCGCTGGAAGGGGCATGCGAAGGATCGTTGGCCTGCTCAACGTGCCATGTCATTGTGGACGAAAAATATTTCCACATGCTGGGTGAACCCACCGAAGATGAGGAAGATATGCTGGATCTGGCATTTGGCCTGACGCATACATCCCGTCTTGGCTGTCAGATCATCCTGACCGATGAGCTGGACGGTATTACACTGACCCTGCCTGAAGCAACGCGCAATATGATGGTGGATAAATCCTAAACCATCCTGTATAACGTGGTGCATGCGTAAGCTCCTTCTACTCCTGATTGTTCTGGCCGTTCTGGGCTTTGTGGGGCTGTGGTATCTGCAGGCCTACCGCATCAAGGAAGGGATTATTGCTTTTGCGGATTCCCTGGATCACCAGCTGAAGAATGCCCAGATTCAAATTGGTGAAGTGAATGTTTCTGGTTTTCCGTTTGCTTACGATATTCGTATTTCCAATATTCGTGCCTCCTTTAAAGAGCAAGGGGATGGGGCAGAAGTGGCGTTCAGCCATAATACACCCATAGCAGTTTCCGGAAATTATATGGGAAATGATTTCACGATCGCATTCCCTGGTCGTGTGGATATGAAAATGAAGGAGGGTGAGAAGGAATATACCACCAGCCTGATTTTTACCGATGCGCCTCTTCTTAAACTGACATTCCAACCAGACCTACTTCATCCATGGTTCTTGGGACAGGAAAGTCAGTTTATAACTGCAGTAATACGGCGGCTTAACACTTTTTCGTACCAAAGCGGTACCTTTGAATATGTGGGAGCAGATCATGAACCGCTTTCCAGCGGTGGAAAGTATGACATTTTTCTAACCAAAGAGCTGCTGGATAACCAGCGGGCGAAGGTGGCATTCAAGATGGATGCGGAGAACCTTGTGTTTTCTCCAAATTATTTCCAAGAGATTGCAATGATGTTGCCCGAAACAGAGCGTACACGTCTGGCCGGGCAGATGAAAAAACTTTCTGAGCTGGGGCCGTATCATTTTAATATTGATTGGGTGTGGACTGGTTTGGTGAACAGCACACAGTCGCCAGGTGTTTCCATGAATGATTTTAACCTGAAAGTGCATCAGGTGGCTGTGGTGACAAAAACCTATAATTTAAACTCTGATGCCGAGGTGACGGCATCACCGGAGGAATTGTTACCGTATGGCTGGATGCGGTTAAATATATCACACATGCCGGAACTACTGGATGATGTATTTGAAACACTTCAGGCGATGGTTGCCATGCAGGAAGCGGCTTATCAACAACAAATTAATGGGATGAGTCAAGAGAATAAAGATATGTTGGGGGCAAATGGTCCGACGATCACTTCCCAAGATATCAAAGCTTACCGTGCCAAAGTAGAAGAAATGCTGCACGCTGCGGGGACCTACTCTGAAGATGGGCAGGATTTCCAGTTGGTAATAGGGCGTAATAAAGGCGGTGAGCCCTATTTGGGGAATATCACGTTTGATCAGGCGTTACTGTTCTTCCAGGGTGGCGTCTAAACAATCAGGAGGCAGTCATACAGATTCACTTGCATAATAATGATTTAGCAGAAAATGTTACGTTTAGGGGAGATGTGGCTGTAGATACGGAGACATTGGGTCTTCGTCCCACGCGGGATCGCCTGTGTGTGGTGCAGTTATGTGATGGCGGTGAAGATGTCCATCTGGTACAGTTTACCGGCGAGAATTATGATGCGCCCAATCTGAAAACACTACTGGCAGACGGTAACCGTCAGTTTATTTTTCACTTTGCGCGGTTTGACCTCGCCGTGCTGCAGCACTATCTGGGAGTATCCTTTTCGGATGTCTATTGTACGCGTATTGCCTCGTATCTCACCCGCACCTATACCGATCGTCATGGGCTGAAGGAACTCTGCGGTGAGTTGTTAAATGTGGAAATCTCCAAGCAGCAACAATCCTCAAACTGGGCGGCGGAAACGCTGAGCGACGCCCAGATGAATTATGCGGCGCTGGATGTGTATTACCTGCATCAGCTGCGGGAACGTCTGGAAGGGATGCTAGAGGAAACCGGGCGTACGGAGCTGGCGCAATCCTGCTTCCGCTTCCTGCCGACGCGGGCGACGCTGGACCTGGCTGGGTTTGAGGCCATGGATATTTTTGCACATTAAAGGATCGTTCATGGCAGTCCATCCCGATATTGAAGCGGCGCATCAGGTTTTGCAGGCAGAGATTGCCGGGTTGCAAGCGCTGGATGGTGCGTTTGACGCAGATTTTACACGCGCAGTCGATTTGCTTTCCGGCCTGAAGGGGAGGATTGTCATCAGCGGTATGGGAAAGAGTGGTCATATCGCCAAGAAGATTGCGGCAACGTTGGCTTCCACCGGTTCTCCGGCGATGTTTGTCCACCCGGCCGAGGCCAGTCATGGTGATCTGGGGATGATTACGGAGCAGGATGCCGTACTATTACTTTCCAATTCCGGGGAAACGCCCGAATTAGGTGATATGATTAATTACACCAAGCGTTTTAAAATACCACTGCTGGCGCTGGTGCGGCGGGAGAAATCTATGCTGGTGGAAGCGGCCGATGTGGCGTTTGTGCTGCCGGAAGTACCCGAAGCCTCGCCCACCGGTGCGCCCACAACCTCCACGACGATGATGCTGGCCTGGGGTGATGCGTTGGCGATGGCGCTTTTGCATCGTCGTGGCTTTACGAAGGAAGATTTTGGGGTGCTGCACCCCGGCGGTAAGCTGGGTAAGGCATTCCTGCGCGTGGAGCAGATTATGCGTAGCGGGAAAGATTTGCCAGTAGTTGCGGTAGATGCGGTGATGGCCGATGTGTTGCTGGTGATGACAGCCAAGAGTCTTGGCTGTGCTGTGGTGGTGGATACAAGTGGTAACGCATTGGGGATTATCACAGATGGGGATTTGCGTCGCCATATGGAAGGCAACCTCCTCACGGCAACGGCTCAAAATGTGATGACTGCTTCTCCCAAGGCCATATTGCCTTCCCAGCTGGCATCGGAGGCACTCGGCATTATGAACCGGCTTTCGGTTACATCGCTATGTGTTGTGGATCATACCGGTAAGCTGGTAGGGATGGTGCATATTCATGATGTACTCCGTGCCGGGGTAGCATGAACCGTCGGCATTATTCGGCATTTGTCCGTAAGCTAAAGCTGGCGATTGTTGGTGCAGTGGTTCTCCTGCTGCTGATACTGATCATCTGGCCTTTATTTAAAACCACCGAAGAAAAACTCAATCTGACCACGGAAGGTGTAGTGGAAGAGGGCGAACGTCCCACCATGGAACGTCCGCGTTTCTATGGTCTGGATGAAAATAATAATCCGTATAACCTGGTAGCGGAAGAAGCAGTTCAGGCAGATGATAACAGTATCCAGTTACATAAAATTAATGGAGACGTAGTGCTGAAAGATGGCACATGGGTGGCGGTAGTGGCCAATGAAGCAACTGCCGATGTCACAACACGTAAAATGTATCTGACCGGCGCAGTAAATATTTTCATGGATAGCGGCTTTGAGGTGTTTACCGAATCGGCAGTGTTAGATTTGCCAAACGGCATGCTGGAAGGTGATGAAGAAGTGGTCATTCAGGGGCCGCAGGGACTTTTACAGGCACAGGGGTTCCGGATTCGTGACAGTGGTAAGAATATGGATTTCAAAGGACGTGTGAAAGTGTTGGAACGTTATGACGCTCCGGCAAAGCAACGTGTGCAGGAAAAGCGGGATGCATTGCGTGCGCGCAAGCCTGAGCATCTGAAATGGTACCCGGAAACATTACCGGTTGCGGAGGATGCTGTACCTGAGCTGCGGGATATGGTACAAGAGAAGCAGAAGATATCCCCTCAACCCCCCAAGGAGGAGCCTGTGGTTCTGAAACCGGTACCGCTGAATTTCAAGGAATTTATACCGCGTCCGGTTGTAAAACCGCAGCCATAACAAAAACGTGCGATATACTGCGCTTGCGCTATTTTTAGTACTGATTACTCACCCTGTCTTGGCAGGGCCACTGGTGGGGAAATCCCGTTCAGAGCCCATTCACATTGAAGCGGACTCGTTGGTTGTGCGTCAGGAAGATGGTCTGGCAGTATTCGAAGGTAGCGTGAAAGCAGTGCAGGGGCCGGTCAATATTTTTTCCGATGAAATGACCGTTTATTACGCAGGTGAAGGGCCGCAGAGTATCAATGGTGGTAATATCAAAAAGATTGCGGTCTACGGAAATGTCCGGCTGGTGACTCCACGTGAGACCGCCAGTGGAAATAATGGCACGTATGATGTGGGGAAAGACCAGATCGAACTACGCGGGAATGTGGTGCTGACGCAGGGCAAGAATGTGCTCACCGGTACGCGGTTGGTGCACGATGTGGTCAGTGGAAAAAGCAAGTTGCTGAGTACTACCAAAAAAGGCACCAAAGCGGGCCGTGTGAAAGGTGTCTTTATGCCGAAACAGGCGCAGCTCAATACACAGTAATTCAGCAATAGTCAGTGAAATCCGCATGACTTCCCCGGCAATCTGCCGTAGTATGAGCGCATGCCGCTACAGCCAAACAAATTGCCTTTCGCTACGGATCAGACCACGGTGGTTGAAAAACCATCTTCCGTGGTGTCGCAGCCCTCTGAAACGGGGATCAGTGTTACCAATCTTGGGAAAAGCTATAGTGGTCGCCCGGTGCTGAGGGACATCACCCTGCAGGCAGACCGGGGTGAGGTAGTGGGGCTGCTGGGGCCGAATGGTGCCGGGAAAACCACCTGTTTCTATATTATTACCGGGCTGGTGCGGCCGGATTACGGTAGTATTTACTTTGATGGCGAAGAAGTAACGGCGCTGCCAATGTATCGCCGGGCGCAGATGGGCATTGGCTATCTGCCTCAGGAGGCCTCTATTTTCCGCGGTATGAGCGTGGAAGATAACATCCTTTCCATATTGGAAGTGAATGAAGAGGACATTGAAAAGCGCTATGTGATGCTGGAAGAATTGCTGGCGGAGTTTTCGATCACACATTTACGGCATTCGCCGGCAGTGGCGCTTTCCGGTGGGGAGCGGCGACGTGTGGAGATTGCCCGTTGCCTGGCATCGTATCCGGAATTTATCCTGCTGGATGAACCGCTGGCAGGGATTGACCCTATTGCCGTGGCGGATGTGCGCAGCCTTGTCTATCAGCTTAAAGACCGTGGCATCGGGGTGATTATCACCGACCATAACGTGCGGGATACGCTGGGCATTATTGATCGTGCCTATATCATTCATGATGGTAGCGTGCTGATGGAAGGCCCGCCGCAGGATATTGTCCGCCACGACGAGGTGCGGAAAGTCTATCTGGGTGAACGCTTTACGCTATAGGAGATGTAATGGCGCTAAAGCAACAACTGGTTCAGAAGCAGACACAATCGCTGGTGATGACCCAGCAATTGCAGCAGTCGCTCAAAATTCTCCAGCTTTCTGCACAGGAATTACAGGATTTCGTGGAGCAGGAACTCCAGGAAAACCCCTTCCTGCAGCGTGAACAGGCAGAAGGCGATGATGCGGCAGAAAGCTCGCTATCAGAAAGTTCAGAAAGTAATAGCGATTCCGATGCGCATGACATGATCCAGAGTGATCATACCGGAGAGGACAATCCACTGGATGCCAATTATGAAAATGTGTGGGACGCGCAGGAAAACGCCGCTCCGGAAACCCACAGTACTGACCATTACGATGGGGCGGAATCCTGGGGTAGCGGTTCTGTCAGCGGCGAATATGCGTATGATATGGAGCAGCAACTTGCACCGCCGCTTTCACTGAAAGACCACGTGCTGGAGCAGATTACGCTGGATATCCAGGACCCGCAGAAGCGGATTATTGCGCTGCATCTGGTGGATATGCTGGATGAGAATGGCTATGTGCATATTGAATATGACGCGATTACCAGCCGCCTGGAATGCAGCTATGAGGATGTGGATGAAACACTGGAAACCTTGCAGCATTGTGATCCCACCGGGGTATTTGCCCGCTCGCTGGCAGAGTGTTTGAAGCTGCAATTGCAAGAGAGGGGCGTATTCAACCCGGTGCTGGAAATTCTGCTCGACCGGCTGGAACTGGTGGCTGCCCGTGATTACCCGGTGCTGGCAAAACTATGCGGGGTGACAGAAAGCGATGTGGCGGAGTATTGCAGCCTGTTGCGTACCCTAAACCCACGTCCGGGCGGGGATTTCGCCACCGAAGTGGTGCAGCCGCTTATCCCGGATGTGTATGTGCGCCGACGTAACAGGGAATGGGCGGTGGAGCTGAATACGGAGACGTTACCGCGAGTGCTGGTGAACCGCGAATATTATGCTGAGATCAAGGGACGGGCACGCAGCGGGGAGGATAAGCAGTATGTCAGCACACAGATTAATTCGGCAAACTGGTTGACCAAGGCACTGCACCAGCGTGCGGAAACGCTGACGAAGGTTGCCGCGGCGATGGTGGAACAGCAGCGCGCCTTCCTGGAGCAGGGGATATATTTTCTAAAACCGATGACGCTGGCGCAGATCGCGGAAAAAGTGGGGGTGCATGAAAGTACCGTCGGGCGGGTAACGACGAATAAATATATCGCCACTCCGCGCGGAATCTATGAAATGAAGTATTTCTTTGCCTCCGGGCTGGCGGCTTCGCAGAATGAGGAGGGGGTTTCCAGTATCTCGGTGAAGCATATGATTCAGGAAATGATCGAGAGTGAAACGCCGGATGACATTCTCTCGGATGATAAGCTGGCCAGTATGCTTAAAATTCGTGGGGTGGATGTCGCCCGCCGCACTGTGGCTAAATACCGCGAAGGGTTGGGCATCCCCACCTCCAGCGAGCGTAAACGCCTGAAACGTAATTAATATCAATAGGTTGGAGTTTTTATTAAAGCGCTAAAATATTGATAAAATGCTACTTTTTGTGGTATAATTTCTCTAATTTTTTATTATTGGAAAATAATTACGGCAGGGATTGCCACATCACGCTTGAGATATAATGGCCAAAAACTATCGCCTAAAAAAGGTGCCAGAGCGCACAAAAAAGGGAGGCCGATAGTCCAACGCCTGCGTGTCTTAGCGTCCACGTCCAAACCAGTCCTTTTTAAGGCGGAAAGGAGGTGAAATTCTATGTGGAAGAAAATTGCTATGCTGACAATAGTGATTTTCTTTTTACTCGCCACCATCACCGCAGCGGATGACTGCAGTAGTAGTAGGGAAGTCAAGAACTGTGGTGAGAAGGGGGTCACGGCCACCTACCAGGTGTTTAACAAATGCACTGGAAAGGTGGAATACTGGGACCACAAAGGAATATACGCTTATTGGTGTGGCGTATATAACTAATAAGGCTCTAGGGTAAGGCATAAATTGCAATTGCAATTCATGCCTCCCTTTTTTTATATGCTGTTATTGCTTCGTATACCGGCGTAAAAAGTTCTCAGCGAATTCCTGTAATGTACCGGCGCTGATGGCATCCCGCATATGCTGCATCAGGCGTTGGTAAAACGCGACATTATGCCAGGTCATCAGCATGGCTCCCAGAATCTCGTTAGATTTCACCAGATGATGCAAGTACGCTTTGCTGTAATCGCGGCTGGCCGGGCAGGTGGAGCCGGCATCCAGAGGCGTGGGGTCATCGGCATAGCGCGCATTGCGGATATTGATCGTTCCCTGCCAGGTAAAGGCCTGTCCGTTGCGCCCGGAGCGGGTGGGGAGTACGCAATCAAACATATCCACCCCGCGCAGTACGGCTTCCACCAGGTCATCCGGCTTGCCGACGCCCATCAGGTAACGCGGTTTATCGTCGGGTAATTGGGGGACGGTGAAATCCAGCACGCGCAGCATCTCCGCCTGGCCTTCGCCCACGGCCAGCCCGCCGATTGCCATACCGTCAAATTCCATCTGGTTCAGCGCGGTGGCGGAAGCGGTGCGTAAATCCTCATACACACTGCCCTGCACGATGCCAAACAACCCATAGCCTTCACGCGGCTGATAGGCCTGCTTGCTGCGCTCGGCCCAGCGCAGGGAAAGTTCCATCGATTCCCGGGCGGTTTGATGGCTGGCCGGGAAGGGGGTGCATTCGTCAAAGATCATAGTGATATCGCTGCCCAGCAAATGCTGGATTTCCATCGAGCGTTCCGGGCTGAGCATGTGGCTACTACCATCCAGATGTGACTGGAAGCGCACGCCTTCTTCTGAAATTTCACGGATTTTGGCTAGCGACATCACCTGAAACCCACCCGAATCAGTGAGAATCGCTTTGTCCCAGCGCATGAAGTGATGTAGCCCACCCAGTTTGGCGATACGTTCTGCTGTGGGACGCAGCATCAGGTGATAGGTATTCCCCAGTACAATATCTGCTCCTGTTTGGGCGACGGTTTCCGGTAGCATGGCTTTCACGGTGGCGGCAGTACCCACCGGCATGAACACCGGCGTTTCCACCGGCCCGTGCGCTGTGTGCAATGTGCCCCTGCGGGCATTGCCGTCGGTGGCATGGAGGGTAAAGGGGAGCCTATTCGTCATGCATCATTTCCTCGGAAGAGTAACGTCGCATCGCCATAGGAGAAGAAGCGGTATTCCTGCGCTATAGCGTGCTGGTAGGCGCGCTGCATGCGTTCCAGCCCGGCAAAGGCGCTGTCGAGCATAAACAGCGTGGAGCGCGGCAGATGGAAATTCGTTAACAGGATATCAGCAGTTTTGAAGTGGTAACCGGGGGTGATGAACAGGCGGGTACTGCCTTCGCCGGGTCGGAGTGTGCCATCATCCCCGGCAGAGCTTTCCAGTGCGCGCAGTACGGTGGTGCCTACCGCGATGATGCGTCCTCCCGCTGCTTTGGCGTTTTGAATCGCGGTGATGGTGGCCTCTGGCAGCTCGTACCATTCCTCATGCATCACATGGTCATCAGTATCTTCCGTTTTAACAGGCAGGAACGTGCCCGCACCCACATGCAGCGTGACGAAGGCATGTGCGATGCCTTTATGCTGCAATGCAGCAAATAAGGTGTCTGTAAAATGCAGCCCGGCGGTGGGTGCGGCGACCGCCCCTTCATGCCGTGCGAAAAGTGTCTGGTAATTCTTCTGGTCGCTGGGCGTATCCTTGCCCTGGCGAATATATGGCGGCAGTGGCATATGTCCGTGCGCGTGCAGCAGGCGCGAGAAATCTGCCTCCGGGCAGGTGAAGCGCAGGTGCAGTTCGCCTGCGTTTTTGGATAGAATCTCGGCGGCAAAGTCCTCGGCAAAATGCACACTATCACCTGCATTTACCTTGCGCGCAGGCCGGGCAAAAGCATTCCACTCCGTAAGGCGATGACGGCGGTGGAGTGTGATCTCAATGGATTTCCCAGTCTGGCTTTTTCCCTGCAAGCGGGCAGGAATGACGCGCGTGTTATTCAGGATCAGGAGGTCGTTTGGCTGAAGAAGCGCGGGGAGGTCACGGACGGTGTGATCTTCCAGCGCTTCCTGCACGACCAGCATGCGGGCGCTATCGCGTGGGGAGACAGGTTGCTGCGCAATGCGCTCCGGGGGTAACGTGAAATCAAACGCGTCGACACGCACCGGAGCGCAATACTTCCCGCTTACTCAGCGGATTTGAGAGCCGGAAGGTCAACCCCTTCTTCGGAGGGTGGGGTGATCTTTGGCATTTCTGTGGATTCCAGTTCTTTTTCAACGGCTTCTGTCGCGTTTTCCTTTACGTTTTCTACGGCATCTTCTGCAGTGCCAGAAGCTTTTTCAGCCGCTTCATCTGCTTTATCTTCGGCCTTATCCATTGCATCGAAGACAGATTCTTTGGTTTCCTCAGTGGGTTCAGCCGCAGTTCCCGTTTGCTTAGCTGCTTCTTCCGCTGCACCTTCTTCAGCGGTTGTTTCACTTGTCGCCGCCTGATCCACATCCGCTGCGACACGCAGGGTGATGATCTTATCCGGGTTAGTGACCATACCATTCAGTTGCGGGTTGCCACGCTTGATAGCATCCACATGTTCCATACCGAAGGTTACCTGACCAAAGATGGTATATTGTCCATCCAGTGCTGGTTGGTCGTCAAAACAGATGAAGAACTGGCTATCCGCGCTATTCACATCTTGCGGGCCGCGTGCCATAGAAACGGTGCCACGCAGGTGTTTGGCATCAGAGAATTCAGCATTCAGATTTTGACCGCTGCCGCCACGTCCGGTGCCTGTTGGGTCACCGGTTTGGGCCATAAAGCCATCAATCACGCGATGAAATACGATGCCATCATAAAACCCCTGACGTGCCAGTTCCTTAATGCGGGCAACATGGTTGGGCGCCAGATCCGCGCGCAGTTCAATTACCACCCGGCCATCTTTCAGATCCATATATAGAGTATTTTCCGGGTCAGAAAGGGTATTTGCTGGGTCTGCTGCAAGCGTAGGGAATGCTGTCATGACCAGAAGGGCAATCGCAAATAAACGTGTAAACATGGTAGTACCTCTATTGAATAATAAAACACGCTACGTCTATAACCTAGTTAGCCTGCGATTTCCAATCAAAATTATACCTTACGCTGGCTGGTCAGGCAGCGGATCATAATAATCACAAAGAACAATCCGCCGAGCACGGAAAGCAACCCGCCCAGCCCCATCAGGCCCATGGCGGTCTGGCCTTCCAGACTTTGCATGGCACCGGGGGTTTTGCGTAACGCGCCATAGCCGCCAGACCAAGCCAGCCCGGCGATGTGAAGCAACTGACCGCCGCCATAAAGCAGCGGTTGCAGGGTTGCCAGTTTTCCACTGGGGGACGCTTTGCCCAATGCGGGTAGCAGGGCATAGGCCGCACCCATCAATGCCAGTGTGATGCCTACAATCGAGCCGTGATAGTGTGCGGGCACGGTGGCATCAATGGCCTCAATGCGCCAGCCCAATAATCCTCCGGCTGCAAACAACACCACCGAGCTAATCAACGCCATCTTAACCGGGGTATATTGGATAGGCATTTTGCGTTGGCGCAGTGCCCCCACCAACAGTATCACGCCCACAATAATCGGGATCACACCGCCGCCATATCGCATATGGTCAGTAAAAAGCTGATGGAAAGGCTGTTCTAGGATCGGCATCCGCCACTGCACGTAAAGTGCAGGCAGTGTTATCAGCAGGTGCAGGCTAAAGAGTATGGGCATCACGCTGCCGGGTACCGGTTGCTTGAAGCCGAGGGCACGATACATAATCAACCAGGCCACCAGCATGGTTTGCGTGTAGGCATATTGCAGTATATGACCACCGCTCCAAAAGAGCAGTTCATAATAATCTTCCGGCTCAAACAGATAACGTACCAACTGTAATTCCCGGTAGGAGAGGAATATCAGCAGGAAGGCCAGGGTAATCATTAGGGCGGAAGCGGCCAGCCCCGTACGCAGGCCGGGGATATCCAGCACACGGGTAAAGCGCTGGAAATGCAGGAGGAAGCGCAAAGTTTCACTGCTGATACCCAGCAGGAATAACAGTAATCCCACCAGAAATGCCGGAGAATGGTAAATGGGAACATAGTTGTTCATCAGTGGAGCACCCTTGGCAAAAAAGGGCGAGAGGAACATTGTCAGCACGCCAAATGCTGCCACGATCAAGTTTATCGCCATCCAGAGTTGCCGTCGTCCCTGAAAGGCCATTTGCCAGAGAAACGCCGTAATAGATAACATCCAGACTAATACCGACAGATCAACATGGATAACCAGTGCGGTGTGGAAGATATCATAATCGGGGAAGAGTTGCTGTACCTTCGGTGTGCGTGCCGCTACCAGGATAATCGCCAGCAATCCCGCCAGCGCCAGCGCGCCTATCGCCAGCCACAGCCAGCGTAGTGCGCCCTGCCGTGATGCTGAAGTTGAGAAAGCCGTAAGGTCGCTATGGGGTGAAGGCATCGTATACTCTTTTGGTTGCTTCGGGTTTGCTTGCGTTTCATGGCATTTCGCATTAAAACACACCCCGACATCTAACGTAGGGAAACGGTTTTGCCCAGAAAAAATCACCAAGCAATTGCCCTCTGGTTGTTCCTCTGTTGCGGGCTGGTGTTTGCCATGGTGGTGCTGGGTGGTGTAACACGTCTTACGGAGTCTGGCCTTTCCATTACCGACTGGCGACCTGTCACCGGGATATTGCCCCCGATGAGCGAAGAGGGGTGGCAGAATGAATTTAATAAATATATTGATTCTCCAGAATTTATCAAAAGGAATTACCATTTTACTTTAATTCATTTTAAGGGCATTTTCTGGCTGGAATATCTGCACCGTTTGCTGGGGCGCTTGGTGGGGTTTGCGTTTCTAATCCCTATGCTGGTGTTTTGGCTGCGCGGGGATTTTACACGGCGCTTCGCCCTGAAGATGGGCGGGGTATTCCTGCTGGGGGGATTACAGGGGTTGATAGGCTGGCTGATGGTGAAAAGCGGTTTGGTGGATCAACCTTATGTCAGTCCGTATCGCCTCGCGTTGCATCTCAGTGTGGCGCTGTTGATCTATAGCCTGATGTTCTGGCAGGGACTACGTGTATATGCGTTCGGCAGAAATTCAACCAATACACTAAATAATGGTAATAATAAAATCATAAATAGTAATATTCCTATTTATGTTATTTTGATTCTGGCGGTACAAATTCTTCTGGGAGCATTCATCGCCGGGATGGATGGCGGACTGGTCTATAACACTTATCCGAAGATGAATGGGCAATGGATTCCGGAGGGCATCTGGGCGATACAACTAGGTTGGCGGAATCTGTTTGAGAATATCGCACTGGTACAGTTTTTGCACCGTACCAACGCGGTGGTGTTTATCGGGTTGGTGCTGTGGGGGTGGTGGCAGACGCGCCAGGTGCCACGTCATCCGGTGCATTATGCCTTTAAAACCTTGCTGATACTTAGCATTAGTCAATTTTTACTGGGGATTTTTACCCTAATATCCCATGTCCCTGTGGTGTTGGGGGCGTTGCATCAGGCCATGGCGGTGCTGTTGCTGACGTTTTCCTTGTTTATTGCAGTGCAGACTTATGGTAATGTGCCGAAAACAGACGCTTTGCCACGTATGTAACAGAAAGAGAGATAATGGATTACAGCCGTTTTCTGAATCGTGAGCTGCAACAGCTCAAACTTGCTGGAAATTACAGGCAATTTACCGATCTGGTGCGCCATGCCGGGCAGTTTCCGCATGCGTGGGATCATACAAACCAGCGTGAAGTCATTATCTGGTGTAATAACGATTATCTGGGTATGTCGCAGCACCCGGATGTACTGAATGCCATCAAAAATACGGCAGAATCGGTGGGGGCCGGGGCAGGCGGTACACGGAACATTGCCGGGACGAACCACCCGCTGGTGGAACTGGAAACCGAGCTGGCGGATTTGCACGGTAAAGAAGCGGCGCTGGTGTTTAATTCCGGCTATATGGCGAATGCCACCGTGTTGGCGACGCTGGGCCGAAAATTACCGGAATGTGTGATTTACTCCGATGCCTGTAACCACGCCTCCATGATTGAAGGCGTGCGCTATAGTGGCGCGGAGAAACATATTTTCCGCCACAACGATTTGAAGCATCTGGAGCGCTTACTGGCACAGACTGATCCGGAGCGTCCGAAGATTATTGCATTTGAATCGGTATATTCCATGGATGGCGATATTGCGCCGATTAAAGAAATTTGCGATTTGGCAGACCGTTATCAGGCGCTGACCTTCCTCGATGAAGTGCATGCTGTGGGGCTTTATGGTCCGCGCGGTGGTGGCATCGCGGAGCGCGAGGGGTTGATGGATCGCCTGAATATTATCCAGGGGACACTGGGTAAAGCATTTGGGGTGATGGGCGGTTATATTGCGGCGGATCACCTGATGGTGGATTACTTACGCAGTTTTGCCCCCGGTTTTATTTTTACCACGGCGATGGCACCGCCCATGGCTGCCGGTCTGGCTGCCAGTGTACGCCATCTGAAGGCACATCCGGAGCTGCGCGAAAAGCATCAGGCGACGGTGCGTAAGGTAAGAGACCGTTTGGCTGCGGAGGGTATTTTTGTGATGCCGACGACGCAGAGTCATATTCTGCCGGTGCTGGTGGGAGACCCGGTGCTTTGCCGCCAGGCCTCACATTTGCTGATGGAAAATTATGGAATTTTTGTCCAGCATATCAATCACCCCACCGTGCCAAAAGGCACGGAGCGTTTGCGTATCACGCCGACACCGTTACATGATAATGAAGCGATGATCGAGCACTTTATTGGGGCGATGGTTTTGGTGTTTACGGAGCTGAAACTACTGGATACGTCAGGCAGTGCAGTGTCTACGACACCTCAACCTCAACGGCGACAGGCTCCTTAGCTTCTTCTGCGCTTTCCTCAGACTCCAGGAACAGGAAGGATAGCTTGCCGGCTTTAACGCCAGCTTTCACCGTGCCGCCCTGCTTGAGCTTACCAAAGAGGATTTCATCGGCCAATGGGCGTTTGAGTTCCTGCTCGATCAGACGTTCCAGCGGACGGGCACCATTATCACGATCATAACCGTTTTCAGCCAGCCAGTTCCGTGCATCGCGGCTGACATCCAGGCGAACACCGCGATCGGCCAGCTGTGCCCGCAGTTCATCCACAAATTTATCAACGATGCTAGCCATCAGCTTCGGCTCCAGCGGTTGGAACTGAATAATAGCATCCAGACGGTTACGGAATTCCGGTGTAAACAGGCGGCGAATGGCTCCGCTGCTATCGCCACGTTCTTCCGCACGACCAAAACCAATCGGCGTACGTGACATTTCTTCCGCCCCGGCATTACTGGTCATGATAATAATAGCATTGCGGAAATCCACGGTCTTGCCGCTATTATCCGTCAGTTTGCCATAATCCATCACCTGCAGCAGGAGGTTATAGATATCCGGGTGGGCTTTTTCAATTTCGTCCAGCAACAGCAGGGTGTGGGGGTTTTGATCCAGCGCATCAGTGAGAATCCCACCCTGTTCAAACCCGACATAACCCGGCGGCGTACCAATCAGGCGCGATACCGAATGCTGCTCCATATATTCTGACATATCCACACGAACAAAATGCATGGCCATTTCCTGCGCCAGCTTGGTGGCCAGCTCGGTTTTTCCTACACCGGTGGGGCCGGTAAACAGGTAGGAGCCGATCGGTTTTGTGCTTTTGCGCAGACCCGCACGTGAAAGTTTGATTGAGGAGACTACCGCCTCCACCGCGGAAGACTGGCCAAACACCTGTTCTTTCAGGCGTTCTTCCAGCTTTTGCAGGCGTTCGCTCTCATTAGAAGAGACGGAACGCGAAGGAATCCGTGCCATGCGGGCGACTGTTTCCTCAATATCCTCTACCGTGATAACCAGCGTACGTTTTTCGGCGGGCAGCAGGGCGTGGCGTGCTCCGGCTTCGTCCAATACATCAATGGCCTTATCCGGCAATTTCTTATCATGAATATAGCGTGCTGAAAGAATCGCAGCTGTCTGTATGGCATCGGATGAATAACGCACATCATGATGGTCTTCGTAATAATTTTTCAACCCCTCCAATATCTGGATGGTATCTTCCACCGTGGGTTCTATCACATCCACTTTCTGGAAGCGGCGTGCCAGTGCGCGGTCTTTTTCAAAGTGGCTGCGGTATTCTTTATAGGTAGTGGAGCCAATGCAGCGAATATCCCCACGCGCCAGGCTTGGTTTCAGCAGATTTGAGGCGTCCATGGAACCGCTGCTGGTGGAGCCGGCGCCAATGATCGTATGAATTTCATCAATGAAAAGGATTGCCCCCGGTGTTTCCTGAATGGCCTTAATAATGGATTTCAGCCGCTCTTCAAAATCCCCGCGATAACGCGTCCCGGCCACCAGTGAGCCAAGATCAAGCGAATAAATAATGGAATGTTCCAGCACATCCGGCACCTGATTATGGGTAATACGATAGGCTAACCCTTCAGCAATTGCTGTTTTTCCCACTCCTGGGTCACCCACCAGGATGGGATTGTTCTTGGTACGACGGCAAAGGATACGTACGGTATCCTCAATCTCCGTATTGCGCCCGATGAGGGTATCGATACGTCCCGCACGCGCACGCGCGTTCAGATTGATGCAATATTTTTCTAGAATTTCGTTGGCATTGGCGATTTGCTCATCATCGCTCAGGTCGCTTGCCGGGGCACCTTGTGACTGGTTTTCTTCGACATCCGGGTAATATTCATAGCCTGGCATACCCTGCGAGAGGCAGGCCAGCACATCCAGGTTACTGATATTTTGTGCCTGCAGGAAATAGGCAGCGTGGGAATCCCGCTCGGAGAAAAGTTCCCCAAGCACATTCGCGCCAGTAATTTCGTCGTCACCACTGGCATTGGCATGGACTGCTGCACGGTGCACAACACGCTGAAAACCAGCAGTGGGCTTCGATTCAATAATGCCTTCCACAATGAGGCTGGCGAGGTCGTTGCGCAGGAAGCTGATAATGCTATCCTGTAACAATTCGATATCCACATTACAGCTAACAAGAATAGCCCCAGCGTCCGGATCTTCGGACAGCGCCAACAGGAGATGTTCCTGCGTGGCATATTCATGCGAATAGTCTTTGGCGATTGCGAGCGCTTGTTGAAGCGTACGTTCCAAATTAAGTGAGAGCATATACTACCTGCCACCCTGACATGTGTGTATTACCTATACGCTCTTCCTTATAACACACTTCAGTGGGTGGAGACTCTCTCTTGCCAGATTAATGACCTGCATCATCTTCGTTTCTGCGACATCGCGGGTATAAATGCCACAGATGCCTTCGCCATCATGATGAATACTAAGCATAAGCTTTACGGACTCGTCATGGGATTTACGGAAAACCTGCTTCAGCATACCGACTACAAATTCCATTGGTGTGAATTCGTCGTCCAGAATCAGGACTTCGTACATTGAGGGAAACGCCAGCGCGGGCCTGGTTTCACTCACAGTTGGATTCATGATCACGTCCGGCGGCACATGCTGCTGTGCATGCATACCAGTGATCGGAATAGATGCCTTCCGTTCCATAATTTACCCCTACAACTCTTTGTTCTTCCAAAACACTTCCAGTGGCGCTACATTCGCCATCTACTTGTCAGAATGTCAGAAAAACGCTAATAAAGTGTTAAGGAAACGAGGATTTACAGGATTTTAAGGCACTATTTCAGTAAAAATAGCTTAACCGCGGTTAACAGGGAGTAAACGTCTAAAATGCAAGTAAAAATTTATCGTCCGGCACGCAATGCGATGCAATCTGGTGTGGCCAATAGCCAGCGTTGGGTTCTGGAGCCTGTGGCCACGCAAAATGCACGGTTTGTAGAGCCTTTGATGGGGTGGACCAGCAGCAGTGATACCACGCAGCAGCTTCGCCTGAAATTTAATACCAGTGAGGAGGCAATTGCGTTTGCTAAGCAAAATGGTTGGGAATACCAGGTGCAGAAGCCTAACACCTCAATCTTGAAACCGAAATCCTATGCCAGCAATTTTGGATAGAATTATCGTGCGTGCTTAATAGCCTCCAATACACGCTCTTGTGTAAGGAGTTCTGGTAACAGAATTCCCTCCGGCTTGGATGGGCCATAGACGGCATTGAACGGAATCCCATAACGTCCATAACGCGCCAGATAATCGGCAATGGGTTTACTGGGTTTTGTATAATCCCCCTGCATCCGTATCACATCTGGCGCAGAGAGTATCTGTGAAACGGGATCCCGGTCGACTACCAGTAACTTATTGGTTTTACAGGTCACACACCAGTCGGCGGTGACATCCACGAAGACCACCTTGCCTTCAGCCACCAGTGCCGGGATGGCATCGGCATCAAAAGGCACCCATTCCACACTGGTGTGTGCTGAACTACTGGTTGAAAAATACTGCGGTACGAGAAATGCTCCGGCAATACCGGTCAATAATAATAAGGTAGTCAAAGTTGTTGGGAGTTTGTCCGCATGTTTTAGTATGAGTGCGAATACCACCACGGCCAGC
This sequence comes from Hyphomicrobiales bacterium, assembly GCA_024236395.1. Taxonomy (GTDB): domain Bacteria; phylum Pseudomonadota; class Alphaproteobacteria; order Rickettsiales; family JACKKO01; genus JACKKO01. The sequence goes on from JACKKO010000004.1 coordinate 94,117, forward strand.
GCAATGGCCAGTGCGAGTGCTGCAAGGGGGCTTTTTAAACCGGCGAAGACCCAGAGTAGCCAGAGGGCTGTTCCGGCGAGCAGCAGACCCATCACCTGCCGTACCCGTACCATCCACATGCCCGGGCGGGGGAGCATCCGCACCATGCCGGGGAATAACGCCACAAGGATATACGGCAATGCCAGCCCGACGCCCATTACGGTAAAGATGAGCACGATCATCTGCGGCCCCTGGCTGAAGGCGAAGCCAATGGCCGTGCCAAGGAATGGGGCAGAGCAGGGGGTGGCCAGAAGGGTCGCCAGCATCCCGGTGAAGAAATGCGCCACATAGCCGTGCCCATGTCCGGCCGTTGCCAGCCGGGAGCCAAGAAATGCCGGCAAGCCAATCTCAAACGCGCCCAGCAGATTGGCCGCAAACAGGGTCACCACCAGTGTGACGAAGATAAGGAACAGTGGTTGCTGAAAATGGAAGCCCCAGCCTGCCGCCATTCCGGCCTGCCGCAGTAGGATCACAATCCCGGCAAGAATCAGGAAGGAAATCAGAATGCCTGCCGTGCTACTGAGGAAGCTGCGGCGAATATAGACCGTATCCTTGCCACCATGCTGCATCACGCCAAGAATCTTGATGGAAAGCACCGGCAGCACGCACGGCATAATATTGAGGATAAATCCGCCCACCAATCCAAACACGACCAACAGAAATGGCGAGAGCGAGGCAGAGGGGGGCTTAGCTAAGGCTGCGTCGCTATCTACTTTTTTTTTACGTCATCCGCTGCCGGGGATGGGGTATCCTGGCCTTCCGTGACCTGCGCTTCCACTACTTTATCGCCATTAATCAGTGTGAGAGTGATGGTTTTTCCTTTCAGGGAGGCGTCCTTGAGCTTCAGTTCGTAGGGGACGGAGAAGGTGGCCTCTTTCCAGTCTGCGCTGAACGTGGCCTCTGGGGCGGTAAAACGGAAATCCTCTGAAATTTCCACCAGCAGTTCCGGCCGGGAAAACCCGTCTTCTGCACGGGCTTTGACGTTCAGCGTATTATTTTCTCCCGCCTGTGCGCTGAGGATTTCCAGCCCACCGGCACCATTGGGCGCGGGGACTTTGGCCATGAACGGGTCTAATGCCGCCTGTGCTTCGGCGTCGCTATGGCTGGCCGGGATGCTGGTATCCAGCGTGATGTTATAGAACACACAGATTTCTGAGCAGACACCATAATTGCCGGACGCCTTGAGCAGGATAGGCTTTGCCGGGTCTTCCGCCTGCAGGCGCAGCGGCAGGATGATATGATGTTTATAGATAAATGACTGAATAATTTTGTATTCCACCAGGCGGGTAGGGACGGGCCACAGTAGATTGGCCTGTTTCAGGTTTTCCGAAGCGCTGAAATCCAGCGTCAGCGGCAGGCCGGCATCACCGGGCGTACGCCAGTAGGTTTTCCAGCCCTCGGCCAGCCGGAATTCAATACCGGCATTGACTTCACCATCGGCGGATTGTGCTACGAGTAGCCGTGTTCCCACTTCGGGGTGCTGTTCCCAGTCCGTGGTGAGCGCCTGTGCGCGGGCCGGAATCACGGCCAGCAGTGTTATCAGGCAGAGCAGTGGGAATAAACGGTGGGGCATGGTTCCTCGCGGATGTTGGTTCATGATGGTATTCGCATTTGTGCTGCTTTTGGTTACAGGATGCCGGGCGCGGCATCAAGCGGTAAATCGATCAGAATACTTGTAAGTTGGCGCAATTTGCGTATGGTAGTGCCGCTTATACGGTCCCGTAGCTCAGCTGGATAGAGTATCAGATTCCGAATCTGAGGGTCGTGGGTTCGAATCCCGCCGGGACCGCCATCCTATGCTTTTCGGGCTTCGGGTGGCAGGATTGTTAAACCTACTTCAATAATCCTTTGAAGAATCCGGTAGCGCCAAGGCGAAGGTTTCGTAGTGCGTACCCACCCTCCTGTACCACCAGTGTGGGTAGTTTCATAGAAGCCATCATTACGCCGATCTGCTGCATGCCCTTGGGTGATATGGTAAATGCACCAGTTGGGTCTCCAGCCATGATGTCAAAGCCTAGCGAAATCACCAGATAATCCGGCTTATATTTACGAAAAAGTGCTAGTGCACTTTCCAGTGTCTTTAAATATGTCTCGTCATCTACTCCAGGGTAGAGAGGAAAATTGCGGTTAAAGCCCTTACCCAGACCGTCACCACGCTCATCAGAATAGCCTGCAAAATATGGGTAGGAAACACGTGGATGGCCGTGGATTGAGATAAAGTAGACATCATTCCGTTTATAGAAAATATCCTGTGAGCCATTGCCATGGTGGAAGTCGATATCAATAAATGCCACCTTACCTTTTTTTGATAAGTAATGCGCAGCGATAGCAGCGTTATTAAAATAGCAAAATCCACCGAAAACGCCTATTTCTGCATGGTGTCCCGGCGGACGACAGAGAACGTAGGCATGTGTGCTTCCTTTCAGTATGCGTTCTGCCCCTGTTAATGCAGCATTCACCGCATTACGCGCAGCCTTGTATGCATTGGCGGTCACAGGTGTAAACGTGTCGATGCAATAATAACCCGCCTGCACTTCCCAATTCCTGGGAATATGGTCGGGTTTGCGTATTGGAAAGATATTCGGGTATATTAATTGCCCTGGCTCAAGTTCTGTTTCTGCTTTTTTAAGAAATTTGAATAATGCAGAGCTATGTACTTCCAGGATATGTTTATCGCCGAAGTGCTTTACATTATGTTCTTCAAGCTGAAAACCTCCCAACCCTCTCAGTATGAACTGTACGCGTGCTGGTCTCTCAATATATCCCTTTTCCTTCAAATGATGAATCTGGTGCGCATCGCCAGTGGTGATAAAGTCCAGTACTCCCAATCCATTAATCATCATCGGTTGTACTGTTTCGAGTTGTGTATAGTGTGGTTTGCGCAGTTTTACCTGATTGTCTTTGATTGAGGCTAGAATCTCTTTTACCTTGGCTTCTTCCGGTCGCATATTTCCCTTAATTTTAAGAATCCCGGTAACAACTTTTTTCAATGCAGCCGCACTAAGTGCCTTTGAAGTATTGATGGGGTCATACACCAGTAGCATCGGATAACCCTGATTAGCCTTATGTGAAACAGAATCATATTTTGTACCTACAATAGGCAATGCACCAAAACGCTCGTAAAATGCCATGCGTTTCCGATTTATTTTTATGTCAGTAATTTTATAGTTAGCTTTTTCCTGCTCATCATGGGGCACATCCATGAATAGTCCCTTGCAGCCAGCTTCTATCAACACCTCCCTTGTGCGCTCGTATAATGCAACGCCATAGCCTCGCGCGCTGCGTTTGGGATCGCTGGCGAGGTGATCCAGATAAGCATATTTTAGATCGGGAAAATAAAAAGAGAGTGCAAAGCCCAGCACTCTGTTTTTATTTCCTTCTGCTACTAGTAGTACAATATCAAAATTGTGTCTGCTGGAGAATTTTAGAAAATTAGCAATTTTGGCTGAATATTGCGGGTAATGGGAGAAGGCCTCTTCGTAAATACGCAGAACTGCAGAAAGCGCCACGTTGTTTTGCGGTGTATGTGCATTATGAATTTGGCGAATTCGGAACATATGAAGTGTGTAATACCAGACCGCTACGGTAACATACCGTTCTCATTATAATGTTAGTCAATCCGTTAGGCTAACGAATTATTGAGTCAGAATAGAGTTACTAAACATAAGCCCCAAATATTTATACAATGTGAGTATAAGTTATTATAACTTAATTCCCATGTCTGAATTGATGCTGTTATTTGCCACGGCGCTGGTGGCGGCGACGTTATTGCCCGTACAGTCGGAGCTGGTGCTGGCGGGGCTGTATCTGGGGGGTGCGCATCACTGGCTGACGCTGCTGCTGGTGGCGACCGCGGGGAATGTGCTGGGCGCGGTGATCAACTGGCTGCTTGGGCGCTACCTCGTGCATTTTCAGGATCGGCGCTGGTTCCCGGTGAATGGGAAACACATGGAGCGCGCCGCGCGGCATTACCGGAAATGGGGCGTGTGGTCGCTGTTGCTGGCCTGGGTGCCGTTTATCGGTGATCCACTGACGGTGATTGCCGGGGTCTTCCGCACGCCGTTTCGGGTGTTTGTACTGCTGGTGACGATCGGCAAAGCCGGGCGCTATGCCTTCCTGCTGGCGGCGCTGATACAGGGTGGCGCTTAACTGTTAGCCTAGCCCTTCAGGCCGCGTTCCAGATCGTGAATGAGGTCATCGGCATCTTCCAGCCCCACCGAGAGACGCAGCAGATTTGCCGTGATGCCCAGCGTATTGCGCTCGCTTTCCTCGATATTGGAGTGCGTGGTGCTGGCCGGGTGTGTCACCAGGCTCTTGGCGTCGCCCAGATTATTGGAAATATCAATGATCTCCAGCTTGTTCAGCAGGTCAAACGCCGCGCGCTTGCCCGCCTTCAGGCGGAAGGCCACCAGATTGCCGCCCTGATCCATCTGCTTCTGCGCGATCGCGTATTGCGGATGCGAGGGCAGGCCGGGGTAACTGACCGTTTCAATCGCCGGGTGCTGTTCCAGGAACTGTGCGACCTTCAGCGCATTGACGCAATGGCGTTCCATACGCAGATTCAGCGTTTCCAGCCCCTTCAGCGCCACCCAGGCGTTAAACGGGCTGAGGGCCGGGCCGGTATGGCGGTGGAAGGGCAGGAGGGTCTCGGTGATGAAGCTTTCGCTTCCCAGCACCGCGCCGCCCAGCGTGCGCCCCTGGCCATCAATATGCTTGGTGGTGGAATAGACCACTACATCCGCCCCCAGATCCAGCGGGTGCTGCAGCAGCGGAGAGGCAAATACGTTATCCACAATAAACCGCGTGCCGTGCTGCTTTGTCAGCGTGGCGACAGCGGCGATATCCACCAGCTCCAGCGTGGGGTTGCTGGGGGTTTCAATAAACACATGCGTGGTGTTCGTGCGGAACGCCTGTTCCCATGCCGTCAGGTCGCGCCCGTCCACCAGCGTGATCTTCACGCCCAGACGCGGTAGAATCTGCGTGATGATATAATGGCACGAGCCAAACAAAACCCGGCTGGCGATCAAATGGTCGCCCGGCTTGATGTCGCACATGATTGAGGCAAACACCGCCGCCATGCCGCTGGCCACCACGCAGCATTTCTCGGCTTTTTCCAGTAGCGCCAGGCGCTCTTCCAGCATCAGCAGGGTGGGGTTGCAATAGCGGGAATACACGAAGCCCGGCGCTTCGCCGTTAAAGCGGCTTTCCGCCACTTCCGCTGATTCGTAGCAAAAGCCGGAATTCAGGAACAGGGCCTCGCTGGTTTCGCCAAAATTGGAACGGGCCGTGCCGCCTCGTACCAACTGGGTGGCGGGTTTCCATTGTGTTTGGTCTGCGTCTTTTTTCATGTGTGATCATCCATATATGCTATAAAAGCGTCCAAAATGTCACCCCGTCGCATGACGGGGTCTGGCCCCCATATTATCCTGGATGCCGTCATGAAGACGGCATGACAGGTTTTGTGCTTTTACTGCGGTATCCAACGCGCGGCACGATAACCGTTTATCCCCGAAATGTCCACGGGAGACTATGAAAGGCAGGAAAAACTAATACACCCGGGCTTTGGGGGGGACGGCTTCCACTTCGTCTGTCAGTGTATTCTGGTGCACCGGCCGATCACCCAGCTTCACCTTGCCGCTGGCATCAATCCACGCCAGCGAGTGTTTCATCCAGTGTTTGTCATCCCGATCGGGATAGTCTTCATGGGCATGGGCACCGCGGCTTTCCTTGCGGCTATTCGCACATTCCATGGTGATGACGGCCTGCGGCAGCAGGTTATCCAACTCCAGGGCTTCCACCAGATCGCTGTTCCAGATCAGGCTACGGTCGGCAATGCATAGCTCCTTGCGGCTGCCATAGACATCTTTGATTTTCCTGGCACCTTCCTTCAGTGAATCTTCCGTGCGAAAAACGGCGGCGTAATGCTGCATGGTGCGCTGCATGGAATCCCGGATTTCCGAGGTCTTCAGGCTGCCATTGGCATGGCGCACGGCATCGAAGCGCGCCACGGCCTCGTCCCCGGCATTTTTCAGTACCTTATGTGGTGCCCCCGGTGTGATGGTTTCGGCCGCACGAATCCCCGCGGCGCGGCCAAATACCACCAAGTCCAGCAGGGAGTTGGAACCCAGGCGGTTCGCCCCGTGGACGGAAACGCACGCTGCTTCTCCAATGGCCATCAGGCCGGGGATCACATGATCCGGGTTACGCCCTTTGGAGGTTACCACTTCGCACATATGGTTGGTGGGAATCCCGCCCATGTTGTAGTGCACGGTCGGGAGTACCGGGATGGGCTGACGGGTGACATCAACACCTGCAAAAATCTTTGCAGTCTCAGCAATTCCAGGTAATCTTTCATGTATTACTTTAGGATCGAGATGGTTCAGGTGCAGATGGATATGATCCTTCTTCGGGCCAACGCCGCGTCCTTCACGGATTTCGATGGTCATGGCACGGCTCACCACGTCCCGCGAGGCGAGGTCTTTGGCCTTGGGTGCATAGCGTTCCATGAAGCGTTCACCCTCGGAGTTGGTGAGGTATCCGCCTTCACCACGTACCCCTTCGGTAATCAGGCAACCTGCGCCGTAAACCCCCGTGGGGTGGAACTGCACGAATTCCATATCCTGCAGCGGCAATCCAGCGCGTGCCACCATACCATTGCCATCGCCCGTACAGGTATGGGCGGACGTGCAGGAGAAATAGGCGCGGCCATAGCCACCGGTAGCCAGGATCACGCTGTGTGCGCGGAAACGGTGCAGGGTGCCGTCATCCAGGTTCCAGGCCATCACGCCACGGCAGGCGCCATCCTCATCCATGATGAGATCCAGTGCGAAATATTCGATAAAAAATGTGGCTTTATGTTTCAGTGTTTGCTGATACAGCGTGTGTAAAATAGAGTGGCCGGTACGATCCGCCGCGGCACAGGTACGCACGGCTGCCGGGCCTTCACCATAGCGGGTGGTCATCCCGCCAAATGGCCGCTGATAAATTTTACCTTCGGGCGTACGGGAGAAAGGGACGCCATAATGCTCCAGCTCAATCACTGCCGCCATGGCATTCTTGCACATATATTCAATGGCATCCTGATCGCCCAGCCAGTCCGACCCTTTGATGGTATCGTACATATGCCAGCGCCAGTCATCCTCGCTGATATTGCCCAGCGCGGCGCTGATCCCGCCCTGTGCGGCCACAGTATGGCTGCGGGTGGGGAATACTTTGGTGATACAGGCAGTGGAAAGGCCTTTTTCAACAGTGCCTAACGTGGCGCGTAGTCCTGCGCCTCCGGCACCAACAACAACGACATCGTATTCATGATCGATAATGGTATAGGCAGGTGAGGTCATCTTCTCTGAGGCTCCGGTCCTGAAGGATTGATTCTACTGGCAAATGCAGTATGGTTGATTTGTTGTGCTTGTATATCTAAAATCATTATTATTTCTTCAATATTTTCAGCCTTTGCTACAACCACTTTACGGGGCATCGCTTCCTCAAAAGGGCCGCCAGGTGCTGGCCAGTCTTTGATCCCAATATTTGTATCAGCGAGGCCTGAATTTAATACGCGGTTAACCTGCGCCAAACTTTCTGCATTATCTCTCTCAAGGAAAAGATAGTAGGTCATTTTAGATTCTTCACCCGTCATAATTCCGCTTATACGCTTAGGGTTTCCTGCTTCGACATCATCACGACAGGCGATATATCGGATATTTTCGGTATGCTGATCGCCACTTTTATCTGCAGCCGTTAGAATCTTCAGGGGATCGCTTTTTGCTATTACCTGGTAAAATGACCATGCAGGAGTCTGTTCTAGAGGAATGGCGTCCGGCATGCTTTATCCCAGAAAATAGACAGTCAAAACGGAGAAAATCCCTACGCCTGCTGTCAGTGTCAGCCCGTAGAGCGCCACCAGAATCGCGGTCATCTTACCGCACTCACAGTGGGAATAATCTTCGATTACCACCTTAATGCCCAGATAGCCATGATAGAATACATTGCCAATCAGGAAGATCAGCATCAGGGCATTAAAGGGGAAGGACATCCAGTCATAGATTGCATCATAATCAGTGAAGTCCAGGCGGGAAAACGACCAGATTAACCATAATACCAGTACAATATTGGCGATGGCGGTGACACGTTGATGCCACCAATGGGCTACGCCTGTCTTCGCGGCGCCTAAACCACGGGCACGGCCAAGAGGCGAACGATAACTCATCCTAAAACCCTCCCGTCATATGCAGCCAGAACAGTGCCGTGGCACCCAGAGAGGCGAAAATCACGGCCATCCCAGAGCGGGTTACGGTCTCCAGCTCAAACCCTTTGCCCATATCCCAGAACAGGTGACGAATCCCGTTACACAGGTGATAAAATAATGCAAAAGTAAACAGTACCAGTGCCGTCTGGCCATACCACGGGGTAAATAGCGCGGTGAATTTTGCATAGGCCTGTGGACCATGGGTAAACGCCAGCAGCCAGCCGACAAATACGATACTGCCAAACAGCAGGACAACACCGGAAACCCGGTGAGAAATAGAAAGGACTGATGTAATTTGCGGCCGATAGACCTGCAGGTGCGGGGAAAGTGGACGGGGCTTCATCGCCATATACGTATCTATCTGTTTCGAACCATTGAGTATTTGCTGGTAGCATACGCTACCGATGTTGCGCACTATTTGCTAAAGCATGCCATATGTCAACCAGATTTGCCGCAAAACAGGGTATTTCTATAATGTTTTTCCGCAGGTTGTGTGCTGCTGAATTTGATATTCACATTACCAGCCATACTTTCTGGGGATTTGTTTTTTCCGGTGATCCGTGTATAAGGACTTGCTAGAGTAGGAGTCGCATGGAACTTTTTGCATCTTTAACCGCTTCGGCACATATGTGGTTTGTGTTATTGCTGGTGCTTGGCGCGGTGTTTGCCTATGCCAGTGAGAAGATTTCGCTCGAAGTTGCATCACTGGTCATTCTCACGATTCTGATGCTGGTATTTCACCTGTTCCCCTATGTGGGGCCCGATGGTGAGCCAATTCTTAATAATGATATGCTGCTTTCCGGCTTTGCGACGCCGGCGCTGATTACGGTGCTTTGCCTGTTGATATTGGGGCAGGCAGTGGTGCAGACTGGAGCATTAAACGAAGTCGCTAATTTAATTCTCAAGCTGGGTCGGAATAATAAGGTTATCAGTGTCACGGTAACGTTGCTGATTGTGATTAGCATCAGCGGATTTTTAAATAATACGCCGGTGGTGGTAATTTTTATCCCGATTATGGCGGCCATTGCCAAGGGGTTGAATATCTCCACCAGTAAAGTAATGATTCCACTTTCGTTTGCTTCCATTCTGGGGGGGATGACCACCCTAATCGGGAGCAGTACCAACCTGCTGGTTGCGGGTATTGTGCGTAAGCTGGGGTATGCGCCGCTGGGGATTTTTGATATTTTCTACCCCGGCATAGTGCTGGCGCTGGTTGGCTTACTTTATCTGATCGTGGTGATTCCTTTTTTATTGAAGCCCAGGCAATCGCTGGCAAAAGAACTGGCAGGTGAAGCGGTAGACCGACAATTTGTAGCACAAATAGAAGTAACGCCAGATTCTGAATTCATCAATCAGGCACTCAACAATGGATGTCTCAAGGATTTTCCAGAGTTAGAGGTCCGTATGATTCAACGCGGCGAACATGCATTCCTGCCGCCCTATGAAGAAGATATAAAACTCAAATCCCGCGATATTTTGATTGCTTCTGCGCCACGAAAAGCATTGCTGGCATTTTTTTCCAAGAGCCAGAGCGGGCGCGAAAGGCCTCTGGCGTTAGTAGAGGAAATTCATGGGGATGAAGCCGGGATCAACCTGGAACAGGATGTACAGATCGCGGAAATCGTGGTGGCCCCGGCATCGCGGGTGATCGGGCAGAACCTGGAGCAGCTGGGCTTCCATCGGCAATATCATTGCGTGGTACTGGGTATTCAGCGTCAATCCCGTATGATCCGCACCAAAATGTCAGAGACACGCCTAGCCGCAGGGGATGTGCTGCTGGTGATGGGCAAGAGTGAGGATCTGCTGGCATTACAGGAAAAGAAAGACTTCCTGTTACTGGAATGGTCTGCCGGCGAAATCCACTGGGGGAAAAAAGGGCGCATTGCCTCAATGATTTTCGTGGGCGTAGTGGGATTGGCTGCTTTTAAAGTCGCACCGATTGTGATTACGTCGCTGGCCGGGGTAGCGGCAGTGATTATGACACGCTGCGTTACATTGCGACAGGCTGCCCGCGCCATTGATATGAAAATCCTGCTGGTGATTGGCACCTCGATTGCGCTGGGGATTGCGATGCAGGAAACCGGGGGCGCGGCGCTGATTGCTCGCACCTTTGTGGAGATTATGCATGGGGCATCTCCCATGGTAGTGATGGCCGGGATGTTTGTGGTGGTTGCAGCCATTACCAACGTGTTAAGTAATAATGCGAGTGCCGTATTGTTTACACCCATTGCCATCAATATTGCCGAACAATTGGGTGTGGATATCCGGGCCTTTATTTTTGCGGTGATCTTTGCGTGTAATTGTTCGTTTGCCACGCCGATCGGGTATCAGACCAACCTCATGGTGATGGGGCCGGGGCACTATAAGTTCCAGGATTTCCTGAAGACAGGGATCCCGCTGACAATTCTTATTGCCGTGACATATATTATATTTGCCAAAATGGTATTTGGATTATAGGAGCAGCACGTGTCCAGACAGTATAAAATCAAACGGCGGAAATTTCTGGCAGGGTCAGCAGCGGCTGGTGTTGCAGTAGCAGCCTCTTTCCCAAAACCCGCTATCTCGCAAGGCCTGAGGCAATGGAAAATGGTCATGACCTGGCAGAAAACATTGCCGGGGCTGGGGACAGGAGCGGTGCGGCTTGCCAAGCGTATTACGGCCTTGTCAGAAGGAAAGCTGGAGGTGCTGCCTTATGGTGGGGGTGAGCTGGTACCTCCGCTGGAGATTTTTGATGCGGTATCGCAGGGTACGGCGGAGATGGGTCATAGCTCCCCGTATTACTGGTTGAATAAGCACACGGCTTCAGCATTTTTCTGTGCAGTGCCGGGAGGACTGACGGCGCAGGAGCAAAATGCGTGGGTCTATTTTGCCGGGGGACAACAATTGTGGGATAAGCTCTATGCACCGTTTGGGTTGCGTGCATTCCCGGCCGGGAATACGGGTGCGCAGATGGGGGGATGGTTTAACCGTGAAATCAAAACGGTGGACGATCTGAAAGGACTCAAAATGCGGATTCCCGGGCTGGCTGGGGAAGTGCTGAACCTGCTGGGTGGCAGTAGTCAGACGATTTCACCACAGGAACTGTTTACCTCGATGCAATCCGGGGTGATTGATGCGCTGGAGTGGGTAGGGCCATGGAATGACCTGGCGCTCGGTTTCCATAAGGTGTCCAAATATTATTACGGTCCGGGCTTTCATGAAGCTGGCCCCATGCTGGAACTGATGGTTAATAAGGCAGCGTTTGAACAACTTTCGCCCGAATTGCAGCGCATTATAAAAGTAGCATGTGCGGCAGAAAATGATCTGATGGCAGCGGAATATTATGCCAATAACGTTCGTGCCATGCAGGTGTTGCGTAACGATCATTCGACAGATGTACGTTCATTCCCACCTGAAGTGTTGAAGTCTTTCTTTAAGGTATCCGAAGAAGTAGTAGCAAATGTGGGATCAAAGGATGCTTTGGCGAAGGAAATATACGAGAGCTACGCTGGCTTCCGTAAAGCATCCATGGCTATGACGCCGGTGATGGAGTTGGGATTTTTACAAGCGCGAAATCAAAATCGTTCGGATGCCTGATAGGGTAGTGCTTAAAAAGCTTGTTTTTTTCCTTTGAATGGGTAGAGTCTCAGCGTTGGTTAAACCGTATTTTAATATAGAGTTATCAGGAGTTCATCGGGCATGAAACAGCAGTACCTTTCCCTCATCCTACTTATTGAGCGCTTACATCGCCGTTTTCTGGATGTGATTAAAACGGAATTAGAACGCCAGGGGATTGAGGATATCAATAACGTGCAAACCCTGATCTTGTATAATATTGGTACGGAACAACTGACAGTGGGCGAACTGACGCATCGCGGGTATTATTTAGGTTCTAACGTCTCCTACAACGTCAAAAAACTGGTGGAAAGTGATTATCTGATCCAGGAGCGCTCTGCCCACGATAAGCGCTCGATAAAAGTAAAGCTTTCCGATAAAGGTCTGAAACTTTGTGATAAAATTGATGAGTTATATCAAAGTCATGTCGATAAGCTGGAAGGAGCGCCGCTGGATGAGGAGCGGATGAAGGTTACCTTTGAAAACCTCCGTCAGCTTGAAAAATTCTGGTCTGACTTTGTTAGCTCAGTTTCTGAGTTTTAGAGAATAAAATCACTTTTGCCGTTGCGTGTGATGTATGGGGTTGATATGATACGCCCCGTGCAAATGGAGGTGGGCTGTATGCCTGCACTTGCAAAAGTAATCAGTTGATTGCAAGATCGAATAATAAAAAGGAGAGATACCATGACCCGTAATAAACGTTTTTTCAGAACTGCAGTGATAGCGTGTGTTGCTGCTGTGGCGGGATTGGTTGCCACGCTAAACTTCGCTCCGGCTGCAGATGCGGCGGGTAAATTTATTACGATTGGTACCGGGGGAGTTACCGGTGTGTATTATCCGGCGGGCGGTGCAATTTGCCGTTTGGTCAATCGTGGACGCCGTGAACATGGTATTCGTTGTTCGGTGGAATCCACGGGGGGGTCCGTATACAATCTGAATGCATTGCGTGGTGGTGAGTTGGATATTGCGGTTGCTCAGTCTGACTGGCAGTACCATGCTTATAAAGGTACCGGTGTGTTCAAGGATTTTGGTCAAATGGAAAAACTGCGCGCACTGTTTTCATTGCATAGCGAGCCATTTACAGTGGTGGCGCGTGCTGATGCCGGTGTCAATACACTGGATGATCTGGTAGGAAAGCGTGTCAATATCGGGAATGCCGGTTCTGGTATGCGTGCTACGATGGAAGTGCTGATGGAGCAAAAGGGCTGGACAAAAGAGTCCTTTAAATTGGCTTCTGAACTGAAAGCTTCTGAGCAGGCTCAGGCGCTCTGTGATAATAAAATTGACGTGATGGTGTATTCTGCCGGGCATCCGAATGGTGCAGTTCAGGAGGTAACCACGTCCTGTCCATCCAAGCTCATTCCAGTGAATGATGACGATGTAAAGGCGCTGGTGGAAAAATACCCGTTCTATGCGCTGGCGGTTATCCCCGGTGGTATGTATCAAGGCAATCCCGACGATGTACCAACCTTTGGTGTGAAAGCAACGTTTGTCAGTACCACGGATCTGGATGATGATACAGTGTATACGGTTGTGAAGTCCGTATTTGATAACTTTGAGAACTTCAAGACCCTGCATCCAGTGTTTTCAACCCTGGATCCCAAGCAAATGGTGAGCGAAGGAAACACAGCCCCGCTACATCCTGGTGCGGTGCGCTATTTCAAAGAAAAAGGTTTGATGTAGCATATCCGGGTAACATATCAGCCGGTGTCAATGGGGGTGCCGGCTGATTTGCATAGGGGGCACCATGTCTGCAAACGAATCGCAAAAGCAATTATCCCAGAAAGAGCTCGAAGATCTTGTTATTGAGAACGATACCGGAGCACGGCGTCCTGACTCAAAATTCCAGACGGGCTTGCTGACTTGGACGGCGATCTGCTGGGCATTGTTCCAACTTTGGATTGCCTCGCCGCTGATGTTTATTGTTGGGCAGTGGCAGATTGGTGGATTCAGGTTGAGTGGTCTGGTGTTTGATGATACACGTGCGCGTTCGATTCACCTTGGATTTGCGATTATTCTGGCATTTTTAGCGTATCCGGCATCACGCCGTTCTCCGCGTAATTATATTCCTTTTCTGGACTGGATTTTTGCCGTAGCAGGGTGTTTCTGTGCCCTGTATCTCTATTTATTTTACGATGATCTGGCGGCACGTTCCGGCTTGCCGACGCAGTTTGATATTATTGCCGCATGTATTGGGATGCTGTTGCTGCTGGAGGCAACACGCCGTTCCTTAGGGCCTCCACTGCTGATCGTGGCAACGGTCTTCCTGTGCTATACGTTCTTTGGCTCCATGGACTGGGTGCCGGATGTGATTAAAACCAAGAGCCAGTCGCTTCCCAAAGTGGCCAGCCATCAATGGTTGACGACTGAGGGGGTGTACGGGATCGCGCTTGGTGTATCCACCAGCTTCGTGTTCCTGTTTGTGCTCTTTGGAGCCTTGCTGGAGCGTGCCGGGGCAGGGAATTACTTTATTAAAGTGGCATTTTCACTGCTTGGGCACCTGCGTGGTGGTCCGGCCAAGGCGGCGGTACTTTCTTCCGGGTTGACCGGGCTGATCTCTGGTTCTTCTATCGCCAATACCGTAACGACCGGAACGTTTACTATTCCGCTGATGAAACGGGTTGGTTTCTCCGGCGAAAAAGCCGGTGCGGTGGAAGTGGCATCTTCCGTGAACGGACAGATTATGCCACCAGTAATGGGAGCCGCGGCTTTCCTGATGGTTGAATATGTCGGGATCCCTTATGTCGAGGTGATTAAACACGCCTTTATTCCGGCTATTATTTCTTATATCGCGCTACTGTACATCGTGCATCTTGAAGCACTGAAAGCGAATATGCAGCCGATTCCGAAGCGTATTACTGTAACGCTAAAGCAGCGTTTGATTGCCTGGGGGATTATTATTTCTTCAACAGTGATCTTTTCCTACATGGCTTACCAGGTGATTTCTTGGCTGAGTGGGATACTGGGTGATTCTGCGGTGTACGTATTTTCGGTGTTGCTGGTGGTAGCTTATGTTGGCCTGATGTGGTTTGGCAGCCATTACCCGGAACTAGAACAGGATGATCCGAATGCGCCGGTGGTGGAATTGCCGGAAACCCGCCCAACAGTACTGGCCGGATTGCACTACCTGCTTCCGGTGGTGGTGCTGGTATGGTGCCTGATGGTGGAGCAGCTTTCGCCTGGGCTTTCAGCGTTCTGGGCTACCATACTGATGATTGTGATGATTGTGACACAGCCGATGTTGCGCAATTTTTTCCGCCGAAGCGGCGCATATTCTGGTGCGTTGAAGGTTGGTTTTGAAGATTTAAAAGCCGGGTTGATTGCAGGTTCCCGTAACATGATTGGGATTGGTGTGGCAACAGCCGCTGCAGGAATTATTGTAGGAACAGTATCCCTGACAGGGATCGGGCAGGTGCTGACAGACCTGGTGGAAGTGATTGCAGGCGATTCGATTATTGCCGTACTATTACTAACAGCGCTGATTTGTCTGGTGCTGGGGATGGGGCTGCCGACCACGGCGAACTACATCGTGGTGGCTAGCCTGATGGCGAATGTCGTAGTGACGCTTGGTGCTCAGAATGGACTCGTTGTACCGTTGATTGCTGTGCACCTGTTTGTATTCTACTTTGGTATTATGGCGGATGTGACGCCACCAGTAGGGCTTGCCTCTTTTGCGGCGGCGGCTATTTCCGGGTCTGACCCGATTAAAACCGGCTTGCAGGCATTTGCTTATAGTATTCGCACAGCCATCCTGCCGTTTTTCTTTATCTTTAATACTGATATGCTGCTGATTGGTGTAAAAAGCTGGTGGGAAGGTGCCTTCATTTTTGTGGAAGCAACGGCAGCCATCCTGTTGTTCTCTGCGGCGATGCAGGGATATTTCCTGGTGCGCAGCAAGCTCTGGGAATCAGCGGCACTGCTATTTGTGGCAGTGAGTATTTTTGCACCGCAACTGTGGATTGACCTCGCACAGCCACCATATAAGGATACCAAAGTGTCAAACCTTATGGCGGTGCTGGAAGAAGCAAAGAAAGATGATCTGATTCGTGTGCGTTTCGAAGATCCTTCCGGAGAATCAGAGCTACGGACCTTCATTCCGATTACCAACGATTCCCATGATGCTATGGCGATTCTGGAAGAGTTTGGCCTGGTGCTGGAGCCGCATGGTAAAAGCTTTATTGTTAGCGATGTACTATTCAACAGTGCTGCAGAAAAAGCAGGCATAGACTTTGATTATGTGGTATCAAGGGTGCGTGTACCACGGGAGCAGATGAATAAGCGGCTGGTGCTTGCGCCTGCAGCGGTTCTGTTTCTGGTGGTATTTGGTGCACAGCTTTCCCGCCGTCGTTCGCGGGCAGCGCTGGCTACCATTTCATAGCCAAGTTTATTAGTAGGGGTTTACTATGTATAAAAACGTTTTATTTCCTGTTGATCTGGCACATGAAAGTTCATGGAAATATGCGCTACCAGTAACGATTGAGCATGTGCGGGCATTCCGCAGTAACCTGCATGTGATGACGGTGGTACCGGATTCCGGGATGAGTATTGTCAGCCAGTACTTTAGTGCCGATGCCGTGAAGAAGGTGATTGAGAAAACAAATGAGAATCTGCATGCCTTCGTGAAGGAACATATTCCGGAAGATATCAATACGCACAAGGTGGTGGCAACGGGTAATGTCTATGAATCCATTATTGGTGCCTCTAAGAAAATCGGTGCGGATTTGATTGTCATGTCGGCGCACCGTCCGGAGCTGAAAGATTATTTGCTGGGCCCGAATGCGGCTCGTGTAGTGCGGCACTCGGATTGCTCCGTGCTTGTCGTCCGGCCCTTCGCCGCATAGTCCGATGCTTAGGCTGGTGGGAGGGGCGATGAAACTGGAAGAGAAGCTTCAGGAAATCTCTGACCTGATTAATGAGCGGATGGATGATCTGCTGCCTTCGATCTCGGAGGGGGTGAAGGGTGAGCGTCGTATCGCAGAAGCCATGCGTTATACGGCGATGTCGGGTGGAAAGCGTCTGCGCCCGTTTCTGGTGGTCGCATCAGCTGATCTGTTTGGGGTGAGCCGTAGTTCATCATTACAGGTGGCTGCGGCCGTTGAGTTCCTACATGCCTATTCGCTGATTCACGATGACCTGCCCTCTATGGATAATGACGATATGCGCCGTGGCCAGCCCAGCAGCCATATCAAATTTGATGAAGCGACGGCGATCCTTGCCGGGGATGCGCTGTTGACACTGGTTTTTGAGGTGATTTCGCATCCGACGACGCATTCGGATGCCATTGTACGCTCTGATCTGGTGCAGACCATTGCCCAGGCGGGGGGAACCCACGGGCTGATTGGCGGGCAGATGATGGATATGCTCTCGGAGGGGCAGGAGCTTCCGCTGCCGGAAATCAGCCGCCTGCAACGCATGAAAACCGGGGCACTGTTCGCGCTTTCCTGCGAATTAGGGGCGATTATGGGTAAAGCCTCACGGCATTGCCGTAATGCGCTGCGCGGGTTTGCCAACGATGTTGGTCTGGCCTTCCAGATCGCGGACGATCTGATGGATGCGGAAGGCCTGAGCAGTAAAGCAGGCAAAAAAACCGGCAAAGATGCGCTGGCGGGCAAAGCCACGTTCGTGACCGCGCTGGGGATCGAAAAAGCCAAAAAACAGGCGCAAATGCTGGTGGAACAGGCCGGAAAACACCTGGATGTTTTTGACCATCGTGCTGATGTTCTTCGCGAATTTGCCAGTTTTGTTGTGAATCGCCAGCGTTAGTGCTATACTCCCCGGTACGCAAACAACAGACCGGGAGAGAAACAATGGCAAAACCAATTGATCCGGACATACTTAAATTTTTATTGAAAGACAAGTATGTAGAGTATTACCTTGGTGATGATGGAAATCCACTGGTAGTCTTGGATTACGAGAGATTTGAAACAAAAGAGCTGGATTTATCATATGGGTTCTTAGAACCGTATATAAAGGATGATCCGAAACAAAGGGGAAAGAAGCATCAATCGCAGGAACGTGAAGTGTATGAAATAGATAAGGAGTTTATGGCTCTTCTGGTTACTAAAGGAAGAGGATTGATGTATCCTAATAATAAATGTGTACCTGATTATCAATGGCAGGAGATTACACCTGAAATCGAGAAAGCTGTAGACTCTCAAACGCTTGGGAATCCGAGATCACCAGTACATCTAACGTTCAAACGATCTCAGATTGATCCTAATATTGGACAGCCGGTGTTAGTCGCAGAATTTGATAAATCTATGCCCCGAGGTGTCTATAATGAGGCTGTCATGCGTGCGCTGGTAAATGACATGATTTCTCGGGGAATAAAAGTTGATACTTCTGCTCCTGATGATGTACTTAATAAACTGGTTACAACTAGTTTTACTCTCACATCAAACGGTAAGGAGATTGTAGGGACGGACAAACAAAATTTTCTGACAGGGCTTATTTGCGGTGTGGGTGATAAGACAGCATCTCCTATGCCCAGTGATACCCAAATATCTATTCGCGGTAGCCTGCCGATGATGCAGGCAATAGTCAAGGAGCTGAATGAAACTGCTCCTCAATTAGAAATCCCCGGGCAAAAAGAAATCCTGGACATAAAACCGCCAGTGCAGGAAGAGAGCAAGTCTTCACATGTTTCTAGGACTGCTAGGGCGCACAGATTATAAACCAGGCGTTAAACCTAAGTAGTGAACACGCATGGCCAGTCCTACACACCGCATACGTCTGGATGCGCTGCTGGTAGCGCGTGGTTTGGCGGCATCGCAGGCCGAGGCTGAGGCGCTGATTCGTGCCGGGGAGGTGCGGAGCGGGGACCGGCGGCTGGATAAGCCGGGGCAGAGTGTCAAAGCCGATATTTCACTGGAAGTCAAATCCCGCCGTGGCCATGCATGGGTATCCCGCGGGGGGCTGAAGCTGGAAGGGGCGCTGAAAATCTTTTCCCTTTCGCCGGAAGGCTGCATTGCCGCCGATATCGGGGCTTCTACCGGTGGGTTTACGGATGTGCTCCTGCAACACGGGGCGGCGAAAGTGTACGCGGTGGATGTGGGGTATGGCCAGCTGGACTGGAAATTGCAACAAGACCCGCGCGTGGTGGTGCTGGATCGTACCAATGCCCGGCATCTCACGCGGGAGCAGATTCCGGAGCCACCCGCGTTTATTGTCTCCGATGTCAGTTTTATCAGCCTGCGGACGGCGTTGCCGGCGGTTCTCTCGCTTGCGGCACTGGGGGCGATCTGCGTAGCGCTGATTAAGCCGCAGTTTGAGTTGCCGAAAGAAGACATCCCGGACGGCGGTGTGGTCACCGATGCCGCATTGCATGAAAAAGCGTGTCATTTGGTTAAGGATTGGGTACTATCACAGGAATATACGGTGTTGGGCATCACAGAAAGCCCTATCACCGGGCAAAAGGGCAATCAGGAGTTCTTAATAGGGTTTCAGCTACCATGACCCCAGTCGAAGCATATCAGGCGGTTTTTCAGGATAGCGTTGCGGCGGCGGCCATTCTGCCGTTTACCGATGAGTTTGCGCTGAAGGTGTTGCTGGCATTTGGCGCGTATAATACCCAGCAACTGGTGACGGCGGCGATGTTGGGCAGTCTGCTGGGCGCTGGCATCAACTGGGTGTTGGGGCGTGTGCTGTTTTCATTGCTGACGCGGGATCCCACGGTCATGCAAGGCAAAGCCGAGCAGCATATGCGCATTGTGGCGCGTTACATCAATACGGTGGGCGCGCTGGTGATTGTGGTCTGTGGCTGGATTACCTATGTCGGCCCGGCGATGACGGTGCTGGCCGGTATGTTCCGTATGAAATGGTGGGTGCTGCTACTGGCCTATGCCATTACCAAAGCAGTGTATTACACCCTGTATCTCTTCTATTAATAACTTACGTGCATGAGGGTCAGGCCGTGGGCGGCGGCGGTGGGGCCGGCGGCGGTGCGATCGTGGGCTTCCAGTGCTTCCTGCACCTGCTTGGGTTGCCATTTGCCACCCCCCACAAGGCGCAGGGTTCCCACGATATTCCGTACCATGTGATGCAGGAAGGAACGTGCGGCGAAGTGCAGGTAGATGCGGTCGTTTTCCTGCGCGATATCAATCCTATCCAGCGTGCGTATGGGGGATTTCGCCTGGCATTCGGCGGCACGGTAGCTGGTAAAATCATGGGTACCCAGCAGCAGTGCCGCCCCGGCGC
Organism: Hyphomicrobiales bacterium; assembly: GCA_024236395.1. Lineage (GTDB taxonomy): Bacteria > Pseudomonadota > Alphaproteobacteria > Rickettsiales > JACKKO01 > JACKKO01. The sequence continues at coordinate 114,191 of JACKKO010000004.1, forward strand.
GCATGGCTTCAATATCCAGTGGCTCAATCACATGCCATGCCCGGTCGCGTTCCAGCGCTAGTGGCGCGCGGCGGTTGATGATATGGTAGAGATATTCGCGCCGGGTGGCGGAGGTGCGTGCATTAAAGCTATCCTCAACCTGGGCAGTATCCACGATGCAGATAGTTTCCTCCCGCAGGTAAAAATTCAATGCCTGCATGACGGTGAACGGGTCTGGGGTATCGGCTAGATCGCAATGCACCACCTGGCCACGGGCATGCACCCCGGCATCCGTGCGCCCGGCAACAAAGGTTTCAATACGCTGCTGGGTGAAGGATGCCAGCGCATTTTCCAGATGTTCCTGCACACTGGGAACGTCCGGTTGGCGCTGCCAGCCGCGATAAGGCGTGCCATCGTATTCAATGGTGAGCTTGTAACGTGCCATCACTATTCCATCACGCTGCCAGCCGGTATCGTGCAGCCACGCAGGAAGGCATCCACTTCCATGGCTTTCTTGCCCTGCCGTTGCAGGATCAGCGGCCGCAGGCTGCCTTCAAGGCAAGCGATGCATAGGCGATCATCCAGCACGGTACCGGGCGCGGCGCTATGCGGGGTATCTTCTATGGATGACCGCAAAATACGCACCCGCTCGCCATTCCACAGGAAGAACGCACCGGGATACGGTGTCAGGCCGCGGATATGGGCATGCACCACTGCCGCAGGTTGATCCCATGCGATATGGGCTTCTTCCTTGCTGATTTTTTTGGCGTAGGTAGCCTGTACATCGTCTTGCGGAGTTGGGTTGAGTGTTCCGGCTTCCAGTTCGGTGAGTGTTTGCAGGAGCAGGATCGCACCTTCCTGTGCCAGCTGGTCATGTAGTTCCCCGGCAGTACATTCCTCCGGCATGGGGAAGCGGATGACACTGAGCATATCGCCGGTATCCAGCCCGGCATTCATCTGCATGATGGTGACGCCGGTTTCCTGGTCGCCTGCCATAATCTGCCGCTGAATGGGAGCCGCCCCGCGCCAGCGCGGCAGCAGGGAGGGGTGGATATTCAGGCAGCCATGCGGGCAGGCATCCAAAATCGCCTGTGGTAATAGCAGCCCATATGCCGCAACCACGGCCACATCGGCCCGATAATCCCGGAAGCGTTGTTGGGTTTCTGGTGTTTTAAGCGTTGTGGGTGTCTCTACGGGGATGTGGTGCATTTCAGCACATTGCTGCACCGGGGACGGGCGTTCCTGCATGCCGCGCCCGGCAGGTCGTGGTGGCTGTGTATAGACGGCAACCACTTCGTGTCCGGCCTTCACCAGTGCTTCCAGCGCCGGGACCGCAAACTCCGGAGTACCCATGAAAATCAGCTTCATCAGGCAACCTGCTACTTTGCGCGTTTTTTAAGGCGGCGGGTGATGAGGTCGCGCTTGGTGCGGGAGAGGTAGTCCACGAACACTTTACCATCCAGATGATCCAGCTCATGTTGCACACAACGCGCCAGCAGGCCATGTGCCTCCATGAACTGCTCCTTGCCGTGGTAATCCAGGTAGCGCACTTTCACATATTCCGGGCGTTCCACTTCGGCGTACTGACCGGGAAAGGACAGGCAGCCTTCATCAAACACGCATATATCCTCAGACTCTTCAATAATCTCCGGGTTGACCAGGTACATCGGCTTACTGCCGCCGCCACTTTCCTTGTACCGCCCGGAGGCAAAGCCAATATCCATCACCAGAATACGCTGGTGCACGCCTACCTGTATGGCGGCTAGCCCAATGCCCTGTGAGGCATACATGGTTTCCATCATGTCGTCCATGAATGCGCGTGTTTCGTCGGTGACGGCTTCCACGGGTTTGGAGGGCTCCAGCAGGCGCGGGTCCGGGTAAATCACTAGTGGCAGTACCGCCATGAAAAATGCTCCTCGTTTTATCTCCGAATGTCATTCCTGCGCAGGCAGGAATCCAGTACGACAAACAAATCTGGATCCCGGCTCGGGGGCCGGGATGACGCTATATGTAAGTTACCCGACCGCTTTCAGGCGGGCAAGTGTTTCCTCCCGGCCCAGCACCGCCATAATATCAAACACACTGGGTGAAACATGCGAGCCGGTAAGCGCTGCCCTGAGCGGCATGGCGATACTGCCCAGCTTTAGCCCTTCGGCCTCGGCAAGCTGTGCCATGGCATCATGCAGGGCATCGCGCTGCCAATCTTTATGGTGATCCAGCACGGCGATCACCGCTTTGAGCAATTTCTGGTGCTCCAGAATCGCCTTTTCGGCCTTGTCCGTCTGCGGCAGGGGTGGGGTACGCACATAGAACGCGGCATTTTCCGCCAGTTCCAGCAACGTCTTGGCGCGGGTTTTGAGGTCTGGCATCCCCTGGGTCAGGCGTTCTTTGCCGGTGTTATCCACCTCCAGCCCGTGTACCTCCTTCAGGATGGGAGTAATGGCGTCGGCCAGTGCGGCATCCTCCATCTGGCGCAGGTAGTGTGCGTTCAGGTTTTCCAGCTTGGCCATATCAAACCGCGAGGGCGATTTGCCAACCCCTTTCAGGTCAAACCATTTGATCGCCTGTTCAGTGCTGATGATTTCATCGTCGCCGTGGCTCCAGCCCAGCCGCAGCAGGTAATTCCGCACTGCTTCCGGCAGCAGGCCCATATCGCGATAGGCCTCCACGCCCAACGCGCCGTGCCGCTTGGAAAGCTTCGCACCATCCTGCCCGTGAATAAGCGGAATATGCGCGAACACCGGCGCCTGCCAACCCAGTGCCTGATAGAGCATCATCTGGCGGGTGGCGTTGGTCAGGTGATCGACCCCGCGCACGATATGCGTAATCCCCATATCGTGATCGTCCACCACCACGGCCAGCATATAGGTGGGCGTGCCATCGGAACGCAGGATCACCATATCATCCTGCTCGTGGTTGGGGACGGTAATTTTCCCCTGCACGCTATCCTCAATAATCGTTTCGCCTTCGGTGGGGGATTTGATGCGGATTGCCGGGCGGATACCTTCTGGAGCATCGGCCGGGTCACGATCCCGCCACCGCCCGTCATAACGGAATGGCTTCCCTGCGGCTTCGGCCTGCTGGCGCATCTCGGCCAGTTCCTCCGGGGTGCAATAGCAGCGGTAGGCCTTGCCTTCGGCCAGTAATTGCTCGGCAATTTCACGGTGGCGAGTTTCGGCCTGCGATTGGAAAAACACCTCCTCATCCCAGTCCAGCCCCAGCCAGCGCATGCCGTTCAGGATCGCATCGATGGCTTCCTGTGTGGAACGTTTACGGTCGGTATCCTCCACGCGCAGGCGGAACGTACCGCCGTAATGGCGCGCCAGCAGCCAGTTAAACAGTGCCGTGCGGGCCCCGCCAATATGCAGAAACCCGGTGGGAGAGGGCGCAAAACGTGTGATGGTGGTCATTCACTATCCTTGGTTTGATGGTTTGTATGCGCGTTAGATATACGGGTTTTTAGCCTGGATCGCAACACTCTGAGGAGTGTCTAATAATAGTTCAGTAGCAGGAAAATCCATACTTTTTCCCTTATTATGGACAAAACAGCTACCCTTGAATTCACATTTAAAATAAGTTGGTTGCTCAAAATATATCATAAATCTTAATGAAAAATTAATGATGGGGTATGGAAAAACCCTTACGGAGTGCGGAGATGGGTGTATACTGAGCCTGTGGCAAAGCAAGAAGGGGGAGTCAATGTCGTTCGATTATTCGACAGATCATTCGGATGAATTCATGCAGGAATTTGAAGAATTGCTGGAGGATGTTCCGGGGACGCATAGCGCCCGTGGTGAGCAGGCACTCTGGCGTGCGGTCATCACACAGGCATTGATGGATGCCGGAAGCGATTCCTCCAAACCGGAAATGAAATACGACCGGGCGCAGGCGGTGGCCTGGCTGGCAGGAACCACTAAGGACTTCCATACGGTCTGTGCCTATGCCGGGCTGGATGCGGTTTATGTGCGTGAAAAAGCCCGTGAGGCCATCCGCCGTGGTTGCGTTTGGCGTGGTGAGCAGGCGGTTCGTACCATACAGGAAACCTCCCGCCAACGTCGGGAAGAGGGAGAAAGTCCTCTGTTCCCTGAGCCCAAGCCGCTATTCCCCAGGGAAGTCAAAAGCGCAGTCATCCTGCCGTTCAAGAAACACTAACTGAGTATACACATTATGGTACGTCGTAAACGCCGTGGACGGCCACCCTCTGGCCATGCCCGTCATGATGTTGGTACGCCTGAGTTGCAACGCAAGCGTCAGGCCGGGCTAACTACGGAGCCGATTGATCTATGCCTGCAGCGCGAACTGATTACGCCCGAGCAGCATGCGGCTGCCCTACATCTACGCTGGTTGTTTAGCCTTTGCTATGGAGTGCCCTCGGTACGTGCAGTTGTGTGGGAAGAGGGGGAAGGCACTCGTAAAACGCGTAGTGTGGCGTGGCTGGAACGCCGCGCCGGGGAATATGCAGAAGCCCTGCGGATTCTGAGACATTTCGGGGCAGACCGGCTGGTACTGCAGGTATGTGTATATCAGCAGTGGCCGCCTTTTTTGTGCCCTCGGGAAACGGCGTCCGGGCCAGTGATCCGGGCGATTCCAGGGCTGAAATCCTGTGAGCGTTTTACCCAGGCGTTGCAGGTACTCTCCATGCATCTGGAGCGAAATGGGCAGGGAACGCGTTTCCTGACGTAAACCTGTTGATACCAGAGGCAATTTCCGTTATACCCCTCAGGCATCCGGAACACGGGGGTAAATCATGAATCCAGCAGGGGCCTGCATGCAAAAGAACACTTCTCCTGAACCTTCAGCGGTGGGCGTACCGCTTTCTGAAATGGCCAATGCGCTGCGGGCGCTGGCAATGGACGCGGTAGAGCGGGCGAATTCCGGGCATCCCGGGATGCCGATGGGGATGGCAGACGTGGCTTCCGTGCTTTTTACCGAATTTCTGAAATTTGATCCGAAAAAGCCAAAATGGCCGGATCGCGATCGGTTTGTGCTTTCTGCGGGGCATGGTTCCATGCTGCTTTATGCGTTGCTGCACCTGACCGGTTATGAAGATATGACGCTGGACGAGCTGAAGCGTTTCCGCCAGCTGGGTGCGCGGACGGCCGGGCACCCGGAATACGGCCATGCCAGCGGGATTGAAACCACTACTGGGCCGCTGGGCCAGGGGCTGGCCAATGCTGTGGGGATGGCGATGGCGGAAAAGTGGCGTGCCGCCCGTTTTGGCGCAGAGCTGGTGGATCACCATACCTATGCGATTGCCGGGGATGGCTGCCTGATGGAGGGGATCAGCCAGGAGGCGATTTCGCTGGCCGGGCATCTGAAGCTGGGCAAGCTGATTGTA
>JACKKO010000005.1 GCA_024236395.1 Hyphomicrobiales bacterium
TGCACATGCTGGATGCAGTGCTTGTATCCCCGGTATATGAAACCGCCGCATTGCTGCCGGAAGGTGCGCCGGATGCATGGGATATTCCTTATCTTAATTGTGTACTGAAGGGGCGGGCACGTACAGGCGATCCTTTGGGGTTATTGCAGCAGGCGAAGCAGATGGAGGCACAGCTTGGGCGTTCATCTGATGCCCCGCGCTGGAGTCCGCGGGTGATTGATATTGATCTATTGGCTTTTGGGGATCGGTGTATGGAAGTAGAAGCACTTACGTTGCCGCATCCAGGCCTGTTGAAGCGGGCATTTGTGCTTTTTCCGCTGGCAGATATCGCGCCGGACTGGCTCTATCCAGAAGATGGGGCGGCGCATGGCAAAACTGCACGCATGCTGGCAGACGCACTTGAAGGTTGTGAAGATGTGCACAAAACCGCGATAACACTGGAATAGGCAATGGTTGATCATACGCAGATAGTCGGCATTCTAAACCTGACGCCGGATTCGTTCTCCGATGGTGGTAAGGCCGCAGATAGCAAGATAGCATTGGCACGTATTGATGCAATGGTAGAAGCAGGGGCCTCGGTGATCGATATTGGTGCGGAATCCACCCGTCCCGGTGCAACTCCGCTGCGTGCAGAAGAGGAATGGGCACGTCTGGAAACCGTCTTGCCTCTGGTTTGTTCGGATACGCGCACGTATAAGCTAAGTATTGATACGCGTCACCCGGAAACGGCACGCCAGGCACTTGCACTGGGAGTGGACTGGATCAATGATGTGTCTGGATTGGAAAACCCGGAGATGCTTGAGGTGGTAAAAGATGCTGATTGCCAGTTGGTATTCATGCATCATTTGGGGATTCCGGCGGATCGTAACGTGGTGCTGCAGGGAACCAATCCTGTGGAAGATATTATGGGCTGGGCAACACAGCGCATGGAGCAAATTGCCGCACATGGCATAAGCACCGATCGCCTGATTTTTGACCCGGGTATTGGCTTTGGGAAGACAGTGGAGCAGACTTTCCGCCTGCTACAGCATATCCAGGCGTTTAAGTTGTTGGGGTTGCCGCTTATGGTAGGGCATTCCAGGAAGTCGTTCTTCTCGCTGGTTAGCTCCCGTCCCGCGGCAGAGCGCGATCCGGAAACAGCAGCACTTTCCTTTTACCTAGCGCAGCAGGGTGTTGATTTTTTACGGGTACATGATGTGGCAGGCTCAGTGGCCGCGGTAAAACTGGCGGAGGCATTGTGATTACAGATTTTCCTGCCATGAAGCGTGCGCTGATTTTAGCGCAGGAGGCACTGGAGGCGGATGAAGTACCGGTTGGGGCGGTGATTGTAGATAGCCAGACAGGTACTATCATCGCTGAGGCGCGTAACAGTATGCAACAGGCTGGCGATGCTACTGCGCATGCGGAGCTGACAGCACTCAAAGCAGCCATGGTGGCCAAAGGCGATGCCCGCTTAGCGGAATGCGATCTTTATGTGACATTGGAGCCTTGTCCGATGTGTGCTGCAGCCATAGCGTTGGTGCGTATCCGGCGGGTATATTACGGGGCGGAAGACCCCAAGAGTGGTGGGGTGGATCACGGGCCGCGTATTTTTCAAAGCAGCAGTTGTCATCATCAGCCAGAAGTGGTGAGTGGTATTATGGAAAAAGAATCTGCTAAATTACTAAGGATATTTTTTCAATCGAAACGCTAAGCGTTACATTTTCTGTACTTTTTCCGAAAGCCGATCCAGGAAATAGTCTAGCCCCTTGCGGGAAATCAGGCCCGCAAAGTCTGAGCGCTGCGTGGTAATCAGGCTGACGCCTTCACCGATAATATCAATAATCTGTAGCTTTCCTTTACCATTCCTTTGTAGGCGGTAATCTACCCGCACCTCAGGTTGATCCCCCTGACGCTCAATCACTGTCTGTACCAGGTAATTGGCGCTATCTTCCTGAAACACCTTTTGGATCGTGATGTTTTCCCCTGTATAGGTGCGGAATTTAGGAACATAGGATTTCAGCAGGTAGGCGTGGTATAACCCGGCGTATTTCTTCTTTTGTTCGTCTGTGGCGGTACGATAATATTTACCCAGCACAAATTTTCCCATCCACTGGGTATCCACATGCGCATCAAAGAGCTTAGTCAGCTTTTGTTCTTTTTCCTCATCGCTCAGGTTGTTGTCACGAATATAACCCAGCGCTTCTCCCGCAATATTGTCTACAAATTTACGGGCGTCCGTTTCACTTCGGGCTTCCACAGAGTACGAGGTAATGCTGAAAGTCAGCAATATCACAAAGAAATACGCGCTAATTCTCTTCATGCAATCCCTCTGAAGATTTGTTGAGCAAGAGCAATACACGCATTATTTTTTATTTTCAATAAGCTTTGCACGACGCTGTGTATAAGCGCTTTTAAAGGTGGCGTATGGGTCAAATGAATCACGCCGGATATCATCCACGAGATCCAGGTATTCGGAACGCGTATGAATGATATCTGTTGTGCGGTAGCCCGCAGCGACTGGCCATGACGCATAGGTAGAAGCATCTGCAAATACATCTCCCAGACGACCTACTGTGCCCCGTGCTGTTGATGGGCCAAAGAAAGGCAATACGAGATACGGGCCGGTACCCACCCCATAATTAGCCAAAGTCTGATCAAAATCACGGCGTTTTTCTTTTAATCCCCAGCTGCTTGCCTGGTCAAAAAGCCCGCCAAGCCCCAATGTGGTATTCAGAGTAAAACGCCAGAAGCTGGTGAAAATACTTTCGACATCACCTTGCAGGATAGAATTCACAAAATTAACCGGCTCGCCAAGATTGGAAAGTACATTTCCAACACGATAGCGACCCCATTCCGGTACTGCATTACGATAGGTGCGGGCAACAGGTGACAGGAAGGTTTCGTCCATTGTTTCATTAAACTCAAATACCTTACGGTTTAGGCCTTCCAGTGGATCCGGGATAGGGTGGTAGCCATTGGCACGCACCTGTACCTCCGGTACACTAGAACTGCTATGTTCTGATGCATCTTCTTCGAGGCGTGGGATACGGCGCTGCTTGGTTCCTTTTGCCGGGGATGCTGCATTAAGCATCTGGCGAATGGCCTTTTGCTGATGAGGTCCTTCTACTGCCTTTGCCGTGTTAGCCCCCGTTACGCTACAAAGCACGATAGCAGTGCTGGTCAGCCAGTAAGTATAACAGTTTTTCATACATACCTATCCTTATTTTCCTTATTTAGCTTTTCGTAGTGTGGCAAGCAAAGAAAAAACACCCCTGAAGTGTATAAAGCCCTATTCCCCTACAAGGTGCATACTAAAAACCACATCCGGGCGTTTTTCGCTGGATTTGGGGGCGAAAAATGGCATGATGCGCGCATGACATGTAATGAACACGCCATACGCTGTATCGAAAAACTCGCAAAATTCTGTGGGCAACATACGCCACCTTCGGTATCGTTTGAATTTTTCCCGCCAAAGAATGACGAGATGGAGGCCGCCCTCTGGCAGAATATCCTGCAACTCGTCCCCCTTAAACCGGCGTTTGTTTCTGTAACCTATGGGGCAGGTGGCTCTACGCGGGAGCGCACACACCACACGGTGAAACGCATATTGCAAGAGACCCCGCTATCGCCAGCAGCACATCTTACTTGCGTAGGAGCAAGCCGTGAGGAGATTGATGCTATTGCAGGGGATTACTGGGAGAGCGGAGTGCGGCATATTGTAGCATTGCGTGGGGATATGCCTGGGGGCGGAGCATACCAGCCACATCCAGATGGCTATCCCTATGCGCTGGATCTTGTAAAAGGCCTCAAGAAAATAGGGGATTTTGAAATCAGTGTGGCAGCCTATCCGGAAGTACATCCAGAAGCGCCCAACCCACAATTTGATATTGATTACCTGAAACGTAAAATCGATGCCGGGGCGACCCGTGCCATCACGCAATTCTTCTTTGATACGGATACCTATTTCCGTTTTCTGGAGCAGGCTCAGGAAGCGGGTATCACTACGCCCATTGTGCCGGGGGTGGTGCCAATTGTAAATTATGCACAGATTGTACGTTTTAGTAAGGCGTGCGGTGCTTCGATTCCGGCATGGATGCATAATCTGTTGGATGGTATGGATGCCTATCCGGAACAGCGGGATATGCTTTCCTTTATGATTACCGCGGAACAATGCCGCCTGTTGGCACAGGGCGGCGCAGGACACATCCATTTTTATACGCTTAACCGTGCGCCATTGACACGGGCTGTTTGTCATTTGCTTGGAATTTATACGCAAACAGAATAACATTTGGCAACGCGTAGTTGCATTGGTTATACTTCTCGTATGGAAACAAAGCTACGTACAACTACTGTTCGGCCAACGCATTCCCATGAAATTGACTACCGTATTTGCGGTACGGATATCCAGTATGTAGAGATTGAGCTGGATCCGGAAGAAACGGTTGTCGCAGAAGCCGGGGCAATGGTGTTTATGGATAGTGGGGTGCAGATGAACCCACGCCTTTCGGATGGAAGCCATAAAAATTCCGGGATTCTTGGTGGATTGGTGGGTATTGGTAAACGCCTGATGACGGGGGAAAGCGTGTTCCTGACGTTCTTTACCAATAAAACGGCCCGTAAAAAGCGTGTGGCATTTTCTGCCCCGTATCCGGGAATGATTATCCCGCTGGATATGGCGCAGGTTGGTGGCAGTATCTGCTGTCAGCGCGAATCTTTTTTATGCTGTGCGCAGGGAATTTCTGTGGATGTAAGTTTTACCAAGCGTATCAATGCCGGGTTGTTTGGTGGTGAAGGGTTTATTCTGCAGAAACTTCAAGGCGATGGAATGGCGTTTATCCATGCCGGTGGGTCTATTGCAGAACGAATGCTGGCGGAGGGGGAAACCATTTATGTTGATACCGGAAATATCGTGGGTTTCCAATCAAGTGTGGATTTCAATATTCAGATGGTACGCGGCATTAAAAGTATCTTTTTCGGCAAGGAAGGCTTTTTCCTTGGCAGTCTAACCGGGCCAGGAAAAGTCTGGGTGCAATCCATGCCGTATAAAAAGCTGATTAACAACATCACAGTTATGGTGATGGAAGAAGCCCAACGCGCTACTAAGAAAAAACGATAGTTCATGTTTTACATTAGGTATATTTATTAATATACTGTAATCCAATGCTGTATTTTGAAAATCTTGACGGTTTGAGAGGCGCGCTTTGTAGTATCTGGCGGGCATTATCCTGATAGGTCACCGGGTATTTATATTCCACAATCGTGCATTCCGGCAGCATGGCCGGTAGTGTCAGGCTGGGGCCAGTGGTAAAGCGTTGGTCGTAGATTTCGAGATGCCTGTCAATGGTAATGCGTAGCTGCTTATCTCCAGAGATATAGTATTCCCTACGGTACGTATTCAATAGGATGGGTTCACTATTTTCCAGAAAATAGATCTGCAGGCCTTCCGGGAGTTGTTCGTAAATATGCTGCCGAAGTTGCAGATGTGTGTGGGTATGTAGCGGGTAGGGGAGGCGGATAGGTGCACTGATTTTCTTACCACTGGTACCAAAACGTGCCTTATATTCCAGCGTTGCCTGCGTGGCAGTAAGTCCCTGATTGTACCAGCGCAAGCGGTATTTCATTTTCTGCAGGTTCCCGGCCAAAGCATCCTGAAAGGCATGGAGTTGATGGCTATCATAATAGAGATTATAGACGGTGCGCTCAGGGTAATGAATGTGAAAGCGCGCCGGGTGACTTGCCAGCCATGCCAGTAGAGCACCTTCCTGTATAGGTGCTCCCACCGCTTTTAATTCGATACGGTGATCATTTTCAGGGAGTCTGGTGGCTAACGGAGCTGCCATGAAACCTCCTTCCATCCAGGGTGATGGTGCTTTGTGCGTCCTGCTGTACCAGTGGAGCAGAATGATCGTAGGTCAGGTGGCTGGCAGTGATACTGCCTGGGCCATACTCAGGTTTTTTCTGATAGGCTGCCAACGCGGCTTCATGGATGTTTTGTAGTGATACCCCGTCTATTGTAGTAACAGACTGATCCTTAGAGGCAATACCAATCGCTGCCCCGGATATAGTGCCGCCATGAATACTGGCATGGCTGGCCTCACCTACGGAAAAGGCTTTGTCTCCGATTTGTTCCATAGCAGTATCTGTAATGTCGACCGTACTACCACTAAGGTCAATCGCATCACCCTTAATATTATGAAACTCAGTATGAGTAACGCTTCCGTTGGAGAAATCGCTATCAATCGCATCAGAGGAAGTATCCGTAAAGCGTGTGTGGGCGATATGGAAACGGGAACGAACGATATTCAGTGCATCTTCAGCAGTGGAGGTAGCAAAGTTACTATAGGAAATATCGACGGGAGATTCATAGAACGTCACACCGCCGGTGAGTTCACGTGGGCCATCTTTGAAGAAGGTGGTATGACGAATCATTGCATGTTGCCAATGTGAAGTATCCGGGCTTTGGATTACAGCAATACCCTTCCAGTCTCTTCCCTGTTGGCCTTCCAGTGTCACAGGCGCTTCCTCCGTACCTTCTATGGTACTGCGCCGAACGTCAGCAAGTACCTCGTCAAAGTGCAGAGCAACGCCCGGCGGGTCATGCAGGCGGGGATGGACAATTTTATCCCGCCCTTCGATATCCAAACATGCGCGGCAGGATGAGAGAGTGGCGAAGTGACCTCCCATACACCAGGTTTTATTAGAAATTTCTCCCCATCCCACGTGAGGTAAGAATGCTTCTGAAGCACTTCCTCCAGAGCCAGCATATCGTGCCAGATATCACCACTAATACGTGCGGGCAGAGCGAAACGTATAGCTCTCATTCATCAGATACTGTTGCTGTGCCGGTAAAATAGGTATCCTGTTTTAACTCTGGCAGCGCAAATGAGACCATTTGAACCGGCTGATCGGGATAGTTGCGCGGCAAAGTAATAGGAAAGTTTGTTTCTGTGGAATGGCTAAGTATACCTGTATGATAACGTAGCGTGTTGACACTAACATCTGCTGTATGTAGGGGATTGATAAGAATAATTTTTATACCACCATCTGATAACGGCTGGTGGTGAGCATAAACAGTAACCGGGAGTGGTTCACTGATCTCACGGGATTCGGGGTTGCGGCCCGTATATAATGCTGGCTCCGGATATTCACCAGCGACAATCCTATGGATAAGACCGAGGCGTCGTTCAAAACGCTCTTTTGTAAACGCAGGAAATGATGCTTGCGATGTAGTATCTGTTACTAGCATTCGCAATAGCGTATCTTCTTTTCGGATGTACGCAGCAGCAGCACCTAGGGCATCCGGAGCGGTGATCCGGGCAAGGTGTGCCTTGTATGATGCAACAATCGCCGGATCACGAAAATAAATATCCGGTAAAAGCAAATTGCGATGATTGAGTATTGAGTGTTTTTCAGAAACACCCTGTTGTGGCATAGCATCAAAGGCGATAGGCTCCAGTTTTAGGGTATAGGGGTTCAGGTAGAAACAGCTGGTTCGTAAACAGAGGTGATGGAAGGCTTCCCATAGCTCAGAAACAGCCAGATAACGTCCCATTTTATCAATGTCCAGTACCTGTGACGCCGTATATTTCCCCGCCAGACCCGTAACAAGTCATCCGACAGCGGGCGTAGCGGGCTTTTGCGTGAGACAGCGCGGTGATTTATCATGTTTACTGGCGCTACGCGCCAATTGATCAGATCGTGATAATAATTATGGCGAATGGGATCAAAGCGATTGCGTAGGCGGTCTTTCCAAAAATCCGTTTCGTCGAAGCCAACAATTATACTATCCTTGCGTTGCATGGACTCTAGCATCTCTTTGGAAAAATGCTCCTCCATCGCAATCACGCCCACATAGGCATCATTTAGATAAAGGTTTACAAAGCGATACCGGGGCGTAAGGATGCCCTCGCTTTGCAGATGCTTATGAAACAGTGGTTCCAGGTGGTTATTGCGGGTTTGAGGCGGTTGTAATGAAAAATTCCGCATACCAAAGAGCGCATGATCGCCCTGTACCTCCACACGCAATGACCAGAAGTTCTTTTTATTCATATGATCCATCAAATCACCCTTCAGGCGGACACGTACCGGGATGATTGTATTGCCGTGGCGAATTTTTGCCGGTACAAAATCTTCCTCACTGCGGAATAAAACGGTTTTCTTCACAGCTTCTTCGTGTTTCATCCACAGGACTACGAAATCATTAAATCCGATGTCTAAGTGAATCGTTTCCCGGATGCCGGAAGGAGGAATATATTCAACAACCGTATCCGATGTGCCATAATAGTGATAGGCTGTGGCTATCAGGGTAATCAGCAGCAGCAGGAAATAAGCAAAATACAGCTTTAGGCGTTCATATCGCTGCTGGGGCGTTTGCCTAAAGGCTGGGGAGGCGCTGCGCATCGACGATATGGAAGGTTGCATCTTTTTCAACACTACGCAGTCCATCCATCATGTCTGGCAATATTTTCTGGTCCAGCGCATCCAGTATGTAGACAATAATCGTACCGCCAGGTTGGCTATCCACACGTTGTAACCGAAGTGAAGGTGCAAAAGATTCCAGGTTACGAGTAAATTTTTCTAATGTACCACTATCTGATTTTTTACTCTGGATAGAGAGATATACGGTCTGTGAGCGGGTAGATTTACGCGAAAGGAACAGTTTCCATAATGTAGTAATCACGAGTATCGTAAGGGTAGAAAAAATTGTCAGTACAACACGGTCTGCGCCAAGCCCTAGTCCCACAGCAATACACAGGAAGATATAGGCAAGCTCCTCCGGCTCTTTGATAGGCGTACGGAAACGTACAATGGAAAGTGCACCAACGAGTCCCAATGATAATGCCAGTGAAGATTTAACGATCATAATCACCAATGTTACCGTCAGTATCAGGAAGGGAAACAGCGATTCCAAAGCATGCCGGTTAGAAATGCTGTTTGAAAACAGGCGAAAGTGGGCGCGAATCAGAAATGATAGTACGGCACCAACAGCTAATGCCAGAAACAGCCATTCCATATGAATCTCAGCCATTTCCTCACGCAGAGAAAAAAGTGCCTGGGTAAAGGAATAATCCTGTTGCATCATACACCCCTTACGATAGTTCTTCGCCGACTATAGGGCTATAAACCGTGTGGTCAACCAAACAACTGAACAGTATTACTTTGGAGCATTCTTTTTTAAAATGTACTCTAGTTTTTGTACAGCAAGACGGCTGAGTTCTGCTTCGGTGCGGTGTGGATCCCCCACAATACTGACTTCTGTGCCTGTTACCGGGTCAATTGCAGAAACTTTAACGGCATTTCCAGCGTGGCGGAATTCAATGAAATACTCTTTAGACATATCATAATACTTCTGATGTTTTTTCCTGTATTGGACGCATAATATTTACACACCCAAGCATGATATTATATACTTTCTAATACGAATGAAAATCAGGAATACAAAACAGGCAGTTGGAACATGTCGAGGGCTACGAAATGGCTCATAATTGCATTCATTGCGGGGATTATTCTGCTCCTGCTTCGGGCAGGCGCGTTGGCACCTGCCGGGCTGATGAGCCTGGTCTTGTTTGTGGGTGCACTGACCGAGCAAATCATACGCATCCGCATGTTACAGCGTGCCAATAAGGCATTTGATGCTGGAAATAATGCTGCATCGCCAAAAAAAAGCCTTTCTCTTAAGGACGCGCTGGATATACTTGGTTTGCCGGAGTCACCACTGCCAGATGTGCAGGCAGTGAAACAGGCATACCGCAAGCAAATGAAACGTAACCACCCGGATCAGGGCGGTTCAAAATACATTGCGTCTCAGCTCAACGCGGCAAAGGATACAGTGCTGACAGAAATAACGAAGAAATCATAATGGAAATACAGGCCTTGAAACAGCAAGATGATCGTTACGTCTTAAATGCCGGGATATTAAGAGCTTATGACATTCGCGGCATCGTAGGGGAAACTCTGTATGAAGCGGATGCCTTCCATATTGGCCGGGCATTTGGCACATTTGTTCGCCGTAAAACGGGTACAGCAAGGCCCCGTATCGGGTTGGGATTTGATGGTCGCCTGAGTTCGCCGGCGTTGAAAGAGGCCTTGAAAACAGGACTGCTGAGTAGCGGTGTGGAAGTAGTGCAGATAGGTCGGGGGCCTTCGCCGATGCTGTATTTTTCGGTGTTCCACCTGAAGCTCGATGCCGGGGTGATGGTCACCGGGTCACACAACCCGCCAACTCATAACGGTTTTAAATTCATGGTCGGCAGAAAATCCTTCTTTGGTGAGGAAATCCAGACACTGGGTCGGATGATCCAGGCACGGGATTACGATGATGCCGAAGGGTTGGCTTCGGAGGAGGATGTTTCAGAGGCTTATATCACCCGGCTACTTTCTGCGTTGGAGGTGGATAAAGCTAAAAAAACTCTGAAAGTGGCGTGGGATGCCGGTAATGGTGCCGCCGGGGAAATGATGGCACGCCTGTGCCAGCAATTGCCGGGTGAGCATATTATTCTGAATGCCAAAATAGATGGCACCTTCCCGGTGCATCACCCAGATCCGACTGTTCCTAAGAACCTGGCACAGCTCATTGAGACAGTCCGTGAGCAGGTATGTGATTTCGGGGTGGCGTTTGATGGAGATGGTGACCGCATTGGTGCGGTAGATGGGCAGGGGCGGATTATTTGGGGCGATCAGTTGCTCTGTTTCTTTGCAGAAGATGTACTCCGTAGCCACCCCGGAACACCGGTGATCGCGGATGTGAAGGCCAGCCAGGTGTTATTTGACCATGTGGTGCAGGCAGGTGGAGAACCGCTGATGTGGAAAACCGGACACTCTCTGATTAAGTCTAAAATGGGTGAGACGGGAGCGAAGCTGGCTGGGGAGATGAGTGGACATATCTTCTTTGCTGACCGTAACGACGGCTATGATGACGGGCTCTATGCCGCTGTTCGCCTGCTTAATATCGCCGCGCAGTCGGCAGATAGTATCACGGCACGGATGGATGCGCTGCCCAGTACCTGCAATACGCCGGAAGTCCGTGTGGAGTGTCCGGATGAACGCAAATTTGACGTGCCGGAAGAGGTGAAAGCCCGACTGGATGCTGAGGGGATTGGTTATAACGATGTGGACGGGCTGCGGGTTAATTTGCCGGAGGGTTGGTGGCTGCTGCGGGCTTCTAATACCCAGCCAGCGCTGGTGGTGCGCTGCGAAGCGGCGTCTGAGGATGGCTTAGAGCATCTGAAGGCTCATGTTACGGTACAGCTGAAGCAAAGCGGCGTAGAAGAAGTATTTTAGACAATATTTCTTGTATTCTTGGCACAGCCGGATTTGCCAAAAAACACCATTAGTATGATTTTTCTGTTTACACAGGGGTCCTTATGGTATAATGACCCTCGCGCTAATGCCGAAGCTTTGCAAGGATTAGCAGTTTGACTTTTTTGGGTTAACAATTCTTGCGAGGCTTTATGCAATGGAAAAGTTACAAAGTATCAGTTCCTTAGTTCTTTCTGCGCGTCCGGATAATCCGTTACATATTTTTCGCCCTGGTGCCGTGGATAAAGCTGCGTGCTTTTTTCAATCGCATTTTCAGGGGAAGGTGCTGTATGCGGTAAAAACCAACCCGGAGCCGTGCATCCTGAAGCAACTCTACCAGCTGGGCATCACCTCATTTGATGTGGCGTCACTGGAAGAAATTCGCCTGGTGCATGAGGTGCTGCCGCAGGCACATCTGCATTTCATGCATACGATCAAATCACGTCGGGCGATTCGTGAGGCCTACCATGAATACGGTGTACGGGATTTCTCTCTGGATAGTAAAGAAGAATTGCAAAAAATTCTTGAAGAGACGAATCAGGCAAACGATTTGAATCTCTATGTGCGCCTGGCGATTCCGAATACGTATGCGGAGTTAAACCTGGCAGACAAGTTTGGTGCTACATTGAAAGAAGCAGCAGAGCTATTGAGGGCTACGCGTTCGCATGCCGTAAGTCTTGGTATATGTTTCCATGTGGGGTCGCAGTGCATGCACCCGGATGCCTACCGTATTGCCATTCGTATGGCAGCGAAAGTTATCCGTGAATCAAAGGTGAAAGTAGATGCGCTGGATGTGGGTGGTGGTTTTCCTTCTATCTATCCGGGGATGATGCCGCCGGAGATGGATCACTTCTTCGCGGCGATACATGAGGAGTTTGCTAAAATTCGCGGCAGTAAGGAGATGACATTAATGTGTGAGCCTGGCCGTGCGTTGGTGGCAGAAAGTGGCTCGGTGATTGTGAAGGTGGAGCTGCGTAAAGGTGATCGCCTGTATATCAATGATGGCACCTATGGCAGCCTGTTTGATGCAGGGACACCGCATTTCATTTTTCCGGTAAAACTGATTCGCCCGGAAAGTGGTGTGGCACAGAAGGAAGTGATCCCGTTCAGTTTCTTCGGGCCGACCTGTGACACGCTGGATTTCATGAAAGGACCTTTTTACCTGCCAGAAGATGTGCGGGAAGGGGATTACATTGAAGTAGGGCAGCTTGGGGCTTATGGCCGTACGCTGGCCACGCGTTTCAATGGATTTGCCGCCGAAAACGATCTGGCATGGGTGAGTGATGCCCCGTTGATGACAATGTATAGTGGTGTCCATTCACAGGAACCGCTTGAAGTCATTGCGGCTTAGGCGTAGTTTTCCCCATATTTAATTTCTGCACGATGGAGTGAGTGATGAGTCAATCAAACCTGAAACAAGCTGCTGACCTGAAATCAGAGCTATTATCCAAAACAGTCGAGCATATCGACATTACATCGTTTGATGCCCGGCCAATTATTGACGCGATGAACCAGATGTCCTTTACCTCGCGGGATCTGGCGCGCGCGGCGGATATTTACAACCGTATGCTACAGGATAAGGAATGCTCTATTTTCCTGACGCTGGCCGGGTCGACATCAGCAGGGGGCTGCATGAAGCTCTATGCCGACCTGATCAAGAACAACATGGTGGATGCCATTGTGGCTACAGGAGCCAGCATCGTGGATATGGATTTCTTTGAGGCGTTGGGCTTCAAGCATTATCAGGGTAGCCCACAGGTAGATGATCGCCAGCTGCGTGATCTGTATATCGACCGTATCTATGATACCTATATTGACGAGGAAGACCTCCAGCACTGTGATCGTACGCTCTGTGAGATTGCAGACGGTCTGGAAGCGCGTCCGTATAGCTCCCGTGAATTCATCTATGAAATGGGGCGCTGGCTGGCCAATGGCAATGCCAAAAAGAAAGACTCGCTGGTGCAATTGGCCTATGAGCATAATGTACCCATTTTCTGTCCGGCATTCACCGATTCTTCCGCCGGTTTTGGGCTGGTGCTGCATCAGGTAAAAAAACCGGATGCTCACCTGACCATTGACTCTATTCGTGATTTCCGTGAACTGACAGAGATTAAGATTAAAGCTGGCACAAGTGGCCTGCTGATGATTGGAGGCGGTGTGCCCAAGAACTTCGTGCAGGATACGGTAGTCTGCGCTGAAGTTATTGGTGAAGAAGTGGAAATGCATAAATATGCTATCCAGATTACCGTGGCGGATACGCGTGATGGTGCGTGTTCCAGTTCCACGCTGAAGGAAGCCTGTTCTTGGGGGAAGGTAGATATCGCGTATGAGCAGATGGTCTATGCCGAGGCGACTAGTGTTCTGCCACTGCTGGCTAGCGATGCCTACCATCGCGGCCACTGGAAAAAGCGTAAAAAACAAGAATATTCTAAACTATTTACAGGCTAAGGCAGCTCCGTGAAGTGCATGTCATCCAAAAAGGGTTTTCTGGGTCTACCAAAGGAAGAGGCTATTCCGTATGAATATGCGGATGCGGTTATTATTCCTTTTGGGCTGGAAGCTTCGGTCAGTTATGGCGGTGGCACGGCTAAAGGGCCAAAAGCGATGCTTAAAGCATCGCACCAGGTAGAATTGTTTGATGAGGAATACTGGTGCGAGCCGTATCGCCAATTTGGCTTGGTAACATTAAAGCATCCGGAGATTAATGACCATATCCCCAAAGCGCTTCAGCAACTGGAAAAAATTGTCAAGCAGGTGTTGGATGATGGGAAATTCCCATTTGTCTTTGGTGGAGAGCACTCTATTACGGCAGGGAGTATACGCCCGTTTGCGGAGCGGTATAATAATCTGGCAATCCTGCATTTTGATGCGCATGCTGACCTGCGTGATGGTTACGAGGGCGAGCATTACTCCCATGCGGCCGCACTGCGGCGTTGTTTGGATTATGAGCATATCACGCTGGTATCCGTAGGGATTCGTAACATTTCTGCCGGAGAAATTCCGTTTCTGGAGGCTAACCGCGACCGCATTCATATTTTCTGGGGCAAGGACAGGGAATTATGGAATATTGAGGCAATGCTGGCTCCGTTGAAAGGGAAGCCGGTGTATCTCACCTTTGATCTGGATGGGTTTGATGGCAGCGTAATGCCTGCCACGGGCACCCCGGAGCCGGGCGGCCTGTTCTGGCCGGACGCGGTGAAGATCATCCGTGCGGCTGCCGAGGCCTGTGAGATCGTGGGGGCGGACATTAACGAGCTGGCCCCGGAAAAACACCTGCACGCCTGCGACTTTCTGGCCGCCAAACTGGCCTATAAAATCCTCACCTACGCCCTGGCCAAGCCGGAGTAATGCAACGCAGAAAGGTTTTTAGAATTTGCCATAATCAAGCTCCTGGTTAATATTCATACTACTATCTGCCATGTGCAGCCCCTGCTGGGATCATGCTATTTAGCTTATTTGCCATAAGGTTATGTTCCAATACCTCGTGTAGATTTTTGCCCGGATTCAGCGATTCTCCATATGCTCTAATCGTAGCAATTCTTGTATCGTTTTTTTGCTCCTGTTCGTCAATTAAGCGTTTGACGAGATTTTCTATGGCTTTTAGCACTTCATTGTTTAGTGTGTTGAGTTCTTCACGTTGTTCTCTGGAGAGAAGTGTACTATGGGTGCGTTCCTCCAATGCGAGCATCGCTTTCGGAAAGCTTCCATATACAATGTAGGGATTATTGGCGCTTATTCCATTTTGTTTCATCCTCTCCAGTGTTTTCGCGGTTGTATCAATCGCGCCGCGGCGTATTTCCACATAGAAGTCCAATAAATCTTTAATACAATCATTCACTTTTTTAGACTCAGGCAACTGAGATGCCTGCCTGCTGATTTCTAAGAAGGCAATTTGCTCCTCCAGGGCGATAGAAGCATAGATATTGCCCCGTGCCTGAGGCGAGAGGGGATTAACGACCAAATAACCGACGGCGCCTTGCTCATTAGAGGGATCCATTGCCACGGCGTTTCCCATTACGTGGCAATCAATATTTTGTCCGGAGCAGAGATTAAAGAAATAGGGGATGGCCCCTTTAGAAAGAGCATTTTTTTGCGTTTTAGAGATGCCAACACCGAGAAAGACGTCCGCGTTCTCTGTTTTAGCAATCTCCAGAGCCTTTAGCGTTAGTGTATCCAAAATATCTTTATTAGGAGGGTCTGATAGCATGCCGGAATGCTCTACGAATTTCATCCCTGGAAAATGTGTAAGTTGTCTATTTAATTCCGGCCATTTTGATGTGACGGAGAGATCGGTGTCACCGGGCTCATGGATCATAATGCGCTTACCACCCACAACCTTGCCAGATTTATTGTCAATCGCCAGGATAAAGCGCGTGTTTGCTGCTTGATCATGGGCATCTGCTTTGTCATAAGGCGTTTTCCCAAAAAACGTTGTGAACACTTTTGCACGTAGTTCAAGGTATTCTTGAATTAATGGATTACTCGTATCCTGTGGAGTCAGGACTTCAATACGGAATGATGGCTCTTTTGCGCTTTCTGGTGGCATAACATGCTGTTTCTGGTTAGTTAACAGCCTGTTATATTAACTAGTTATTAATACGCTAGCAAGTTATTATAGCAGGGATACAGGAAATTGTAGGAAAATGGTAGCGGAGGAGGGACTCGAACCCCCGACACGCGGATTATGATTCCGCTGCTCTAACCAGCTGAGCTACTCCGCCATGATACCAGAATTGGCGCGGAAGCGTTATAACCGCAAAGCCTCGCCATGACAAGCGGGAACCGTAAACCCGGCTCTTTTATGCCGCTGCCTTTGCCTTTAAGCCATATTGGCTGATAAGGGTTTCGGCAATCTGTACGGCATTCAGCGCCGCGCCTTTCAGCAGGTTATCCGCTACTATCCACATGTTCAGGGCATTCGGGTTGGAAGGGTCTTTGCGGATGCGTGAGACATACACGGCCTCTTCGCCAACGCTTTCCAGGGGCGTAGTATAACGCAAATCATCCGGACTATCATTCAGGATAATGCCGGGGGCCTCTTGCAGGATTTCCCGTGCCTGATCCGGGGAGAGGGGGGTCTCAAACTCCACATTGACCGATTCAGCATGGCCGATAAATACCGGTACACGTACGCAAGTAGCCGAAACCGCGATATTAGGATCCAGGATTTTTTGTGTTTCCACGCGCATTTTCCATTCTTCCTTGGTATCGCCACCGTCCATAAAGACGTCGATATGCGGGATCACATTAAAGGCGATCTGCCGGGTGAATTTGGTCGGCTCCATTTTTTCATGCACATAGAGTCGCTTGGTTTGATCATACAGTTCGTCCATCGCGTCTTTACCGGCGCCGGAGACCGACTGATAGGTAGAGACCACCACACGCTTGATCTTTGCCGCATCATGCAGCGGCTTCAGTGCCACCACCATCTGAATCGTCGAGCAGTTGGGGTTGGCGATGATATTCGTTTTGGCGAAATTCTTCAGCGCTTCCGGGTTCACCTCCGGCACAACAAGCGGGATGTTCTCCTGCATGCGGAAATAAGAGGTGTTATCAATGACCACGCAACCTGCCGCCGCAGCCTTCGGCGCATATTCCTTAGAGACACTGGCACCGGGGGAGAACAGGCCAATATCCACTTTAGAGAAATCAAAGGTAGCCAGGTTTTCGACTGGCAGTGTCTTGGTATCGCCAAAGCTGACTTTTTTCCCCACCGAACGTTCGGAGGCCAGCGCATAGACTTTTCCCACAGGAAAATCGCGCATTATCAGCGTTTCCAGCATTTCACGGCCGACATTTCCCGTCGCACCGACGACGGCGATATTGTATGACACATTAAGCTCCTAGCTCTGTTGATCAAGGGGAGGACATTTTATGGTGTTTGTGTGCAAATGCAAGAATTATAGCGCATGTGCCAAGATCATTTGGCGCATAATGTATATTATGGAAAATATAACGATCAGGAAATAGATATGGAGATATGAGTATATACAGGAAAAAGTCCTAATCAGAACGATTTCCTGATTAGGACAACATACAGAGGAGCTATTCTCCTCTATTCCGTCGGCCCCCGGCCACTAAAAGAAACCATATCCCAATTATCCCCGGGAAAAAGATCGGGGAAAATTTAAAGGAGGAGTCTATAAGTGGTATCCCAGACTGCCTAACTACTGCTCCTATCGCATATGCGATTAGGCAGAGCCCGATAAATAAGGGCACTCCTGGCTTTTGCATCCTGGGATCTAGTAGCCGTCCTAGGGCAAATGCCGCAGACAGCAGGAACGCCCACCATAGCGGCTCTTTGTAGCCTAGTAGAACGGGAACAAAGCCTATAAAAAGGCAAAAAAAGGCGATTAAATACATAATTGCCCCTTTCCGTTTTAATAATGTAGTGATGCATTCACTATACACGTACCCAACAGGATACCTTGTATAGTAACCTATTAGGTATTTGAAAAAGATTCCGTTATTATATTGAATTATAAAATATAATCAAGATTCATAAAGATTAAGGATATAAAAATCCTCGAATGACCGAGTTTCCACCAAATATAGCAATAAAGTATTGTATTAGAAGGATATACCTACTTCACTTCAATCTGCTCAATGCAATAGCGGCCAAGCCCAATACTCTTCCCAACGATTCCCTGAATGGTGGTGCCAGCTATAAATGTTTCTAATTTAGGCGTAGGATTCCCACACAAACGAAAACCATTCTGTTGCCCGATTCTACCGTAGTAAGCATGGCAGGCGTTAATGCTAATGCTACTGTTCTGGTCATGATTGGATATACTCTCTATGCGTACATAAATAACAGGTTCGATTTCCGGCTGACTGAATGATGGGTCTGTTATTTCCTCATAGCCGGTTCCTGTGATGGTTGCGGATATATCGCAGAGCACTTCTTCACTCCACGGAGGGTCTGAGGCCAATGCGTGTATTGGCGTTCCCATTATGAAAACTAAGAGTAAACAATATAGTGCGCGTATCATGCCCTTTAGTGTATTTCTCTCGTTTATTCTTGTCCAGCTTTCTGCTAAGTTGCCCGCCATTATGGCAGGGAATCAAAAAGAAGGTCTGGTGTTCTCCGGCGTACAGCCCACGGGGAATCTGCATCTGGGGAATTATCTGGGCGCGATTCGTCAATGGGTACGTATGCAGGATTCGCATCACTGCATCTATTGCATCGTGGATCTGCACGCGATCACTGTTTTCCAGAATCCGGAAGCATTGCGGGAAAGTATTCTGACGACGGCCGCAACCTATATCGCCTGTGGTGTTGATCCAAAGCGTTCAATTATTTTTAACCAGTCTGCAGTGCCCGGCCATAGCGAACTGGCGTGGATTCTGGGTTGTCACACCCCGCTGGGCTGGCTCAACCGTATGACGCAGTTCAAGGAAAAAGCCGGGAAGCACCGTGAAAATGCCGTGCTGGGCCTCTACTCCTATCCCGTACTGATGGCGGCGGATATCCTGCTGTACAAGGCCACACATGTACCGGTGGGCGAGGATCAGAAGCAACATCTGGAGCTGGCGCGCGATATCGCCGGGGCGTTTAACCGTGCGTATAATCAGGATGTTTTTCCACTGCCGGAACCATTGATCCTGGGCGGGGCGACGCGTGTGATGAGCCTGCGGGATGGGTCAAAGAAAATGAGCAAATCCGACGAATCGGACTTTTCGCGTATCCACCTGACGGACGATGCCGATACGATCCGTAGGAAAATCATGAAAGCCAAGGCAGATATGGAGTTTGACGGCATCTATTATGACGCGGAAAAGCGCCCGGAAATTTCCAACCTGTTGACCATTCTTGCCGCGTTACAAGATGTGAGTGTTGAAGAAGCGCAGAAACCATTTGCCAATGCCGGAAATAAGGAATTCAAGGAAGCATTGGCTGATGTGGCCGTAAGCACTCTCTCCCCTATCAGTACTGAAATCCAACGGCTTATCAGGGATGAACGTACTTATCTTATGAGTATTCTTGAAGAAGGCGCTGATAAATCAAGAAAACTATCCGAAGTGACTTTGCAGGAAGTACATCAGCTTGTGGGTTTCCTTGCCTGAAGATAACACCCCACGATCCCATGAAAAAAAACTCCTTCATATTTTTTAAGAACTTACACCACTCCCTTTCGGAACTAGCCCTTCACATACCAATATGGACAAAGCGCGATACGCTACTCATTGGCGGAATCTACAGTGTTATCGTCCTATATTATTTATTGCAAAGCTTTAGTATTTATTATGGCTATGCGTATGCCAGTGGGGATCTGGGGGCATTTGTTCAGATTCTCTGGTATGCCGGGCAGTGGCACATACCGCTTAGTTCACTCAGTTACCCATATGACCTAACAACACCTTGGCTGAGCTTCCATTTCTCACCACTGATTTTTATTTTTGCTCCCCTCTTCCGCTTGGCACATTTTCATATTGAGATTCTGTTGGTCATTCACGTGCTGGTTGTATCGCTGGTGGTTATTCCAGTTTATGCAGTATGCCGTCGATTTGGCTACAGTCGGCCTGGTTCGTGTGTGTGGCTGGTTATACTCCTTTGTAACCCGTTTGCGCATTATAACCTCACTTATAGCCTGCAGGAAAATACCATTGCAATGCCACTCTTTGCGTTTGCTTACTGGACAGTGGTGACAGGCCGGAAACGTTGGTTCCTCTTGACGATGCTACTATTACTGCTGACGAAGGAACATATGGGAGCGGCGGTAGCCGGGTTTGGGCTGCTCTGGGGGTGGTATCATCGCGAATGGGGATTTGGTTGGTTAACGGCATTGATAGGGATTGGGTTTTTTATTGCTGTATTTACGGCGATTATGCCATGGTTTGGTGCCAGCATACATCCGATGCTATTAGGGAAAGAAGCGGAAGGCTTTTCACGCTATCGTTGGATTTACGAACCTTATCCACAAATTCTACAGGTTTTTTGGGCGCTCATTACGCATCCAGTCAATCTGGGTTATTTAGGGGCATTGCTGGGTTTCTTTCTGGTGTTTCCCCCGATTGCTGCCGGAATATTTCTTTTGCCTGCCGGGGCAGATTTCCTGGCAAATTACCTTTCTGAACTGAGTATCCCCAAGAAACCCTATGTTTATCATTCGGCAAATATTATCGTCTGCCTCGTGGTGGCTTCTGCGGCATTTCTGGCTACCTGGTGCTGGCGTAAGACGGCTTTATATATTCAGGGCGCAATCTGCGTTGTTATACTCATTAGCTTTCTGCTCTATACCGGTCGTTATATCCAACAAAACGCACCTCTTTTTTTCCGCCATGATATGGAATGGGCCTACCAGAGCGAGGCACGGCAGAAAGCTTCGGCCTATCTTAATACTTTGCCGCAGGAAATGCGCGTGGGGGTACAGGGTAATGTCGGCTACTTTTTGGCAAAACGCTCAAATATCTTTCCTTCCACATCTGTCTCACCGGAACAGGTGATGGAGATGGATGTATTTGTTTACCGGCTTTCACCATATACTGTCACGCGTGCCAGCCATCCGGTATTGGTGCCATTGGAACAAGTGCACATGCTACTAAATAATCTGGATTATGGCGTAGTTTTATGGGAAGACCCATGGATAATCATTCAAAAAGGAAAACAGGATATTGTAGATAAGGAAACCATCCGGAAGCGTGTGCGTCAGATTTTTATGCACGATGTGATGCTGGGAATCAGAGAAGACCCGCGTGTGCTGGTTGATCGTCAAACCACGGAATCGCCCAGCGCTGTAATACCCACGCCATCACCATCGCAATGAGTAATGAGAGAATAAGTTTTAAACCCAGATATGGGTTACTGGGCGCGCTGGAGGCATGCCCTTTTTCTACACTGTCCGGTATTTTGACGCCAATAGGCAGAGCAATAAATATCGCGATCATCCAGCATATGACCGTTAAGAGAAAAAAGGTGAACATCCCTATTATTTCTTGGATTTCTTACTGGAATCTTGTCCGGTAGGCATCATGGGGTTGAACTGCGCAAACATGTTCATGGTTTGTTCAAAGATATCCATATTCTGCTTGCCCATTTCCTCAAACTGGCGGAACATCGCCATGGGGTCAGTGCCGGGCATGGCTGTTTGCTGTGCCTTGATATGCGACATCATATTTTCCAGGTAGTTATACAGCACCGAGCGCGATTGCTCATCATAGAACGCAATGATCTGACGGAGGAACGCCGTGGGCATCAGGTTATAGCCCTTCTGCTCCAGCTCAAAGATAATCTGCGTTAAGATGGTGCGGGTGATGTCCTCTTCGCTACGGGCATCCACTACTTTAAAATCCACACCCTTTTTAACTAGGATACACAGATCATCCAGCGTTACATATCGGCTGGCGTGCGTGTCATATAGCCGACGATTCGGGTATTTTTTGATGATAACTTCACCGTGCTCGCCACTATGCTTCTTTCTGTTTGTCATGCCGCAGAGTATAGCGTGTTTTTAACGTGTGACAACTGGTTAGATGAGTCCCTTCCCCATCGCAATGCCTAACAGGTAAACCCAGCCAATGTGGTTTTGTAATTTGAATTGCCGCAAGCAATCTGCCGGGTCAGTAAGATTGGTGCGAAGCACCTGATGCGTGAACACCAGGAACAGTACCCCCAGCATCAGGTGATATGACCATAGCATCTCCATGCGTACTCCAATGATTACCAGTAGCAGGAGCATTAGCAGGTAGCAACTATAGATCATAACGCGGGAATGCTGCCCCCACGTGATCGCTGTGGAATGAATTCCCACTTTCAGATCATCCTCCATATCCTGATGAGCGTAAATGGTGTCATAGCCTAATGTCCAGAAGAAGCACGCAGCAAATAGCAGGCCGCTTTCCATTGGAACCTCCCCGGTGCTGGCAGCCCAGCCCATTAACGCCCCAATATTGAAGGTCAGACCCAAAAAAGCCTGTGGCCATTTTGTCCACCGTTTCATATAAGGGTATAACGCAATGGGAATGAGCGAAAGGACACCAATGATAATTGCCAGCCGATTAAGCAACAGCAGGATACCAAAGGCTAACAGAAGCAGGAAGAGACAGAGTGTTACCGCTTCTTTTATGCTGATGGCACCACTGGCCAGTGGGCGGCTACGGGTACGGGCCACTTGCCGATCTAGTTTACGGTCAATGATGTCATTGATAATGCAGCCCGCAGAGCGCATGAATACGGCCCCGGCAGCAAACAATACCATCAGTTTTAATGCTACTGTGGGCGAGGTACTGCTTAGGAGAATGGCCCAGAGGCAGGGCCAGAGCAACAGCCAGATACCGGTAGGACGATCCAGCCGGCAGAGTGATATATATTGTCGGAGTTTATCTGGCATGGCGTGGGGGATGTTTGATGGCATATGTACGTAAAATCCGTGTGTTTGTACCCTCTTCGCTTTGTGCGGGCGCTTCTGTCTTGCTGGAGCTATCGCAGGCGCATTACCTGTGCCATGTGATGCGCCTCAAGGTATCAGACCGCTTCCTGATTTTCAACGGCAAGGATGGGGAGTGGGAAGCAAGCTTAACAGAAGTCGGAAAAAAGCACGCCAGTGCCATGGCAGAACGCGCTGTACGGGCGCAGGTTGATGAATCGGATATCCGGCTGCTCTTTGCCCCGCTTAAGCATGGGCCGCTGGATTTTCTGGTGCAAAAAGCAACCGAGCTGGGGGCTTCCGTTTTGCAGCCCGTACTGACGGAACGCACCGTGGTACGCCGTATCAATGCAGAACGTATGCAGTCACAGGTGCAGGAAGCCGCCGAACAATGTGAACGTCTGACCGTCCCGGAATGCAAACCACTGCTGGAACTGTCCGAGGTATTAAGCGCATGGCCGATTGATACCCCCCTGCTCTTCTGTGATGAAGCGCGTCAGGATCAAGGGATTTTGCGTGTCCTGGCGGCTGAACCACAGCGTTTTCATGGCGCTGGCATCCTGATTGGCCCGGAAGGTGGATTTTCGGACCATGAGGTTGAAATGATCCGATCACAACCTTATGTTGTTCCGGTGAGCCTTGGTACGCGGGTGCTAAGAGCAGAAACTGCCGCTTTGGCAGCATTGGCCTGCTGGCAGGGTGTTATGGAGAGATAACGGCGTGGATATTCGTAAATATATTGGCAGCTTGCTGACAACGCACGGTAGTAAAATAGAGGAATGGTTGCTGGCGCAGCAACGCCAGAGTATCCCGTTTTTTTATACTTCCGTGGATATACGCCATGCCGGGTTTAAGATTGCCCCGGTAGATACAAACCTCTTTCCCGCCGGGTTTAACATTCTATCGCTGGAAGCACGAAAAATCGCGGTGGAACAAGCGAAGCAATACGTGCAGACCTATTATCCTAATGCCAAAACGATACTGATCATTGGTGAAAATCATACCCGTAACCGCTATTACCGGAGAATCTCTTTGTACTTTCCGGTCTTTTGCAGCAGGCAGGCTATCGGGTGCAGCTTACTGCACCAGGTATTAATGAGGAGATGCCACTAGAAACCGCAGAAGGTAGTACGATTCTGTTCTCTCCCCTCTCTCGTCAGGATGACCAGCTGGTGGTCAATGGCCTGGTGGCAGACCTGATCCTGCTGAATAATGACATGACAGGAGGAACTCCAGAGATAGTAAGCGGTATACGGCAACCCATCCTGCCGGATCCTTCGTTGGGATGGTACAAGCGGCGAAAGACGACACATTTTGATGCATATAACGATGTAGTACGCCTGTTTGGGGCGGAATTTGGCATCGATCACTGGTTACTCTCTACATATACACATAAATGCGGGAAGATTAACTTCCGGGAACGTAATGGCCTGGAGTGTGTGGCAATGGGGGTAGAGCGCACGATTGCCCGTATTGCCCGTAAGTACGAAGAATATGGCGTAAAGGAAACGCCTTATGTTTTTATAAAATCAAATTATGGCACTTACGGTATGGGTATCATGACGGCACGTAATGCCGAGGATGTTCTCTCCATTAATAAAAAAGCCCGGCATAGTATGGATGTTATAAAACAAGGGGTAAGCAACGCGGAAGTCATTATCCAGGAAGGTGTCCCAACGGCTGACCGTATCAATGGGCAGGTAGCGGAATCTCTTATTTATATGGTAGGCGGAGCGCCGGTGGGATGCAACTACCGGCTGAATGAGCATCGGGATGCATATAGTAATCTGAATAGTCCGGGAATGACATTTGGTCATGCCTGTGAAGGGGATAAAGAGGCTCCTGATGCGCTACATGGCGGTTGCCCGGTGCTGGGGCTTATAGCAAAACTGGCACATTTGGCGGCGGTGCGGGAGTGCTATGACTACGCCTATGCCATTTAACACCCTTGGAAACTGTGTTTTTAGCTTATTTTTCAAAAAATAATAAAATATAGTTAAAATTTTGCTAGACATGCTGTTGCAGTCATGTTACATCCTCGTCCCGTGTGTTGCTGGGGGGCAACACACATTCTAACAAAATCCTACAAGTGTAGGGGGGAGAGAAGATGGTAGATATTTCATACGGCGAGCTTCTAAAGCTAAAAAGCCCTTTTATTGAAAGCATTTATACGGCTACGGATGGCAGGGATAACATTACGATTACTGATGAAAACTTTCCGGACAGCTTTATATTTTTAAAGGATGGCAGTGATTTCTTCTCTGTCAACTATGGAAATCATATTATTGAAGCGGGTCAAGGTCGCGATACGGTGTTTGCCGGTGCGGGTGAAGACCTGATTAACGGTAACGAAGGCGCCGACCTGCTGTTTGGGTGTGCCGGTAGTGATGCCATTTACGGTGGCCAGGGCGAAGATACGATTCGTGGTGGTCAGGACGGTGATTATCTGCGTGGTAATAATGGTAATGATGACGTCTACGGTGATAAAGGCAACGATATTGTCCTTGGTGATGATGGTCTGGATAACCTGTATGGTGGTGAAGGCAATGACTTTGTTCAAGGTAATGCCGGGGATGATAATGTGCGCGGTAACGAAGGCAATGACACAGTACGTGGCGGTCAGGGCGAAGATGATGTCTTCGGCAATGATGGCAACGACATTCTGTTTGGTGATCTGGGACATGATTACCTGGATGGCGGTAAAGGCGATGACATTCTGTTTGGTGGTGAAGGTCTGGATATCTTCGTGCACCGCTCTGGCGATGGCCTGACCGATATCCGCGATTTTGAATATGGTGACGTGATCCGTGTGGATCTGGGTGTCACCGATCTGGAAGACCTGCTGACAAAAGCACAAAGCGTGACGCAGGGCACAAACACCGTAACGATTGTCTTTGATGAAGATGATGCGCTGGTGATTACCGCGGCAGGTGGTGAAGAACTGCACCTGACAAGCGAAAGCTTCCAGTTCATTTAAGGAATTCCTCTTGAAGAGGAAACGGGTTTACCCCTTCTGAAGCACGGAGGCTGTCATAGTGTTCGCACTATGGCAGCCTTTTCTTTTTTGTTTTCATACTTCAGTGCCGCCCACGGTCATCCCCTGAATGCGCAGGGTGGGCTGGGCGACGCCCACAGGAACGCTCTGGGCATCCTTGCCACAGGTGCCGATCCCCGGGTCTAACTGCATATCATTGCCTACGGCGGTAATTTTCTGCATCACGTCTGGCCCGTTGCCAATTAATGTCGCGCCTTTGACGGGAGCACCAATCTTGCCGTCTTCAATCATATAGGCCTCTGAGGCGGAGAACACGAACCGTCCGGAGGTAATATCCACCTGTCCACCGCCAAAATTAACGGCGTATAATCCATGCCTAACCGATTTCAGGATGTCTTCCGGGTCACGGTCACCACTGAGCATGCACGTATTGGTCATGCGCGGCATCGGCTGGTGCTCAAAGCTTTCCCGACGGCCATTCCCCGTGGGACTCACGCCCATCAGGCGGGCATTCAGGCGATCCTGCATATACCCTTTCAGGATACCGTTCTCGATTAATACCGTACGTCCGGCAGGTGTCCCTTCATCATCCACGCTCAGCGAGCCGCGCCGGTCTGGCAACGTACCATCATCCACCACGGTGACGCCCGGGGCAGCCACCCGTTCTCCGATTCGGCCAGAAAATACGGAGGTCCCTTTGCGGTTGAAATCACCTTCCAGACCGTGCCCTACTGCCTCATGCAGCAAGACGCCCGGCCAGCCAGGCCCTACCACTACCGTCATCTCTCCGGCCGGTGCCGGCTTAGCCGATACGTTCACCAACGCCTGCCGTAACGCTTCGTCTGCGGCTTTCTTCCATTGGGCTTCCGCGATAAATGGGCCGTAGGGCTGGCGGCCACCCATGCCGTAGCTGCCACGCTCCATATTCCCGTTTTCTTCCACTACCACGGAGATATTGAGCCGAACCAGAGGGCGAATATCGCCTACTTCCTGCCCATCTTCACGCTGAATCAGTACCGCCTGCCATTCGCCGCTGAGTGAAACGCTGACCTGCCGTACCCGACTATCCTTCGCACGTAAATACGCGTCAATTTCCTGTAAAAGTCTTGTTTTTTGTGTAAAATCCACTTCCTGAAGCGGGTTGATATCCGGATAATGGTGCACGGTGACAGCCGCTGGAGCCGGAATCACATTGGCCGAACCATTATGTCCTGCTCTGACAGCCTGAACAACATCGGCCGCCCGTTTCAGGCTGGCTTCTGAAAGATCCGTGGAATGGGCGTAGGCCGTCCCCTCCCCCAGCACAGAGCGCAGCCCAAACCCTCTGGAAGTATCAAATGTCGCACTCTTTAAACAGTTGTCATCAAAGACCAGACTTTCCGATTGGCTGTATTCCAGAAATAATTCACCATCATCCATTCCTCCCAGCGCATCTCCTATAATACCCTGGACACGGTTGTGATCTAATCCAGTATGGTCAAAAAACAACGTGTGAAGTGTTGTAAGTGAATTTGTCATCGTCCTAACCTGTTATTCGTCCTAAGTACTTGCCATTGGTATGGGCATTAAGTATATAGAGCGTAATTTTTCGTATTGTAAAGGTAATCGCAAGTATTTGTTATGCGCAAAGTTCTTTTTACTTCTTTTTTGATGCTCGTCACAATCGTAGTCGCAATGCCGGTTTTGGCGGCCGCACCTGAGCCCTGGCAGTTAGGGCTTCAGGAGCCGGCTTCTCCGGTAATGGAGAAGTTATCATGGTTGCACAATGGTTTGCTGATGTATGTCATTTCCGGAGTAAGTATTTTTGTGCTGGTTCTGCTGGTGGTGGTTTGCCTGCGCTTTAATGAGAAAGCGAATCCCAAGCCCAGTAAAAATGCACACAATACCTTACTGGAAATTGTGTGGACAACAATACCGGTTCTGATCCTTCTGACGATTTTTATTAACAGTTATCGCATTATTCGCGAAGCATCTGATATTCCGGAACCGGAAATGACGCTGAAGGTAGTGGGTTACCAATGGTATTGGGGCTATCAATACCCGGATAACGGGAATTTTTCTTATGATAGCTACATGCTCCAGGAAGCGGATTTACCGGAAGGTGGGAAACGCCTGCTGGAAGTAGATAATGAAGTAGTATTACCGGTTGATACCACCATTCGTGTACAGATTGCTGCTGCAGATGTTATTCATGCATGGGCGGTGCCTGCCCTGGGGATAAAAACGGATGCCGTTCCCGGTCGCCTGAATGAAACCTGGGTGCGCATTGATAAGCCCGGTGTTTATTACGGGCAATGTTCTGAGCTATGCGGTACCAATCATGGTTTTATGCCGGTGGTTATTCATGCCGTCTCCAAAGAGGAATTTAACACCTGGGTGGCAGAGGCACAGCAAAAATTTGCCGGTGACATGTTAACTGCGCCTTATAAAGTGGCTGAAGTAAACTAACCAATCATTATTCAGGAATTATCATGAGCAACGCACATTCTTCCGATCACCACGATCACGCTCCAAAAGGCTGGAAGCGCTGGGCTTACTCCACCAACCATAAAGACATCGGCACGATGTATATGGTTTTTGCTATTATGGCAGGGCTGGTTGGTGGTGCATTTTCTGTGGCCTTACGTATGGAGCTGGCCGCACCGGGCGATCAGTATTTCCATGGAAATTATCACTTATATAATGTGTTTTTGACGGCGCACGCGCTTATCATGGTGTTCTTTATGATTATGCCAGCGCTCATTGGGGGGTTTGGCAACTGGTTTGTGCCTCTCTTGATTGGTGCACCGGATATGGCTTTTCCCCGGATGAATAACATCAGCTTCTGGCTGCTGGTGACCTCGTTTATCATGCTGCTGGGCTCTGCTTTTGCCGATGGAGGCGCGGGAACGGGGTGGACATTATATCCCCCACTTAGTGGTGCAACAGCCCATGGTGGTATGGCCGTGGATATGGCAATTTTCAGTCTGCATATGGCCGGAGCATCCTCTATTCTCGGGGCGATTAATTTCATCGTGACGATCTTTAATATGCGTGCACCGGGTATGCGCCTGTTTGCGATGCCGCTCTTTCCGTGGTCAATCCTGGTGACTGCCTTCCTGCTGGTTCTTTCTCTGCCGGTACTGGGTGGTGCAATCACCATGTTGCTGACTGACCGTAATTTTGGTACATCCTTCTTTAACCCGGCGGGTGGTGGTGACCCCATCTTGTTCCAGCATTTGTTCTGGTTCTTTGGCCATCCGGAAGTGTACATTATTATTCTCCCGGCCTTTGGTATCATCAGCCAGGTAGTTTCCACCTTCTCCCGCAAGCCGGTGTTCGGCTATCTGGGGATGGTGGTAGCGATGTCGAGCATTGGTCTGGTTGGCTTTGTGGTGTGGGCGCACCACATGTTTACCACCGGTCTGACCACGGGTACTAAGCTCTATTTCACCTTTGCCACGTTGGTGATCGCCGTGCCGACAGGGATTAAAATTTTTAGCTGGATTGCCACAATGTGGGGTGGTTCTATCAGCTTTAAAACCCCGATGCTGTTTGCGATCGGCTTCATCTTCCTATTTACCATTGGCGGTGTCACCGGGGTGGTGCTGGCCAATGCCGGGATGGATATTGCCATGCATGACACCTATTACGTGGTGGCGCACTTCCATTACGTGATGTCGCTGGGTGCGCTTTTTGGGGCGTTTGCGGGCTTTTATTACTGGTTCCCCAAAATGACCGGCAAAATGTACAGTGAGCCACTGGGAAAGATTCACTTCTGGCTGACCTTTATTGGTGCCAACGTGACCTTCTTTCCGCAGCACTTCCTGGGGCTTTCCGGTATGCCACGTCGTATTCCGGATTACCCAGATGCGTTTGCAGGGTGGAATTACATTTCTTCCATTGGTTCGTATATCGGTTTTGGGGCAAGTGTTTTCTTCCTTTATGTCGTATGGCAGGCCTTTGCCCATGGCAAAAAAGTGGGCAACAACCCATGGGGTGAAGGCGCGGACACACTAGAGTGGACACTTCCCTCCCCGACACCGTTCCATACTTTTGAAACACAGCCAAAAGTTGAACCGGTGAAACATTAGTCTGCAACTCGTTAGGCAATAGAATGAATGAAGAAGCTCAGCAAAAGTGCCCGATGGGTAACCTAGGCCGCAAGGTATTTGCTGTGCTATTACTGGCAGTCTATGGCAATGTGGTTGGCTACGTGGTATGGGGTAAGCTGTTTCAGGGTGTACTCGCCCAATATAATCACCTTTGGCGCCCAATGCAGAGTCCGGAATGGAGTTATATGCCGGTAGCCTACCTGATCGCTGCCGTCTTTTTTAGTGCCATTTATTGCGTTTTCAGCCGGGCATTTAATTATAACTGCCGTTTCCAAAAGGGTATCGTTATCGGCCTTTTTATCTGGTTGCTTACCGGCGTGGTCAATACGGTATTTTGGTATATCATTCACCCAATCCCCCTGATTCTGACGGTACCGAGCCTATTAGACCCCTTCTTATTTTATGTGGGGGGTGGGATTATTATTTCAGGACTTTGCGGTAAGCAATCATGCGCAGTCAATCCCAAACCATAGCCATTGATTCCCCTATTGCGATTCCGGCGGGAACCGTTCGGGATTTCTTCAGCCTGTTGAAGCCACGGGTTATGTCGCTCGTAGTCTTTACCGGGCTGGTTGGCCTGTTGTTGGCCCCAGGGACGATTCATCCGCTGATTGCCTGTGTAGCCGTGGGCTGCATTGCCCTTGGTTCAGGAGCTGCTGGCGCGATTAACATGTGGTATGACCGCGATATTGATGCCATCATGCGCCGCACGGCAACACGTCCTGTTCCAGCAGGCCGGGTCAATCCGGAAAGCGCGCTGGAATTTGGCATTGTGCTGGCAACAATCTCCGTGTTGCTGATGGCTGTCGCGGTGAACCTTGCTGCAGCCGCGCTCCTGCTTGGTGCGATCCTTTTTTATACGCATGTTTACACCATGTGGCTAAAGCGGACTACACCGCAGAATATCGTGATTGGCGGGGCAGCCGGGGCCTTTCCACCGGTGATTGGCTGGGTGGCAGTCACCGGCGATTTCAGCTTAGAGCCATGGTTGCTTTTTGCGATCATCTTTTTCTGGACCCCTCCCCACTTTTGGGCGCTATCGCTCTGTGGCGCTGAGGATTATAAACGAGCGAACATTCCCATGCTTCCTGTAACCCACGGTATGGAGTATACCAAGCTCAATATTCTATTATACACAGTGGTGTTGGTTATGGTGACATTGCTGCCTTTTGCCGCGGAAGTGGCAGGGTACCTATACCTTTTCTCAGCATTTTTGCTCAATGCATTCCTGATAAAGCATGCATTGACCGTCTATCAGGGCACAGAGAGGAAGCAATATATGGGGATGTTTAAATATACCGTGCTGTATCTTTTCCTGCTTTTCCTGATGCTGGTGGTAGACCAATGGGTGACACAGTATGCCCTATCATGAGATGCACCGGCGTAACCGGACTAAGAATTATACCCTTTTAGGTATTCTTCTTGCACTGGTAGTGCTGTTTTTTGCTCTGACGATCGTGAAAATCAGCGGACTTTCCTGATGACTAAAAAAAAGAGCAATGCCCGGTTGGGCTGGAGCATTGTCATGTTGGTGGTGGGGATGACCTGCCTAACCTTTGCTTCTGTTCCGCTATATAATCTCTTTTGCCGTGTCACTGGCTTTGGGGGAACCACGCAAGTGGCCGCAGATGTCCCGGAGGTAATCCTGGATCGTGAAATAACCGTTCGGTTTAATACAGATGTGGCCAAAGGCCTGGCATGGCGCTTTGTGCCCGAACAGACACAGCTAAAAGTAAAGGTTGGCGAACAACGCCTGGCCTTTTTTACGGCAGAGAATCTGGCCGATAAACCCCTCACCGGCATGGCGATTTATAATGTTACCCCTAATGAGGTGGGGATTTATTTTAATAAGATTCAGTGTTTCTGCTTTGACCGCCAAACCCTTGCTCCGGGAGAAAAAATGCAGTTTCCGGTCTCGTTTTTTATTGACCCGGAGATCGTCCATGATAAAACTCTCGATGATATACGGACAATTACACTGTCTTATACGTTTTTTAATGCAGATACTTCGGAGATACCATGAGCGCTGCCAAAGGACATGATTTTCACATTGTAAACCCTAGCCCCTGGCCGATTGTAGCCGCCTTCTCTACATTAACGGCGATGTTTGGTGCGGTATTGTTTTTTCATGAAAAAGCCAATGGCCAGATTGTACTGATTGCCGCTGCTGCCATGCTATTGCTGACGGCAGGTTTATGGTGGCGTGATGTTATTCGTGAGGGACGGTTTGATCATGCCCATACCGGGGTGGTACGCCGAGGCCTGCGTGCAGGCATGGCGCTCTTCATCCTCTCTGAGGTAATGTTTTTTGCCGCGTTTTTCTGGTCATTTTTTAAAGCCTGGCTGGCTCCAGTAGCTCAACTGGATGGTTACTGGCCGGTGGCAGAAGGGGTATGGCCACCGGAAGGTATTGAGCCGTTTGATCCCTGGCATATCCCGTTCCTAAATACATTAATTTTGCTGCTTTCTGGTACAACCGTCACTTGGGCGCACCATGCCCTGCTAGAAGGCAACCAGAAAGATCTGGTTCGTGGTCTTGGCATTACGGTACTGCTGGGTATCCTCTTTACTTCTCTGCAGGCCTATGAATACTCGCATGCTACCTTTAGCTTTACCCAGGGGATTTACCCCTCTAATTTTTATATGGCGACGGGGTTTCATGGTTTCCACGTCATTGTGGGAACGGTTTTCTTGGCAGTTTGCTTTTTCCGTGCAAAAGCGGGGCAATTCAGTGAGAAACATCATTTGGGCTTTGAGTTTGCCGCGTGGTACTGGCATTTCGTCGATGTGGTTTGGATTTTCCTGTTCTTCTGGGTATACTGGGTCAGTAGCTTGTAGGAGGATGGTTTCTCCCTGGAAAGCAGGCTTCAGCCTGAAATGCCCGGCGTGTGGTAAGGGGAAACTGTATCGGGGCCTCCTGAAGGTTGCTGATTGTTGCGAAATCTGTCAGTTTCCAATCAAGGATCACGATGCCGGAGATGCTCCTGCTTATATCAGCTTATTTCTAATTGCAATTCTGGCCAGTATTATCTTGTTTGTTATAGAAATAGTCTATGAGCCTCCCCTCTGGGTACATTTTGTGATACAAGGGGGCTTTATTATTGGCGGTTCAGTGCGTTGTCTGGTATATGCCAAAGCACTAATGATTGCATTTGATATGAAATATAATCCCAGCCGCAAACAGGATTAACAGGTATCATAGCCATGACACATCGTCGTTTTATCTGGTTTTCATTATTCAGTGTCCTGATGCTGGCGCTATTTATTGCGCTGGGAACGTGGCAATTGCAGCGCCTAGCATGGAAAGAAAAACTAGTGGCTGAGGTGGAAATGCGTAAGGAAGAACCCATAATAACACTGACCGCTGATTTACAGGATATACCAGAAGAATATCGTTACGTGAATCTAGCAGGAACATGCCAGTATATTGATAGTATTCGCCTACAGGCCAAATATTATCAGGGGAAAAACGGGTTCCAGTACCTTGTTCCTGTCAAACTAAATGATGAAGTGGCCGTAATTGTGAATCTGGGCTGGTATCCGGAAAAGGAAGTGCCGCTCTATACGCAGAATGCTGGTTGTGAGGTAAAAGGCATCGTCCGTACACGCTTTAAGGAACCCATGCGCTTCCTTCCCCAGAATAAGCCTGAGAAAAACTTCTGGCTGTGGAGCAATATTCCGCAGCTTGTATCCTTCCTTCAGGCTAAAAAAACCTATTCGAAGATACGGTTTTTACCCATTATTGTGCAGCGTATAGGCGAAACAGGTAACAGTACGCTTTATCCTATCCCTCTGAGCACGGATTATAATTACCGCAATGACCATCTTCAGTATGCTATTACCTGGTATGCCCTGGCACTGGTAACCGTGGTAATGTACCTGTTTTTCTGGCGTGCACAAAAAAGACAGGAAGATTAGGGTATGCATTATGTCAGCACTCGTGGAGAGGCTCCTTCCCTCTCGTTTACCAAGGTACTGACAAGTAGCCTTGCCAGCGACGGTGGGCTTTATGTGCCAGAGCAATACCCTCAGTTTACGCCAGAGGAAATTGCCAGTTGGCGGGAATTGCCTTATACGGAGTTGGTTCTGAAGGTCATATCACCTTTTATCGGAGATGCAATCCCGGCGCATACGCTGCGTGAACTTATTGAAAAGAGCTATGCTTCTTTCCGGCATCCAGAGAAAGCCCCCCTACACCTCTTGGAAGATAATACGTATATTCTTGAGTTGTTTCATGGACCTACAATTGCATTTAAAGATTTTGCATTACAACTATTAGGTAATCTACTGAACTACATACTAGAAAAGAACAATGAACAGGTGGTAATCTTAGGGGCCACCTCTGGAGATACCGGCTCGGCTGCTATTGCCGGCTGCCTTGGTTGCGAGCGTATTCAGCTCTTCATGCTGCATCCCTATGGCCGTGTTTCTGATGTACAGCGGAGGCAGATGACAACGGTTAATGCTCCCAATATCCATAATCTGGCCATTGAAGGAACTTTTGATGACTGCCAGGCAATGGTAAAGCAGCTCTTCCGCACGCAGGGCTTCCTTGAAAGAAAGAAGCTGGTTGCGGTGAATTCGATCAACTGGGCGCGCATCATGGCGCAGATTGTGTATTATTTTT
This sequence comes from Hyphomicrobiales bacterium, assembly GCA_024236395.1. Taxonomy (GTDB): domain Bacteria; phylum Pseudomonadota; class Alphaproteobacteria; order Rickettsiales; family JACKKO01; genus JACKKO01. The sequence goes on from JACKKO010000005.1 coordinate 34,363, forward strand.
CCTCTGCCCTGCATCTTGGCGGGCCTGCGATTTCTATGGCCTATAGTGTTCCTACCGGAAATTTTGGTGATATTTTTGCGGGTTATGTGGCGCATAAGATGGGCTTGCCCATTCATCAGCTCATCATTGCCACCAATCGGAATGACATCCTGCACCGCTTCCTGACAGACAATGATTACAGCCGGGGGAATGTGTTTCATACCTATAGCCCAAGTATGGACATTCAAGTGTCTAGTAACCTGGAGCGCTTGCTATTTGATGCCTATGGACGGGATGGGCATGCCGTACGTCAATTAATAGAGCATTTCCAGAGTACGGGCGCGATGGTGATTGATGACAATGTCCTTAGCCAGATTCGTAAACTATTTGATAGTGCTGCCTGTGAAGATGCCCGGACGGTGGAAGTCATCCGGGATACCTATACTAAAACCGGCTATCACCTGGATCCCCATACCGCAACGGCAGTCGATGCCGCCTATAAAGTACGCCGGGATATATCAAAACCAATGGTGATATTGGCTACGGCACATCCTGCTAAATTCCCGGATGTTTCCAAAGCAGCGATTGGAAAAGTAGCACCCTTACCTGAGCATATGGAACAAATGATGCATGCTGAAGAACACTTCACCCACCTGTCCGGTAATGTCGCTGAGGTACAGGAGTTTATTACTCAAACGTGCCAGTCTTCATAAGATTTTCATCTGCCGCTTCTTCCTGAAAAGGATGTTTTATCCGGCATGTTACTTTGTTTCCTTTTTCTGAATATTGCAGCATATCAAAACTAATAGAGCAAGAAAGAGCAATACCACGGCCATGATTATCACTTAGACGTTTAAAATCTACAGAAAGATATTTTTGCCAGTCAAATCCCGGTCCTTCGTCTGTAACCGTGACTTCAACATATTCTGTGCTGTTGCAATAATAGACACGTCCCCTGCGATTAGAATACTTTGGAAAACTCAGACGCTTGCTAATTTCCTGCTCCCACACCCCGTTTTCCTTTAGAAATCCTTTTTCTTCGTAGCTAATTTCCAGATTACCATGTTCCACTGCATTCACCAGAAGCTCCATCAGGCCAATAATTACCCGCTCAGGCTCCGGAAAGAGGGTTGCAAGATGTATTGCCAGCGTTTGCACCTCTTCCAGCGTACGAAACGTGAATATACTTTCTTCTACCATGCCGTATAGTTTAGTGCGCTGCTGGATAAGATGTTCCAGACGTTGTCGCTCTTGATAATCTTCAATGGCAGACTCAACAACGGATACAAGCTTCTTTGCACTAAGGGGTTTAAATAGATGGTAATATACATTGGTGTTTTTTTGCATGCTTTCGGGCACATCACCTATGGTATCGTGAATGAGTACGAGTGGTATGTCATTCCTCACTTTTTGAAGTACAGACTGTAGCATTTGGTCTGCTTGCGGGTGAGACGATTCAAGCAATATGGCTGCAATTGCTTCTGGTTTCTCAACGACATGCTCGTAAATGCTGAGCATGTCGGTACAGCTTGTAACCTTTAGTCCTAGAGGCGTTAGGAAGCTATTAGTCAGTATCAGACTATTCCTATCTTCCCCAACTGTAATAATGGTTCCGTGCATGGTACCAATAAACTATCTGTGGTTGAAAATAGTTGCAATGGATATTTATAAATACAGACCGTGATATTCACTATTGCTTCCTTAGCTAACTATGAAAGCCCAATGCCAGCACATACATCTCTGAGGAATCTTTTCGGCTGGCCTTGGGCTTAATATGCTTTACGGTTTTAAAGTGCTGCTTCATGGTATCTAGCAGTGCTTTTTCTGTGCCACCCTGCAATACTTTTGCCAGAAAGGCTCCACCGGGGCTTAGTACCTCTAACGCAAAATGTAACGCGGTTTCACATAAGCCCATAATCCGCAGATGGTCCGTTTGAGCATGACCACTGGAAGAAGCTGCCATATCACTCATTACAAGTGCAATACCATCATTCGTAAGTGCTTTTATCTCCTGTTCCGCCTCATCTGTAAGAAAGTCTCCCTGAATAAAAATTGCCCCTGGAAGCGGTTCAATTGGCAGCAGGTCGATTCCAATCACCTGCATTCCTTTCTCAATTGCAACCTGAGACCAGCTACCCGGAGCCGCCCCCAGATCCACCACTGTTTTCCCTTTACTAAGAAGGTGATTTTTTTCATTGATCTCAATGAGTTTATACGCCGCACGTGAACGATACCCCTCAGCTTTAGAGCGGGCTACATAAGGATCATTCAGCTGGCGCTGCAGCCAGCGTGTGGAGGATGGTTTACGCTTACGTGCAGTACGAACTCGTACTGTTTTCCCGCGATAGGCGCTACTTTCCTTATCACTGTCTCCTCCCTTACCAGACATATTAGAAATCCAGTGCAGCGTAGTATGGTGGTGGGGCAAATCCCGGAATGCGATCATTGAGCAACGACCGGAAACTAGGACGTGATTTTACCAGCATATACCATTCCTTTGTCGGAATGTTGTGTTCCCATGGCACATCGCCCAGATAATCCAGCACGGAGAGATGCGATGCTGCAGTAATATCCGCTAGTGTTAGTTTTTCTGCCGCCAGCCAGCCCAGCCGTTCCACCTGAAAGCCAATAAAATCAAGGTGATACAGCATATTCTGCTGTCCCACCCGGACAATGTTGGAATCAGGTGCACCCTGTTTACGTAAATACTTAAACACCTTTTCATCTACGATATGTTTTGTCACTTCATAGTAGAATTTGTTGTTGAACCAACTGGAAATCCGGCGGACGTCTGCACGCTCACGAATTGAATTCCCAATAAGTTTATGTTCGGGGTATGTTTCTTCCAGATATTCGCAAATGGCGGTACTGTCCGCAAAAATGCTTTCATCATTCTCAATCAGCACGGGTACCTGTGCTGCGGGGTTCATTGCCAGGAACTCACGACGACGTTCCCAGAAATTCTCGGTAACAAGTTCAAAATCCAGAGATTTCTCTTTCAGGAATACACGTACCTTGCGAGAGAAAGGGGAAAGCGGATAATGATAAAGCGTGCGCATGCCCTTATATACCTTTTTTCCGGGCTAACGTAAACTGTCCTGCAGCAGGGCATCCTGCACTGCTGAATGGAAATTGAGCGTGAAAGAAATTTACCCTACAATTTCGCTTTCACTGAAGAAGAAATCAATCTCACGTTTAGCATTTTCCAGACTATCGGAACCGTGCACAGAGTTTTCTCCGATGCTGACAGCAAAATCCTTACGAATTGTTCCCGCATCGGCCTTGGAAGGATCAGTGGCCCCCATAATCTCGCGGTTGTTGGCAACGGCATTATCGCCTTCCAGTACTTGTACCACGATTGGGCCAGATACCATATACTCCACCAGTTCATCAAAGAACGGGCGTTCTTTATGCACTTCATAAAACAGGCCCGCTTCACGACGGCTAAGGTGAATACGCTTCTGCGCCACAATACGCAGGCCCTTTTCTTCAAAGCGCTGATTAATGGCCCCGGTTAGGTTGCGACGGGTAGCATCGGGTTTCAGAATAGAAAGCGTACGTTCAATAGCCATGTTTACATCCCTGTTTAAGTAAATAAAACCGCCAGAGACATACGCAGAAAGTGCCAAGGAATCAACAAAAAAAGAAAAAGGGGACGAAAATTCGCCCCCTTTAAGGCCCCTTCACACACACTTGCTTGTTTGTTTATACCGGGTAGCAGGCCACTGCATCATCAAATGTGGCAGCGCTACGCTGTAATTCCTTTTCTGCCATACGGCTATCCAGCACTTTTATGGCCTCTTCCCCTGCATTCATCTTCTCATTATTCAGTGTAATATGGCGGCTCGCACGTAAATATGCTTTTGTAATTGCCAATGTTTCTTCTACCGGGGTGTGGTGTCCCTTACGAACCTCGGCCGCATTGCTTTCTGCAATAGTATAACCGTTTGGCTTTTCCGTTATTTTAACCACATCAAATATTGTATCATAGCTATTTGAAGCCAGATTCAGCATACGAATGACGCGGAATTTCTCCTCGCCTCTTGTGCCGACGGTTAGGTCCACTACTTCAATGCGTTCTGGCAGGCGTGCACCTTCTGGATGCAAGATTTTTACAATATAGGCCATACACTTCTCCTTCTTCCTGCTTGCAGTATAGCGGAAAGAAGTTAATAGTTCGTTAATGATACAAAAAATAATTGCTATATATCAGTATATTAGGTCAATTTGATCTAAATTTTAGGCAGATTTATGCTACTTTCCCAGTAGGATGTCAAGCTTTCCTTGCTGATTCAATGTATTAGCATCATCAAAGCCACCGATAGGCTTGTCGTTAATAAAGATCTGGGGAACAGTACGACGGCCACCGGACTTTTGAACCACTTCGTTTTGCAGTTCCGGATCATGGGTGATATCAATTTCCGTGTAGGGCACCTTTTTCATATCAAATAGTGCCTTTGCCCGTGTGCAATAGGGGCAATAATCTTTGGTATAAATGGTAACTTTTGCCATAAGCACCTTCCCTTTTTAATAATAGTATGGGCTATATTCCGCATCATGCAAGAAAACGTTACTTTCTATCAAGTTTCTGTTGCATTGAGGCGGCGTTGACATTAGCTTTCTGCCTCCACTGGCAATAAGCCTGATGGTCGTTTGTGGCGGGTGTAGCTCAGTTGGTTAGAGCGCCAGATTGTGGCTCTGGAGGTCGCCGGTTCGAGACCGGTCACTCGCCCCATTCCGTCAGGCATGTATAGAATGCGGCAACTCTATGAAATTCAAGCTAAACGATATTACCAACGTGCCAGAAATTCCGCTGTCTGAATTGGCAAAAGCCAATGTCATCAATAAAAGCTTCTTATTAGCGGGTGGCGAAGAATACCCCGTACAAAAAATGTTGTGGGCCGATGGCCTGACCCCACAAGTGGTGGAAGCCCATTTCCAGAAACAGAAAACCCCGGATATATTTGTCTATACGATTCCTAATGCGCGTGTCTTTGGCCCAAATCTGATTGGTAATGCCGATTGGGATGTGTATTTCTCCAACCAACTTTACCCGGAATGGATGCGAGCATATATTACCGACGGACATGCAAAAATTGGCAAAACTTCAGATCCAAGCACTCTAAAATCACACACAATATCAGCCCCATGCATGGCAGTGCTGAATTTTCAATATCATGCCTATGGTCATTTTCTGCTGGAAATGCTTCCTAAACTTCTTACATTTCGCTTGCTCGCAGATTACGGCTTTGAACCAAGAGTTGTCATACCGCAGGATACACCCCAGTATATAAGAAAGATGATGTGTGCAGTAGTACCAAGCATTACTTTTGTGGAGTACGATGTTGCAACAGAATACCTCATTATAGAAAAACTCTTTTTACCCGCGTGGATGGCAACGGCCTACTTACATCATTCGTATGTTATTTCTACCCTGAGAGATTTCGCTATCAAGCAGGTACTGACTCACAGAGATGGCCCTAAAAAACTGTTTATTGCACGCCCTAAAAAGCAACTTGTTCGGTATATGGAGAACCACGAGGAAGTTGAACAATTGGCCAAGACACTTGGTTTTGTCGTGATTCGCCCTGATATGATTGAGTGGAAAAAGCAAATCTCATTGTTTTATCAAGCAGAAATTATTGTAGGTGAGTACGGCTCAGCGATGCACAATACCATATTTTCCAGACCAGGAACAAAAGTGATAACAATCAACTGGATGAATGCACTTCAGTCTGCAATCGCGCATAGCTGTGGACACAAATTAGGCTATATTCTTCCGGATGATGCAAAGCCAAAAATGTATTATTATAATCAAATGGATATGCAATCCTTTCATTTAGATACAGCAAATTTTGAGCATCGCTTAAGAATGCAGGTGATCTAGCCTTTATCCTAGCGCTATCCCCCACTTACTGGCCAGATATTGCTCTACATGCGTAATTTGTCCGGCGGTTAGTTCGTCCGTTATCAGCAGCACCTCAGAAATATTACAATTCACTGCGGCACTTCCCGCATGGCCAAAATGTATCCCCTCATTTTGTGTACCGTTAATATGGCTAACCGCTGTTTTTGCTGTACCATTAATACGAGGTGTTGTCTGACTGCCATCATTAATAAAGCCAAATATCAACGGACTATCATTACTCACATCATAATCCACCACATTGACATGGGAGGTGGTATCCCAGGTTGTCAGGTTCAGTTTATCAGTATCATCGCGGAAGCCAAGAATAAAACGGAAGCCCGTACCCCACATATGCATGGCACGATGCACAGCGCCGCTATCCGCATTGCGCTCTAATACCACAAAACAACTCACTTTCGTCCAATTGAGGCTACTGTCGTACGGCACCACGATACCATCTGCCACAAAGGTGAGTGTTGGCTTACCGCCCAGGCCCGTTGCACTATACTGTGGTTGCTGCGCCCCTGTCCCTTGCGTGGCGTGGTTACCATTGCCGGATTTATCCTGCCACGTGCTTACAAAGTTACTGGCATCTTTGGTTAACGTGCCATAATCTGCAGCATCCAGCCATAGAGCAAGGCTGGGAAGTGAACGTGGGCTAAATCCGCTGCTCTGCCAAAACGGCGTTTCCAGGCTCCCTAGCGGGCGAGAGACAACTGTGATCTCCCGGTCTGTCCCCTGTGGTGCGCTGCTTTTCAGGCGCAGGAAATGGCAGGATACAACAACTGTCTCCGGGATCATCACAAAATGCCCAGCCGTAACCGCTACCTGCACCGGAATGCCGTAGCTATCCTGAATATCATAAAAAGTTATACCATCTTCACTGCCCTGCAGGATAATATCCGCCATCGTCCATGATGCTGGCATTACAAGCGCACAGGGTAACGTACCGCGCAGGGTAATAGCGGAAGAGAGCGTCTGGCCACTTTGGATGGTTGTAGTCTGGCTAATGCGATGATTGGCATACTGGGCGGTGGTGGGCATAATGATCTCCTGCAAAATGGCTTTTGCCTAAGTATTGAAGGAGAGTGTGGTGCCCGGAAGGGGGAAATTTAGGCTGCCTGTGCCAAAAGCAGGCGATTGATCTCTTCCAGCGTGCTACGGACACCTTTCATCCGCGCTTCGGGTTTATCCCAGCCGGTGGCTATCACCACCAGAGATTGATCGCTCCCCCGCAATTTAAAACGCAGGGGATTTTTGGCAATATGAGTGATGAGTGCCTCCGGGTTAGCAAACTGATTCTCATGAAAGCCAAGCACCGCGCCCTTTGGCCCGGCATCCACTTTCGCTACCCCCGCTCGCAGACAGAGCAACTTCAGCTGTACGATCAATAGCAGGTTATCCACCTCTTTGGGGAGCGGGCCAAACCGGTCTACCATCTCAGCGGCAATGGCTTCCACCCCGGCTTCCTCGGTGATATCGGCAATCCGACGGTATAGCCCCATACGAAGTGACAGGTCGGCGATATAAGATTCCGGAATCAGCACCGAAATCCCCAGGTTAAGCTGTGGACTAAACCGTTCGCGATACGGCTCGGCCTGCCCTTCCCCGGTACCTGCCTCGGCACGCAACTCATCCACGGCTTCTTCCAGCATTTGCTGATAAAGCTCCACGCCCACTTCCCTCACATGGCCGGATTGCTCCTCCCCTACCAAATTGCCAAAGCCGCGAATGTCCATATCATGACTGGCAAGGCTGAAGCCCGCGCCCAGATTATCCAGTGTTTGCATTACCTCCAGCCTGCGCTGGGCCTGCTTGGTGGGGATGCGGCGCTGCGGCAGCGTCAGATAGGCATATGCCCGCACCTTAGAGCGCCCCACCCGCCCGCGTAGCTGGTAAAGCTGCGATAGCCCGAACATATCGGCCCGGTGGATAATCAGCGTATTGACATGGGGAATATCTATCCCTGATTCCACGATGGTGGTGCAGAGCAGCACATCAAACTTCCGCTCCGAGAAGGCCAGCATGATGCCATCCAGTTCTTCCGGCGGTAGTTGACCATGCGCAACGGCAATCTTTACCTCTGGCACCAGCTTACGCAGGCGCTTTTCCACCTCGCCCAGATCCATAATGCGTGGGCAGACATAGAATGTGCTCCCACCCCGGTAATGTTCCCGCAGGATCGCCTCGCGGGTAATCACCGGGTCATAGGGCATGACATAGGTACGTACCGCCAGCCGGTCTATCGGCGGGGTGGCAATAATGCTAAGATCACGAATCCCCGTGAGTGCCATTTGTAACGTGCGCGGAATGGGTGTGGCGGTGAGCGTCAGTACGTGTGTTTCCGCCCGCAGCTTCTTCAGCTTCTCCTTCTGGGCAACACCAAAATGCTGTTCTTCATCCACAATTAGCAATACCAGATGCTTAAACTGCGTTTGCCTGGAGAGAAGTGCGTGGGTGCCGATAAGGATATCAACCTGCCCGGCCTCCATCATCTCGCGGGTTTCCCGCGTTTCTTTCGCGCCGACCAGACGTGAAAGCTGGCGAATGGTATAGGGCATACTGGTAAAGCGCTTGCGGAAGGTTTCATAGTGCTGGCGGCAGAGCAGTGTAGTGGGCGTAATCACCGCCACCTGCCCGCGCATTTCACCATCATGCCGGGGCTGCGCCGCCAGGAAGGCTGCTCGCAAGGCCACCTCGGTTTTCCCGAAGCCCACATCCCCGCATACCAGCCGATCCATCGCACTACTGGCTGCCAGGTCATTTTCTACATCCTCAATGGATTGCAGCTGGTCGTCCGTTTCCGGATAGGGAAAGCGCGCGCAGAACTCATGATACAATGGCGTATGCACCTCAAAGGCCGTCGCCTTCCGCAAACGGCGGGCGGCTGCAATCTTTAATAATTCTGCCGCTGAGATCTGAATACGTTTCTTGAGCTTAGCTTTGCGCTTCTGCCAGGCCAGACCGCCCAGTTTGTCCAGCTCCACCATCTCATCCGCTGCCCCATAACGGGTGATGAGGTCACTGTTTTCCACCGGCACATACAGCTTATCCTCTCCGGCATACACCAGCAGCAGACAATCATGCTTCTCCCCGGCGACTTCCAGGATTTTCAGCCCCTCAAAACGGCCAATGCCATGCTCCTTATGCACTACCAACTCGCCCTCTGCCAGTGTATCCATCTCCGCAAAGAACTGCTGGTTGGCTTTACGCTTCTGCGTGGTACGAGCAATTTTCTCACCCAGCAAATCCTGCTCGGTGATGCAGCGCAAATGCTCACTGACGAATCCATGTTCCAATGGCAATACCGCCAGCCACACCAGCGCATCGGCACGAGTATGATTGATCGTATCCACCATCCGGCAGGAGATAGCGTGCTCCTCCAGCATACGCTGCATCCGCGCACGCGATCCTTCCGAGACACAGGCGATGACATTAGCCTGCTGCCTGTCCAGTGTGTTTTTCAGATAATCGAATACACTGATTTTCTGGCTCTGGCTTTCCGCCGCATAGTTGATGCTATGTCGATAGGCTGACTTTGCTCCTTCTTCGGGCAAATAGGCAGAAAAATGTACAGCGTCATGCTGAGAAAGGCATTGTACCCATTCCCTTTCCGACAGGTAGAGTTGCTCCATGGGGACGGGCTTATACTCCGGCCTGCTACCCTCCAGTGCGTGGTCGTCCGCCCGGCTCTGATAATATTCCTGTACCTGCGCCTGCCGTTCCTGCCGCGCTTCATCGGTAAGATGGTCGGTGACGACGTACACATCCTGTGGCAGATAATCAAACAGGGTTTCCATGTGCGTATAGAATAAGGGCTGCCAATGTTCCACGCCGGGATAGCGCCGCCCGGAGGTGACGGCCTCATAAAGCGGATCTTCCTTCAGCACCGCACCAAAAAGCGCGTGATACTGCGTTTTGAAATGGCTGATAGTGGTATGGGTCAGTAGTACCTCGCTGGCCGGACGCAGGATAAACTGGCTAGTATTCCCGGTGGTGACCTGTGTCACCGGGTCAAACGTGCGGATGCTCTCCAACTCATCCCCAAAGAAATCCAGCCGGTACGGCGCTTCTGCCCCGGTGGGAAAAATATCCAGTAAGCTGCCGCGCGTGGCAAAATCCCCGGCTTCGCTTACGGTACTGGCGGGGGCATAGCCATTTTCCACCAGGTAATGCGTCAATGTCTCCCGCTTCATCTTATCACCACTTTTTACCGCCAGTACCGAACTTGCCACCATCTCCCGTGGCAATACCCGCTGCTGGACCGCGTTAACAGTGGTCAGTACGATACAGGGCTTCCCCCCCTGCCCCAGACTGTGCAAACGCCCCAGCGCCATCAGACGACGGTCAACGACGGTAGGATTGGGTGAAATACGATCATACGGAAGGCAGTCCCAGGCCGGGAACGTCACCACCTCACAGCCCGGTGCAAAAAACGGAATCGCCTGCTCCAGGATAGCCATGCGTTGTTCATCCCGGCAGATAAACAGGATGCAGGCATGCTCCGGATGCAACGCCGCCAATGCACTCGCCTGTGCACCATCAGGGATAAATTGTACGGTGGTTCCTTCTGCCATGCGGAATGCTATACCGCAATCAGTGCCGCCATAACAGCCCGTTCTTCCGCCAGCAACACATTATAGGTACGGCAGGCAGCCCCCGTATCCATCACCTCCACCACCAGCCCGGCAGCGCGGAGCATTTCCAGCATTGGCTTTGGCGGGAATGTTTGTGTTTTTCCTGTTCCTAAAAGTAGCAAATCAGCATTAGACTGGCACTGTATAATTTCTTCAAGTAATATATTAGATAATTCTTCTATCTTATTTATACTCCAATCTATAATAGATTCTTTAGTGAGGATAACACTACCCTCATATGGGGTGTCTGCCACCACAAAGCGACCATTCCCATACGATTGAATCAGCGTACGGTTACGCGGAACCAGTGGCGTGACATCCATGTGAGCTAAATCGGTAGTTTCTTCGGGCGTTTACGCCGTAGCCAGGTGGCAATCATTAGGCGAGTGAGCAATATCGCTGTAAACATGGAAGCGATAATCCCGATGGAGAGCGTGACGGCGAACCCTTTCACCGGGCCAGAGCCAAATGCAAAGAGTAATAGCGTGGCGATCAGCGTGGTCACATTGGCATCCAGAATGGTGGTGAAGGCCTGCTTGAAGCCACTTTCGGTGGCCGAAAGCGGGGTACGCCCATTATTCACTTCTTCCCGAATACGTTCAAAGATCAGCACATTGGCGTCCACCGCCATCCCGATCGTCAACACAATCCCGGCAATCCCCGGCAGGGTCAACGTAGCACCAAACAGCGAAAGCGCCGCCATAATCAGCACCAGGTTTACCGCGAGTGAAATCGTGGAGAATACGCCAAACAGACCATAAAACAATAGCATAAACACCGCCACCAGCACCATCCCGATGATGGAAGCGGCGATCCCGGCATCAATCGAATCCTGCCCCAGGCTTGGCCCCACGGTGCGCTCTTCCACAATTTCCAGCGGCGCCGGCAGCGCACCGGCACGTAACAACAACGCTAAATCCTGTGCTTCCTGCACACTGAAGCCACCGGAGATAATCCCTGATCCACCTAGAATCGGTTCATTGATGCGCGGCGCACTGATGACTTTTCCATCCAGCACGATAGCAAACGGCTTGCCCACATTGTGCTTGGTAATATCGCCAAACTTGCGCGCACCCTGGTTATTAAAGCGGAAGCTGACAACCGGCTGGCCACGCTCAAACGTGGATTGTGAATTCACCAGCAGTTCCCCACTTAGCATCACCCGTTTTTTAATCAGGTAATAGCGCAGCTTACCTTCATCCTGCCCGGTCAATAGCTCCAGTCCTGGCCCGGGACGTACTGCCGTGCCAGGATACGGGTTGGTATCGTCCATCAGGTGAAAGGTCATCTTGGCGGTACGGCCCAACAATTGCTTCAGCCTTTCCGGGTCTTGCAGGCCGGGTACCTGCAGCAGGATACGGTTATCCCCCTGCCGCTGAATAATCGGCTCACGCGTACCGGTTTCGTCTACGCGGCGGCGTACGATTTCAATAGACTGTTCCAGCACGTTACGGCGCATTGTATCCAGTACATCGTCACGATAGCTCACACGCAGGCTATCGCCCTCGCGACTAATCATGAAGTCGCGGGAAATATCGCGAATAGCTTCCTCTGCGGTATCAGCCTGCGGGGGATCACGCAGATCAAACCGGGCAAATTTTTCATCTGCCCCTAAATTGACATAACCGATTTTATTTTCCCGCAGTTTGGCGCGAATATCATCCACCAATTGCTCCACCTGCTGACGCAGATAGGTATCAAAATCCACTTCCAGCAGCAGGTATGAACCACCCTGAAGATCTAATCCCAGATTCAGCGTCCTGTTTGTTGGTAGCCATGAAGCAGGTTTGCCATTTTCATCCCGGATAAAATTTGGCAGTGACATAACCACCGCCAGCAGGCAAACAGCCAGAATAAGACTAATTTTTAACCGCGAGAAATGCAGCATAGGATGCTCTTAGGCCGCTTTCTTTTTTGTTGCTTTCTTTGGAGCAGACTCTGCCTGCGGCAGTTTAGCCAGCGCCTTATCGGTAATCTTTTCATTGACCATGTTTTTTACCGCATAAACCCGCACGCCCGGTGAAACTTCCAGCTCCAGCTTATTATCCTCTATCTTGACCACCTTGCCAATGATCCCACCGGAGGTGACCACCGCATCGCCTTTCTGGATACTATCCAGCATGGAGCGGTGTTCATCCATACGTTTCTTTTGCGGACGATACATGAGGAAATAAAAAATAGCGATAAGTAGAATAAAAGGCGCTATCAAGCCACCAAGCCCCGGCTGTTCCGGAGGAAGCGGAGCATTAGCGCTACCGGAAGGTTGTACCTGAATCGTTTCCATGGGTTTCTCCATTTGATAAATTAAGCCGGAGCACTATAACGGTTTCCCCACTGCATGCCAACCGTTTCTCGTCCGTTCTATCAGAATGATTGCGGCAGAGGATGGCATCGGCTAGGGTGCTGATATGAATGACTTACGTACCCTCAACCAGCCTGTTGTGCTTTTTGGTGTTTTTGCTGTAATATTCTGTGGGTACATTATTGCTGCCAATCCTTTGTTTTTCTTCCCGGATTCCCCTTGGCATCTGGCTGCAGGAGACCTGATTCGTGCCTCCGGTGGCCTGCCAGCCTATGATGCATGGTCTTATACCGCCGGGGAAACGCGGTGGTTCCACCAATCCTGGGGCTTTGATGTCATTATTAGTATCATTCGACAGTACTTAGGGTTACCTGGCCTATACATTCTGACTTATGGGCTGGGTGCTTTGGTGCTGGTACTGGTGTGGAAAAATATATTACTGAGGGATGTCACAGCACGCGGTCTGATTGCCGCGTGGCTTTTGGCGGCAATTGCGCTGTTCCCTAGGGTTGGTCTGAAACCGGATATGATCTCCTATCTTTTGGTGGTAGTGTTTTATATCTTCCTCCACCGCTCCCGCGAGAACATTAAATACGCGTATGCCCTGCCCTTGCTGATGGTCATCTGGGTGAATGTGCATGGCGGGTTCCTGGCAGGGTTAATCCTGATTACTATTTATTTCATTGAAGCAATCCTGAAAAAAGAGAATCAACGCATACGACATTTTATGATGATAGGCCTTGGTTGTGGTTTAGCCATACTGGTAAACCCCTTGGGAATACATATCTTACCGGCAATCCTGGCAAACGTGAACAGCCAGATTATTGCACAGCTTGGTGAATGGAAGCCATTGAGCGCATCGCAATTTCCTTTTGTGTTCATGGCGATGTTTGTCATGGTGCTGGTGACAAATATCCGTAACCATAAGATCCCATTAGCGGACAAGGTTGTCGCCTATATCTGGCTGGTGATGGGCATTGATTCTACACGCTTCTCCATGTATTTCGGCATCCTTGCCGCCCCTTATATCGCACAGTGTATGAAAGATCTTGAGCCGGATAATATCCGTATCCATGTGCCTACACAGCAGGCCATAAAGTGGCTGAGTGGTGGAGTAATTCTGCTCGGCCTTTCGGCGTTACTCATTATTTCCCGTGTGCAACAGAGCACGTATATCCACTTTCCTGGTGATATCGATGAACCTATTGTTCAAAGCATCGTAAAGGAATTTCCGGATATCCGCTTCTTTAATGATTATAATATTGGCGGTAAATTGATTTATTATTCTGGTGGCAAGCTCAAGGTATTCGTGGATGGGCGCGCCGGTACAGTCTATCCTCCGGATGTACTGTCCGATTATGTGAACGTGTTTTTTATGCAGCCAGACATGATGGATGTGATTAGGAAGTATAACATAGAGGGCTTTCTGCTTCCTCCGGATACGTTCCTTGCTTCTTTTTTTAGAACATTCAGATGATTGGGAGAAAGCGCAGATATCCGAGCCTGAATGTCTATCTACTGGCTCCTTCTGCTATCCCTTCCTCAGCAATCCATTAGGTTTTTATCCATGAAATTGATTACGGAATATCAACTCTCTGCGTCTGCGTTTACCTATCGTAAAGAATCTCGTGGAACAGGAAACCCAGACATCCCTCTCTCTACAGGAAACCAAGGTGGAAGACGAAATTTCCGCTGGCTGACTGTATGTACTGGATTTTCGCACGTAGTATTTTGTGGCGAAATCCTATAACAGGGTAACGATTCTTTCAAACTACCATGGCAAACGCCACGCCGGTCGCTCCACAACGTGATGCCCGGCATATGCGGTTACATGCCAGATGGTATTGAGTGCATAATTTTTACGTCCCGCTAGAGGGGATATTCCTGATCCGGAGAAAACCCCAAATCTGCCATAAGCTCCGCTATGTGAAATGACCAAGATGGTTCTGCCCGGCACCGAAGTAAGGACTCTGCCTGTGTACTGGTGGGTGATCTAAATATCGCCCTTTGGAGCATGATGTGTGGTCACATAAGCAACTGATGAATGGTATCCCACACCGAGACGAACAGGTTGAGCAGCATAAGGACTCTATCGGCTGGGTGGATGGTTCCGCCTGTTTGTCCCTGAAACGGAGAAACTTTATAGCTGGTGGAGTTACCGTAACCGGACTGGAAAAATCCAATCGCGGACGCCGTCTAGATCATACCGGGTGACACCCTTGCGTGCGCATGTCCGTTCATGGTACTATCTTGAAGCACGTGACTGGGAAAAACCCTCCGACCACGTACCCGTTATACTGGAAATTGCATGAAACTGTTTGCCTTCCTCCTCATCCTGACCCTTAGCTTGTCCGCAGGCATTACTCACGCCTTTGAGCTTTCTTTGCCGCTGGATTGTCAGTTGGGGAAAAGCTGCTTTATCCAGAAATATGTCGATACCGACGAAAAGGAAAATGAATGGCGGGATTATCAATGCAATCATATGAGCGATGATGGCCATAAGGGAACCGATTTTCGTTTGCGAAATTACATGGAGATGCGTAAAGGCTACGCAGTTCTTGCCGTAGCTCCCGGTGAAGTGACAGCTACCAGGGACGGAATGGATGATATCAGTGCCAAAAAACTTCCTCCTGGAGCAATACGGGATAAAGAATGCGGGAATGGCGTAGTGATAGATCATGGTAAGGGCTGGAAAACCCAATACTGCCATATGAAGAAAGGGAGCATCCTTGTGGAAAAAGGATCGCATGTGGAGCGCGGCCAGCCACTTGGCATGGTAGGACTTTCCGGACAAACGGAATTCCCACATGTCCATATGAGTGTTTTTCTGAACAACCGCATTATCGACCCGTTCACCGGTATTCAGCGTTATACTGGGTGTGGGCTGAGTAATATTAATCCATTATGGCAGATGCAATTGTTGCCCACCATCATGCAGTTAACACCGGAAGCAATATTAAATGTGGGTTTTGCGACACGTATCCCCCCGGTAGAAGAAGTGAGGGAAGGAAAGCATCAGGATATCAAAACCACGCCAGATGCCAGTGCTATCATTCTTTGGGCAGATATGATGGGGATTCGTACCGGAGATTCAATTATCTTTGAGATTATGGCGCCAAATGGCGAAATACTACATAGCCAGAATAAGCAGATTATGAAGGATTATGCCCAGTTTTATCTTTATGCCGGGCGAGATAACTCGCGTATTGGCCGCTGGCCGGAAGGCACGTATACCGGTAAGGTATTTATTGAACGCGAGAATAAAACACTGGTAGAAGCAGAAACCACTCTGACAGTTGCCGCTGAATAGCTCTATGCCTGTTGTTTACCTTCTGCATGAAAACCCGGAGTGGATTGCCCCCATTACCGCCGCCCTTGATGAGATCGGCACCCCGTATCAGGAATGGTCACTTGCCGATGGTGGCTTTGACCTTGGCGCGACACCTCCTGCCGGGATGTATTTTTGTAAGCTGAGCGCTTCTGCACATTCACGGGGACATCCGCATGCAGTGGATTTCAGCCGGGCACTGCTGCGCTGGCTGGAACGGCACCAGCGCAAGGTGATTAACGGACTGGGCGCACTGGAACTGGAAGCCAGTAAAGCCGCACAATATACCGCACTTCAGGCCGCCGGTATTCGTATCCCACGCACCCGCATTGCCTGTGGTCAGCAGGCGGTGCTTTCCCATGCAACAGAAATGGGCTTCCCGCTGATTGTGAAACATAACCGTGGCGGCAAAGGGCTGGGAGTACAGCTTTTTCAGCAAGAACACGCATTGCGCACGACCTTACAGACAACGGATTTTGGACAACCCGTTGATGGGCTACTCATTCTGCAGGAATATATTGCTGCCCCGGAATCCTGTATTCACCGGCTGGAATATATTGGCGGTACACTGTTTTATGCAGTACGGGTGGATACCTCTTCCGGGTTCGAGCTTTGCCCGGCGGAAGCCTGTGCCCTTCCCGGTCAGCGGGCTATGTTTGAGATTATTCCGGATTTCCAGCATCCTGTTATTGCTGTGCATGAGGCGTTACTGAAGGCACATGGCGTTTCTGTGGCAGGCATTGAGATTATTCAGGATAATAACGGTAATACTTATACGTATGACATCAATATCAATACAAACTATAACCCTGCGGCAGAGGAAATCGCCGGGCGTTTTGGCGCAAAGCAATTGGCAGCGTTTTTAACTGCCCAGCTACGGGCTATTCCTGACTAAACACCACACAGCGATCGAACCCGGCCAGGTCTTTAGCCGTTTCGTGATAATGCAGTCCACATGCCTCACCGATGTTGTGGACGGCATCGGCCTGCGTTGAGCCGATCTCCACTACGCACAACCCACCTTTTTCCAGACGTTGTTGAATCTGCGGCAGGATCACGCGATAAGGATCCAACCCATCTTCACCACCATGCAATGCCGCTTCCGGTTCATACTCCCGGACATCCGGTTGCAGGCTCTCCATCTCCTCCGTGCTAATGTAGGGCGGGTTGGAAACGATGAGATCAAATATCCCATCATTCCCCAGCGCATCGCACCAATGGCTCTCCAGCCAACGCACACGAGTACGAAAACCGAGGCGCTCTCCATTTTCACAGGCAACGGCCAATGCGGCGGCGCTGCGATCCAACCCTACCCCGTTTGCTTCTGGGTATTCCTTCAGAAGTGCCAGTAGCAGGCACCCGCTCCCTGTACCAATATCCAGTATACGTTTGATCCCTTGCCGATCCGGCCGATGGCGGCACACGGCTTCGACCAGCATTTCACTATCCGGACGGGGAATCAGCACGTCCGGGGTAACCGTCAACGCCATCCCCCAGAATTCACGATATCCCAGGATATACGCCATTGGCTCCCGTGCCAGGCGTCTGAGGAGTAACGCTCGAATTGCATCATGCTCTGAGGGGATGAGCACCCGTTCCGCCTCACGGAGTACACCTTCCTGTGTAAGACCAAACGCGTGACCAATCAGTAAGCGCGCATCCAGCGCCGCTGTTGTGATGTCCTTTGCCTGCAATTCCTTTATGATTTGGCGCTGCAACGCCTGTAAACGCATGCTAGGCCTCAGCCAGCTTTTGTGCCTGATCTTCTGCAATCAGCGCTTCAATCACTTCGTCCAGATCACCCTCCCGCGTGATCTCATCAATGCGGTATAGCGTCAGATTAATACGATGATCCGTCACCCGGCCTTGTGGGAAGTTATAGGTACGGATACGTTCTGAACGATCGCCGGAACCCACTTGCCCTTTGCGGGAGGCAGCCCGTTCTGCTTCGGCTTTCTGGCGCTCCACCTCATAGAGGCGCGCCCGTAGAATCTTCAGGGCTTTGGCCTTATTCTTATGCTGCGATTTTTCATCCTGCTGCTGCACGACAATCCCGGTGGGGATATGCGTGATCCGCACCGCACTATCGGTGGTATTCACCGATTGCCCACCCGGCCCACTGGAGCGGAAAATATCAATCCGCAGGTCCTTTTCCTCAATATGGACATCGACATCTTCGGCCTCTGGCAATACCGCCACCGTTGCGGCCGAGGTATGAATCCTCCCGCCGGATTCGGTTTCCGGCACACGCTGCACACGATGCACGCCGGATTCAAACTTCATCCGGGAAAACACGTTATTGCCACTGATCGTTGCCGCGGCTTCCTTATACCCGCCTATCCCGGTATCGGAAATATACAGCACCTCAAACCGCCAACCCCGCCGTTCGGCATAGCGCTGATACATGCGGAACAGCTCCGCGGCAAAGAGGGCCGCTTCTTCTCCGCCCGTACCGGCACGTACTTCCAGAATGGCGTTCTTTTCATCGGCCTTATCCTTGGGCAGAAGCATTACTTGTACTTCATGCATCAACTCGGGTATCTCACGTTTCAGCGTATCATACTCTTCTTCTGCCAGTGCTTTCATTTCAGCATCGGTATCCGGCTCATCCATCAGTTCCTTGGCATCTTTCAGCGATTCCTCGGCATTCAGATATTCATGGATTTTCTCTACGATGGGGGTGAGATCGGCATATTCCTTGGAAAGAGCAGCAAATTCGCTACCCAGCGCCGAAGGGTCTGCCAGTTTTTCCCCCAGCGCGGCATGCTTAGCGATCAGCTTATCCAGTTTTTCCTCAAAGCTCATTCTGTACCTTTTCAATTGCGATTTCGTTTTGCTCACCGGATTTTAGATTCTTTAACTGCACCACACCACGGGCCAACTCATCTGAACCTAAGATAGCAGCATGCGTTGCCTGCACCTTATCGGCTTTCTTTAATTGCTTACCCAGATTATTCCCAGCGATTACTTCCGTACGCACCCCTTCTCCGCGCAGGCGATGCGCCAACTTCAGGGCGTCGTGCACCATTTCCGGCTGCATGGGCAATATCGCCAGCTTGCTGCGCGTATCTTCCGGGCAACTCGCCAACAGCGCCAGACGCTCCACCCCTGCAGCAAAACCAATGGCCGGGGTATCCGGCCCACCGAGCTGTGCCATCAGCCCGTCATAACGTCCACCCGCCAGCACCGTATTCTGTGAACCCATTTCCTCGGATTCCACCACGAACTCGAACACCGTATGGGAATAATAATCCAGCCCGCGTACAATGGCCGGGTTCAGTTGATAGGCAATCCCCAGCGCGGAAAGCCCTTCCGTGACCTGCTGCAGAAAGTCCTGAGCCGCCGGTGTGTAATATTCTGCAATGGAGGGTGCTTCTTTAAGAATGTCCCGATCTCCAGCATCTTTGGAATCCAGAATACGAAGCGGGTTTTTCTCCAGCCGCACCTTGCTATCCTCAGAAAGCCTAGCCTCAAATCCTTTGAGGTAAGAAACTAATGCCTCACGGTAATCCTGCCGGCTTTGGTTATCACCCAATGAATTGAGCGCCAGTGTGACGCCTTCGGTGATTCCCAGCTCTCGCAAAAGATCATTCGCGAGGGCAATTATCTCCACATCCGCCAGCGGTGAGGCTTCGCCCAGCCACTCCGCATTGACCTGATGGAATTGCCGCTGCCGCCCTTTCTGTGGGCGTTCATAACGGAACAACGGCCCATAGGAGAATGCCTTAATGGGCAAATGCTGCTGCAGACCATTGGAAATATAGGCGCGCGCAATCCCTGCCGTAAATTCCGGACGCAGAGTAATCCCCTCTCCGCCCCGGTCTTCAAAGCTATACATCTCTTTATTGACCACATCAGAGGTGTCTCCCAGTGTGCGCTTGAAGACCTCGGTAAATTCAAAGATCGGTGTACTAAACGGTGCAAAACCGTAACGCTCTGCAATCTTCCACGCTTTGGCGATGATATATTCATGGCGCATGGCATCTTCAAAATAGAGGTCCTTCGTGCCACGCACGGGCTGTAGCTTTGGCTTATTCATCAGGCGGCCTTCCGTTGGTATGTCTGCGTAATATAGGATGCTACCATATCCTGGAATTCTTC
The DNA here is from genome assembly GCA_024236395.1 of Hyphomicrobiales bacterium. Lineage (GTDB taxonomy): Bacteria > Pseudomonadota > Alphaproteobacteria > Rickettsiales > JACKKO01 > JACKKO01. Next base: position 54,618 of record JACKKO010000005.1, read on the forward strand.
GGCAATGCGCTCCCCACGTAATGTGGCCACTTTCTTACCATCAATGAACACCGGAGCCACGGGATCTTCGCCCGTACCGGGCAGGCTGATGCCAATATTGGCGTGTTTACTCTCGCCGGGGCCATTTACAATGCACCCCATCACCGCTACTTTGAGATTTTCTACGCCACTATACTGACTTTTCCACACAGGCATTTGTGCCTTCAGATAATCCTGAATACGTTCCGCCAACTCCTGAAAAAACGTACTGGTGGTACGCCCGCAGCCCGGGCAGGCGGTAACTTCCGGCGCGAATGTACGTAAACCCAGCGCCTGCAATATCTCCTGGCAGGCCTGCACTTCCCGCGTGCGGCTTTCGCCGGGGCGCGGGGTGAGTGAGGCACGGATAGTATCACCAATGCCTTCTTCCAGCAGGATGCTCAGGGCTGCTGCCGTTGCCACCAGCCCTTTATCGCCCATCCCGGCCTCGGTAAGGCCCAGATGCAATGCGTACGAAGAACGCTCTGCCAGTGTACGGTAGACTTTCACCAAGTCCGGCACCCGGCTGACCTTGCACGAAATCACGATCTTATTCGCAGGCAATCCAATCGCTTCCGCCTGCTGTGCACTCAGGAGCGCGGATTGCACAATCGCTTCACGCAGCACGGCATCGGCCTCCCATGGCTCCGCGCGGTTGGCATTCTCATCCATCAGTTTGCTAGCAAGCGCCTGATCCAGGCTCCCCCAGTTCACCCCGATCCGTACCGGCTTATCATATTTCAGCGCGGCTTCAATCATTTGTTCAAACTGCGTATCACGCTTCTGCCCAAAGCCCACATTACCTGGGTTGATACGATACTTCGCCAAGGCACGGGCACATTCCGGGTAATCGTTTAACAGGCGATGGCCATTATAGTGAAAATCCCCCACGATCGGCACATGATATCCCTGCTTTTGCAATTGCTCCACAATCGCCGGCACCGCTTTGGCAGAGGCTTCGTTATTCACCGTAATCCGCACGATCTCTGAACCTGCCTCAGCGAGTTCCTGTATCTGCGCCACCGTTGATGTCATATCCGCCGTGTCGGTATTTGTCATGGACTGTACCACCACCGGCGCATCACCGCCCATAAGAACGCCGTCAATGGATACCGCATGTGTCTGATGTCTGTTACGCATAATGCGTCAGGCCGCCTTTTGATGGATTCAATAGTTTCAAAGGGTTATGCCTGATTCTGAGGCTAGAATCAATCGCTAGTTTGTGCGGAGAGGACTTTTTCCGGTACAATCTGGAAGCCATTTTCGCCCTGTTCAAACACCGTGAGGTCCGGCACCAGCGTTTCACCCACATAGATTTCAAGTTTAGCCCCTTCGACCGGCTGAACTTCTACACCACTGGCGTTTTCAATGAGAATAGTTTCCCCTGCCTTAAGAATATGGCTAGTGGTTTCGCCATCTTCCGTTATGGCCACGGAGCTATCCTCCACCGCTACAATCACCAGCGAATAAATATCTTCCGCGCTAGTTACGGCCTGTTCATACGCGACAGACAGTGAATCGCGTGCTGGTCCCTGTTGCTGTTGCCAGATAATCCAGCCCAGCAGAACCAGCACGGCTACGGAAAGAGCACCCCAAACTACCCCCTTCTTCGGCACAGAGGCCTCTCGCTCTGGTATGGCGTGCTCCTTCTTGGCAGAAGAGTCATTGTCTTGCTTCAGGCCAATAATTACTTCGTTGTATTGCTGAATAATATGATCGCCATCCGCACCAACATATCTAGCATACGAACGCAGGTATGCTTTAGTATATACCTCTCCTGGTAACTGCAAAAAATCGCCGCGATCGATCGCGTGAATGTACTGCACACGTATACGTGTTTCTTCCGATACATCATCGACAGATTTTTTGACTGCCTTACGGCACTCTTCTAAATAAGACCCTATGGAAGCTGTGTCTGATAAATCAGGTTTTCTACCAATTCTGACGGGTTCTTCAGACGGAATAGCAGATGGTTTTCTGACAGCACTCATATAGCGAGCACTATATCGCTTCAGGCGATATTATCAACTACCATGTTATCATACGCCGGTACAATTCCATCCGGTAGTTCACGCTTCAGTGTTTCATAATCCAGCCCATGTCCCATATGGGTCAACACTGCTAATTGCGGTTTTACCTTTGCGATCCAGCTAAGAGTTAGCTCCAGATGGGCATGCGTATAAAAAGGTTCATAGCCCTGGCAATCAACAACCCACAGCTTCACCCCTTCCAGCGCCTTAAAAGCATCATCCGGAAGCGTTTTTACATCGGTGGAATAAGCAAAATCACCAATACGATATCCCACACTATCAACCACGCCATGTTCCTGGCGAAAGGGCAGCACCTGCGTTTCTCCCACCCGGAAAGCTTCCCCCGCGATGATCGCATGT
>JACKKO010000006.1 GCA_024236395.1 Hyphomicrobiales bacterium
CAGACTATGATTCGGAAGATGAGGTATGGGAGTTTCTTCCAGGCTCAATAGTACGGTGCGAAGAAAGGAGGGGGCAGATTATTGATCGTATGTTACTCGCGGTTGAGCAAGCTAGGTAAGAGAAATGGGTGGCGTTTAAGTGAACACTGATACGATTACTATAGGCTGCGATCCCAGCATCTTTACGAACCCGCCTTTTGGCGGGTTTTTTTATGGGTAAAAAGATATGTATTTAGATGATGTAACCACGCACCGCCTGATGGAAGCGTGCCTGGCGATGGAGATCGAGCTGCGGCTGACGCGGCTGGAGATGCTGGCGGCGAAGGCAGGGTTTGACCCGAACCAGCCACGTATCCCGGCCGGACAGCCCGGTGGCGGGCAGTGGACGAAATTGCCTTATGCGGCCTTTGAGGATGTGCCAGCCGAGGCCAGCATTGCCGATACGGTCGGTGATCTACTGGATGATACGGTGGATTACGTAACCGAACACCCGGTGGAGACGGCGATTACGGTACTCTCGTTGATCCCTGCGGTACGGGTGGCAAAGCTGGCGCACACGGCGTGGCAGTTCTGGTCACGCGGCGGGAAAGTGGTGACAAACCCCAAATTCCGACATGCCATCCAGTCGATCGAGCACTATTTTGGCGGTAAACCGGAGCGCGTTTTTAGGAATCCATCTGGGGATTTGATTATGATGAAGGGAAAAAAGAAGATAAGATTTGATATTCAAAATCCGCACCCTCATAAAGAGCCACATTTTCATCTTCAGAAGCAGACAAATTCGGGTAAATGGCGTAATGTTGGGAAGCCACGCTATAATTTTAAGGAAGGAGATTAATACGATGAAATGGGAGGCTAAAATAGCGCATCCTAAGCCTATGTATTTTCTCATCGAGAGAGAAATACTCAAGGACACAAGTGGCATAGGAGAGGAAGCATTTAGGTTGTACGCGTATGGCGATGAAGAAAGCTCTTATGACGATTTGCAGGATACGCTGGAATGGGCTATGGAGGTGGCGAGGGAAGAGTCCGGTGTGCCGCTGGATGCGTGGCGTCGGGTGGAATAAACTATCACAGTCACATACGATCAGTAACCCGCCTTTTGGCGGGTTTTTTTATGGGTAAAAAGATATGTATTTGGATGATGGTGCAACGCGTCGCCTGATGGAGGCCTGTCTGGCGATGGAGATCGAACTGCGGCTGACGCGGCTGGAGATGCTGGCGGCGAAGGCGGGGTTTGATCCGAACCAACCGCGTATCCCGGCCGGACAGCCCGGTGGCGGGCAGTGGACGCGTGACTCAAATTGGACAGGTATGGCTACGCCCCGCCCACCCCACACACTTTCTATCAGCCGGAATGGGATAACGTTTATTGCGGAGCATGAAGCATTTAAACCGGAGGTGTATCTTGATCAGGCGGGTTATCCTACGATTGGCTATGGACATAAGTTGCTATCCGGTGAATCTTACCCAGACGGGATCAGTCGGGAAGAAGCACTGACACTTCTGGAAAAGGATGTCAGTAAGGCAGAAAGTGCTATACAGCGCTTGGTGAAAGTGTCACTCAACCAGCATCAATACGATGCGTTGGTATCTCTGGTATATAACATTGGGTCAGGAAATTTTGCCTCGTCTACGTTGTTAAGACTGCTGAATCAGAGGCGGTTTTCTGAAGCAGCGGAACAGTTCTTTGTGTGGAATAAAGTGACAGTGAATGGTATGCTCCAAGAGAGTCGTGGATTGACCAAGCGTAGAAAGCAGGAGCGTGCACGTTTTCTTGGAAAGCATAGTAAGTAAATTCTGTATTCTACTATATTGTACGGTGCTGTGCTGTGCACCGGTGTATGCGGAGTCATCGAGTTGTTATGATAACGCACTGTTGCAGTCGGAAATAAATCGTTGTGCGGAGCAACATGTTGTGGAGACAAAGAACGTGCTCCAAACAACGTATGAAGCATTGTTCGCCAGCAGCGATCCGGCACAAAGAAAGATACTAGAACAAGCCCAAAAAGCCTGGGAGTTGTTCGTAGAGCACCAATGTGCGTTTCATACATTCGGGAGTATTGGTGGAACAATGCATTCCGTGGCGCTAATGGAATGTCAATCAGAGATGGCGCGTATATATACCGAACTATTGCAACGGCAACTCTATTGTGAGGAAGGGAATCTGTCGTGTAGCATTCCGTCAGGTTCTGCCGCCAACAAAGCTGAGGGCAAATAATCATCCCTTAAACGCAGGATGTCTGGTCACCCGCCTATTGGCGGGTTTTTTTATGGGTAAAAAGATATGTATTTGGATGATGTAACCACGCGTCGCCTGATGGAGGCGTGTCTGGCGATGGAGATCGAACTGCGGCTGACGCGGCTGGAGATGCTGGCGGCGAAGGCGGGGTTTGACCCGAACCAACCGCGTATCCTGGCCGGTCAGCCCGGCGGCGGGCAGTGGACGAAATTGCCTTATGCGGCCTTTGAGGATGTGCTGGAACCGATACCGGAAGATATTCCGCTTGCGGATGAGGAAGATATACAGCTGCTGGAGGATATGATTAGTCTTTTACCCGTCGGACGGTTGTTGCGGGCATGGAAGCTGCTGCGGGGATTGCGTGCGGGCTGGCGACTTGGGCGGCATAAATCTGCACAAAAATGGCGTAATCGCATTGTTAAGCGCAACTGGACGCCGGAAGAGATTGAAGAAACCATCACAAAAGGCGAGAAATTCCCAGCACGGAACAATATTACTGGTAAGGAAACTGCTACGCGCTATGAATATAACGGGCGGTATGTAGTGGTGGATGACATTACCAAGGAAATATTGCAGATTAGTGGAGAGAACTATAAACGCTAAGGTAATCTAGGGAAATTAAAATGAGCACTGATACGATTACTATATACGTTGAGCTTTTGGATGAAGGAACGCCTACGCTTCGTCCTACGCAAGCCGTTAGTGAAGGAGGTGGGTTATACACAATACTGGCAATTCCAAACTATGATCCTGAAGATGAGGCATGGGAGTTTCTTCCAGGAGAAACGGTCAGGTTGGAGGAGCAACGTATCTCTAGTGGGGAATGGGTAAAGGTTGCCCGACATCCCGATCCAAAGGTTATCCGGATCGATATGCAATTAGTAAATAGTTATCAGGATTTCCAGCCTACAAGTGCACGTGGTCTGGGCAATGGTCTGTACGAAGTTTTGCCGACACCACAATATGACCCAAAAGAACAGCAATGGGAGTTTCCGCCGGGCTCGATAGTGCATTTAGAAAAAAAGGTGTTGCCAGGTGGAACGTTTGTGGTGCCTGTGAAATAATCATATTTGTTTGGCCATGGAAAAAACAGTAAAGGTCTATGTGCAATTGTTAGATGAAGGAACGCCAACGGCGCGTGGAACACAGGCAATAGAAATGGGTGAAGGTCTCTATAAACTTCTTCCCACTGCAGACTATGATTCGGAAGATGAGGTATGGGAGTTTCTTCCAGGCTCAATAGTACGGTGCGAAGAAAGGAGGGGGCAGATTATTGATCGTATGTTACTCGCGGTTGAGCAAGCTAGGTAAGAGAAATGGGTGGCGTTTAAGTGAACACTGATACACGATTACTATGAGCTGCGATCCCAGCATCTTCTGAACCCGCCTTTTGGCGGGTTTTTATGGGTAAAAGATATGTATTTAGATGATGTAACGCACCGCCTGATGGAAGCGTGCTCGGCGATGGAGATCGAGCTGCGGCTGACGCGGCTGGAGATGCTGGCGGCGAAGGCAGGGTTTGACCGACCAGCACATGTCAGCCGGACAGCCCGGTGGCGGGCAGTGGACGAATGCCTTATGCGGCCTTTGAGGATGTGCCAGCCGAGGCCAGCATTGCCGATACGGTCGGTGATCTACTGGATGATACGGTGGATTACGTAACCGAACACCCGGTGGAGACGGCGATTACGGTACTCTCGTTGATCCCTGCGGTACGGGTGGCAAAGCTGGCGCACTGGCGTAGCAGTTCTGGTCACGCGGCGGGAAAGTGGTGACCAACCCCCAAATTCGGCGTGCCATCCAGTCGATCGACAACTATTTGACGGTAAACCGGAGCGCGTTTTTAGGAATAATGCCGGAGATATTGTGATGATGAAGGGGAATAAACAAATTCGATTTGATATTAACAATCCAGGTCGTGGTAATAAGCCACATTTTCATATATTAAAAAAACGACCAAATGGTAGATGGAGAGATGAAGGTAAAATCCATCGATATGATTTTAAGGAGGACTGATATGAAATGGGAAGCTGTTATTACAACGCCTAAATATCTGCGTTGTGTGATTGAACATGAACAGTTCACTAATATTATTGATAATACGCCGCTTGAGGGATTTTATCTGTATGTATATGATAAAGATGAAAAAAACACACATGATTATCTTCAGGATACATTTCAGTTTGCGGTAGAACAGGCGTCAGAAGATTTTGGAGTACCCGAAACTGCGTGGCGGCGCATTGAGTAATGAAGTGGGAAGCTGAATATAAGCACCCTAAAGGGATGCGTTTTGAAATCGAGTTGGACGAACTAGCCGGGTATTATCTTTATGCATACGATAAAACGGGCTTTAATTTTTTTGACGATCTTCAGGACACGCTGGAGTGGACACAAAAAGCTGCATTGAGAGAATTTGGTGTACCATTAGATGCGTGGCACCGGGTGGAATAAACCATCCCATACAAAAACAATCAAAGACCCGCCTTTTGGCGGGTTTTTTTATGCACAAAATAACGAAAAGAACGGGGACACTATGAGCAATATCCACCACCTATCCTTTCCGCTGGAAATCAAAGCGCTGGAGGAAAGCGGGAAATTTAACGGCTATGCCAGTGTGTTTAGCGTGGTGGATCAGGATCGTGACGTGATCCTGCCCGGTGCGTTCCGTCAGACGTTGAAAACAGAGCGCGATATCAAACTGCTATGGCAGCACCGCTCCGAGGAGCCTATCGGCGTGATTACGCATATGGAAGAGGACGACCACGGGCTTTATGTGGAAGGCCGGTTGCTGCTGGATATTGCCCGCGCGCGCGAAGCTTATGCGCTGCTGAAAGCGGGGACGGTGCGCGGCCTTTCCATTGGTTATCACGCCGTGGACTATACGATGGATGAAACAACAGGAACACGTCAGCTACGGGCGATTGATCTATGGGAGATCAGCCTGGTGACGTTTCCGGCTAACCCGCTGGCGGCGGTGCGTACGGTTAAAAGTGCGCTTCCGGCCACAACGCGGGAGTTTGAGCATTTCCTGCGGGAAGCAGGCTTTTCACGCAACCGTGCCAAGGCAATTGCCACAGCCGGTTTTGACCTCCAGCACAAGCAGCGGGATGCTGCCGAGGAGAATGCAGCAGCACTGACACGGCTCTGTGCAAGCATCGACCGTGCCATTCAAGTGCTTCTGACCCCATAACCCCGCCCCTTAGGGCATGTTTCACATTAAGGAGAGTATTATGACTGTAAACGATCTTAGCCGTCGTATGGATACGCTTGGCTCGGCCTGGGAGGAATTTAAATCCACCAACGACCGACGCCTGACGGAAATTGAACGCAAAGGCAGTGCCGACCCGCTGACCGAAAGCAAGCTGGCCAATCTTGGCTCGGTCATGGACCGGCTGAGCACCCTGGAAGTGGCGGTATCCCGCCCGGGGAAATCGGCTTCCGCCGGGTACAGTGTACCGGACGGGCTGGCACTGGAGCATAAGGAAGCCTTCTGTGCCTATCTGCGTAAAGGCGCGGAAAGCAATCTGCATATACTGGAGAAAAAAGCCCTTTCTGCTGGCTCTGACCCGGATGGGGGTTATCTGGTAACGCCACAGGTTTCCGAGCGCGTGGTGCGTACGGTGTATGAAACCTCGCCATTGCGGCGGGTGGCGGCGGTGGAAACCATTTCCAGTGATTCACTGGAAATCCTGGAAGACCGTGATGAAGCCGCCAGCGGCTGGACCTCGGAAACGGGGGCGGTGAGTGATACCGACAGCCCGGAACTGGGAAAAAAGATCATCCCGGTGCATGAGCTTTACGCCCAGCCCAAAGCCACACAAAAGCTGATTGATGATGCCAGTGTGGATATTGAGCTGTGGCTGGCCGAGAAGCTGGCCGATGCTTTTAGCCGCAAGGAGAATACCTCCTTCATCAGCGGCGATGGGATTGGTAAACCGCGTGGTATTCTGACCTACGATGCCGGGACGAGTTGGGGGCAAATCGAGCAGGTGGTTTCCGGGGATAACGGGAATGTCACGGCCGACAGCCTGATTCAGCTCTATTACAGCCTGAAAGAGGAATACGCCATTCATGCCACCTTCCTGATGAACCGTGCGACCGCGCAGCAGGCACGTTTGCTGAAAGAATCGGCAACCGGGCAATATCTCTGGCAGCCGGGTCTGACTGCTGGTGCGCCGGATACGTTGTTGGGCCTGCCGGTAATCCAGGCGGCCGATATGCCGACCCCGGCCACGGATTCGCTTTCGGTGGCGGTGGCGGATTTCTCACGTGCGTACCAGATTGTGGACCGCACGGGGATTCGTGTGCTGCGTGATCCATTCACCGATAAACCGTTTGTGAAGTTCTACAGCACGAAACGCGTGGGTGGTGACGTGGTGAATTTTGAAGCCATCAAACTGCTGAAGCTTTCGGCTTCCTAAAGGTAATCAGTGCTGAGTGCCGGGCAAAATGCGGTGCTCAGCACATAACACTTACTACGGAGTAAAAACGATGAAAGATATCCATAATAATATCAAAGTCAGCCGGGCCATTAGCCCGGTAAGTGTCTCAGATAACACGGTGCAGGTGAGCCAGATTATCGATACACAAGGGTTTAACGCGCTGGAATTTCTGATTGCTATTGGTTCGGTAGCGGATGCCGATGCGACCTTCACCGTGCTGTTGGAAGATGGCGACGATGCCGCGCTTTCCGACGCTGCAGCCGTGGCTGATGCGGAGTTACTGGGTACGGAGCCGCTGCCTCGTTCCAGTATGACAATGACAACGAAACGCGCCGTATTGGCTATATTGGTTCCAAGCGTTACGTGCGCCTGACCATCACCCCCGCCAATAATGCCAGTGCGGCGTTACTTTCCGCCGTTGCGGTACAAGGGCGCACGGCAAACGCACCCGTGGCGTAGTTCGTTACATGTTACCAGTTACCAGTTACTAGTTACGAGAGTGCTAGTGACTGGTAGCCAGCGACCCGTAACGCGTAACTCATAGATAGGTATTTCCATGACCACCTACTTTCCCACCCTTACACTGATAACCGCACCTGCAGAGGAGCCGTTGTCGCTGAGCGAAGCCAAGCTTTACCTGCGCGTGGATAGCAGTGATGAAGATAGCGTCATCACCCGTATGATCGCCACGGCGCGGCAGGCCGCAGAACATTACACGCGGCGTTCCTTTATCACCCAGACCTGGACGCTGGCCTATGATGATTATGCGCCGGCGATGGTTGCATTGCCGAAAGGGCCGGTGCAGAGCATCACCAGCGTGAAAACCATTGCCCGTGATGCCACGGAAACCGTGATCAGCAGCAGTGTCTATACGATGGATGCCGGGAAGAACCGGCTATTGTTTGATGCCGATATTCTGGGGCTGGTGGTACAGATTACCTATGTGGCAGGTTATGGCGACGCCAGTTCAATACCGGAAGCGCTGAAGCAGGGGATGCTGGCGCATATCGCCGACCTCTATGAGCAACGCCCGAATTACGCCGGATTGCCGCTCACGGCGCGTGATCTGTATGCACCCTATCGCAGTTTGAGGCTTTGAGATGAAAAAACGCACATTAGCATCGCGGATGGATAAGCGCGTGATACTGCAATCTCCGCAGGAAACCGTGGATACCGGTGGTGGGTATAGCGTGACCTGGCAAGAAGTGGCTACACTCTGGGCGCATATGGAAGTGCTGGGGCGCGGGCGGGAAGCCTGGCAAGATGCGCAGTTGCAGGATCGGCAGCTTTTCCGTTTTACCCTGCGCTATCGGGATGGTGTTACGACGAAGCAGCGGCTGGTTTATGACAGCCGGACATTCAATATCCGCGCGGTGGTGAACCCTGATGAGCGTGGCGAGATGTTGGAACTCGTCGCTGAAGAAGGTGTGGCGGTTTAACGCTTACAATAAGGAGAGACCCATGCATCCGATATGGCAACTGAAAGAAGCGGTGTATAGCGCATTGACCGGGGATGCTACGCTGATGGCGATGGTAACCGGTGTGTATGACTATGTGCCGGAAGATACGGCCTACCCGTGCGTCACCCTGACGCTCGCCGAGGTCGAAGACTGGGGAACGCGCACGGTGTGTGGGCAGCGGGTGGCGCTGACCTTGCAGGTATTCAGCCGGGAACGCAGTAGCCAGTCCTGCCTGAATATCCTCGACCGGTTGCACGCGGTACTGCACGATGCCAGCCTGAGTTTAAGCGAGGACGTGCTGGTTAGCCTGCGTGCCGGTGCCAGCGATGTCACGCCCGGCAGTGATGGGTTGAGTATACAGGGGCGGATCGCCTTTTACGCATGGATAGAAATTAGTTAGCAGGAGGCGGTATGCCAGCATCGTTTGAAGAGATACAATTCCCGGATGATATTGCCTATGGCTCCAGCGGCGGGCCGGCCTATTCCACCGACGTGGTGGTGTTGGCCAGCGGGCATGAGCAACGCAATATCAACTGGTCATCCGCCCGGGCGCGTTACAATGTGGCGCACGGGGTGAAAACACAAACGCAGCTGGATGCGCTGATTGCCTTTTTCCGTGCGCGGCAGGGGCGGGCGATGGGGTTCCGTTTCAAGGACTGGACGGACTTTAGCGCTACCGCACAGGTGATTGGAACCGGTGATGGTGCCACCACACAGTTTCAACTGGTGAAGACCTATACAAGCGGCTCAGTCACTCACACACGGACGATCACCAAGCCGGTTTCCGGCACGGTGACGGTGTATCTGGATGCGGTGGAGCAGACCAGCGGTGTGACGGTGGATACTACCACCGGTATTATAACGTTCAGTAGTGCGCCTTCCGGCAGTGTGGTGGTAACAGCAGATTTTGAATTCGATGTCCCGGTGCGGTTTGATACCGACCGGCTCTCGGCGTCGCTGGATAGTTACGGCAGCTATTCCTGGCTGGATATCCCACTCATTGAAGTGCGGGTGTAGCCATGAAATCCATTTCCACAGCACTGAACACGCATCTGGAAGGGGAGGTGACGACCCTGGCCACCTGCTGGAAAATCACGCGGCGGGATAGTACTGTCCTTGGCTTTACCGATCACGATCAGAATATCACGTTTGAATCCCAGCTTTATGTGGCGTCCGGTGGGTTTACGCCGTCTGCCATCGCGGGGAGCACTGACCTGGCGGTGGATAATCTGGATGTGGAAGGCGTGCTGGAAGATAGCAGCATCACGGCAGAGGATTTGCTAGCGGGTGTCTATGATTTTGCGGAAATCGAAATTTTCATGGTCAATTACACCGACCTGACGCAAGGCAGGCTGTGGCTGCGCCGTGGGTGGCTGGGTGAGGTGCGTGTGGACAGGCAGCGCTTTGTGGCCGAGGTGCGCGGGCTGACACAGGCGCTTTCCCGCACCATCGGGGAGCTGTTTTCGCCATCCTGCCGCGCCAAGCTGGGCGATGGGCGGTGCAAGGTCAATCTGGCCAGCCACACCGTCACCGGGACACTGACAAGCGTCACCGATAACCGCAGTTTTGCCGATAGCAGCCGAACGGAAGCCGCCGGTACCTATGATTATGGGAAAATCACTTTCACCGGCGGGGCGAATAGCGGGCTGAGCATGGAAGTCAAAACCTATAGTCCCAGCAACATCGTACTGGTGCTGCCCATGCCCTATACGGTGACGGCGGGGGATACCTATAGCTTGTACGCGGGCTGCGATAAAACGCTGGAAACCTGTGTCAGCCGGTTCAGCAACGCCGTCAATTTCCGTGGCGAACCGCACGTACCGGGCATCGACCGCATGCTGGAAACCGCCGGAACCCGCAGTGCGTGGTGAAAAAAGTGACAAACCGTTAATGTTTTGTTAATACTGCCCTAGTATAGTCATAAGGTGATATAAAATGAACAAACGGGAGTCTGTATGAATCTATATAAGGGTGATGGAGAAAAAGATGCTGCAGGAACTGAGTCCGGTTTTGAAGGCAAGGAAGACTTTCTTCCACTGTCAGCAGAATTAATTATGTCAACTGCTCATCGTGGTGGTAAAACTATTACTGAGATGGAAAAACAGGCGATAACATATGTAGGGGATCCGGATAGTAATACTGCACAGTTTTTAACTGGAGGGGGGATCACAAGAATGGATCCTTTTTCTAAAGGGAGAACCGCTACGCTGACTCCTGAGTTTCGAGAACACCTTGAGGAATTAATCCTGAAACTGACTCCGGCGAAAAATGGGATAGGGCGCTCATGAGTTCGTTGGCGCGCCGGATTATCGCTGAAAAAAGTTATGTGGTGCAGTTGATTACCGGGCACACGGCAGATAAGCAGCCATTTTACGTATTTCTACTGATGCCGGCAATTCTGCAGGAAAAGCTGGAAGCCGCAATTCAGGAAGGAGAGACAAACCTGGAGAAATTTGGGGTTGTTCTGGCCAGCGGAGAGGGGCATGAGCCCCCGGATGCGCTTAAGGCACAAATTAAAGAGCGCTTCGGCTAATTAATTATATTTTTTCTAAATCATACCCACCAACATGGTGGGTTTTTTTATGTCTTTTTTATGCTGGAATCATGGATTATCACCGAGGTGCGGGGATGGCTGGGGGTGCCGTTTCACCATCAGGGACGCAGCCGGGCGGGGTGCGATTGTATCGGGCTGATTCTGGGCGTGGCGCACGCATTGCAACTGCCAAGCCGGCAAGGTGGTGCGTTGGCGGAATATGACCGGGTAGATTACGGTCAGCTGCCAGAAGATTACGCGTTGCAGGCCTTACTGGAGCGGCATTTGTATGCCCTGCCTGATGCAAAAGCGCGGTCAGGTGATGTGGTGCTGTTCCGCTTTCACCGGCACCCGCAGCATGTGGGGCTGATGAGTGATTACCCGGGTGGCGAGCAGGGGTTGATCCATTGCTATGCCGGGATCGGGCGAGTCACGGAGCACCACCTGAATGCCACCTGGCAGCGGCGTATTGCTGGTGTGTACCGGTTTGCGGGAAGTACGAATCGCGAATCAGGAATCTTGAATCACGCGTGATACGTTATACAGTTATTGTCATGCCAGCGCAGGCTGGCATCCAGTTTTAGATACTGGATGCCCCTAGAATTTGCTCCACAAATTCAGGGAATAACAAAAGATGGTTACTAGTTGTTAGTTGCTAGTTACTGGTAATGTTGTCATACCGTCGTATGACGGCATCCGGGAAACCAGACCCCGTCATCAAGACGGGGTGACAGAAATCGAGTTCACGCACTCACTCTTTCACAACATCACGGATATAGATTATGGCAACATTAGTGCTTAACGCGGCTGGTCAGGCAGCAGGCGGGCCGCTTGGTTCGTTTCTTGGATCGGAGATCGGTGCGCGGATTGATAACGCCATCTTCGGCCCCACAAAACTGCCCGGTGTGCAGGGTGCACGGCTGGAAGACCTGGCGGTGCAGACCTCCACCTATGGCCGTATGATCCCTATTGTTTATGGCACGGTGCGGATTGGGGGGAATATCATCTGGTCCCGCCCGATCAGGGAAACCGCCACCACCACCACGGCTACAGCTGGAGGAAAAGGCGGTGGCAGCACGGTCAGCCAGGCGCAGACCAATTACAGCTATTCGGTGACGTTGGCGGTGGCGGTATGTGAAGGCGAGATTGACGAGATTGTACGCATCTATGCCGATGCGGCGGTGATTGACCCAAATCAGGCCGCCAGCAGTTATACGCTGTATACCGGCAGCGAAACCCAACTGGCCGACCCGATTATTGAATCCTATGAAGGTACCGGCAGCACCCCAGCCTATCGCGGGCTGGCCTATGTGGTGTTTGAGGATTTTCAGCTGGCGGATTATGGCAACCGTATTCCGAACTTCACCTTTGAGATTAAGAAAAAGATATTACCTGCTGATAGTAATGGGGATATTCTGGAGAATATGCTGAAGTCAGTGGTCATGATTCCTGGCTCCGGGGAGTTTGTGTATGACACCGAAGTGCAGACGAAAGTGACCGGGGAGGATGTCTCAGGCACCTGGGTGCAGACCGGAACGCGGACGCGTATTAACCAGAATAATCACCACGGCAAGGCCGATGCACTGGTCGCGCTGGATCAGATGGAGGCCACGCTGCCGAATGTGGAGTGGATTTCCGTGGTGGTGGGGTGGTTTGGTGATGATCTGGATGCCGGGATATGCGTCCTCAAGCCGGGCACGGAATACCAGACCGGGGCTACCACCGAGCCGGATAGCTGGGCGGTGGGTAGCTTTACCCGTAGTGTGTCGCACGTCATCACGCTGGATACGAATGATAGCCCCATTTATGGCGGAACACCGGACGATGAGAGCCTGGTGCGTTACCTCTCCGAGCTGAAAACGCATGGGTATAATATCTTGCTCTATCCAATGTTTTTTATGGATACGGAAGGGAAGCCCTGGCGTGGGCGGTTGACCGGTTCGGTGGCCGATGTCGCCAGTTTCTTCACCAAAACCAACGGCTATAACGCATTTATCACGCATTATGCCACGCTGACCAAGGATTACGTGGATGCATTTTCGATTGGGTCGGAACTGATCGGGCTGACGAAGGTCAATGACGGTTCCAATAATTTCCCGGCGGTGAATGCGCTGGTCAGTCTGGCGGCGACGGTAAAGGGGATTGTTGGCTCCGGGGTGAAGGTGACGTATGCGGCAGACTGGTCGGAATACCACCATACCGATGGGGGCTGGTATAATCTTGACCCGCTGTGGGCTTCCGCCGATATCGATATGGTGGGGATTGATGCCTATTTCCCGCTGACCGATGCGCCACAAACCGGCTACGACGTGCAGACTGTCATCGACGGTTGGACGAGCGGGGAAGGGTATGACTGGTATTACACCGACCCGGAACGCACCACGCAGGCCAGCCTGAGCGCCCCTTACGCCTGGAAGAATATCCAGTGGTGGTGGGAAAATTCGCATGTAAACCCGGATACCGCCACCACGGCATGGGTACCGGAATCCAAGCCGATCTGGTTTACGGAAGTCGGTTTTCCCTCGGTGGATGGCGCCACCAATCAGCCCAATGTGTTTTATGATCCGAACAGCTCGGAAGGCGCATTACCGCGTTTTTCCAAGGGACGCGTGGATTTCCTGATCCAACGCGTTGGCCTGATGGCCACGGAAAAACAGTGGGAAGGCTCCACGATGATCGAACGGCGCTTTGTCTGGACATGGGATGCGCGACCATACCCGTTCTGGCCGGATTTGACCAGTGTGTGGAGTGATGGTGGCCTGTGGGCGTATGGCCACTGGATCAGTGGCAAGCTGGGGCTTTCCGCACTGGCGGGGATCGTGGCGGATCTAACGCAGCGTGCCGGGCTAGAAAGTGCAGACTACGATGTTTCCCTGCTGGAGTCCTTGGTAGATGGCTATGTACTCAGCCGCCAAACCACGATCCGTGAGGCGATTGAGGAGCTGCAAACCGCCTATTTCTTTGATGGTGTGGAGACCGATGGGGTTTTGTATTATATCCCGCGCGCCAAGGATGCGGCGCTCAGTATCGGCGAGGACGACCTGATTCCAATGGAAGAGGGGGAATCCCATTCGTTGCTGGAAATCACTCGTGTGCAGGAGCAGGAGCTGCCGCAGAAGGTGGATGTGCTGTACCTCAACCGCGCGCAACACTACCAGACCGGCACGCAGCACGCGCAGCGTCTGGTGGTGGAAAGCCAGGATATCCGAACCATCAATCTGCCTATCGTGCTGACCGATCAGGCCGCCAAGACGATTGCCGATACCACGCTGTATCGCAGCTGGCTGGAGCGGGATCGGTTTCGTTGCCTGCTGCCAATGCAGTATGCAGACCTCAACCCTGGCGATGTGGTGGAAATCACGGCAGATGGGGCGTTACACGAAATCCGCATTCTCCGTACCCGTATTCAGGAGCCGGGCGCGGTGTTGCTAGAAGGCGTGGCCGAAGATCGCAGCGTCTATGATTTTTACACCCCGCCGGGGGTAGCCAGTACTGTGCCGCCTACTGCGCAGGATAGAGGGGTCACGCGGCTGGCGTTGCTGGATATTCCGGCGCTGCCTTCCGATACGGCAGAAACCATGCGCTTGCGTGTGGCGATGGCCGGGGAGGAAGCTGGTTGGCGCGGGGCGGTGCTGTACCGTTCCGAAGATGGCGGTAGTAGTTATGCCCAAGTACTTGGTACGGATACGGCCACGGTAATGGGAACCGCTCTGACGGCGCTTGCCGATGGTCCGGTTTGTGTGTTTGATGCGTCTGCAACCGTGCGTGTCTCCCTGATTTCCGGCACGCTTTCCAGTACCTCGCAACTGGCTGTGCTAAATGGAGCTAATGCGGCGATGATTGGTGATGAAATTATGCATTTCACCACGGCAACGCTGGAAAGTGCCGGGGTGTATGTGCTTAGCGGTTTATTGCGCGGCCGCTTGGGTACGGAGCATGCCACGTCCGGGCATAGTGCCGGGGAGACGCTTGTGTTGCTGAATAGTGCGGTCAGTGGTGTGGCGATGTCAGATAGTCAGATTGATCGCGGGCTTTCTTATAAGCCCGCTTCGGTGGGGCAGGCGCTCGATGATGTGACGGCGATTAGCCACACCTACACCGCGCAGGCGCTGGTGCCGTATGCGCCGGTGCATCTTTCCGGCACGCGCGATGCCAGCGCCAACCTGACTATCAATTGGGTACGGCGGACACGCGTCGGTGGAAGCTGGCGAGATGGCGTTGATGTACCGCTTTCCGAGGAAAGTGAGCAGTATGAAGTGGAGATTCTGAATGGCGGCAGTGTGGTGCGGATGCTCACATCCACGACCACGCAAGTAGAGTATACTGCTGCGCAGCAAAATACGGATTTTGGGAGTACACAAAGCAATATCTCGGTGCGTATTTACCAGATTTCTGCTCTTGTTGGCCGTGGCAATGTGGCGGCGGCGAATGTCTAATTATTCTGCTTTGGTAATGTTGTTTGTTCCGCATCGCGGAAGGCTTCGGTAATGGCCTGAAGCTGCAGGATAACGGTGCGTTGTTTTTCGGGCGGCAGCTGGCGGAATTCTTCCATGACCTGCTGTGCGTTGATGGAAAGTGCGCTTTTCTCCTCCGTGGAGAGGGACTGATACGAATCCACGATGGCCTTGGCCAGTTCCGGGTTCAGGGAAGAGCCCTGCTTTAGGACGTCCGCACCATCATAGGCCAGTGCTGCACCGCCAACACACAAAACCATCACGCAAAACAACAAATAACGCATGGCTGAATCATACGTGATTTCCGCCTGTTTGTCACCTGATGAACCATGAGATACCTATGGATGACGAAACCCTCAAACGTATTATTCGTAAAAGCGCCCATGAGGCCACCCAGGAAACACTCTGTTCTCTTGGGTTTTCTATTGCAGAACCGCAGGAGATGCAGGCGGATTTACTCTATTTGCGTAAATTGCGCCGGGGCAGTGAGTTTCTGAATTTACGTGTCAAAGCGTCACTCATTGCGTTTCTGATCCCCACGATTCTTTATCTTCTCTGGCACGCCATCCGCGATGCGATTCAGCGTTGAATTGTGTGAAATCGTGAAATACGATTTCACGATTCCCGACTCCTGATTCACGACTCCCGCTCTGTCATTCCCCGTAATAATAGAGCGGGTAATAGTTCAGCATCGTTATCCTGATATTGCCCATAGGGGCTGTAGGGTGTAGGAGCCGGCTGGGCATACGTGCCCACACTGTTATTACCCGGATAAGGCGTGATGGGCACCATCACGTCCTCCTTGCAGCCACAAACGGCTAAGAAAGCCAGTGTTCCAGTGATAAAATACTTCCGTCGCATGCTCATATCAGGTAAGAACCTTTCATGGCGAGTTATACCACTCTTTTCATATTGGGGAAAGCATGAGCATACAATCGGGTTCGCATCCGGTAAAAAAGGCAGTGTTCCCGGTCGGGGGGCTGGGGACACGCTTCCTGCCGGCCACACGGGCAATGCCCAAGGAAATGCTCCCGGTGTTTGATAAGCCGCTGATTCAATATGCCTATGAAGAGGCGCTGGCTGCCGGGATCGAGCAGTTTATTTTTGTTACGGGGCGGAACAAGGGCATTATCTCCGACCATTTTGACCATGCGTTCGAGCTGGAGCAAGTGCTGGCTGAACGTGGGAAGACGGATGCACTGAAGCTGGCACGGGATTGGCTGCCAGAGGCCGGACAGGTAGCGTTTATTCGTCAGCAGGAGCCATTGGGGCTGGGGCACGCGGTCTATTGCGCGCGGCATCTGATTGGGGATGAACCGTTTGCTGTCTTGCTGGCCGATGAGATGCTGTATTCCAACCCACCGTTCCTGAAACAGATGGTGGATCGTCATGCTCAAACGGGCGGCTGTGTGGTGGCGCTGGACGAAGTGCCGCAGGCGCATGTGAACCGCTATGGGATTATCCGCAGCGAGGAATCCGGCGCGTGTGTCCGCTTGCAGGGGATGGTGGAGAAACCGCCGATTAATCAGGCGCCTTCGCGTCTGGCGATTGTCGGGCGCTATATCCTGACGCCGGATGTTTTTACCTATCTGGCAGAAGGGCGGCGCGGTAGCGGTAATGAAATTCAACTAACCGATGCGATGATACGCAGTCTGGACGCAGGCACGCCCTATTACGGGCTGCGTTTTGAAGGACAGCGTTTTGATTGCGGGAGCAAGCTGGGCTTTCTGGAAGCCACAATTTCCATGGCGCTGGCCGATGGTATCAGCCGGGCAGAGGTACAGCAGATGTTGCAACGCCTGGCAGGGGAACCTGGCGCATGAAACTGGCGGTGATCGGCACGGGCTATGTCGGGCTGGTTTCCGGCACGTGTTTTGCCGCGCTGGGGCATGAAGTCACCTGTATTGACCGTGATGCCTCCAAGATCGCAACGCTTAAGCAGGGCGGTATTCCTATTTATGAAGATAGCCTGCAGCAGCTTGTGCAGGAAAATGCGGCGGCGAGCCGCCTGCATTTTACCACTGATCTGGCTGCCGGGCTGGAAGGAGCAGAAGCGATTTTTATCGCGGTAGGTACGCCGGTTTCGGCGCTGGGGCACGGTGGGGCAGACCTCAGCTATGTCTATGCGGTGGCGCGGGATATTGCACCGCACCTGAAGGATGATGCGGTGATCGTGGTCAAATCCACGGTACCGGTGGGGACTGGGAAACGCCTGCGGGAAATTATCAGCGAATTACGGCCCGGCTTGCGTTTTGAGATGGTGTCAAACCCGGAATTCCTGAGGGAAGGCTGTGCGGTAAAAGATTTCATGGAGCCGGATCGGATTATCACTGGTACGGAAACGGCGCGTGGCAAGGCCGTGATGGAAGCGCTCTATGCACCGCTGACGCGGCAGAATGTACCGTTGCTGATAACCGATATTCCCACGGCAGAATTGACGAAGTATGCCGCCAATGCATTCCTTGCGACGAAGATTGCATTCATTAACGAGATGGCAGATGTGTGTGAACAGACCAATGCTGATGTGGCGATGCTGGCACATGGCATGGGGCTGGATCATCGCATCGGGCAGGATTTCCTGGCGCCGGGGCCGGGGTTTGGTGGTTCCTGTTTTCCCAAGGATACGCTGGCGCTGAAGAAGATCGCGCAGGAGCATAAATCGCCGGTGCGGATTGTGGAGGCGGTGATCGCCGCCAATGATGCACGGAAGATTCATATGGTCACCAAAGTAAGAGATGCGTTTGGTGGTTCAGTTACCGGCAAGAAAATCGCGGTACTGGGGCTGGCCTTTAAGGCGAACACGTCCGATGTGCGTGAAAGCGCCGCGCTGGCGTTGTTACCGGCGCTGGTGGAACAGGGCGCGCATGTGCAGGTGTATGATCCGGCGGCGATGGAAGAAGCAAAACATGCGTTAAGTACGCTGGAAGTACAATGGTGCCAGAGTCTCGCGGAGGTTCTGCAAGGGGCGGATGGTGCGGTGATTGTCACCGAGTGGCCGGAATTCCGCCAGCTGGATTTAGCCGCTGCTAAAACGCAGATGGTACAGCCGGTACTGGTGGATTTGCGCAATTGCATCACCCCGGATGCCGCCAAAGCAGCTGGCTTCACCTATCATTCCATCGGCCGCGCATCCTCGGCGTGAAGTAGTGAAATCGTAAAATCGTGATTCTCGTTTCCCGTTTCTCCATTGTCACCCCGTCTTCATGACGGGGTCTGGTTTCCCGGATGCCGTCATGCGACGGCATGACAGTAGTAATGCTGGAAACTAGCAACTAATAACTAGCAACTTATAACGGCGGTGGTTCGCCTGCGTCACCCGGCGGGGGTGGCGGTATATCGCCCGGTGGTGGGCCCCAGCGACGCGGTGGACGCGGCGGGTGCTTCAGCATTTCTGCCAGGGCGGAGCGCTCCTTTGGTGGCAGGGAAAGTGCCAGTGTTTTGGTGGCGTCAGCCATGCGCTGCATCATTTCGCCGCGCAACCGGTGCAGGGTTTCGGTCTGCGCCTGATATGCCGCTTCATCAAATGGTTCTGCCACCAGAATGTCCAGTGCTTTCACCCGTGCTTCGTGGGCCTCGCGGTGCAGATCGCGGTTTTCCTTATGCACAGAGCGCATGACTTCATGAAATTGTTTGCGGATGGCTTCCGGGACATTTTCCTGTACGGCTATGCGTTCCATCCGGCGTTCCCGGAATTCCATCCGTTTCACCGTATGGCCGATGATGATGCCCACCAGCAATACATTCAGAACCAGTGAGCTGATAATCAGCCAGCGTGCGCGGGTGTTCATAGCGTTTCTCCGTCAATATATAAGAAATCCTGTGCGTTTATATCCGCCACGTCTGCGGTGCTGGTGGCGGTGGTTTCCTGCGGTAGACTAATACCCACCGCGATACCCAGTACCAGCGCCATGGCCAGTGCCACGGCTGGGCAGGGAAGCAGCAGGGTATCGGCAAAAAGACGCTCGACCCATTGCATGATCCCAAAGTGTTGTTGCTGCGGGATATCGCGGGCTTCCAGTGCAATACGCTGTGCCAGGTTCGTGCTGGGGGGCGTATAATGCCGCTGCTCCAGTTGTGTCTCGATGGGGCGTTGCGGTGTCATGCGGTTTTCTCCATAGCCTCGTTATGGATTGTGGGTTGTAAACGTTCTTTCAGGCGGGTTTTCGCCCGCATCACCAGGGATTGCAGTGCTTTCAGGTTGATCCCCATAATATCGGCGGCTTCCTGATTGCTCACACCCTCGTAAAAGCATAAATTCAGGGCGGTGCGCTGGCGTTCCGGCAGATCGGCAATCTCGGCTTCCAGCAGGCGTTGTTCCTGCGTCATGGCCAGCTGCTCTTCCTGCGAGGCCGTATGATCCGCTACCGGGTAGTCTTCAGCCAGCGTGAGCGGTTTCTTTTTCTTCTGCCAGTCCAGGCACAGATTCGCCACGATACGGTAAAACCAGGTGGTGAACTGGTTGTTCCGTGTAGCATCCCACATGGTTGGTTTCTCCCAGAGTTTCAAAAAAGCCATTTGCGTAATATCCTCGGCGCTGGTGCGTTCAGCGGTATAGCGGAAAGCAAGCCGGTAGAAGCGGGTACTGTGCCGCGCCACCAGCTCGGCAAAGGCCGGGTGGCTTCCGTCCTGGATGGCCAGCAGCAATGCGTGGTCCTCCTGTTCCTTCCAGTGTGGCACCCGGTTCCTTTCCATGATGGTTGCCAGGCCAGCATATCCCATTGGTGCCGACCTGCAAACCTCCGCTTAGTCTTCGTAGTCCTCATGGCCTTCAGGCTCTTCATGATGGCGGCCACGCTTCCCCTTGTGGTGCTTCATCATACCGGGGTGTGGCAGCACTTCCGCCAAGACCTTGCGTTCCTCGGCATTGAGCTGGGCGGCCAGATCCGCGATGGCTTTTTGATGCTCCTGATGCATACTGCCCATGAAGGCATGGATTTCATCCGATTTAGCTAGGAATGCCGTTTTATCGAATTCCGGTGCCGTCAGGATATCGCGCAGTTCATCATGCAGTTTTTTCCCTTCGTCACGCCCTTCACGGCGGCCTTCCCGCAGGCCTTTGAGGGTATCACGGATGAGTTGGGCCTTTTCTTCAGGCAGTTTGGATAGGGCTTCCTGCCGATGCTCCATAAAGTCACGGAACTTGCCGCCTTTATGTGGGCAAAAATCGTCTTCTCCGCCTTCTGCCAGTACGCTGGTGGCACCAAGAGCTAGGATAATTGCGGTGGTTGCCAGTAGTTTTTTCATGATCATCTCCATGGGTTAGGTTGTTCTATATAGTGATACGCTTTTCCGGCGAAAAGTCTTCGTTTTTTGGTCGATAAAATTTTAGGGAGTTGTAATACAGAATTACTTCTATTTTAGAAGACTTTAAAAACGATAATGTTTTGGCTGAAGGGTTAAATATGCTATGGTGTTTCTAGTATTAGTTTAATGCAGCAGGAAGGGGTAGTTATGTCAGATCTTACAGAAATGGAAGGGACAGAGAGTGAAGATACGCTAACGGGCGGCAGCGCTGCGGAGCGTATGGAGGGTCATGAAGGTAACGATTTACTCCAGGGCGGTGCCGGGAATGACCGCATAGAAGGGGATGAGGGCGATGATACGCTGGAAGGTGGTTCCGGTGATGATCGTCTGGAAGGGGATAAAGGAAGTGACTCCTTAGATGGCGGCGAAGGAAATGATCGTTTGCGTGGTGAAGAGGGTACAGATACCTTAACGGGTGGTGCCGGGAATGATGTGTTTATCTTTTCCGAGGTGGATCATTCGAATAGTTCTGCGCGGGATCTAATCACGGATTTTGCCTCCGGTGATAAAATTGATCTCACAAATTTGACAGATACAACGCTGAGCTTTTCTGATCTTACCATTACGGAATCAGATGGTAACACGATTGTTAGTCACGATGGGTCTGGATTTACGGTTGCACTTTCCGGGTCAGTCAGCCTTTCTGCCAGTGATTTTCTGTTTACCAATGATGATTCTGTCAGTGGTGGTTCGGGCAATGACTCGCTGGAAGGAACAGAGGATGAAGACGAAGTCGAATGTGGCGATGGTGACGATTCCATGTCCAGCGGTGATGGTGACGATAGTCTGCAGGGCAATGCTGGCCGGGATACGCTGATCGGTGGCTTTGGTGATGATAGCCTTCGCGGTGGCCAGGATGATGATTCCCTTCAGGGTAATCAGGGGCAGGATACGCTCCGTGGTAACAAGGGGGACGATAATGTCCATGGCGGTAAAGGCAACGATGATGTGAATGGCAACGAAGGCAATGACAGCCTGATGGGTGATACCGGTGATGATGAAATCCGCGGCGGGCAGGGGAATGATACCTTGCTGGGCGGGGACGGTGCTGATACGCTGCGTGGAAATAAGGGCGATGATTCATTGACTGGTGGCGATGGTGCCGACGTCTTCTTCTTCAATGACGAAGGTGGTGCCGATGTCGTGCAGGATTTTGTGGTTGGCATAGACAAACTGATGTTTGACAGTGGGTTGTTTGCCTCCCGTGAGGAAGCGCTGGCCGCAGCCAGCGATGTGGGTGGCAATGCTGTCTTCCAGGTGGATGGCACCACCACAGTAACCCTGATGGGGGTCTCCTCCGGTTCACTGAGTGTGACGGATATCCTGCTGGATACCTAATCCACGTTAGTATCACGGCTACGGGAGCCTGCGGGTGACATTCCCGTTGCGAAAACCCCCCAGAGCCGTTAATACTACCCGCCATGCTGACACGATTCGCACCCAGCCCCACGGGCTTCTTGCATTTGGGGAATATCCGCACGGCGCTGCTTTGCTGGCTTTATGCCCGTAAAACCGGTGGAAATTTCCTGTTGCGTATTGATGATACGGATACGGAGCGCAGTAAGCCGGAATATGTGGATGCCATTAAGGAAGACCTGACCTGGATGGGGCTGCAGTGGGATGCTATTGCCTTCCAGTCGGAGCGTTTTGATATTTATCATGCCGCAGTGGAAAAGCTGAAAGCGGCTGGTCGGTTTTACCCGTGCTATGAAACGCCAGAGGAGCTGGAAGTAAAGCGCAAAATGCTGCTTTCCCGCGGGAAGCCGCCGATTTACGACCGGGCAGCGCTAAAGCTCACGGACGCCCAGAAGGCACAGTATGAGGCTGAAGGCAAAACGCCGCACTGGCGGTTTAAATTACGCGAGGGTGAAATACGCTGGCAGGACGAGATTCACGGGGAGATGCAGTTTGAGGGGGCAAATCTCAGCGACCCGATCCTGATTCGTGAAAATGGTCTCTATACCTATATGCTGCCCTCCGCGGTGGATGATGTGGAGCTAGGTGTCACGCACGTGCTGCGCGGAGAAGATCATATCTCCAACACGGCGATCCAGATTCAGCTGTTTGAAGCACTGGGCGGGGATATCCCCAATTTTGCCCACAATGCCCTGATTAAGACGCGTGAAGGCAAGCTTTCCAAGCGTAAAGGAGATTCGGCGATTCACCACCTGCGGGAAAAAGGGATCGAGCCGATGACGATTGCCAGTTTCCTCGCCAAGCTGGGCAGTTCCGACCCGATCGAGCCGCAGAAATCCCTGCAAACATTAATTGATTCGTTCGATATTCAGAAATTCAGCCGTTCTTCCACGCTCTATGACATGGAAGATTTGGATCGCCTGAACCCCAAAATCCTGCATCTCTATGATTTTTCTGATGTGGAGGTGCGCTTGCAGGAGCTGGGGCTGACTCGCGTGGACGTGGAATTCTGGGAAGCGGTGAAAGGAAATATTGAAACACTCGCGGAAGTCGTGGAATGGTGGCGCATCTGTAAAGAGCCGCTCACGCCGGAAATTGAGGATGCGGCATTTGCCCGTGATGCGGCGGCGCTGCTGCCGGAAGGCCCGTGGACGGCGGAGACCTGGGGGCACTGGGTAGAGTCTATCAAGGCGCAGACCGGGCGTAAGGGCAAAGCCCTGTTTATGCCGCTCAGGAAGGCGCTCACCGGGATGGAGCATGGGCCGGAGCTGAAGGTTATGCTACCATTGATTGGCCGTGAGCGGGCGCTGGCGCGGCTGAACGGGCAGACCGCCTAGGGTTGTAGACATTCACGGAATAAGATACAGGTAACACTGGACTTTTTGGTTAAAATCCAGCATTATACGGGGCTTTCCTGACGTTGCCGAAAGGAGGCAAACATGGGCGAATCGCCAAAAGTCAGCATTATTATGGGCAGCCAGTCTGACTGGGAGACCCTCAAGCACGGTGCCGAGTTGTTGGAACAGCTGGGGGTGCCGTTTGAAACGCGTATTGTCTCCGCCCACCGCACACCTAAACGGCTGTATCAGTTCGCGGAGGAAGCCTCCGGGCGCGGGGTGCAGGTGATTATTGCCGGCGCTGGCGGTGCGGCGCATTTGCCGGGAATGGTAGCGTCCATGACCACGCTGCCAGTATTGGGTGTGCCGGTGCGCAGCAGCGCGCTGGATGGGATGGATAGCTTGCTTTCTATTGTCCAGATGCCGGCGGGTATCCCGGTGGGAACGCTGGCGATTGGCCAGGCCGGGGCAAAGAATGCGGCGCTGTTGGCGGCTTCTATTCTTGGACTGACCGATGTGGCCATAGCAGCTAATCTGAAAGACTGGCGCAGTCAGCAAACAGCCAGCATCGCGGAGCGTCCGGAATAACCTGATGCAATCCAACTCCCCCACCATGATTGCGCCCGGTGCCACCATTGGCATATTAGGCGGTGGCCAACTGGAGAAAATGACGGCGTTGGCGGCATCCCATCTGGGTTACCGTACCTGTATCCTGTGCCCGGAGGGAGATAATCCTGCAGCTTTAGTATCGAATAATATTATTATATCACATTATGATAATAAAGATAATTTAAGTAACTTCTCAAATTCCTCCGAGGTCATGACTCTGTGCTTTGAGAACATTGATGATGCTGTGGTTGAAGCTCTTGCAAAGCAGGGACGGATTTATCCTGGCGCGGAAATTATTCGTATTGCGCAGCATCGCCTGCGGGAGAAAGCTTATTTCCGTGAGCATGGTGTGCAGACAGCAGATTTCTACCCGGTCCATTCGCTGGCTGAGTTGGAAACTGGTGTGCGTAGCTTGCCGCAAGGATGTGGGCTCCTGAAATCCTGCCGCTTTGGTTATGATGGCAAGGGGCAATATAAGATTGATCTGGGAACAGATTTAGCTGAAATCTGGGCGCAGGCTGGCTTTGAAGAGGCGGTTCTGGAGGCCTGGGTGCCATTTAAAACCGAGGTTTCAGCCATTGTGGCGCGTAGTACAAACGGTGAGATGCGGGCGTTTCCTGTGGCAGAAAATACGCACCGGGAAGGGATTCTGCATACGTCCCGTGTGCCCGCGCAGGTACCGCATGCGGTGGCAGAACAGGCGCAGGCGATCACGCTGCAACTGGCGGAGGCGCTGGATGTGGTGGGGCTGTTGACGGTGGAATTCTTTGCGCTGGAGGATGGTACGCTACTGGCCAATGAAATGGCTCCGCGACCGCACAATTCCGGGCACTGGACGATGGATGGCTGTGTCACCAGCCAGTTTGAGCAACTGGTGCGGGCGATCTGCGGATTGCCGCTGGGGGCGGTGGAGGTCACGGTGCCGGTCACGATGGAAAATCTGCTGGGTGAGGACGTGCTGCACTATGCCACACAGCTGGCGGATCCGGCGGTCCGGCTTTATATTTACGGGAAGCAGGGCTTGCGTCCGGGGCGCAAAACCGGGCATATCAACCGGTTGCATCTCTCCCCACGTGCGGAATAAACCCCGCCGATTACCTGCCTAAATGCTTGACAAACCCGGTAGGTTTGGGTAATTTCCGCCCGCAATTAAGAATAACGAGGCCATCATGAAGGTTCTGAGCTCTTTAAAATCCGCGAAAACCCGCGATAAAAACTGCCGCGTCATCCGCCGCAAAGGCCGCATCTACGTAATCAATAAGAACAACCCGCGCTTCAAGGCACGCCAAGGTTAATCCCGGGTATTCATTATTCCTTTTCATAACGCTGTCGCCTGAATCCGTAAGGATTCTAGGGCGATCCATCTTCGCAAATTCAGGAGTGGCATAGGTAGTCGTGTGTCATGCCGTCGTATGACGGCATCCGGACCCCGTCATGAAGACGGGGTGACAGAGAAGACGATTAATCATTACTTTGCGGAGATTTCCAACGTGTTGACCGTAATCTGCGGGTCATTTTGATAACCGATATGGATATGTTCCTGTGGGATGCGCATGTCCTGCAGCAGGGTGGTTACTTTCTCGATATTATCCCGCGCAACGTAAACCTGCGCCTGGTCATCCGGCCCGAAGCCCGTGCTGGGGATGCGTGAAATAATGCGGAATTCCGCATCCGGGTTACGTGAGAGCACCTGCTGCGCCAACGCATAGACGGTATTCTGGTAGTAGATGCTGTTTTCCGGCATCGCCACCACCTTATAGTTTTTACGTTGCTTGGCCTGCAGCTCGGCAATGCCGATGGATTGATCGGTGGGGCTGAGTTCCAGCGTGGGCTTGGCTACCGGGTTGGGGATAAATCCTTTGCGCTTACTGACATCGCCGCCGCCACTGGCATTGACCGCGAGCGGAAGAGTCAGTATCACACTGGTAGTGAATAATACGAGAAGCCTACGTGGTTTCATGGTGCCGTCCTGTGTTTGTATAATATCGGACGTAGTATACCGTAAAATAGGAAGAAAATAAAGATGTCATCGGCGCAGCATATCGTGGTGGAATCCCCCGGCAAAGACTATTCCTTGCGTTTGGCCGCCATGCCGCTTGCAGAGCCGAACGCGCAGGAGGTGCGGGTGAAGGTGGCGTATGCCGGGGTGAACCGGGCTGATCTCTATCAGGCCGAGGGGCGCTATCATCCGCCCAAGGGAGCCTCGGAGATATTGGGGCTGGAAGTCAGCGGCGTGGTGGAGGCGGTAGGGGAGGAAGTCACCATGCACCGGCCGGGAGATGTTGTCTGTGCGCTGCTTTCCGGCGGGGGCTACGCGGAGTATGTGAACGTACCGGAATGGCGGGCGCTACCGGTGCCAGACGGGCTGACCCTGGATGCCGCTGCTGCCGTGCCGGAGGCGCTCTATACCGCCTATCTCAACCTGATGGATATTGGCCGTTTGCGGCCGGGGGAGACGGTGCTCATTCATGGCGGGGCCAGTGGCGTAGGGCATTTGGCGATTCAGCTGGCAGTGGCGCTGGGCGCGCGGGTCTATGCCACGGCGGGCAGTGCGGAGAAATGCCGGTTTTGCGAAGGGCTGGGTGCACTGCGCGGCATCCATTACGCCACGCAGGATTTTGAAAGTGTGCTCTGCAGGAGATGGGCGGGCAGGGGATTGATGTGATTCTGGATATGGTCGGCGGGCCGTATATTGCGCGGCATCTGCGACTGGCGGCGAATGGCGGGCGCATCCTCAGCATTGCCTTCCTGCAGGGTGCGCGGGCGGAAGTGAATTTCGCGCCGCTACTGCTGAAAAACCTGACCATGGCCGGTTCGGCGCTGCGTGGGCGCAGCGAGAAGGAGAAATACCAGCTGGGACAATCGCTGCGGAATATTGTCTGGCCGTTGCTGGCCGAGGGCAAAATCCGCCCGGTCATTGACCATACCTACCCGCTGGCCGATGCCCAGCAGGCCCATGACCGTATGCGCGGCTTCCACCATACCGGCAAGCTCCTGCTGAAGGTGGGGTAGCACAGAAGGACAATAGAATCTTACGAAACGGAGGGATAGTTTATGGGCACACTATGGAATTCATTACCCAGATATTGTTGGTACAATGCGCCAAGATCAATGGCAACACCGTACTCTTTCAGGCTTCGTTTCTCAAGCACCTCGTTTGCATATTCATGCAAATCATATGCCTCGTGCTTCTCATAAATGCTGAATAAGCCCCGGGAAAACAATGCAGGGTCTTGATGGTTGTTATTTTCAATCAGTTTATTCACCAGGAATTGATAACTTTTATCTAAAGTATCATCAATAGGACTCGGGTGACGTTCCAAGTAACGGGCTTTTACATTTTCGGGTTTAAGTGCCTCGCGCTCCTGTTCCGACAACCTATTAGGGAATAATGCTCCCCATAAGAAACTCATCTTGTCCAGCACGCTTTCTTCGCTGGGGCGGGGCGTGGTGATGTCCAGATTGGCTTCGATATCATAATCCGGCTTTGGGGGCGGCGGTGCCGCTTTGGGGGCGGCTTCCTGTTGCGCCAGCAACGCCTGCGCCTTGGCGGAGAGGATTACGGTATCTTCCGTGGCTGCCGCCACCACCGGGTCATTTGCCTGCACGGCGATATTCTGTGTAACGGCTTCCCCTTGCGGCCTCTGCGGCGCATAGATGGAAACCAATAAACTGGCACTGAGACTCGGCGTAAGCATGGATACGTTCCTGCAATAAGTGATCACATTCACCTTAATACAAGCATAAACCGTGCCAAAAATAGCGGGGCGATTCCGTGTGATAGAACAGGGGGTTACGTGTGATGTGCTGTGGCGGGATAGGCAGAATATGCCACCCCTATCAGGAGAATCGGCAGAATATGCCGGATTACTGCGGTTGGTGGGCGGTGAGGGGGGTGTTCCCGGCCCGTAGTGCGGGGTGGGCGGCTTTCTCGATCTCCAGAAGCGCCAGCCCGACGTTGCCCTGCACGGAGTGCAGTGTGCCCGCCGGTTTGCCCTCAAGGGTGATGGCGGTACCCGGCGCAGGCAGGGCGGTTTCGGCTTCCACCACATAGAGTGTTTTGCGCAACGCGCCGCGATGTTTGCTCCGCGCGGTCACTTCCTGCCCCACATAGCAACCTTTATTAAAATCCACCGCGTGCAGTGCCTCCATACGGTGATGCAGCGGGAACGATTCCTCCGGCAGCAGGTCGATCCCGCTTTCCGGGATGCCCAGCCGGATTCGCGCGGTATCATACGCTGCCATATCCCGTGGCGTGGCAGGCAGGGCAGCGGCCTGTTCCGGCGTCAACAGTGCGCGTATGCCCAGCGCCTTGTGACGTGGATCAGGAAAGAAAATCCCCTCTGCCGTGGGCGGTGCATTCAGCACATAGACCTGCAGATCGGCGCGGGGGGTGATACGGACATCCGAGCGCAGTTTATACATAGTCAGCCGCTTCTGCAGCGCTTCGGCGCGGTCTGCCGTCACGTCCAGCAGGATGCTATCGCCACGCTGCACCAGGAAAAAATCAAACAGATATTTCCCCTGCGGGCTCAGCAGGCAGGCATAGAGCGGCGTCTCGGCGTTCAGTTTATGTATGTCGTTGGTGATGAGGCCCTGCAGGAATGGTTTGGTATCCGCGCCTTCCAGTTGCAACACCGCACGGTGCGGCAGGGGGGTGATATGCAGTGTCTCGTTCATAGGGTGTATTTAGGCGGTATGTTTCAGGGTTTCAAGCAATGCCGCCTCAATAAGTGTACCCACGCTATCTGGGCTATAATGTGCGCGCACATGCTTGAGGGCGTTCTGCGCCAGCTTTTTGCCGATGGCGGCATCCAGCATCAGTTGCCGCAGGGCGGTAGCCATCGCGTGCACATCGCGGATGGGCACCACCAGCGCCTGTTCCTCCGGCGTGATGATTTCACGCGGGCCTTCCGTATCGGTGGTGACAACCGGTACGCCGTGTGCCATCGCTTCCAGCAGCACAATGCCAAACGGCTCATGGTGCGAGGGCAGGCAGAATACGTCACACTGGCGGAAGAACGCCGCGCGATCCGTGATCCAGCCGGGAAATTCCACCACATTCTCCAGCCCCAGCATGGCGGTGCGTTTCTTCAGACGCTGGCGTTCTTCACCGTCACCGGCCAGGATAGCGCGAAAGGGCACGCCCTCGGCATGGAGCAGCTTCAGTGCTTCCAGGAAATCGGTAAAGCCTTTCTTGGCAACGAAACGTCCCATCGCGCCAATAACCGGCGGATTCTGTTGCACGGTATGCAGGCCACCGGTGGGCACAATTTCCGTCACCATATTGGGGATATGAAAGGTGCGCTCAGCCGGTTGCCCGGCGCTGGTGACCACCTGTTGTAAATCCTGCGTGATGGTAAAAATCGCATCGCAGCCAATCAGCCGGCGGGTGCTGTAATTGTGCGCCAGCCCCACTACCGGGGCGATACCTTTCGCGGCACGGCGGGCCATACTGACGGCACGGCCGCCATGGGCGATGATGGCGTCTACTGGTTCTTCGGCCAGTAATTTGCGTAAGGCCCGTGCGCAGAAAATATCCCATCCGCCATAGCAGTTCAGGCTTGCAACGCTATGGCCGGGAATTTTAAGTGCGCTGACGGTAGGCAGGATCCGCGCCCCGTTCCGTGTGACGGAAACCACGGCATGTCCGCGCCGCGCCAGGCAGGCGGAGTAATCTACAAAAGCCTGCTCAATACCGCCAAGACCACGACCCAACATGATATTGAAAATACGCATCCCCGGACTCTCCTAAACCCGGAGCGTAGGGGATTGGTGCATCAGTGTAAATAGAATTCCGTTTGTGCGAACCGCACATCGGCCGGGGTGATAATGCCGCAACTGGTGATTTTCACAGAATGCAAACGCCCCTCCAGCTTGCGTTCCCAGAAATTCAGGAAGCGCTTGAGCGTAGGAAAATCCGGCGGCAAGTCCAGCTCCTGCCAGATATAGGTCTGCAGCAGGCGCGGATAATCCGGGAAATGGTACAGGATCTCTGCCGTCGTGAGACGGTAGTCATCCATCATTTTTGTAAAGTCCGACATGGTTTCCTCCTACCTGGAAAAACATACGTCCTATTATAGCATAAAACAGGCGGCAGGAGAATTGGTATAAAATACGATAAATAACAGGATGTTATGCTAAATAGTCAAGAAATTAGATTAGAGCTGTTTTTTGAGGAAGCGTACGGCAATCTCTACCCCCTCCGGGTCAATGCCATGGCCCAGCCCAGGGCGGGTGTGGGTCTCCACAGAGACGCCGTTTTCCGCCAGGGTGCGCTCTGCCTGCGCCAGTGCCTCATAGGGCACCACCATATCCACATTGCCATGCACCAGGCACACCGGGGGGCGGCAGCGTAAATCATCCCGCAGCTGGGAGGGTGCAATCAGCGCCCCGGAATAGCCCACGACGGCCGCGCAGGGGGCTTCCCGCCGTAGCAGGGTATGCAGGGCAGTCATGGTGCCCTGAGAAAATCCAATAACCACTAAATCAGAGATGGATAAACTATATTCCTCTAGTAATACATCAATATAATGGTTGAGGATTGGAGAAGCATGCTGTACCCCAGCCAATAATGCATCCGGGGCGGTATTCTGCAGGCTGAACCACTGGTAGCCAAACGGGGCCATATCACAGGGAAAGGGAGCGTTAGGGGAGGTAAAGGCCATATCCGGAAAGTGCGGCATCAGCAGCTCTGCCAGTCCCAGCAAGTCCTGTCCGTCAGCCCCCAACCCATGCAGAAACAGGCAAAGCTGCTTCGCTGGATTACCGGAAGCCGTGCCGCGCGATGGGCCGTGCAATGAGGGGATTGTATTCATGTCAGGCCTCCTCAGGACGTTTTTGTTTACGGGTGAGTTTCATACGGCTCAACGGGTGTCTCTCGGTCACGAGCTTTTGTAGCTGCTCGTTCATCACATGGGTGTAGATTTCGGTGGTGGAAATATCCGAATGCCCCAGCAATTCCTGCACTACGCGTAAATCCGCACCGCCGGAAAGCAGGTGCGTGGCAAACGAGTGACGTAGCACATGCGGGGAAAGTGTTGTGGCATCCAGCCCGGCGGTGATGGCCAGCTCCTTGAGTAGCTGCGCAAAGCGTTGCCGGGTGAGATGCCCCGAAGCTCCGCTGGAAGGGAACATCCACCGTGAATACGTGCCTTTCTTCCCCAGGAACACCGGCCGGATATCCAGATAGGCAAACAATGCTTCCCGTGCGGAATCATTCAGCGGCACCAGGCGCTCCTTATTGCCCTTGCCGCGAATCACCAGGAACGGGCGCAGGTCGCGGGCTTTTTTCGCAGGCTGGCCATTTTCCGTCTGGACGGTTTCCATCGGCAGACCAACCAGTTCGGAAACGCGCATCCCGGTGGCATAGAGGGTTTCTAAGAGAGCATGCATGCGCTTGCCTTCCGGGGTGGTGTTGTTGGTAGCGGTGCGTAGCAAGGTGGTGATTTGTTCCAGTGTCAGGCAGTGGGGCAGCACTTTGCGGCGACGCGGGGCCTCCAGCATGGCGGCCGGGTTATCTGCGCGGATTTGTTCCGTACAGAGAAAGCGGAAAAACTGCCGGAAGGCGGAAATCCGGCGGGCGATGGTGGTTTCACTCATACCGCGTCGGGTGAGCCCGGAAAGGTAGCGCCGCAGCTGTGCCTCGGTGCAATTCAGCAGATCATATTTTGGCTGCAAGCTAGCGGTCAGATCGCCCAGGTCGCGTGCGTAGGCCTCCCGCGTGTGTGCCGATGCGCCCCGCTCGGCCTGCAGCATTTCCAGAAATGCGTCGATGTGGGGATCAGCGGCCGAGGCGGGCATTTTCCTGCTCTGCCGGGGTTTCCAGCGGTATTTCACGCATAAAACGCTTACGCTCCGGCTGGACATCCACAAAGCTAAGGAAGCCAATGCCGATGGCAATCAGGCCGATGAGTGCCAGTAGGATGATTTTTCCCATGAATTCTGCTCCTGTTCGCATTCTCTCATTGTGAATTACGCCGGTTAGGATAATATGAAACCGCGATGAGTAACAGGAAAAAAACAATTGTATTGGTCGGGTTGATGGGCGCGGGAAAATCTTCCGTCGGCTGGCGGCTGGCCAAACGGCTGGAAATGGATTTCCACGATATCGACCGTGTTATTGAGGAACGGGAAGGGCTTTCCATCAGCGAGATTTTTGAATATCGCGGGGAGGAATATTTTCGCAAGGTGGAAAAAGATATTATCCGCGAGTTTCTGGAAGGAGAGCCGTGCGTGCTGGCACCCGGTGGTGGGGCATTCATGAATCAGACCACGCGTCGGCTGATAAAAAAGCGCGGGGTTTCCATCTGGCTGAACGCGCCGTTTGAGGTGCTGCTGGAACGTGTCTCGCGCAAGCGCACGCGGCCGCTGCTGGAAAAAGGGGATAAGGCCGAAATCCTGCGCCAGCTTTATGAGGAACGTAGCCCGGTCTATGCCAAGGCGGATATCGTGGTGGATAGTGATGATGGCCCGCATCACCGGGTAGTAAGCAAAATGCTGGATGCACTGGGTAAACCCTATATCAGGCCAAAAACAAGGAAACAGCAGGATGGCTGAGTACCAAACCGTACCCGTGGCGCTGGGTGCGCGTAGTTATGAAATCCGCATTGGCAATGGGTTATTGGCGGAGGCAGGGGCACAACTGGCCGATTTGCTGCCGATAAAGCGTGCCTTTATCCTTACCGATGCACATGTGGCGCATTACCATCTGAATACACTGGAAAATAGCTTGGCGGATGTTGGGGTGACGCCTAACCCCATTGTGCTGCCTGCCGGGGAAGGGACTAAATCCTATGATCAACTCCAGCACGTGCTGGAGACATTGCTGGGCTTTCAGCCGGAGCGTAAGGATGTGCTGATCGCGCTAGGGGGCGGGGTGATTGGTGATCTGACAGGCTTTGCCGCCAGTGTGCTGTTGCGTGGGGTGGGGTTTATCCAGATTCCGACAACGCTGCTGGCCATGGTGGATAGCTCCGTGGGTGGAAAAACCGGGATCAATTCACCGCACGGAAAAAACCTCATCGGGAGTTTTTATCAGCCCGGTCGGGTGCTGGCGGATATGTCGGTGCTGGAAACATTACCCCCGCGAGAGCTGTTGGCTGGCTATGCCGAAGTGGCAAAATACGCGGTGCTGGGGGACCGGCACTGGTTCGAGGTATTGGAGAAGCAAGCCCCAGCGGCGCTGGCCGATGGTGCACAACGTCCGGCATTCCTGCAGGCGATTGTGAAGAAAAGCTGTGAGGCCAAGGCGGCCATTGTGGCACAGGATGAACGTGAATCCGGTGTCCGGGCATTGCTCAATCTGGGGCATACGTTTGGCCATGCGCTGGAAGCAGAAACCGGCTTCAGTAGCCAGCTGCTGCATGGCGAAGGGGTGGCGCTGGGGATGGTGCTCGCGCTGGCATTTTCCGCGCATCTGGGGCTATGCCCGGTGGCTGATATGGAGCGTCTGAAATCCCACCTGAAGGCGGTGGGGCTGCCGGTCACATTGGCAGACCGTGAAATCATCATTACGCCGGAGCGCATGATTCAGCATATGCGGCAGGATAAAAAAGTGAGTGCGGGCAGGATGGTGTTTATCCTAACACGTGGGATCGGGGAGGCATTCATTAGCAAGGATGTGGATGAGGCGGTATTGCAGGCATTCCTGGCATCCATGACAGGAGACTGAGCATGGAAACCTATGCTATTACGATGCTGGTTTCGATTTTCTGTCTGGTACTGCTTTCCGGGTTTTTCTCCGGCTCGGAAACGGGGCTGACGGCGTCTTCGCGGGCGCGCATTTATAAGTTGCGCATGGAAGGAAACCGGCGGGCGGCCATGGTGCACCGGCTGCGTGAGGATAAAGACCGGCTGATCGGGGCGATCCTGCTGGGGAATAACGCGGTGAATATTGGGGCATCTGCATTGGCGACCTCCTTTGCCATCCATTATTTCGGGGAGCAGGGCGTGATCTATGCCACTGTGGCGATGACGCTTCTGGTGCTGATTTTTGCCGAGGTGTTGCCCAAGACCTATGCCTTCCGTAATGCTGAAAAGGTCGCGCTTTCAGTAGCCCCGATGTTACAGGTGGTGGTAAAAATGCTGGCCCCGATTACGGGCACGGTGCAATGGATAGTAGAACAGGTATTACAACGCATTTCACCCAGCGGGTCGGGAGAGGCAATGATTTCCAGTGCGGAAGTGCTACGTGGCGCAATTGAGTTACATCACCGCGAAGGGGGCGTACGTAAACAGCACCGTGACATGCTGGGAAGCATTCTGGATTTGGGGGAAACGGAAGTGGGTGAAGTGATGGTACATCGCCGCCATATGGAAACCCTGAATTTAGAAGACCCGCCAGAGCGTTTACTCAAGAAGGTACTGGGGGGTAGCCATACGCGTTTCCCGGTATGGAAAGGCCGGCCGGAGAATATTGTGGGCGTGCTGCATGCCAAGAACCTGCTCCGTGCGGTGCAGCAGCATAAGGGCGTGTTGCGGACGCTGAATGTAGAAAAAATTCTGACACCAGCGTGGTTTATCCCGCATACCACGACGTTGCAGAACCAGCTGCAGGCGTTTCGCCGCCGTCGCCATCACTTTGCATTGGTGGTGGATGAGTATGGATCGCTGATGGGGCTGGTGACGCTGGAAGATATTCTGGAGGAGATTGTAGGCCAGATCGAGGACGAGTATGATCTGGAAACATCGCACTTAAAGAAACAGAAGGATGGCAGTTATGTGGTGGATGGCACCATGACCGTGCGTGACCTCAATCGTGCGCTGGACTGGAATCTGCCGGATGACCTGGCCACCACCGTTGCCGGGCTGGTAATCCATGAGGCGCAGCGTATCCCGGAAGAAGGTCAGGTATTCCGCTTTCACGGGGTACGGTTCACGATCATGCAGCGCCAGCGGCATCAGCTGGTGAAGCTGAAGCTGCAGCGTGAAGCTGTTCCCAATGAGGAATACGAGATATAAGCGCAAAATCGTGAGGGCGTGAAATCGTGAAATCGTAAATTTATAGTCATCGCGTCATTCCTGCGACCCGCTGCGCCAGCGCTAGCGCGGCGAGAAGCAGAAATCTAGCAGAAAGTTCGTGATTCCCGATTCTCGATACCCGTTTCTACTTATACTACCTTACTGAGGCAATGGCACCGGTTGCCAGGGCGTCGGCCCGTTCATTACCAGGATCACCATTATGGCCTTTGACCCAGTGCCATTCCACGGTATGCCGCGCGAGCTGGCTATCCAGTTCCTGCCATAAATCTGCGTTCTTCACCGGCTTGCGGGCGGCGGTTTTCCATCCGTTCTTTTTCCAGTTGTGAATCCATTCCGTAATGCCCTGCCGGACATACTGGCTATCGGTATAGAGCAGGATTGTACAGGGGCGATTCAGGACTTCCAGCGCCTTGATAGCCGCCATCAGTTCCATACGGTTATTGGTGGTGTTGGATTCCCCGCCGGAAAGTTCTCTCTCTGTATCATTATATTTCAGCACGGCTCCCCAACCGCCCGGTCCGGGATTGCCGGAACAGGCACCGTCGGTATAAATTACCACAGGTTTAGATGAAGGGGATGGCATATTCTTCCTCTGGCATTGTTTTTCTGAATGACCGTTATATGATGCAGGGCGTATGGATGCAACCGATGTCGTGCCATGAACAGTAAAACACCGAAAACAATGAACTTGGCGTTGCAGGGTGGTGGCGCACATGGTGCATTTACCTGGGGCGTGCTGGATCGCCTGCTGGAGGAGGAATCACTCTCCATTGAGGGTATCAGCGGAACCAGTGCCGGAGCCATTAACGGGACATTGCTCGCCTATGGTATGGCCAGTGGCGGGCGGGCGCATGCGCGGACATTGCTCAGGGCATTCTGGCAGGAGGTTAGCCTGGCGGCGGTGTTTTCGCCGTTGCAGCCGACCATGCTCGATAAAATGTTCGGCAACCGGGATTTTGCTTTCTCTCCGGCGTTTTATGCGATGGAGGCGTTTACCCGGATGTTTTCTCCGGCGCAATTCAATGTCTTTGATTTCAACCCGTTGCGCGATGTACTGAAAAAATTCATCGACTTTGATGCGCTGCGTAAAAACGGAAACATTAAACTATTTGTGAATGCCACCAATGTATTGAATGGCAAGCCAAAGGTATTCAGGGATGGTGAGGTAACGATTGACGTGCTGCTGGCGTCGGTCTGTCTGCCATTTATTTTTAAAACGGTGGAGGTCCATGGCACGCCGTATTGGGATGGCGGCTATGTGGGGAACCCATCATTGTTCCCGCTGATTTATCATTGTGAGTCACGGGATTGCTTGATTGTGCAGATTAACCCGATTCACATCCATGAGGCACCGAAGACCGCGCCGGATATTCTCGACCGGGTGAATGAGATCAGTTTCAATTCCTCACTGATGCATGAGATTCGCTCAATCGCATTCGTACAGAAGCTGATTGAGCAAGGGGCACTGCAAAATACCGGCTATAAATATATGCTGATGCATATGATTGAGGCCGAAGAGATCATGGAAGGGCTGGGCCGCGCCAGCAAGTTTAATGCGGACTGGGAGTTCCTGGAGCATCTCTCAGAAACCGGACGGCAAACCGCCGAAGACTGGCTAAACCTCCACTATGATGCGATTGGCAAAGAATCGACGGTGGATATACGGAAAGTCTTCCTCAGCGAGGAATAAAGCAGGAATTACCGGATACGCTAGTTATATCAGCACTTGTAATGTATACATTAGGATTGCTTACCTGTTTTTATGGCGGCTTTCCATTTGTTTGGTCTCTAAAAAGTCTCTTGCAAAGGTAAGGTGATTAAAGTTTGTTCTGGTATCAAGCCCGTTTTCAGAGAACTCTCTATTTGTAAGCGTTGTACCATCTCCTTCTTTTTCTAGTATCGACTTGAGTGCATTTATAGCCGCGTTGTCAAGCGGGGAGAGGTTGCCATCCTTGTTCAGTGACGTTCTAAAACCTTCCATAAATAAGGACTCTCTGTCTGCTGCAGATAATGGTGCCTGGATGGTTGCAAGCCCTTCATTGCGCGAGTTGGAGTATGATACTGGCAGGCCAAATTTATCACTGAGCTTTATTGCGATGTCCATTGAAGAAAGATCACTTCCTGAAAGTAGTTCTATATGCACGCTCGTTAATTTACTCAGATCATTATAGTGATATTTTCCATCATTATTAATTATTTTGGTATAAGCTCTAGTATAAGCATCACCCATTAAGATATGATTTTCGGGTATACCAGCAGCTATAACAGACTGTTCCACCTCATCTTTTATGGTTTTTAGGTAGGAATCATACTCATTTCTGTTAGAAATTATACCCCCTTCTTTGGAGCGTTCTAAGTCCAGATAAATACTCTTACCAACAACAGTAATACCACCGTCTTTTACTTGATTCTCACTTTGAACAAAATCATAATGTCCCATAACTGCTAAACTCCATATTTCTTCATTATCAGCAGTATAAAAGAATTTTATTAATAAAGTGTTAAAGAGAAAGGTATTAATAAGAGAATACCAACAATTGTAATTTGTTGGTACTTAAAGTGGGCAAGGGTTAGTGTTTTGTGTGTTTATGCTGTTGTTTTAGCTGCTTTTCTTATCGCTTTTTTTGGCGCCCAGCCCGGCAAAGCGATTGTTAAACTTCGCCACTTTACCGGCTTGTTCGTTCACGAAGGAATTCCCCGCACCCGTCCAGGCCTGGTGGGTATTGATATCCACGTCCAGCGTCAGTACATCGCCCGGCTTTCCGTAGGTGGAACGGGTCGTGAAGGTTTTACCATTGGTCATTTTGACCGTAATCTCATGATATTCTGGGTGAATGCCTTCTTTCATACTGTGCTCCGCATCAATAGGTGAGGAGGCTGTATACACACTATTTTCTGCGAAATCAAGAGGAAATGGTCAAATGGGACGATGTCTGAGGCAGGGAAGCTGTGCTTCTCCTGCCTCAGAAAATGATTGCTAATCAGTAGAATAACTTAAATTATATCAATCTGGTCTGTATCCAGATGCGTGACACCGGTCAATTCCAGCGAGAATGTGCCGGAATCATTCGTTATATAGGCATTACCGTTGGCATATTCGGTATGCTTGATAACATCACGAGCACTGGAGAATAGATTGCTGGAAAATTCCAGCATATCCAGGACCTGAACACGCATAAATGGGCCGCCATCACTATTGCTGACGAAATCCGTAATCACGTCATGGGAGGTGATATCGGTAAAGGTAAAGTAATCCTTATCCTGACCACCGGTGAGTGTGTCATCACCAATGCCGCCAATGAGTGTATCGGAACCGAGGCCTCCATCCAGGACATCGTTACCATTTCGTCCTTCCAGGCGGTCATTCCCGCTATTGCCGAGCAAGGTATCGCTTCCCCAGTCGCCTTTGATTATATCATTGCCACTACCACCATCGGCGTAATTGGTATCGGCGTTCTGGAATACCAGTCCGGCAAGATCAATCTGATCATGGCCATCGCCTCCGTAAGCTGTGTCATTGCCGTAATCTCCGGTGATTGTATCGTTGCCTGAGCCACCATCCAGCATGTCATTGCCCCGGCGACCGTCAAGAAGGTCATTGCCGCTATCTCCTTGCAGCGT
The DNA here is from genome assembly GCA_024236395.1 of Hyphomicrobiales bacterium. Classification (GTDB taxonomy): domain Bacteria; phylum Pseudomonadota; class Alphaproteobacteria; order Rickettsiales; family JACKKO01; genus JACKKO01. The sequence continues at coordinate 38,402 of JACKKO010000006.1, forward strand.
GTCATTGCCCCAATCCCCAAGGACAATATCATTGCCGTTGCCGCCGCTGGCAAAATTATGCTCGGTTTCATTAAAAATGAACCCAGCGGTATCAATCTGGTCATTACCATCGCCGCCGTAAACCGTGTCATTGCCGCCAAGAGCAAGAATGGTATCGTTTCCGCCAAGGCCGAAGATAAGGTCATCGCCTGATGTGCCAAATATCAGGTCATTTCCCGACGTGCCATAGATGGTTTCTACAGTTGGGGAAAGTACTTTGGCGTCGCTAAAACTTTCTGAATGTTTTACTCGTGCTTTCATGGGGATACTCCTTGATAAGATTCATCTGTTGCCACGCAATAAGCAAAGTATACGGCATAAATATTAAATAAATGTTAAGTATCTATTTGGCATTAGCGCCAGTTATGGTTTAGCGGGCCGTGGCCATGGCCCAGACCGGGAGCATGGCGAATCGCCCCATCGACATAGGCAATCGCCGCTTCCACAGCGGACTCCAGCGTGTTTTGCTGTGCGATCCCGGTGGCGATGGCTGCCGCCAGGGTGCAGCCGGTACCATGTGTATGCGGGGTTTCATAGCGTGTGGTCATGAAAAACTGTGTATTATCTCTATGAACCAATGTGTTAGTGATCTTCTTGCCGGGCAGGTGCCCACCCTTGACCAATACCGCACCGGCTCCCATGGCGCAGAGCACGTTACCGGCCTCTTCAGCACTGTCGGGATCGGTGATTTTCAGACCGGTGAGCAACTCAGCTTCCGGGATATTAGGCGTAATCAAGGTGGCGCGTGGCAGCAGGCGTCGTTTAAGTGTCTCTACGGCCTTCGGCTGGAGCAGGGGAGCTCCACCCTTGGCGATCATCACCGGGTCCAGCACCAGGGGGATATCGGGGGCATGGGCCTGTAAAGCATCGGCCACGGCTTCAATGACCTCTGTGCTGTGCAACATCCCGGTTTTGATGCAATCCGCACCGATATCATCCATTACCGAGGTGATTTCCTGCGTGATAAAATCCGGGGGAATGGGGTAGACCGCCTGCACACCCTGCGTATTCTGCGCGGTGAGGGCAGTGATCGCCGTCATGGCATAGCCGCCCAGCACGGTGACGGTTTTGATGTCGGCCTGAATGCCCGCGCCACCGCCGGAATCCGAACCGGCGATAATCAGGATACGCTTCATAAGTGGAGGTTACGCCGCGTTTTTGGTGGCCTGTTCCAGCAGCCCTACCAAATCATCCAGCACGGTGTTCATGGCTTGTTCGTTGGAGCTTTCGGCCATCACACGAATCAGTGGCTCTGTTCCAGATTTACGGATGACAATACGGCCTGTCCCTTCCAGCGCTTTTTCACCATCTTTGATGGCTTGCTGAATTTTTGGCTGATCCAGCGGGTCACCCAGATTGGGATCAAAGCGGACATTACGCAGCGATTGCGGGAACGGGGCGAAGACGCGCAGCACCTCGCTGGCGGGCTTTTTCTCACGTACCATTACGGCAAGCACCTGCAGGGCGGCCAGCAGGCCATCGCCGGTGGTACAGTAATCATTAAAAATAATATGCCCGGACTGTTCTCCGCCCAGATTATAGCCCTTGCGGCGCATGGCTTCAATCACGTAGCGGTCCCCCACGCGGGTGCGAACCATACGAATGCCTTCGCCTTCGAGGAATTTCTCCAGCCCCAGATTGGACATAATCGTTGTTACCAGCCCGGATTTGGCCAGTTTGCCTTCGCGGTTCCAGTAGGCGGCGATGGCTCCCATGATCTGATCGCCATCCACTACTTCGCCTTTTTCATCGCAGACGATCAGGCGGTCAGCGTCGCCATCCAGCGCGATCCCCACATTCGCGCCGTTGGCACGGACGGCTTCGCCCATTTTTTCCGGGTAGAGCGCGCCGCATTTATCATTGATATTAAACCCGTTGGGTTGCGTGGCCATGGGCAGTACTTCCGCCCCCAGTTCCCACAGGATCATCGGGGCCAGCTTATACGCCGCCCCATTGGCGCAATCCACCACCACTTTCAGCCCGTCCAGACGGTTGCGTTTGGGGAAGGTGTGTTTCACATGTTCGACATAGCGGCCGGCAGCGTCATCCAGGCGGGTGGCGCGGCCCAGTTGGCGCGGCGGGGCTAGCAGTTCCGACATATCGCTTTGCATCAATACTTCCAACTCAGCCTCCACTTCGTCGGAAAGCTTCAGTCCATTGGGGCCAAAGAGCTTAATCCCGTTGTCATGGTAGGGGTTATGCGAGGCCGAAATCATTACACCCAGGTCGGCGCGCATGGAGCGGGTGATAATAGCCACGGCGGGGGTGGGTAGCGGGCCAACCAGCACTACGTCCATCCCCATAGCAATAAAGCCGCTGGTAAGCGCCGGTTCAATCATATATCCCGAAAGGCGGGTATCCTTGCCAATTACCACCTTATGCCGGTGACTGCCACGGCTGAAATAATAGCCGGCAGCCATCCCGGCTTTCAGCACTGTCATGGCGTCCATAGGTACCTGGTTTGCCTGACCGCGAATGCCGTCCGTACCAAAATATTTACGATTGACCATAGGGTTATGCCTCCTGCGGGGTGCCGGAGGGATCAGGTTCCGGCGTATCACTATCTTTTTTACGTGTTGCCTTCTTCGGTGCGTTGCCTTTGGGCAATGATGACGATTTCGGCTTGGTTTTCTTGGGTTTGTTATCGTTTGCGCGGATGGGTTTGCCTTTCAGCAGTTCTTTGATCTCATCCCCGCTGAGGGTTTCATATTCCAGCAGGCCATCGGCCAGCATATCCAGTTCTTTGCGGTGTTTGGTCAGGATATCTTTCGCAGCAGCATAGCCTTTCTCCACGATTTCTTTCACCTCGGCATCGATCAGATTCGCAGTGGATTCAGACATTTCGCGCTGCTGGACGATGGATTGCCCCAGGAAGACTTCCTGGTTATCGCTACCATGGAACAACGGGCCTACTTTGTCACTCATGCCCCATTTGGATACCATGTTGCGTGCCATGCTGGTAGCATACTGAATATCCGAAGAGGCACCACTGGTGACCTTATCATAGCCGAAGATCAGTTCCTCAGCGACGCGTCCACCCATCGAAACGGCAATGTCATCATGCAGCTTGGCGCGGGTAACGGAAAGCTGGTCGCGCTCCGGCAGGCGCATCACCATCCCCAGCGCACGGCCACGCGGAATGATGGTGGCTTTGTGGATGGGATCGGAGTTTTTACAATGCAGTGATACAATCGCATGCCCGGCTTCATGGAAGGCGGTGAGCTTTTTCTCGTCTTCGGTCATGACCATAGAGCGGCGTTCCGCCCCCATCATGACCTTATCCTTGGCGTCTTCCATCTCCCGCATCGTCACGACTTTCTTATCGCGACGGGCAGCGAGTAGGGCGGCCTCATTGACCACGTTTGCCAGGTCTGCCCCGGAGAAACCGGGCGTACCACGGGCGATGGTATGCGGATCGACATCCGGGCCGCAGGTGATTTTACGTAGATGGACTTTCAGAATCGCCTCACGCCCTTTGATATCGGGCAGTGGCACCACCACCTGACGATCAAACCTTCCGGGGCGCAGCAGCGCCGGATCCAGTACGTCCGGGCGGTTGGTGGCGGCAATCAGGATGACGCCTTCACGGCCATCAAACCCATCCATCTCCACCAGCAACTGATTGAGCGTTTGTTCGCGTTCGTCATTGCCGCCGCCAAGTCCGGCACCACGGTGACGACCCACGGCATCAATTTCATCGATGAAGATAATACAGGGCGCGTTCTTGCGGCCCTGTTCAAACATATCGCGGACACGGCTGGCACCCACCCCGACAAACATTTCCACAAAGTCGGAACCGGAAATGGTGAAGAACGGTACCCCGGCTTCCCCGGCAATTGCACGGGCGAGCAGGGTTTTCCCCGTTCCCGGTGGGCCAACCAGCAGACAGCCTTTGGGAATCGTGCCCCCCAGTTTCTGGAATTTGGTGGGGTCTTTCAGGAAATCAACGATTTCCTCTAATTCTTCCTTGGCTTCCTCGATGCCTGCTACGTCTTTGAAGGTCACGGTATTGGCTTTTTCATTCAGCATGCGGGCGCGGGAACGGCCAAAGCCCATGGCACCACCGCCTTTGCCCCCCTGCATCTGGCGCATAATAAATACCCAGACGCCAATCAGCAACAGGAACGGGAACCAGCTGAGAATAATGCCAAACAGCGAACCCATGGCGCTTTCTGTAGGCACTACACTGAAGCGAACGTTTTTTTCCTGTAGTTTGGGGACCAAATCCGGGTAATCGGTTGCCAGGGTACTGAAATTCTGACCGCTGGTATAATGCCCCTCCAGCCGGTTGCCCTTGATGGTGACATCACGAATACTGCCGTTATCCACTTCTTGCAGGAATTCCGAGAAGGGGAGTTGTGTCTGCATGCTGCTCTCAGAAAAGCTCTCATACAGCATGGTGATTAACAACAATGCGCCGAAAATAATCAGCAGATTCTTAAAAAAGCCATTCATATATTTTATCTGTCCCGGGTTATGTTGCCGGATTCCCTGTTGTTTTCATATAACCAAACGGCAGCGGTGTAAACGGATAAACCGGCTGGAACCGGCACGCAAAGGAATGCTGCTCAAACCCCGGTGCATAATAGTCTATATGGGGGACGGCTAGCACGGTTTCAATGCCGTTTACCGTCTTTTTTAACGCGATCAGACTCTCAAGAACCTGCCGGGGAAGGTGTGCCTGAGCGGATGCTTCCAGATAAGGGCGGAGCGACAGCCTGCCTTCCTGCCGCAGGGCATCTATATAGCTTCCTGAAATACGATTGCTGATTTCAAAACGGCCATCCCACAGGGTGGGAGTTGCTGTGGTGGGGAGCGCGGGAATGCGGCGGTTTCCCGGAGAATATACAGGCCTTTTTTTCCATACGGTTTGGCAGCTATGGAGCGTCTGGGTGCAGGGCGGGCCAGCCAGGATCGCGTGGTAAAGCGGGTAGAGTTTTTCAAAACGGGGCAGGGTGGATTGCCCACCGATACAACAGAGCAGGCTACGCAGGATACGCAGCGCAATATCCTCGCTGAGTTTGTTGAAAAGCAATGGATTCAAAGTCGCATAACCTGCTAAAGTGATACGAACACATTGCACCGCTGCCTGGGCGGTGGTTTTGGCCAATGCCGCACGGCTGCGGCCTATGGCGGTCGCAGTTTCGGCATAACGTGCCTGCAATGTGTCTGTACCTTCAGCCAGCTGTTGCCGGAGCGCATTGCGGGCAAAACGGGGGTTTTCATTGGTAGGGTCCTCTCGCCAGAACCAGCCGTGCATGCGCAAATAACGGCGCAGCGACGCACGGGGCAGGGATAGGAGTGGGCGCAGCAGGCGAATACCGTTCCGCTGCCCCTGTGCGGGGATGGCCGCCAGCCCATCCACCCCGCTGCCGCGCTGTAGGCGAAGCAGGAAAGTCTCGGTCTGGTCATTCCGCGTATGGCCGGTGCATAGGTGTAGAATGCCATGATGGCGGCAGAAATCGGTCATCAGCCGGTATCGTAGGTCACGTGCGCCTTCCTGCAGGTTGCCAGTGATAGTGTGGGTGGTGTCTTTCAAGGTATGGTGAGGAATGGCTTGTGCCGTCAGAAATTGATGCACCCATGCGGCTTCTTCCTGTGCCTCCGGGCGCAGGCCATGATCCACCGTAAGTGCTGTCAATTGTCCGCCATGCTGCAAAACCCATTGCTGTAGCAGAATGGTGAGTGCCATACTGTCACTACCGCCGGAAACCGCGATCGCCAGGTGTGGCACCGGTTCAAACGGTGCAAATGTGCGCATTGCATTGGAGAATGCAATGTTTATATAATCTGATAAATCAGAAGGATGGGTATTATTGTTCATTTAAAGAATTAACTAGCGTGTGCAGTTCAGGCGCTGGCGTTCCTGTTCGGCCTGTATGCGAATGGTGGTGGAAGCTTGTGGATGTTTACGTAACAAATCGCCTAACGTGGTGCAGGCCGGTGTTGTTTGACCCAACCCTGATTCAAGAAGACCTGCTTTCAGCAGGGCTTCTGATGCCTTTTCCCCGTTGGGACTGGCTTCATAGGCCTTACGGAAATGCGCAAGAGCTTCTTCCGGATTATTTTCTGAAAGGGAAATCTCACCCAGCCAATA
>JACKKO010000007.1 GCA_024236395.1 Hyphomicrobiales bacterium
CCTTTTTTCTTATGCTCGGCTACCGGTTTGATGCTGGTGGGGATCACTTTACGTGAAATAAGTAACGCCTTGGCTTCTTCCAGTGTCCCGGCCTCTATATGCCCGCTGGATTGCTGACCGTTTTCTATGCCCTGCCAAAGAAATGTTTTCACCGTTCCCTACTCCAGCACCAGAATCCGTTTATACTCATTGACACTGATCTCACCACTACGCACCAGATCACGCCCGATTTCCTGCATGGTGTGGAACCCTTCCTTATGTGCGATAGCGGAAAGTTCGCTATCGCTTGCCCCCTTGAAAATAGCTTCTTTCATTGCCTGTGTTACTGGCAGCACCTCGTGAATGGGCCGCCGCCCACGAATGCCTGTTTCCATACATTGTTCACACCCTTTACCAATCATCGGCTCCGGCAGGTTATCCTCTGGGAAACCAATACTGATAAGCTCTTCCTTGCTGATAGCTTCATCCTTCACCCGGCAATGCGGACAGTTTTTCCGCGCCAGACGCTGTGCCAGTACCAACGTCAACGCAGAATTCAGCAGATAGGCCGGCACCCCCATATTAATCAGGCGGGTGATCGTGCTTGGCGCATCATTGGTATGTAAGGTGGAGAGCACCAAATGTCCCGTTAGCGCCGCTTTAATCGCAATGTCACTGGTATCCTTATCGCGGATTTCCCCCACCATGATAACTTCCGGATCCTGCCGCAGGAATGAGCGTAAGGCCGCAGTAAAACTTAGTCCAATATCATCCCGTACCTGCACCTGTCCGATCCCAAATAAATCGTATTCCACCGGGTCTTCTGCCGTCATGATGTTAATCTTGCCATCATTGAGTTCTTTCAGAATAGCATAGAGCGTGGTGGATTTCCCCGAGCCGGTTGGCCCCGTAACCAGCAGCATCCCTTGCGGAGAATTAATCGCCTTACGGAGTTTTTTCAGCTCCCCTTCAGGCATCCCGATCTGATCAAGCGTAAAATTGGCGGCATCCGGATCAAGAATCCGCAAGACAATACGCTCACCATGTACCGTCGGCAATACGGATACCCGGATATCCACTGCTTTATCCAATTTATCCGAGCTAATTCCGCCATCCTGCGGCAGACGACGCTCAGAAATATCCAATGAAGCAAGAATTTTAATTCGGGTTGTTACTGCAGAGTAGTTAAAGGTCAGGAATTCCTCAAACTGTGCCATATCCTGCAGCACCCCATCACGACGAAAACGCACCCGCGCTTTCTCACGGAAGGATTCAATGTGAATATCACTCACCCCCATCAGCACGGCATCCATAATCACCTCATTCACGAAGTTAATCACTTCCGAATGGGATTCCTGCTCTGTTTCCTGCTTGCCCGAGAAATCTGCCAGCAATGCCTGTTGTGGTAACCGGTGTACCGATGCCACTTTTGCCTGTGGTGCAGCCTTGGCCTTAGCCGGAACTGGCTTACCAGCTGGTGCAGATTGCAATGCCTGCATATACTTTCCCATTTCCGTCAGCGTCGTGACATAGGTTTCCACCGAGCACCCGGCCATCATTTTCACATCATTGACATTATTAAATGCATCCGGATCCGCCAGTGCCACTTTTAGTACACTTCCCACCACCTCAAGTGGGGCGATCCGGGTGCGCAGGATAAAATTGGTATTGAGTTTTTCCTGCATGGGGCGCTGGGCTGCCATGGCTGCATCCACTGCCGTATGGTTAATTCCAAAGAAATGCATCAGGCTTTCAGCAATGGCGTCTTCATTGGCGGCACCATTGCTGATAAGGGTTTCTATCAGCTTACCACTGGGGGTACCGGAAACGTTTCGTATCGCATCGGGCGTCACCACACCGTTTTCTCTGAGAAATTCGGCAAAAAGCGCGTCGGAATCGGGGGGCAATACTAACATTGGGGCTCATGATACTCACAAACCAATCGGTTGTATACCGCCTCCTGATATCCGATGCCAAGAGCGTGCTTTTTTATAAGATACGCGGTGCTATAAAGATCATCAATTCGCGGCGATCATCCGACTTGCTATCGCTGCGGAACAGTTTCCCGGCACCCGGAATGTCGCCCAAACCAGGCACCTTATCCGAGCTATCCGCTTTGGATTCCACATAGATCCCACCGATCACGACAATCTCGCCATTCTTAGAAACCAGACTGGTTTTGATTTCACTCTTGGTAATGGGCGGATTAGGCTGCGTAGTATCCACTGTGTCTTTGTTGACAATGATATCCATCAGCAGGTTCCCATCCCCCACTACATTTGGGGTCACGGCCAGTTTCAACCCTGCTTCCTTAAACTCGATCTTGGTACCATCCTGCGACACCGTTTCATAGGGCACTTCATCACCCTGGAAGATCGTTGCCTCCTGGTTATCCAGCGTAAAAATACGCGGGTTGGAAATCACTTTGGTCAGACCAATTGCCTCCATCGCCGTTAGCTCCACTTTCAGGTCGGCCGCTGTACCTATCCCGGCCAGGAAGCCAATCCCACCGAATGGACGGGCAATCGGCAGATTCACTAGCGATGCACCGTCATCCCCGGCAGTCACACTGCTGGAGGCGACACCGGCCAGACCAGTCACCCGGGTATTGAAGGTTTTATCATCTGCGCCGCGGAAACTGTTATTACCATCTAGGCCCAAACGGACCCCCATGGCATTTTCAAACCCGTCGGTTACCTCCACGATGAAGGCTTCAATGAATACCTGCTGCGTGCGGGTATCCAGTTCATCAATCAAGCGGGAAATCGTTGTCATGTCTTCTTTTCTTGCCTTCACCACCAGCATATTCTGGCGTTCATCCACCGTAATATCCGGGTTGGTATTCCGTAAGCCGCTAGCATTATTCGCTGCACTGGCATCCAGTACGTTATCCAGCATACCCTTCACCGTTCCGGGCTTGGCATAGAACAATTTGAAAATTTCGGTATAAAGTGGCTCAGATGCCTGCTCCAGCGCAATGGAACGCTGCAGATTTTCCAGTCGTGTCCGTTCAAATTCTTCCAGTTTCACCACCGTATCCTGATCATGGATGCGGATAATATTGGCCTTGCGATCCACGTGCTTGGCCAGCTTCTTCATCTGCAATACGGATTCCAGCGCGTTGGGCCACGGCACATCCTTCAGCTGCGCTGTCACCTGCCCCTGCACCTCATCTGAAACCAGTACGTTCACCCCGGATACTTCCGAAAGCATCGCCATCATGGTACGCACGTTAATATTCTCAACATTCATACTGAGTTTCAGTTTCATCAACGCACTATCTTCCTGGAAACTGGCATAATCCGGCGGAACATCCTTAGCAATCTGCCGACGATAATTGGCACGCAGCTCACGATCATTCTTGCCGGAAACTACTGGCCCGTACTTTGCGTCCTGTTTTGAGCGTCTGGTACTGTTAGCAATAAAATGATCTTTATCAATCAGGCTTTTCAGCTCTGCTTCTGTCATCTTATGCACCCCCGGCGAATGAGAAGACATGCCGCAGCCAAGCAGCAGTAATAATGCTCCAAACGCAAGAAAATGTCGCACGTAACTAAGCGGAGATACCGCGATGTTATTTTGTTGTCTCATGGGGAACCTCCAGCTTGTTACTTACCAGCAACTGTATCGTCTCATCCCCCATGTTAAACGATACGCCCTCAATCGTGATGGCACCAATAGTGCTACCTTCTTTGCCTACCACATCGCCGTTATGCACGATAAAATCGTGACCTGACGGTGTACGAATTACCGCAAGGTGTTTTTTATCGGCCAGCATCACCCCGGCGATCTTATAAGATGCCAGGGGATGCGTTATCAGCGCATTCTGTAAATTGCCCGGCAGTAGCGTTGAGGCTCCTGCTTCCTTTTCCGTATTTCCGGTGGTGACGTAGGGCATGAACGGGTCACGCTCTTTTGCCGCATCCACGTTGGATGCCACCGGCATAATGCACACAGTCAGTGTGATGATCCCCCACCGCACCAGACTATTGAATTTCATGATCCACTCCTTGTGTTGAGGATTCAAACCGCGCCACCAGATGATCGGTCTGACGCATTGCTTCGTAAAAAGGCTGTTTCTCGATGGTATAGCTTTCCAGTGTCACCATGGCGCTGATCACACCGGGTTCTTTTACTTCATCTTTAACCTTCAGCGCTTCCTTACGGACAGTCAGCAAGCGACGGTCGTGCGCAAGGTCGTGTTTAAAATTCATGTAATCAGTAAATTTTCCCACCAGTTCGATATCCACCGGCGTTACCTGTACTACATCGGCATACGGGCTTTTTTCCGATACCCCACCCTTAATATGTACGACTTTCAGATCATACATCAGTGCCAGGGTACTAATGGCCTGATACAGGCTTTCCAGATCATCATGGCTGGCAAAGTGGGAAAGCGACTCTTCATAATAGGCACGTGAATCGCTGATGACATGCTGGAAAGAGCGAATCTGAGCGTCCAGATTCCCCAGTTCCTGCTGCTTTTGCAGGATTTCCTCTAGGCGGTTTTCCTGACGTGCCAGCTTATTGCTCTCTGGCGTCATATACCCGTAGACATATGCTATCACCGCCAGAATCACAATCACCGAAGCAAGCAGCGGTATAAGGTACAATTTCCTGTAACTTTCCGCTGCCTGCCCCGGCAACGTTGCCTCCGGGGTGGTTGGAGTCAACTTTCTGCGGCTAAGAAGCTGTTTAAACAGCTCGCCAACATCTGCATTTAAATCGATTGCCATGATCCATACTCCCTAACCAATCGGCTCCTCAGCCAACATTGGTTGTTCAACACTCTTTGATTTTTCCGGTTCCGGTATTATCAGGCTCAGCGTAAATGTCTTTAACGGTTGTGTATAACTATCTGCCTGTGCCACCATATTCTTCAGCGATACCCGCTCAAACGCCCCGCTATCGGAAAGCTGACGGATAAATTGCAGAATGGCCTGATCACCCAGTGCATTGCCCACCACCTGCAACGTTCCCGGTGCATTAAACTGCAGCTCCTTCAGCCAAACGCCATAGGGAATCTTCGTGCTCACCTGTTCATAGGCACCCAGCAACAGCTCCTGGTTTACCGGAAGTTCACTGCGGATAGTTTCCAGCGACTCCAGCTTTTTGATCACTTTCTTCAGCGCAACAATTTCATCGGTTTTGGTACTGTGGGTATACTCCACGGCTGCCAGTGAAGAAAGTTGGGCGCTGATAGCGTTCTCCTGCCTGTGGAGCTGGATCGTGCTAAGGCTGGCAAAGAGTAAAGCGGCAATCGAACTGACCACCAGGCCCAACCGAGCGAGCATGCCCATTTTCAGGGCATATTTGAAATTCTCAATGGCAGGAAGCAGGTTTACGTGATCCACTTCCTGTTCTTCTTTATTACAATTAAACAGATCCAATTGACGCACCGCCATCCCCATGGCAATCGCCCATTTGGAACGGCTGGTTTCATTACCCACCAGTTTCTTCAGATGTTCCGGTACGGTCAGATGATCAAAAAAATGACATTCTTCAATATGGTATTCAGGGAAATTCTGTGAGAACCGTGCGATCATGGCCTCTGCCCCAGGCAGGGAACATACTACATACACATGGCTGATCTTACGATTACCGTGCTTGGCCTCATGCGTGGTAATTGTTTGGCGCACCTGACGACCATAACGCTGAATGAAAGCATCATCTTCCATAAGTGGCAGAATATTCTCCCGTTCCTGATCGGAAAGATACAGCTCATAGAGGAACGGCTCCCCTTCATCCATGATATGCAGGTAGTTTTCTTCCGGGCCAAATTTCAGGAATGCCACCCGGCCTTCCAGCTCGGCGGCACTGGCATTAATACTGAACGCGTTATTGAGGGCAAAGCACCGAACATCCACCACCACCGGACGCAACCCTGCCTTTGATACCACTTCAGAATACCACTCAATGACATGCCGTGCCGCGGCTACAAACAATACATCCATCGTATTGGCATCTTCATCACGGCGCAGAATCTCATAGAAGATTTCATACTCTTCCAGCGGTGCAGGAAGTTGTACAAAATTATCCCACAAGGCCCCCATAGCTGCCGCTTGAGCCATATCACTCTCTGCCATCATTGGCATGGTCAGTGTTTTGATAATGGTGCAGGATACCGGCAACGCAATCGCTGCGTTATGCGCTTTAATCTTATGTTCTTTGATGAGGGTATTGAGGGCAGTTGCATACGCTTCCTGAAACCCTTCCATTTCTTCCGCCGTCGCAACGCCCTCAATGGGGGCAGACGCCAGATCCTTCAGTATCCAGCGTCCGTGTTCGTATTCCATCTGGCAGATACGTACACATGACATCGTGATATCTACCGCGATTGATGCTTCTTTCCTGTCGCTGAAATGCTGGAAGAAGCGCTTCCATGATGGGGCTACCTGCCCGTGATCACCATGATGGTTATTCGTTTGCTTCCTAATAAATGCCGGGGCGGGAACTGCCCCTTCCGCAGCTCTTCCGTTTCTTCCGTTCACCCTGAGTAACCGCCCCAGCATTATAAGGCTCAATCTCTCTATATTTGACACACACCCTGACACCATAAGTACCATAAACACCCACACATGTAAAGAAATAAGTTATTGATATATATGTGTATTTTTGATATAACACCTACTAAATTTGTCTCTATTTTTACGCATTTTCATGCCAAATTCGCCGGGCTGGACTAACCTATTGAATGGCGACTAAAGTTTTAGGAAATGAACAAGGTAATAATTTCACAGAAATGAAATAATCTGGTGCTATGCTGAACTTAAGTCAGAGAAAAATCTTTGACATTTAGGGGTGGAGAGTCCGTGCTGGCTGGCCATCTCTTATAGCAGTCTTCTGCTCCTTCCGCTGCAAGAGAGGGCTGGTGCTTTGGCAACAAACCACCAGCCTTTTTAAATTACACCATTCTTTAGACCATTTGGAATTTGCCAGGAAAATGGCTGTTTTCGTTTCCTCGCAGTAGAAACAGAAACCCGCTTTTTACATTATGGTTGATGGACAAAATAACTATTTTGAATTATAGTTAAATAGAATTGTACTTAAATATTGGTTAATTTTACAATCGATACAGTCCCTTATAGTTTCTGACTGAGCGGAAGGTGCTTATTCTATGTTTGGCACATTTTTTTACCGGGCTTCATTTGTTTTCTTACTAACTGCTTTCTCAGCAATCGCCCTTTTCAGCACAGCACAGCCAGCACAGGCTTTAGCAACTGGCAGTGATACCAATCTATCACCTTCTGGTAACAATCCTGGAGATGTGCGTTTCGACAAGCGCCCACATAGTATCTGCTTTGTGGGAGACACAGGTAAAGATAACGGCGGTCAGCAGCGTGTGGCAGATGCGCTTGCAGCAGATGTTGAATGTACACTGACCGTGTTTGTGGGCGATATTATCTATCCCAATGGCGCAAAAAACGGCGAGGTGAAAAAGCCCTGCGATAGTGACAGCCAATGGTGTAAAAAATTCTATGACTATTATGGCAGTTTCTGCGATGGCGACCCCAATCGTCATTGTGCCTATATCGAAGGAAATCACGATGCATCCTCTAAAGACTCTGTTTCTGAGTGGTCAATGGCAGATGCGCTCTATCCAAATATTCACTATCCCAGGCAGTGGTATAGTATTGTGATGGGCGATGTGTGCCTGTTCGGGCTGGACTCCAATGTGATTAGCAATGCAGAACAAATTACGTGGTTTCAGAAGGAAAAACAAAAACTGAATGATCGTTGTGCATTTTCCATTGTGTTCACGCATCACAATTATCGCGTTGCCGGGTTTAAAGATACCGATCCTCCTGTGGAAGAATTTCATGAACGCTACCTGAACGGCGTGGTGGACCTGGTAGTCTCCGGGCATGACCACCACAATTCCGTTAGTGATCAGATAAAGGGAACTTACTTTACGGTAGCCGGGGCAGGTGCAGAAAACCGGGGAACTAAGATACCGGTTCCAAGTTATAACCTGTTTGCCTGGGGGAAAAAATGCTCCTCAAAATGCATGTCTGAGGATTACCTGGGCTATGCCAAACTGACCTTCGATGGTCAGACCGGTAGCAATGCCCGGCTGCGCTTTATTGTGGATCAACCTTCTTCACGGGGTAATTTCACCCAGCAATATGAGCGCGTGTTACATGGTAGCGGAATTCGTTAGGCATATTTTAAATGTGCCACAGGCTGGTGTCCCAGGGTAGTATCTACCCTGGGATTCAACCCATCACACCTCATTTGCGTATCAAATGAGTGTTAAAATACTGCTTAGTGCAGCATTTGCATATTATCCATGGCGACCTGATTACGCCCGGTATTCTTAGAGATGTAAAGTCGCGTATCCGCCTGTTTATAGAAACTGGCCGCATCCAAAGTAATACCATGCACCGCCGAAGCTGCCCCCACGCATACAGAGCACCCAATCGGCTCCCGGTCGGAGCCCACCGCGAACACATGTTTCACTACCGCCGAGCGAATACGCTCCGCCACCCAATACGCCCCATCGCTGGGCGTATCGGGAAGAATAATCCCAAATTCTTCACCATCCAGCCGGGCGGCATAATCGGTTTCACGCAGACAGGAGAGCACGATCTTGGAGATTTCCACCAGCATATAATCGCCCACTTCACGTCCGTAAATCGCGTTGATGCGGCTAAAGTGATCAATATCTACCAGCAACATGGAGGCATCATTGCCGGAGCGCTGAATTAGCATCAGTTCACGTTCCAGCATCTCAAAGAATGCGCGACGGTTCGCCAGTCCGGTCAGCGGATCGGTATTGGAAAGCATGGCGATCTGGTCTTTCACTTCCTCTTCCATGCGCACCCGGCTATCAATATCACGCAAACATCCCACCGCCCCGATGATATTCCCCTGTGCATCAAACCACGGGTAAGATATATCGTTGATCCAACGGCGTGTACCATCTTTGGTTTTCATCAGGTATTCCGCTTCCCATTTCCCGGCATCACCTCCTCGACGGCGTGACAGCAAATCGTCAAAGGCTTCCACCGACTTCATCCCATCACTGATGCTACGCGTATCCACAATGAGATCACGCACATCCAGCTGGCGCATCGCATCGCTGGAATACCCAAGCAACCGCATGACTGCCGGGCTAACATAAGAAAACCTTTCATCCTCCAGCGCCCAGCGATACATGGTCTCCGTGGAATATGACGTGAGTAATTCCAACTCTTCCCGGTAACGACGACCCGGAGTCAGATGATGGCGTACCTTGCCAAAAATACGGTGAAGTGTGTGCATACCTTGACTACTTACCTGTTGTTGATGGTTAGAAGAAAAACCCTAGCGATAGATAGATGATTACGTTGATGCCCGTGCGGCGTCAACTACGTACCCACAAAATAAGATACACAGCACCCCCTCACACCACCACATTGTGTATTTTTTGTAACGCCGTTCAGAAGGCGCCGTCAGTTTATGCAGCAATTGTTTTTTCTAACAACGCATTGAAGCGGCGAGAGAACCCACCCGGATCAGGAATAGCTTCGCCTTCGATGATATTCGCCTGGGCAAATAACAGATGCACCGTATCTGCAATGGCTGATTGATCTCCACGAGCAGCAAAGGATTCTGCCAGACGGGTAATCAGCGGGTGTGCCGGATTGATTTCCAGAATCTTGGCCGTGCGTTGCGCCAGCTGCCCATTCTCCATCAGAAAACGTTCCATGCGGATATCCATCCCCCCTTCCGGCGTGGCGAGGCAAACCGGGCTTTCTTTCAGCTTAGTTGTTTTACGTACATCGTTTACCGCATCACCGAGCGTGGCTTTCATATAAGTAATCAGTGCATCTACTTTTTCCTGCCCGGTGGTGGATTCGCCTTCTTTAGCAGATTTCTTGTCGTCTGCTTTTTCCTCTTCCGTGTCCTCCAGGCCGGTGTCACTGCGTGTAATGGATTTGAGCGGAGTCCCTTCAAAATCCTGCACCACATTCACCCAAAAATCATCTACCCCGTCTGTCAGCAGTAGCACATCCAGCCCGCGTGCGCGGAACCCTTCCAGCTGTGGGCTGGCCAGCGCCGCCTCCATACTATCCGCCGTGAGGAAATAGATTTCCTTCTGTTTTTCCGGCATGGCTTCCACATATTCCTTCAGGCTTTTATAGCCCTCACCGGATTGCAGCGTACGGAACCGGCAGACATTTAGAATCTCCGCTTGTGGCTCACGCCCATCACACAGACCTTCCTTCAGCACACCACCAAATATCTTCCAGAATTCCGTATAGCCTTTCGGATCGTCTTGGGATTTTTTTTCCAGTTCGGAAAGTACTTTCTTTGTCATGGAACGACGTATTTTCTGCAAGGTCAGGTTATGCTGCAGGGTTTCACGGCTGATATTGAGCGGCAGGTCATCCGAATCCACCACCCCGCGCAGGAAACGCAGATATTGTGGAATGATGTCCACCTGGTCATCGGCGATGAACACCCGCTTTACGTATAGCTTCACACTACGCCGACGCTCCGGGTGATAGAGATCAAACGGAATACGCGAAGGAATAAATAGCAGGCTGGTATATTCCAGCGTGCCTTCCAGCCGGTGATGCAGGGTCAGCCAGGGCGTATCATCCCCTAAGAACGCGATGCTGCGATAAAACTCGGTATAGTCTTCGTCAGAAATTTCGGATTTACTCCGCCGCCATAATGCCGTACCGCTATTAATCTCCTCACTACTATCCCCTTCACCTTTCAGCGTGATCGGGAATGCAATATGGTTGGAATAGGTGTTCACCACATGGGTGATGCGATGCGCGTCCAGATACTCTTTCGCATCTTCTTTCATATGCAGCGTGATGGAGGTACCGCGTGGATGTTCCTCGGCCACTTCTTCAATCGTATATTCGCCGTCCCCGGTGGATTCCCAGAGATAGGTTGATTGCTTGCCTGCCGCACGGGAGACAACGCTTACCTTATCCGCCACCATAAACGCCGAATAAAACCCAACCCCAAACTGCCCGATCAGCTGGCTGTCCTTCTTCGCATCACCCGTTAGTTTGCCGAGAAAATTCTGTGTACCAGAACTGGCAATCGTCCCTAAGTTTTTAATCAACTCCGAGCGCGTCATCCCCACCCCGTTATCGGTGATAGTCAGCGTTCCCGCTTTCGGGTCAGGCTGCAGCGTGATCCGGAATGCCGCATCATCCCCCAGCAGCTCCGGCTTGGTCAGGGAAAGGTAGCGCAGCTTATCGCATGCATCCGATGCATTGGAGATCAGCTCACGTAGGAAGATATCCTTATTTTGATAGATCGCATGGATCATCAGTTTCAGGACTTTGGCAACTTCCGCATCAAAACGACGTGTTTCGGCTTTTGGCATTATTTCCTCGTATCAATCAGATTATATGGCGTGTTATGAGGTTGATATAATGGCAAATCTTCTGATTTCAACCCTATTTGCATAAATTTCCCACTCCCGGAGATTCTGCGGTGCACCTACCCTGAAGGAAGGCCAAGAAACAGGCCCGAAAACAGGAGATAGCCTATGACCCTACAACACGGTTCCGATGTGATCCTGAAAATCGGCGATGGTGCAGAAACTGAAACCTTCGCCACGCTGGGCGGATTACGTATTCTGAATATGCAATTCAGCAGTGCCCCGGCCATACATAGCGGCCCCGGCACCGACGGTTGGCAGGTGGTCGCCGATGGCATCGGCAGCCGCAGCCTGACCATCAGCGGCGAAGGCTGGCTGACCGAAAGCAGCAGCGAAACCAACCTGCGCAGCGTGGCCTTTAACAATACGTTGCGGAATATGCAGATTGTCTTCGCCAATGATGATGTCCTTTCTGGCCCGTTCCGCATCACACGCTATGAACGGCAGGCCACCCAGGAAGACCCGGTGCGCTACCAGTTGACGCTCACCAGTGCCGGTGCCATCACCTACACTGCCGCATGATCGCGCCGCAGATTGATTGGGCCTTCATCCGGCAGGAAGAAGGCGGGCAACAACTGCAAGGCTATGTGCCTTCCGCACAGAGCGGTGTCACCATTGCTTCCGGGGTGGATCTTGGGCAAATGCACACAAATGATTTACGCCAGTTACCGCTGCCTGAGCCCTTGCTGACACGCCTGCTGCCGTATGCAGGACTGGAAGGGGACGCTGCAAAAACCGCGATATATACCATGCCCCTCACTCTCACACAGCAGGAAGCCACAGTGCTGGACGAAGCCATGCAAACACGGGAAACCGAGCGGGTCGTGACGCGCTATCAGGTGTTAAAATCTGCTGACATGCCGGATTTTTCTGCATTACCTGCTTCCGTACAAACCGTGGTAATGTCGCTGGCATGGCACCTGGGCGTCAACATTGCCTATCATTCCCCGCGCTTCTGGCGCACCTTGCTGCGCCAGGACTGGCAGGCCATGTATCATGAGTTGCGTCATTTTGGCACCCAGCATCGCTACCCCGCGCGCCGCCGCCGTGAAGCCCGGCTGCTGGAACCATTGCTTACTAATGCCGGTTAGTGAATATCTGCTTCCCGGTGAATGTTTACGGAAAGCAACAAACCCAGCCCAATGAGCGTCGCCAGCAGGCTGCTGCCGCCATAGGAAACCAGCGGTAACGGCACCCCCACCACGGGCAATACCCCGCTGACCATCCCGATATTCACGAATACCTGTACAAACAGCAACACCATCACCCCCGCCGCCACCAGCTTGCCAAACACACTCCGGCTATTAACCACAATACGCACTCCCAGCAGCAGGATCATGGCATATAGTGCGATCACCCCTAGCGCGCCTATCAAGCCAAATTCCTCTGCGATCATGGTAAAAACAAAATCCGTTTGCTTCTCCGGCAGGAAATCCAGCTGACTCTGTGAGCCCTGCACAAACCCTTTCCCCAAAATTCCCCCGGAACCAATGGCGATCTTGGATTGCAGGATATTATAGCCCGCTCCCAGCGGATCGGTTTCCGGCGCAAGAAACGTCCAGACCCGTTGCTTCTGGTAATCGTGCAGCATCTGCCAGCCAACGGGCAATAGCGCCAGCCCAAGCAACCCGGCGAGCACAAATTTACGCCAGCCCACCCCGGCAACAAACATCATCCCCAGCGCCGTCAGACATAGAATGACCGTTGTCCCCAGATTTGGCTGATGCAAAATCAACATCGCGGGAACCGCAATCATCCCCAGCGGGAACAGTAATAGCCACCAACGCATTACCTGCGTGTGGTGTACCCGGTGATAATAATGCGCGAGTGCCAGGATCAGGCAGGGCTTCATGAATTCCGAGGGCTGAATAATGATGCCACCAATCACAATCCAGCGCTGCGCCCCCATCCCGATAAATCCCATGAGCTCCACCAGCAATAACCCGAGTATGCCCAGCGCATAGAGCGGATAGGCCAGCTGGAACCACCCGCGTGCCGAGATCAACGCGATTACCAGCATCACAATAAACCCGGCACCAAAACGCAGCAGCTGCGGCAGCGCCCAGGGCTGCATCGCCCCCTTGGCCGCCGAATATTGCATGAGAATACCCACAACACCCAGCAGCAATACATTCACCACCAGCCATCCATCCAGCAACCGCAACTGCCCGAATACCCATGCACCATAATTTGGTCGATGCCGTAATGTATGCTCCTTCATCATGCCAGCCCCTGCACTTTCCGTAGCAGTTTCCGCGCTACCGGCCCGGCAGCCGAGGCCCCATACCCGCCATGTTCAATCAACACGGAAATGGCATAACGCGGTGCTTCCAGCGGGGCAAACCCCACAAATACCGCATGGTGTCGCAATGCCCGCTTACCAGGTAATTGCTTGTAATGCCCGGCATGGGTTTGTACCGTCCCGGTTTTACCGCCCATTGCATAACCCACTTCCGGAATACGCAGGTGATACGCGGTTCCCTCCGCGCTGTTCACCACCATACCCATTCCACGACGCACAATTTCCAGATGACGCGGACGAATATCCAGTGAGGAGAATGCATGTCCTGCCTGATCCTGATGCACCATCCCCGGCATGATCTTCTGCCCGCTGGCCACCCGCGCTACCATCACCGCTAATTGTATGGGTGTTGCCAGCAAATAGCCCTGCCCAATGGCAGCATGCAGTGTTTCCCCCTGAAACCAGGATTGCCCCATAATCTTCCGTTTCCACGCAGAATCCGGCACCAGACCGGCTTTCTCACCCGGCATCTGGATACCGGTCAGTGCCCCCAGCCCCAACCGACGCGCCATTTCTGCAATACGATCAATCCCCAACTGCTGCGCCACCTGATAAAAATAGACGTTGCAGGATTTAGCAATCGCCTGCGGCAGGTTCAAATGCCCATGCCCATCACGGTTCCAGCAATGGAATTCCTGACCACCCAGCTCAATATGCCCACGGCATTCATGTACCGTATTTTCACGTACCACCCCGGCTTCCAACCCTGCCAGTGCCGTCACCAGCTTGAACGTGGAGCCGGGAGGATATTGCATGGCAATTGTCTTATTCAGCAGGGGTGCATCAGGGTTACTAGTAAGGGTGCTCCAGTCGGCAGCACTGATCCCCTGCACGATCTGGTTTGGATCGTAAGAAGGCACGGATGCCATAGCCAGTACATCCCCGGTTGGGATATCCAGAATCACCATCGCGGCACTTTCGGTTTTCTTCCCGCCTTTGCCTGCCAATATCTCCATCGCGTAACGCTGTAGTTCACTATCTACACCCAGCCAGAGGCGCGTTCCCTTGGTGCCAGGGTCGGAGGAAATTTCCCGCACCATCGTACCCAGCGCATCCACTTCCAGCCGCCGGATACCCGCCTGCCCCTGTAATGTCTCTTCCAGCCCGGCTTCCACACCGGTTTTTCCCACGCGAAAACCGGGATAGCGGTAAAGCCGGTTTTTGGCCGCCTGTTCTTTGCTGGCCGGGCCAACATATCCCGTGATGTGGGCAGTCGCATACCCTAACGGGTAATGCCGCTCCCGCGCAGTTTCAATGCGCACACCGGGCAGTTCCGGCCGCCGCACCTCCACCTTCGTCAGTGCGTCCCATGTCAGGCGATCGGAGATGAGCAATTGTTCATTCTCTGTGTGCCCAATGGCTTCAACCATTTTCTGGTGTTCTTCTTCCGGTAGTGCTAGCAAGTGAGAAAGCTCCGCTAATACTACCAGTGCTTTATCCTGATTTGCAGTATCCAGCCACAACTCATGACGGGGGGTATTCCCTGCCAGCAGAACATTATTACGATCCACAATCACCCCGCGCTCCGGCAGGATAGGCAGCAGTCGCATACGATTATCTTCCGAAAGCGTGCGGTAACGTGAACCTTCACGCACCTGCAGGTAATACATCCGCCCGGCCAACCCGCCAAGCAATAGCATCTGTGCCCCGCCGATCAGTAATGCACGGCGATTAATTCCCTGTTGGTGCAGGAGGACTTTCCGCATAGGCCGGAAGCATAGCGACTCAAAAACGTTTCAGCAATGCCCGGTAAAGACGGTCACTCATCGCATGGATGCAGGGGTAACATAAGACCGTCAGCAACCATTGCACCACCACCGGCAGCACAGGATACGGAAAACGGTTCAGGCCACTGAGCACCAGCCATTGCAACAGATGATACAGTAATAACGCTGCTGCCATTGCCAGCCAAACACTCAGAAACGGCTCCCGGCTGAGTAACCGCCGCTGCGACACCACCAGCATCCGCAACCCCACAAGCAACAGCGCATTCACCCCCACCGGTAACCCGCTGAGCACATCCAGCCACAACCCCATCACCAGCACCAGCCATGAAGGAATTAGACGAGGCCAGCACAAACTCCAATACCCCACAAATAGCGCCACCAATTGTGGCATCACTTCTGCAAAACCGTAAAGTGGGAAATAGGTGGTGGAAAGTAAAATGCCAACTGGCAGGAATAGTCCCGGCAGAATAAAAACACTCTCACTCAGTAGACCGGATTCCGAAAAGCGGTAGCGCATAATCAGAGGAAGTTATTGCGGCGAGGGAATGATGACCGTCGCATAATTCAGCAGGCGGTGATCCGCAAAAGGCTGCACATGATAATGGCTATTTTCGCCCTGTACTACGCGGCCAACCGGCAGACCCGGTGGTAATAATCCGCCCTCACCGGAAGTGGTCACCAACTCCCCGGTCTGGATGGTGGCATGTTCCGGAAGATAAGACAATGCCAGTGCATCCGTATGCATTCCCACTGCCACAGCAGGCACTCCGGAAGCTCCCAGCCGCACCGGAATACGGGACTGCGCATCAGTCATCAACAACACCCGTGCCGAATGCTGGCCTGCATTGACCACACGCCCAATCAAGCCTTGACTCGTCTGCACGGCATGACCGGTTTGCACGCCCTGTTCCTTACCGGCATCAATGACAACATTCTGTGCAAATGGCGAGGCCGCACCTCCCAGCACCCGCGCCGTCACGTAGTGGTGTGAGGGTGTCGGCGCCGCATGCAACACCTGTCGCAACTGGGCGTTTTCATTCTGCAGGCTAACCACCGTGGTCTGTGCCGCCTGCAACCGCTGGTTCTCCACCCGCAGACGGGCGTTCTCCTGATGCAGCATCACCAACGATGTCACCTGTTGCTTCACTGTACCTAATGCATCTACTGGCACCTGAATTCCCTGCCAGACCGGTGCGGCCACATCCACCAGCATGGCACGCGTATCCTGCAGCAGACCCGGGTTGATCTTACTGGTAATCAAAACAGTAAACGCAAACGCAATATAAATGAAGACAAGAAAGCGGTTGAGCAACAAACGCAGCGGCAGAATCAGCGCTGCCGCTCTACTATGACGGTGCCGAGGCCCAATAATTCTGGGTGAAGGCATGAATGCCATACTCCCGATTTAGCAATTCCCTACAACCGTAAGGATACCGCGTTTCTCGTTTTATGGCCAGAAAAGAAATAAACAATTCCTTAAAAAAAGGAAACAAAAGCGATATAAAAGTTACACAAAGGCAGGAACTGATGTTAGCAGCAGATTTACCCCTGCTTGAACAGCACGTGCTCGAATTTATCCGGGTTTTCCATGGCCTTGCCAGTACCAAGCGCCACGCAGGTGAGCGGATCTTCCGCCAGAAACACCGGCAGGCCGGTCGCCTGCTTAAGCACCAGATCCAGATTCCGCAACATGGAACCGCCCCCGGTCAGCACAATCCCTTTATCTACAATATCACTGGAAAGTTCGGGCGGTGTGGCTTCCAGCGCCACTTTCACTGCCTCAATAATCTGCGCCACCGGTTCTTGCATACTTTCCGCGATCTGACGCTGTGAAAGGGTAATTTCTTTGGGCACCCCGTGGATCAGATCACGTCCTTTGATCTCCATCTTATCGCCCTCGCCTTTTTCCGGCGGGCAGGCCGCGCCAATACGCTTCTTGATTTCTTCCGCAGTGGATTCCCCTACCAACAGGTTATGGTAACGGCGAATATAGGAGATAATGGACTCGTCCATCATATCACCCCCCACACGCACGGAGCGGGCATACACAATTCCCCCCAGCGAAAGCACGGCCACTTCTGTCGTTCCCCCGCCTATATCCACGATCATGGAACCGGTCGGCTCGGTTACCGGCAACCCGGCACCAATCGCCGCCGCCATGGGTTCTTCAATCAGATATACCTCCCGGCCTCCGGCATTCTCGGCGGAATCCTGAATAGCACGGCGTTCCACCGGCGTGGAACCGGAAGGCACACAGACCACAATCAGCGGCCCGGTAAAACTTTTGCGTTGGTGCACGGTATGAATGAAATGCTTGATCATTTCCTCAGCACCGCGAAAATCGGCGATCACTCCATCCTTCAGCGGGCGAATAGCTTTGATTTCTTCCGGGGTACGGCCCAGCATCAATTTAGCCTGCTGCCCAAAGGCGTGCGGCTCTTCCATCCCGTTCGGCCCGCGCTTCATGGCCACCACCGAGGGTTCATTGAGCACAATGCCCTGCCCTTTGACATAGACCAGCGTGTTGGCTGTGCCTAAATCAATTGCCATATCCGTGGAAAACCAACCGAGAATTTTTCCAAACATGCCCTACCTCATTGCGTGAAGGGATGCAGCTTATAACGATGCACGCTCCGGCACAATCTTTTCCTGATAGTTAAGCAGTTTGTTCAGTGCCGCCACATAGGCTTTGACCGAAGCCACCACCGTATCTACATCTGCCCCATTGCCGTTGATCAGCACCCCTTGCGGTGCTTCCAGGCGCACACTGACTTCTGCCTGTGCGTCGATCCCTTCGGTGACGGCATGCACCTGATAAAGCGCAAGTTTTGCCTGATGTGGCACCAATGCACGGATCGCCTTAAATGCAGCATCCACCGGCCCATGCCCGTCTTCCTCCGCATTCACTTCATTGCCATCCACATTCAGTATCAGCGATGCATGCTGTGCACCCACAGACCCACAGGTCACCTGAATCGACACGAATTTTACATGATCATCACGTTCGGTCGCCGTATCATCTACCAGCGCCAGAATGTCATCGTCATAAACAGCCTTCTTTTTGTCGGCGAGTTGTTTGAAGCGGTTGAACGCATCCTCAAAAGCATTATCCCCAATCACAAAGCCCAGCTCCTGCAACTTATCGCGGAAAGCATGCCGCCCGGAATGTTTCCCCAACACCAGTGTGGAACGTTTCCAGCCAACCGATTCCGGCGTCATAATTTCGTAGGTGCTGGCGTTCTTCAGCATGCCATCCTGGTGAATGCCCGATTCATGCGCAAAGGCATTAGAACCCACAATAGCCTTATTATTCTGCACCACAAAGCCGGTAATCCCGGATACCAGACGCGAGGCCCGCATGATTAGCTCCGTTTTCACTGTCGTGGTCACCGGGAACTGGTCCGGGCGGGTTTTGATCGCCATCACCACTTCCTCCAGCGCCGTATTCCCGGCCCGCTCGCCAATGCCGTTGATAGTCAGTTCCGCCTGACGTGCCCCGGCCTTAATGGCCGCCAGCGTGTTAGCGGTCGCCAGGCCTAGGTCATTCTGCCCATGGAAGGAGAAAATCACCTTATCGGCATCCGGTACATTGTTTCGCACATAGGTAAACATATGGGTAATATCTTCCGGCGTGGCATAGCCCACCGTATCCGGCAGGTTAATCGTGGTGGCCCCGGCTTTGATAGCGGTTTCCACCGCCTTACAGAGATAATCCAGATCGCTGCGCGTGGCATCCATCGCCGACCACTCCACATCGTCTGTATACTTGCGCGCCAGTGTGACCATATCCGTAATGATCGGCAGCACCTCTTCCCGTGTCAGACGGAACTGGTGCTGCAGATGAATATCACTGGTGGAGATAAAGGTGTGAATCCGTCCCCGCTTTGCCGGCTTCACCGCTTCACCAGCCCGTTCAATATCAGCGGCCTTGCAGCGTGCCAGTGAGCACACCACGGCATGCTTCGTACGTTCTGCAATGGCACGCACGGCCTCAAAATCCCCGTCCGATGCCATGGCAAACCCGGCCTCAATCACATCCACGCCCATGGCATCCAGCACATCTGCCACCAGAAGCTTTTCCTCCTGCGTCATGGTAGCACCGGGGGATTGTTCCCCGTCTCTCAGGGTCGTATCAAAGATAACAATGTGTTCTTTTTTCTCTGCCATATCATTCCCTTATTCACCAGAAGCGAAAATCTGCAAAACATGCTTTCCCAAGCGCTCCGGCTGTACTATTACTCTGTATCACATAGCGTGGAAAGCTGGTTTTTTCAATGTTTCTAAAGAAATTTATCCCTCAATCGCTGTTTGGACGGTTTTTGCTGATTATCATCATCCCGACTGTCCTGGTGCAGGTGATTGCCACCTATGTCTTCTATGAGCGCCACTGGGAGAGCGTTCGCCGCAATATGGCAGCCTCGCTGGCGGGGGAAATCGCCATTATCACCGCCGGGCTGGAAGACGCCGAATTGCAGGATCGGGCACAAATCATCCGGGTAGCCGCCAACTATCTCTACCTAAAGGTGCAATACTATCCTGGTAAGAAGCTACGAAAAAATAAAGAAAACCTAAAGCCATACCCCCATGAGGAGCTCCTTTCCGAGGAATTGCGTCGGCATTTTACGCACTCCTTCCAGATCCACCCACCAAAAGATGAACGCTCCGATTTTATTGTAGATATTGCCCTGCCAGAAGGATTGGTGCATTTTGAGATCCCGTTCAAGCGCATGGCCAACTCCACCACGTATATCTTCATTATGTGGATGACAGGTACGGCAGCAGTTTTATTGCTTGTCGCAATTTTCTTCCTGCGGAACCAGGTGGAAACCATCACCCGGCTGGCACAAGTGGCTGAGAAATTCGGCAAAGGTCAGGAGGTCACTTCCTTCAAACCTCGCGGTGCCCGTGAAGTACGGCGCGCGGCACAAGCCTTCACCGAGATGAAAGAACGTATTAAGCGCCTGCTCACTCAGCGCACGGAAATGCTGGCGGGGGTTTCGCATGATCTTAAAACGCCTCTCACCCGTATGAAGCTGCAACTTTCCATGCTGGAGCAGGATGATCGCGTGCGTTCCCTGCGCGCTGATGTGGATGAGATGGAACAGATGATCCGGGGCTATCTGGATTTTGCCCGGGGGAACCAGACAGAGGAAACCAGTAAGGTTAAACTCTCTGTATTCCTGAATGATATACTGGACGCATTCCCGCATGAGAAACATCGCATCCGCCTGACCGTCAAACAGGACCCCACACTGGATATTCGCTATGGCGGGCTGAAACGCTGCATCACCAATCTGCTTTCCAATGCTCTCCGCTACGCCTCACAGGTGCAGATCACCGGCGAAACCGATGCCGAGCATGTGGTCATATTGGTGGACGATAACGGCCCCGGCATTCCACCTGATAAGTACCGCGATGTATTCATGCCTTTCTTCCGGCTGGATAAATCCCGTAACCAGGAAACTGGCGGAACGGGACTTGGACTTTCCATCGCCCGTGATATCGTACATGGCCATGGCGGTGAAATCACACTGGACCAAAGCCCCATGAAAGGGTTGCGTGTACGGGTTGAATTACCACGATAACATTATCACAAAAACCACATGCTTGCTTCCCGACAGGAAGTTTGCTAATCCCTGTTTATGAAGACTTCTGTCCTGGTACAAAATCAACAGGCGCTCCAGCAGGCACACGCATTGGAGAAACAGGGAAACCTTCAGGCCGCCGTTACTATCTATCAGCAATTACTGCGTCAGAACCCTGGCGATGCCGCCGCCATGTTCGGGCTGGGACGTATCATTCTGGAGGCGGGAAATATTGAAGGCGCTATTACACTCTTTACGCAACTTATCCGCATTGCCCCCGGCATGGCCGAAGCATTTAATTATCTGGGCATTGCGCAGATACGCGCCAAACAGTTTGATACCGCGATTACCTCACTGAAACAGGCATTGGCACTCAAGCCAGTATACCCGGAGGCACAAAGCAACCTTGCCAGCGTGTACCGCAGCCAGAAGCGCTCCGAAGAAGCACTGGAACTTTACAAACAGGCCCTGGCGCTCTACCCGGAAAGTGCTGAGCTTCTGAACAATATGGGCGCGGCCCTTTGGGAGCTGAAACGCTTTGAAGAAGCGGAACCCCTATTGCGCCGTGCGCTGGAGATTGATCCGAACCATCTGGAAGCACGAAAGAATCTTGGTGTCATCCTGAAAGAAATTCATCAGTTTGATGCGTCTAAGGAGACGTTCAGGGAATTGTTTAAGCGTGCACCAGACCACCCGGAAGGACATGGCATTGTTGGCATTGTGCATATGCATGATGGTGAGTATGAGGAAGCCGCTAACTATTTTAAGCGCGCAATGTATCTGAGCCAGGATCATGGTAGCATGGACGTGGTACCGGGTACTGTAACGTTCGTCCGCGTTAAACACGATCTGGAACAGGTGCAATATCTAGATAAACTGGGGAAATTCCCCTCCGAATTCAACAGCTACAAGGCCTGCCTGGAGGATGTATACGGGCGCATGCAATCAGGCAATGAAAAGCAAATGCAACTTACGCCCGCTGAGCGTACCGGCATTGCCCCCTCCTATAACCGCATTATTTACCGCGCCGAAGCGCCAGTATTGAAAGAAGGAGCTATCAATCCTGATCTTGATAAAGATGAAATTGAAGACCAGTTCCTGTCCTCTACGCCGGAAATTCTGATTGTCGACCAGCTTCTGCGCCCAGAGGCATTAAATGGCCTGAGAAACTACTGTCTGGAATCCACCGTCTGGAAGCAGGAATACCCGCGTGGTTACCTGGGGACGTTGATTCGCAATGGATTTGGTAGCCCACTGCTAATCCAGACCCTTGAGGAATTACGCAAGGCCTTTCCGCGCATCTTCCGCGATCATTTACTGGATCAGGCCTGGGCGTTTAAATACGATAGCACCATGCACGGCATTAACCCGCATGCCGATGCCGCCGCCATCAACATCAATTTCTGGATCACCCCGGACGAAGCCAATCAGGATCCGGAGACTGGTGGGTTGCTGCTGTGGGATGTCCCGGCTCCGGATGACTGGCCGTTTAAAGATTATAACAGCAATACGGAAAAAATTCTGGACTTCCTGAAGGATAAGAAGCCCAATGAACGGCGTGTTTCTCACCGCCAGAACCGCGCATTGATCTTCAATTCCACGCTATTTCATAAAACGGATGAATTCCATTTTAATGACCGCTACGAACATCGCCGTATTAACATCACCCTACTCTATGGCCAGGGCTTCAGCCACTGGAAGTAGTTACCTAAAGTAACCAATTATCATCTGAAAATACGAGAACTGCCTTTATTATTTCTCGTATTTTCTATCTCTGGTGGACCAAGCTGAAGAAATACCTCTTCAAGAACCCTGAACATCTTTTCATATGTTCTGGGATGTTTACTTAACGTCATGCGGAATGCCATTTTTGTAGGGTCAATATCAAACCCTTCTCCGGGAACGACAACAACTTTTGCTTTATCCCTCATATATCGCGCGAGATCCACACTGCTGTTACTATTTCTCTTCGCTGGATCATCGCACAGACGATAATCCTGCGGAAACCTTGCCCCGAAAAGACCAGGAGCATGTGCTAATAACTGGAATCCTCCCTGGGGTTTCACTAATGGTGCCATTATGGGAACCTCCGGATTATATTCTCTCCCAAAATGCTGAGAAATCTTTATACTCATTTCCTGCATTTTCAGTGTAATAAACTCCAGATTCTTTAAATATTCAGCATTGTTCCTTCTTATATGTGCTGTAAGCTTTTCCATCACTTCTGGTTCATCTGAGAATGTAACAGCCGCAGCGTGTTGTGTTGGATATGGAACACCGTGACGTGGCCTTACCTGATTCACTACTGCCTCCGGTCCAAAACCAATGGCTATCCCCGTACCAGGAGAAATATCTTTGGATAACGATAGCATCGTATATGTAAACGGCCACATCCCAGGCATTAGCCCCAGTACAGGAAGTGGCTCTTCACTGTCTAAACGTACTCTTCCTGCCACCTGATCAACCGCAACAGTAAGGGGTGGCAATTTTTGACTTTCCCGAAATTTGTTATGCGCCACAAATACTGATGCCAGCTCTTCTAACTCCTCCTTACTATATACAACTCCTGTAGGATTTTCAGGATGTAGAAAAACATATACCAATGCGTCTGAATTTCTTTCCAGCAAACCCTTTAATTTAGGGGGCGTAATCTTCCAGTTGTTTTCTTCTGTGCAGGTTTCTGTAACATAAAACCCTCCACACTCCATAATTGTGTTAAATGTCATCCCATAGGAAGGAGAAGCTCCAAGTACTTTACCGCCATACGGTATGGTTTTTTGCAGGAATTCAGAAAATAAACCAAACATTAGTGAAGGGCTGACTGCCAGGCCTATATTTCTTTTTATAACATTATGGTTATCCTGTTTATCTAACCACCGGGTAAATGCATCGTGCAATTCAGGAATGCACCCTTCGGAGCGAGAGCTGTAGTATCTTGTTCTATTACCAGGCTCCTGGTGAGGATGGTGGCAAAGCTCAGGATATACATCTCTGCCATCAAACCATGCCTCCGCCCCTGCTTTATTAACAATCTCAGGTGGTGGATAGGCTGGATTTGAGCTGTTTAGCAATATCGCATTCTCCGGGAAATTTTCCCGGAGAAATGCCATGTTGTCTTGCTGACGTTCCCAGAACCGTTGGTGACTAGAGGGAGGAGATAAAAAATATCCTGGAACCGTCAAACGCCTATGTGGACGCAACTGACTCCTCCAGACATAAGATTTTCAACCTGGCGACATCCTCACCCATATCTGAGCGCTTATTGATCGAAGGATTAACACCTACTTTTTCTAAATGATGCTGCTTAAAGCTGGAAAAAAAGAAATGCACATTACCAATTAAATCCACAACCGTTTGTGGCCATTGGTTTTGTTTTAACAATTCTAACGATGCGTTGATATCGTTCTCAATATCACAAAATTCCTGTACCCTATGTTTTAATGAACCAGCATTAAGCTGGGACAAAATCCCTAATATCCAGTGCTTATAAAAAGTGTTTAGCTTCTCATGAAGAACTACAAATTCTTTTCTGTATTCTTCCGCAATATCTGACTGTGCATAATGACATTGGATGCCATACGCATGTGCTGTAATATGCTTAAAGAATAGAATATAATCTATAAGATTCTTGATCTTATTCGGGCTACGTTCCATATCTTCTCCGACTCAAACTCTCTATGCCCTGCATAAATATATCTAAAAATCGTTAAGGATTTATTAACTAGCTGGCCTTATTATCATAGGAAAGATATTTTTCAGGAGAAAATATGGACTGGATAGAAAAAATTGCAGCTGAGCAACGTAAAAAGAGCCCCTGGATAACTTTGAATGAAATCAGACACATTCTGGATCCGGAACACCATCAAGGCATAAGGATACAGGATATTCAAGTGTTGGCACAACAATATATTAAAGGAGAATTAGCTCCTTTAATTGTTGCTGAGGGTGTTACGCCTCAATTTGAGAGTAAAAAGGTGACGGACTTTGTAAAATTAGAGGGAGAAAATGCCCATCCAGCAGCCATGGTGCATCAAAATTTTCTGCTTCAACTGGTCACTGACGGTAAACTTACCCTTAAGGATTTCCCTTCACGTGCTCCGCAATTGGAAGCACTATACGAGGACGCGGCAAAAGAACCTTCACTTGCAAAAGCCGATCAAATGCAAAAAAATGAATGGGTGATGAAAAAATTGGGGCAACACGTAGAAGGTCTTATAAAGCGCAGGCCCTGGCTTCGGGTTATTCTCCCGGAAGATAGCTCTGAAGGCCGGCATGATGTGGAAAATCACGCACCAGTTCTTCCACTTTTTCAGGCTTGCGTCCAGCGTGGGCGTGATCTCTGTGATATATTCTTCTGCTTCCGCGTTATGATGATCCTTGGCCAGCCGGAACCATACCAGCGCGCGCAGCGGGTCCACCGGGATGCTGCTACCTTTATAGTGATAATCGCCGTGATAGAACTTCCCCACCTCCAACATGGCATCGCGCTGCCCCTGCTTGGCCGCCGCGCAGAACCAGCGTAGCGCCTCGCCGTTATGATGCTTGGGCTTTTCCCCGCAGCAATAGAGCTTTCCCAGTTTATACTGCGCTTCCATATCGCCTTTCAGCGCCCACTGCTTCCAGGCAAAGCGCTCGGACTCATCCCGCGTGAAGCGCATCCCCTCAGCAATGGTTTCGTTACAACCGGAAACCAGCAGTGCTAACGCCATCACCCCTATTAGCGAACGCATCAGATGCACTCCTTCACATCCAGACGCGGACAACGCATCGCAATATGCTTGCGGTACATGGCGTTACGTTCATCCAGCCGACAGGGTGGACGATCTCCGTAAAACCGTTTAATCCATTTGGCATTGCGGTATTCCACCTCGGTCATATTCCGCGTTAATGATTGGAGATATTTCTCTGCCTTATCATGCCCGTTATTAGATGCAACCCGGTACCACGAATACGCCAGCGCTTTATCTTCCGGGACTTCCGAATCATCAATATCCTGTGTATTTTCATAGAGCTTGGCGATTTCAAACTGCGCCCCGACATGCCCCTCATTCGCCGCCAGGCACCACCAGTCCAGCGCCTTTTTACTATCATAGAACGAGCCAAACCCGCAGCAACTCGCCTTACCCAACTCATACTGCGCTTCCGCATCACCATTCAGTGCCTGTTCTTTCCATGCTTCCCGTTCAATCGCGTCTGCCCCCAGCATCGCCACCGTGAGCGTACAGCCCGTCAGCGGCAGTAAAATAAACATCACGAATCCTGTCAGCAGAATCCGGCGCAGACGGTCAAACGGGTTGGTCATGCGGCCTCCTCCTGCTTCTTGGCAACGTGATCCAGCGCCTTTAACACGGCGTCCCCCATCTCACATGTGCCCACTGCGGTGCCTTCACCCTGCAGGATATCCGCCGTGCGAATCCCCTGTGCCAGCACATGCGAAACCGCCGCTTCCAACAGATCGGCTTCCGCCTGTAAATCAAACGAATAGCGCAACAGCATTGCCGCACTGAGAATCGTTGCCAACGGGTTGGCCATGTTCTTCCCGGCAATATCCGGCGCACTCCCATGCACCGGCTCATACAGCGCGTTACATTTGCCCCCATTATCCGCCGCACCCAGCGAGGCCGAAGGCAACATCCCCAGTGAACCGGTCAGCATCGCTGCACAATCGGAAAGAATATCTCCAAACATATTGGTGGTCACAATCACGTCAAACTGCTTCGGGTTGCGCACCAGCTGCATGGAAGCGTTATCCACATACATATGGCTGAGTTGCACTTCCGGATAGCTGGTATCGTGCACCTTCTGTACTTCCTCGCGCCATAGTTCCGTGGAAACCAGCACGTTAGCTTTATCCACCGAACACACCCGCCCGGCGCGTTTCCGTGCCAGCTCAAACGCCACCTCGGCAATACGGGTAATTTCCGGCGTGGTATAGACCAGCGTATTATAGCCTTTGCGGGTGCCATCCGGCAGGGTTTCCACACCCTTCGGCTCCCCGAAATATATCCCGCCGGTCAGCTCACGCACGATCATGATATCCAGCCCGGACACTACCTCACGCTTCAGCGTGGAAGAATCCGCCAGCGCATCAAATACCTGCGCCGGACGCAGATTGGCAAATAACTCCAGCTCCTTGCGGATGCCCAGCAAGCCTTTTTCCGGGCGCACGGAAATATCCAGGCTTTCCCATTTCGGGCCACCCACGGCTCCCAGCAAAATGGCATCTGCCTTGCGCGCCGCTTCCCGCGTCGCTTCAGGGAACGGATCACCCGTTTCATCATAGGCACAGCCACCCAGTAACGCTTCTGAGAATGTAAAACCAGTATTCCGGTATTGATTAAACCATTCCAGTGCCCGTTTCGCCTGTGTCACCACCTCCGGGCCAATCCCATCACCAGGCAGCAGCAGAATATGTCTTCCCATCATCAATCCTTTGTCTTGTATAAAAATTTGTATGCCATCATATAGCCCGGTTTGGGGTTGGGAGTAAAGAATTTGTACCAACGGGAAGAGTGACTTTTTTAGTCCAAAGGCGTATACTGCCCTCAGGAAAGGAGCCAGATACTATGCGTATACCCCAATGGTTTTTATTGGTATTGATAGGCCTGACTGTTTCTGCCTGCGCCGGGAGGCACACAACAACCGTCACTCCCATGCAGAAAAAAGACAAATACCTCAGTTGCAACGAGTTAATGCTGGAATTGAACGAGGCAGAATTTTACCGCCGGGCAGCAGAACAACACAAGAATCCGGATGTCAAATCGATCATTATGCCTTTGGGCTATATTTCTACCTATATGAATGCTGAAGAAGCAGCCCAGGCTGCCAATGCCCGCATTGAGTATCTGAATCGCGTCTATGAAATTTTACGATGCGATTTAGAAGAACGACGGACTTCACCTTATGGCGACACACAAACACCGGCAAGTTTGCACCGGATGGCTCCCGGTGCCGGTCAACCGCAACGGCGGGCACCCGCTCAGAATATACCGGGCAGTCCGTTGCCAGGGAATATCCCGGCAAATATTGACGATACCTGGTAAAAGAGTGCGTTATTCCCCGGCGATGGTCATCCCGTCAATGCGCACCGTTGGGGCGTTGGTAGCATAAAGAAAGGCAAGATCATTAGCCGGGGTCAGTGCCTTGAACATGGTTTTTAGATTCCCGGCAATGGTCAGCTCGTGCACCGGATGGGTCAGCATCCCGTTTTCGATCCAGAAACCGGCCGCGCCCTGGCTATAATCCCCTGTCACCGGGTTCACACCCATACCGAAGACATCCGTCACATAAAGGCCGCTCTTGATGTCCGCCATCAGGGCTTCCGGTGTCTGTTCCCCGGCTTCCAGGTAGAAATTCGTGGAGCCGGGCCCCGGCATAGAGGAAAGCCCCCGGCTGGCATGGCCAGTCGTTTTCAGCCCCAACTGATTGGCCGAACGCACATCCAGTAACCAGCTTGTCAGCACACCATCGCGAATGATTTCCAGCCGTTCCCCCTGCACGCCTTCGGCGTCAAATGGATGCGAACCCAGACCACGCGGGCGGAACGGGTCATCCACAATGGTGATACCCTTGCCAAACACGTCTTTCCCCATCGCATCTTTGAGAAAGCTGGTACCACGCGCCACCGCCGCGCCATTGATTGCACCCACCAGGCTGTGCAACAGCCCACGCGCCACGCGGGATTCATATACCACCGGCACTTTTCCGGTTTTCGCCCGCTTCGGACTTAGCTTACCGGCGGTACGCTCGCCACCGGCCCGGCCAATCGCCGCCGGGGATTGCAAATCCGCCGTATGCACCGCCACCGCATATTCATAGTCCGTCTGCATGGCATCGCCTTCCCCGGCAATCACCGAGACCGAAACCGACGTACCCGTGCTGCTATACTCCTTTGCAAACCCGTGGCTGGTCGCCAGTGCCACCGTGTGCACCCCCTGGCTAGCCTCAGCACCATCCGAATTGGTAATCCCTTTGACCGCCAGCGCTGCCTCTTCGGCCTCTCCAGCCATTTCTTGTAGCTTCGCAATAGGTAGTTCTGTTGGGTCCAGCAAATCCAGCTCCGGCACCGACTGCGCCAATTGCTCCTGCGGGGCTAGCCCAGCGTATGGGTCGGCCGGGGCAGCTTTCGCCATCGCCACCACCCGCTCTGCCAGTTCATTCAGCCCGCTTTCGGAAAGGTCACTGGTGGAGGCAACCGCCTGTCGATAGCCCTTAGTATCGGCAATCATCGCGCGCACCCCAATATCTTGGGATTCCGCCTGCTCCAGTGTCTCCGGCTTACCCAGCCGAATGCGCACATTGGTGTCACGGCTAGCGATCAGTAAGGCATCCGAGGCATCGGCCCCTGCCTGCCGCATACGGTCAATTACATGATGAAGGGCGCTGAGCGCATTTTGGTGCTCTGTCATGCGGCTATCATCCCCACTCAGGCAGACATCGCAAGCATTTTCTCCAGTGGCTTCAATGCAGCGAGGCGTAACGCCTCCGTCATCGTGATTTCTGGCGCACGGTTCACCATGCATTGATAGAGTTTTTCCATTGTGTTCAGTTTCATGTATGGGCACACATTACACGAGGCACACGCCCCGTCTGAGGTACCTGGCACATCGTAGAATACACTCTCCGGTGCCAGCTTTTTCATCTGGTGGATGATACCCGGCTCGGTCAGTACAATAAATTCTGAGGGATTATTCCCGGATACAAACCGGATTAACGATGACGTAGAACCAATATGTTCTGCATGATTCAGCAGCGGCTCCGGACATTCCGGATGCGCAATGATACGCGCTTCCGGATGGCGGGTTTTCAGCTTTACCAGTTCGCGCTCGGAAAATTGTTCATGCACCACGCACGTCCCATCCCACAACAACATATCCCGTCCGGTTTTACGGTTCAGATAATCGCCCAGATATTTATCCGGTGCAAAAATAATTGGCTGGTCTTCCGGGATTTGCTGAAGAATTTTCTCTGCACAGGAGGAGGTCACAATAATATCAGAAAGTGCTTTAATCTCTGCCGAACAATTAATATAGGAAAGTGCGATATGATCCGGATGTGCCGCACGGAATTTACGAAATGCTTCCGGCGGGCATGAATCTTCTAACGAGCACCCCGCTTTCATATCCGGCAATAGAACGGTTTTCTGCGGGCTGAGGATTTTTGCTACCTCTGCCATAAACTTGACACCGCAGAACACGATTACATCCGCGTCGGTTTCTGCCGCACGACGGGAAAGATCCAGCGAATCACCAATAAAATCGGCAATATCCTGGATATCATCGTCCTGGTAATAATGCGCCAGGATAACAGCGTTCATTTCTTTACGCAGGCGACGAATTTCATCCTCCAGATCCCGTGGGAGAACTGGCTTTTTACTGGCCGTTTGCGTTGCTTCCGGCCTATGCTGCGTCTGATTACTCATGCTGAAGGTCTAGTGCCTTTTGGGGCGCCAATTGTCAACTATTTTTTCGTTTCGATTGAGGATTTTATGGCTGAAAATCAACCTGCAGCACCACCATCAGCGGTATTTTCTGCTGCCGACGGCGGCACCCCTGTTGCGGAAGTAGCAGATTCCTCACCTGCTGCAGGCATATCGCCACAAGAAGCAGGGGCGTTTAATATCTCTGGGCTGATGATATGTCCCAATGCAAAATCGGCACGCATCACCCGGTAGGGTCTTTCAATCCCGCTTTTGGTGATGGCTTCCTGCGCATGGCCGGCCTGTACCGTCACAAACTCTTTTGCCGAGGAATACACGCGATAGCCTTGCTTTACCTCACTCGGAATATCCTTCAAGGGAAGCTCCAGCGCAAAGAATTCCTTCGCGTCTCCCATGCCTGGTGTAAATGCTCCGTTTTTATGCGCTGCACGCAACGGCAAATAGACCCGGAATCGAGAATGCATACCCCTTACGGTTACCCCTTTTGGTGTTTCTTCCGACGCCCCATTATACGCTAAAACAGATAAAATATACATAGCCAAAAATCAATTGGGTGGCTATAGTGCGGCAGAAAAATCGTGCCAAATGTAGAGAGGATGCATCATGGATAAGCAAAAGGCGCTGGAGACAGCCATTGGTCAGATTGAGAAAAATTTCGGGAAAGGCTCCGTGATGAAACTGGGCCAGCGGGAAGCACTAAATATTGAAGCTATCCCCACCGGTTCGATCGGCCTGGACCTGGCGCTGGGGATCGGTGGCGTGCCCAAAGGTCGCATCGTGGAAATTTACGGGCCGGAAAGCTCAGGCAAAACCACCCTGACCTTAAGCATCATTGCACAGGCACAGAAAAAAGGTGGAACCTGCGCCTTCGTGGATGCCGAACATGCGCTGGATCCGGAATATGCCGCTAAGCTGGGCGTGAATATTGATGAGCTGCTGATTTCCCAGCCGGATACCGGTGAGCAGGCACTGGAAATTGCCGATACGCTGGTACGTTCCGGGGCGGTGGATATCGTGATTATCGATAGCGTGGCCGCACTGGTGCCCAAAGCGGAAATTGAAGGTGAAATGGGCGATTCCCATATGGGGCTGCAAGCCCGCCTGATGAGCCAGGCCCTGCGCAAGCTGACCGGCTCCATCTCCAAAACGCACTGCACCGTGGTGTTCATCAACCAGATCCGGATGAAGATCGGGGTCATGTTTGGCAACCCGGAAACCACCACCGGCGGTAACGCCCTGAAATTCTATTCCTCCGTACGCATTGATATTCGCAAAATCGGCACGATTAAGGATAAGGACGAGGTTATCGGTAGCCAAACCCGCTGCAAAGTGGTGAAAAACAAAGTAGCGCCGCCGTTCCGTCAGGCAGAATTTGATATCATCTACGGCGAAGGCATCTCCCGCGAAGGGGAACTGATTGATCTTGGTGTGAAAGAAAATATCGTTGAGAAATCGGGTTCCTGGTTCTCCTACGATAGCCAGCGCATTGGTCAGGGGCGTGAGAACGCCAAGCAATTCCTGAAGGAAAACCCGGAAATTGCCGAGAAACTGGATGCTGCCATACGCGCCAGTCTGAAGATCAGTCCGGCCGCGACTGAAGATGTATCGGAAGACGCCGCACTTGAAACCGCATAGCTCGTTACTTTCGGCCAATGACCAGCGTTAACACCCTCCGTGAAGCCTTTTTACAGTACTTCGCCGGGCAGCAGCATGCGATCCTGCCCTCGGCGCCGCTGGTGCCGCATAATGACCCGACGCTGATGTTCACCAACGCCGGGATGGTGCCATTCAAGAATGTTTTTAGCGGAGCGGAATCCTTACAGGACAAGCAGGGTAACCCCATCCGCCGGGCAACCACCAGTCAGAAATGCGTACGCGCCGGGGGCAAGCATAATGACCTCGATAATGTGGGCTATACCGCCCGTCACCATACTTTTTTTGAAATGCTGGGGAACTTCTCCTTCGCGGATTATTTCAAGGAAGAGGCGATCTATTTTGCCTGGGAATTCCTGACGAAGACGTTGGAAATTTCTCCGGAGAAATTGCTGGTGACTGTTTACCACACGGATGACGAAGCGTTTGATCTGTGGAAAAAAATCTCCGGATTCCCGGATGAGAAAATCCGCCGCATCCCGACCAGCGATAATTTCTGGGCGATGGGTGATACCGGCCCGTGTGGCCCCTGCTCCGAGATTTTTTATGACCACGGCGCGGAAATCCCCGGTGGCCCACCTGGTAGCCCGGACGAAGACGGCGACCGGTTTATTGAAATCTGGAACCTGGTGTTCATGCAGTTTGAAAAGCATGTGGATGGCAACCAGACCGATCTCCCCCGCCCCTGTATTGATACCGGCATGGGGTTAGAGCGTATGGCCGCGGTCATGCAGGGTGTACATGATAATTACGATATCGATCTGTTCCGCCAGCTTATTGCCGCCTCGCAGGATATTTCGGGCAACAGCGATCATCGCGTTTCACACCGTGTGATTGCCGATCATTTGCGTGCCTCCTGCTTCCTGATCGCCGATGGCGTATTGCCCTCCAATGAAGGCCGCGCCTATGTGCTCCGCCGGATCATGCGCCGCGCGATGCGTCATGCGCATCAGCTTGGGGTGAAGGAGCCGTTGCTTTACCGTCTAGTGCCCACGCTGATTCACGAAATGGGACAGGCTTACCCCGAACTCATCCGGGCGGAAGCGCTGATGACGGAAACCTTGCGGCTGGAGGAAGAACGCTTCCGTGAAACATTGGAACGCGGCCTGAAACTGCTGGAAGAAGCGGCTTCCCCGCTGAATCATGGTGATCGGCTTCCCGGAGAAACCGCGTTCAAGCTTTATGATACCTATGGTTTCCCGCTGGATTTAACCCAGGATATCCTGCGCGCGCGTAGTATCAGCGTGGATACGGACGGGTTTAACCAGGCCATGGAAGCGCAGAAAAAACGGGCCCGCGCTGCCTGGGCAGGTTCAGGTGAGCAGGCAACAGACGATGTGTGGTTTGATATCCGTGAGAAACACGGCGCAACGGAGTTCCTCGGCTACGAGCAGGAACACGCACGTGGCGTCGTGCTGGCATTGGTACATGATAAAAAGCCGGTGGAACATGTGGAAGCCGGGCAGCAAATTGCCATCGTCACTAACCAAACGCCCTTCTACGGCGAATCCGGCGGCCAGATGGGCGATCGCGGGCGGATTCACACGGAAAGCGCCGGTATCCGAGTTACGGATACCAAGAAATTGCTGGGCGACCTGCAGGTACATATCGGTACGGTGCAATCCGGGACGGTACGTGTAGGTGAAGAAGTCTCGCTGGATGTTGACCACACAAGGCGCACGGCACTGCGCGGCAATCACTCCGCCACGCATTTGTTGCACGCCGCTCTGCGACGGCAGTTGGGCGATCATGTGACACAAAAAGGGTCGCAGGTGGAAGCCGAGAGCTTCCGTTTCGATTTCAGTCACCCGAAAGCACTTGAGGCTGAGCAACTGCACGCCATTGAGCAGGAAGTGAATCAGCTGATCCGCCAGAACAGCGCGGTAACCACCCGCCTGATGACCCCGCAGGAAGCTATTGAACAGGGCGCGATGGCTCTCTTTGGGGAAAAATATGGCGATGAGGTGCGCGTCCTCAGTATGGGCACCGCCGATAACGGCGGCGACTATTCCGTGGAGCTATGCGGTGGCACGCATGTACAGCGCACCGGGGATATTGGGCTGTTCCTGATCACCCGGGAATCTGCAGTTGCCGCCGGGGTACGCCGCATTGAAGCCGTCACCGGTGCGGGAGCATTACGCCTGTTACAACAACGGGAATCGCTGCTACAGGACATTGCCGACGGACTGAAGGTCGCCCCGGAAGAAGCTGCCGAGCGTATCCGTGCCTTACGGGATGAACGCCGCAAGCTGGAACAGGAACTCTCCGACGCCCGCAAGAAGCTGGCGATGGGCGGTGGCGGCGGCACTTCGGCAGGCGCATCCAATGACGCTCCCGAAAAAGTGAACGGCGTTCAGTTTGTAGGCAAAGTGCTGGATGGCCTGCCCGCCAAAGAGCTGAAAAACATTGCCGATACCTATAAACAGCAGATTGGCTCCGGCGTGGTCGCACTGATTGCCACCGAGAGCGACAAGGCGTCGATTGTCGTCGGCGTCACCGCCGATTTGACCGAGCGCCTGAGTGCGGTGGATTTAGTACGTGTTGGTTCCGAAGCACTGGGTGGCAAAGGCGGTGGCGGCCGGCCGGACCTGGCACAGGCCGGTGGCAGTACCCCGGAAAATGCCCCCGCTGCCCTGGACGCGATCAAGGCACGCCTTTAATAGAAGCCACAATATATCGTGCCCTTCATACAATGGGCACATCATTCTTGGATTTTTATAAACTTTATACTTGCATCTATCTGAAAAATGGCGATTAATACTTAAAATATCTATACTTAGTATTAAAATTTATTATTCCTACCATAATCACATTAACAATTAGAGCGTGCCCATGCCCCATGTTGCCATTCTAGTCGCCAATTATAACTACGGTAATTACATAGAAGAAACTATTGCGTCTGTGCACAAAGCGCAGGAAATGGCGGCTCAACTATGTGAACAGGTGAACATATGTATGCTGGTAGGGGACGATAAAAGTACGGATAACTCTCTAGAGGCTATAGGAAATGCCAAGAAGCGCTATCAGAATAGTAATTTTCAGGTAAAGGTGTTTGCGTTTAGCGAGAACAGAAAGCCTAACGCTGTCATTACTGACTTGGTGCACAACATTCCGGATAACTGCACACATACAGTTATCCTGGATGCTGACGATAGGCTAAAGGAAACAGCAATTTAATATCGGTATCTCGCGTCCATTCAACAGGGCAGCCTATAAAGAAATGAGTTATATCCCCTCAACCTCCCTTATGCAGACTAAATGGCTGAAGGATGCGGTGGCAGAAGGGCCTTTTGAAAACACCACTAAACATACAAAATGGGTGCGTTATGACAGGATATTAGAAATGGGGGCTGAGGGGTTATATATCCCGGCTGCTTTGTTTGACTACAGAATGCATGAACATAACATATCCGGTATCGGGCGGAGTGTAACGCAAACACAAGAGAATGATGAC